>NZ_JACCHQ010000023.1 GCF_016031655.1 Bradyrhizobium glycinis
TCCTCCCACTTTCCTGCTATCTCTCCCCCGCCGTCCCGGCCCAAGACAAAACCCCTCCGCCACCCAGGGAGCAACAACCATGCGATACCTCCACACCATGCTGCGCGTGCGCAATCTCGATGTCGCGCTGAAGTTCTACCAGGATGCGCTGGGGCTGAAGGAGGTGCGGCGGATCGAGAACGAGAAGGGGCGGTTCACGCTGGTGTTCCTGTGCTCGGCGGACGATCTCGAGGGCTTGAAGAAGCAGCCGCCGACGCGCGGGGCGCCGCTGGTCGAGCTCACCTACAATTGGGACGAGGAGACGTATGGCGAGGACCGCTTCTTCGGCCATCTCGCCTACGAGGTCGACGACATCTACGCCACCTGCGAGAAGCTGATGAAGGCCGGCATCACCATCAACCGTCCCCCGCGCGACGGCAACATGGCCTTCGTCCGCTCGCCCGACCTGCACTCGATCGAGCTGCTGCAGAAAGGCGATCCGAAGCCGCCGCAGGAGCCCTGGGCCTCGATGCCGAACACCGGCCACTGGTAGGCTCTGCGGGCAGGAACAAGCGCTTGCCGCCGGCGTTCACCCTCCAAGCGATGCGATTGGAGGAGGATGCGATGGCGAGAGGGCTGTTGCTGTGGATGCTTGGCGTGCCGATCCCGGTGATCATTCTGTTGTGGCTGTTCTTCGGCCGCTGAGCGTCAGTTTGAACTTTGCAATGAAAGCTCCGCCGCGTGCGGAGCTTTTTGCATGACGGGCGCGATGCAATCGCGCATCGCTCGGCACGCCGAATTCCGCTATCACCCGCAGCAAGCGACAACGCCGCGGGGAGATGCTTCATGCCTGACACCAAGCTGACGATCTGGGGCCGCGCCAATTCGGTCAACGTGCAGAAGGTGCTGTGGTGCTGCACCGAGCTCGGCCTCGCTTACGAGCGCATCGATGCCGGCATGCAATACGGCAAGACGGGCGAGGCCGAGTATCTGGCGATGAACCCCAATGCGCGGATTCCGACGCTGGTCGAGGGCGACTTCGTGCTGTGGGAGTCCAACTCCATCATGCGCTATCTCTGCCTCGCGCATGGCCGAGGGACGCCGATCTATCCCGAGGCGCCGAAACAGCGCGCATCCATCGACCGCTGGCTGGACTGGACGCTGTCGACGGTGCAGCCGGTCGACCGCCCGGTGTTCTGGGGCATCGTGCGCACCGCGCCCGCCGAGCGCGACATGATCCAGGTGCAGCGCGATGCCGATGCCGCCGCCGAGGTCTGGGCCATCGCCGACCGCCTGCTCGCGACGCGCCGCTTCATCGAGGGCGATACGTTCACGCTCGCCGACATCGCGGTGGGATGCTATGCGCGGCGTTGGCTCGGGGTCGAGGGCATCAGCCGGCCGGCACAGCCGCACCTCACGCGCTGGCTCGCCGAGCTCGGCAAACGGCCGGGATTTGCGCAATTCGTCGCACCGCCGATGTCGTGAGCACCTCGCGCGGGTTAAGCTGCGGCGATCGCGCGGGAAATCCGCGTTCGGGCGCGCTTCCGCGGCATCACGGCCGCGCTTGACGGCTACTGTGCATGGGGTTGTTTTCGCAGTTTTTGTTCGAGGCTTCAGCGCCAGCCGCGCTCGACCAGCAGCACGACGATGATCAGCAGCAGCGTCACCGCGGCCGTTGCCAGCCGTGCAGTCCAGCCGACGCCGCGGCCGACCCACCAGAGCAGCGCGCAATACATCAGCACGGGGACGATGATGTCGAGCCGCACCAGATCCGCAGGCATGTGAATTCAGCGCCGGATGCCGGTGTCGACGCTGGTCGAGCCGCCGAGCTTGACGCAGGTCGAGGTGCCCTCGGCCATCACGAAGCCCGGGCCGTAGGCGGCGCAGGCGCCTGCCCTCGCCTTGCCGGCCGTGCTGCCGTTCAGCGGCAGCGCCTTGCCCGCCTGTGGCGGTTCGGCAGGCGGCAGGCGCAGGCTCTCGGCCGCGGTCGCGGACGTAGCCAGCAGCGCGAGCAGGATGAGGAGCGGCGTGCGCATCGCCGCCTTGTAGCCCGGACCGGCCCCGCGCGCCATCGGACCGTCCGCGATCAGAGGAACCTGACGCCGGCCGACTTGCCGCGGCGCCAGACCACCTGGCAGCTCCGCCCGGTGCGCGCATCGCGTGCAAAGGCCATCCGGATCACGCCGGGAAGCTGGCTCGCGTCCTCGTCCAGGGTGATCTTAGCGCCCGAATCCGAAATGTCCTGGACCAGGCAGTGCCGCGCGGCGAATCCGCCGTCCAGTGTGATCCAGGCGTGCTGCGACAGCAGCTTGCGGGCTGCGCGCTTCTTCGGCGGTGGCATCGGCAAGATCTCCTCGTCCAGCGCTACGCAGGGAACGCTAACAAACCGTTGAAATCGCCTCCGAATGATCCCGGGCCCTGTGCTGTCCACCGGAGCCAAAAGAGCGTTCCCGAACGGCTTGCCCGGGAGCGCAAAGGCCACTATACGTTCGCCCGCTGCAAGCCGCCGGGCCCTGTTCGGCCGGCCAGCGGCCGTGCCGGGAAAACGGCAGGGCCCTGCGTTTGCTCCCTTCGTCTATCGGTCAGGACGCCACCCTTTCACGGTGGAGAGAGCGGTTCGATTCCGCTAGGGAGCGCCAGAGGCGCAAGCCGCCGTGGGAGCATGAACCTCCTCGCCCCTCGTCTCCGACCAATGTCAGATCGAAACCGAAATCCGTCGCAGCACAGGCGATGCGTCGCTCCGCGCCATTTACCAAATATTTAGCCCGGCTCTTGGGCAGCAGTATCATTTGCTTAGAGTTTGATCGCTACCGTGGAACTACGGAAATCACCCGAACCCCCGGTCAGCACTCATGTCCGTCGCAGAGTTCCTGAGGCAGCGAGCAGTAGATGTTGCGGTCAGCGGCAGCTACTCGCTGCCCCGCTGGTACGATTGCGAGGGCAAGCTCCGCAGCTTCGCCTGCCGAACCAAGCGCGTCTCGCCGTTCCGGATGATCGTGGACGTGCCTGTGGTCGGCAAGGTCGGCGAGCGCTTGACCTCCTACTTCCAGGATTTCGGCGAATTCCAGGGCACCATCAGCGCGACACTGAAGGCGGGCTTTCTGATGGAGCTCGAGATGCCGCGGGCGCGGCGCGCCTGGATGTCGGAAAAGCTGACCTGGCTCGAGAAGAAACAGAAGGATGCGAGCGTTCGGGAGTTGCGGCGTGACGCGCGTTTCGTTCCGCAGGTCTCGCACACCGTGCTGACCCTCGCGGACGGCAGCTGCCATACCTGCTTCATCATCGACGTCTCGACGGCCGGCGTCGCGGTGTCCTCCGAGTACGATCCGGTGATCGGAACCCCGCTTGCGGTCGGCACCTGTGTCGGGCGGGTGATCCGCAAGTTCGAACACGGCTTTGCGGTCAAATTCGCCGAAAAGCAGGACCGGGACGACCTCGACCGCCTGATCGTCCGCGCGCCCTTGCTGAAGTCGGCCTGATCTCGCCGCCCTATAGCGGCCCCAATGCCGGATCAGCTTTTGCAGGTCTGTGCCGCGGGCCGGACGTCATTTTGCAGACTTGCGATCGGGGGACCGAATGGCAGTCGACAAGATCACGGTCGATAAGATCAAGGTTGGGAAGATCACCTGGGACAGGGTCGGCCGGGTCACCGAGCCCGGACGCTACATGTACACGTTCGGCTGGCTCACCATCACCGCCGGCGATCTCGAGATCTGGAAGCGATACCCGCAGGCCGCGTTCACGCTGCTCGCACATTCCGGGTCAGACGAGTCCGCCGGCGAGGAATTCCATCTCGGCGCCTTCGACGTCGCACCCGACGCGCCGCCCGCGATCACCACGCACTGAGCTCGAAAAAGCGCGGACCGTCGCGGGAACGCCTGGCATGGGCGTTGCTTTATCATCGCCATGACACACATCCCTGCCGTCGATCAGAGCTTTCTGTTGCTGCTCATCGTGCTCTGCCTCGCCACGTGCCTCGTCCGCGCGTTTTGGGAGCTGGAACGGTTGCGCGCACGCCGGATCGATGCGCCGTCCCGCCGGCGCATGACGAAGCGAGACTAAGGCCACCGGCCGGCCCGCTGCATTCAAGCGAGGCCAGCGCACCCGCGGATCGAGCCGATGGGCCAGATCCGCCAGGACTCGAGGAACCCCACGCACTTCCTTGAGCTCGCTTGCAAATCTCGATCCCCACGCGCCGGGCAATCGTTGCCGTAACTGGCGAGGATCTGCTGTCATGGGATTGATCGCGCTTATATTCTACTCCCCACACAATGAGCCCGCTGAACGGAAGCTGTCGCGCACCTTCAGGGAACCGACAGCCGGCGCATGACACATGGTCGCATCGGTGAACGTAGATAAGCGGATCAAGGGAACCTATTTTCGGCGCCAATGTACCTGATCGAAGCGCTCCCCACCGTCCTTGGAACTGCCGCTATCGCCCCGGCGCTGCTGTTGCTCTGGCTCGTCATCGCTGCCGAGGAACGCCCGGGACCGCCAGCCCAGGTCTGGACCGCATTCCTGTCAGGGGCGGCCAGCATTTCTCTGCTGGGTCTCGCCCGCGCTCCCTTCGCCAAGATGGTCGCAGCACCGGACGACCCCTGGGCGGCACTGGCCATGCATTCGATCTTCGGCGTCGCGCTGCCCGAGGAGACCGTCAAGGTGATCGCCATCGTGCTGGTCTCCTCGACCAAGCGGCGGACCTTTGCCAATCCGATGGACACCGTTGTCTACGGCGCCGCGGTCGGCCTCGGTTTCGCCGCCTACGAGAACCTCGCCTACCTGGTCCAGCATGCCGACATGTGGCGCTCGCTCGCCGCGCTGCGCAGCGTCCTGACCGTGCCGTTCCACGGCGCGCTCGGCATCATTGCCGGCGCCTACCTGACCATCGCGCGCGCCGGCACGGCGCTGGGCGCAAACCGCCACCATCGCGATTGGGCGCGTCTCTCCAGCCGGCTGTTGATCTTCGCCGGCCCGCTCGCGCTGCATTCGGCCTTCGACTTCCCGCTGCTGACGCTCCAGCGCATGCCCGATCTCGATCCGACACTCCGCATGTGGCTGGGCGCTGCAAGCCTGTTGATCGGCTTCAGCTCGATTGCGTTCGCCATCCGCCTGGTCCGGCGCGTCGCCCGCCATCATGCGCCGCGAACCGATGTCGCGCGCGAGCGGCTGAGCCAGCTGCGCCGGATGTGGGCGCTGCTGCTCGCTGGCGGGGGCGTCGGCTTCGTTGGGCTCGCCTTCGTCCTGACCTCGATCCATCACTGGCTGATCAACCCCGAGCGCAACCTGACGCTGGCGCTGATTCCGATTGGCTTCGTCTCGATCCTGCTCGGCCTCGCGCTTCTGATTGTCACAACGGCGATCTACATTCTCGGCCGTAACCGCATTCGCACCAGCGCGGAAGGCTTTTCGTCGGCGCCCGGCGGTACTTGACCCAACGCATGGCGAACGCGCGACAGGCCCACTAGATTGGGACGCAATCCTCTCGTTCCGGAGCCAGACGATGACATCGCCCGAGGAATTTGCCCGCCTCCAATCCAAGATGAACCAGGCGGTCAAGGCGCATTGGAAGGCTTTTCTGTTCGAAGGGATCCTGCTCGCCGTGCTCGGCATTGCCGCGCTTGTCGTGCCGCCGCTCGCCAGTCTTGCCACCGCGATCTTCCTCGGCTGGATGTTCCTGATCGGCGGCATTGGCGGACTGATCGCGACCTATTGGGCGCGCAGCACGCCGGGCTTCTGGTGGTCGCTGATTTCGGCTGCGCTGGCCGTGCTCACCGGCTTGCTGCTACTGGCCAGGCCGATGCAGGCCGTGCTGACGCTGACCATCGTGCTCGGCGCCTATTTCCTCGCCGAGGGCGTCGCCACCATCATGTACGCGCTGGAGCACCGCCGTGAGCTCAGCGGCCGCTGGTCGTGGCTGCTGATCTCGGGCCTCGTCGACATCGCGATCTCGTTCATGGTGATCACGGGACTACCGAGCTCGGCGGAGTGGGCCATTGGCGTCCTCGTCGGTATCAACCTGCTGTTCGGCGGTGCCACCCTGATCGGCATGGCGCTGGCGGCACGCAACGGCAACACCTGAGGCACCTCGTCGCTCCACACCCTGTTTGGGGGGTGACAAGGCGCCAGCGGCACGCTATATGGCTTTTCCATGATCACCGTCGCCACCAGCTATTTTTGGTATTTTAGCTACGACAGCTCGCTGGCGGCGGGAGGATCGCGCTCAATCTGAAACATTGCAGCAAACGTCCGAACAGCCGCCAGACCTGGCGGCTTTTTTGTTGGCCGGCAGGTTCTAAAACAAACAGGAGCCCGCCGTGCTGAGCACGACCGATGATCTTCGTATCCGCGAACTGAAAGAGCTGAGCACGCCGGAAGAGGTGATGCGGGAGGTCCCGCGCACGCTCACCGCAACGCGTGTGGTGATGGCCGCGCGCAACGCCATCCATGCCATCCTGAGCAATCAGGACGACCGCCTTCTGGTCGTCGTCGGCCCCTGCTCGGTGCATGATCCCAAGGCGGCGCTCGACTACGCCGAGCGGCTGGCAAAATTGCGCGAGGATCTCGCTGATCAGCTGGAGATCGTGATGCGAGTCTATTTCGAGAAGCCGCGCACCACGGTCGGCTGGAAGGGCCTGATCAACGATCCCGACCTCGACGGCAGCTTCGACATCAACAAGGGACTGCGGCTCGCGCGCAACGTGCTCTCCGCGGTGAACAATCTCGGCCTGCCCGCCGGCACCGAGTTCCTCGACATGACGACGCCGCAATACATCGCCGACCTCGTCTCCTGGGCCGCGATCGGCGCGCGCACCACCGAGAGCCAGATCCATCGCGAGCTGGCTTCGGGCCTGTCCTGCCCGGTCGGCTTCAAGAACGGCACCGACGGCAATGTGCGGATCGCGGCCGATGCGGTGAAATCAGCCTCGCATCCCCATCATTTCATGGCCGTCACAAAGCTCGGCCGCTCGGCGATCGCCTCGACCGCCGGCAACGAGGACTGCCACATCATCCTGCGCGGCGGCAGCAAGCCGAACTACGACGCGGCAAGCGTTGCGTCCGCCTGCAACGAATTGACCAAATCCGGCGTTGCCCCGCTGGTGATGGTCGATGCGAGCCATGCCAATTCGAGCAAGAAGCCGGAGAACCAGCCGCTGGTGATGGCCGATATCGCCCGCCAGATCTCTGGCGGCGAGCGCCGCATCATGGGCGTGATGATCGAGAGCAACCTCCTCGCCGGTCGCCAGGATGTCGTGCCAGGCAAGCCGCTCACTTATGGGCAGAGCATCACGGACGGTTGCATTGACTGGGCAACGACCTCGAAGACGCTCGAGCAGCTCGCCGACGCGGTCGAAATCCGCCGCAACATCCAGCGCGCCGGACTGCACGAGAGGTCGGCCTGACGGATGACGAGGCTAGCATGGCTCGTTCCTCACCTCTCCGCGACGGGGAGAGGTGAAAGCCTCAGCAGCCGCGGCAGATGCTCTTGATCTTCTTGTCGAGCGCCTGGTTTTCCTTGCTGAGCGGATCATTCGCATCGCTCAGATTCTTCTCGCTAGGCACATCGCTGGCACGCGGCTGGCGATGACCCACCGGCGCCGGCAACACCGATCCGGACGATGCGCCGCTCGATGTCGATCCCTTCGAGCCACCGGTCTGCGCAACAGCCCCGCCGCCAAGCAAGACCACGAGCGATACTGCCAGCATGATCTTCGTCATGTCCGTTTCTCCATTCTCAAATCAGCGTCCAAGTCAGCGTCGATGCCATCGCCACTCATGTCTCGGGCGGATAGAGATGAACGTCGCCGCAATAGTCGACGATACGATAGCGCGTTTCTGATTGCGCTTCACTTGTCTCGTTTGCGGTATTTTGCACCGCCAACACGTAATTCGGACCCACCGGCGACTTGCCGGCACCGCCGGGAATGTCGATGACATAGTCCGGCTGACACAGGCCCGACACCCGCCCGCGCAACTGCCGCATCAAGGCCTGCCCCTGCGCCAACGTCGTGCGCAGATGCGCCGTCCCCGGGGCGAGATCGCCGTGATGCAGATAATACGGCTTGATCCGGCATTCGACGAAAGCTCGCATCAAATCCGACAGCGCGACGATGTCGTCATTGACGCCGCGCAAAAGCACGGACTGGCTCACCAGGGGAATTCCGGCGTCGACGAACCGCGCGCAGGCATCACGCGCGGCGCTCGTCAGTTCGCGCGCGTGGTTGGCGTGTACTGCGACCCAGGTCGCCGCGCCCGCGACCTTCAGGGCCGCAACCATCTCCGCGCTGACGCGCGCGGGTTCTGCCACGGGGACGCGGGTGTGGAGACGGATGATCTTGACGTGATCGATGGCCGCAAGGTCGGCCATGATCTCGCTCATCCGCCGGGGCGACAGCATCAGGGGATCGCCGCCGGTCAAGATCACTTCCCAGATCTCGCCATGCGAACGGATGTAGTCGATCGCGGCGCGATAGGCGCTCTCCGACAGCGCGTTGTCCTTGCCCGGGCCGACCATCTCACGGCGGAAGCAGAAGCGGCAATAGACCGCGCAGACGTGCACCAGCTTGAACAGCACGCGGTCGGGATAGCGGTGCACGATTCCCGCCACCGGCGAATGCGGGTGATCGCCGATCGGATCCGCATTCTCGCCCGGCTGCGCCTCGAGTTCGGCTGAGACCGGAACGAACTGCCGCGCGATGGGATCGTCGGGATCCGTCGCGTCGATCAACCTCACCAGATCAGGCGTGATCGCCACGGCATAGCGCGCAGCGACCCGTTCGAGCGCCGGCAGGGCCGATGCGGGGGCCAGGCCCTCGGCCACCAATTCGGCAGGTTCGCGCAGAGTGCGTGCAAGATTCGTCTTTGTCATCTCTCATCCGCAGGCGGTGTCCACACCACCTGATCAATTCGTGTGGCGCCGCTCGCCAGCATCACCAGCCGATCGAAGCCGAGCGCGACACCGCTCGCCTCCGGCATTACGGCGACCGCCGCCAGAAAGTCCTCGTCGAGCGGATAGGCTTCGCCGTAGCGGCGCTGCTTCTCCGTCATGGATTCCGTGAAGCGTTTGCGCTGCTCCTCGGCATCGGTCAGCTCTCCAAAGCCGTTGGCGAGCTCGACGCCGCAGGCATAGACCTCGAAACGTTCGGCGACCCTTGGATCGTCCGTCTTCACCCGTGCCAGCGCCGCCTCTGGAGATGGGTATTCGAACAGGATGGTCAAACGCCCCTGCCCCAGATTCGGCTCGACGTGCTCGACCAGGATCTTGCTGAAGATGTCCGACCAGGTGTCGTCCTCGGCGACACGGACCTTCCCGGCTGCCGCCGCGGCGAGCGCCGCACGGTTACCCTCGCCGCCCGAGATTGTCGACAGCAGGTCGATGCCGGCGAAATGCGCGAAGGCGCCCGCAACCGTCAGGAGCTCCGGCTCGGCGAAGGGATCCGCGATCCGGCCGCGGAACGAGAAGGTCCCGATTCCGGTCGCCTGCGCCGCCCGGGCGATCACGACGACGCAATCGGCCATGATGGCATCATAGGGCGCTCCCGCCCGGTACCATTCCAGCATGGTGAACTCGGGCAGATGCAGGTCGCCACGCTCGCGGTCCCGGAACACCCGTGCGAACTCGAAAATCCGCGTCTCTCCCGCCGCCAGCAGCTTTTTGCAGGCGAATTCGGGCGAGGTGCGCAGGTATCGGCTGGCCCGGCTGCCGTCCGGCCGCATGATCTCGGTCCGGGGGGCGTGCAGATGGGTCTCGTTGCCCGGAGAGACCTGGAGGACGGAGGTTTCGACCTCCACAAAGCCCTGTTCAGCGAAAAACCCTCGCAAAGCTCCGGTCACGGCGCCCCTGGCCTGGAGGAATGGCCGCCGGTCGAGGTGGCGCGCGGGCGACCAAAACGGCGACATCGGATTGTCCCCAGCCATTAACCCACCGCCCCAGCCGGCAGCAAAATGCTGGCATCCAACGGCAAAATCAGTATGTTGCCGCCCGAAACGGGCGCCAAGGTCCGATTTGAGGCCCCAAGTCCCCCATCAATTCGACCACGTCCTGGCTGGTGCCGGGCCAAGCAAGCAGGAAATACAGCTTTGAGAGTCATCGCCAGTTCTATTCGCAAGGGCAACGTGATCGAGCAAGACGGCAAGCTCTATGTCGTCGTGAGCGCCGAGAACATCCATCCCGGCAAGGGCACCCCGGTCAGCCAGATCGAAATGCGCCGAATCTCGGACGGGGTAAAGATCTCGGAACGCTACAAGACCACCGACCAGGTCGAAAAGGCCACGATCGAAGAGCGGAACTACACCTACCTCTATGAGGATGGTGACGGCTACCACTTCATGAACCCGGAGACCTACGACCAGGTCCAGGTCTCCAAGGACGTCGTCGGCGACGCCGCCGCGTATCTGCAGGAGAGCATGACGGTCAAGCTGTCCATGCACGACACCAACCCGGTGTCGATCGCCCTGCCGCAGCGCGTCACGCTGGAGGTGGTCGAGACCGAGCCCGTGACCAAGGGCCAGACCGCCTCCTCCTCCTACAAGCCGGCGGTGCTCTCCAACGGCGTGCGCACCACCGTGCCGCCGCACATCACGGTCGGCACCCGCGTCGTGGTCATGACCGAAGACGGCTCCTACGCCGAGCGCGCCAAGGACTGAGCAGGCAATCGAGGATCGGAACAGGTACCGCCGGGGGGCGAGGCAGTGGGCAGGAAGAGTTTCCGCTTCGTCTCGCTTCTCCTGGCGTTGCCGTCGCTCCTCGTTGCCGCACCACTCGCGGCCGATGAATTCCGCAGCCCGTCGCTGACGGCCCTGCGCGTCGACTGGCGTGCGGCGCTCGACCAGCTTCGCAGCGAGATCAACAGCCGTCCCCAGATTGCGGGCGACTTCATCTTCGCACCGCGCCGTTCGGTGCCGCGCTACGATCCGCGCGCGATGCCGGCACTGGTGCAGCTCAACGCGATCTCCTCGCGCTTTTTCACCGGCATAACCCGAAGTCCCGTCCCCGTGCTGCTGCCATTCGACGCCGCCGCGTATCTCGATGCGCAGCGCAGCGGCGCACCGGCGACGCTCGCGCTGTCGCGCTACCAGGCCGACTTCAATCCCGTCGACATGTTCGATGCCGGTCCTGCCGGCTACAGCGCGACTTTCTCGCTCGAGCCGGGTGCCGGCGACGGCATGCCGAGCCGGGTATACGCAAGGCCTGTCGAGGTGCAGATCACGGGCTCTGCGCTGGTCTACGACATCGCCGATCCGGCCGGGGGCAAGGGCGAGCCGGTCAAGCCGCTTGCCGCAACCTACCCGGACCTGCGCAGGTTCATCCGGGAAGGCTATGTGCGCTACGCCTTCACCCGCTTCGGCGCCGCCTATGTGGTCTCGATCCAGTGCCTCGACAGTGTCGCGAAGCCACGGCGGCTCGCCTGCAAGGAGGCCTATCCGGTCGCCGAGCGTTTCCTCAAGGCGCTGCGCATCGCAGGCGGCCAACGCATGCGGCCGCTGACGGACGTTGCCTCCAACATTATCGATCGCCCCGCGGTGCGTTCACCGGATTTCAGCTACCGGCCGAGCGGCGACATCATTCCGAACACCGGCTACCGCAAGCAGGGCGGCCATCCCGATGCCATGGCCTATGCCCAGATCCGCTTTCCGTTGGAGAAGGCGCCCGCCTTCGTGCGTTCGCAATCCTACGGCAGGCGCGACAAGAGCGAAGGCCCGACCGCCTATCCCTGGCGCGACAATTTCTGCGAGTCGCGCAGTTTCGAAGCGTGGCAATGCGGCGGAGGTTACGGCCACCAGGGCGAGGACATCCGCGCCGCCGACTGCCCACCGCCCGGTGAAGGCCGCGAGCCGTGCGATCCCAAGCGGCGCGGCGTCGTCGCCGTGCGTGACGCAATCGTGATCCGCGGCGTCAGGGACCAGGCTGCAACGCTTCAGGTCAACAGCCGCACCGAGCACATCCGCTTCCGCTATATGCACATGAATCCGCAGGCGATGAACGCCGACGGCCTCGTCAACGGCCGCCTCGTCAGCGAAGGCGAGAAGATCGGCGTGGTCTCGAACTATCTCGATCGTCCCGCCGGAACGTCGCTGCACCTGCATTTCGACGTCCAGGTGTTCACCCGCGACGGCTGGATCTGGGTCAGCCCCTACGTGACGCTGGTGTCGGCCTATGAGCGGCTGATACGCGCCCGCGGCCGCGAGATCGGCCCGGAGATCGCAGTCACGTCGCAGCCGGTGGCTCACGCGCTGCCGGAGGACGTGATCAAGCCGGACCTGCGCGAGGGCGCGGGCGCCGAGGAGAACTGAGAGCGTGCTCGTTCGTTGCCGGAGCGGGCAGGAAAGCATCTGGTCGCGCACTCCCCCCGCTCGAACGAAGAAGGATGGGTTGATGAGTGTCGGACTGATCGGTCTTCTCGACGACATCGCAGGGATCGCAAAGGTGGCTGCAGCCTCCCTCGACGATGTCGCTAGCCAAGCTGCCAAGGCAGGCACCAAGGCCGCTGGCGTGGTCATCGACGACGCGGCGGTCACGCCGAACTACGTGATCGGTTTCGCTTCGAAACGCGAACTGCCGATCGTCGGCAAGATCGCGGTCGGATCGCTGCGCAACAAACTGCTGATTTTGCTGCCGATTGCCCTGCTGCTCGGCTATTTCCTTCCCGCTGCGGTCACGCCGCTGCTGATGCTGGGCGGCGCCTTTCTCTGCTATGAAGGCGCCGAAAAGGTGCTCGAAGCGGTGATGCCGGATCATGCACATCAGCACGAAGCTCAGCTCCAGCCGATTGCGTTGAATGCCCAGTCGGTCGAGGACGAGAAGGTCGCTGGCGCCATCAAGACTGATTTTATCCTATCGGCGGAGATCATGGCGATCACGCTGGCAACTGTCCCGGCGGGCAGCATCTGGACCCAGGCGCTGGTGCTGGCGCTGGTCGGCCTTTTTATCACCGTTGGGGTCTATGGCGTGGTCGCCCTGATCGTGAAGGCGGACGATGCCGGCATCGCGCTCGCGCGCTACGACGGCACCTCACTCGCCGGCGACACGGTCCGCTTGCTTGGACGCGCGCTCGTCCGCGGCATGCCCGCTTTCCTGGCGGTGCTGAGCACGATCGGCACCGCCGCCATGATCTGGGTCGGCGGCGGCATCATCCTGCACGGCATCGAGAAGTACGGCCCACCCGCGATCGGCCACACGGTCCATGCCGCAACCGAGGCTGCCGCACATCTCCTTCCATCCGTTGCCGGCATCGTCGAATGGTCGGTCGAGGCAGCGATCTCGGGCGCGCTTGGACTGCTCGTCGGCGCAGTTGCCATTCCCCTCGTCCAATACGGACTCGCGCCGGCCTGGAAACGCGTGAGGCGATCGCGATCGGCCTGAGCACAGCCATCGCGGATGATTCGTGCAGCCTATTCCAGGAACGTCGTCAGCTGCGCGCCCTCATCCGCCACGAACACCGCGATCAGTTCCGCCGGCTCGGTCATGCTGGCATTGGCCGAAACCAGATGCGTCGAGCCCGGCGGTTCGAAGAAGGACTGCCCGACGCCGAACGTCTCGACAGGGCCGCCGCCGAGCTGCGAGCGGATCTCGCCCTTGGTGATGTAGGCGGTGACGGAGCCGGAGTGACGATGCGGCCGTGAAAACCCGCCTGGACCGTAGGACACGCGCACGATCGTGACGCGCTTGCCCGGAACGTTCGGAAGCGCGTAGGAGCCGATCGGCTCGACCTTGTCGAGCGGCGAGCCCTCCGCTGCCGTGGCGCAGAGCGGCGCGAGGGTACTGGACACACTGTCGATCGTCACCGGCAGAGCTTTGCCGATCGTCAGCGCGCAGACAAATCCCGCGACGACCGCGAACGCCGTCGAACGTAATGGCGCCGGGCACTGCACGGCAGCAAGGTTCATGGCTGTCATCGTGATCTCCCCCGGTCTCCATCAGGATGCAGCGGCGGCCGCTGCGACCGGCCGCTTTGCAGGCGTCCAGCGAAACGCCGCACCAAAACGGTTCCAGACGTTGATCGAGGCGACCGCTGAGGTCAGGTACGTCAGTTCAGTCTCGGAGAATTCACCCGACGCTTCGGCGTAGACCTCCTCGCTGATGCCGTCAGGCAGACAGGTCAGCGCCTCGGCCCAGGCGAGCGCGGCCCGCTCGCGCGACGAAAAGATCGGCGCCTCGCGCCAGACCGCGACCAGATGGAGCTTGTCGACGGGAACGCCGATCCGTTCCGATAGCAGGACGTGGTGTTGCACGCAGAACGCGCAGCCGTTGATCTGCGAGGCGCGCAGCTTGACCAGCTCGAGCAGCTGCTTGTCGAGGCCGGCCTTGGCCGCAAGCTGGCCCAGCGCCAGCACCAGATCATACGCATCGGGCGCGATCCGCTTAAAATCTTCATATTCGCTGCGGGCGTGTGACATTGCCATTCACCTCGGCTTATTATAAGAGCTCGGATATCTTATAAGAGCTCTTATATGTCGCGCAAGACGAATGTCACGAAATCGCAATCGGGACGCAAGGCCGTTGCAGCCAGTGCGGTGCATGTCCCCGCGCCGGGCGAAGGCAAGCGCGGCGAACAAGGCTATCTCGGCTATCTGCTGCGCCAGGCCCACGCCGCAGTTCGGCTGACGATGGAGCGCACGCTCGCCGATCTCGGCGTGACCTCGCCGCAATTCGCGGTGCTGACGATGCTGAACGCCTATCCGGGCTTGTCGGGGGCCGATGTCGCCCGCCTCACCTTCCTGACGCCCCAGACCGTCAGCGTCATCATCCGCAATCTCGAACGCGACGGCGCGATTGCGATGACGCCTCATCCCGTTCACGGCCGCATCCAGCAATGGACGCTGACGTCGCGCGGCGCGACTCTTTTGAAAGCGTGCCGGCAGCGTGTGCTCGAATTGGAAAAGCGCCTCGCTCGCAATCTGGATTCAAGGGCTGAAACCACGATCCGGCGCTGGCTTGCCGGAATCGCGGCTGAACTGCAGGAAGACTAGAGAGCCGCCATCGCGGCTGTCGCGGCCGCAGTGCTAGCCGTCTTTCAAGGCGTTCTTGACTGCGCCGTCCGGCCAGCTCTCATACGCCGCGATCACCCGCACACGGGTCTGGTCGGCTGGATTGACCAGCACATGCGAACTCACCCGCTCAGCGCTCGGTTCGAGACGCAAATCAGTTTCGGGCTTCCAGCTCAGCGTCGTCGCGAGGTCGCCGGGAAAGATCTTCCATAGCGATCCATCGTCGAGTTCGACGATATGGCTTTCGGCATGCGTGCGTATCTTCATTCCACCCCGATGTGTTTCGATGAAAAAAGAAGGCCGGCCCGACCACGGCCGATTCTTCTCCTCCTCCTGGCGTGGAGGGAATGCGGGAGTGCGACACTTGTTCCGGTGGAACGGTCGACGCGATCCACGCACGTTGCAGTTTCGGAACCGACTCACGCGTGCCATGTTTCCGGCTAGAATGCGCCCATGAAGCACACTGATTCCTCGCCCCTTCACACACGCCGCGCCCTGCTCCAGTCGACGCTCGGTGCAACCGCTTTGCTCGCGCTTCCCCCCCGCGCTCTCGCCGCGCCTCCCGGCTTCGAGGAATGGCGTGAGGGCTTTCGTGCGCGCGCGATGGCAAAAGGTATTGCCGCCGCGACGTGGCAGCGCGCGATGGGACGGATCGAGCCGGACATGAGCGTGTTTGCGCAGATGCGCAACCAGCCCGAATTCCGCGAGCAGGTCTGGCAGTACATCAACCGCCGCGTCTCGGACTGGCGCATCATCAATGGCAAGATCGCGCTGAAGAACAACGAGGCGCTGTTCGCCCGCATCGAGCGCGATTTCGGGGTGGAGCGCGGCACACTGTTGGCGCTGTGGGGCGTCGAGTCCGCCTATGGCGATCCGCTGGTGCAGCAGAACCACATGAGACCGGTATTTCCCTCGCTCGCCGCGCTCGCCTGGAACGAGCCGCGCCGCAAGGCCTATTGGGAGACCGAGCTGATCAACGCATTGCGCATCGTCGACAAGGGCTGGAGCACGCCTGAGGAGATGCGCGGATCATGGGCCGGCGCGATGGGCCATTCGCAATGGATGCCGGAAGTCTGGCTCAATGTCGGCATCGATTATGACGGCGACGGCAAGGTCTCGCCATTCGGCAAGCCCGACGACGCGCTGGGCTCGACCGCAAAATATCTCGTCAATCGCGGTAAGTGGCACCGCGGCGAGCACTGGGGCTACGAGGTGCGCGCGCCCGCCAACATGAGCGGCAGCCGTACCTATGCGGCCTGGCAGGCGGCCGGCGTCAGCCGCGCCGACGGCCAACCGTTTCCGCAGCCCAACGCATCCGCGCAGATGTGGACGCCGGTTGCGGGCGGACCGACCTTCCTGCTCGGACCGAACTTCTACTCGGTGAAGAGCTACAACCCTTCCATGAACTACGCGCTTGCGATCTGCCATCTCGGCGATCGCTGCCTGGGAGCTCCGCCCTTCATCCAGCCCTTTCCGGGCTCCGAGCGTGCGTTGACGCTCGCCGAGGTGCAGGAGATGCAGACGCGCCTCACCAAAGCCGGCTTCGACACCGGCGGCACCGACGGCCGCGTCGGCAACGACACCATGAAGGCAGTCAAGGAGTTTCAGCAGCGGGCCGGCATCACGCCGGCGGACGGCTATGGCGGGTTGAAGGTGCTCGCGAAGCTGCGGCAGGGATCATAGAACTCCGTCATTCCGGGGCGCGTCACTTGGCGCGAACCCGAAATCCATTCCACCGCCTCGCTTGCTGCACGATGGATTCCGGGCCCGCGCTTCGCGGCCCGGAATGACGCCGTGGTCAGTGCCGATACTGCGGCTCCTCCGCATCCAGCTGCCGGCGGATCGCAGCGAGATGCAGCCGAGCGGATTCGGAATCGCCCTCGCGCATCTGCCTGTAAGTCTCGGCCGCAACGGCGGGATCCACCGGCAGCACCTTCCGCCCCGTCGACATCGCCAGCACCTGCACCTCGGCGGCGCGCTCGAGATAATAGAGATCGTCCCAGGCTTCCGCGATGGTCGGCGCCAGCACCATCACGCCGTGATGCTTCATGAAGACGATGTCGGCATCGCCGACGGCGGAGGCGATACGCGCGCCTTCGCGGCTGTCGAGCGCGAGGCCGTTGTAATGGCGGTCGACCGCGGTGCGGCCGTAGAATTTCAGCGCGGTCTGGCCGGCCCAGATCAGGGGATCGCCCTCGGTCATCGACAGCGCCGTGGCGTAGGGCATGTGCGTGTGGAACGCGACCTTGGCGCGCGGCAGGCGCTTGTGCATCTCGGCATGGATGTAGAACGCGGTCGCCTCGGGCACGCCCTCGCCGTCGAGCACGTTGCCGTGGAAATCGCAGATCAGGAGCTTTGACGCGGTCAGCTCGCGGAAGGCATAGCCATAGGGATTGACGAGGAAGAGATCGTCATGACCGGGCACTACGGCCGAGAAATGGTTGCAGATGCCTTCTTCAAAGCCGTTGCGCGCGGCCATGCGGAAGCAGGCGGCCAGATCCTCGCGCGCGGTGCGGATCGCATCGGTGGCGAGATCCGGCCGGTTCGAGCGGAATGGCGCGGGCGCGGGTGAGGACGCGTGAAGGCTGTGCGCCATGGCGAGCAATACCTCTGTCGGTTGGTTATTGCCCATCTTGTACAGGGCTGACGCCTGCGCGTCAGCCCCTGCGGCCGCCACCCTGCCCTGCGCAGCTCAAGCGCGCCGCGGCACGCCGCCGGCGTTCATGCCGCCGTCGATGACGAGCTCGCTGCCGGTGACGTAGCGCGAGGCATCGGAGGCGAGATACAGCACGCCCGCGGCGATCTCCGCGGCCTGGCCGGCGCGGCCGAGCGGCGTGACGACGCGAGCCCGCTCCTCCGGATCGATCGGGGCGTTCTGGCCGGCGCCAGCCGCCCCCGTCGGGATCTTGCCCCAGATCGGGGTATCGATGATGCCGGGGTGAACCGAATTGACCCGGATGCCATCGCCCGCGGCCGCACATTCCATCGCGATGGATTTGGCGAACAGCCGCACGCCGCCTTTGGTCGCCGAATAGGCCGACAATCCGGGCGAGCCGCGCAGGCCCGCCAGCGAGGACATCATGACGATCGAGCCGCCGCCGGTTTTGCGCATCAAGGGCAGGCAATGCTTGACCGAAAGAAACACGCCGTCGAGATTGATCGCATTCTGCCTGCGCCAGTCGGCGAGCGTCATGTCGACGATCGAGGCCACGGAAATGCCGATACCCGCATTGGAGACGAGCACATCGAGCCGGCCAAAGCGCTTTGCGATCTCGGCGACGACCTCGATCCAGCGCTCTTCGCTGGTGACGTCCTGCTCCAGGAACACCGCCTTGCCGCCGGCCTTGGTGATGCGCCTGACGAGCTCGGGGCCCCTCAGCTCGTCGATGTCGGTCGCGATGACCGTAGCGCCTTCACGCGCGAACAGCTCGACGGTCGCCTCGCCAATGCCGGAGGCGCCGCCCGTCACCAGTGCGACATTGCCCTCAACCTGCCCTGCCATGCTCACTCCCATTCTTGTTGTTTGCGTGAGCTGTATCTAGCACATGATCTGGTCGGATCTTGCGTTACCTGATCACGGATGGCCCCTGATCCGGCAGCGCAACGTCCACGACACGGAATTGCACGCGCTCGGCGCCCTGGTAACGGTCCACCGACAACGAGCCCGCGACATGCATCTGCTGGCCGCGATTGGCGAGCAGCGCATGGCCGAGCTTCTGGCCGACCGAACGGAACGCGATGCCGTTGACGATGGCGCCGTCGCCCGCCTTGAAACGCAGGCGCAGATGCGCCTGCCCGACCTCGTCGGCAAACACGAGCTGGTGCGCCGGCAGCGCCAGCACCGGCTCCGGATTGCCGCTGCCAAAGGGACCGGCGCGGTTGAGAATCGTCGCCAGCTCCGGCGTCACCGCGCGCGCCGAGACCGCGCCGTCGATATAGAGCTCGTTGACGTGGCGCGCCTCGGCGACGTCGCGCGCCAGCGCGGTCTCGATATAGGCGCGGAATTCGGCGAGCTTGTCCTTGCGCAGCGTCACGCCCGCGGCCATGGCGTGGCCGCCGCCCTTGAGCAGAATGCCATCGGCGACCGCCTGCCGCACCGCCTTGCCGAGATCGACGCCGGCGATTGAGCGGCCCGAGCCGGTGCCGATGCCTCCCGGCTCCAGCGCAATGGCAAAGGCAGGCCGCGAGAACTTCTCTTTCAGGCGGGAGGCGACGAGGCCGACCACGCCGGGATGCCAGCCTTCCGAGGCCGTGACGATCACGGCGAGCTTGTCCTCCAGCCCGATCGAGGCCAGCGCCTCGGCTTCGGCCTGGGCCTCCGCCGCCTGCTCGATGACGCGACGTTCGCTGTTGAGACGGTCGAGCTCGGCCGCGATCCGCGCCGCCTCGACGCTGTCGCCTTCGAGCAGCAGCCGCACGCCGAGATCGGCGCGGCCGATACGGCCGCCGGCATTGACGCGCGGGCCCAGCATGAAGCCCAGATGCCAAGCTTCCGGCGGGCCGTTGAGCCGCGCCACGTCCATCAGCGCGGTGTGGCCGACATGGTCGCGCCGACGCATCGCGATCAACCCCTTGGCGACGAAGGCGCGATTGAGACCGATCAGCGGCGCGACGTCGGCGACGGTGCCGAGCGCGACGTGATGCAGCATCCCGAGCAGATCCGGCTCGGGCATCTCCGCGTTCCAAAAGCCGCGCTGGCGCAGCTCGCGATTGACCGCGACCAGCGTCACCAGCACGAGGCCGACGGCGGCGAGATGACCGAGGCCCGAGAGATCATCGGGCCGATTCGGATTGACCAGCGCGTCGACCTCGGGGAGATCGAGGCCGCATTGGTGGTGATCGATCACGACCACGGACATGCCGAGGCGCTTCGCCTCGGCGAGCGGCTCGATGCTGGTGGTGCCGCAATCGACGGTGACGAGCAGCGTTGCCCCTTTCGCGGCGAGCGCCCGCACCGCCTCGGTGTTCGGGCCGTAGCCCTCGAAAATCCGGTCGGGAATATGGATCAGCGGATCGAGCCCGCAATGGCGCAGATGCCAGGCCAGCAGCGCCGCCGAGGTCGCACCGTCGACGTCGTAATCGCCGAAGATCGCGACCTGCTCGCCCTTGGTCGCGGCATCCGCGATGCGTTTGGCGGCGGCCTCCATCTCCGTCACCGTGAATGGGTCCGGCAGCAGCTTTCGGATGGTCGGATCGAGGAAGTCGGCGACGGCGTCGATGTCGACGCCACGGCCGGCCAGCACCCGCGCCAGCAGCTCCGGCAATTGGTGCCGCTGCACGATGGCGAGCGCCTGGGCCGCCCCGCGCGCATCGAGCCGATCGCGCCACAGCTTGTCGGTGAGCGAGCGGGCGACGCCCAGGAATGCCTGTGGCGCTTCGACAGGGAGTGCGGATGCGGGAGGCGTCATGACGAGGGCTATCGATTGGGAACTCGGGTCCGGGCGATCACGCTCGCGGCCTGGACTGGCTTGAAAGGATTGGCTGGGAAACCCGGGCGATTTGCAACGGCCGGGACGCACAAAGCGGTGGATGGCCGGCTCGCAGGCCGGAGTGACTATCATTTAGGCATCTCGCAAAACAGCAAATTAAGCAGGCGTTAGGCGGAATCCTCGAAAAAGAATCGTATTCGATCTGTAATTTGTTGTTCCGGGTTCATTGCAGATCAGACCTCATTGCCAAGGGAAGTCCTCGATGTCTGCTGCGCTGGGTCTGAAAGCCAAGCCGATTGCCACCGAACCCACGGACGATGATTCCGACATCTCCGCGCTGATCAACCGCCTCACCGCGGAGGTCAACCAGATCGCGGTCGACAAGACCAAGTCGATCCAGCAGATCACCAACCAGATGAAGATGCTGGCGCTGAACGCGCTGATCGAGAGCTCGCGCGCCGGCGCGCAAGGAGCCGGCTTTGCGGTGGTGGCGCAGGAGGTGCGCGGCGTCGGCCAGCAGGTCGAGACCATCGCCCGCGAGCTCGAGACCCAATTGACGAAGCGCACAGGCGATCTCGTCGCCTCGATCGACCGCATGAGCCAGCGCTCCCGCGGCGAGCGGATGGTCGACCTGTCGCTCAACGCCATCGAGCTGATCGACCGCAATCTCTATGAACGCACCTGCGACGTGCGCTGGTGGGCGACCGATTCCGCCGTGGTCGATTGCGCGGCCTCGCCCAGTGCCGCGGCCGTCTCCCATGCCTCGCAGCGCCTCGGCGTGATCCTCGGGGCCTACACCGTCTATCTCGACCTCTGGCTCTGCGACCTCGACGGCAACGTCATCGCCAACGGACGCGCCGACCGCTTCCGTGTCGCCGGCCAGAACGTCGCCCACACCAAATGGTTTCGCGACGCGCGGGCCTTGCGCTCCGGCGACGACTATGTCGCCGGTGACGTCGAGAACCAGCCGCTGCTCGGCAATGCGCAGGTCGCGACCTATTGCGCCAGCGTCCGCGCCGGCGGCCAGGCCAACGGCGCGCCGATCGGGGTGCTCGCCATCCATTTCGACTGGGAGCCACAGGCCCGCGCCATCGTGCAGGGCGTGCGCGTCGGCGACAGCGACAAGGCGCGCGTGCTGCTGGTCGATTCGAATTTTCGCGTGATCGCGGCGTCCGACGGCCAGGGCATCCTCAGCGAACGCATCTCGCTGTCGCTGAACGGCCAGCGCTCCGGCTTCTATCAGGAACGCACCGGCACGCTGGTCGCGTTCCATGCCACCCCGGGCTACGAGACCTATCGCGGGCTCGGCTGGTACGGCGTGATCGTCTGCGGGGCGTGAGGAGAGCGGGTCCGCCCCGACCAAAACCCATAAAACAACCCCATGCACAGTAGCCATGGGATTGTTTTCTCTGGTGTTTTTCGTCAGCCGAGCGGCTTTGACACGTCGGGCAAATTAGCCGCAATCTCCTAAGCACCGGCGAGAGCCAATGCGGCGGTGCAGTTGTCCGTGTGCGGTAACTGTCTCTGGATCAGGTCATTGAGCGCGGCGATCTAGCACACACTGAACGCAACGCCGTCTCGACGCACTCCTTGCTCCAGCTCCCGTGTTGGGGAACTATGCTGGTCAATGCAAGAGCCTCATCGTGGGCTCTCAGGCTTCTTCTGGCAGGGAGAACAAGCTTGAGCGAACAAACACATCCGGCAGCGCCCCACCATTTGCCGTTCTTCGTGCCTGGGCCTGACGGGTCGGATGCCCTGATGGTCGTCATGGCCATCTTCCTCATCGTCATCGTGTTGTGGGTAGGCACGCTTTATTGGAAGCTGCACAGCCTTCCGGAGCGCATGGCGCACAAATCGCAGAAGCTGCAATTCGAGATCGTCGCCGTGCTCGGCCTCATCTCGCTCTTCACGCACATGCACATCTTCTGGATCGCAGGCCTCCTGCTCGCGATGATCGACCTGCCGGACTTCTCGACTCCGCTGCGCACCATCGCCGGCTCAGTGGAGCGGATCGCCGATGCAGCGCCGCAGACGCCTCAATTGGCACCCGACGCCGGGCCGACCGGCAATTCCGGCCACAAGAGCACGTCGAACGAGGGAGTTCAAGGTCATGCTTGAGCTCCTGCTCTGCTCGCTCGTGACGATCCTGCCGGACTACCTCTATCGCCGCTATCGGCAGAACAAGCGGTTCGGACAGGAAATCACGCTCTACTCGGTCTGGTATGAGCTGAGGTGGGGCATCACCGGCTGTCTGATGCTGACCGTCGCGCTGATCACCATGATCTTCTACTATCATCCTTCGACCAATTCGGCGGCGCTCTACTTCCGCACCGTGCCGATCCTGCCCGAAGTGGCCGGCCGCGTCGCCGAGGTCAACGTCGACTACAGCGCGCCTGTGAAGAAAGGCGCCGTCCTCTTCCGGCTGGACAGTACGAAGCAGCAGGCGGCGCTCGAAACGGCGAAACGAAAGGTCGCCGAAGTCGATGCTTCGCTGATCAGCGCGCGGGCCGATGTGGTCAAAGCGGAAGCCCAGATCGGAGAAGCGAAGGCGGCCTGGCAGCAAGCCAGGGATGAGCTCGACACCAAGAGCGAATTGCAGCGCCGCAATCCCGGGATCGTGCCACAGCGCGACATCGAGAAACTCCAGGTCACTGTCGATCAGCGGCAGGCGGGCATCGATGCCGCCAATGCCGCCAAGGAGGCTGCGGCACT
Organism: Bradyrhizobium glycinis; assembly: GCF_016031655.1. GTDB lineage: Bacteria > Pseudomonadota > Alphaproteobacteria > Rhizobiales > Xanthobacteraceae > Bradyrhizobium > Bradyrhizobium glycinis. Next base: position 23,106 of record NZ_JACCHQ010000023.1, read on the forward strand.
GCGGGTCTCGACGCTTCTGCCCGCCGAGAAGGCGAGCGCCGAGGCGGCCATGGCAGAGGCACAAGTCGACCTCGACAAGACCTTCGTGCGGGCCGGCGTCGATGGACGGGTGGAGCAATTCCTTCTGCGTCCGGGCGACGTCGTCAACCAGATGATGCGACCGGCAGGCCTCTTGATTCCGGAGGGCGCCGGACGGCGCGCATTGCAGGCCGGCTTCGGTCAGATCGAAGCCCAGGTCATGCGCCCCGGCATGGTTGCGGAGGCGACCTGCATCTCGAAGCCTTGGGTCATCATTCCGCTCGTGATCACAGGCGTGCAGGACTACATCGCCGCGGGTCAATTCCGCTCGGGCGAACAGCTCGTCGATCCGCAAAACCTGCGGCAACCCGGCACGATCCTGGTGTTTCTGGAACCGCTTTATAAGAACGGGTTGGAGGGCGTCACGCCAGGCTCGACCTGCATCGTCAACGCCTATACGAGCAACCACGATGTGATTGCAGACCCCAAGACCAGCACGCTGAGGGGATTTGCCCTGCACGTCGTCGATGCCACCGGCCTCGTACATGCCCTTCTGTTGCGCATTCAAGCGCTGCTGTTGCCGGTCAAGACACTGGTGCTGAGCGGCCACTGATCCCCGAGACTTAGGGGAATGATCGCTGAACAATCGTGCCGTGCCGTAACGTTCTCTCTGAAGCATTTTTCGGCAAGGCAAGCGCGTTTCGGACAAGAGCTTGCCCTGATTGCTCGGGTAAGACATGTCCGGATCGTTGAGGGGCGTTGGTGGGAGAGCTGGAGCTGGCAGCAGCATCTCGGGCTCCGCAATCGCAGGGAGGCAAGCCATGAAGATCGTCGTGATCGGCGGAACCGGATTGATCGGATCAAGACTGGTGGCGAAGCTCAAGCAGCAAGGCCACGAAGCGGTGGCGGCCTCGCCGAGATCGGGCGTGAACGCCGTGACCGGGGAAGGCCTTGCCGCAGCGCTTTCGGGCGCGGATGTGGTCGTCGACGTCGCCAACGCGCCGTCCTGGGAACCGGCAGCGGTGCTCGCGTTCTTCCAGCGCTCGAGCGAGAATCTCGTCGCGGCGGAGGCCGCAGCAGGCGTGAGGCACCACGTGGCGCTCTCGATCGTCGGCACCGACCGCTCGCCCGACAACGCCTATTTCCGTGCCAAGCTGGCGCAGGAAACGGTCATCAAGTCCGCCTCTGTGCCCTACTCGATCGTGCGCGCCACCCAGTTCTTCGAATTCCTCGCGGCCATTGCCGACACAAGCACCATCGATGGAAAGATCGTCGTTCCCACGGCTCAGTTTCAGCCGATCGCGGCCGACGACGTCGTCGATCGCCTCGCAGAGGTCGCAACCGGCCGGCCGCTCAACGGCACGATCGACATCGCTGGCCCTGAGAAGGCCCCCTTCAATGAATTCATCGCACGCCGCCTGAGGGCGTCCGGCGACCCACGCCCCGTGATCGGAGATCCGAAGGCGCTGTATTACGGCGCCCCCATCGACGACACGTCGCTGAACCCGCTCGGCGAGGCACGGCTCGGGGCGACGCCGTTCGCAAAATGGCTCGCGCGCCTCTGAGGCTCGGGCCGGCCTGCCATCACGCAGCAATCAGCTCACGATATCGGTCTTCATACTGTCGCGCCATTCGGTGTGCAGTGAACCGCTCCTCGAAACGGGCGCGCACCCTCCTCCGATCCAGCTTGCCCAATTCGCTGATCGCCTCGACGGCTTGCTCCTCGTTCTCGACGATGAAACCGGTCAGGCCGTGCTCGATGACCTCAGGAACCGAGCCGGAGCGGTAGGCGATCACGGGCGTTCCGCAGGCCATCGCCTCGATCATCACCAACCCGAAAGGCTCCGGCCAGGCGATCGGAAATAACAGAGCAGCGGCTCGGCTAAGGAACGGCTGCTTCTGGGCGTCATCGACTTCGCCGACAAGCTGGATCTTCTCACCGTCGATGCGGGGCTGCAGGTGCTTTCTGAAATAGGCCGTCTCGGCGCGCGGTATCTTCGCTGCGATGCGGAGAGGCATCCGGGCTGCGTGTGCGATGCGGATGGCGTCTTCTGGCCCCTTGTCTTCCGTGAGGCGGCCAAGAAACGCCAGATAGGACCCTTCTTCGTAGGAGGGTTGCAACAGCTCCGACGGCAGCCCGTGCTGGATCGTTCCCACCCATTTCGCATCCGGCAGCGGCAGGCGCTGGTGATCGGAAATCGACACGAAGCACGCCTCGGGGAACTGCCGAACCACGTCAGGCAAGCCTGGCAAGTCGAGGCGCCCGTGCATGGTCGTCAGGAACGGCACGCCAAGGCGACTGAGCAACGGCAGTGGCAGCCAGTCGACATGCGAGTGGATCACATCGAAGTCCCCGGCTCGTCTCGCGATCGCTTCCAGCAGCATCGCGCAGGCAGCACTCGGATCGGCGCCCTTTCGGCCGAGACGCAGCGCGCGTGGCCACACTGGGTGGAGTTTGCCTGTCGTTCGGGAGTCGCCGCTGGCGAAGAGCGTGACGTCGTGGCCGAGCTCGACAAGCTCGTCCACAAGCCAGGCCACCACCCGCTCGGTGCCGCCGTAAAGCTTCGGAGGGACGCTTTCGGCCAGCGGAGCAAGCTGGGCGATGCGCATCGGAGCCCACTACACTGCTGACAGCAGGATCAGCACGACAGCTGCGGATAGAAGGTTTGATATCGCGAGCAACGTCCAATCCGGCCTTGCGCTTGCGCTCGCCAGGCGGCAGATGCGCCTCTCAATGAGCCTCAACATTCGTCATCAGAGAGCCGTTCGAGATAGGCGAGCCCGAATGCTGCGAGTTCCTGGGCATCACCGTTTCTCTCGCGCGCTTCCCGTCTCCCTTGCAGATGACGCTCGAGCAGGCAGCGACGGCCATCCGCAGCATCGACATCCTGATGCCGCGCGCGGTACACGCACCAAGCGGTGTCCACCGCTGTTCGTAGCGGGCCTTCGTCGACCATGTTCCAGCTCCGACATGGAGATTGTCCATGGCACGCCAACTCGTCGCAGCGGTGGAAGTTTCCACTATTTCCCGAAAGTCTAATCCTGCACGCAAGACGAGCGTAGTCAAGCTGCGTTCCTTGTTGCGTGCAGATCAGCCGGTGCGCCCAGCCATCTCCGCTGCGAGCAGCAGCGCGGCGCGGCTGGCGCCGATCGAGGCGATGCCTTGCCCCGCGATGTCGTAGGCGGTGCCGTGCGCGGGCGTGCAGATCGGGAACGGGAAGCCGCCGAGCAAGGTCACGCCGCGATCGAAACCCATCAGCTTCATCGCGATCTGGCCCTGGTCGTGATACATCGTCAGCACGGCATCGAAGGCGCCGGCCTTGGCGCGCAGGAACACCGTGTCGGCGGGAAACGGTCCCTCCGCGGCAATGCCCTCGCGCTGGCCTGCTGCGACCACCGGCGCAATCATGTCGATCTCCTCGCGGCCGAAATTGCCGCCGTCGCCGGCATGCGGGTTGAGGCCTGCGACCGCGATGCGCGGCCGTGCAAAGCCGGCGTTGCGCATGCAGGAATCGGTCAGCTCGAGTGCGCGATGGATGCGTTCGCCGGACAGCTTTGCAGCGACGTCCTTGAGCGGGATGTGCGACGTGACCCGTGCGTTCCAGAGTCGATCCAGCACGTTGAATTCGCTCGCCAGCGTTTTGAGACCGACGATTTCGGCCGAGAAAGCGATCTCGTCGTCGTACTCGGCACGGGCAAGGCGCATCGCCTGCTTGTTGAAGGGGGTGAAACAGACCGCGTCGACATGGCCGTCGCGGCCGAGCTCGAGGGCATGCCTGTAATTGGCCAGCGCAAATTTTCCGCCGGCAAGGGTCGCGGTCTTCGGCTCGACCTCCCTGGGGTCAAGGTGGCGGAGATCGACGAACAGCGCATCTTCCTGCGCTGCGCGAAGATCGCCGCCCTGCTCTATCATCTTCAGCTCCGGCTTGACGCCGGCAATGCGCGCGCCTTCGTCGAAGATGCGGCGGTCGCCGATGACGACGAGCCGGCAGCGCGCGCGGATCTCGTCCTGCGCCACGAGCTTCGCCGTCAGCTCCGGACTGATGCCGGCGGGATCTCCCATTGCCAATGCAATGAGCGGCTTCGCGGTCATATGATTGCCCTTTCCTGGACTGGCGCATCGGTCGCGGCGGATGCGGGTTTGCGCCAGAGCCGCGTCAGCTGCAACAGAAGCGGAAGCAGCAGCAGCGCGATGCCGCCCACGATCAGGCACGTGACCAGCTTGTTCGCAAAGAAGATGCCGAGTGATCCCTTGGAAATCAGCATCGACTGCCGGAAGGCGTCCTCGGCCTTGTCGCCGATGACGATCGCGAGCACGAGCGGCGCCAGCGGGTAGAACAGCTTCTTGAAGAGATAGCCGACGATTCCGAAGCCGAGCATCATGACGACGTCGAGATAGGAGTTCGACACCGAATAGGCACCGACGACGCAGATGATCACGATCAGCGGCGCGATCACCACGAAGGGAATCCGCATCAAGGCGGCGAACACCGGCACCGTCAGTAGCACCAGGACGACGGCAACAATGTTGCCGACATACATCGAGGCGATCAGGCCCCAGACGAAATCCTTTTGGTCCACGAACAGCATCGGCCCGGGATTGAGGCCCCAGATCATCAGCCCGCCCATCATCACCGCCGCGGTCGCCGAGCCGGGAATGCCGAGCGAGAGCATCGGCAGCAGCGCGCTGGTCCCGGCGGCATGATCGGCTGTCTCCGGCGAGATGACGCCTTCGACCTCGCCCGTGCCGAAATGCCGGCCGCGGCGTGAAAAGCGCCGCGCGATGCCGTAGCTCATGAAGGAGGCCGCGGTCGGGCCGCCCGGCGTGATGCCCATCCAGCAGCCGATCGCGGCACTGCGCAGAAGGGCAACGCCATGCCGCGGCAGGCGGCCGACGGCACGAAACACCTCGCGCCAATCGATCGTCGAGGAGACCGCGCGGGCGTGAAATTCCTCCTCGACCGCGACCAAGAGCTCGCCGATGCCGAACAGGCCCATCACCGCGACGACGAAGCTCACGCCCTTGACCAGCTCGTCCACGCCCATGGTGAGGCGCACGCTGCCGGAAACGGTGTCGATGCCGATAGCGGCGATGGCAAAGCCGAGCGCAAGTGCCACGACGGTCTTGATCGGCGCCGCACCGCCCATGCCGACGAAGCTGGCAAAGGCGAGAAAATAGACCGCAAAATACTCGGCCGGCCCGAACGCGAGCGCAGCCTGCGCCACCCAGGAGGCAAGGAAGGTGATCAGGATGACGCCGACCAGGGCGCCGAACGCCGCCGAGCCGAAGGCGGTCGCGAGCGCCGTGGTCGGCCGGCCGTCGCGCGCCATCGGATAGCCGTCGAAGGTTGTTGCGACCGACGACGGCTCCCCGGGAATGTTGAAGAGGATGGAAGTGACCGAACCGCCGAACAGCGCGCCCCAATACATGCTGGAGAGCAGGATGATCGCCGACACCGGCTGCATGCCGAAGGTGAGCGGCAGGAGCAGCGACACGCCGTTCGGCGCGCCCAGCCCCGGCAGCACGCCAACGAGAATGCCGAGCAGCACGCCGACCACCATCAGGGCCAGATGCGGCGCCGTGACCGCGATGGTGAAGCCGTGCAGGAGCTCCTGGAGATTGTCCATCGGGCCCTCCGTCAAAACCCGAAGGCGGCGGCGAGCGCGCCGTGCGGCAGGCTGACCTGGAACATGCGCTCGAACACGAGGTAGAGCGCGAGCGCCGTGGCTGCTGCCATGGCGAGCGCGCGCGGCACGGATTGGTGCCGGGGGATCGCCAGCACCGCGAAGACATAGAGAGCCGAGGCGACATACATCCCGGCGAGCGGGATCGCGGCGACGAAGATCGCAGCCGGCACGAACAGGCCGGCGAGCCGGCGCAGCTCGATCGACGTGATCGCGATGGGAACGTTTGCGAGCGTCGCGGCCGGCAGCAGGCCTCGCCCCAGATTGTAGAGGCTGCCGAGCACGACGATGATCCCGGTCAGGAACGGGAACGTGCCGGCGTCGACGCCTGCGCTCGACCAGCCGATGCCGTTGTCGAGACTGGAAACGACGACGGCCACGCCGAAGCTGCCGGTGAGCACGGCGGTGGCAAGTTCAAGCGCGCGGCGAGAGATCATGGGCGGCTCCGGCGAAACGATCCTCGTCCTGAGGAGCGCGCTTTGGCGCGCGTCTCGAAGGACGGCTCCAGGCGACATAGAATCTGCGGCCATCCTTCGAGACGCCCGCCTCCGGCGGGCTCCTCAGGATGAGGACCTGGGCTGCAATTGGCCGCGCGATCGAAGCCCATCCTCGGCCTCACTTGACCAGCCAGCCCTGCTCGCCTGCGACCTGCTTGACGTGCTCGAGGTCCTCCTTGATGAATTTTTCGAGCTCGGCACCGGTCAGGAACGTGTCGACCTGGGAGGTCTTCTCGATATAGTCCTTCCACTCCGGCGTTGCCTGCACCTTCTTCATGAGGTCGACATAGAACGCGGCCTGCTCCGGCGTGACCTTGCCGGGCAGCCACACGGTGCGCGGCTGCTCGTATTGCTTGATGTCGAGGCCCTGCTCGACGCAGGTCGGAACGTCGCTCCAGCCTTCGGTCGCGGTGATTTTCGGCCCCTGCGGCAGCCGCTTCGGGCTGAACACGCACAGCGGTCGCTGCGTGCCGCCGCGCCATTGCCCGAGGCTTTCGCTGGGATTGTTGACGTGGGAGTCGAGATGGCCGCCGGCAAGCTGCACCGCGGTCTCGGCGCCGCTCTTGAAGGGGATGTAGGTCAGCTTGATCTTGCCGACCTTCTCGATCATGCGCGTCAGCACCTCGTCGGTGTCCTTGGACTGCGCGCCGCCCATCTTGAATTCGCCCGATGCGGCCGCCTTCAGATAATCGCCCGCGGTCTTGTATGGCGCGTCCTGCTTGACCCAGAGCAGGAACTCGTCCTGCGCCATCGCCGCGATCGGGGTGAGATCGGTGTAGTTGAAGGCGACCTTGGAGACGAGCGGCTGCTGCCAGGCGTTCGACGTGCCGAAGATCACCTTGTAGGGATCGCCGGCGGAGGCCTTGCCGTAGACATAGCCCTCGGCGCCGCTGCCGCCGCCCTTGTTGACGACGACGATCGGCTGATCCGTCAGCTTGTGCTTGGTGATGATGTTCTGCACCGCGCGCGCGAGATTGTCGGTGCCGCCGCCGGGGCCGGCGGTGGCCACGAACTCGATCGGCTTTTGCGGTTGCCAGGCGGCGAGCGCCGGCATGGTGCCGGCGAGCACGACTGCGGCGGCGGAGAGCAGAAATGTTGACGTCCGACCCATGATTTCCTCCAGCTGATTTTTTATCTTTTGTTGTTGTCGTATCGACGTCCGGTCAGGCGACGTGTTCCTCGCGTCTTCCCAGGGCCGAGACGATCGCGCCTTCTTTTTCGAGCGCTTCGATTCGTGACTGGTCGAACCCGTGCTCGGCCAGAACCTCTCGCGTGTGCTCACCATAGACCGGTGCGCCTGAGCGCACTTTGCCCGGGGTCTCCGAAAACTTGATGGGAAGCCCGATCGTCTTGACGGGCCCGAGCGTGGAGTGCTCGACCTCGACGACCATCTCGCGCGCCAGCGTCTGCGGATCGCTGAGGGCCTCCAGCATGTCGTGCACGGGGCCGCACGGCACGCCCTTCTCGTCCAGCGCCGCCAGCCAATGCGCCCGCGACCTGGTGCGGAAGCGCTCGCTCAGGACGGCTTCGAGCTGTTTCAGGTTCGCCATGCGATCGGCACCGGTGACGAAGCGCGGATCATCGGCGAGCTCGCTCGCGCCAAGCGCTTCCAGCATCAACAGCCAATGCTTCTTGTTGGCGCCGCCGACCACGAGCCAGCCATCCGAGGCTTCGAACGCCTGATACGGCGCGTTGAGCGGATGGGCCGAGCCCATCGCGCGCGGCGCGGTGCCCGCGGCAAGCGCGATGGTCGATTGCCAATAGGTCTGCACCAGCGCAGCTTCATAGAGCGAGGTCTCGACCCACTGCCCTTCGCCGGTCTTGAGACGATGGGTGTAGGCCGCAAGGATGCCCATGCTCGCAAGCAGACCGGCGGTGATGTCGGACAGCGGCGGTCCGCACTTGACCGGAGGACCGTCGGGCCGCTCGCCGGTAAAGCTCATGATGCCGCTCATGGCCTGCGCGACGAGGTCGAATCCCCTGCGATGCTTGTAGGGGCCGGTGCGGCCGAAGCCCGACAGCGAGCAATAGATCAGCGCCGGGAATTCCGCGTGCAGCGCCTCGTAGCCGAAGCCGAGACGCTCCATCGCGCCCGGCGCAAAGTTCTCGACCAGCACGTCGGCATCGGCGATCAGCCGGCGCAGCACCTCTTTACCGCCGTCGGTCTTCAGATCGAGCACGATGCCACGCTTGTTGCGGTTCATCATCAGGAACGAGGCAGCCTCGTCGCCGATCTTCGGCGGCACCGAATGGCGGGTGTCGTCGCCGTTCGGCCATTTCTCGATCTTGATGACGTCGGCGCCCATGTCGGCGAGCATCAGGGTGCAGGTCGGTCCCGCCATGACGTGGGTGAGGTCGATGACCTTGAGCCCGGCCAGCGGTCCCGAACGGCGAGAGGTGGATTGCGAACTTTGCATCGGCCCGTCCTATTGGCCGCGCCATTGCGGCGCGCGCTTGTTGAGGAAAGCATCGAGCCCTTCGCGAAAGTCCTGGCTCGTGTAGCACATCAGGATGAGGTCCTCGCCCTCGTCCTGCGTCAGCCGGCGTTGCAGACGGCTGACAGCCTGCTTGGTCGCATTCAGCGTCAGCGGCGCATGGCTCGCGACGAGCCGGGCCACCTCGTCTGCGCGTCGTTCGAGCGCGGCAAGATCGTCGACGACCTCGCCGAGCAGCCCGACGCTTGCAGCCTCCGTGGCGTCGACGAGGCGCGCGGTGAAGATGAGATCCTTGACGCGCGCGGCGCCGATCAGCGCGGTGAGACGGCTGACATTGGACATCGACAGGCAATTGCCGAGCGTCCTGGCGATGGGGAATCCGATCTTCGCAGCTTTCGTGCCGATGCGGAGGTCGCAGGCCGCAGCAATGCCGGCCCCGCCGCCGGTGCAGAACCCGTTGACCGCCGCGATCGTCGGGACGCGGCACTGCTCGAGCGTGGTCAGCACGCGATCGATGCGGCTCTCGTAGTCGATGGCGTCCTGGGACGTTTTGAATTCGCGGAACTGATTGATGTCGGTGCCGGACGCGAAGGCCTTGTCGCCGGCCCCGCGCAGCACCAGCACCTTGATCGCATGGTCGAGGTTGGCCTCCTCGCAGATCGCGGCAAGCCGCTCGTACATGGCGAAGGTGAAGGCATTGCGGGCCTGCGGGCGGTTGAAGGTGATCCGCCCGATGCCGTCCTTGCATTCAAAAACGAGGTCGTCCGCCTCCGCAGCCAGGTCCATTTCCTCATGTCCTCTTGTTTTTTACATTTTTGAATGCAAAATTTGCGATTAGCAAGCCGAAACTTCCGAATATCGCCAGATAAATCTCGCTTTTGCATTCAAAACGGAGCGCTTCCATGCTTCACGAGGAGGTTGTCGGCCGCATCCGCGCCATCCTGCTCGACGGCGAAATCCCGCCGGGCGCGCGGATTCCCGAGCGCGAGCTGTGCGAGCGGCTCGAGATCTCGCGCACGCCGCTGCGTGAGGCGCTGAAAGTGCTGGCCGCGGAAGGGCTCGTGCAACTGCTGCCGCATCGCGGCTCGCGCGCGGCAAAGCTGACCGACAAGGACATGCGCGACCTCTTCGAGGTCTGCCAGGGATTGGAGGCCCTCGCCGGCGAGCTCGCCTGCGAGCGCATCACCGACGCCGAGATCGACGCGATCGCCGCCGCGCATGCGGACATGGTGCGGCATTTTCACGAGCGCGACCTGATCCAGTACTATCGCGGCAACCGCGCCATTCACGAGGCCATCGTGACCGCAGCCGGAAATCCCGTGCTCGCCGGGCTTTATGCCTCGGTAACCGCGCGGATCCGGCGCGCGCGCTACGTCACACCGATGACGCCGCAGCGCTGGGAGCTCGCGGTGAAGGAGCACGAGGCAATCCTCAACGCCCTTCAGCGGCGCGACGGCGTCGGCCTCGCCCACATCCTGCGGGCGCATCTCCGCCACAAGCGCGAAGAGGTGCTGCAGGCGGGCTTTGCCGAGACGGAAGGCAGTGACGTCACGTTGAGAATTGCGTGACGCGCAAGTCCGCGCCTTGGCCCAGCCTGCCTTTGCACGTCGCTTTCACGCTCCGGCTATCGTTCTCGTTCAGCGTGCAGTGCCAAGTAATTCCACTTGCTACCTTGTCGCAACCGGCGCAGCATGCTTTCCGCCGCCCTCCGGCCACATGGCGGAGCAGGCGGCCGCTTACCGCGAACGATTGCGCAAAACAAAAGACGAAAGCGGAGGAAACGAATGACATTCGACGTCTCGCGTCGGTCCCTACTCGCACTCGGCGCCGGTCTGGGCGCCAGCGCCATGCTCGGCAACAGCGCGATGGCGCGGGCGCCCAAGCTCGGCACCCAAACGCCCTACTGGCACCGCTTCATTCTCGGCGATGCCGAGGTGACCGTGGTATCCGACGGACCGCTTCCGCTCGGCGATCCCTCCGGGACCTTCACCGGCGTTCCCAAGGAAGAGGTCAAGAAGATGCTGGCCGACAATTTCCTGTCGCCCGACAATGTCGTGCTCGAACAGAATTCCCCGATCGTCAACACCGGCGACAAGCTCATCCTGTTCGACACCGGCATGGGCTCATCGAAGATGTTCGGCGCCAGCACCGGACGGCAGCAGAAGAGCATGACGGAGGCCGGCATCAAGCCGGAGGACATCGATGCCGTGGTGTGCTCGCATGCCCATATCGATCACATCGGCGGCATCGTCGACGAGGGCGGCAAGCCGCTGTTCCCCAACGCGCAAGTTTACATTGCCCAGAGCGATTTCGACTTCTGGACCGACGAAGGCAAGCTCGGCAGCGCGGCCAAGGATTTCGTCGTCCACGCCCGCAAGAACCTGCTGCCGGTCCGGGATCGGATCAAGTTCTTCAAGGACGGCGAGGAATTCCTGCCGGGCGTGCAGGCGATCGCGGCGCCCGGCCACACCGTCGGCCACACCATCTTCATGGTCTCATCGGCAGGCAAGTCGTTCGCCTTCCTCGGCGATCTCTCGCACCATTCGGTGCTGCTGCTGGAGAAGCCGCGGATGGAGTTCTCCTACGATTCCGACCCGAAGCAGGCGGCCGAGTCGCGCGTCAAGCTGCTGACAATGCTGGCCGCCAACAAGATCCCGGTGATGTCCTATCACTTCGCCTGGCCAGGCTATGGCCATGTCGCCAAGGCCGGAGATGGTTTCCGCTACTATCCAGAGCCGATGAAGATGACGTTATAGCTATCGGTTCAGATCCGGGCGGCGCGGGCCGCCCGGATGTGCGGTCCCACGAGGCGAACCTTACAGGCAATCCAGGCGGGCCCGCAGGTGAGCATCGCTCTCCCGGCCCAATGCAAGCAATCCGGAATACGGATCCCCGACAATGCCGAGCACGGCGGCAAACGCAGGCTCGGTCTTCATCCCGCGCGCCCTGTGTTCGGCCACCGCTTTGCGCAGGCGCCCGTCGTCGAGCGCGAGCAATCTCCGCTCGATCTCGAAGTGCAGCCAGCCTTCCTGCTGATCGACCGGACGGGGATCGCCGAACAGCTCGAACGGCCAGCCGTCCCATTCGAAGCGGGCGACCACCGGCCGTCGGCTGGAGCACCATTGGTAGAGCGCAAACCCGTCACAGGAGCGGTATCGTCGCCAGACCATTTCGGCGAAAGCTGCCACGTCCAGAACGTGGCAGACGACATCGATATCGCTCGCCGGCGTCGAGAGCCCCAAGGGCAGCGTCCCGACGACACGGGGATCGAATTCCCGCAGCTCATCGAGCAATCCGGAACTGCCGATCGCGGCTTCGTAGCTAGCGATCGGTCTCGGCATCGCCGAAGACCTCGACCAGGCGAAAACGCTCGCACATCAGCATCATGTCGTCGCTATAGCGTCCGAGCCTGCCGAAATAGTTTTGATGGGCACTGCGCCAAAAAGCAAGGCTCCGGTCGCCTTCTCCCTCGTCATAAGCAAACGCATCGTCGACCTCGTTGAAGCGCCGGTATGTCACCTCGACGGATTCGATGACGCAGCGCGGCTCTCCTCGCCCGTCGAGCACGACCCAGCGCTCACCGGGCGCAGACGTGTTCGGCTCGTCCTCGGTGCTGCACGTCGCGGTCTTGACGCCCTTGATAACGAGCTCGACCAATTCGTCCGCCAGCGCAGGGCTGTCGCCGAACGCGAAGGTTCGCAGATGTCGATATTGCTCGGGAATCCCCTTGCCCATCCTAGCATCCGAGCTTGTCGGCGATGCCGCCAAAATCCTTCGCGACGATGTCCCAATGGCCGGTTGCTTCGAAATCGACCTTCTGGAGCGGGCCATACTCCGTCGGCCGCGCCACGAAGGCGGTCTTCAATCCGTTCTTCTGGGCGGCGGCGAGATCGCCATTGTGGGCGGCGACCATCATCACCTGATCCGGCTTGAGGCAGAGCAGGCGCGCGGCGCCGAGATAGGTTTCCGGATCGGGCTTGTAATGCTCGAACAGCTCGGCCGATAGGATGAGATCCCAGGGCAGGCCAGCAAACTTCGCCATGTTGGTGAGCAGCGCGACGTTGCCGTTCGAGAGCGGCGAGATCACGAATTTTGATTTCAGCCGCGTCAGGCCGGCGACGCTATCAGGCCAGGGATGCAGGCGGTGCCAGCCTATTGTGAGGTAATCGAGATCGGACTCGGTGAGACCCTTGATCGCGAACTGCGCGACCAGCTTGTCCAGCGAGCGGCGGTGCAGGTCATCGAGCATGACGTAACCGCGCTCGGGATGTTGGCGCACGTCGTCCATCGAGGCCATGTACATGCCGCGCCAACCGTCGACCAGCGCGGTCCAATCGGCGCTGATGCCGCGCTGCTTGCCCCACCACATGAAGTCGGTGATCAGGCTGGTGCGCCAGTCGACGACCGTGCCGAACACGTCGAAGACGAGGGCTTTGACGGCGGAGAGATCGGACATGGGCGCTTCCTCCACGCTCGTCATTCCGGGATGGCCCGCAGGGCCAGGCCCGGAATCCATAACCCCGACTTGTGGTTATGGATTCCGGGCTCTCGCTTCGCGAGCCCCGGAATGACGGCCATCGTTATTGTATTGCTCAATCCAGATGGAACTTCGCCAGCTCGCGGTGCTCGGCCTTGATGTAGCGCACGGTGCCGGTGACGGAGCGCATCACCACCGTCTCGGTCTCGATCACGCCGTCCTTGCGGAATTTGACCCCCGAGAGCAGCGAGCCCGTGGTGACGCCGGTGGCGGCGAACAGGCAGTCGCCGCGCGCCATGTCCTCGATGCCGTAGATCATCTTGGGATCGTTGACGCCCATCTTGGCGGCGCGCTCGCGCTTCTCCTCGGAGTCGAGGATGAGGCGGCACTGCATCTGGCCGCCGATGCAGCGCAGCGCCACGGCGGCCAGCACGCCTTCCGGCGCGCCGCCGGTGCCGAGATACATGTCGACGCCGGTGTTGTCGGGGTCGGCGCAGTGGATCACACCGGCGACGTCGCCGTCGGTGATCAGGCGCACGGCCGCGCCGGTCGAGCGCACGCTGGCGATGATGTCGGCATGGCGCGGACGATCGAGCACGAGAACGGTGATGCCATCAGGCTTGACGCCCTTGGCCTTGGCGAGGCGACGGACATTGTCGGCCGGCGAGGCATCGAGATCGACGACGCCCTTGTCGTAGCCGGGGCCGATCGCGAGCTTCTGCATGTAGACGTCGGGGGCGTGCAGCAGCGTGCCGCCGTCGGCCATCGCCATCGTGGCGATCGAGCCCGGCATGTTCTTGGCGCACAGCGTGGTGCCTTCGAGCGGGTCGACCGCGATATCGACCTCAGGACCTGCCTTGAGGCCGACCTGCTCGCCGATATAGAGCATCGGGGCCTCGTCGCGCTCGCCCTCGCCGATCACGATGGTGCCCTGGATCGGCAGCTTGTTGAGCTCGCGCCGCATGGCGTCGACGGCGGCCTGGTCGGCCGCCTTCTCGTTGCCGTGGCCGCGCAACCGCGCCGACGACACCGCCGCCCGCTCCGTCACCCGCACGATCTCCAGCGTGAGAATGCGCTCGAGCAAGGCGTGCGGGGGCACTTCAATATGGGTCGACATCGGCTTACTCCTTCGAAACGTTTCTGGGCAGGATTCCTGCCCGCGCTAACTTACAACGCCCACGGTTCGTTCGACCGAACGACCGCCTTATGGTTCGAGCATGACCTTTCCGGAAAACCGCTCAACACTTTTCCGAGGTCATGCTCTAGTTCTTCTCGATCCGGATCACCTGCGGCCGTCCGCTGATCACCTTGTCCTTCTGCACGGCGGCGAGCGCACGGCGCACGGCATCCTCGTGTGTGGCATAGGTGATCAGGATGACGGGCACGGGAACCGCCTTGCCGTCAGCGGGCGCAGCGCCGCCATTGGGATGACGCTGCACGATCGACTCGATCGAAATCTTCTGCTGGGCAAGCCGCGTCGCGATCGCGGCTGCCGTGCCGGGGAAATCGCGCGCGAGCAGGCGGATGTAATAGCCGCCCTCGTGACGCTCCATCGGCGCCTTCTTGGTGTCGCGTAGCTGCGCGATCGGCCGGCCGAACGGATTGGCGCGGATGCCGCGCGCGACGTCGGCGATGTCGGCGACGACGGCGGATGCGGTCGCGGCACCGCCCGCGCCGGGACCGACCAGCGTGATCGGCGGAACGCCTTCGCCATCGATCGTGACCGCATTGGTGACACCCATCACCTGCGCAATCGAGGAGGATTTCGGCACCATGGTCGGATGCACGCGCTGCTCGATGCCCTTGGCGGTGCGAACGGCAACACCAAGCAGCTTGACGCGGTAACCGAGATCGGCAGCGGCGCGAAGATCTTCCGGCGCGATCGATGAGATGCCTTCGACATACACGGCGCTTTGAGCAACTTTCGTGCCGAAAGCGAGGCTGGCGAGAATGGCGAGCTTCTGCGCGGTATCGTGACCGTCGACGTCGAAGGACGGATTGGCCTCGGCATAGCCGAGCCGCTGCGCGTCCTTGAGGCATTCGGCGAAGGACAGGCCCTCCTGCTCCATCCGGGTCAGGATGTAATTGCAGGTGCCGTTGAGGATCCCGTAGACGCGGTTGATACCGGTTCCGGCAAGGCCTTCACGTAACGTCTTGATGACGGGGATCGCGGCGCCGACCGCTGCCTCGAAATTCAGCGCACCGCCGTGCTTTTCAGCCGCTTTGGCTAGCTTGAGGCCGTGCTTGGCGAGCAGCGCCTTGTTGGCCGTGACGACCGACTTGCCGGCGCCGAGCGCGGCGTCCACCGCCGACAGCGCGGGATCGCCGGCGCCGCCCATCAGCTCGACGAAGCAATCGACGTCCGGATGCGTGGCGAGCGCCATCGGATCCTTCGCCCATTCGACGCCGCGCAGGTCGATGCCGCGCTTCTTCGCCTTCGAGCGCGCGGTGACGGCAACGACACGGATGCCGCGGCCGCTGCGGCCCGCGAGCACGCGCGCCTGCGTCTCGATCAAACGGACAACTTCGGCGCCCACGGTGCCGAGCCCCGCTATACCCACTTTCAGGGGTGCAACCATGATGTCTTAGAAAACCTGCCGAAGAGAACTCAACGCCGATTGGCGAGCGGAACGACGTTGTGCAACGTTTCGATCCCGCTTTCAAGGAAGCGGCGCACGCCGCGCGCGGCCTGCCTGATCCGTTGCTCGTTTTCCACCATGGCGATGCGGACATATCCTTCACCATGCTCGCCGAAGCCGACGCCGGGCGAGACCGCGACGCCGGATTTCTCCACCATCAGGGTGGCGAATTGCATGCTGCCGATACTGCGGAAGGCCTCCGGCAGCGGCACCCAGGCGAACATCGAGGCTTCCGGCGGCGGGATTTCCCACCCCGCCCGGCCGAACGATTCCACCAGCGCGTCGCGGCGCTTGCGGTAGGTGTCGCGCATCTCCTTGATGCAATCGTCAGGGCCGTTCAGCGCCGCGGTCGCCGCGACCTGCACCGGCGTGAACGCGCCGTAATCGAGGTAGGATTTGACGCGTGCGAGCGCGGCGATCACGCGCTCATTGCCGACCGCAAAGCCCATGCGCCAGCCGGCCATCGAATAGGTCTTCGACATCGAGGTGAACTCGACGGTGCAGTCCATCGCGCCCGGCACCTGCAGCACCGAGGGGGGCGGGTTGCTCTCGTCGAAATAGACCTCGGCATAAGCGAGATCGGACAGGATCAGGATCTCGTGCTTCTTGGCGAAGGCGACAAGGTCCTTGTAGAAGTCCAGGCTCGCGACATAGGCGGTCGGGTTGGAAGGATAGCAGACGACGAGCGCGAGCGGCTTGGGGATCGAATGCACGATCGCCCGCTCCGCCGCCTCGAAGAATTGCGGCGTCGGCTCCGAAGGCACCGAGCGGATGACGCCGCCCGCCATCAAGAAGCCGAAGGCGTGAATCGGGTAGCTCGGGTTCGGACAGAGGATGACGTCGCCGGGCGCGGTGATCGCCTGCGCCACGTTGGCAAAACCTTCCTTCGAGCCCAGCGTCGCCACGACCTGGGTGTCGGGGTTCAGCTTCACGCCGAAGCGGCGGGCGTAATAGGCGGCCTGGGCCCGGCGCAGCCCGGGGATGCCGCGCGAGGCCGAGTAGCGGTCGGTGCGCGGCTTGCCGAGCGTCTCCTTCAGCTTCTCCAGCACATGGGGCGGCGCCGGCAGGTCCGGATTGCCCATGCCCAGGTCGATGATGTCGGCGCCGGCATTGCGCGCAGCCGCCTTGGCCCGGTTGACCTGCTCGAACACGTAAGGCGGAAGGCGGCGAATGCGGTAAAATTCTTCCATGGCTCTCTGGGCTCCGGGCAACCGGTCAGGACAGAATCGACAGGCCGCGAGGCCCGCTCCAAAGACACTTTGGCTCATCGCGAAAATTACTCAAAATCAAATACTTAGAGCAATCGTCGGCGACGAAGATTGAAGTCGTTCGCCCTGACTCTTGGCTGAACCGAGGTCTTTTAGCACGGCAAGGCGGAGGCGCCAGCGATTACCTTGCCGCTCTAGCGGGTCACGGGCCTACTATTTGGCGTCTTTGGCGGCAGCGGCCTGGCGATCGCGCGCGGCGGCGAGCTCGGCCTCGATCTTGGTGCGCTGCTCCAGCGGGATGATCGCCTGATCGCGATCCGGCGGCAGATCGTGCACCGGCAGATAGGTCCCGGGCTCCCTGGCACGCGGCGGCGCATCCGCCGGCGCCAGATCCGCGAGCTGACTCGAACACCCGCCCAGGGCGAACGCCGCGATCAGCACTACGCCGCGGATCGGCAGCGTCTTTTGCAGGTCCCACAACGCCAACACTTGGGAAATCCCCTACTCGTCCCAATGCACGGCCCCGGGAAAGCTTACCCAAGACCGTGCCCAAGCTCAAACCATTGCTGCCCAAAATGGTTAGAGCGAGAAAACAGCCGATGCCCAACAAGCCGAGCCGTGCGGCCCGATTGTGACGGAACCAAGAAGATTTGTCGCAGTGCAACACATCTTCGAGAGCGTTTAACGTCAAACATGCGAGCTTCGCGGTGACGAATACGGAATGAATCGTTACTGTTCTGCGCATGAGTATGGCCACCACCGATACGCCGAAACCCGAGACGAAGTTCGATGCCGAAGCCTTCGCGATGAACGTCGCACGGGCGATGGAGAGCGGCGGCAAGGCGCTCGCCGCCTACCTCAAGCCGCGCGAGAGCGGCGAGGTGCAGGATCGCCCGCCGGCCGAGCTTGCCGAGGTCGTCAAGACGTTCACGTCGGTCGCCGAATATTGGCTGTCGGACTCGTCCCGCTCGTCCGATCTCCAGACCAAGCTCGCCAAGGACTATCTCGACCTGTGGGGCTCGACGGTGCGCCGCATGGCCGGTCAGGACGCCGAGCCCGCGATCGCCCCCTCGCCGCGCGACAAGCGCTTTGCCGATCCGGAATGGAAGTCGAACCAGTTCTTCGACTTCGTCATGCAGCTCTATCTGCTCACGACCAAATGGGCGCAGGAGCTGGTGCGCGACGCCGAAGGCCTCGATCCGCACACGCGCCGCAAGGCCGAGTTCTATGTCCAGCAGGTCACCAACGCGCTCTCGCCGTCGAATTTCGTGCTGACCAACCCCGAAGTGCTGCGCGAGACGGTGGCGTCCAGCGGCGAGAACCTCGCGCGCGGTCTCAAGATGCTGGCCGAGGACATCGCCGCCGGCAAGGGCATGCTGAAGATCCGCCAGTCCAACCCGGACAATCTCGTCGTCGGCGTCAACATGGCGACGACTCCGGGCAAGGTGATCTACCAGAACGAGATGATGCAGCTGATCCAGTATTCGCCGACGACGGAGAAGGTGCTGCGCACCCCGCTCCTGATCGTGCCGCCCTGGATCAACAAGTTCTACATCCTCGATCTCAAGCCGGAGAAATCCTACATCAAGTGGTGCGTCGACCAGGGCATCACCGTCTTCGTGATCTCATGGGTCAATCCGGACAAACGGCTCGGCAACAAGGGCTGGGAAGACTACATGAAGGAAGGCCCGCTCACGGCGATGGACGTGATCGAGAAGATCACCGGCGAGATGAAGGTGCACACTGCCGGCTATTGCGTCGGCGGCACGATGCTTGCGACCACGCTGGCCTGGCTCGCCGAGAAGCGCCGCCAGCGCGTCTCGTCCGCGACGTTCTTCGCGGCCCAGGTCGACTTCACCCATGCCGGCGATCTCCTCGTGTTCGTCGACGAGGAGCAGATCGCGGCGCTCGAGCAGGACATGAAAACGGTCGGCGTGCTCGAAGGCTCGAAGATGGCCATGGCCTTCAACATGCTGCGGTCCAACGACCTGATCTGGTCCTATGTGGTCAGCAATTATCTGAAGGGCCAGCAGCCGAGCGCGTTCGACCTGTTGCACTGGAACTCCGATGCGACACGGATGACCCAGGCCAACCATTCCTATTACCTGCGCAATTGCTACTTGGAGAACCGGCTCTCCACCGGCACGATGGTGCTCGACAACACTCTGCTCGATCTCTCCAAGGTGAAGGTGCCGGTCTACAATCTCGCCACCCGCGAGGACCACATCGCGCCTGCGGAATCGGTGCTCTACGGCTCGCAGTTCTTCGGCGGCCCGGTGAAATACGTGCTGTCCGGCTCGGGCCACATCGCGGGCGTCGTCAATCCGCCTGCCGCGAACAAGTACCAGTATTGGACCAACGACAACATCAAGAACGTCAGCGTCGCGCAATGGATGAAGGGCGCCGTGGAGCACAAGGGCTCGTGGTGGCCGGACTGGCGGGAGTGGCTTGGCGAGCTCGACCCCGAGGAAGTCCCGGCGCGCGCGGTCGGCAGCGACGCATTCCCGCCGATCGAGGACGCGCCCGGCAGCTACGTCAAAGTTCGCGCGTAGCGGAATCCGGCGCGCTTTCGTATAGACTAATTGTTTGAGCATGATCTTTTCGGAAAACCGCTACACACTTTTCCGGATCATGCTCTAGCCTCAATCCAGCGACGACACAGGGGACCGGCACTATGACACGCGAATTGTTCTGGCTGACACTGACGGTGATCCTGACGGGAGTTCTGTGGGTTCCCTACATCATCAACCGCTGCCAGGTTCGCGGGTTGAGCGGCGCCATGGCCAACCCCTCGCGCGGCGACAAGCCGCAGGCGGAATGGGCGAACCGGCTGATGTTCGCGCATGACAACGCGGTCGAGAACCTCGTGATCTTCGCGCCGCTGGTGCTGATCCTGAACGCGATCGACTATTCCACGAAATGGACTGTGCTCGCCTGCGCCGTCTATTTCTGGTCGCGCGTCGCACACACCATCGTCTACGCGCTCGGAATTCCGGTGTTCCGCACCCTCGCCTTCACCGTCGGCTTCCTCGCCCAGGCCGTGCTGGCGCTGGCGATCTTCGGGGTGCTTTGACGTCAGTGTCCCGGACGCGCGAAGCGCGAGCCGGGACCCAGAAAGCCGCAACGCAGGAAGCAATGGGCCCGGCTCTGCAGCGCACCGCAAGAGCGCTGCGCTGCGTCCGGGGCACACCGGAGTGAACCCTACTCCTCTGGCAGACCCAGCATCAGCCGCATGTTCTGGACGGCTGCGCCGGATGCCCCCTTGCCGAGATTGTCGAGCCGGGCGACCAGCAGCGCCTGGTGATATTTGTCGCTGGCAAAGACGTAGAGTTCGAGCATGTTGGTCTCGTTGAGCGCCTCCGGCTCGAGCCGGCCGCCCTTGCTCGCCTCGTTCTGGAGCGGCATCACCTTGACGTATTTCGAGCCGGCATAACGCTTTGCCATCGCGGCTTGCAGGTCGGCGCCGCCAGGCTTGCCCGGCAGTGCGTCGAGCTGGAGCGGCACCGAGACCAGCATGCCCTGCCGATAATTGCCGACCGAAGGAATGAAGATCGGCCGCCGCGTCAGGTTCGAATAGAGCTGCATCTCCGGCAGATGCTTGTGCTCGAAGCCGAGGCCGTAGAGCTCGAAGGACGGCGCGCTGCCATCCTCGAAGCTTGCGATCATCGACTTGCCACCGCCGGAATAGCCGCTCACCGCATTGACGGTGACGGGATAATCAGGCGGCAGCAGGCCGGCATCGACGATCGGCCGCAGCAGCGCGATCGCGCCGGTCGGATAGCAGCCGGGATTGGAGACCTTCTTCGCCGCCTTGATCTTGCCGGCCTGCTCCGGCGTCAGCTCCGGAAAGCCGTAAGCCCAGTCCGGTGCGACCCGGTAGGCGGTGGAGGCGTCCAGCACCTTCGGCGCGTGAGCCCCCATGCTGTCGACCAGGGCAACGGTTTCCTTGGCCGCATCGTCCGGCAGGCAAAGGATGACGAGATCCACCTCCTCCATCAGCGCCTTCTTGGCGGCGGGATCCTTGCGCTTGTCGTCGGGAAGCGCCTTCACGACGATGTCGTTCTGGTGCTTCAGCCGCTCGTTGATGCCGAGGCCGGTGGTGCCGGAACCGCCGTCGACGAAGACGGTGGCCGGCTTCTTGGCCGCGCTCGTGGCCGGAGCTTTGGTGGTGTCAGCGAGGGTCATGGTGTGCTCCCTTCGAGCATGTTGGTGTCGTCTGCGAAAGCTTGTCCTGCGAAGGCTTGCGGCTTTGCCTGCCGCATCAGATGTGAGATCTGCTTGGCGTCGGCGTCGCCCGCACTGAGCGCATTGGCGATCGCCGCATAATCGGCGTCGGATTTGTGCTGGTTCAGCTTGAAGCTGCCTTCGACCTCCTCGACAGTCATGACCAGCCCCACGATCCCCTTCTTCATCGCCTCGAGCCGGCCCGCCGTCATCTTGCCCGAGGTCCAGGGCTGCTTCGGCAACAGCCGGCTCTCGAACTTCTCGCTCAGCGTGTCGACCTGCACCGCCAGCTCATCATCCGACAACAGCCGCACCGGCCCGCTCAGATGCACCGACTGGTAGAGCCAGGTCGGAACCTGATCCGGCGAGACGTACCAGTCCGGCGATACATAGGCATCGGGGCCGTTGACCGCGAGCAGCCACGACGCCTCGCCGCCAGCCAGCTTTAGCAGCGGATTGTGACGGGCGAGATGAAAGGCGGCCTGCGGCGTGCCGTCTGCGGCATAGGTCAGATAGAACGGCAACGGCGAGGCGATCGGCTTCCTGCCGTCGAAGGCGCACATCGTGCCGAAGCCGCGCTCCTCGGCGAACTTCAGGCTCGCGGCGCGGTCCTGCTTGAAAAAGGGTGGCGTGTACATCGTGGTCTCCTGCTGGGCCTCCTCGGGGGAGCCGCCGGATCAGATCGCGCTGACAGGAGAGAGGATGCCGCGGATCGGGTCCAGCGGCAAAGACGATGATCTCAAACGCGATCGACCGCCCAAACCGCTAAGCTGCGGCGGCGGCGACGGGCGAACAGAATGGTCGCGGCGTTGATCATGGCGCGCGGCTATAAGGCCAGTTAGTTCCATGGTCAAGAGCAAATCGGTTCGGTGGGACGGCAGGAGGCCGCACGCGCGACGGCAGGATACGCACAGATGTCATCGGGCCGCCGTGGAATTTCCACTAGCAACAGGGGTTTTCGAGAACGACCGGCGGGACACAACTTCGCCGGGCTCCGAGCCGTCTCCGCACCCAGCCTCAGGAAATCACCATGACTGAGATTACTCGTCGCGCAACGCTAGCCGGCGCCGCCGCCTCGGCGCTCCTGCCTTTCGTCAAGACCTCGCCCGCGAGCGCCGCCGCGCCCCTGGCCGAGAAACAGAATGCGAGCTTCTATCGCTACAACGTCGGAACCCATCAGGTCACGGTGGTCTGCGACGGCGTTGCGACCGTCAATCTGACCGACAATTACGCCCCCGGCGCCAGCAAGGACGACATCAACAAAGTGTTCGCCGAGTACGACCTGCCGGCCGACAAGGTCACCCACACCTTCAACCCGGTGGTGGTCAACACCGGACCGAAGCTCGTCGTCATCGATACCGGTCTCGGCCCCGATCAGTTCACGCAGACGAAGGGCAAGGTCGGCCAATTCCAAAGCAATCTCGCCGCCGCCGGCATCGACCGCGCGGCGGTCGATACCGTCATCATCTCCCACTTCCATGGCGACCACATCAACGGCCTGCTGGCAGCCGAGAACAAGCCCGCCTTCCCCAATGCCGAGATCATGGTGCCGGCGGTGGAATGGAAGTTCTGGATGGATGACGGCGAGATGAGCAAGGGGATGGGCAATCCGATCCTCGAGGGCAATTTCAAGAACATTCGCCGCGTGTTCGATGCTCTGGGCCGCAAGGTCACGCAATATGAGGCCGGCAAGGAAGTCGCGCCCGGTATCACCTCGGTGGCGAGCCCCGGCCACACGCCGGGTCACAATTCCTTCATCGTCGCCTCCGGCGCCGAGAAGGTGCTGGTGCAGGTCGACATCACCGCGGGTGCAGCGTTCCTGTTCGTGAAGCATCCCGAATGGAACATCGCATCCGACGTCGACAAGCCGCTGGCCCAGCAGACGCGCCGCAAGCTCTACGACATGGCGATTGCCGAGAAGATGCCGATCCAGGCCTTCCACGCCGCCTTCCCGGGCCTCGTCCGGGTCGAGAAGGAAAAGGACGGCTCCGGCTATCGCTGGATCCCCGCGATCTGGAACGCATCGCTGTAGGCTTCGCCTGAGACCTGACCGGGCGGCCCGATTGCCCGGTCAGATCACCCGCCAGATCCATTCCATGATCTTGGCGAGCACGTCGCCGAACAGCAGGAGCACGGCCGACCAGATCAGCGCCGAGACGAAATTGGCCGCTTGGAAGCTCCAATAGGGCATCTCGAAGATGCCGGCCGCGAGCGGCACGGAGGCACGCAAGGGACCGAAGAACCGGCCAATGAAGATGCTAGGGATGCCCCAGCTGCGCACGAAAGCCTCGCCTCTGGGCAAGAGCTCCGGATAGCGCGAGAGCGGCCACATCTGGGCAACCTGCTCCTTGTAGCGGTAGCCGAACCAGTAGGAGACCCAGTCGCCCAGCGCCGCGCCGAGGCCGCCGGCGATCCAGACCGGAACGAAGTTGATGCCGCTGACCCCGATCAGCGCACCGATCGCCACCAGCGCGCCCCAGGCCGGAACCAGCAGCGAGATGAAGGCGAGCGACTCTCCGAAGGCCAGCAGGAACACGATTGGCGCCGCCCAAGCCTGGTGAACGCGCACGAAGTCAGCAAGGGCGTGCGCAAACTGCTCCATCCAAAATAGCCTTCCCGCCCCGTCTCAAGGTGCTGCTCGATGAAAAGGACTGGTAAGCCAAGGACTTGTGTGACATCAAGTCACAAAACTCGACATCACCAAGGCCGGCACGTCAAATTGCCGGGAAATGGCGCGGCTGCGGCGTAAAATCGCCCGGATTCGCTCCCAACCCACAGCGCCCGGCCCGCCCTACGGTAACCTTTCCGAGTCAGAAGTGGCATAGTCGGCCTAACCGATTCGCCGCTTCCGCGGCCCTCAAAACGCATCAAGATATATGTCCAAGCAATTGAAACCAAAAGCAAAAGACGATTTCTTCGGCGGTGACGAGCCGAAGACCCGCGCCGCCGCCAAGGCGGCGTCACGCAACGGCGGGGAAGCCGATTACACGGCAGCCGACATCGAGGTGCTCGAAGGCCTGGAACCAGTGCGGCGCCGGCCGGGCATGTATATCGGCGGCACCGACGAGAAGGCGTTGCATCATCTGTTCGCCGAAGTCATCGACAACTCGATGGACGAGGCGCTGGCCGGGCACGCGACCTTCATCGGAGTCGAGCTCAGTGCTGACGGCTTCCTGACCGTCACCGACAACGGCCGCGGCATCCCGATCGACCCGCATCCGAAGTTCCCGAAGAAGTCGGCGCTCGAAGTCATCATGTGCACGCTGCATTCGGGCGGCAAGTTCGACAGCAAGGTCTATGAGACCTCGGGCGGTCTGCACGGCGTCGGCATCTCCGTGGTGAACGCCCTCTCCTCGCGTCTCGAAGTCGAGGTCGCGCGCAGCCAGAAGCTGTACCGCATGACCTTCGAGCGCGGCCATCCCAAGGGCAAGCTCGAGGACCTCGGCAAGGTCAACAATCGCCGCGGCACGCGCGTGCGCTTCAAGCCCGACACCGACATCTTCGGGCAGAAGGCCGCGTTCAAGCCGCAGCGCCTGTTCAAGATGACGCGCTCGAAGGCCTACCTGTTCGGCGGCGTCGAGATCCGCTGGAACTGCGCGCCCGAGCTGCTCAAAGGCATCGAGGACGTGCCGGCGGAAGCGACGTTCCACTTCCCGGGCGGCCTCAAAGACTATCTCGCCGCCGCGATCCACGCCGACACGCTGGTGCATCCCGACATCTTCTCCGGCAAGTCGGGGCGCAACGGCGCGCACGGCGCCTGCGAATGGGCGGTGGCCTGGACCGCGGACGCCGACGGCTTCCTCTCTTCCTACACCAACACCGTGCCGACGCCCGACGGCGGCACCCACGAATCCGGCCTGCGCAGCGCGCTGCTGCGCGGCCTGAAGGATCACGCCGAGCGCGTCGGCCAGGGCAAGCGCGCCGCCTCCGTCACCTCGGAAGACGTGATGGTGGGCGCCGCCGTGATGCTGTCGGTGTTCGTGCGCGAGCCCGAATTCCAAGGCCAGACCAAGGATCGCCTCGCCACCGCCGAAGCGCAGCGCATCGTCGAGCAGGCGATGAAGGACCCGTTCGATCATTGGCTGTCGGGCAATCCGAACATGGCCAACCGGCTGCTCGACTTCGTCATCGACCGCGCCGAGGAGCGGCTGCGGCGGCGACAGGAGAAAGAGACCGCACGCAAGACCGCCGGCAAGAAGCTGCGCCTGCCCGGCAAGCTCGCCGACTGTACCGATGCCGGCACCGAGGGCTCGGAGCTGTTCATCGTCGAGGGTGACTCGGCCGGCGGCAGCGCCAAGCAGGCGCGCGACCGCAAGACCCAGGCGGTGCTGCCGCTGCGGGGCAAGATCCTCAACGTCGCCTCCGCCGGCAAGGACAAGCTGACGGCGAATGCGCAGCTCTCCGACCTCGTGCAGGCGATCGGCTGCGGCACCCTCGCGCAATATCGCGAGGAGGATCTGCGCTATCAGCGCATCATCATCATGACCGACGCCGACGTCGACGGCGCCCACATCGCCTCGCTTCTGATCACCTTCTTCTACCGGCAGATGCCGCGGCTGATCGACGAAGGCCACCTCTTCCTGGCAGTGCCGCCGCTCTACAAGCTGACCCACGGCTCCAAGTCGGTCTACGCCCGCGACGACGCCCACAAGGAGGCACTGCTCAAGAGCGCGTTCAACGCCAACGCCAAGGTCGAGGTGAGCCGCTTCAAAGGTCTCGGCGAGATGATGCCGGCGCAGCTCAAGGAGACCACCATGGACCCGGCCAAGCGGACGCTGCTCAAGGTGGTGCTGCTGGCCGACGACCGCGACACCACGGCGGATTCGGTCGAGCGGCTGATGGGCACCAAGGCCGAGGCGCGCTTTGCCTTCATCTCGGACAAGGCCGAGTTTGCCAGCGACGAGCTGCTGGACGTGTGAGGCGGCAAACCAGACCGGCCGCACGCCAACACAGCCCCGGCCCAAAGCCGGGCTGTGTTGCTTGAGGCAGCGGCCGCCGATCCGGACCAGCTTGCCTAGTGTGCTGGCGGGATTTCCGTTGATTCCCGAATTCTCGCGGCGACTCAGCCAGCGACTCAGCGGATGCCGCGGCCGGGCAGGATTGCCTCCATTTCGGACGAAGCCGAACTTGCTAACGAGACGTTACCAAAAATCGAGTCGCCCAAAATCTATCAAAGCACTGAAACATCATAACTATTCCAGATCTTCGCGACAGGGCCGCAAATGCCCCCGCACCGGCGTTTTCCGTCAACTGTGCCTGTCCGGCAACAGCATTTCGGCGAGAACCGTCTATAGTTCAGGCATCAGATGACACGGACTTCAGTGCGCTCGCGCCTACAAGGTTGGGGACTTTAAAATGAAAAAGACATTGCTCGCTCTGACCGCGGTTGCGGCGATGACCGGCTCGGCCTCGGCCGCCGACCTGGGCGCCCGTCCCTACGCGAAGGCCCCGATGCCGGCGCCCGTCGCCAACTGGACCGGCTTCTATGTCTTCGGCGGCGGCGGCGGCGGCCTTTCCAACGCTGACCAGCAGGTTGTCAGCACAGCCACGGGTACCCCGCTGACGATCACGCAGCGTCAGGGCGGTTCCGGCTGGTTTGGTACGGTCGGCGCTGGTTACGACTGGCAGTTCAGCGGCACCTGGGTTGCCGGTGTGTTTGGCGACGCTCAGTTCGGCAGCATCCGCTCCACCATCCAGGATCCGATCCTCGACATCACTGGTAACCAGAAGCTGGAAACCTCCTGGGCCGCGGGCGTGCGCCTCGGCTGGCTGGTCGCTCCGAACGTTCTCTCCTACGTCAACGGCGGCTACTCCGGCGCCCACTTCGGCCGCACCAACTTCACGACGCTGGGCGGTACTCCGGTCGGTCTTCATCTCAACAGCTACGATCGTCACGGCTGGTTCGTCGGCGGCGGCGTCGAGAACAGCCTGAACATCTTCGGCATCACCTCGCCCGGCTGGTTCATGAAGACCGAGTATCGTTCGGCCTTCTACAATGCCAAGACGCAGGATGAGATCGTCGATGCCACCGGCCTGCCGACTGGCGTGACCAGCATCCGCGCCAACAGCTGGAACCAGACGATCTCGACCTCGCTGGTCTATCGCTTCAACTGGACCGGTCCGGTCGTCGCGAAGTACTGATCTGATCTCACGATCAAGCGTCAAAGCCCCGGCATCGCCGGGGCTTTTTCGTTTTGGGTTCTACAGCGCGATGCGATTGGGATGAATCGTCATCGCGCTTAGGCTTTTGTTTGAGCATGATCTTTTCGGACAACCGCGACGCGCTTTTCCGGATCATGCTCTAGCGTCCGACACCTGCCTTGAGCGCTCCATATGCCCCGGCGAGCCGGGTTTCGATCGCGGCCCAATCGGCATCGGTGATCCCCTCGCCCCGTGCATCGCGAAACCCCATGGCTTCGGCTCGGGCAATGCCGAACCGCCCGATGCTGGGATCGTCATCTGCTCTGCCATAGGTCAGCGCCGCCACGCGCGCGATGGTCAGGCCATAATCGCGCGGGGCGACCGCCTCACGCCGCGCCTGCCACCAATCGAGCTCGAGCCGGGCGGCCTGCTCCACGTCGAATGCCAGGGAGGCGGCTGACGCAAGGTTCCGGTAATAGGCCACGAGAGCCGGCAGCGCCGCATCCGCCTCCGCGCGAGACCGCGTCGGCTGGAACGTCTTCGCGGCCTCGGCCGCATTGAGAGCGACGCGCAGGCTCTGCAGCGGCGAAAATCCGAACTGCGTGCGGATCGACTGATAGAGATGGAGGAACAGCTCGGCATAGCGCTTGTCGTAATAGTCGCGCCACATCGCGGTCTCCAGCCGCGCCATCTCGGCCGGATCGAAGGCCCGCAGATCCGCCTGACGCGGAATAGCGGCGTAACCGACGGCCAGTGCGGCCACGGCCGCCGCCCCCAGGATGATCTTGCGCATCATATGCGTCCTCCCCGCGGCCTTACGACCACGGCCCATTGTATCGGCACCAGAGCTACGGCTAGTCTGGCGCCAAGTTTTCGTGGCCGCGGCAATCGTTGAAGCCGTGGAGCGCGACAGAAGCGGACCGATGGGAGGAAGGCATGCGCAGATTTCTGCTGGTGGCAGGCCTGTTTGCAACCGCTCTCGGCCTGCTCTGGATCGGACAGGGCACGGGCACGGTTCCGTGGCCGCGATCGAGCTTCATGGTCAACCAGCTGCAATGGGCCGGTTATGGCGCAGCCATGGCCGGCTTCGGGCTGGTGCTGATCTGGCAGAGCAACCAATAGAAGAAACCAGGGAATACAAGCATGACATCCAGCCGGTTCGATCTCCGCGGCAAGGTCGCGATCGTCACGGGAGGCAATGGTGGCATCGGGCTCGGCATGGCGCGCGGCCTGGCCGATGCCGGCGCCGATATCGCGGTGGTCGGACGCAACGAGAGCAAGTCCGCCGCCGCCGTGGCCGATCTCAGGCAGCGCGGGGTGAAGGCGATCGCCGTCGCCACCGACGTGACCGACAAGGCGGCTGTCGCAGCCATGATCGACCGCGTCGCCAAGGAACTCGGCCGCATCGACGTCCTCGTCAACAATGCCGGCATGAGCATCCGCAAGCCGCCGCACGAGCTCGAGCTCGACGAGTGGAACAAGGTGATCGACACCAACCTCACCAGCGCCTTCGTGTGCTCGAAGCTCGCTTATCCGGCGCTGAAGGCGTCCGGCAACGGCAAGGTGATCAACATCGGCTCGATGATGTCGATCTTCGGGGCGAGCTTTGCGACCGCCTATGCGGCCAGCAAGGGCGGCATCGTGCAGTACACGCGCGCCTGCGCCAATGCCTGGGCGCCCGACAACATCCAGGTCAACGCCATCCTGCCGGGCTGGATCGACACCGATCTCACCCGCGGCGCGCGGCAGCAGGTCTCGGGGCTGCACGAGCGTGTGCTGGCGCGCACGCCCGCGGGGCGTTGGGGCGACATCGACGACTTCGCCGGCATCGCCGTATTCCTGGCATCGCCCGCGTCGAACTTCGTCACCGGCACGGCGATCCCGGTCGATGGCGGCTTCTCGGTGATGGCCTGAGGCCGGCCTGCCAGCGATTCAACAACGCAAAAAGAAGCCCCGGACAAAGGCCGGGGCTTTTGAATTGAGGCAGTGCTTTTCTTGATCGTTGGTCGCGTTGCGTCGACGTGCTCAATAGCGGGCGATGGTGGGTGCGTCGAACTTGTAGCTCGCGCGCACCACGGCCCACTGAATGTCTCGCGGCTTGGTGTCGAAGGTGTAATTGCCCGCCGTGCCGCCGAGCTGATAGGTCTGGCTGCCGAAGGCCGCGTAATTGTATTCGAGGCCGACGATCCAATTGCGGGTGACGCCGTATTCCCAGCCGGCGCCGACGGTCCAGCCGTTGGCCCAATGGGTTTGTCCGCCCGAGCCCGTCGCCACACCGACGGTGTCGGTGACCGAGAGGCGGTTGTTCGCGCCGGCATAGCCGCCCTTGATGTAGAAGAGGTTGTTCTGCACGGCGAAGCCGGCGCGGCCGACGACGGTCGCGAGCACGTTGGTACGCCAGGAGAACACGTCGTCCGCGACGCCAAACACGTCGTTTACGCGCGTGCCCTTGTTGTCGAGGCCGGAGATCGTGCCTTCCACGCCGAACACGTAGTTGTTGGCCTGCCAGTTGTAGCCGATCTGGGCGCCGCCCATCACGCCCGAATTGCGCTGACGGAAGCCCTCGCCGGGCGAAAGATCGCCGAACGCCGCGCCGGTCCCGTTGTTGATGAATTGCTCGTTGGTCCATGCGCCACCGATATGGCCGCCGACATAGAAGCCGGTCCAGTTGAACAGCGGCTCGACATAAGCGGGCGCCTTCGTGTAGCGCGCACCGAGATCGGCGGCGAAGGCCGCACCGGTCGAAACCAGAGCGGTCGTGCAGGCGAAGGCGGCAATCAATTTATTACGCATGGTACACCCCGTGTCCTTGGATGGGCGCACGGTCACAGACGGCTCTTACTAAAATTGAAATCAACACGGTTAACGTGGCGGTTGGGCAGGCACCGCGCCGTCAATCCGGTGACGATGTTGCAGGCGTGCAACGCATCGCGCGCGAATTCACGCGGCGTTATCCCTAGTGAGGTCCTACGCTAGGATTGCGGCGCGGCGCGCGAATGCACGTGCTCGGGTCGCACGCCGAGCGCAAGCAGGCGCGCCGGAATGCCCTGCAGCCACGGCAGCGCGGTGATGAGGCGCACGACCAGCGGCACCTTCAGCGGCCGATCGCCGCCCTGCAAGGCGTCGCTGATGATGTTGTTCTGCACGACCACCTGCATGCGCTGCGTCATCTTCACCGGGAACTCGCGACGGCGGCGCACCGCATCGAGCTCGTCCTCGGACGGGCAGCCATGCTGCAGCTTCTCCGCCAGGAGGTTCGCGGTCGCGACCGCGTCCTGCACGGCGAGATTGACGCCGACGCCGCCGATTGGCGACATCGCATGCGCGGCGTCGCCGATGCACAACAGGCCTGGCTGCGTCCAGCGCGTCAGACGGTTGATCGCGACGGTGAGCAGCTTGACGTCGTCGAAGCTCTTCACCTCGGCGATGCCGGAGCGGAGGATCGGCGCCATGCGCACGACGTCGTCGAGCAGCGCCGATAGTCCCCTCGCCTTCACCGCATCGTACTGCCCCTTGCCGATGACATAGGCGCACTGCCAGTAATCGCCGCGGTCGAAGGTGATCATCATCTTGCCGGGCTCGACCCGGGCGAACACGTTCTCGGTCTCGTCGGGTCTGCGGCCGGCGCGAAACCACAGCACGTCCATCGGCGCGCCGATCTCCTCGACGCGAAGGCTGGCGCGCTCGCGCACCGTCGAATGCCGGCCGTCGCAGGCGATGGTGAGATCGGATTCGATGTCGAGGATGCCGTCAGGCGTCTTCGCACGTACGCCGGCGATCGTCTCGCCGCGGCGGATCAGATCGATCGCCTCCGTGCTCATCATCACCTCGAGCGAGGGAAAGCGCCTGCCCGCCTCGCGCAGAAAATTCAAGAAGTCCCATTGCGGCATGAAGGCGATGAAGGGGTACTTGGTGTGGAGCCGGCTGAGATCGGCAATGCGCACTGGCGTGCCACCGAACAGCCCGTCCATCTTCTGCAGGCGCTGGTGCGGCAGCTTCAGGAAGCCGTCGATCAGGCCGAGCTCGTCCATCACCTGAAGCGTCGAGGGATGCACGGTGTCGCCGCGGAAGTCGCGGAAGAAATCGGCATGCTTCTCCAGCACCACGACGTCGATGCCGGCCCGTCCCAGGAGGTAGCCGAGCATCATGCCGGCAGGTCCCCCGCCGACGATGCAGCAGCGAACTTTTATGGTCCGCAGGTTGTTGGTCGGCTGTCATTGCAGACGCGATCCGCGCTCTGAGCATCGATCAAGATTTGCCCGCCGCTTTGGCGAGCATCTTGCTATCACCAAGCCGGTTTACTTCGAGCACAAGCGAGCCAGGCTTTTTTTGAAGCCCGCGCTCAATTTCCCGCCAAATAGCGGTCACTCCCTTCAAGGGCGCGATTACCCCTCTCAGGACAACCACTCGTTGTCCGGGCGTGCCGACAACACCGCATTTTTTAGTCTGCGGGAGTTGTCGGACGTCAAGTTTGTCTTACCACAAACCGCTAGGTGGCACCTCCGCGGGGACGAATAGATGGAGTGGGCGGGCCACACAAGGCATTGGACGATTGAAACCGGGGCGAAGATCTGGTTGCGAACCAGTTCCATGCTGCACGACTATCCACCGGAAGGAATCGATCTACCGATTATACTCGGCGATGCCACCGTTATCAGCACCAAGGTGGTTAGTTCGTCGCCGGGCAGAATTATCATTGAGTTAGACGACGGTCATCTCCGACGTCTAACGCCGGGCGCTTCCGGCTTTTCGGCTCGCGGATTTCCAGGCGCGGAGTGGATCGTGCAGCGGCGCACGTAACTAGTCGGTGGGTCGACTATTGCGCGTCGAGAGAAGCGATTGATACCGATCAATCTGATTTGCGAGCCGAACCCAGCTTTGCGACAGAGATTTGAGAAGTCTTGCCTCGGTTTCGTTCCGCGTTGCTTGCATCAAGCTGAGGCATTCAATCGATTGGGCTCGGCACTGTTTCGGGGTTTCCACGAGCATATCTCCATCCTAACCACGAAGTAGCTTCCACAAATTTCGACCGAAAATCTGTATATCAGTTCACATTTTCGAAGATTCCACTTACGCCCGCGTTCACTCCCTCAGGGCGGGCCGCCGCTCCCGGCACTTCTCTCAGGATGGCGGTCGCCGGCGGCCTCGCACGAAGTGCCTGAACGCATCGATTGCTCGAGCTACGGGCGATAATGGTCTGCTGCGGCGTGGTGGAATGACGATCAGAAGATAAAGCACATTCAACAGCAACCAGCTGCCGAGCGCGAGCAAAATAGCCTTCATAAAAGCTTCCGGAGCAACCGGCGATAAACGATCTTTGGAAAAAACGCCGCTATCGAAGCGCAGCTTGCTCCCGACTTCAAGCACAACCTTTGGTCAAAGGCTGCCGCGCGCCCTCAGGGCTGCCGCCACTCCTTCTCGCTGCACTCTCCGCGGCCGAAGCTCAGGAACGACGCCCCCTTTAGTAGCGACGCTTGTTGCTGTCTCGGGAGACAGTTTTGGACGCTTCAAGCCGTGCGCGTCTCCGTTGATTCCAGCGGGCCAGCATTTCACCAAGCTCGCCCTGGGGAGGCGCTTTATCATTGCGGTTGGCAGCCGGCGGACGCAACCATTCGGGCTGGGTGTAGGCGGTCCAGATCCGGGCTTCGGCGCGCCGTCGACGAGAGATGAAGTCTCTGGTCAGGTACCCGGCCCCAAAAGAGACCGATAGCAAGGCTAACAGAATGCCTACTGCTAGCACGCAACCAAACTCCGTTTAATCACTGGGGATGTGACTGTTAAGCCGGTGCGATCAAAGAGCTCCTGCAAATGGCCGAGCTTAAGGATCTGAGATCCCAGCGAAGTTGATAACCCTCAAATTGCGCGACACCAGGCAGCGCTCTCAATTCTTGGAGGAACCAATGGGAAAGGCCGCGAGAAACGAAGTGCGAAGACACCGCGCTCTGTTCTTCATCTGTATGAGCGCCGGGGCCGCGCTCTTGGCGATGGCGATGATGGCGGCGCCGTTTTTCCTCAGATCGATGCTGGCGTTGAATTTGAGGGCGATGCTTTTGGCTGCCTGCCCAGCTCTATTGTTTTCTGTACTGTCATGGTTTTGGCATCTGCAAGCGATGCATATTGCGTCTGAGCTTGAAGACTGAGCGCTGCTGAGGCCTCGGGCTTGCCTGAATGCTTCACTTGGAGAGACGCCCGGCTATCCCCTCATGGCACCTGCTTAGTATGCGCCGCATATCGCTCGATCTGATTGGCCAATCGAAGCCAACTTTGAGCCAAATCTCTCAGCATCCTGCTTTCCGTCTCGTCCTGCGTCTCCCGCGACAATCGATAGCATTCCAACGATTGATCTCTGCAATGTTTTGAGGTGTGCATCAGTCTCCCCCTGGAACGGGAAGGCAGCCACGCTGTTCGAAACCGTGCATTTAACAAAGTTAATGGCACTTCACTCGGCTTGGCTTTCGCTTCTTGGTCACGTCTTGCGCCGTGGGCATCCAGCGAGGATTTCGTCAGGCGCTGTCATCAGCGCAGACTAGCTCGCGCAGCAGGCGAGGCATATGAACTGGATAACAACTCATAGCCAGTTCCTCAGGGGGGTATCACGCCCACTCCGCTGTGGCCGACAGCGAACCCCTCAATTATTGCTCCGGTTCGCGCTGCGAAAGCTCTTGATCTCCGACACGCTGCCGTCGCGATAGGTCAGCTCCACCGAGACGGATTTCGTGCTCGGCGCGAGCTTCATGTAGAGCGGCATGCCGGCGCTGACCGCGCCGGGGTCGCGCATGTCGCAGGGCGGCATCTTCAGCACCTGGTTGGGCACGGCGGTGTCGATGCCGATGCGCACCTCGCGGATGGCGCAACGGTAGGAGACGAGATGCGTGTAGTAGACGAGCAGTCCGTTGAACTCGCGGAACGACAGCCAGCTCGTCGAGGTCATGTCGAGGATCTTGCGCTGGTCGCGGATCAGCGCGGCCTCGGGATCGAACCTGATCGGGAAAGGGCCCTGCATGTCGCCGGACTGATCGACGTAACGGACCTCGATGGTCCCGGCCTGCGCATCCGGCGGCAGCTCGATCGACGGGTTCGGCATCCGCTTGCGGGTGCGCGGATCGAGCGTGTCGATGAACCCGGTCTCGCGGAAATCGCCCGTGCCGGCCATGCGCCAGGAAATGCCGAGTGTCGGATCAGCGAAGGAGAAGGTCACGCTCCAGCCGCCATTGTGCCGCGAGAAGCTCGCGATCGGCGCGTTGAGGGTCTCCTCCTTGGGCATCTGCGGCACCGACACCGGCGGCAGCGCCGCAAGCTTCGTTGGCGGCGGATCGTCCGAACGCGCGACGGCGTCCTTGGCGAGGCCGCTGAGGAACACATCGTCGACCATCTGGTCGAAATAGACCGGCACCTGCCTGTGCTTCACGGTCTCGGCCATCTCGCTGACGGCGCGGCGGGTGCGCTGCGCCACCTGCACCAGATTCTCGCCGGGCTTGAGCAGCTCCTTGGCGAAAGTGCGCGTGAACACCGAGTTTGGATTGGCGTCGTCATTGGAGAGGCGATCGAGCGCGGTCTGGCGGGGACCCGCGGAGAACACCGAGAACACGCCCTCCGGCAGCTGCGTCATCGGCGCGAGCCCGCCGCCGCCGGCAACCGCGCGAGTGCCCTTGCGCTCGAACGGATTGTTGCGGCAGGCGTCGAACACCAGGATCGAAGTCCGCGCCTTCTTGTTCTGCAGCCGCTCGACGATGCGGTCTGCCAGGATCGAGGCGTCGCGGACCAATTCTTCCTGCCCTTCGGTCGCCGCCGGCACGTCGGTCGGCAGCAGATAGTTCTGCCCGGCGATCTCGAAGCCGTGGCCGGCGTAGAAGAAGAACGCGGTGTCGCCAGGCTCGATGGCCTTGTCGAAGGCGAGCAGCGTCTCGGAAAATTGCTGCCGGCTCTGGTTCTCGGCGACCATCACCGAGAAGCCGAGCTGCCTCAGCGTGTCGCCCATGGTGCGAGCGTCGTTGACCGCCTTGAGCAGCTTCGGCACGTTCTTGTAATCGTTGTTGCCGACGACGAGCGCGACGCGCTTCTCGGCCCAGGCGGGCGCTGCGAAACTGCTCAGGCCCGCCACGAGGCCAAGGGCCGCCAGAATTCTGAAAAGCCGACGCGTCATCGCAAGATTTCCCGTTGCAGACCCGGCCCTGCCGCCGATCTTCGAACGGCAGTTCATGGGGACCCCCTGCCGCTGTGTGATAGTCGGCCCAGACCTGACCACGGTTCAAGGACCCCGGGGCTCCGATTGTGCGATCCACGCCATGGCCGATTCCGCTGGAATCTGCTTCCTTTTAAACCATTTCGCCGGGAGCGAGGGGCTGCCGTGTTGCACTGGTGTACGGACGAGGTCGACCCGAAGGATCGCTTCGACTATTGGCGCGAGGTGCGCGCCAAGGGGTTGTTCGGCGTCACCGCCGAGCTCGCGCGCGAGCGGCGCGCGGACTTCTTCGGCGAATTCTCGCTGCGCCAGCTGGGCGGCGCCGGCCTCGTCGAGCTGAAGGCCTCGCCCTACACGGTCGAGCGCAGCGCGTCGGACATCGCCGACGCCCCGGGTGAGGCGATCTGCGTCTACCAGCAGCTCGGCAGCGGCGGCTGGTTCGGCGGCATGCGCACAAGCGACTTTGCCATTGCCAATGGCAGCTTCGCCACTAGCCACACCGACCTGCCCTACCGCACCGCCGCGCTGGTGGGCACCGGGGGCTTCCACCTGCGGATCCTCAAGATCCCCGTGAGCAGCATCCCGGTACAGGACAAGCGCCTGCGCGAGCTTGCACCCCGGACCTTCAACGATCCCGCCCTGGCGCCCCTGCTCGCGGCCTGCTTTGCCGATCTCGGCGAAAGCGCCGCGGACGATGCGGCCTCAGCAGTCAAGACCTCCCCAGGCTTTGGCCCATCTGGCGCTGATCGAGCGCGGCATCGTGCGGCCCGGCAGCCGGCGCGGACAGGCGGCGCTGCGGACCGCCCGCCTCTCGCAGGCCCGGCGGCTGATCGCGCGCCACCTTCAGGACCCCAATCTGGCGCCGGCCATGGTGGCCGACCTGCTCGGCGTGTCCGTGCGTCACCTGCACATGCTGTTTGAGATGGCGGAGAAGAGCTTTTCCCAGACGGTGACGGACGAGCGCCTGAAACAGAGCCGCCGCCTGTTGCGCGAGGCGCCGGAGCGGCTGATCGCCGAAATCGCGGCCTCGTGTGGCTTCGAGAGCCTGGCGACCTATTACCGGGTGTTCAATGCCGCCTATGGCATGGCCCCCGGTGATTTCCGGGCCGAAGGCACGGACAGGCGGTAGCTGCCGTCTTGGCGGTTTGCGGCCGGGCCGCGGGGGCTCGGGGAAAACCCCAGCCGCGCCCGTGATTTGGGCAAAAACCTCAGGTTTTTTAGGCTCTTCCCGCGCCCGCTCCATTGACTTTGGCCAATTCCCGCCTATGTTCCGGGTCGACGCGGCTCAGATCGAAGAGCGATTCCTGAGCCTTGCGCTTTGTCCGCGTGAGTCAGCACCCCCAGCTTCTTTGAGAGCGCGCCGTTTCGGGGTGGAACGCGACAGCCTTATTACCCTCGATTCCGAACGGCGGTTTCGACCAGAGGCTCAATGTCCTTTTCAAATCTCGGACTGTCCGAAAAAGTCCTCGCCGCAGTGGCGGCCACCGGTTACACCACCCCCACCCCCATTCAGGAACAGGCGATTCCCCACGTCCTTGCACGCAAGGACGTGCTCGGCATCGCCCAGACCGGCACCGGCAAGACCGCGGCCTTCGTGCTGCCGATGCTCACCATCCTCGAAAAGGGCCGCGCCCGGGCGCGCATGCCGCGCACGCTGATCCTCGAGCCGACCCGCGAGCTGGCGGCCCAGGTGAAGGAAAACTTCGACCGCTACGGCGCCGGCCAGAAGCTCAACGTCGCCCTCCTGATCGGCGGCGTCTCCTTCGGCGATCAGGATGCCAAGCTGATGCGCGGCGTCGACGTGCTGATCGCAACCCCGGGCCGCCTGCTCGACCACACCGAGCGCGGCGGCCTGTTGCTCACCGGCGTCGAGCTGCTCGTCATCGACGAAGCCGACCGCATGCTGGACATGGGCTTCATCCCTGACATCGAGC
This sequence comes from Bradyrhizobium glycinis, assembly GCF_016031655.1. GTDB lineage: Bacteria > Pseudomonadota > Alphaproteobacteria > Rhizobiales > Xanthobacteraceae > Bradyrhizobium > Bradyrhizobium glycinis. The sequence continues at coordinate 60,546 of NZ_JACCHQ010000023.1, forward strand.
GCATCTGCAAGCTCGTCCCCTTCACGCGGCAGACCCTGTTCTTCACCGCGACCATGCCGCCGGAAATCCGGCGCATCACCGAAGCCTTCCTGCACAATCCGCAGAAGGTCGAGGTCTCAAGGCCCGCCACGACCGCCGTCACTGTTACGCAAGCCCAGGTGCCCGCTGGCCGCGAGGCGCACGAGAAGCGCGAATTGCTACGCCGTTTGCTGCGCGAGGCCAAGGACCTCAAGAACGCGATCATCTTCTGCAATCGCAAGCGCGAGGTCGCGATCGTTCACAAATCGCTGCAGAAGCACGGCTTCAGCGTCGGCGCCCTGCACGGCGACATGGACCAGCCGGCCCGCATGGCCGCGCTCGACCAGTTCCGCAAGGGTGAGCTGCCCCTCCTCGTCGCCTCCGACGTCGCCGCCCGCGGCCTCGACATTCCCGAGGTCAGCCACGTCTTCAATTTCGACGTTCCCCACCACGCCGACGACTACGTCCACCGCATCGGCCGCACCGGCCGCGCCGGCCGAACCGGCACCGCGATCTCGATCGTGACGCCGCTCGACCAGAAGTCGATGGCGGCGATCGAGAAGCTGATCGGCCAGAGCATTCCGCGCGCCGAAGGCGACTATGACGTCCACGCCGAAGCGGGCGAACAGGGCGAGCGTCCGCGCGAGCAGCGCGGCCGCGAGCGTTCACGCGGCGGACGCGGCAAGTCGCAGCGCGGCGAGCGGCGCGGTCATGACCGCGAACGCGGCCACGAGCCGCGCGAGGCACGTGGCGAGGCACGGCCGGCTCCCGAGGCGAGGCCCGCACGCGAGGCACGGCCTCCGCGCGAGGCCAGGCAATCATCCGAGCCGCGCCATGGTGCGCGCCCGCAAGCGAATTCGTCGCATGTGCCCTCGATCGGCCGTCCCGAGCCGCGCCGCCAGCGCGAGATCGACAGCGAGCCGGGCGATCATTCGCATCTGCCGGCGTTTCTGCTGCGGCCGGTGCGCTCCCCCGCCGGCGCCTGAAGCGCGCCGGCGCTCCAGATTTCGGTTGAAAGCCCTCGATTTGCAATTTTTTGGATACCCCGTGAACGTATATTTACGGGGCGTTCACGATCGTCCGTTAGCCTACGAACATAATTTAGGGATTGCTGCGGTCGATGGCGCGTCGGCCGCTGTGGGGATGATCAGTGATCAAGGTGCTCGACGAACACGAACGCACGCTGGCGTTCGCCGAGGTGGCGCTCGGTCAGATCCGATCGCTCAGACAGACGGCCATTCCCCGCAATTACGAGATCTGGTACGTCTACGCCACCGGCTACAACGCACCACTCAACAAGATCATCAATGAGACGCTGGCGCGCAGCGGCAAGCTGACCGAGGCCGATCTCGAGCAGATCTACGAGACCTATCTCTCCCACATCAAGACCACCGACCGCATCGATAAGGTCGGCGCGCGCGTCGTCGGCGAGATCGACGACGTCGTGAAGGTGCTGGGCGAGGCGCTCGGCATGACCGGAGCCTACGATACCAGCCTGTCGGACGCGGCCGAGAAACTGTCCTCGGCGGAAAGCCGCGACCAGATCAAGGCGATCGTCGAGGCGCTGCTGCGCTCCACCAGCGAGATGCGCGAGACAAACAAGGCGCTGGAAGACCGGCTGACGCTGTCGAAGAACGAGATCAGCAATCTCCAGCAGAGCCTGGAGGCGATCCGCGCCGAAAGCCTGACCGATCCGCTCACGGGCCTGGGAAATCGCAAATATTTCGACCGCATGATCGGCATGGCGGTGCAGAGCGCGCTCGCCTCGGGCGAGCCGCTGTCGCTGCTGCTGTTCGACATCGATCACTTCAAGTCGTTCAACGATTCCTACGGCCATCTCACCGGCGACCAGGTGCTGCGGCTCGTCGGCCTTTCGCTGAAGCAGACCATCAAGGGCCAGGACATCACCGCGCGCTACGGCGGCGAGGAATTCGCGGTCGTGCTGCCCAACACCGCGCTGCGCCAGGCGCTGACGGTGGCCGATCACATCCGGCGCGCGGTGATGGCAAAGGAATTGAAGAAGAAATCCACCGGCGAGCTCCTCGGGCGCGTCACCATCTCAGTCGGCGTTTCCATGCTCAGGGAGGGCGACGACACCGACGCGCTGATCGAGCGCGCCGACGCCTGCCTCTACGCCGCCAAGCGCAACGGCCGCAACCGCGTGATCTGCGAAGTCGATCCGGAATTCGCGGTTGAGAGCCACAGCCGGGTGGCGTGACGCGGCCGTCGTCCGTTCTTGACATTCCAACTTGCCAACCGACATCTTCCTCGCCGCCGTGGCGCCTGACCGCGGCTTCGAGGACTTACGCCTTGCCCAATCCTCATGATTTCCATACGCCGCAACCGTCCTACACCAGGGGCGAGCTGCTGAGATCGAGCGAAGGCGGCTATTTCGGTCCGGGCAACGCGCAATTGCCTGCGCCGCCGATGCTGATGATGGACCGGATCACGGAGATCAGCCTGGACGGCGGCGAGTTCGGCAAGGGCCATATCGTCGGCGAGCTCGACATCACGCCAAGCCACTGGTTCTTCGATTCCCATTACCGCGGCGACGCCATTATGCCTCCGACGCTGGCACTGGACGCCATGTGGCAGATGGTCGGCTATTGGCTCGGCTGGTCAGGTTCGCCCGGCAAGGGCCGCGCTATCGGCGTCGGCGAAGTTGAGGGCACCGGCGAGATCACACCGAACACACAACGCGTGCGCTACGAGGTCGCCATGCGCATGGTCCGGCGCGGCAAGCTGGTGCTCGGGATCGCTGATGGGCGTGTGCATGCGGATGGCATCTGCGTGTTCACGGCGAAGGACATGAGGGTCGGCCTGACCAAGGCCACAGACTGAGGTCTCGTAGGGTGGGCAAAGGCGCAAAGCGCCGTGCCCACGATTTCGGCACGATTATCTTGAGCCGTGGGCACGCTTCGCTTTGCCCACCCTACGCACCGTTTTCCTGGCAACCTTCTTCGCCACATCCTTCTTCGGCAGTACCTTCTTCTTCGCCTTCGGCCGCTTTTTCACCTTGGCGCGCTGGGCGGCGGCGAGGGCCGCCCTCGCCCATTGCGCAAGCTCCTGGGAATCGTCGAACAGGCGCGCCGGCAGCTCCCAGTAGGAATTCACCACCACGGTCTTGGTACGGGTCGAATACTGGAACGGCTTCGAGCCTTCGGCTTCGAAGTCGGGAATGGTCGTCTCGTCGGCGCGAAAGAACAGGCCGGCACGCAGCGACAACGCGAAATTGACGCCGTCGGCGGAGATGCCGTAGCCGGAGAACATTTTCCGGATGGTGACCGGGCCGAAATCGGCGAACAGGTCGATCAGGAATTCGCGGTCCATCGGAGGCTTCCCTGCCCAAGCAAGTGAGCCTTCATAGCATTTCCGTCATTGCGAGCGAAGCGAAGCAATCCAGACTTCCGCCGCGGAGACAGGCCGGATTGTTTCGTCGCCAGCGCAAAATTGCTTCGCAATTTTGTCGCGGGCTCCTCGCAATGACGCTGGAGAGTCTACCCGTCGATCTTGGCCGGCCGCAGCTCGACCGATTCGCCGCAACCGCAGGCGGAGATCTGGTTGGGATTGTTGAAGACGAACTGGGCCTGCATCTTGTCGGCCTTGTAGTCCATCTCGGTGCCGAGCAGGAACAGCACGGCCTTGGGATCGACCAGGATCTTGACCCCCTTGTCCTCGACGACCTCGTCGGTGGGGCGGATCTCGTGGGCGTATTCGACCGTATAGGACTGACCGGCGCAGCCGCCGTTCTTCACGCCGACGCGCAAGCCCACGATCTCCGAGTCTGCACGTTGGGTCAGCTCGGTGATGCGCTGGGCAGCGGCATCCGTCAGCCGCATCACCTGCGGGCGCGGCCGCCGCGGCTTGGAAGTGGATGCTGGTGTTGCCTGGGTCATATTGTCTATGTGGTCCGTTGCGGAGCGAATTCAATGCGGGCCGAGGGCGTCACCACATGTTCAGCACGAGGCGGGCCTCGTCGCTCATGCGCTCGGGCGACCACGGCGGCTCCCAGACGACCTTGACGTCGACCACGCCGACGCCGGGCACGCTCGCCACCGCGTTCTCGACCATGGTCGGCAGCTCGCCTGCGGCCGGACAGTTCGGCGTCGTCAGCGTCATCTGCACGTCGACGGAGCGGTCGTCCTTGATCTCGACCTTGTAGATCAGGCCGAGCTCGTAGATGTCGGCGGGGATTTCCGGGTCGAACACGGTCTTGAGCCCGGCGATGATCTCGCGGGTCAGCCGCTCGGTCTCCTCCGGCGGCAATGCCGAATGGGTCTCCATCGGATTGGCTTTGATTTCGGCCGTGTCACTCATGCGAACAAATCCCGCGCCTTCAAAAGCGCCTGTGCCAGATGATCGACTTCTTCCCGCGTATTATACATGCCGAACGAGGCCCGGCAGGTGGCCGTGACGTTGAACCGCTCTAAAAGCGGCATCACGCAATGGGTGCCGGCGCGCACCGCGATGCCCTGGCGGTCAATCACGGTGGCGACATCGTGCGCGTGCGCGCCCCTCAGCTCGAAGGAGATCACCGGACCCTTGCCCCGCGCCGTGCCGATCAGCCGCAGCGAGTTGATCGCGCGGAGGCGCTCCTGGGCGTAGGCGGTGAGGTCGGCCTCGTGGGCGGCGATGCGCTCCTTGCCGATCGAGTTGACGTAGTCGATGGCGGCGCCAAGGCCGACGGCCTCGACGATCGCCGGCGTGCCCGCCTCGAACTTATGCGGGGGATCGCCATAGGTGACGACGTCGCGTGTGACCTCGCGGATCATCTCGCCGCCGCCGTTGAAGGGGCGCATCGCGACGAGGTGGTCGTACTTGGCCCAGAGCACGCCGATGCCGGTCGGGCCGTAGACCTTGTGACCGGTGAAAACGTAGAAGTCGCAGCCGAGGTCCTGGACGTCGACGGGCAGATGCACGGCGCCCTGGCTGCCGTCGACCAGCACCGGGATGCCGCGGGCATGCGCAATCTTCACGACATCCTTGATCGGGACGATGGTGCCGAGCGCATTCGACATCTGCGTGATCGCGACCAGCTTGGTCTTCGACGTCAGCAGCTTCTCGAACTCGTCGATGAGGAAATTGCCCTCGTCGTCGACCGGCGCCCATTTGATCACCGCACCTTGGCGTTCCCTTAGGAAATGCCAGGGCACGATGTTGGAATGGTGCTCCATGATCGAGATGACGATCTCGTCGCCTTCCCCGATATTCGGACCACCCCAAGAAGACGCGACCAGGTTGATTGCCTCCGTCGCGTTGCGGGTGAAGATGACTTCTTCGGTGCGCCCAGCGTTGATGAACTGCGCCACCTTGGTGCGGCCGCCCTCATAGGCCTCAGTCGCGGCATTGGCGAGGTAGTGCAGGCCGCGATGCACATTGGCGTATTCGGATGTATAGGCCTGCGTCATGCGATCCAGCACGGCGCTCGGCTTCTGCGCCGAGGCGGCGTTGTCGAGATAGACGAGCGGCTTGCCGTAGACCTGCATGGCGAGCGCCGGAAAATCCTGGCGCACGCGCGCAACGTCATAGGCCCCGTTCTTGACTGCCGGATGCGTGCTCATGACCGCCGCTCCAGCCAGCGCTCGGCGATGCCGATCACGTGCTCGCGCAAGGTGTCATCGGCGATCTGCTCGATCGCCTCGCCGACGAAGGCCTGGATCAACAGCGCCTGGGCCTGCTTCTCCGGCAGCCCGCGCGCCTTCAGGTAGAACAGCAGGCTGTCGTCGAGCGCGCCGGCGGTGGCACCGTGGCCGCAGGAGACGTCGTCGGCAAAAATCTCGAGCTCGGGCTTGTTGTCGGCCTCGGCTTCGTCCGACAGCAGCAGCGCACGAGTCATCATCTTGCCGTCGGTCTTCTGTGCGTCGGGACGGACGATGATGCGGCCCTGGAACACCGAATGGGCGCGGTCGTCGATCACGGCGCGGAAGGTCTCGCGGCTGACGCAGTTCGGCACGGCATGGTCGACCACGAGCGTGGTGTCGCCATGCTCGGTCTTCTTCAAAAGATTCACGCCGTTGACCGAGAGCTCGCTGCCCTCGCCCGCCAGCATGATGAAGCCCTGCAGGCGGCTCACCGCGGCGCCGGTAGTCATGTTGAAGAAGTTGAACTTCACATTGGCGCCGATGGTGACGAACTGCGAGGTGACGTTCACTGCGTCAGGTGCGTCGTCCATCAGGCGGATGTGTGCGACGTCGGCGTTGTCGCCGACCGAGACGATGACGGCATCGTTGACTTGGTAGGCCCCGGCTTCCGCCGCAACAAAAGTCTCGACGATGGTGACGCGAGCGCCCTTCCCGACCGCAACCTGCGAGCGGGTGAACGCCGACGCCGACGCAGCAGTCGCAATGTGGATGATCTGGATCGGCGCGGACAGCTGGGCGCCGTCAGCGATCGACAGCACGACGCCGTCGGTCGCCAGCGCCGCGTTCAGCGCGATCACGGCATCGGTGGACGTGGTCTTGAGGAGACCGGCGTCCTTATCCAACACCTCAGGCAGAGTCTTGAAACCTGCCTCGGCGGCAAGCGCCTTCACGTCGGAAAGTTCAGCAGCGAACACGCCATCGACCAGCACCAGCTTGCTAGCGCCGTCGACCGCATGCGCCTTCACCGCGTCCGCAGCGCGCTTCAGCGCGGCGGCATCGGGGGTGGCTGCCAGCGGCAGCACCTCGCCGACCAGCGCACGCAGGTCGGTGTATTTCCATTCCTCGATCCGGCGGTGCGGCAGCCCGAGGCGCTCATAGCTCTCGAACGCCTCGCGGCGCACCGCGATCACGTCAGGCGAACCCGGCAGGCGGCCTTCAGCGCTGGCGAAAAGATCGCTCACTGCGCGGCCCTTTCCGGTCTTTGCCACAGCAACGTTCATTGCAAACAATCCTTACGCGGCGTCCTCGAACTGGGCGTAGCCGGACGCTTCCAGCTCCAGTGCCAGCTCCTTGTCGCCGCTCTTCACGACGCGTCCCTTCGACATCACGTGCACGAAATCAGGCACGATGTAGTTCAAGAGCCGCTGATAGTGGGTAATCACGATCATCGCGCGCCCCGGCGAACGCAGCGCGTTGACGCCGTCGGCGGCGATGCGCAGCGCGTCGATGTCGAGGCCGGAATCCATCTCGTCGAGGATGCACAGGCTCGGCTCGAACAGCGCCATCTGCAGCACCTCGTTGCGCTTCTTCTCGCCGCCGGAGAAGCCGACATTGACGCCGCGCTTGAGCATGTCCTGCGGGATGTTCAGCGACTTCGAAACCTCGCGAACCTTCTTCAGGAAATCAGGCGTCGAATATTCGCCCTCGCCGCGCGCCTTGCGCTGCGCGTTCAGCGCGGTGCGCAGGAAGTTCATGGTGGCGACGCCGGGGATCTCGACCGGGTATTGGAACGCCAGGAACACGCCCTTGGCGGCGCGCTCGTCGGGATCCATCTCCAGCAGGTCCTCGCCCCTAAACAGGATCTGGCCGTCGGTAACTTCATAGCCGGGCTTGCCGGCGATGACGTGCGAGAGCGTCGACTTGCCGGAGCCGTTCGGCCCCATGATCGCGTGCACCTCGCCCTCGTTTACGGTCAGCGTCAGCCCGTGGAGGATCTCACGCTCCTCGACACGAACCTTGAGGTCTTTCACTTCAAGCAAAGCCATCTTGGTATCCAGTCTATTCAATTGATGTTGGAGCGCCTGAGCGCACCGCGAGGGTCGGCGATCAGCCGACCGACCCTTCGAGCGAGATCGAGATCAGCTTCTGCGCTTCCACCGCGAACTCCATCGGCAGCTGCTGCAGCACGTCCTTGACGAAGCCGTTGACGACGAGGCCGACCGCTTCTTCCTGGCTGAGCCCGCGCTGGATGCAGTAGAACAGCACGTCCTCGGAGATCTTCGAGGTCGTCGCCTCGTGCTCGAACGTTGCCGACGAGTTCTTCGCTTCGATGTAGGGCACGGTGTGCGCGCCGCATTTGTCGCCGATGAGCAGCGAGTCGCAGGCGGTGAAGTTGCGGGCGCCGGTCGCCTTGCGATGCGCCGTGACGAGGCCGCGATAGGTATTCTGCGACTTGCCGGCGGCGATGCCCTTGGAGATGATCCGGCTCGACGTGTTCTTGCCGAGATGGATCATCTTGGTGCCGGAATCGACCTGCTGGAAGCCGTTCGAGATCGCGATCGAGTAGAACTCGCCACGGGAATTGTCGCCGCGCAGAATGCAGCTCGGATATTTCCAGGTGATCGCAGATCCGGTCTCGACCTGGGTCCAGGAGATCTTGGAATTGGCGCCGCGGCAGTCGCCACGCTTGGTGACGAAATTGTAGATGCCGCCCTTGCCTTCCGAATTGCCGGGATACCAGTTCTGCACCGTCGAGTACTTGATCTCGGCATCGTCCAGCGCGACGAGCTCGACCACGGCGGCATGCAGTTGGTTCTCGTCGCGCTGCGGTGCGGTGCAGCCTTCGAGATAGGAGACGTAGGAGCCCTTGTCGGCGATGATCAGCGTGCGCTCGAACTGGCCGGTGTTGCGCTCGTTGATGCGGAAATAGGTCGACAGCTCCATCGGACAGCGCACGCCGGGCGGCACGTAAACGAACGAGCCGTCGGAGAACACCGCCGAGTTCAGCGTCGCGTAGAAATTGTCCGAGGTCGGCACCACCGAGCCCAGGTATTTCTGCACCAATTCAGGGTGCTCGCGGATCGCCTCGGAGATCGGCATGAAGATCACGCCGGCCTTCTTCAGCTCGGCCTTGAACGTGGTCGCGACCGAGACCGAGTCGAACACCGCGTCGACCGCGATCTTGCGGCGGGCCGGATCGTCCTCGCCCACCTTGGGCTCGATGCCCTCGAGCATGGCGACTTCCCGCAGGGGAATGCCGAGCTTCTCGTAGGTCTTCAGGATCTCCGGATCGATCTCGTCGAGCGAGGTGACCGTCTTCTTCGGCTTTGGTGCCGCGTAATAGTGGATGTCCTGGAAGTCGATCTTGGGATAATTGACGCGCGCCCAGGTCGGCTCGGTCATGGTCAGCCAGCGCCGATAGGCTTCCAGCCGCCACTGGAGCATCCAGGCGGGCTCGTTCTTCTTCTGGGAGATGAATTTTACGATCTCTTCCGACAGCCCCTTGGGAGCCTTCTCGGAGTCGATCAGGGTCTCAAACCCATAACGATACTGGTCGACGTCGATGCGCTTCACGCGCTCGACCGTCTCTTGTACGGCTGGCATTCCATCCTCCGCTCGCGGTTTCAAGGACCGCGGTGGATCAAACTCGGACGAGTATTACGATATTTCGCTGCGGAAAGCACGGGCTTAGAACCATTCAAGCCGTGTTTCGTCGCTCAACCCTTAAGTAGGGTATTAACAAGCTTTCGCCAAGCCTCTAACGCCCGATTGATGTCCTCAGGTTCGGTGGACCAGCCCAGACTGAGACGCACCGCTCCCTGGGCCACCCCGGGATCATAGCCCATCGCCGACAGGACGTGGGACGGCTGTACCTTTCCGGAAGAACAGGCGGAGCCGGAAGAGACCGCGATACCCGCCAGATCGAAGCCAATCACGGCGGTTTCTGCCTTCAGGCCCGGCGCCGTGAAAAGCACGGTATTTGGCAACCGCGCCACGTCGTCCGCAAAGACTGTCGTCCTGGGATTATCGCGAAGGCCATTTTCCAAACGATCTCTAAGGCTTGCCATGCGCTTCACATCTTCCGGCAGAGCCTGAAGCGCAGCCTTCACCGCAGCCCCAAAGGCGGCGATTCCGGCAATGTTTTCGGTTCCGGCCCGGCGGTTGAGCTCCTGCCCGCCGCCCCGCAGCACCGGCTCCAGGCCGCCTATCCCCTCGGTCATCACCAGGGCGCCGACCCCCTTGGGGCCGCCGATCTTGTGCGCAGAAAAGGTCGCAAGGTCTGCGCCCACCGAATTGATATCGAACGGCATTTTGCCAAGCGCCTGGATTGCATCGACATGCAGCAGGCCGCCTGCCTCGTGGACAATGTTTGCGGTCTCCGTGACGGGCTGAAGGGCGCCGGTCTCGTTGTTAGCGGCCATGATCGAGACTAGGGCCGGCGGGCCGCCCTTGAGCAGCGCCTTCAAATGATCGAGGTCGACCACGCCGGAGCGCGTGACCTGGATCAGTCCGATCTTGTCGGCCGGGAACCGGCCGCCTGATAGCACCGAGGCGTGCTCGACCGCCGAGACCAGCAACCGCTCGACAGGTCCGGCGGAGGCGCCCCGCAAACCCGGCGAGAGCGCCAGCGCATTGGCCTCGGTTCCAGCAGAGGTGAAGACAACGTTGCGCGGCTGCGCCCCGACAGCGGCTGCAAGCGTCGCGCGAGCCTCTTCGACTAGCCGCCGCGCCTCCCGCCCCTCGGCATGGACCGAGGATGGATTGCCGACCAGGTCGAAGGCCGCGACCATCGCCGCCCGCGCCTCGGGGCGCAGCGGCGTGGTCGCATTCCAGTCGAGATAGACACGGTTCGGCATCTGGCCCTCTTAGCACCTTTTGTCGTCCGGCCAATCGGACGAGGTGCGGTCGTCAGGCCGGCTGCTGCTCCACCCTTCGCAGGGTTCGCGGCACCACCCGCAACCCGAACAGCGGCCGCAGCCAGGCAACGCGCCGTACGATTTCGTAGCTCGCCACACATGTGAGCGCGGTCCCGAGGATGACAATGGACGCTTCGATCCCAGCCGACAGGCCGCTGTCGTGCAATTGATGCGCGATCACGATGATCGCGGTCTGATGGAGGATGTAGTACGGGAAGATGGCGTCAGTCAGATAGCGCCGCGCCGGGCTGTCGGCTGCGAAGGTGCGCCGCGCAAAGCCCAGCACGGCGGCGATGGCGAGCCATTGATAGCAGCCATAGGCAAGGGCCGCGAACCACCTCAACATGGACGACGGCGCAAACAGGCCGGCGCGTACCAGGATGAAGGCAGCGAAGCAGGCGGCGGCCGCCAGCAGGGCCACGGAACGCTGGCGCTCAAGATCGCGCCAGATTCCCTCCTGCTTGGCCAGCAGGAAACCGCTCAGGAAGGCCGTGGCGTGGTCCGCGTGGTTGTACCAGTCGCCAAACAGGGCGTGTGTCGAAGGGAAAGCCGGGAACAGCACAGGCGCCAGCCCGCATACAGCAGGCAGGGCGCGATCAGGAGCCATGGGCCGGCGAGCACGCCAGCCAGCTTCCGGCCAAGCCAGTCAGCTCCGGCCGGCCATAACGCGAGCACGCCAATCAACGCCATCGTGTAGATCCACAGATAGACCACGAACCAGAGATGGTTCCAGGTCGGCAACACGATGCAGGGATTCGGACAGAACTGCGCGCCGAAGGCAAAGTAGTGCCTGGTATAGAAATCGAAGAAGCCGGCGGGATAGCCGAGGCTTTCGACGATCTGGAGATAGGACTGCGGCGGCACGATCACGAGCATGCCGAAGATGAGCGGGATCAGGAGCCGCGCCGACCGCGCGCCGGCGAGCGAGGCGAGGCTCGACTTGCCGAGCATGAAGCGGGTGGCAACCCCTGATACCAGGAACAGTAGCGACAGCCGCCATGGGTTGACGAACAGCATCACCGGTTCCAGCCAGGTCAGCCGGTGCACACTCTTGATGTGAAATCCCCAGGACACGTAGAGCATGCCGACGTGGTAGAAGATCAGGAGCCCAAAGGCTAAAATCCGCACCCAGTCCAGGTCGATACGCCTGTCCGAGCTTTGGAATGGCTGTGGTGTTGTCATGGTTTTCTGCTCCTTGACGGGACGACGAACGCGGTTTTGGGGCCATGGCTGACACCGAAAATGCTCCGCCTGCAGCGCACGTCGAGCCGGTTTGGGATCAGAATCGGACGCGAGGGGATGAGCCGCCGGCGGCTGGGACAAGTCGTGGATCTTCAGGGACCAGCGGCGGCGACCGGATGATGCTCGCGGCGATCGCGGGCGTCACGCTCGCGATCGGAGTAGTCAATGCGTTTTCGTTCGCCCAGGACGCGGCCTGGCGCGGCGACAACTACGACATCGGCCGGCGGCTGTTCTGGGAGATGTCGAGCATCGCCGTCATCCTGCTGTTGCTGCCGGTTCTCATTTTGGCGGTCCGCCGCATGCGCCGGACACCAGGCTTCGCCGCTCAGGCGGCCATCGGGGCGATCGCCGTGCTCGGCTTCTCCACCCTCCACATCACCGGCATGGTCTGGGTGCGGAAGCTCGCGCTCTGGCTCGCCGGCGGCGCCTACGATTTCCATTTCTCGCTCGCGACGGTCCTGTACGAATTCCGCAAAGACGCCGTGGCCTTTGTCCTGATCGCCGCCGCGATATGGCTGCTCGAAAGCCGGCGTGAGCTGAAGAGCGCGGCAGTCGCATCGTCGGCGCCGCCGTCCTCACCACAGCCATCGTCACCCGATCTGATCTGGCTGCGCGACGGCACGAGCCGCATCCGCGTGGTGCCGCGCGATATCCTCTGGGTCGCGTCCGCCGGCAATTACATCGAATACAGTCTCGCCGACGGGACCCAGCACCTCATACGCGGCACGCTGGCGGCGGCGGAAAGCGAGCTGGCGCGCTTTTCGATCGTTCGCGTTCATCGGACCAAGCTTGCCAATCTCGACCGGGTGCGCGGCGTGGACCTCAAGCCTTCGGGAGATTTCGAGCTCGCCTTCGACAACGGCCAGACGCTGGGCGGCAGCCGGCGCTACCGGCCGGCGGTCGCCTCGCTCGGAAGCCGAACGGCGCCGGCGGGAAGCGCCACCGGCGCTTCCTAAACAATCGGGATTTCAATGGGTTGAACACTGCCCTCCGGGCAGGACGGCCGGCTCTTGCCGTGCTTGAGTTGATTCAGGCAGGTTCCGAGGCTCGGAGGCAAGCCAGAGATGACATTGCAATGACCGGCTAAGCTCTTGAGCTCATTGAGAGATGTCGAAGAAGCTTGCTTTTTGACCCTGGCCTTGTGCTAGAAGCGCGCGTCAGTTCACCTGCGCGCCACTCGCGCATCATCCGAGGGCGCGCCTCTCCACCTTTCATCCGTGCTCTCGTTGGCGGCAACGCTGCGAGAGCCACAATCGGACGATTGCGCAGGGATCACCTCCAAGGGACTTAGATCAGAGATCATCGATGCCTGAAGTCATTTTCACCGGCCCTGCCGGTCGCCTCGAGGGCCGCTATCACCCGGCCAAGCAGAAGAACGCGCCGATCGCGATGATCCTGCATCCGCATCCGCAGTTCCACGGCACGATGAATCATCAGATCGTGTACCAGTGCTACTACGCCTTTGCCCATCGCGGCTTCTCGGTGCTGCGCTTCAACTTCCGCGGCGTCGGCCGCAGCCAGGGCTCGTTCGACCACGGCACCGGCGAATTGTCCGATGCGGCCGCCGCGCTCGACTGGGCGCAGACCATCAATCCCGAGGCGCGCGCCTGCTGGGTCGCCGGCTTCTCCTTCGGTGCCTGGATCGGCATGCAGCTCTTGATGCGCCGGCCCGAGGTCGAGGGCTTCATCTCGATCGCGCCGCCGGCCAATCTCTATGACTTCTCGTTCCTCGCGCCCTGCCCGTCCTCAGGCCTGATCGTGCATGGCGAGAAGGATGCGGTGGTGCCGCCCAAGGACGTCAACACGCTGGTCGAGAAGCTGAAGACGCAGAAGGGCATCGTGATCGACCAGCAGATCATCCCCGGCGCCAACCACTTCTTCGACTCCAAGCTCGAGCCGCTGATGGAAACCATCACGGCTTATCTCGACATGCGCCTCGCCAACGTGCGGTGAGGGCTGCGGCTCAAGCCAGCTTGAGCGCGACGATCCCCATCAAGACGAGCGCGATGCCGGCAAGCTTCATCGCGCTCAAGGTCTCGCCGAACAGCACCACGCCCATCAGGAAGGTGCCGGCCGCGCCAATGCCGGTCCACACCGAATAGGCGACGCCGACCTCGAGCACCTTCAAGGCGCGCCCGAGCAGGAATACGAAGGCAGCGAGCAGCACGAGCGAGGCGACGCTCCAGCCGGCACGGGTATACCCTTCGGCATATTTCATCGCGATCGCCCAGCCGACGTCGAGCAGGCCCGCGATCACCAGCATCAGCCAAGCGAGGGATTGCGACATCGGACCGGGCTCACGCGGCGAGCTTGAGCAGATGCGCGTCGTGGCGAACGAGGAAGGCGCGCAGCAATTGCGGATAGTCTTCGCCGACGGCAGTGCGGACACTTGGACGTTTCGCCAGTTCGGCGCGCCATGCACGGACCTTCGGAACATCCGTGAAGATGCCGTGCTCGGTCAGTTCGTCGAACAGATCGAAGTAACGGAAGACAGGTGCGAACACCGCATCGACCAGACTGAACGCCTGGCCGGCGAAGTACGGGCCCGCGCCGAGCGCTGCCTCGACCCGCGCGAATTTTGCCGCGAGTGCCTGCCGCTTGCTTTCGAACGTCGCGGCATCGGTGGTCGTTTCCAAGCCCCAGAGGTCGCCGAGAATTGCCGAGCCGAACTCCATCCACGCACGGTGCTCGGCCCGCTGCAACGGATCCGCCGGATGCAGCTTGCTGCCTGCTTGCGTCTCCTCGATGTATTCGCAGATCACGTTGCTTTCGAACAGCGCGACCTCGCCCCGATCGGTCGTCACCACCAGCACCGGCACCTTGCCGAGCGGCGAGAGCTTCAAGAACCAGTCCGGCTTGTTGGCGAGATCGATATCGATCTGCTCGAAAGGCACGTCCTTCTCCTTCAGCGCGATCACCGCACGCTGCACGTAGGGACAAAGCTTGTGGCTTATCAGTTTCAGTGAAGCGGTCATGGCAACGATCCCGGCAGTTAGATGCAACTGCATCAAATATAGATGCACTTGCGTTCACCCGTCAAGATCAATGCATTTGCATCAACCGGGCGTGATCGTCAGGCAGTATCTTCAGGGCCTGGCGATCACCCCGCCGGTCATCGGCATCGGCACGCCCGTCGTCGCCGGATAGGACAATGGCAGCCCTTTCATGCCGCGGACGGCGAGAAAGCCGAAGGCCTGGGCCTCGATGGCGTCGGAGGCCCAGCCGAGCGTTTCGGCCGCCTCGACGGTGGCCGAGCCCACCCGTTCCCGCAGCATCCGTAGCATGGTGAGGTTGCGCGCGCCGCCGCCGCAGACGATCCAGCTGCGCGGCCGCCGCGGCAACAGCGGAATGATGCGGGCGATCGCGGTCGCAGTGAAGGCGGTCAGGGTCGCCGCGCCGTCGGCAGGCAGCACGTCGCCGAGCCGCAGGGCCGCAAAATCGTTGCGGTCGAGCGATTTCGGCGGCGGGCTTGCGAAGAAGGGCAGCTCCAGCGCCCGCGCAATCCAGGCTTCATCCACCTTGCCGAGCGCGGCGAATTTGCCTTCCGCATCGAACGCCTGGTTCATGGTGCGGTACATGAAATCGTCCAGCAACGCGTTGCCGGGGCCGGTGTCGCAGGCGATCAACGTATCATTGCCGTCGATATAGCTGATGTTGGAGACGCCGCCGATATTGACTACGACGATCGGCCCTTCGCGCTCCAACGACTGGGCCAGCGCACGGTGGTAGACCGGCACGAGCGGCGCGCCCTGCCCGCCGGCTTCGACGTCGGCGGCGCGGAAGTCGTACATCAACGGAATATGGATGGTCCTTGCCAATGCCGCCCCATCGCCGATCTGCACCGTCAGCCGTCTTTCGGGCCGGTGCAGCACGGTCTGGCCGTGGAAGCCGACAATGTCGATGTCCTCCGCCCGCATCCGGTTCTGGGCGAGGAAGGCTGCGACCGCCTCGGCATGGGCTTGCGTCACCGCATGCTCAGCATCGCCCAGAATGCCCGGGCGGGCATCGCGTTGCTGCAGATGCACGGCCTCGCTCAGCGCCTGGCGCAGCAGGTTGCGCTCGGCCGGGCCGTAGGGCCGGTAACCGGTCGGCCCGAACGCCTTCACCTGCTTTCCGTCGGTTTCGATCAGCGCGACATCCACCCCGTCCAGGGAGGTGCCGCTCATCAAACCGAGTGCCGTCAACATCATGGACCAGCGTCCTCAAGCGACCTGCCCTGGCATGCCGATCTTGTGCCAGAGGGACACATCTTATAATGCCAACGCGCCAAGTGGCGGGCGGCCAATCGGGTTCCCGCGGAAGACCCTTAAATTGCCCCCAAAACGGTAAACCAAGAATTGTCAGGCACGCCGACAGATGACTGCATTTAAATCGGATTTCCTCAACACCCTGCAGGAACGTGGATTCATCCACCAGTGCTCCGATTTCGAGGGGCTGGACGCGCTCGCCGCCAAGGGCGAGGCGACGGCTTATGTCGGCTACGATTGCACCGCCCGCTCGCTGCACATCGGCAACTACCTGACCATGATGATGCTGCACTGGCTGCAGCAGTCCGGCAACAAGCCGATCACCCTGATGGGCGGCGGCACCACCATGGTGGGCGATCCCTCCGGCAAGGATGAGACGCGCGCGATGCGCACCATCGCCGAGATAGAGGCCAACAAGGAATCGATCCGCGGCGTGTTCGCCAAGGTGCTGCGCTATGGCGAGGGCAAGAGCGACGCCGTCATGCTCGACAATGCGGAATGGCTGACCAAGCTGAACTGGATCGAGATGCTGCGCGACGTCGGCCGGCACTTCTCGGTCAACCGCATGCTGACCATGGATTCGGTGCGGCTGCGCCTCGAGCGCGAGCAGGAGATGAGCTTCATCGAGTTCAACTACATGGTCTGCCAGGCCTACGACTTCGTCGAGCTGGCCAAGCGCACCGGCTGCCGCCTCCAGATGGGCGGCTCGGACCAGTGGGGCAACATCATCATGGGCGTCGATCTCGGCCGCCGCATGGGCACGCACCAGCTGTTCGCGCTGACGACGCCGCTGCTGACGACCGCCTCGGGCGCCAAGATGGGCAAGACCGCGCAAGGCGCGGTGTGGCTCAACGCCGACCAGTTCTCGCCGTACGACTTCTGGCAGTACTGGCGCAACACCGAGGACGCCGACGTCGGCAAATTCCTGAAACTGTTCACGACGCTGCCGATGGCCGAAATCAGGAAGCTCGAGGCGCTCGGCGGCTCGGAGATCAACGAGGCCAAGAAGGTGCTCGCGACCGAAGCGACCGCGCTGCTGCACGGCCGCGACGCCGCGCGCGAAGCCGCCGAGACCGCGCGCCGCACCTTCGAGGAAGGCGCCCTCGCCGAAAGCCTGCCGACGGTGGAAATTCCGCGCGGCGAGTTCGACGCCGGCCTCGGCGTGCTTAACGCCTTCGTCAAGGCCGGCCTCGTCGGCTCCAACGGCGAAGCGAGGCGCCAGATCAAAGGCGGCGGCCTGCGCGTCAACGACGCGCCCGTCACCGACGAGAAGATGGCATTGTCGGCAGGCAACCTGACGCCGGAAGGCGTGATCAAG
This sequence comes from Bradyrhizobium glycinis, assembly GCF_016031655.1. Taxonomy (GTDB): domain Bacteria; phylum Pseudomonadota; class Alphaproteobacteria; order Rhizobiales; family Xanthobacteraceae; genus Bradyrhizobium; species Bradyrhizobium glycinis. The sequence continues at coordinate 77,869 of NZ_JACCHQ010000023.1, forward strand.
CTGTCCTTCGGCAAGAAGAAGCACGTGCTCATCAAGCCTGCATAGGCGTATGAGCTTTTCACTGCTTGTCAGGGCGGACGGATGCGCGCTCCCTGACGGCAATGGACCAGAACACGCCCAGGGAAGCGTCGGGGGAACACACGCGCAGTGTGCGGCAAGGCGCTGTGCGCACCGCCCTCGTCGTGCTCGCACTGTGCTTCACGCTGGCGGTGCTCGGCCGCGGGCTCAGCGAGAGCTTCACGGTCTTCCTCAAGCCGATCTCCGAAAGCCTGGGCTGGGATCGCGCCCAGGCCGTCTCGATCTACTCCCTCACCTGGCTCGTCAGCGGGCTGACCGCACCCTTGGTTGGGCGCCTGTTCGATCATTCCGGCCCGCGCCTCGTCTATGCGCTCGGCCTGCTCCTGCTCGGTTCGGCCTTTCTGATCGCAAGCCACGCGCAGGCGCTGTGGCAATTCCAGCTTTCGATCGGCATCTGCGTCGGCATCGGCGTTGCCTTCATCGGCAATGTGCCCAACTCGATCCTGCTCGGCCGCTGGTTCGGACCACGTCTGCCAACCGCGATGGCGGTGGTCTATTCGGCAATGGGCGGCGGCGTGCTGGCCTTGCTGCCAGCCTCGCAGCTTCTGATCGATCATCTCGGCTGGCGCGAGACCTACCAGGTCTATGGAATCGTCGCGCTCGGGCTGCTGGTGCCGCTGCTGCTGCTGCCCTGGCGCATGTTCGCCGCCGGCTCGCCGCACGTCGCCAAGAAGAGCGATCCTGACTTCGTCGACAGTGGCTGGACGCTTGCGAGCGCGATTCGGCACCATGCCTTCTGGGCGCTGTTCTCGACTTTCTTCTTCACCGCGGTCGGCATGTATTCGATCGCGGCGCAGATCGTGGCCTATCTGATCGACGCCGGCTTTCCGCCGCTCCAGGCTGCCACCGCCTGGGGCTTCTCCGGCGTCGTGTTGGTGTTCGGCATGCTCGGCGTCTCCGCGCTGGACGGCCTGATCGGACGCCGGCCGTCGGTGCTGCTCAGCTACGCGATCTCGATCCTCGGCATCATTCTGTTGTGGCTGCTGCAGTACTATCCGAACGTCGTCCTGCTCACCGGCTTCGTCGTCTGCTTCGGCAGCATGATGGGCTCGCGCGGACCGCTGATCAGCGCCACCGCGATGAAGATCTTTCGCGGCAAGCGCGTCGGCACGATCTTCGGCACGATCTCGATCGGCAGCGGCCTCGGCTCGGCCTTCGGCTCATGGAGCGGCGGCCTGATCCACGATGCCACGCGCGGCTACAATCTCCTGCTCGTTTTCGCACTTGCGAGCGTGATCCTCGGAATGATTCCGTTCCTGGTCGTCCCTGCTTTGCGGGAATAGGTCTCTTCGAGGTAACCAGGGCAAGTGCGTGTCACCGGGAAACTACTGACGGAACCTGCGTCTCGCGCGAGACGAACACATCAGCCTGCGGTGTTTTGCCCGACATGACGAAAATGTCAGCGTGGAATTGATCCTCAGTGGCTTGCGAGACGAAACTGAATACGCTCCAAGTCGCGCATTGGATGGAGGGCACAAACCAATGGACTTTCCCTATCTCTCTCGCTTTCAGCCGGTTCTGCTGAGCCTGTTTCGCTTCATCACCGGCCTGCTGCTGTTCCAGTACGGCGTCGCCAAGCTGTTCAAGTTTCCGGCTGTTCCGATGTTCGCCAAGGTCGAGCTGCTGTCGCTTTACGGCGCGGCCGGCACGCTCGAGCTGGTGCTTGGCGGATTGTTGATGATCGGCCTGTTCTCGCGACTGACAGCCTTCATCTTGTCCGGTGAAATGGCTTTCGCCTACTTCATGGGCCACATGTTCAGGGGCGAGACGCCGGTCTTCCTGCCGCTGCTCAACGGCGGCACTGCGGCGATCCTGTTCTGCTTCGCCTGCCTCTATCTGGCGGCATCCGGCGGCGGCTCGATCAGCGTCGATGCCGCAATGGGCAAGGAGAGCGACGCGGGCGGCGCGTACGCGCGGCGCTGACGCGGGTTTCTGAATGGCAAAGACGGCACCGGCAGACCGGCGGTGCCGTCTCAGCGCGTCCCCAGCACGTTCCAGATCAGAACGAGGGCCGCGACGAGCAGCAGAGACATGATGATGCGATGAACGAATCGAGTCATTGCATGTCCGTCCAAACTCTCTAGCTGCCAAAACCCAAGATCGATTCCCTTCCCCAGACGGGCTGGAGCCCGTCTGCACGGCGATTTGCCTGCATGATTGCGCACGCGCCTGCGAACGTTGTCCGCGCGGCAGGCCGCCGCATGCCTCCATTCATGATTGGTAAGAACTTCATGCTACCGGTGCGAGCAATAACAACCATTCCGTAGGGGCTGTGATGAAACTGCTGAGTCATCTGAAGATCCGTACCAAGCTTGCCAGCATGGTCTGCCTCGCGGCTGTCACGGTCACGGCCATCATCGGCGTATCGGCCGTGCTCAGCAAGAGCCGGATGATGGAGGACCGCGTCCAGCAGATGCGGACCGCGGTCGAGCTCCTCTACAACTACGCCCAAGCGCTGCAGGACGAAGTGACTGCCGGCAAGCTGACGCCGGCCGAGGCCAAGAGCCTGTTCCACCAGCGCGGCCGCCGCATGAACTTCAACGGCAACCAGGGCTATCCGGTGGTTTACAATCCGGACGGCTCACTGGTCGTGAACGGCGCCAATCAGCAGCTCGAAGGCAAGATCACCGGCGCCAAGGATTCCAACGGCGTGCTGATCGCCGACGCCATCATCAAGGCCGGCAGCGAGACTGCGCAGGGCGGCGTCACCTCTTATCTCTATCCCCGTCCCGGCCAGACCGAGCCGCTCCGCAAGACCGTGTTCGCGCGCAAGTTCGCGCCCTGGAACGTGATCATCAGCTACGGCCTCTATGTCGACGACATCGACGCCGACGTGCGCGCCTTGACGCTGGAGCTTGGCGCCATCGGCATCGGCCTGATGCTGCTGATGGCGGCGCTGTCCTGGCTGATCGCCCGCGATGTGCTCGGCGCGCTCGACCGTCAGAAGAACCGCATGCAGGCGATTTCCGAAGGCGCCATCGACAAGCCGGTCGAGGAGACCGACCGCGGCGATGAGATCGGCCGCATGGCCGAGACGCTCGAAATCCTCAGGCAGACTGCGCTGACGGCCCGCACGCTGGAGGCCGAGCAGGTCGCGGCCAAGGCCCGCAGCGAGCAGGAGAAGCGCGAGGCCCTGATCGCCCTTGCCGACCGTTTCGATGCCTCCGTCGGCCAGCTCGTCGGCCTGATGGCTTCCGGCTCCGGTGAATTGGAGAGCACCGCCAAGTCGATGTCGTCGACCGCCGAAGGCACCAATCGCCGCGCCGCCGTGGTCGGCTCGGCCGCCACCGAAGCCAGCCAGCGCGTTCAGACCGTCGCCGCTGCCGCCGAGGAGCTCTCCTCTTCCATTACCGAGATCAGCCGGCAGGTCGCGCAATCCGCCGAGGTCACCGGCCGCGCGGTGGACAGCGCCCGCCGCACCGACACCATCGTGCGTGCGCTGTCCGACGGCGCCCAGCAGATCGAGCACGTCGCCGAGCTGATCTCCAACATCGCGGCGCAGACCAACCTGCTCGCCCTCAACGCCACCATCGAGGCCGCCCGCGCCGGCGAAGCCGGCCGCGGCTTTGCAGTCGTCGCCTCCGAGGTGAAGTCGCTGGCGAGCCAGACCGCGGAAGCCACCCGCGAGATCGGCGACAAGATCGCCCAGATCCAGGGTGCGACCAAGGAAGCGGTCGATGCGATCGGCGGCATCACCGCCACCATCGAGGAGGTCAGCCGCATCGCCACCTCGATCGGCGCCGCGATCGAGGAGCAAGGCGCCGCCACCGCCGAGATCGCCCGCAGCGTCTCGCAGACCGCGGAGGCAACCAAGGAGGTCACCACCAATATCGGCGGCGTCAGCACGGCGGCCAACGAGACCGGCAATGCCGCCGGCATGGTACTCGCCGCGGCGAGTAATCTCTCCAAGCAGGCCGAGCAGCTCTCCGGCGAAGTCGGAACGTTCCTGAAGGGCGTGCGCGCGGCCTAACGCGCCACTCCAGTCTCAAAACGTTTGGCGCGAAAGAGTCGCCACATTCGTCATGGCCGGGCTTGTCCCGGCCATCCACGTTTTTAACCGCGCCGCACGAAGAACGTGGATGCCCGGGACAAGCCCGGGCATGACGAGCACCTGGGAATGTGGGTGGTTACCGCCGTGCGAGGGTGCAGCCGCTCGACAGCTGGCGGGTCGACCCGGTCGAGCCGTCGTTCGACTGCGACGGGAATTCATCGAACGGCGAATTCTGCTTGCCGGTGTTGAACTCGAAGATCTTGCGGAACAGGCCCGGCGCCATCGCCGAGATCGGATTGACGCGCATCACGGGCGCGGCCGGCGTGCCGACGACCTCGTAGGTCACGCCGATCAGCCCCTCATTGTTGCCGCCGCCGAGGAAGATGCCGAATAGCGGGATCTGGCCGAAGATGTTGTTGACCCCGTACATCGGCACGAAGGTCCCGCTCATGCAGACCTGGTTGCCGGGATAGTCGATCGAGCCCTCGATCGTGGCGCCGATCATCGGCCCCTTGACCACGCCGTCGCGGATCGTGAGCGCGCCGTTCTGCCGGGTGAACTCGGCGCGCAGCGCGCTGAAGGAGACGCCGTTTCCGGTCCCGTTGGGCGCGCCGGCAGCCACGCGCTCCAGCTGCGCCTCGCCCTTGACCGTGAAGTCGCGCACGTTGATGAGGCCTTCACGCGCGGTGTTCGGCTCGGAGGCCGGCGGCTCCATCGCCACCACCATCTGGCCGCCGACCGCCTTGGTGTAGGTGTCGGTGAAGCGCAGCAGCGCGCCGGCATCGTTGGTCTGGAGATAGATCACCTCGCGGTTGCCCTGCGCGCGGCCGCCGCGCAGGTCGGCAGCGACAGGCGTGTCGCGGCCGATCTTGCCGCTCAGCGTGAACGCTTTGATGGCACCGTTGCGCTTCGACATCTTGGCGTCGAGACTGCGCATGGCCTCGCCGTTGAAGCCGGCGACGGCACCGAGCTTCACGTCGATGTCGAAATCGACGTTCTTCAGCTTGTTCTTGTCGTCCTTGGAATTGCCTGAGATCGCCGACTTCAGGAAGCCGCGGCCGTCGAACACGTCGCCGCGCATGGTGCCGCGCAGCACACCGTCCTGGCTGCGCTCCACTCTGAGCGAGGCCTTGTCGCCGTCGGACGGCGCGTAGGTCGGGAAGTTCGCGTTCACGAGATCGCCGTTCGCGTCGAGCTCGAGCGAGCCCTTGATCGAGGCGCCGCCACCTTCGATGACGATGTCCTCGAAACGCGTCGATTGCGCCGTCGGCACCACCTTGAAGCTGGCCTTCCCGGACTTGCCCGGCAGCTTGACCCAGCCGGGCAGGATGTTGTCGAGCCTGACCGCGGTCAGGTCGGCCTCGACGCCGAGCTTCGTCGTCTGATCCGCGCCGCTCGCGATCTTGCCCGACAGTTTGATCGGCAGCGATCCGCTGACGGCGGGGCTGAGATCGAAACCGAGCCGCGAACGGCTGGCATCGTCCAGCGTCGCCTGCAACCTGACGTCCGCGTCGCCCTCGGCCGGCTTGCGATAATCGAGCGAGGCCGCCTGGCCGTTGATCTTGACGTCGCCTTTGACCTGATAGCCCTGGTTGTTGGCGAGGATCTTGAGGTTGTTGGCTTCCAGTTTCTGGTTCATCACCAGCTTGTCGGCGGCAAAACCGTTGAGATCGGCCGTGACGGCGTAGGTGGTGTCGGCCTTGGTCAATTCGCCCTTGACCGGCATGCCGAGCTGGATGTTCGCCGAGAACGTTCCCTTGCTGGTGTTGGGATCGACGACGGTCGCCGACAGGTCGCTCAGCCGATCATTGGCGAGCATTTCAGCGGCCGCAGGCACCGGCCCTTCCACACGGAACCTGCTCCGCGATGGCGACGGCTTGGGCGCCATGTCGGGCACCTCGAACACGAAGTCGGAGATCGTGACCTTGCGGCCAGCGGGGGTATCGGCAATGCCCTGCCCGATGTTGACGGTCGCGGTCCGTCCGGTCACGCGCGCCTTCAGATCGGCATCGCGCACCACCGGCATACCGTCCACGGGTCGGACCGCAACGCCGCTCGCCACGATATTGACCGACAGGCCGTCGTCCGGAATGGGCGGGCCCTTGCGCGGCAGGTTCCTGGTCGGCGAGTTGACGCCGATCTCGATGCGCTGGAGCGTTCCGCGCTCGATCCGTTCGATCACCCATTCACGCAATTCGGGGACGATCAGCGTCGGCCACATCCGCTTCAAGGCGGAGGCCGACATCGGCGTGCCCGCAAAGCCGAGGGTGAGCCGCGGCTCGCCCGAATAGTCGAGGGCGCCGGTGCCGGCGACGCCGATCTCGCCGTTGGAGACGTCGGCCTGCGTCAGCAGGATGCGCTTGTGGTCGGTATCGAAGCGGAAGCCGATCGCAATGCGGTTGAAGACGAGCGGCGGCTCGTTCTCGATGCCGCCGAGCAGGATCGACCCACCGCTGAAGCCGAGCTGCCAGTCGTTGATGTTGCCGTTGGGCGGCTCCAGATGGGCCAGAAGCGTCAGGCGGTTGGCGCCCGAGAGAATCTTGAATGGTGCGACCAGTACCCGCCGGTTCGCATCCCACTCGACATTGATCTCGGCCGAGTCGATGGCCATCGGGTAGTCGGGCGTGTCGGTATCGATGATGTTGCCGGCGCCGACCGCGATCTTGCCGCGGAAGAAGGTCGGCACGCCGTCGCGGCCGAGCTCGCCCTTGAGCTCGCCCGTCAGCGGCAGGTCGGCGGTGTAGGTGAGGTCCTTCACCCGCAGCGCCAGCAGGATGTTGGAGGTCGAGACCTTGTCGGCCTTGATGTCAACCGAGCGCACGCCGTTCTCGGCCGGGCCGATCGTGGCGCGCAGCATCCACGGGCGCGCGCCCTCCTCGCCGAGGCTGAGCGCGACGCCGCCGCGGCTCGGCCGGCGCAGGCTGAGCGTGATGTTCTCGAACGACCATTTGCTGCCGCGCTGCTGATCGTCGACAATCAGGACGCCGTTCTTCAGACCGATCTCGTTGAGGTTCTGACCGTCAAGGCCCGTCATGCTCAGGCTGTCGAGCCAGTCGAGGCCCTGCAGGATGCCGCTCTGCGCGGTCGCCTGCGGTGCGGCCTGCGATGCGTCCGGGGTCGCAGGCGCGGTCGCGAATGGCGGCGGGGGGATACCGCTGCGCGGGAATGTCGGCGGCAGGCCCGCGTCCTTCTTGGACGCCACACCGGTCGCCAGCGGCTTTGCGGTGTCGCCGGCGGACACGGTGACGGTGCCGTCGGGCGCAATGCGGATGGCGAGCTCGGCATCGACCAGATTGAGGCTCTCGGCACGCAGATGCCCCATCAGGAGAGCCGCACCCGACAGCTTCACCTCGGCCTTCGGCGCGCTGGCGACGACGGCATGATCGCGGTCGCGAACGATGATGTCTCGGATGCGGACGGCAATGCGGACCCGCCCGGCACGCTCGATCTGAGTACCGCCGACCTCCACCGTGTTGCCGTGGCCGATATTGTCCTCGATCGCGGCTGCGAGCCACGGCGTTGCGATGTCCAGATTGATGGGACCGGCGCCGAGCCGCCACCACAGCGCACCGAAACAGCCGACGAAAATGACGATAATGGTGGCGACGGCCACGGCCATGCGCCTCAGCCAGCGACCCCCACCCGCCCAGCGGCGCAGCGCGCCGTATCCGCCACCGAAGCGAAGGAAGCCCGAACCGGAACGCGCCAGCAACCGGCGTGCGCGATTGCGCGCCGCCGCTTCCTGATCCGGGTCCCAGTCGGCGTCGTCCCATTCCTGCGGCTCAAATTGGCCGCCGCGCCGATCAAGATCCCGGTTGTAGTCCTGGGGCGACGTATTCCTTGCCATTGCCTCTCGATACAGGCGCCCATCATAGGATTGAGCGCCGCCGGGACCGCAGCCGTTCGCGGGAAGCGAAACTCCCTGCGCCGGCACTGCCGCCATACCTCGAATATTCCTGCTGTTCGTCATTTCGCCCCGGGAGCGCGTTCAACGAGCAGTGGGGTGGTGCGTGGAATTCCTTGTAACCAGACTCCGGCGTCGTCAGACTTGCCCACAAGAGGGCGCGATTCCGGCTCACCGGACGAGAGCTGCAATACCGCCTCGGTTGACCTGCCGAAAGCGTCGAAAGGAAGGCGTATGTCCAAGAAATCCCGAAAGAAATCGTCCAAAGCGCCCTCCGGCAGCCCGACCGCTAAAAAGAAGTCCGCAAAAACGCGGGCATCGACTCAAACAAGGTCCGCGAAAACGCAGCGGACACCGGCACGCAAATCAACCGCGACCATAGCAAAAGCAGGATCACATAAGGCCGCATCGAAACAGTTAAAATCCTTCAAATCGGCCTCCTCCCCAGCTGCGGCGATGTCCGGATTGGCCGAGGGCCAAAAGGCCCCCGCCTTCCGCCTGCCGCGCGACGGCGGCGACGTGGTCACGCTGGCCGATTATGCCGGCCAAAAGCTCGTCCTGTTCTTCTACCCCCGCGCCGACACCCCCGGCTGCACCAAAGAGGCGATCGACTTCACCCGCCTGGCCGACGCCTTCGCTGCCGCCGGCACCGCGGTCCTCGGCATCTCCGCCGATCCGGTAAAGGCCCAGGAGAAGTTCCGGGACAAGCACAAGCTCGGCGTTCCCCTCATCTCGGACGAGACGCATGAGATGCTGGAGGCATACGGAGCCTGGGGCGAAAAGTCCATGTATGGCAAGAGCTTCGTCGGGATTCTTCGCACCACGGTCCTGGTCGGGGCGGACGGTAAGGTAGCGCGGATCTGGCGCAATGTCCGGGTCGACGGCCATGCCGACGAGGTGCTGGAGGCGGCAAGGAGCCTTTAACCAATCCTTTAAATTCGCGCATTCCCATTTGCTGAAAATTAACCATGAGCGGCCCAGATTGCTGCGGCAATTGAGCCGCAAGGAACCCATCCGACCGGCGCGGGAGTGCCGATGTCGAAAAGTTCTGCCCAATACTCGCAGTACCTCCAACATCATCCTCACGACCACGGACGGGCCTTCCAGCGCCGTCCGGCCGCCCCAGCGGCGGCAACCGCGATTCCCCTGGCCGCCGCCGACGATGCCTACACCATCGTCCATGCCGGCAAGCAGGTCCGCTTCGGGCCCGTGGTGTTCTGGATCGTGGTCGGCACCGTGGTGCTGCTCGGGTTATGGTCGGCCGCCACTGCCACCTATTTCGCGTTCCGCGACGACGTCCTGACCCGGCTGATCGCCCGCCAGGCCGAGATGCAATACGCCTATGAGGACCGCATCGCCGAGCTGCGCGCCAAGATCGATCGCACCACCAGCCGCCAGCTGCTCGACCAGGAACAGTTCGACCAGAAGCTCGACCAGATCATGAAGCGCCAGACGGCGCTGGAGTCCCGGGCCACGGCGCTCGGCGCCATGCCCGACGTGACCGGCTCGATTCCCCGCGCTGCCCCGCAGCGCGGCGATTCAAGCCAGACCACGCCAAAACCGTCGCCGATCAGCGACACCGTGATCTTCGTGGCGCCACCGGATCGCGAAGCACGCCTCGAATCGCGCGCGCCGAGCGTCGTGGCAGCGCCGACCAGCCAGTTCGCCAAGAACCAGGGTTTCGACAACGTGCTGGTCCGGCTCACGACCTCGCTTGATCAGGTCGAGCGGCGTCAGATGGCGACGCTCAACGCGGTCGAGGAAAGCATGGATTCGCGCATGCGCCGGATGCGCAGCGTAGTGAGCGATCTCGGCCTGAACCTTTCCCATCTCGAAGCTGCCGTGCCGCGCAGCGCGATGGGCGGACCGTTCGTCCCCGTCAAGCTGACGGCGAATGCCGGACCGTTCGAAAAGCAGCTCCATCGCATCCACACCACGCGCGCCGAGATGGACCGTCTCAACCGCACGCTGGCGCTGGTGCCCTACCGCAAGCCCGTCATCGGCGAGGTCGAGTTCACGTCCGGCTTCGGTGTGCGCAGCGATCCTTTCCTGGGCCGGCCCGCGATGCACACCGGCCTCGATTTCCGCGCCGCAAGCGGTGACCCCGTCCGCGTCACCGCCTACGGCAAGGTGGTTTCCGCCGGCTGGTCCGGCGGCTATGGCCGCATGGTCGAGGTCGATCACGGCAACGGGCTATCGACCCGCTACGGCCATCTCTCCGAGATCAACGTCAGGGTCGGCGAAGTCGTGAAGATCGGCCAGGTCATCGGCCTCGTCGGTTCGACCGGCCGCTCCACGGGTCCGCACCTGCACTATGAGACCCGTATCGAGGGCGAAGCGGTCGACCCACAGAAATTTCTGCGCGCCGGCGTGCGCCTGAGCGCAGGCTAGCGCGGGCAGAGTTGGCGATCACTGGCTTCGCTCGTGGTGAGGCAGCGCTGGAACTTACGCGGCGCGACGCAGCGGGTCGAACGCACGTCCGTCGATCACCAATAGTGCGCTGCCGATGACGAGCGCGCCCGCGATCTCACGCATCGAGATCGACTCGCCCAGCACCAGCCATCCCAGAAGGATCGCGGTGACGGGAATGAGCAGCGTCACCAGCATCACGTTGCTCGCCCCCGAGCGCCGCACGATCTGAAAGAAAACGATGTAGGCGAGCGCAGTCGAAAGCGCGGCGAGCCCGAGTACCGCGAACCAGGTCGCAACGCCCGGGATCGGAAGACGCCACGGCTGCTCCATGACGCCGGCCACGACCGCCATCATCACCGTCGATGCCATCAACTGAAATGTCGCCGTTCCAAGTGGGACCGAATCCTTCAGCAGCCGCCGCGCCGCCAGCGCCGCAAAGCCGTAGCTCAGTGCGCCGCCAAGGCAGAGCAGGACGCCGAACCCCTGCCCCGGCCTCGTCTCGAAGCCCCATCCGCGCAGAAGGATCACGCCGGCGAGACCCAACGCCACCCCGGCCATGCGGCGCATCTGCAAGGCCTCCTCGCCCGCGACAATCATCACGACCACCGTGAACATCGGCGTGGTCGCGTTCAGGATCGAGGCCAGCCCACTCGGAATGAACGTCTGGCCGATCACGATCAGCGAGAACGGGATGACGTTGTTGAGCAGCCCGATCGCGATGAACGGCGCCCACCCCGCCCAGCTCTTGGGAAAGCCGACGCCATGTGCGCGCAGCAGCGGCAGCAGCATGGCCGCGCCGAGCGCCACGCGCAAAAACACCAGCGTCAGCGGCGGCAAGTCCCGCAACGCCGCGCCGTTGAAGAAGAACGAGCCGCCCCAGAGGATCGAGAGCAGAGCAAGCAGCGACCAGTCTCGCGCGTCGATCCGGTGGTCGTTCGGGGGCATGGACTCTCACATCGATAGTCGAGCCCGCTGACCTAGAGCGACGGGGCGAACAGTGCCACCCGATTTCCGATGAAATGCCGGCTTCGAAGCTGATACCAGGAATGAATGCGGCGATCGAATTGTCCCGCGCGATGCTGGCCGGCCAGGACTTGTAACTCATAAACCCGATCGGCGCGCGCGGAGGCGGCGCCTTGTCCACTCAGTTTTCAATAGCGGACATGGCGAGGTTGACCCAGCTGGTCGGCTAAGGGCCACAAGCAGACTCAAGCGTTGCTGCAAATCTCAGCCTGTAGCGCGGATTGGTTTAGTGACGGGTCTGCCGGAGTGAGAGGTTGGCGAGAGGCTAATTAGCAAAGAGCCGTGCGCATGCTCGCGCTCGCTGCCTGTCGGATATCAGCTCGCCCGACCACCGCTTCGGTCATGGAGGCGCCAGCTCGGACGTAAAGATAAATTTAGCCTTCCGCACCATGTCGCGGCGGGCACTCGGACGCGTCCTCGAATGCTATCTTGCGAGCGAATGGCTTTCGTTTTCAGGCAAATAAAAAGTCCTTTTCCGTGAGTGAACCCGTGAAGTTGTGCAGAGTAACTTGATCTTCTCCTGCGGTAATGACGGTGTCAGTTGCACTTTGGGTGATGACGAGATCGTCGAATGACTGCACGCCCGCCACATCGATGAACTTGATCTGATCGTGTTGGCTCTGACTGAAGTCTTCGATGGTGTTCTGGGTCCCGACTGTCATCACGCCGTCGTCCTTGAACACGAACTGATCTCGGCCGCCCTCAGCGCCGCCTGACAATAACCCGTCACCCCACATCACGTTGTTGACAGTACTGCCGGCTGCCGCGGTCCCGGCATACAGGATATCGTTGCCGCCCTTGCTGCAGCCGGACAAGGACAGCGCGTCGCCGTAGAGGAAATTATTGAGCTGACCACTGCCACTGTTGCTGCCGCCAGTGAGAACATCGTTGCCGCCGTGTGCGAAGTCCGACATGGCAAACGCGTCACCCCGGAGAATGTTCTCTCCACCGCCGCTCGTGTTGCCGCAGGTTAGGTAATCATTGCCGCCAACTGCACGACCCGACATCGTAGCGGCGTCGCCAGTGACCTCATTGAAAGTCGAGCCGCTGGCCATGAAACTGTCATTTCCGCCCTCAGCATGGCCGGACATGTTACCGGCCGCATCACCGTAGAAGGTGTTGGATACGCCAAAAGTGGCCGCCAGAACCGTGAAGGTATCGTCACCGCCTTTACTATGATTGGAAATGTGGCCGCCGGCATCGCCGACGAAAGTGTTGACGAAGCTTAAGGGTCCCCCCGTGAAGGTATCGTTGCCGCCCTCACTGTGGTCCGACATGCTATCGCCGGCATCGCCGTAGAAAGTGTTGACGGAGTGTAAGGATCCTCCCGTGAAGGTATCGTCGCCGCCTTTACTGTGGTCCGACATGTTGCGGAGCGCGTCACCGTAAACAATGTTGATGACGTTGAAAGATCCTCCAAAGAAGGTGTCGTCGCCGCCCCTGGAAAAGTCGAACATGCTGCCGCCGGCATCGCCGACCAGAAAATTTGTGATTGGTCTAGGTATAGTGTTGTCGGCGCCGGTGAGAATGTCGTCGGTGCCCCATTGATGGTCGGTCAGATCGCCCAGGGTAAATGGAACGCGCTTGAACATTGTAGCCTCCCGCGGATTCACCCCCAGGCATCAGAATAGTCTGGAGGATTGACGTAAGGAGATAGTTGGGTTTGCGACGAAGGAGCGCCGTCGTGCGGTCACTGCCGCGCGGCTCTTAGGGTTCCCGCCGTTCGGTATTCGTCAGAATATTACTTCTCAGGGTTCGAATGCTCACCATCGACCCGCCCACTGTGGAACAGCACGGCATTCTTCGCCTTGCGCGCACGCTACCAAAGATTTAGCGACCGCAATTGACGAGCCTCAAGTTTGGCCAGCAGCGCGCAACGGGTCAGCACACGGCACACCGGTCGTTAGGCGGCATGGGTCCCGACGGCGGTTGGCGAGCTAAGCTGTTGGTCTCGCGGTGGAGCGGTCACTCACGGCCCTTAGCCGAAGTAGTCTTCGTGCCTAATGTCGGCCTTGGGCCACAAGTCGCCGTATACCCTCGAGGTCGGAGAGTTCCGCTTTGCGTAAGCTGAAATTTATGAGTACACGCCCTAAGCATGCTTCTTCGGCTGCGACACCAGCTCGATCATCCGCCCTTCATCCTCATCCGGCATTGCCGCCTTCGCCTGCGCGTAGGCCTCGACCGCGGCGCGTGCCACCAGCGGCTTGTCGGCGAGGAGGCTCTCGGCGAGCTTCACCGCATAGGCCGCGTCCTTGTGCCGGAGCGCTGCCGTGAAGGTCGCGCCGCTGAAATCACGGGCGACCATGCGCTTGGAGTGACGCGCTACCTGCGGGCTTGCAGCGACGCCAGCCTGGATCGAGTCCAGCACCAAGTTCATGTCGAGCGCGGCCTGCTCGGCAATCGCAAGGCCCTCGGCGAGGCCGGCGATCTGGATCGCGCCCATGAGATTGTTGATGAGCTTGTAAACCGTGCCGGAGCCGACCGCGCCGAAATGGCGGATGGTCGAGCCGATCGGCGTCAGAAACGGCCGCGCGCGGTCGAGATCGGCCGCATCGGCTCCGACCAGAAGCGTCAGCTTGCCGGCCGCCGCCGCGTCCGGCAATCCCGTCACGGGGCAGTCGATGTAGATCAGCCCGCGCGCGTTGAGCTCGCGGCCCATCTCGCGGGCGTGGTCATATGAGACGGTGGAGCATTCGATGGCGATGGTGCCGGCCTTCGCCGTCTTGGCTGCTCCTTGCGGCCCGAGCCAGACCGCGCGCGAGGCCTCGTCGTCGGCCACCATGGTCACGACCGCGTCGGCATCGATCGCGGCATCTTCCGGCGAGGTCGCCCAAATCGCGCCGCGCGCGATCAGGTCCTCGGCCTTTGCCTTGCTGCGATTCCAGACCGTTACCGTGAAGCCGGCATCGAGATAGCGGCCGGCCATGCCGTGGCCCATCCGCCCAAGCCCGATGAACGCGACGCGGGGCATGGCTAGTCCACGTCCTCGACGTCGCCGGCGGTGGTGCCGAAAGCGCGCTGCGCCAGCGTCGCGGCCATGAACTCATCGAGCTCGCCGTTGAGCACGCCCGCGGTATCGGAGGTCTGCACGCCCGTGCGAAGGTCCTTCACCATTTGATAGGGCTGCAGCACGTAGGAGCGGATCTGGTGGCCCCAACCGATGTCGGTCTTGGCGGCCTGGTCGGCGGCGGCCTTCTCCTCGCGCTTCTTCAGCTCGATCTCGTACAGACGCGCGCGCAGCATGTCCCAGGCCTGCGCCCGGTTCTTGTGCTGGGAACGGCCGGCTTGGCAGACCACGGCGACGCCGGTCGGGATATGCGTCAGGCGCACCGCGGATTCGGTCTTGTTGACGTGCTGGCCGCCGGCACCGCCCGATCGCATGGTGTCGACGCGGACGTCGGATTCCTTGATGTCGATCTTGATGCTGTCGTCGATGACGGGGAACACCTGCACGCTCGAGAACGAGGTGTGCCGCCGCGCATTGGAATCGAACGGCGAGATGCGCACCAGGCGGTGCACGCCGGCTTCGGTCTTCAGCCAGCCATAGGCGTTGTGGCCGGAGACCTGGATGGTCGCCGACTTGATGCCGGCCTCTTCGCCCTCGGACTCTTCGAGGTACTCGACCTTGAAGCCATGCGTTTCGGCCCAGCGCGTGTACATGCGCAAAAGCATCTGCGCCCAGTCCTGGCTCTCGGTGCCGCCGGCGCCGGCATGGACTTCGAGGTATGAATCGAAGCGGTCGGCTTCGCCCGAGAGCAGCGCTTCGAGCTCGCGCCGCGCCACTTCCTTCTTCAGGTTCTTCAGCGCAGCTTCGGCTTCCGCGACGACGCCCTCATCGCCCTCGGCTTCGCCGAGTTCGATCATGCCGATGTCGTCTTCGAGCTCCTGCTCGACCTTGCCGATGCCCGAGAGTGCATCCTCCAGCGAGGTGCGCTCCTGCATCAGCTTCTGGGCTTTCTGGGGGTCGTTCCAGAGGTTGGGATCTTCTGCCAGCTTGTTCAGCTCAGCGAGGCGCGCCGTCGATTTCTCGACGTCAAAGATGCCTCCTCAGCAGCCCGACTGACTGCTTGATCTCTTCTACCAACCGTTCGATTTCGGCGCGCATGTTGTTCTCTGTCTTGCGGAATCCCGCGTGCAGTTCGAGAGGGGATGTAACGGCGGCGGCCGCAAAGCGCAACCGCCCGAACCGTGATCGTCGGCCTTATCCGCGGCCTACCACAACCCGCCGGTGCCCGGCCGCATCAGGAAGCCGGAATCCGGCTGCTGCGAGGCCGGCATGCCGCCGCGTCCGTCGGCGTCGGCAACGCCGATGACCGAGTAATTGTCCGGCGGCGCCGTGCCCGGCTTGAAGGCTTCGAGGATGGTTCCCCCCGTCTCGCCGGGGCCGGCGCGCATGCCGGTCTTGGCGACGACGCGGACGAGCTTGATGCCGGCAGGTACCTTGAACGGGACCGCAGGCTTGTCGGCGAGCGCGAGCTTGAGGAAGTCACGCACGATCGGAGCAGCCAGATGGCCGCCGGTCGCGGCATTGCCCTTGCCGAGCGGACGCGGCTTATCGTAGCCCATGTAAACTGCGACCGCGATGTCCGGCGAGAAGCCGACGAACCAGGCGTCCTTGGCCTCGTTGGTGGTGCCGGTCTTGCCGGCGACGGGCTTGCCGACCTCCTTGATCACCGTGGCCGTACCGGACTGCACCACACCCTCCATCAGCTCCGTGATCTGATAGGCGGTCATGGAGTCCAGCACCTGCTCGCGGCGGTCGATCAGCTGCGGCTCGGGCTGGTTCTTCCAGCCGCCCGGTGCGTCGCAGCCACGGCATTCGCGCTGGTCGTGCTTGAAGATGGTGCGGCCGTAACGGTCCTGGATGCGGTCGATCAGCGTCGGCTTCACGCGGCGGCCGCCATTGGCGAGCATCGAGTACGCCGTGACCATGCGCATCGCCGTCGTCTCGCCGGCGCCGAGCGCGTAGGAGAGATAGTTCGGCAACTCATCATAGACGCCGAAGCGGCGGGCATATTCGCCGATCAGCGGCATGCCGATGTCCTGCGCGAGGCGCACCGTCACAGTGTTGAGCGACTGCCGCAACGCATTGCGCAGCGTCACCGGTCCCTGGAATTTGCCGGAGGAGAAGTTTTCAGGCCGCCACACGCCGGCACCCTGGCCCTGGTCGATCTCGATCGGCGCGTCGAGCACGACGGTCGAGGGCGTATAGCCGTTGTCGAGCGCGGCCGAATAGACGATCGGCTTGAACGACGAGCCGGGCTGCCGGTAGGCCTGCGTGGCGCGATTGAACTGGCTCTGGTCGAACGAGAAGCCGCCGACCATTGCGAGCACGCGACCGGTCCAGGGATCCATCACCACCATCGCGCCGGAGACTTCCGGAATCTGGCGGAGCCGGTACTGGCCTTCGACAGGGTGGCCGTCCTTGTAGAGCGGATCGGCATAGATCACGTCGCCCGGCTGGAGCACCTGCGACACCGCGGTCGGCGTCTTGCCCTTGGCGCCGCCCTGCACGGCCCGCGCCCAGCGCACGCCGTCGACCGTGACAATGCCGGTCTCGCGCTGCTTGCTGACGGCCCCGCCGAGCTCGCGGCTCGGCTGGAAGCCGATGCGCGCCGACTGGTCGCTGGTCTCGAGCACCACCGCCATGCGCCACGGCGAAATGTCTGACAGCGACTTGATCTCGGCGAGTTTCACGCCCCAGTCACCCGAAATGTCGAGCTTGCTGATGGCGCCGCGATAACCCTGCTGCTCGTCATAGTTCACGAGGCCCGCGACCATGGCCTTGCGCGCCATGACCTGGATCTTCGGATCGAGCGTGGTGCGAACCGACAGGCCGCCTTCGTAGAGCTTCTTCTCGCCGTAGCGCTCGAAAATGTCGCGGCGGACTTCCTCGGCGAAATATTCGCCGGCGAAGGTGTGGGCGCCGTTGGAACGGCTGGTGACGGCGAGCGGCTCCTTGCGCGCCTTGTCGGCGTCGGCCTGCTTGATCCAGCCGTTTTCCAGGAGACGGTCGATCACGTAATTGCGACGCTCGACGGCGCGGTCGCGGTTGCGGACCGGATGCAGCGTCGCCGGCATCTTCGGCAGCGCCGCCAGATAGGACGCTTCCGCCACGGTCAGCTCGTTCACGGACTTGTCGAAATAGACCAACGAGGCCGCCGCGATGCCGTAGGCGCCGAGGCCAAGATAGATCTCGTTGAGATACAGCTCGAGGATCTTGTCCTTCGAATAGGTCTTCTCGATGCGCATCGCCAGCAAGGCTTCCTTGATCTTGCGGGCGAAGGAGACCTCGTTGGTGAGCAGGAAGTTCTTGGCGACCTGCTGGGTGATCGTGGACGCACCCTGCGGACGGCGGTTGGAGCCGTAGTTCTGCAGATAGAGCAGGCCTGCGCGCGCCATGCCGGTGTAGTCGATGCCGCCGTGCTCGTAGAAATTCTTGTCCTCGGCCGCGAGGAACGCGTTGATCACGAGCTTCGGCACCGCCTGGATCGGCAGATACAGCCGCCGCTCCTTGGCGTACTCGCCGACCAGCGAACCGTCGACCGCGTGCACACGCGTCATCACCGGCGGCTCGTAATCCTGAAGCTGAGAGTAGTCCGGCAAGTCCTTGGAGAAATGCCAGATCAGGCCTGCCACGGCCCCGACACCGACAAGGAACACCACTGTTCCCGCGGCGAACAGGAAGCCCATGAACCGCACCAGCAAGCGCATTATCTGTTTATCCGTTCAAACTCTGGATCAGCCCAGTATCAGCCCCACAGGACCTAAAAACTGGCACCCCAAAACTGGCGCCAACCTCACGTCGCGAATTCACCGGCTTACGCAATCACATCGAGGCCGGACTTAAGACGCTTGCCGAACAGGATTCTCGCCGATTCCGGAACCCTCTACCGGTTTCTATAAAGCGTCCGCTGTGGCCAAACTAGGGCCTTCGGCTCGGCAAGAACGAACAAGAACAAACCGGCTCAGTTCGACGTCCCGGCCGTGGCCATCCGCTTGGTCAAAAATCCGTCGATCGCCTGGGCCATCGAGCCGACGGCGCGGGACCGCCAGCCTTCGGAGACCAGATGCTCGAGATCCCCCTTGTTGGAGACGTAGCCGATCTCGACCAGCACCGATGGCACGTCGGGCGCTTTCAGGACGCGGAAGCCGGCGGATTTCAGGGGATGCTTGTGCATCCGCACCGTCTGCTTCATTTCGCTCATCAAAAGGCGGGCGAAACGGTTTGAGAAGGTGCGGGTTTCGCGCTGCGTGAGGTCGATCAGGATGTCGGCGACGTCGGTCGGCTCCTCCGCGAGGTTGAAGCCGGCGATCGCATCGGCGCGGTTCTCCGCATCCGCCAGCCGCTGGGCCTCGGCGTCGGAGGCCTTGTCGGAGAGCGTGTAGATCGTCGCGCCCTGCGCATCGCCCTCGGCCCGCGGCAGCGCATCGGCGTGGATCGAGACGAACAAGGCCGCCTTGAGATTGCGCGCGATCTTGGTCCGGTCATTGAGGGGAATGAAGGTGTCATCGTCCCGCGTCATGACCACGCGGTACTTGCCGGCTTTTTCCAGCTTGTCGCGGAGCGCCAGGCCAAAAGCCAGCACCAGGTTTTTCTCGCTCTCGCCGCTCGACTGCGTCCCGTTGTCGATGCCGCCATGGCCGGGATCGATCACGACCACCGGTCGACTATCGGGCTTCTGCTGCCCGGCATCCGGGGCCGGCGCACTGGGAACCGTGGCCGGTGGCGCTTCCGCGATCGCGGGCCGCAGCTCGGGACGGTTTTCGGGAGCACGCGACGACACGAAGGCGGTGCGGTCGACCTCCTCCAGCTCGAGCACGAGCCGGGCCGGTTGGCCGTTGGCCGCCTCCAGCACGTAGGAATTGGCGATCTTCGCTGGCCCGGTCAGGTCGAATACGATTCGCGAGCCGCCGGGCATGACGAGCCCGTAGCGGAAGGCCTTGACCAGCCCCCGCCCCCCAGTTCCAGTCCCGGCGGGCAACTGGAAATTCACCTGCGGCACGTCCACCACCACGCGATAGGGGTCGGCCAGCGTGACGGCGCGGAAGGTGACGGTCTGGTCGAGGTCGAGGATGAAGCGGGTCTGCTTGCCGTCGCCGGCCAGGCGGGCGGCCGAGGCGACCGGAAAATTCGCCGCGACGGCAGCAGGTTGCAGGCGGCTTTCCGCAGCGATCAGGCGCGAGGAATCAGCACACGGCAATGCCGCGGTGCACAGCAACACGCCCCCCAGCAAAATCCGTCGATTTGTGCGGCTCGCCACCGATTCCGTGCCTCCGAGCAGCTCTCTTAACGCAATAGAACCACAGGGTTAATCGATCCTTAATGACGGAAATGCGAAACTCGCCGACTGTGACCGCCGTGCGACGCTCCCTTGCACGGATGGCTCATTCCTCGTATGTACGGAATGCTGACGGCCGATATTTCCGGTTGTGTCGCATTCAGCCTCCCGGTGCAGCGCCGGAACTCTCAACGTTTGAGAATTCCAGCGTTTTCCGCTTCCCTCTACGACCAGCGCGGTGCGCGGCAGCGAGGTGGAGCGGGTCAAGCCCCGGCGGCGGACGGTCTCGGGTTACCACTCATGTTACCGGGACGGTTCTGACAGCGGCGTAACCCATTACCCGGCCCCTTGGTCCCAAGGGGGCGGTTCGTGATCCCCAAGGCGAGCGCGCTCGCGCCGTGCCTGGCCAGCAGCAACTGATTGAAGGGCGGCCTCGCCGCCCAGTGTTTCATACGGGCCGACGCTTGATGCGCCAGACTGTGCCGACGAAATCTGAAGGAGCATTCGCGACGCTGCGGAGTGACAATCCCGCGCGTCGCAATGGTCCTGAAGCTTCCGGTTCGGCAAGGCGCGAGAGACGGCGCTTCGGCCTTCCCCTCACCCCCGAATCAGGTGGACCGTCGCGTCACCCGGCGGCGCGGTACGCGCCCACGGCTTATCGCGTCCGCCGCCGCCAAGAGTTAAGACATGCCCAACAAGATGTTGATCGATGCCACCCACCCGGAAGAGACCCGGGTCGTCGTGGTCCGCGGCAATCGCGTCGAAGAGTTTGATTTCGAGACTGCGCAACGCAAGCAACTGCGCGGGAATATCTACCTCGCCAAGGTCACAAGGGTCGAACCCTCGCTCCAGGCCGCCTTCGTCGAATATGGCGGCAATCGCCACGGCTTTCTCGCCTTCAGCGAAATCCATCCCGACTACTACCAGATCCCGGTCGCCGACCGGCAGGCGCTGATCGAGGCCGAGGAACAGGCCCATCGCGAGGCCGAGGAGGAGACCGAGAACCGCTCGCACGGCCGTCGCCGCTCGCGGCACCGCAACGCCCGCCGCCGCGGTCATGGCGAGCGCGTGCGCAGCGACATCGTCGAAGGTCTCGAAGCCGGCGCCGATCCCGCCGCCCAGCCGGTCGAAGGCGCCGCGCTGCCGGAGCACGCCGAGGGCGAGCATCTGCACGCCGATACGGAGCGTCACGGCGAGCACGAGGGCCACGATCATGATCATGGCGACCATGATCATGACGAACATCGTCATGCCAACGATGACGAGCACCATCACGCTCACGATGACGCCCACGGCCGCGAGGACGAGCGCGATCATCACGATCGTGATTACACCGACGAGACGCCCGCGCCTGTCGCGGCGGTCGGCGCCGAGCCCGCGGTCGAGACCGATGCCGAGCCGCAGCCGGCTCCAAGCTTCGAGACTCCCGCTCCCGAAGCTTATGCCGCGGAAGCGCAGGCGGAGCCTCTGGCAGAAGCCGTGGCATCGGCCGCCGAGCCGGCCGATGCCGTCTACGCCGCCGGCGAAAGCACCGAAGCCCCGCAAGCGGACGCCGTGGAAGCAGCCGACGAGGACGACGAGGACGAGGACGGCGAGGATGCCGAAGAGGAAGTCGTCGAATCGGTCGGCGGCGACGACGTGCTGGAGGAAGTGCCGGAGCGTACCTTCCGTCCGCGCCGCCAGTACAAGATCCAGGAAGTCATCAAGCGCCGCCAGGTGATGCTGGTTCAGGTCGTCAAGGAAGAGCGCGGCAACAAGGGCGCGGCGCTGACGACCTACCTCTCGCTCGCCGGCCGCTACGCCGTCCTGATGCCGAACACCGCACGCGGCGGCGGTATCAGCCGCAA
Organism: Bradyrhizobium glycinis; assembly: GCF_016031655.1. Taxonomy (GTDB): domain Bacteria; phylum Pseudomonadota; class Alphaproteobacteria; order Rhizobiales; family Xanthobacteraceae; genus Bradyrhizobium; species Bradyrhizobium glycinis. Next base: position 99,406 of record NZ_JACCHQ010000023.1, read on the forward strand.
GATCACCAGCGCGCAGGACCGCTCGCGCCTGAAGGAAGTGGTGCAGGACCTCGACGTGCCCGAGGGCATGGGAATCATCCTGCGCACCGCGGGCGCCTCCCGCACCAAGCCCGAGATCAAGCGCGACTTCGAATACCTGATCCGGATGTGGGAGACGGTGCGCGACCTCACGCTGAAATCGCAGGCCCCGACCCTCGTCTACGAGGAGGGCTCGCTGATCAAGCGCTCGCTGCGCGACCTCTACAACAAGGAGATCGACGAGATTCTGGTCGCCGGCGAAGCCGGCTACCGCGAGGCCCGCGACTTCATGAAGATGCTGATGCCCGCCAATGTCGGCGTGGTGAAGCAATATCGCGACGGCCAACCGCTGTTCTCGCGCATGGGCGTCGAGAGCCAGCTCGATGCGATGTTCTCGCCGACCGTCCAGCTGCGCTCCGGCGGCTACATCGTCATCAACCAGACCGAGGCGCTGGTCTCGATCGACGTCAACTCGGGACGATCGACGCGCGAGCACCACATCGAGGACACCGCGCTCAAGACCAACATGGAAGCGGCCGAAGAGGTCGCCCGCCAGCTCCGCTTACGCGACCTCGCCGGCCTGATCGTCATCGATTTCATCGACATGGACGAGAAGCGCAACAACCGAGCGGTGGAGCGCAAGCTGTCCGACTGCCTCAGGCAGGATCGCGCGCGCATCCAGGTCGGCCGCATCTCGCATTTCGGCCTGCTCGAGATGTCGCGCCAGCGCATTCGCGCCAGCGTGCTGGAGTCTTCGACCGATCCGTGCCCGCATTGCGGCGGCACCGGCCACGTCCGCTCGGTGTCCTCGGTGGCGCTGCAGCTCCTGCGCGGCCTCGAAGAGATCCTGATGAAGGGTGCGACCCACAATCTCGTGGTCCGCACCCGCACCGACGTTGCTCTCTATGTGCTGAACCACAAGCGCGGCCATCTGCGCGATCTCGAGAACGGCTTCAAGGTCACGCTGTCGGTGATCGCCGATCCCGGCGTCAGCGGCCCGCAGGCCTATGTGATCGACCGCGGCGAGCAGGTGCATACGCTCGAAGCCGCCAAGGCGCTGCTCGCTGCGCAAGCCGCTGCGAGCCCGCCGCCACTGGCCGAAGAGGCCTATGACGACGAGGACGGCTTCGACCTGGAGACTGAATCCGAGGTCGAAACCGACGAGACCGAAGGCCTTGCCGACGAGCAGGCTGGCGGCGAGGCAGCCTCGGAGCAGGATGGCCAGCGCCGCAAGCGCCGTCGCCGCCGGCGCGGCCGCGGCGGCCAGCGCGAAGGTGAGTTGCGCGAGGATACGGCGCCGGCCCTGCCTGAGCCCGCGATGATCGCCGGCGAAAGCGAGGACGAGACCGAGTCCGAACAGGACGGTGAGGAAGGCGACGAACAGGCGGCCCGTGGCGAGCAGCAGGGCGGCGGTGAGCGCCGGCGCCGGCGTGGTCGCCGCGGCGGACGCCGCCGTCGCGGTGGCGGCGAGGAAGGTCTTGCCGGCTCCATCAGCGACGAGCTCGGCACCGGCCAGCCGCCGGAAGCTGCCGATGCAGTGGCCGATTTCGATGGCTTCGGCAGCCAGGCTTCGCCCTCGATCGCAGAGGCCGAGCCGACCGGCGAGCCGCAAGTTGCGCAGCCTGAGCCGCCCGCGGAGATACAGACCGAGGCGCCGGCCCAGTCGGAGCCCGCTGCCGCCGCGACGACCGCAACGCCGGACGAAGAGCCTGCCGGCGACAAGGCCGCGCGGCGCCGCTCCACCGTGCGCGAAAAGGTGAGCTTCCTGCTCAACAGCCAGCCAGAGCCCGCAACGCCTGCGGCGCAGGCCACCGAGCCGGTTGCTGCAGCCACGCCGGCGCCTGAGCCCGCGCCGGAGGCGGCAAGCGAAACCCCGGCCGCCCCGCGTCGGGCCGGCTGGTGGTCACGCCGTTTCGGCGGCGGCGAGTAAAGGGACAAATGGAATTGAAACCGCCCGGCCCAACCGGGCGGTTTTGATTTGATGAGGTCAGTTGCGATGCAAAGCGCGATCATTCTCGGCGGCGGCATGGTGGGCGTGGGCGCGGCGCTGCATCTGCAGCGGCGCGGCTGGTCGGTGACGCTGATCGATCGCAGGGAGCCGGGCCGCGAGACCAGCTACGGCAATGCCGGGATGATCCAGGCCGAAGCGGTACGCCCCTATCCGATGCCGCGCGACCTCGCTTCACTCTTGAAGATCGCGACCGGCCGTACCAACGACGTGCGCTACAGCCTCTCCTCGCTGCATCTCCACATCGAGCCCCTGCTCCGCTATTGGTGGCATTCGGCGCCGAAGCGGCATCGCGAGGCGATCGAGGCGTGGGCACGGCTGATCGCCTACGCAACGGCCGAGCACGACACCCTGATCCGCGAGGCGCATGCCGACAATCTCATCCGCCGCGCCGGCTACCGAGCGCTGTTTCGCGATGCCGCTTCATTGGATCTCGCGGTCAAGGCTGCCGAGGAAGACCAGCGCGAATTCGGCGTGAACTACCGCGTGCTGTCGGGCAGCGAGCTTGCCAGAGCCGAGCCGATCCTGCGCGACGATCTCCCCGGCGCAATCCATTGGCTCGACACCTGGACCGTGTCCGACCCCGGCGCGCTGGTCACGGCCTATGCCGAGCTGTTCGCGCGGCTCGGCGGCAGGATCGTGCTCGGCGATGCGCAGTCGCTGCGACAGACCGCGACCGGCTGGTCGGTCGATACCGACCAGGGCCGCATCGACGCTGCACACGCCGTCGTGACGCTCGGGCCGTGGTCGCCCGATTTGTTGTACAAATTCGGCTATCGCATCCCGCTGGTGCGCAAGCGCGGCTACCACATGCATTACAGCGGCGGCGCTTCGCTCGACCTGCCGCTGGTCGACAAGGCCCGTGGCTACGCCATGGGACCGATGGCCAAGGGCATCCGCATCACCACGGGTGCCGAATTGACCGGCGCGGACGCGCTCGCAACACCAGTGCAGCTCGCCAGCGCCGAGGCCTCCGCGCGCGAGCTGATCGACCTCGGCAAGCGGGTCGAGCCGGATCCGTGGTTCGGCACGCGGCCCTGCACGCCCGACATGCTGCCGGTGCTCGGCCCCGCTCCGCGCCACCCCGGCCTCTGGATGAATTTCGGCCATGGCCATCAGGGCTTCACGTTGGGCCCTGCGACCGGACGCCTGCTCGCGGAGATGATGAGCGGCGAAACGCCGGCGGTCGATCCCACGCCGTACCGGCCCGAGCGGTTCTAGCCCAAAGAAAAGGGCTGATCGAGATCTCGACCAGCCCTGTTGCTTCAAGGCCTGCAGCGCAGCTCGCGCTGCCGGAGCCGGATCAGTCGGTCGTGATCGCCGTCTCCATGTCGGTCGGATCGATCTCCTTGGCGAGGTTGGCATTGAGCTTGTCGCGGTCGAGCTCGCCTTCCCACCAGGCGACGATCACGCAGGCGACGCCGTTGCCGCACAGATTGGTCAGCGCGCGGCACTCGCTCATGAACTTGTCGATGCCGAGCACGATCGCCATGCCCGGCACGAGGCGCGGATCGACCACCGCGAGCGTCGCCGCCAGCGTGATGAAGCCCGCGCCGGTGATGCCGGAGGCGCCCTTCGAGGTCAGCATCGCCACCACTAGGATGGTTATCTGCTGGCCGAAGGAGAGTTCGACGCCGAGCGCCTGCGCGATGAACAGCGTCGCCAGCGTCATGTAGATGTTGGTGCCGTCGAGGTTGAACGAGTAGCCCGTGGGCACGACGAGGCCGACCACCGACTTCGAGCAGCCGAGCCGCTCCAGCTTCTCCATCAAGGACGGCAGCGCGCTTTCCGAGGACGAGGTGCCGAGAACGATCAAGAGCTCGTCCTTGATGTAGGCGAGGAACTTGAAGATCGAGAACCCGGCCATGCGCGCGATGAGGCCGAGCACGACGAACACGAACAGCGCAGCCGTGACGTAGAACGTCGCGATCAAGCCGAGCAGATTGAGGATCGCGCCGGTGCCGAACTTGCCGATCGTATAGGCCATCGCGCCGAACGCGCCGATCGGCGCCGCACGCATCACGATCGAGATGACGCCGAACACCGCGTGCGCGGCATCATCGATGAAGCTGCGGATGGTGTGGCCGCGCTCACCGAGGCTCATCAAGGCAAAGCCGAACAGGATCGCGAACAGCAGCACCTGAAGGATCTCGCCTTGCGCGAAGGCGCCGACCACGGTGTCCGGAATGATGTGCAGTACGAAGTCGACGGACTTCTGGCCGGCGGCCTGCTTGGCGTAATTTGCAACGGCCGCCTCGTTTGCCGCCGCGTTGCCGAAACCGGAGCCCGGCTTGACGAGATTGCCGACGACGAGGCCGAGCACCAGCGCGAAGGTCGAGACCACCTCGAAATAGACCAGTGCCTTGACGCCGATGCGGCCGACCTTCTTGGCGTCCTGGATATGGGCGATGCCGGAGACTACGGTGCAGAAGATGATCGGGGCGATCACCATCTTGATCAGCTTGATGAAGCCGTCGCCGAGCGCCTTGATCCACTCGTTGGTGGCGACGGACGGCCACAGCCATCCGACGATGGCGCCGAGCACGATGGCGATCAGCACCTGGATGTAGAGGACTTTGTACCACGGCTTGGCGACGGGCGGCGCGACCGGCGCCCCCGCTATCGTTGTCGTCGTCATCGGCGTCACTCCCCTCACAACATTTGGCCAGCCAAGATCAACTTGGCCGGCCCTGTCAATTGGAACTACGCGTGTTGGCGCGCTTTACCGGCGAGGCTCGACCAGCCGGCGCGCCGCCGGCATCAGGGTCGCGCCGAGCGCATTCTTGACCAGCGAGGCCGCGATGAACGGCACGATGCCGACCTGCCAGGCCTTGGCGGCGCCGAGGCCAAGGCCGAACGCCAGCCAGCCGAACCCGGTCGCGAGAATGACGATGTGGCCAACAGCCATCGCCGCAAACAATAGCACGACGCTGCGATCCCAGCCGCGCTCGGCGAGCCAGCCGGTCACGAACGCGGCCAGCACGAAGCCGAACAGATAGCCCGCGGTCGGGCCGACCAGCGGCGCGATCCCACCCACGGGGCCGGCGAACACCGGCAGCCCGATCGCGCCCTCGGCGAGGTAAGCGATCATGGTTGCGCTGCCAAGGCGCCAGCCATAGGCGGCACCGATCATCAGCACCACCAGCGTCTGCAGCGTCATCGGCACATAGGGCAGCGGCAGATTCACCTTGGCCGACAGCGCCATCAACGCGGTGCCGAGCGCAATCAGCACGACGGCACGGAGCGCCCCGACGGCTTCGCCCGGTCGCGTCGGCCACATCAATGCGGCGAGAGAAGAATGTGGCGTAGCGGCGGACGGGGCGGAACGGTCAGGCACGTCGAACTCCGGAAGGCTATCGAAAACTGGCCGCTATTTAAGCCAGTGAGCGATCCGGTCAACTGCCTCCCGCATCTCATCGAGCGAGCGTGCATAGGAAAAGCGGATGAATGAACGGCCATGGACAGGATCGAAGTCGAGGCCGGGCGTTGCCGCCACGCGCGCCTGCTCCAGCATCTGCTTGGCGAACTCGAAACTGTCCGAGGTGAAGTCCGAGACGTCGGCATAGAGATAGAAGGCGCCGTCAGCCGGCAGGAATTTCGTCAGTCCGGCCTTGGGCAAACCATCGATCAGGACACGCCGGTTTTCCTGGTAGCCGTGCTTGATCGCCTCCATCTCGGCCGCGCCATCGAACGCGGCCTCCGCCGCGATCTGCGACAGCGAGGGCACCGAGATCGAAAGGTTCTGCTGCAGCCGCTCGATCGGCCGCACCAGGATCTCGGGCACCACCATCCAGCCGACGCGCCAACCGGTCATGCAAAAATACTTCGAGAACGAATTGATCACGAGCGCGTGCTCGGACAAAGCGGCCGCCGTCACCGCCGGAAACGCGTAATCGAGCCCGTGATAGATCTCATCGGAGATGAAGCGGATGCCGGCGTCTTCCGCGGCCGTGATCAGGCCAGCGAGCGCTTCACGGGACATCATCGTGCCCGTCGGATTGGCGGGGCTGCCGACCAGAACACCTTTCAGCGGCGTCTTGCGATGGGCCGCGATCAGCGCCTCGCCGGTCAGCGCGTGACGCGTCTCGTTCGTGGTCTCGATCAGCACCGGCTCGCAGCCGAGCGCGGTCAGGATGTGTCGATACGGCGGATAGCCTGGCACCGTCACGGCGACGCGATCGCCGGGCTCGAACATCGACAGGAACGCCAGGATGAAGCCGCCGGACGAGCCCGTCGTCACCACGATCCGTTCGGGGCCGACATCGCAGCCATAGGTGTCGCGATAATGGCGCGCGATGCGCGCGCGCAAGGAGGGGATGCCGAGCGCCGAGGTGTAGTCGATTCGTCCGGCCTCGAGCGCCGCATGGGCGGCCGCGATCGCACTCTTGGGTGCGCCGGCCGCGGGCTGGCCAACCTCCATGTGGATCACATGACCGCCGGTGGCCTCGATTCGAGCCGCCGCGGCCATGACGTCCATCACCATGAACGGGGGAACATCGCTGCGGCGGGAGGGCTCGAGCCACTGCCCCAACCGGTTCCTCAATGTCGCGTCGTGCATCGATTTCTGCTATTGGCTGGCGAACCGGTCCATCCGGCCCGAAAATGGGGCGCTTGCGCCCCAGACTGGCCGCATTATACGGCTCATAAGGGCACCGTTCACAAGGGCATATCGCGTATCCGGTCCGCCGCCAATCGCCAAAACCAATCACGAAACTGCTTGACCAAGACCATTGACCGAGCCCCTTTTGACCAAGACCGCTTGATGTCGCTCCAGATCGCATCGCGCAAGAAGGCCTCCGCCCTCACCGCCCTCGTCACGGCCACGGCGATCGCGCTGACGCCGTTCTCGGCCGCGCGCGCGCAGGCCAAGGGGCCGCCAGTCCTGCGCGACACCGAGACCGAGCAGCTGCTGCGCGAATACACGCGCCCGATCCTGCGCGTTGCGGGCCTGGAGAAGCAGAACATCCAGATGGTGATCATCAACGACGGCTCGTTCAACGCGTTCGTCGCGGACGGCCGCCGCATCTTCGTCAATTGGGGCGCGATCCTGCAATCGGAGACGCCGAACCAGATCATCGGCGTGCTCGCGCACGAGACCGGACATCTGGCCGGCGGCCATCTGTCCAAGCTGCGCGAGCAGCTCGCCGCCGCCCAGACCCAGATGATCATCGCGATGCTGCTCGGCGCCGGCGCGATCGTCGCGGGCAGCACCCAGCGCAGCAGCACAGGCAACAACGGGCTCGCCAATGCCGGCGCCGCCGCGATCGCCGCTCCGCAGGAGGTGATCCGCCGCTCGCTGCTCTCCTACCAGCGCCAGCAGGAGGAGAACGCCGACCGTGCCGGCGTGAAATTCCTGGCTGCGACCCAGCAATCGCCCAAGGGCATGTACGAGACTTTCAAACGCTTCAGCAGCGAGAGCCTGTTCGCCGCGCGCGGTGCCGATCCCTACCTGCAGTCGCATCCGATGCCGGCCGAGCGCGTCGCAGCGCTACAGGAGTTCGCAAGCTCCAGCCCCTACTGGAACAAGAAGGACGATCCCGCGCTCCAGCTCCGGCACGACATGGTCCGCGCCAAGATCTCCGCCTTCATGGAGCGGCCGGAGACGGTGTACCGCCGCTATCCCCAGACCAACGACAGCCTGCCGGCGCGCTATGCCCGCGCCATCAGCACCTATCTGCACGGCGATCTGCGCAGCGCGCTCGCCCAGATCGACGCGCTGATCCAGGTGCAGCCGAACAACCCGTATTTCTACGAGGTGCGCGGCCAGGCGCTGCTCGAAAGCGGCAAGGCGGCCGAAGCGATTGCTCCCTTGCGTAAGGCCGTCGCCCTCTCGAACAACGCCCCCCTCATCGAGATGTTACTTGGGCAGGCTCTGGTCGGAACCGATAATAAGGCCTACACCGACGAGGCCGTTCGGATTCTCCGCGCCGCGGTGGCCCGGGAGCCCGAAGCGGCGCTCGGTTATACCCAGCTCGCGATGGCCTATGGCCGGAAGGGAGATTATGCGGAGGCAGATCTCGCCTCGGCCCAGGCCGCATATTTGCGCGGCGACAACAAGACCGCCCGCGAGCTTGCCACGCGCGCGAAAACCCGTTTCGCCGTCGGCACGCCCGGATGGGTCAAGGCCGACGACATCGTTGCGGCGAAGCCGCCGCGCAACTGACGCAATTCGAACGACGCCCGACCACGACGTCACGACACCGGGCTTGAATCCGCCGGGACGTTTCTCGAAACCTGCTTTGGATAAGAGGATTTGACTATGCCTTCGCTGCGCCTGCTCGCTCCTGCCTTGTTCGCGCTCGCCATGTTCGGCGCAGCCGCGCCCGCCTCGGCCGACAGCTTCTCCGATAGCCAGCGCACCGAGATCGAGAAGATCATCAAGAACTATCTCGTCAGCCATCCCGAGGTGCTCGAGGAGGCCATGGCCGAGCTCAGCAAGCGCCAGGCCGCGGCCGAGACGCAGAAGCACGAAGCCAGCATCGCGCAGAACGCCGAGGCGATCTTCAACTCGCCGCGCCAGGTCGTGCTCGGCAACAGGGACGGCGACGTCACCTTCGTCGAGTTCTTCGACTACAATTGCGGCTATTGCAAACGTGCCATGGACGACATGCTGACCCTCATGAAGGGCGATCCGAAGCTGAAGGTCGTGCTGAAGGAGTTTCCGGTGCTGAGCCAGGGCTCGGTCGAAGCGGCGCAGGTCGGGGTCGCCGTGCGCATGCAGGACCCCTCCGGTAAGAAATATCTCGACTTCCACCAGAAGCTGCTCGGCGGCCGCGGCGCCGCCGACAAGGCCCGCGCGATGCAGGCCGCCAAGGAAGCCGGTCTCGACACGGCTCGCATCGAGAAGGACATCGCCAGCCCCGAGGTGCGCGCCACCATCGAGGAGAATTTCAAGCTCGCCGAAGCGATGGGCATGAACGGCACGCCGAGCTACGTGATCGGCAAGCAGATCGTGATCGGCGCCGTCGGCGTCGAAAGCCTCAAGGAGAAGATCGGCATTGCCCGTTGCGGCAAGGCGACTTGCTGATCACAGGTTTTACCATACCGAGTACAGCAAAGGCCGGCAGACATGCCGGCCTTTTTCTTGCGGGGAACGTTGGCGCCTTCGTGCAAAGTCATTCATCTGGCGTTCAACAAACAAAAGCCGCGGAACAGTCGAAGTTCCGGAACAACTCAAATCTCCTTTCGTTGTCGGCGCGGGCAATGACGCGAATGAACACGTGAGGAGAATTCGATGTTGAACCGCTTTATGATTTCAGTTGCCGCAGTCGCCCTCGTCGCGGGCGCCGGTCTGGCGAACGCACAAGACAAGGGCCGCGACACTGGCGCTGGCTCGCAGCAGATGCAGCACTCCCAGCCCTCCGGCGGCGCCGCCGAGCGCGGTGGCTCGATGGGCCGGGATTCCATGAGCCATGACAAGGGTACCGTTGGCCAGGCCGGCGGCTCCGGCACGATGAAGTCCGAAGACAAGTCCGGCGCGATGAAGGACGAGCGCTCCTCGGGCGGCGCGATGAACAAGAACGCGGCCGAGGACAAGGCCGGTGCCACCAAGGGCCAGCGCACTGACGATCGCGCGCAGGGTCAGATGGACAAGTCCCAGCAGGACAAGTCCAAGAGCATGAGCCAGGACACCAGCAAGTCCGGCAGTAAGGACCAGAAGGACATGAAGGCTGAGGGCAGCAAGAGCGGCACCTCGACCAGCAACGCCGAGACCCAGAAGGGCACCGGCACGAGCACCAGCCAGAAGGCCCAGGGCCAGACCGGCACCAGCACCAACCAGAACGCGCAGGGCCAGACTGGCACCAGCTCGACCCAGAACGCGCAGGGCCAGAGCTCGACCACGGTCGGCCAGGCCGGCGCCGCTGCCAAGCTTTCGACCGAGCAGCGGACGCAGATCACGTCCGTGATCCGCGAGGAGCGTGTCGCCCCCGTGACGAACGTGAACTTCTCGATCTCGGTCGGCACCCGCATCCCGCGCGAGGGCATTACCCTGCACGCCCTGCCGTCGCGGGTCGTGACCATCTATCCGGAGTGGCGGACCTACAAGTACATCCTGGTCCGCGATGAGATCGTCATCGTCAATCCGGACACCTATGAGATCGTGGCCGTCCTGAACGTCTAAAGGCCGGACACCGGCAATCTCGGGGGCGGGCAGCTTGCCCGCCCCTTTGCTTGCGCTCGGCAGCCACGCTTTCGCCTGGTTAACAAGCAATTTCCGTAGTTTCCGCACAGGTTTTTGCGCACTGGATGAGGTGCTTGAACCCGGCCCTCAAGGCCCTTCAAGGCTTCCCCTCACGCGCTTTGTTACCTATAACCCCCGCCACGCCGAAACACCTCTTCCGGGATTGGAATGGCCGAACCTGCAACCGACACGATCCTCGTCCTGAACGGGCCGAACCTCAACATGCTGGGGACCCGGGAGCCCGAAAAGTATGGCCATGCGACGCTGGCCGACGTCGAGGCGCTGTGCCGGGAGACCGCCGCGACGTTCGGCCTGAAGGCGGATTGTCGGCAGTCCAACCGCGAGGGCGAGCTGATCGACTTCATCCACGAGGCGCATCGGCGCAAGATGAAGGGCATCATCATCAATGCCGGCGGCTATTCCCACACCTCGATCGCACTGCACGATGCGCTGCTCGCCGTGCAGATTCCGACGGTCGAGGTGCATGTGACCAACATCCACGCCCGCGAGAGCTTTCGTCACCATTCCTACACCGCGCGCGCGGCTTTCGCCTCGCTCTGCGGTTTCGGCATCGAAGGCTACCGCCTCGCCATCCAGGGCCTTGCCGCCAAGCTCGGCATCAAGCCCAACGCCTGACGCTCCCTTCCATCAGAACATTCGGATCAAACAACATGGCGCGCCAGCCAGACGACAAAGCAGCCGCAAAGTTTTCCAGCGAGGATTCGGCGCTCGTTCGCGAGCTAGCACTTCTGCTCGATGAGACCAGCCTCACTGAGATCGAGATCGAGCGGGCGGGCCTGCGCCTGCGCGTCGCCCGCAACATCAGCGTCGCCGCGACCATGCCGATGCCGATGCCAGCCGCACCCGCCGCGCTTCCGGCGGCCGCAAGCACCGCTGCGGCCGCCCCTGCCGCTGCCGATCTGTCGAAGCATCCCGGCGCCGTGACCTCGCCGATGGTCGGCACCGCCTATTGGGCGCCGGAGCCGGGCGCAAAGCCGTTCATCGACGTCGGCACCAAAGTCTCGGTCGGCCAGACCCTGCTGATCATCGAAGCCATGAAGACGATGAACCAGATCCCCTCGCCGCGCGCCGGCACGGTGACGCAGATCCTGGTCGAGGACGGCCAGCCGGTCGAGTACGGCGAGCCGCTGGTGATTATTGAGTGACGCGAATGGGGAATAGCGAATAGCGAATGGCGTCAGCCTTCCCTACTCGCCATTCGCCACTCGCCATTCGCTGCAGGACAACATGTTCGACAAGATCCTCATAGCCAATCGCGGCGAGATCGCCCTTCGCATCCTCAGGGCCTGCAAGGAGCTCGGGATCGCCACCGTCGCCGTGCACTCCACCGCCGACGCCGATGCCATGCATGTGCGGCTGTCGGACGAGAGCGTCTGCATCGGGCCGCCGGCGTCCAAGGACAGCTATCTCAACGTGCCTGCCCTGCTCGCGGCCTGCGAGATCACCGGCGCCGATGCCGTGCATCCCGGTTACGGCTTCCTCTCCGAGAACGCGCGGTTTGCGGAAATCCTCGCCGAGCACAATCTGCACTTCATCGGTCCGAAGGCCGAGCACATCCGCCTGATGGGCGACAAGATCGAGGCCAAGAAGACCGCCAAGCGCCTCGGCATCCCCGTGGTGCCCGGCTCGGACGGCGCCGTAGGTCCCGACGACGATGCGATGGCGATCGCGCGGAAGATCGGCTTCCCCGTGCTGGTGAAGGCGGCGGCGGGCGGCGGCGGCCGCGGCATGAAGGTCGCGCACAGCGAGGCGGACCTCCAGGTGGCGCTGTCGACGGCGGCCAACGAGGCCAAATCCGCCTTTGGCGATGCCTCCGTCTACCTCGAAAAATACCTGCAGAAGCCGCGCCACATCGAGATCCAGATCCTCGGCGACGGCCGCGGCGGCGCAATCCATCTCGGCGAACGCGACTGCTCGCTGCAGCGCCGCCACCAGAAGGTCTGGGAAGAAGGCCCCTCGCCCGTGCTCGCCGCCGCCGCGCGCGCGAAGATCGGCGAGACCTGCGCGAAAGCGATGCGCGAGATGAAATATCTCGGCGTCGGCACCATCGAGTTCCTGTACGAGGACGGCGAGTTCTACTTCATCGAGATGAACACCCGCATCCAGGTGGAGCATCCCGTCACCGAAAGCATCACCGACATCGACCTGGTGCTGGAGCAGATCCGCATCGCCGCCGGCGGCGACCTGCCGGCCAAGCAGGACGAGGTCCAGGTCATCGGCCATGCGATCGAGTGCCGCATCAACGCCGAGAATCCGCAGACCTTCCGCCCCTCACCCGGCCGGATCCTGCAATATCATCCGCCCGGCGGCCTCGGGGTGCGGATCGATTCCGCCGTCTACCAGGGTTACACCATCCCGCCTTATTACGACTCCCTCGTCGGCAAGCTGATCGTGCACGGCAAGACCCGCGCCGAATGCCTGATGCGGCTGCGCCGTGCGCTGGATGAGATGGTGGTCGAAGGCATCGAGACCACGCTGCCGCTGTTCCGTGCGCTGGTGCGCGAAGCCGACATCATCAACGGCGACTACCACATCCACTGGCTGGAGCAGTACCTGGCCGGCAAGGCGGAACCCGCCCCACGATAATCACCCCTCATGGAACCCTTGGCCCCCAATCGCGTTCTGGAGGGTTGGGGCCAGTTCCGAAGGGGCGTTTTGATCTCCATTGCACGAAAAACAGGTGAATCGTCGTGACGGCTGAAGGCCAGCGACGGCGCGCATTCTGGCAGATCCTGCTGTTCGCAGCGGGCCTCTTAGTGCTGACCGTGATCAGCGCCGGCTCCGTCTACCTCGTCAACAGGGCGCGAGAGGACAACAAATGGGTAATTCACACCATCGAGGCTCAAAACCAGATTAATGCCCTCCTGCTGGAAATCCGGCGTGCGGAAAGCACCGCCCGAGGCTACCTGCTGACCCGAAGATCGGATTTCAAGGAAGACCATGACAAGGCCGTAGCTGCGATCGTGCCTGCGCTCGACAGGCTCACACGCCTGATCGGCGACAATCCGCAACAGCGCAAGAGCATCGACACGCTGAGTTCGGCGATCGAGACGCGACTCGGCCAATTCGCGCAGGAGATGGATTTCATCCGTCAGGATCAGCCGGAGAAGGCCGCAGCGTTGGTTAGCGAACTCGCCTCCACCGATACCACGGCCGCGATCGCCGAAGTCGCGACGGGGATGCTCCGGGAAGAGGAGCGGCTGTTCCGCCTTCGTACTGTCAACTCCGACCGCAGCCAGACCCTGGCCGCCTCGATGACCGGTATCGGATCCGGCCTGGTCGTGGTGCTGGCGCTGATCTCGATCTGGCTGGTGCGGCGTTCGACAGGCGTGCGCGACGAAGCCGAAGCGCGCCTGCGCGATGCCAACCTCAATCTCGAGGCTATCGTCGACGAGCGCACGGTGGACCTGCGCGAAGCCAACGACGAGATCCAGCGCTTTGCCTATATCGTCAGCCACGATCTGCGCTCGCCACTCGTCAACATCATGGGCTTCACGAGCGAGCTCGAAGAGCTCGGCGCCGACATCTTCCGCCGCATCGGCAGCCTCTCGCACGCCCCTGCGGAAGGAGCGCCGCTCGCGCCCGCCGTGCCGGGCGAGATCGCGCTCGAGGGCGCCGACAAGCAGCTCGCGGAGGATTTCTCCGAAGCGCTCGGCTTCATCAAATCGTCGATCGCCAAGATGGACCGGCTGATCTCCGCCATCCTCAACCTCACCCGCGAGGGCCGGCGCGAATTCCAGCCGGTGAAGGTCGATACGCGCGAGCTGATCGAGGCCATCGTGGCGACGCTGGCGCACCAGGCCGCCGAGGCGCAGGCCGAAATCCACCTCGAGCCCTTGCCGGACGTCGTGAGCGACCGTCTCGCGCTCGAGCAGATCTTCTCCAACCTGATCGACAACGCGATCAAATATCTCAAGCCCGGCGTGCCCGGCGAGATCAGAATCCGCGGGCGGACCAAGCTCGGCTACGCTATCTTCGAGATCAGCGACAACGGCCGCGGCATCGATCCCAAGGACCACCAGCGGATATTCGACCTGTTCCGCCGCGCGGGAACCCAGGATAAGCCCGGCCAGGGCATTGGTCTTGCGCATGTGCGTGCACTTGTGCGTCGCCTCGGCGGCACCATGTCGGTATCATCGGAACTGAATGCGGGCAGCACCTTCACGATCACGCTGCCGATCGCCTGGAACGTGAGCAACCGGAACCGAGATCGATGACCCAGCCTGTCACCATCATCATGATCGAGGACGACGAGGGCCATGCCCGCCTGATCGAGCGCAACATCCGCCGCTCGGGCGTCAACAACGAGATCGTCTCCTTCGCCACCGGCACCGAGGCCATGCGGCACCTGTTCGGCGCCGACGGCTCCGGGCGCGTGCAGAAGCGCAACGCGCTCCTGATCCTGCTCGACCTCAACCTGCCCGACATGACCGGGATCGACATCCTGAAGCAGATCAAGGAGAACAAATACCTGAAGGCCTCGCCCGTGGTGGTGCTGACCACCACCGACGATTCCCAGGAGATCAAGCGCTGCTACGAGCTCGGCTGCAACGTCTACATCACCAAGCCCGTCAACTACGAGAATTTCGCCAACGCCATCCGGCAGCTCGGGCTGTTCTTCTCGGTCATCCAGGTCCCGCCCGCCGCCACATGAACCAGCGCACGCCGACACTGCTCTACATCGACGACGACGAGGCGCTGGCGCGCCTGGTCGATCGCGGCCTGACGCGGCGCGGCTTCCGGGTCGTCCATGCCGCGAGCGGCGAGGAAGGCCTCGAGCGCATCCGCCGCGCCGCCGCCCAAAACAGCGCCGAAGGCGGCATCGACGTCGTCGCGCTCGATCAGTACATGCCGGGCCTCGACGGGCTCGAGACGCTCGAGCAGATCATGGCGATCCCAGACGCGCCGCCTGTCGTGTTCGTCACCGCCTCGCAGGATTCCAGCATCGCAGTGACGGCGCTGAAGGCGGGAGCAGCCGACTATCTGGTCAAGGACGTCCAGGGCGACTTCATCCCGCTCCTCCATGTCGCCGCCGAAGGCGCATTGCGCCAGGCCGAGCTGCAGCGCGCACGCGAGGAAGCCGAGGCCGAGATCCACGCCTCGCGCGACCGCTACGCGGCGCTCGCCGCCGAACGCGAGCTCCTGCTGCGCGAGGTCAACCACCGCGTCGGCAACTCGCTCCAGATCATCGCCTCGCTGCTGCACCTGCAGGCAAGCTCCGCCGCGCAGGACGAGGTCAAGGCGGCGCTGACCAATGCGATGGGCCGCGTCGCCGCGGTGGCGCAGGTGCACCGCCGCCTCTATACCTCGCAGGACCTCAAGAGCGTGGTCCTCAATCAATATCTGGACTCGCTGCTCGAGGATCTGCGCCGCTCGGCCGAAGGCAACCGCATGTCGCGCCTGACGCTGAAGGCCGAGCCGATCGAGATCGATCCCGACCGTGCGGTCGCCGTCGGCATCATCGTCAACGAGTTGGTGATGAACGCGGTGAAATACGCCTATCCCGACGGCGCCGGCCCGATCCATGTCGAGCTGATCTCGCAAGGCGACGATCTCCTGCTCTCGATCACCGACGACGGCGTCGGCGACAACGCCAAGGCCGATCCGCGCTCCACCGGCATGGGCCAGCGCATCGTCGCGGCCATGGCCTCCAAACTCGACGCCACGGTCGAGCGCGATCCCACGCATTCCGGAACCCGGGTCGTGCTGAAGTTCGGCCGCATGCCCGCAAGCGTCGGCAAGACCAGCACCGCTGCCGCGAGCTGAGCGGTCCGGACGCACCCATCGCAACTGCATTGCGATCCTGCTATGATGGCAAGCCATGACTTCGCGCGACTCCGCCCCGTCTGAAATCACACCGGCCGTGCTGCTGCGCGCTTATGCCTGCGGCATCTTTCCGATGGCGGAAAGCGCCGACGATCCGACCCTGTTCTGGGTCGAGCCGGAGCTGCGCGGCGTCATCCCGCTCGACGGCTTCCGCGTCGCCTCGCGCCTCGCGCGCACGGTGCGCTCGGATCAGTTTCGCGTCACCGTCAACACCGCGTTCAAGGCGACCATCGCCGGCTGCGCGGCGCCGCAAGTGGGCCGCGAGGATACCTGGATCAACAAGCGCATCCGCGACCTCTATGGCGGGCTCTTCGAGCTCGGCCATTGCCACAGCGTCGAAGCCTGGCAGGGCGACGAGCTCGTGGGCGGTCTCTACGGCGTCAGCTTAGGACGTGCCTTCTTCGGCGAGAGCATGTTCCACACTGTGCGCGACGCCTCGAAGGTCGCGCTGGTGCATCTGGTCGCGCGGCTCATTCACGGCGGATTCGAGCTGCTCGACACCCAATATGTCACCGAGCACCTGAAGAGCTTCGGCGCCGTCGAGATCTCGCGGCGACGCTATACCACGATGCTCGACAAGGCGCTGGCGGGCGAGCCCGGCGATTTCCTCAGGCTTTCCGCCGGCGAAGCGATCCCGGGTGCACGCGCCCTCGAGATCATCGCCTCGCGGCATAACGAACAGCTCGGTTAACGGCCGAATCCGGGGATGCCGAACAGACCCGGGCGCTGCTCCGGTGGTGGCGGCGGTGGCGGCGCCGGTTGCTGCTGCTGAATCGGCGGCGGCTGCGGCGGGCGCTGCTGCACCTGCTTCGGCGCCGCCTTCTTCTGCGCGGGCGGCGGTGGCGGCGGCTTTGCGGCGGCCGGATCCGGTGCCGCCGTCGCCACGGTCTGCTGCGGCTCTTTGCAGTCGGTCAGCCAGATGTCGTAGATCGGATGCTCGACGCCGTGCAGGCCGGGGCTCGCCGCGTACATCCAGCCCGAGAAGATCCGCTTCACCTCGCCCTGCAAGGTGATCTCGTCGACCTCGACGAAGGCGTCAGTGTTGGCCGCTTCAGTCGCCGGACGCGTGTAGCAGGCGTTGGTTTTGACGCGGAGCGCACCGAACTGGACGGTCTCGCCGATCTCCTCGTCGAAATTGATGATGCGCCCGGTGATCTTGTCGAGGCCGGAAAACGTCGCCTTCTTGTTCACGATCTTCTGGGCCGGCGGCTCGGTCACGACCTCGTCGCCCGGCTGGAGGCTGGCCGGCGCCTGCGGCACGGCGCCGCCCGGACCGCCCTTCTGCTGGGGCTGACGCTGACCGGGCGCCCCCGGAGGCCCTTGCTGACCCGGCGGAGCGATCGCGGCGGAAGGCGGCTGGTTCGGCGGCGCGAGGGTCGAGCCGGGCGGCGGCGCCAGGGGCTGGGTCTCGACCGGCCCCGGCATCACGTTGCCCTGCCGGCCCGGAGGCGGCATCGGGCGCGACGGCAGCACCCGGCCCTGCGGCGGCAGCTCCGGCACCTCTTCGTCGTCCTCGGGCATCGGCTGCGGCTGGGGCTGGCCGCGCGGAATGTTGCCGGGCGGCCGCAGCGGCGGCGGATCGGAGAAGATCGTGCCGATCTGCGCCTGAGCCGGCGTCGCAGCCGTCAGTGCGGTCGCGGCCAAAAGCGCCGCAAGGCCGGTCAGGGAAAAGGTTTTGAACATCTCGCGCGGCTTCAACAGCGAATCGGGCTCGTTGGACATTCTACAGGGGATACCGCCGCTCGCAGGCCCTCCGGTTAACACGCCGAATACGGCGGGGGAAGGGCGGCAACCCTGCCCGTCCCGGTCTGGCCAGGCCAGCTTCGGGATGGGATAGTCGTGAGCCCCTCCCGGGGCCGCAGGCGGGCATGCCCCCAAAAACGACACCAACTTGGACGCACCCGACAATACCTAGAGAGATGCCCTCCTCCCTCCGAGCCGTCCTCGCCCTTCCCCTGCGTGCCCTCGCCTGGCTTGGCGGCCAGGGCACGCGTGCGGTGGCAGCGATCGCCTTCATCGCGGTCGCGGTGCCGCCGCTCGGCGCGCTGCTGCGCCCCTATGTCACCGAGGCGATCTTCCTTCTGCTCTGCATCTCCTTCATGCGCGTCGATCTCGTCGCGCTGTACGGGCATCTGCGCCGACCGGCGCTGGTCGCAGCCGCCACGGCGTGGACCACAATGGGCGTGCCGCTGATCGTCGCCCTGCTCGCTCATGGAAGCGGGCTCGACAGAAGCTCACCCGGTCTCTTCCTCGCGCTGATGCTCCAGGGCATGGCTTCGCCGATGATGGCAGCGCCCGCGCTCGCCGCGCTGATCGGCCTCGACGCCACACTGCCGCTGGTCACACTGGTCACCGCGACCGCGCTCGTGCCTTTCACCGCCTCGCTGTTCGCGAGCCTCTTTCTCGGCGGCATGCTCAGCATCTCGCCGCTCGCACTCGGCCTGAAACTGCTCGGCATCCTCGCCGCATCGCTGCTGGCCGCAACACTCATCCGCCGCCTGTTCGGCACCGAGGCGATCCAGCGCCACAAGCGGCCGATCGACGGTTTCAACATCGTCATCCTGCTGGTGTTCGCATCCGCCGTCATGGGCGACGTGGCGCACGATTTCGTGGCCGATCCGCTGTTTGCGATCGCCGTCGCGCTGCTCGCCTTCGCGGTCTATTTCACCCTGCTCGCCGTCACGACATTGATCTTTCGCCGCGCCGGCACCGAGCGCGCCTTTGCCATCGGCCTGATGGTGTCACAGCGCAATCTCGGCCTCATGCTGGCCGCAACCGCCGGCGCATTGCCGCCCAGCACCTGGCTCTATTTCGCGCTGACGCAGTTTCCGATTCACCTTGCGCCCTACATGCTGATACCGATCGCGCGGCGCATCATGGTGCGCGCCGATGCCTCCAGCGCGCCGGTCACAAGCGGCACCACTTAGCACGGCCTCTCGGTCACTCGCACACGCGATGTCCGAGCACCTGCCCTTAGCCCGCCCGCGCCGCGCGCCGCAGGGCCTGCGGCGGCTGGCCATACGCGCGGATGAAGGCGCGCCGCATGCGCTCGGGGTCGCGGAAGCCGGTCACCTCCGCCACGCGCTCGATCGCTTCGCGCGAGGACTGCACGCGTTCGCGCGCGACTTCGAGCCTGAGCCGCTCGATCGCCTTGGAGGGCGTCGTGCCGGTCTCCGCGGCAAAGGCGCGGGCGAAGTGCCGGGCGCTCATGCCGGCGCGGTCGGCGAGATCCTCCACGGTCAGCGGCGCATCGAGGTTTTCGCGCGCCCAGGCTAGCAGCGTGCCGAAGCGTCCGTTCGGCGCCTTCAATTCCAGCAGCGAAGAGAATTGCGACTGGCCGCCGCTGCGGCGGTGATAGAGCACGAGCTGCCGCGCAGTTGCCTGCGCGATCTCCTCGCCGTGGTCCTCGGTGATCATCGCGAGCGCGAGGTCGATGCCGGCGGAGATCCCGGCCGAGGTCCAGACATTGCCGTCGCGGGTGAAAATCTGGTCCGGCTCGAACTTCACCTTGGGAAAGCGCGCGACGAACTCGCGCGTCCGTCCCCAATGCGTGGTGGCGCGGCGGCCGTCGAGCAGCCCCGCCTCGGCGAGCAGGAAGGCGCCGGAGCAGACGCTCGCAACCCGCACGCCGCGCCTTGCCAGCCGCTGCACGAAGGCCCGCGTGATCTCGCAGCGCGCGGCCTCCGCGACGCCCATGCCGCCGGCCACGACCAGCGTGGTGATCGCGTTCGCCGTCTTGAAGTCACGCGCCATCATCTCGACACCCGACGTGCTGCGCACCAGCCCCGGCTTCGCCGCCAGCACGCGAATGGCCGGCGCCTTGCCGAGGCAGCGCGCTGCGATCTCGAACGCGGAGATCGGCCCCGCGGCATCGAGAAGTTGGAAGTCCGGAAAGATCAGGATTCCGATCATGAGCCAAGCCGAAACGTATGTCCGAAAGTGAGGGAATTATGCCATTCCGGACAGAAGAGCACCATGCCATTCTGCCGGCGTCAAGCGCATTATCGGAGGCTCCCATGTCGTCACCGCTCCAGATCGGAATCCTGGTTTTCCCGCGCGTCACCCAGCTCGACTTCACCGGTCCCTTGCAGGTGTTCGCCATGGTCCCCGACGCAAAGCTGCACCTGATCTGGAAGCGGATCGAGCCGGTGCCGAGCGATTCCGTGCTGACGCTGACGCCGACCACGACCTTTGCGGATTGCCCCCAGCTCGATGTCATCTGCGTACCCGGCGGCCAGGGCACCAACGACCTTCTCAACGACGAGGACGTGCTCGAATTCCTGCGCAAGCAGGCGGCAGCCGCCAAGTACGTCACCTCGGTGTGCACGGGATCGCTGGCCCTCGGCGCTGCCGGCCTGTTGAAGGGCTACCGCGCCGCCACCCATTGGAGCGCAATGGAGATGCTCGCACAGTTCGGCGCGATCCCGACGAAGACACGCGTCTGCGTCGATCGCAACCGCATCACCGGCGGCGGCGTCACCGCCGGGATCGATTTCGCGCTGACGCTGGTCTCGATCATGGTCAATCGCACCACGGCCGAAGCGATCCAGCTCCAGATGGAATACAATCCAGCCCCGCCGTTCAATGCGGGATCGCCCGACACCGCGCCCGCCGAGGTGCTGGCGCTGCTGAGGGAGCGCAGCGCGCAGAACCAGGCGCGGCGGCTCGAGGCGGTGCAGCGCGCGGCTGAGAGGGTGAATTAGACTCTCCTCTCGTGTCCCGGACGCGGTGCGGCGCGAAGTGCCGCTCCGCAGAGCCGGGACCCAGTAAGCTACGAAATACAGCGAGGAGAGATGGGCCCCGGCTCAGCAGCGCACCGCTGAAGAAGCGCTGCGCTGCTTCCGGGGCACGAGACCTCATGCGGGCCGCACCAGAAAAAGGCCGCTCGGTTTCCCAAGCGGCCTTTCCTGTCTCACGGTGGCTGCACATTCACATCGGGCGATGTCGGAGCTTCCAGACCGGGGGCCTATCTCCCGATCGAGTCCTTCCTCGGCGGCCGCTGCATCTCGGGACAGTCGCGAACTGTTGCCCGAACCGAACGCGATGGTCTCCCATCTCCGTAAGATGGGATCATTGAGCCGCATCGCGCGCCTCGAGGCAACTCCCGCGCAAGCGGCATCCCCGCTGTTCCCGTTGTCCACAGCGGCGCGGATGCATGTGCATCCGCTTTGGACGATGGTGGTTCGTGGGTGGGCCGAAAGGGCTAGCCGGGCGTCCAGGGCTGATAGTCGCCGGTCGCCTTGGGACGCCTGCCGCTGGCCAGCGTCGAGCCGGAGGGGCGATAGGCCTTCGCCGTGCCGGTGAGATTCGGCTCGTGCGGCTTTTCCCACTCGCGCGGCTGGTAATTGATCTCGGTCGGCGGCTTGTCGACGACGTGGTGGATCCAGCCATGCCAGGACGGCGGAATCCGGCTCGCTTCCGCATAGCCGTTATAGATCACCCAGCGCCGCTCAAAGCCGAGCGCCGGATCGATCGCCCCGCCACGGGTGCGGTAGTAACGGTTGCCCTGCTCGTCCTCGCCGACCAGCTCGCCATACCGCTTGGTCCAGAGCTGGGTGCCAAAGGTCTGGCCATTCCACCAGGTGAAGAACTTGAGGAAGAATTGTTTCATGCGGCAAGGGCCCTGCTTCGTCGGGTCCTGATGCCATCCGGGCGGCGAAATGTCCAGTTCGGCAGGCGTGGCGGCGCCCCCACAAATCCGCCTACCGCGCACGCCCCTGCCGCAAAGCGGACGCGATTCATTCATGCCCGGTACAGCGGCAGGACCTGAGGCTCCATTCGCGCGCAAACCGGCGTGATCCCAGGAACCGCCGCGCTTTCGCAGGGTTGCTTTCCGGGAAAGGAGTTTAACCATGAACAGTCTGAAATTGTTGAGTGCCGCCGCGACGGTGGCGTTGGTTCTTCCCTTGGCGAGCCCGAGCTTGGCGCAGCAGAGTCGTGCAGCCGCGGTCGGAGCGGGCGGTGGCGCCGCGATCGGCGGCGGTGGCGGCGGTGCTCACGTCGGTGGCGGTGGCTTCGGTGGCGGCGCGCGCATGGGTGGCGGCGGCGCGGCCTTCCATGGCGGCGGCGGCAACATCGGAGGCGGCGCGGCGATGCGCCCAGGCGGCGGCAGTTTCGCAGCCGGCACTGCGGTCCGTCCGAGCGGCGGCACCTTTGTTGGTGGCGCGGCAACGCGCGCCGGTATCTCGCCGACGTTCAGCGGAACGCGCAGCGTCGCGACCGCCTCGCCGGGCACCTGGAGCGGCAGCGGCGGCACGTGGACCGGCAGCGGCGGAACGTGGAGCGGCGGTTGGCGCCACCACCACCACCATCATCACCGCGGCGGCTTCTGGCCGGGCTTCGCCGCCGGCGCCGCAATCGGTGGCCTCGGCTCTTACGCCTATTACGGCGGCGGGTACGGCTATTATGACGATCCCTACTACTATGACAGCTACTACGACGAGCCGACGGTTGCGGTGGTGCCGGATGTCGGCGGCGATTCCGCGGCCTATTGCGCACAGCGCTACAAATCATACGACCCGGCCTCGGGCACCTATCTCGGTTACGACGGCCGGCGGCATCCCTGCCCCTGAGCAGATTGCCCAGGTCTGAGGCGAAAGGCGCCGCAGCGATGCGGCGCCTTTTTCGCAATCGGCGTCTTCCTCACCCGCTTCGGCCCCATCACGCTCGCGCGCATGAGGATACATACAAATCGACGCAAATGGACCTTTATGCACCGAACCGTGCATATCCATCGCAATCCAATCCCAAATTGACCGGACCCACGATTCGCGGATATCACAAATCACAGTGGGGACATCGATCTTCTGGGAAGTGTCATGCCGCGTATTCTCGTGGTTGATGACGATCCGATGGTCGGCGCGACCATCGAGGTCCTCCTCCAACGTCAGGGCTTCGACGTCACGCTAACCGACGGCGGCGAAACAGGACTGGCTGCGCTGGAATCGCAAGCCTTCGACGTGATGCTGGTCGACATCTTCATGCCGCATATGCGCGGCTTCGAATCCATCCGTATCTTTCACGAGCGCGCCCCTGCCACGCCGCTGATCGCGATGTCGGGCTACGCCTTCGCCTCCTCCGCCTCGCCCTCTCCCGATTTTCTCCGCATGGCGCTGGAACTCGGCGCAACGCGCTGCCTGCGCAAGCCATTCACGCCGGAAGCACTGCTGACCACGATTCGGGAATGCCTCGCCGGCGCGGACGCGAGCGTGCCGCCGAAGGACCAGAAAGAAGCCCCTTGATCCCAACGCAGCGCGTCATTCTCGGTGCTGGACTTGCCATCCTCCTGATCATCACCGCGGCCTCGATTGCCCTCGACGTCAAGTCGCGGTCCGACGCGGCGTCGGTGAACCACACCGTCCAGGTGCAGAAGAAGATCTCCGATCTGCGCGTGCTGCTGCGTCGCGCCGAGAGCGCCGCGCGCGGCTACGAGCTCTATCGCACCCAGGGCTTCAGCGACGAGTTCCAGGCGGTGCAAGCCAAGATCGCACCGGCCCTCGCAGAGCTCAAGCGTGACGTGCGCGACACCCCCGATCAAGTCGCCCTGCTTGAGGGCACCGAGCCGCTGGCGCTGCGCCGGATCGAGATCGCCGCCACCGCGATGCGTCTGCGCGCCGCCAACGACCAGGCCGGCATTGCCGCGCTCAACAGCAAGGCCGAGGGCCGCGGCCTCATGGACACGGTGATGGGCAATCTCGACCGTCTGAGCGCGGAGGAAGAACGCCTGCTCGCCGCCCGCTCCCAGGATTCGCGCCGCACCGGCATCGTGCTGCTCGGCATCGACGTCGCCGGCGCCGTGCTGATCCTGCTCCTGGTCGCGTTGGTGATGCGCGAAAGCCGCCGCACGACGGGTGAGCTCCAGAGCTCGCTCGAGCAGACCCAAGCCGCCAAGACGGCGCTCGAGGCGGCGGTGGCCGAGCGCACCGAGCACCTCGTCGCCGCCCATGACGAGCTTCGCCTGTCGGTCAACGTGCTCCAGAGCACGTTTCGCAGCATGGCGGAGGCGGTGCTGGTCATCGACGCCGAGGGCACCGTGCTGCTGTCCAATCCGGCCGCCGAGCGCATGCTATTGCATCGTACCGGCATGAACGTCGGCAATCTGCGCGCGCTGTCCGACGTGTTTCACGGTGACGGCGTCACGCCGCTTGCGGCCGACGAGCTGCCGTCGACGCGCGTGCTGCGCGGCGAGCAGTTCGAAGAGCTGGAGATGATCGTCCGCCCGCACAGCGGCAACCCGCTGCGCCATCTCATGGTCAGCGGCCGGCCGATGCGGGATGGGCAAGGCAACATCTCCGGCGCGGTGCTGGTCTATCACGACGCGACGATCTCGCGCGAGACCGAGCGGCAGCTGCACCAATCGCAGAAGCTGGATGCGATCGGCAAGCTGACCGGCGGCGTCGCGCACGACTTCAACAACATGCTCACCGTCATCTCCGGCAACACCGAGACGCTGGTGGAGAAGTTGAAGGACCAGCCCGAGCTGCAGCGCACGGCCCGGCTGATCGACGATGCCGCCGAGCGCTGCGCCGAGCTGATCCAACACCTGCTGGCGTTCGCGCGCCGGCAGCCGCTCGAGCCGCGGAACGTCGACATCAACGCCGCGATCTCCGACATCGCAAAGCTTCTGCGCCCCACCCTCGGCGAACAGATCCAGATCGAGACCGTGCTGGAGCAGGGGTCGATGACGACGCATATCGATCCGTCCAGGCTCACCAACGCCGTGCTCAACATGGCGATCAACGCCCGCGACGCCATGCCGAACGGCGGCAAGCTGCTGCTGGAGACCCACCGCGTCGTTCTCGACGAGGCCTATGCGCAGGCCAATGCGGACGTGACGCCCGGGCCTTACGTCATGCTCGCGGTCAGCGACACCGGCACCGGCATGTCCGTGGAGATCCAGCAGAAGGCGTTCGAGCCCTTCTTCACCACCAAGGAGGTCGGCAAGGGATCCGGCCTCGGCCTCTCCATGGTCTACGGCTTCGTCAAGCAGTCCGGCGGCCACATCAAGATCTACAGCGAAGAAGGCCACGGCACCACGATCAAGCTCTATTTGCCGCCGGGTGAAGGCGCCGCGGAGGTCGCAGCCGGTATCACACCGCAGGCCGAAGGCGGCGCCGAGACCATCTTCGTGGTCGAGGACGATTCCCTGGTCCGCAACTTCGTCACCGCGCAGCTCCAGAGCCTCGGCTACAAGACGATCGCCGCGCCGGACAGCAAGGCTGCGCTGGATTTGATCGAGGCCGGCCAGAGCTTCGACCTGCTGTTCACCGACGTCGTCATCCCCGGCGGCATGAGCGGCCGCGAGCTCGCCGAAGAGGTGGCGAGGCGCCGGCCGGGCGTGAAGGTGCTCTACACCTCCGGCTACACCGACAACGCCATCGTCCATCACGGCAAGCTGGATGACGGCGTGCTGCTGCTGACCAAGCCCTATCGGAGAAACCAGCTCGCGGAGATGATCCGGAAAGCGCTGAACGGCGGAGGGATAGCGGCGAACTAGCGCGTGAACTGCCGAAGTCGCGCGGCAGTCACACGATCTCTGAGTTCGAGGGCACTGGCTCAAGATGTGAGTTCCAGTTGTTCTCGTAGCTCGCCCGGATCCGCGCCGGAGGTGTTCCGACACCGCGTTGTGCAACGAGTAAGGCCGTTTTGATCCCAATCGGGTCGGTCTCAAGCAAAAATCAAGCCCATCTCAAGGACAAATCGTCTCACCAGCCCAGTCTCTGAGCATGCTCTCGGCGACAAATGTTGGAGCCGGTGTCGTGGCAGTCCGCTTGCAGAGCGCGATTACCGAGCGCAGTCACCAGATGCACAGCTACGATTTTGGTCTGCGGCCGGAATTGACGTCGCAGCTTCGACAGGTGCTCGCATGAAAAGACGAGAGTTCATCTTGTTGATTGGTGGAGGACTGGTCTGGCCTGCGATCGCGCGGGCGCAGGACGGAGCCAAGCTGCATCGTATCTTCTGGGTCTCGACCCAGTCCGAACCGGATCCCTTCCTGGACGGCTTTCGCGAGGGAATGCGCGCGCTCGGTTACGTCGAGGGCAGGACCGTAACCTTGGAGACGCATTATGCCCCTGAAAATCCGCAGGCACTGCGCAAGATCGTCTCCGAGTTGCCGCGAGGGGATGTCGACCTTGTGGTCTCGAGCGGTCCGGCGACGCGTGTCATGACTGCAATCACCGACGTCCCCGTGCTGTTTGCATTGAGCGGTGACCCCGTCGCTCTGGGCGTGGTGAAGAGCCTTGCTCACCCCGGCACCAATTTCACAGGCAGCACATTCCTGTCGCTCGAGCTGGCAGGAAAGCGCGTCGAACTGCTCAAGGACCTTTATCCAAAGCTGCGAAAACTGGCAGTCCTCTCGAACACGGATCATCCGGGAGAGCCACTGGAATGGCGTGCGACTTTGGAGTCGTGCCGGAATCTCGGGATTGATGCAGCCTACGTCCCCTTCTGCGGCGCTCGCGAAATCGAGAATGGGTTGATGGCTGCCGGCAAGGTGAACGCGGATGCTCTCCTCGTGTTTCCCGATGCCGTGACGCTGGTGCATCGTGCGAGGATTGCGGAGCTTGCAATCGCGCACCGGCTGCCTTCGATGTTTGGCTGGTCTGAATATTGTGACGCTGGAGGTCTCTTGAGTTACGGGGCAAACCAGCGCACGACCTATTTTCGGCTTGCCACTTATGCCGATCGCATCCTGCGCGGTGAAGATCCGTCAGATCTTCCGGTGATGCGTCCCGAAAAGTTTGAACTGGCAGTCAATCTGAAAACAGCCAGGCTTCTGGGGATCGACCTGGATGTGTCGTCGATCCTGTTTCGCGCCAGCAAGGTGATCTCCTGAGATAGTCATGACGGACGGTGCTGCGCAGTCCTCTTCGTGTACGATGCCTCCGCGTCGTTCGCTGTTCTGCAAGTACTTCGCGACGTTGTTTGTCGCTGCCGTGGTGCCTCTGATACTCGGCGCGGCGATCGAGGCTTCTTTCGGTTACCGAGACCAGCGCCGCCAGATCAGCGCGGTGCTGCAGGCCGATGCTCGCGCGGCGTCCGACAGGATCGAGGCGTTCACCGATGGCATCCGAGATCAGTTGGGTTGGATGGTGCAGCTTCCCTGGTCTGCCGGAGACGATGCTCAACATAAGATCGATGCCTTGCGCCTCCTCCAGCAGGTGCCTGCAATCGTTTCGGTTTCGCTTCTGGATGAGACCGGCACCGAACGGGTCTTTGTTTCCAGGCTGCTTCTGAATCGGACCGGGCGCGGCATTGATATGTCTACGGATCCCGCTGTTCAGGGCGCACGCGGCAACAAAGTCTGGTACGGACCGGTTCAGTACCAGCGAGATTCAGAGCCCTATATGAGGGTCGCGGTTGCCGGGAGCCTGCCTGCCGCAGGGGTTGCGATCGCCGAGGTCAATCTGAAGCTGATCTGGGATGTCATCGCAGCCATTAGGATTGGCGAGACCGGCTACGCCATAGTTGTCGATGATTCCGGTCATCTGATCGCACATCCCGATATCAGTCGGGTCCTGCGCGGCCGCGCCAGCTCGGGCAGTTTTGGCCGGATCAAGCATCTCGTTGGCGCGGCGAGCGGAGCGGCGGTGATAACCGGGGAGCGAGGCAACCCGGTGGTGGCGCTATCCGTTCAAGCCGCCGATTTGGGATGGACGGTGATCGCGATGCAGCCGACCTCGGAAGCCTTTGCCTCAATTCGCGCGGCCTTGTGGCGCTCCTCAATCCTCATTGCCTTTGGTGTTCTTATCGCGCTGGCGCTCGCCTATTGGCGCGCGCACAGAATGTCCGGCCCGATCAAGCAATTGGAAGAGGGCGTGGAGCGGATCAGAACCGGACAATTCGAGCATCGCATCAAGATCTTCAGCGGTGACGAGTTTCAGCAATTGGCGTTGCGCTTCAATGAAATGGCTTCTGAACTGGCGATCTCACAGCAGAAATCTGCGCGGATCGAACGGCTGAAGCAGTTCCTGCCATCACAGGTCGCCGAATTGGTCGAACATTCTCATGAACTGCTCGAAGCGCAGCGACGTGAAGTGGCTGTCATTTTTGGCGACTTACGCGGCTTCACGGCGTTCTCCACGCGCAATGAACCTGACGTCATCATGGCGGTCATGCGAGATTACTACGCGGCCGTCGGCGCCGTGACGACTCGTCACGAGGCAACCCTCATAGGCTTTGATGGCGACGGCGTCATGCTCCTGGTCAATGCTCCGGTCACATGCGAACAGCCGGCAACTCAAGCGGTCCGACTCGCGATCGACCTGCAAATGACGGTGCAGTCCCTTGCCGGCAGATGGTGTGACGCCGGCCACGCGATCGGCTTTGGTGTGGGCGTTGCCATGGGACCGGCAACGGTAGGTACGGTTGGCTATAACGGTCGGCTGGACTACACGGCGATGGGAGCCGTGGTGAATTTGGCGTCGCGGCTCTGCAATCTCGCGAAGGACGCGCAGATCCTGGCTGATCCCACGATCGCCGGGAAGGTAAGGGATAGCGTTCCGTTGGCATCGCTCGGACAGCGGAACATCAAAGGCTACGACCAGGCTCTCGAAGTCTTTGCTGTCGCATCCGCTGGCCTGCCGTTGAAACTGCCGGGCTCGGCACAACGCGGGCGAGAGAAAGAGCCTCAGGACCACTGATACCCCGGCGTCCGGACACCTAAAGCGCGATGCGATTAGGATCAATCGTCATCGCGCTTTAGGTTATTGTTTGAGCATGACCTTCTCGGAAAGCCGCTATACGCTTTTCCGGATCATGCTCTAGCGCGTCGCCATCACCACGGCGGCCAGCGTGAGCAGCAGCGCTGCGATCTGCCCTGCCCCGAGCGGCTCGCCAAGGGCGAGCGCCGACGTCACGACGCCGATGACCGGCACCGCCATGGTGCCGATCGCCGCGACCGAGGCCGGCAGGCGCGCGAGCGCGGCGAACCAGCTGACATAGGCGATGCAGAACTGCCCGACGATCGAATAGACCAGCAGCCACCAGCCGAGCGGCGTCACCTGCGCCAGATGCGTGGTCTCGATCAGGAGGCCGATGATCGAGATCGGCAGGCAGCCGATCCCGATCTGCCAGGCCGCTGCGGTGATCGGCGGCAGGTGGATCGGGTACTTCTTCGAGAACACCGTGCCCACGGCGAAGCCGAAAGCCCCGGCGAGCGCCATGACGATGCCCGGCAGCTTCTCGACGCTGGCGGCAAGGCCATTGCCGCCCATGATCGTGGCGAGGCCGGCGAAGGCCAGCAGCAGCCCCAGCGTGCGCAGGAGCGTCGGCTGCTCGCCGAGGACCGGCCAGGCGATGATCGAAGCCCAGACCGGCATGGTGTAGGCGATCAGCGCCGCCTCGCTCGCCGGCAGCCAGAGCAGCGCCAGCCCCATCAGCACCATCCAGCCGGTGACGTTCAGCACGGCCGAGGTGAGGAGCCGCGGCCAGATCGCCCCCTGCACCTGCAGGCTTTGCCGGCGCAGCACCGCAAGCAGCGCCAGCAGCAGCGCGCCGAGCACGCCGGTGACCCCGCGCAGCGTCAAAGGCGGCAGTTCGGCGAGCAGGAATTTCGTCGCCGGCCAGTTGAAGCCCCAGCCGATCGACGTGATCGCAAGGAACATCAGGCCGGCCGGGGCGATGCGCGGCCGCACGCCCGGCGGGGTCGAATCAAGCATTTGGGTAGCCCGGCAAATCTGGCGGTCAGCTTGGCCCGGATTCGCGGGTCTCACCACCGCTTTTGCGGGCAGTCCCGCCCTCACCCACCGTAGGGCTACGTGAGTCCGGCTGACGCAATCCCATTGCTCAAAAAGATACCTGCCCTGTGAACAGCGGGATGAAGGCTCACCATCATCACGGCATGCAAATTTTTTCGGTTGGGAATCCCTGAGGACTCACTGATACTTGGCCCCACGACAGGCGCGGCGAAGAACCCTGTTATCCCCCACAATCCACCATATTTAGTATTTGATTCAGGAACTCGCACTAGTTCTTGACGGGCGCAACGGAGAGTCCTAGCTTTCGGTCCGTTCGGCGCGAGTGAGTTTGCGTCCCGCCGGCACTCCCCCCAAAGGGTCTCGCAAATTTCAGCTCCGCCAGCCGGCCAAAGGCTGCGGATGAGGGCTTGTCTGCCCTCGGAATGCGAGCCTCTTCGGGGCGCCAGAACGGGCCGGCAACAGGCTCGGATGGCATCGATGACGAAGTGACGTTGTGGGGCGTTGAACGCATGTCGCGCACATCCCCTTGGGGGCGGATGGGTGTGGACATGCCGGCGGGACGATCGATGCGACGCATCGAGGTCGCGCCGGGAAAAAACAGGGCCGGATCCACCGGCTGAACTGCGGTGCCCCAAGGCCGAACGGCTGACGGCGCCCGCGAGATGCAATGACGACCCGGCACGCCCACAACGAGGGGCGGGACCGGTCAAAGAAAAGGACGGGGCAAGACGATGCGGATTGAGCGGCGCCACACCACGGCAGGACAGTCACCTTATGCGGGGATCGAATTCCGCCTGACCACGTCGGAGATTCGCAATCCCGACGGCTCGGTCGTGTTCAAGCTTGATAACGTCGAGGTGCCGAGCGAGTGGTCGCAGGTCGCCTCCGACGTGCTGGCGCAGAAGTATTTCCGGAAAGCGGGCGTTGCCGCGCGCCTGAAGAAGGTCGAGGAGGAATCCGTCCCCTCCTTCCTGTGGCGCTCCGTGCCCGACACCGAGGCCCTTAGCCAGCTCCCTGAGAAGGAGCGCTATGTCAGCGAGCTCAGCGCCAAACAGGTGTTCGACCGCCTCGCCGGCTGCTGGACCTATTGGGGCTGGAAGGGCGGCTATTTCACGAGCGATGACGACGCCCAGGCCTTCTATGACGAGCTCCGCTACATGCTCGCCATGCAGATGGTCGCGCCGAACTCGCCGCAATGGTTCAACACCGGCCTGCACTGGGCCTATGGCATCGACGGCCCCGGCCAGGGCCATTATTACGTCGACCCCTTCACGGGCAAGCTGACCAAGTCCAAGTCGGCCTACGAGCACCCGCAGCCGCATGCCTGCTTTATCCAGGGCGTCGGCGACGACCTCGTCAACGAGGGCGGCATCATGGACCTCTGGGTCCGCGAAGCCCGCCTGTTCAAATACGGCTCCGGCACCGGCTCCAACTTCTCGCGCCTGCGCGGCGAAGGCGAAAAGCTCTCCGGCGGCGGCCGCTCCTCGGGCCTGATGAGCTTCCTCAAGATCGGCGACCGCGCCGCCGGCGCGATCAAGTCGGGCGGCACGACGCGCCGCGCGGCCAAGATGGTCGTCGTCGACGTCGATCACCCCGACATCGAGACCTATATCGACTGGAAGGTGAAGGAGGAGCAGAAGGTTGCCGCCCTCGTCACAGGCTCCAAGATCAACCAGAAGCACCTGAAGGCGGTGCTGAAGGCCTGCGTCAACTGCGAAGGCTCGGGCGACGATTGCTTCGACCCCGAGAAGAACCCTGCCCTGCGCCGCGAGATCAAGCTCGCGCGCCGCAGCCTCGTGCCCGACAATTACATCAAGCGCGTCATCCAGTTTGCCAAGCAGGGCTACAAGGACATCCAGTTCGACACCTACGACACCGACTGGGACAGCGAAGCCTATCTCACGGTCTCCGGGCAGAACTCCAACAACTCGGTCTCGCTGAGGGACGACTTCCTGCGCGCAGTCGAGACCGACGGCGACTGGAATCTGACCGCCCGCACCTCGAAGAAGGTGACCAAGACGCTGAAGGCGCGCGACCTCTGGGAGAAGATCGGCTACGCCGCCTGGGCCTCGGCCGATCCGGGCCTGCACTTCAATACCACGATGAACGACTGGCACACCTGCAAGGCGTCCGGCGACATCCGCGCCTCCAATCCGTGCTCGGAATACATGTTCCTGGACGACACGGCGTGCAACCTCGCCTCGGCGAACCTGCTGACGTTCTACAACACCGACACCAAGCGCTTCGACGTCGAAGGCTATGAGCACCTCTGCCGGCTCTGGACCATCGTGCTGGAAATCTCCGTCATGATGGCGCAGTTCCCGTCGAAGGCGATCGCCGAGCTCTCCTACGAGTTCCGCACGCTCGGCCTCGGCTACGCCAATATCGGCGGCCTCTTGATGACCATGGGCCTGCCCTACGACTCCAAGGAAGGCCGTGCGCTCTGCGGCGCGCTGACCGCTGTCATGACCGGCATCACTTACAAGACCTCGGCCGAGATCGCGGCCGAGCTCGGCACCTTCCCCGGTTACAAGAAGAACGCCCAGCACATGCTGCGCGTGATCCGCAACCACCGCCGCGCCGCGCACGGCCAGTCCAACGGCTATGAGGCGCTCAGCGTCAACCCGGTGCCGCTCGACCTCGTCTCCTGCCCGCAAGGAGACCTCGTCAGCCATGCCCAGGCGGCCTGGGATGCGGCGCTCGAGCTCGGCGAGAAGCACGGCTATCGCAACGCCCAGACCACGGTGATCGCGCCGACCGGCACGATCGGCCTCGTCATGGATTGCGACACGACGGGCATCGAACCGGACTTCGCGCTGGTCAAGTTCAAGAAGCTCGCCGGCGGCGGCTACTTCAAGATCATCAACCGCGCGGTGCCGGCCGCGCTGCGCGCGCTCGGCTATCGCGAGAGCGAGATCGCGGAGATCGAGGCCTATGCCGTCGGCCACGGCTCGCTGGCGAACGCCCCCGGCATCAACGTCACCACGCTGAAGGCCAAGGGCTTCACCGATGAAGCGATCGCCAAGGTCGAGAAAGCCCTGCCGACCGCCTTCGACATCAAGTTCGCTTTCAATAAATGGACCTTTGGCGAAGACTTCATCCGCGACCAGCTCGGCATCGGCGCGGAAGCCATTGCGGCTCCTGGTTTCGACCTGCTCCAGGCCGTCGGCTTCACCAAGCGCGAGATCGAGGCGGCCAACGTCCACATCTGCGGCGCGATGACGGTGGAAGGTGCCCCGCACCTCAAGGCCGAGCACTATCCGGTGTTCGACTGCGCCAACCCCTGCGGCAAGATCGGCAAGCGTTATCTCTCGGTCGAGAGCCACATCCGCATGATGGCAGCGGCGCAGCCCTTCATCTCGGGCGCGATCTCCAAGACCATCAACATGCCGAACGACGCCACGGTGGAGGACTGCAAGTCCGCCTACATGCTGTCGTGGAAACTCGCATTGAAGGCCAACGCCCTCTATCGCGACGGCTCCAAGCTCTCCCAGCCGCTCAACTCGCAGCTCATCAGCGACGATGAGGACGAGGACGATGCGATCGAGTCGCTGCACGAGAAGCCGATGGCGGCGCGCGCCACGCATGTGGCCGAAAAGGTCGTCGAGAAGCTGGTCGAGCGTATCGTCGTGATGCGCGAGCGCGAGAAGATGCCCGATCGCCGCAAGGGCTACACCCAGAAGGCGGTGGTCGGCGGCCACAAGGTCTACCTGCGCACCGGCGAATATGACGACGGCCGCTTGGGCGAGATCTTCATCGACATGCACAAGGAAGGCGCGGCGCTGCGCTCCTTCATCAACAACTTCGCCATCGCGGTGTCGCTCGGCCTGCAATACGGCGTGCCGCTCGACGAATATGTCGACGCCTTCACCTTCACCCGCTTCGAGCCGGCGGGCCCCGTGCAGGGCAACGACAGCATCAAGTACGCGACCTCGATCCTCGACTACGTCTTCCGCGAGCTGGCGGTGAGCTACCTCTCGCGCTTCGACCTCGCCCACGTCGATCCCAACGAGACGGGCTTCGACGCGCTCGGCAAGGGCGTCGAGGAAGGCAAGGAGCCGGACGAGGACGGCGGCCACCACGCGACCAAGCTCGTCTCGCGCGGCCTCACCCGCTCGCGCACGGACAATCTCGTCGTGATGCGAGGCGGCTCGGCCGCGGTCAGCCAAGGCAACGACAGCGCACCCTCCGGCGGCAGCCGGGTCACGGCGCTGGCCGCCCACGGCACCTCGTCCCGCCTCAGTGACACCATCGAAGGCGCCGTCGCCCTGAAGCAGGAAGCTCAGCACGATCTGTCTCCGACGGAGAAGCTTGAGCAGCTGCAGTGGAGCAAGGCCGGCACCGCCGCGACCGCAGCGCCGACGAAGGCCGAGCGCCGCGCCGAAGCCAAGGCCAAGGGCTACGAGGGCGAGATGTGCAGCGAGTGCGGCAACTTCACGCTGGTGCGGAATGGGACGTGTATGAAGTGCGATACCTGCGGCAGCACGACGGGGTGTTCGTGAGGTTTCTGGGCTGGCACAAACTTCATCACAAAGGGGCGACCGGATGGTCGCCCCTTTTTTAGATCCGATGGCTGAATTCACCCGCACGAAATCGCGTTGCACGCCACTCGTCGAGATAATCTCGCCCTCTGCTAATTTCTATTTCCGGTTGAGAACCAAATCTGCTCTTATCGCCTATACGCTGTCCTCTACCAAGCCTCCGCACGGGCTCCACTGAGATCAAACATGTTAATTTCAGCAATCAAAATCGATAGATTCAAGCGCCTTCCTGCAGTCGAACTACCGTTGTCCAACGTCACAATACTTATTGGGGGCAACAACGCAGGGAAGTCCTCGCTGCTTCAAGCTATCCACCTGATGATAACGACACTGCAATCGGCGAAGTCCGCAACCAACAAGAGCGCCCCCGCGAGCACATTGGGGGTGGACCAATTTCTCTATAAGCCTTCCAATCAACCCCTCAAGCTAAGCTACCAAACAGATATGACGTCGAAAACTGGACCGGAATTCGTCGTCACCTATCGCGAAGCAATAACCGACGATCCCAAAGATTTCAGCTTAAAGATGAGGCGGGGCAAGAATCTGAACATCGCCATCGAGTTCGATCACCGGACACGCTTTTACGAGCGCGCGTCGGATCGCACTCGCCCACTCTCAATCTTCGTACCAGGTCTCGCCGGTGTGTCACTTAGCGAAGAACGTAGGACAGACGCTATAGTAGCTGCAGGAATCGCTCAGGGGGACGCAAACTTATACCTACGCAATGTCCTACTGCGGCTCACCAAAAATCCGGAGAAGCTAGAGAAGTTTCACGCCATCATTGGCGAAGTATTCTCCAATCTAACGGTACATTGTGATTTCGATGAACACATTCACACGCATATCGATGTCTTAGTAGAGATAGACGGAAAGAAAGTCCCTCTCGAACTAGTAGGTGCTGGGGCGCTTCAAGCAATTCAGCTCGTCGCCTATGCAACAATGTACGACCCTGGCCTGTTGCTG
The DNA here is from genome assembly GCF_016031655.1 of Bradyrhizobium glycinis. Lineage (GTDB taxonomy): Bacteria > Pseudomonadota > Alphaproteobacteria > Rhizobiales > Xanthobacteraceae > Bradyrhizobium > Bradyrhizobium glycinis. The sequence continues at coordinate 134,665 of NZ_JACCHQ010000023.1, forward strand.
TTGGACGAACCAGATGCTCACTTGCACCCCTCAAACCAGAGACTTCTAGCTGCCACGCTTCTGAAGATTGCCGAGCAAGGCCCCGTCCGGATTATCTTGGCAACTCACTCACGGCACATATTCGACTCTCTATCGCGCTCTCACATGACCGACATCATCTGGCTGAAGAAAGGGGTCAAGCAAGAGAAGAAGGACACAGAAGATCTTTCGATTTTGCTCGATATCGGCGCACTCGATAGTTATGAACTTTTGACCGCCGCTAAATGCAGGGTCGTCGTGCTAACCGAAGACAGCAAGAGCGAGCGTCTCCGAATTTTGCTGGAACGAAGTGGCTTCGTGCAAGACGAATACATGCTCCAGTCGTTTGATGGCGTGAGCAATATTGCAATGACAGCCACCGTAGCCGAATTTTTTCTCAAGCAAGCCAATGATACTTATGTACTCGTCCATCGGGACGCAGATTGTATGCTGCCGGACGAAGCCGAATGGTACAAGGAGAGAGAGATAAAGAAACTACCTGACCGCTGCGAATTGTTTATTACCCCACTGACAGATATTGAACATCAATTCTGCACGTCTCAACACCTGAGCATGGCTCTCGGAATTTCTCCTGAGCAAGCCACTCAAATTGTCGACGGGATCATAGCAGCTAACAACGCCTCGCTCGCGGTCGACTTCGCCAACAAAAGAGCGGAGCTAAAAAGCAAAATACTGAAGGGTAAACCAAGCGTCCCCAGCGCCGCCGACCTTCTGGGCGCGCAGATAGCCTTTGAGTTCGTGAAAGGAAAACGTCTCTTTGGGCTCCTGAACGCTGAACTCACGAAACTTCAATACAATCCGATGCACTTAGTAAACAAGCCAACAGATGCCCTCATAGTGGAGAAGCTCAAGGACTTCGCGAGGAAGGTCTGGCCCTCGCCTACGCCGCACGGAGGATCGTGAATCTTCCTCGGCAAGTGAGCCATTTCCAGTCATTACTTCGCCGGTTAGAAGGGCCCTCCAAGAGGATACTCCAAGCTTCTAGTAGTCACTGATGAACGCTGAAGAACCGGCAAATTTAAATGGCAAACACCGACCGAGCGTGGATAGAAGAAACCCTGTCCCGACACAGCCGATTGACGCCAGCCGTTGTCGGACTTCTGAAGAATATTCTCGACAGGAGTTCTATTGAATATCTGAGCATCAGCGGACGTACCAAGGAAATTGGCTCAACGGAAGAGAAGATCCGCCGCAAGAAATATACTCAGCCCGAAGTGCAACTTACGGATCTCTCCGGGATACGGGTAGTTACGTTCTTAGAAACTCAAGTTAAGGAAATCAGCGATCTCATTCGAGCCACATTCGAGATAGACGACAAACGTAGCTTCGATAGAGCCTCCATACTGGGCGACGATCGAATGGGTTATCGGTCGACGCATTTCGTCTGTACTCTTGGGTCGGGCCGGAAGGGTCTCTTGGAGTATGAAGCCCTCAGCGAGCTAAAATTCGAAATCCAGGTAAGAACAGTCCTTCAGCACGCCTGGGCAGAACTTGCCCACGATCGTTCATTCAAGCTCGGAACTGGATTGCCGGCCAAAATTCAACGAAAGCTGAACCTTTATTCGGGAATGCTTGAGATTGTCGATGGAGCGTTCGACGAAATCGCCCGAGATGTAGAAGCGTATAAATCCGAGATAGCCACTAAGACCGCGAGTCAGCTTTCCGACGCCGAGCTAAATTCGCTCACTCTTCAACCCTATCTCGAGCAACTCGCGGATCAATATAATCTCGATATAACTTTCGTTGAAATCCCGGAGGAAGTTATAAACGAATTCAAGGCATTTGGCCTGAACAAGATTGGAGACCTGAAGGCGATCGCCAATAAGTACGTACTAGAGCAAATTATCGAGCATTCGGCAGGCGATGAAAATGCGATAGGCTTTGTTCGCACGTTGATGATGTATCACGATATTGATCGATACTTCACGATTTGGAAGAGATGGGAGGGCTTGGATAGGCCGACTGCGTCGCTGTTAGCTAAACGATATGGCTCGCAGAAATTCAAACAGCTTATGAAAGACAAGCAGATTTGGATCGAAGGTGAAGAGAACCTTGGGTCGTTCAACGAACCTCTAGGGGACGAAGGTTTTTGGTAGCCTTGGCGGGTGGAGCGTGGCGATACCCATCGGAAATACGATGACAGTGCACTAATCGCTCGCTATAGCCGGACCGGCTACTCGGCTAGCTTTCGCATGCGCCCATGATTAAGTGCACACCGCAAGCGGCAAAATTGCCTTTGCCGTTGAGCCCTTCCCTCCTAAACTCCCAGCTCACCGGCATCGGTTCCGACGGGCCTGGAGGAAGCGGAGTCAAACTATGCCCAAACCGGAAAGCTTCCCTATCGAGAAGATCTTCGTTCCCACCAAGCAGAAGAAGACCCTCAACCCCGAGACCGTCGCGGAGATCGCGGAAAGTATCCTGGACATCGGACAACAGGCCCCCATTTCCGTCCGGCGCGACGGAGACCGCCTCGTTCTGGTCGAGGGACTGCATCGGCTCGAAGCCTGCAAGGCGCTCGGCGAGGCGACCATTCTCGGGGTTGTCGTCTCGGCGGAGTTTGCTGAGCACAAGCCGCTTCTCGCCGAACGACCGGAAGTCGAGGCAGAGCGCATCAAGATGGCGCGATTGAAGCAGTTGCGCCTGGAGAAGGAAGCCGCGGAGGCATCGACTTCTGCCTTGAAGGGCCATGGCGCAACGGAAGCGCCGCGCAGCCGTGGGATGAAAGGCGGCCGCGACAATGCGAAGGCATCGCCGGCCCGAACTGCGAAAGCGCCACCCAAAACATTGTCGGCCTGGATCACGCAGCAAAAGGGCAGCGGCGGCCGCTATTGATGGCTGGGATCAGCGCGAAGGATGGGTAGAGCCCTTGCGAAACCCATGATTTGCGCGACGGTTATCGATGGGTTTCGCTTCGCTCTACCCATCCTTGTATTAGCGCGATCGCCTATAATGAGCCGTTCCGTGAGGAATGGCCCAGCCCGGGTAGCCGCCCGAGCTGGGTCGCCGTTCGATCGGATCGGTACCCATCGAAGCCTTGAGGGCTGTCTGACGTAGCGAGATCGCGATCGGCACTTCATCGGGACCCGAATGGTTGAACGAACTTTAGGTTCGCATCACAAGGGAGGGATCGACGAAGATGGCCAAGCATACCACGATCTGTGCCGGGATCGATACCGGCAAACGGAAGCTCGACGTGGCGATCGAGGGCCG
>NZ_JACCHQ010000024.1 GCF_016031655.1 Bradyrhizobium glycinis
CGGCCCTCGATCGCCACGTCGAGCTTCCGTTTGCCGGTATCGATCCCGGCACAGATCGTGGTATGCTTGGCCATCTTCGTCGATCCCTCCCTTGTGATGCGAACCTAAAGTTCGTTCAACCATTCGGGTCCCGATGAAGTGCCGATCGCGATCTCGCTACGTCAGACAGCCCTCAAGGCTTCGATGGGTACCGATCCGATCGAACGGCGACCCAGCTCGGGCGGCTACCCGGGCTGGGCCATTCCTCACGGAACGGCTCATTATAGGCGATCGCGCTAATACAAGGATGGGTAGAGCGCAGCGAAAGCCATCGAGGCCTTGTCCGACGACGAAGCATGATGGGTTTCGCAAGTGCTCTACCCATCCTACGCGCTGACACTACATGTGATGGCGCAGTTCCCTCCCGCCGGTGCCTCGATGATCCCCTTCTCCGTGCTCGACCTCGCACCCATTCGCCAGGGCGGCGACGCGGCGCAGGCCTTCCGCAATTCGCTTGATCTGGCCCAGCATGCCGAGAAATGGGGCTTCAAGCGGTTCTGGCTGGCCGAGCATCACAACATGACGGGCATCGCCAGCGCTGCCACGTCCGTGGTGATCGGACATGTCGCGGGGGGCACCAAGACGATCCGCGTCGGCTCCGGCGGGATCATGCTGCCGAACCATTCCCCGCTGGTCATCGCCGAGCAGTTCGGCACGCTGGAATCGCTCTATCCCGGGCGGATCGATCTCGGGCTCGGCCGCGCGCCGGGCACCGACCAGTTCACCGCAAGGGCGTTGCGGCGCGACCTTGCCACCACGTCCGAAAATTTCCCGCATGACGTGCTGGAGCTGCAGGCGCTGCTCGGCGACGTGCAGCCGAACCAGGCGATCCGCGCCGTGCCCGGCATGGGGACCAGGGTGCCGCTGTGGATTTTGGGATCGAGCACCTTTGGCGCGCAGCTTGCGGCGATGCTCGGCTTGCCCTTCGCGTTCGCCTCGCATTTCGCGCCGCAGATGATGATGCCGGCGCTGCGCGAATATCGCGCGCGGTTCGAGCCATCGGCGCAGCTCGACAAGCCCTATGCGATGATCGGCGTCAACGTGTTCGCGGCCGACAGCGATGAAGAGGCGCAGCGGATGTTCTCTTCACTGCAGCAGCAATTCATCAACCTGCGCCGCGGCACGCCGGGGCCGCTGCCGCCGCCGGTGGACGACATGGACGCGCTGTGGTCGCCGGCGGAGAAGGCCGGCGTTGCGCAAGCGCTGTCGTGCTCGGCGGTCGGCTCGCCCGATGTGGTCGAAGCGAAGCTGAAGGCGCTGATCGCCGAGACCGGCGCGGACGAATTGATGACGACGGGGCAGATCTACGGCCATTCCGCACGGCTGCGCTCGTTCGAGATCGCCGCGGAGGTGCGGGATCGGCTGGCGAAGCAGCCGATGTGAGGCGCAATCGCGCTCCGAGGGAGCTGTGCTCCCTCCCCCGCATGCGGGGGAGGGCTGGGGAGAGGGTGTCTCCACAATGAGACAATCCCCTAGAGGAAAGAGCCCTCACCCCGACCCTCTCCCGCAAGCGGGAGAGGGAGCGCACCGCGCGCTTGGCGAGGAGCTCAGCCCAATCCTCTCAGGATCTAATCCGCAAAGCCGAACAGCTTGGCCGGATTGTGCACCAAAATCTTCTCCAGCTCCGCCTGGTCGGGCGCGTAGCGGTACATCAGCTCGAGCAGATCGGCATCGTTCGGCGGCTGCTTCACCGAGACCGGATGGGGCCAGTCGCTGGCCCAGACGCAGCGGTCGGGGGCGGCCTCGATATAGGCGCGCGCGATCGGGATCACGTCGTCGTAGGGAGCCCCAGTCTTTGAAGTCTTCTCGCCGAGTGAGAGCATGACCCAGAAATTGCCCTTGGCGAGCAGCTCCAGCATCTTGCGCAGGTTCGGATCGTTCCTGCCGGCCTCGGGGTCGGGGCGCGCCATATGGTCGATCAGCACGGGCACGTCGAGGTTCTCATATTTGGCGACGCTGGAGACGATGCCGTCCTTCTCCGGCTGGATCTTGACGTACCAGCCGAGCTCGCGGATGCGGGCGATGGCACGGGCGAAATCGGCGTCCGACAGCACGGCGCCGAGCTCCTGGCGGAAGCTGAAGCGCGCGCCGCGCACGCCGGCGTCATGCAGCTTGGCGAGATAGGCGTCGTTCGCTTCCGCGAACACCAGCGCATTGGCGCAGCCGCGATAGTTCGGGCCCATCGCGGCAAGGCCGTCGAGCACGACGGCATGGTCGGCGCCATAGGTCGTGGTCTGCACGATGATGCCGCGCTCGATGCCGAGCGCCTTATGCATGCGCAGCGCCGCTTCCCAGGTCGCGGTCGGCATCCGATAGGCGGCCCCGGGACGCTCCGGATATTTATCGATCGGCCCCAGCACGTGGAACTGGCTGTCGATGGTCTTGGGCGGCGGGGCCTTGCTTGGACGGCGCGGATTGGGGTCGAACGGCAGATAGGTCGGCATGCAAGCGCTCCCTCAGTCGATCACGGCGGTAAAGTCGCATTGCACCAGCGCGCCGCCATCCATGTTGTCCATCGGCAACGCGTGACGTGCGGGGCGCGAATGCTCGTCCGGAAACATTTTCAGCCATTCGACATTGACGGGGCCGCGGTTGCCGCGATCCTTCAGCCACACCGTCATCTTGATGATGTCATCGGTGGTGCCGCCGGCGGCCTCCACCGTCGCCTTCATATGGGCGAACATATTGGCGCATTGGGCATCTAAGCTTTCGGGCATCGCATTGGTCGCGGGATCGCGACCGAGGATGACGCCCGACATCACGAGATTGCCGATGCGGCAGGCGTTCGGAATCGGGTTGACGTGCTTGAAGCCGCCGATGTGGATGCTCCTGCGCCGCGTTTGACCACTCATGGTGCGCTCCCTTGTATTGTTGCTTCAGACGAATTGGCACGACACCGAGCCGAAGGCGCCGTAATCGGCATGGAAGGTGTCGCCGCGGCGGATGTCGACCGGCCGCGTGAACGATCCCGCCAGCACGACCTCGCCGGCTTTGAGCTGCTCGTCATGCGGCGCGAGGCGGTTCGCGAGCCAGGCAATGCCGTTGGCGGGATGATTGAGCACGCCGGCGGCAAGCCCGGTTTCCTCGACCTCGCCGTTGCGGAACAGCAATGCGCCGATCCAGCGCAGATCCGCGTCCATCGGGCGGATCGGCCGGCCGCCGAGCACCAGTGCGGCATTGGCCGCGTTGTCCGAGATCGTGTCCATGACCTTGCGGGTCTTGCCGGTCTCCGGATCGACGCGGTGCATGCGCGTCTCCAGGATCTCCAGCGCGGGCGTGACGTAGTCGGTGGCGTTGAGCACATCGAAAATGGTGCAATCGGGCCCGCGCAGCGGCGCCTTCAGCACGAAGGCGAGCTCGACCTCGATCCGCGGCGCGTGGAAGCGGTCGAACGGAACAGGCGTGGCATCGGCGTAAAACATGTCGGCAAACAGCACGCCGTAGTCGGGCTCGTTAATGCCGACCGCGTTCTGCATCGCCTTCGAGGTCAGGCCGATCTTGTGCCCCTTGATGATGCGGCCCCGGCCGAGCTGGAGTTTCGTCCAGGCGCGCTGGACCGCGTAGGCATCCTCGATGCTGAAATCGGGATATTCTTTCGTGAACATCGGGATCAGCGATTTCGTGCGCGCGGCTTCGTCGAGCCGCGCGGCGAAGCGTTCGATCGTGGCGGTGTCCAGCATGGATTAGCTCTCCGCAGCCACTTTGTTGCTGAGCACGCCGATGCGGCTGGACTCGACCTCGACGATGTCGCCCACCTTCAGCCAGCGCGGCGGATCGAAGCGGGCGCCCGCGCCCGTCGGCGTCCCCGTGACGATCATGTCGCCGGGCTTGAGGGTGGCGAAGGTCGAGAGATAGGAGATCAGGAAGTCGAACGGGAACATCAACCGTTCCGTCGTGTCCTGCTGCCGCACCTCGCCGTTGACGCGCGTGACGATGTCGTGCGGCCCGCGCGGATCGAGCTCGTCGGCGGTGACGATCCACGGGCCGATGCTGCCGGAGCGATCGAAGTTCTTGCCCTGCGTGACGTTGAACTTGCCGTGGCGCAGCCAGTCGCGGATCGTGCCTTCGTTGCACAGCGTCATGCCGAAGATGTGCGACCACGCTCTTTCGCGCGGAATGTGGCGGCCGCCCTGCCCGATCACGATGACGAGCTCGCCTTCATAGTCGAGCTGGTCCGAAACCTTGGGCTTCTCGATCGGCTGACCGGACCCGGTCATCGAGGACATGCTGCGCACGAACAGGCTGGGATATTTGGGCAGGTCCGAATTGTCTTTATACTCCGCATTGCGCTCGGCGTAATTGACGCCGATGCACCAGAGCTTCTCCGGCGCCAGCACCGGCGGCAGCAGGACGAGCTGGTCCAGCGCATGGTCCGGCTTCTGTCCCGCGACAGCTTCCTGCGCATCGGCGAGTGCGTTGGCCGCGATCAGCGCCTTCACATCCGAATAGTCGCGGCCGATGCGCCTGGTCAGATCGACCACGCCGCCGTCCACGGCCGCGCCATAGCGCGCCTCGCCGTCCAGCAGATAGCTCAGCAGTCGCATTGTATTTCCTCCGATGATCTTGAGGCCGCGGCCGGCGATGAGGCCCGCGCTCAGTCTTTCGACTTGGGAGTCTGGAAGACGCTGCCCAGCGTCACGATCTCGCCGAGGCGGGCATAGCGCGGTCCGCCGATACGCGCGATCGGGTCGAGCGCCCTGGTCTCGACCTTGCCGTCGTGCACGAGACCATCGCGCAAATGGAACAGAACGACTTCGCCGACGATGAGCCGGCTCTTGGCGTCCCCGAATTCGAGGCACTGCCGGAAACGGCACTCCATCGCGACCGGCGCGGCGGCGAGCCGCGGCACCTTGATGCGCTCGCTCGCGAGCGTCTCCAGGCCGAGATGCTCCACCTCGCTGATTTCCGGCGGATGCTCGACGGAGCTGTCGTGCACAGCATTCATCAGCGGCGTATCCGCGATGTGGATCACATATTCCTCGGTGTCGAGGATGTTGTGTGCAGTGTCCTTGTAGTCGGCGCCCTTGCGGCCGACGCTGATGGCGAGCATCGGCGGCTTCTGCGAGACGAAAGTGAAGGCGCTGAACGGAGCGAGATTGAGCACGCCCGTGCGCGACAGGCTCGTCACCCAGGCGATCGGGCGCGGCACCACGATGCCGGTCATCAGGCGGTAGATGCGCTCGGCGCCGAGCTCGGCCGGGTCGATCCGCATCGATCAATCCGCCCTGATGTTGGCCTTGCGCACCACCGGAATCCACTTGGCGTCCTCGCGTTCGAGATAGGCCTTGAATTCGTCCGGTGTCATCGGCGTGGCTTCGCCGCCGAGCTTTTCGAACTTATCGATCACGGCGGGGTCCTTGAGAATCGCGACCAGCGTCTCGTGCAGCTTCTCGACAATGGGCGCCGGCGTACCTGATGGTGCGAACAGGCCGGTGAAGGTCTGGCCGTCGAAATCCTTGTAGCCGAGTTCGGCGAAGGTCGGCACGTCGGGCAGCGACTTCAGTCGATGCGGGCTGGTGACGGCGAGCGCACGAAACAGGCCGGCCTTGATGTGCTGCAGACTGACGGTGAGCTGGTCGAAGGCGAACTGCACCTGGCCGCCCAGGAGATCGTTGATGGCCGGCGCGTTGCCGCGGTAATGCGCCGTGACCCATTGCAGCTCGAGGCTGGACTGCATCAGCTCGCTGAGCAGATGGTTGGTGGTGCCGGGGCCGGGCGAGGCCATGGTCAGCTTGCCGGGCTCGCGCTTGGCGAGGTCGAGGAACTCCTTGAGCGTGGTCGCCTGCACCGACGGATGAACCTCGAGCACCAGCGGCGTCATCGAGATCGTCGAGATCGGCAGAAAATCCTTCTCCCAGTTGTAGGCATCGCGCTTGTTGATCTCGGTCGCGAACAGCACCGGGCCGTTGGCGCCGACGAACAGCGTATAACCATCGGGCGCCGACTTCGCGAAGGCTTCGCCCGCGATCATGCCGCCGGCGCCGGCCTTGTTCTCGATGACGAAGGGCTGGCCGAGCTTTTCCTGCAGCTTGTCGGCGATGATGCGCGCGGCGCTGTCGACATTGCCGCCGGCGGGATAAGGCACGATCAGCTTGACGTTGCGCGCCGGCCATTGCTGGCCAGAGGCGGGCCCCGCCAGCATTGCGGCTGCAGCAGCAATGGCAATCCAGATTAATCTCATGTTAACCTCCCGGCGGCGCTTCCAATTCCGTATCGGGCGCAGATGACTTCGTGCATGGCATCCCGATCGGAGCGCAATCTCCAGATGCGCGCTTGCCCTGTCGAGGGAATTGTGGCGTTCTTGTCCATATTATGGACAAGAGACGCGCGACGAAATCCGTCCGCAGCGCCGTGGAACCGCGACAGGGCGCGCAGGCGATCCGGCGCGCGCTCGCGGTGCTGCGCATCCTGGCCGCAGGTCGGGAAGACGGTGTGCCATTGGCCGAGGTGGTCCGCACGACCGGCCTCACCCGCCCGACCGTGCATCGCATCGTCCACGTGCTGATCGAGGAAGGAATCGTCGAACGGCACGGCAGGAGCGGCCGCTACGCGATCGGCAACCAGGTACCGGAGCTGGCGCTGGCGCGTCCCCGGCCCTCGCGGCTGCTGGTGGCCGCAAATCCGTCGCTGCAGCGCGCGTCGGCCGAGATCGGCGACACGCTGTTCCTGACGGTGCGCACCGGCAACGACACGCTGTGCGTCGATCGCCGGATCGGCGTCTATCCGATCCAGGTGCTGTCGATCGAGGTCGGCGCGCGCCGGCCGCTCGGCGTCTCCAGCGCCGGCGTTGCCATCCTCGCCGCGATGCCGGCGCAGGAGGCGCGGAAGATCGTCGCGGCGAACGAGAAGAGGTTCGAGGCCTACCGGACCGACGTCGCGACCGTGCTCGGCGAGGTCACCGCCGCCAGGCGGCTCGGATACGGCATGAGAGAGATCGGCCTGGTGCAGGGGACGAAATCGATCTCGACCTGGATCAAGACACCGGACGGGCAACCGGCTGCAGCGATGACAGTCTCAGCCGTTCGCACGAGGCTCGGGCCAAGGCGCGAGCAGGAGGTCGCGGAGATCCTGCTGCGGGAGGCGCGGATCATCGAGCTGGCTATTCGCGGCAATCTCGGCTAGGGCACGATAAGCCTGCGACAGCGTCATGGCCGGGCTTGTGTGAGCTGTCAATGGGCTGACGTGCCACTCCGTTTTGTGGCACAACGGCCGCCATCACCGACTGTCGAACGAGGCCACGCATGCCCGCGCCGAAACCGCCTGCCTTCGAGACCCTGAGCCTGCATGCGGGCCAGCATCCGGATCCCGTGACCGGCGCCCGGGCGGTGCCGATCTACCAGACCACGTCCTACGTGTTCCAGGATTCGGACCACGCCGCGGCGCTGTTCAATCTAGAGCGCGCCGGCCACATCTATACCCGCATCTCCAATCCGACCACCGGCGTGCTGGAGGAGCGGCTCGCGGCGCTGGAGGGCGGCGTCGGCGCGATCTGCACGGCGAGCGGCCAGGCGGCGATGCACCTCGCCATCGCCACGCTGCTCAATGCCGGCGATCACATCGTGGCGTCGAGCTCGCTCTACGGCGGCACCATCAACCTCCTGGCGCACACGCTGCCGCGCTTCGGCATCACCACCACCTTCGTCAAGCCGCGCGATCTCGACGCGTTCCGCTCGGCGATCAAGCCGAACACGAAGCTCGTAATCGGCGAGACCATCGGCAATCCCGGTCTCGAGGTGCTCGACATCCCGAAGGTCGCGGCGATCTCGCACGAGGCCAGGATTCCGCTCTTGATCGACAACACTTTTGCCACGCCCTATCTCAGCCGTCCGATCGAGTTAGGGGCCGACATCGTCATGCACTCGGCGACCAAATGGATAGGCGGCCACGGCATTGCGATCGGCGGCGCCATCGTCGACGGCGGCCGCTTCGACTGGCGCGCTTCCGGCAAGTTCGGCGTGCTGACCGAGCCCTATGGCGGCTATCACGGCATCGTCTTCGACGAGCAGTTCGGCACCGCCGCCTTCATCATGCGCGCGCGCACCGAGGGCTTGCGCGATTTCGGCGCCTGCCTGTCGCCGACCAACGCGTTCCAGCTGCTCCAGGGCGTCGAGACGCTTCCCGTGCGCATGGACCGGCATATGCAGAACACGCATCTGGTGCTGGAAGCGCTGAAATCCAACAAGGCTGTCGACTGGGTGCTGCACCCGTCCCTCGAGGATCACACGGACTACCAGCTTGCAAAGCAGCTGCTGCCGCGCGGCGCCGGCTCGATCGTGTCCTTCGGCATCAAGGGCGGGCGGCCTGCCGGGCGCAAGTTCATCGAAAGCTTGCGGATGATCAGCCATCTCGCCAATGTCGGCGATGCCAAGACGCTGGTGATCCATCCGGCCTCGACCACACATCAGCAGATGGATGCCGAGCAGCTCAAGGCCGCCGGCATCGGCGAGGAGCTGGTGCGGCTGTCGGTCGGCATCGAGACCGCAAGCGACATCATCGACGACCTGAACCAAGCGCTGCGCATCTCGCAAAAGGCCTGACACCATGAAGCTTTCCGTCAACGGCACCGATGTGTTTGTCGCAACCGGCGGCCGCGACTTCGACAAGTCCCTGCCCGCGGTGGTCTTCATCCACGGCGCCGGCTTCGACCATTCGACCTGGGCGCTGCACACGCGCTGGTTCGCCCATCACGGCTTTGCCGTGCTGGCGCCCGACCTGCCCGGCCATGGCCGCTCGGCCGGACCTTCGCTCGGCAGCATCGCCGAGATGGCCGACTGGACGGCGGCGCTGCTCGATGCGGCGGGCACTGCGAAGGCGCATCTGATCGGTCACTCCATGGGCTCGCTGATCTCGCTGGAGACCGCCGCGCGGCACCCCGACAAGGTCTCCGCGCTGAGCCTGATCGGCACCGCCGCGACCATGACGGTGGGTCCGGATTTGTTGAAAGCCGCCGAGGCCAACTCGCAGGATGCCAACGACATGGTCTCGATCTGGGGCCTCGGCTTCAACGCGGAGCTCGGCGGCAGCCTGGCGCCGGGCCTGTGGATGCATGGTGGTGCGCAGGCGGTGCTCCGGGCATGCGAGCCGGGCGTGCTGTTCAGGGATCTGTCGGCCTGCAACTCCTATACGAATGCGCTTGCCGCTGCGGCGAGCGTGAAGGTGCCGGCAACGTTGATCCTCGGCGAGCGGGACATGATGACACCGGCCAAGGCGGGCAAGGCGCTCGCCGCGGCGATCCCACATGCGAAGACCGTCGTGGTGCCCGGCGCCGGTCACATGATCATGGCCGAGCGGCCGGACGAGTTGTTGGCGGCGCTGAGGAACTGAGCGGATCGATCTTCTGTTTTGCGCGTTGCGGTCTGACATCCCTCTGAATCAAAAAGGGGAACCGAACATGCCAAGACAGGAAGTCATTCGCAAAGCCAGGCAGGACAAGCGCGCCGGCAAGTCGGCCAGCACGCAGGCCGGCGAATTCGTCAAGGACGAGATCGACAAGATCCGCAAGGGCAAGCACGGCGCACGCTCGACCAAGCAGGCCATTGCCATCGGTCTTTCCGAGGCGCGCCGCGCCGGCGTCGATCTGCCGCCGCCGCGCAAGGGGCGCACCAAGAAGTCGACGCGACGCAGCGCCAAATACGCCTACGAGGTCGGCCAGGGCAAACGCACGCCGAAGCGGAGGCCGAAAGTATCGCGCGCTGTCGAAGGCGTCCTGAAGAAGGAGCCGCGCTCGACCGCATCGCGCAGCGCGCTATCGAAGCAGGCCAAGCGTGCCGCAAAGAGCCGCAGCGCCGCCTCGCGTTCGGCGGCCGCACGGAAGGCAAGCCGGACCAAGGGCGCCAAGACCCGCTCCGCCGCCGCCAAAAAGGCGGCGCGCACCAGGGCGCGCCGCAAGCGCTGATCAGTCGCGCCGGTTCAAGAACCCGGCGTCCATTTCCAGACGATGTCGGAGACGTTGACCGGCTTCGGGATCAGGCCGAGCTTTGCAAAACGATCGGCGACCGCCTGCTGGCTCCTGATCACCTCGCCGTCGATCGGCACCACGCTGAAGTTGGAGCGATCGACGAAGCGCCTGACGGCCTCGATGTCGACGCCAGTGGCCTCGGCTTGCGCCTTGGCGACTTCCTCGTGATGACCGTTGGCCCAACCGCCTTCGGAGGCAAAGGCGGCATTGAGCTTGGCGACCAGCGATGGGTACTTGTCCACGAAGTCGGAACCCGCGATGTAAAAGGCATTCGGCTTGTGCACGTCCTTGTCGAAAGCGATGGCGCGCGCCTTTTCCTTCAGCTCGGCGAGCGCGAGATAGGGATCCCAGATCGACCAGGCATCGACCGAGCCCTTGATGAAGGCGGCCGTCGCGTCTGCTGGGGCAAGCGGCGCCGGCGTGATGTCGGACCAGGACAGGCCAGCCTTCTCGAGCGCAGCGACCAGCAGATTATGCGCGCTTGATCCCTTGCCGAAGGCGACGCGCTTGCCCTTGAGATCAGCGAGCGACTTGATGGCCGAATCCTTCGGCACGATGATCGCCTGGGTGTTGCCGTCCGATTTCACCGCAGTGACATAGCGGATCTTGGCGCCGCCGGCCTGCGCGAAGATCGGCGGGGAGTCGCCGACATAGCCGAAATCGACGCTGCCGACATTGATGGCCTCCAGCAGCGGCGGACCGAACTGGAAGTCGATCCACTTGATCTCGATGCCGAGCGGCTTGAAGGCGTTCTCGAGCGTCTGGCGCTGGCGCACCGCCGGGAAGAAGCCGCCCTTCTGCGTGCCGATGCGGATCTCGGCCGGGTTGTCCTCGGCGTGGGCGGGGGCAGCCAGGGCCGTCGCAAGCAAGAGCGTCGTTGCCAGAATGTGTCGTCGGGTGATCATAACGAGGTCCTTTCGGTTGGATCAGTTGGGAAAGAGTTGCGAGCTCGCGCGGCTGCTCCGCTCGGAGAACACCGCACGGGCGGCACGCTCGGCCTCACGGGCCGAACGGAACTGGCGGCCTTCGAGGCTGTCGAACAGGCGCTCGGAGGAGAAGAAACGGAAGCCACGCTCATCGCGCGTGATGATGCCGGCGGCGCGGTCCTGGATCTCGATGATGTAGGCGTTCGACCGGGTCTGGGACATGACTGCTCGTTCGCCGGAAATTCGGCGTTCCTGTCTTGGGATTTTCGATGTGACGTGCTGCTAGGAAACGGTCAGCAACAACAACAGGCGCCCGTTGCCGCCGAGAAACAGCGCCGCGTCATGCACGTATGCATGTCGTTCTGATTGCGCTGGTGATCGGTATTCATGGCGCGGCTTCAGGCTCGATGAGCAGTTTGGATGCCTCGAATATCGAGGGATCGGCACGATTGGTCAATGAAATGGCTATCCAAATTTACGGCGCGCGCGCTCGCGCGCTTCTCCCGCCGCCAGCAACGACAGACATATTCATCTCGCGATGAGTTCAACGCGCGCGAGCAGCAAGCATGGTACGCTTCGAGTAAACACAATTTGGGAGGTTCCAGGTATGGCGGATGCTCTGAAAGGGCGCACGGCGCTCGTGACCGGCGGCTCGCGCGGAATCGGCGCAGCCGTCTGTCGTGCGCTGTCTGAAGCCGGTGCGGCGGTGGCGATCAACTGCCGCGAAACGATCGACCAGGCCGAGAAACTTGCGGGCGAGATCAGCAAGCAGGGCGGCCGCGCCACCGTGGTCGCCGCTGACGTCTCCCAAGCGGGGGCCGTCGCCGAGATGGTCGAGCGCGTGACGGCCGGGCTCGGGCCGATCGACATTCTGGTCAACAATGCCGGCATTGCCATCACGCGTGGCGTGGACGATCTCACCGAGGACGATTTCGACCGCACCATCCTGGTCAACCTGAAATCGGCCTTCCTGTGCACGCAAGCGGTGCTGCCATCGATGCGCGCGCGGAAATGGGGCCGCATCGTCAACATCTCCTCCGGGGCCGCGCGCGGTGCCGGCTCGATCGGCCCGCACTACAATGCGTCAAAGGCTGGCATGGAGGGCCTGACGCGCGGCTATGCGGCGCGGCTCGTGAAAGAGGGCATTACCGTCAATGCGGTGGCGCCGTCGCTGATCGAGACCGACATGATGCGCAGCCAGCCCGCGCTCGTCAGCCGCATCCCGCTCGGCCGCTTCGGCACGGCGGAGGAGGTGGCGAAGGCCGTGATGCTGCTGGTCGACAACGCCTACATGACCGGACAGACGGTCGCGTTGAGTGGCGGGATGGCGTTTAATTGAAAGGGGGGAGCGGCGGGCTCCTCTTCACCTCTCCCCGCTTGCGGGAGAGGTCGGATTGCATCGAAGATGCAATCCGGGTGAGGGGGTACAGGTCCCACGGCGATCTCACGTGCGGATAGAGGCCCCTCACCCCGCCCTCCCCCGCAAGAGCGGGGCGAGGGAGACGAGAGAGCGCGGAAGCTCACCACATCGTTGCTGCCGCCCGTTCCGGCCAGGCGCGATCATACTCCGCGCCGCCGACCTTGTTGTCACTCATCTCCGCAAGAATCTGCCCCGGTGTCGGCAGCGTCTTCGGATCGACGCGTTTGTCCGGATTCCAGAGGTCGGAGCGGACGATGGCGCGCGCGCATTGGAAGTAGATCTCCTCGACGTGCATCACCATGACGCTGCGCGGCGCCTTGCCCTCGACCTTGAACGAGGCCAGCAGCTCCGGATCGATCGACAGATGCGCGCGGCCGTTGGCCCGCACCGCATTGCCGGAGCCGGGGATCAGGAACATCAGCGACACGCGCGGGTCGCGCACGATATTGCGTAAGGAATCGACCCGGTTGTTGCCGCGGCGATCGGGCAGCATCAGCGTCTTGGGGTCATGGATGCGGACGAAGCCGGGCAGATCGCCGCGCGGCGAGCAGTCGATGCCCTCGGGCCCGATGGTGGCAAGCGCGGCGAACGGCGCTTTCTCAATGAAGATGCGGTAGAGCGGGGTGACGTGGTCGGCAACTTTGACGGTCGAGGCATCGTTCGTGACGCCGTAGATGGCCTCTAGCTGCTCGACCGTTTCAATCACCGTCATTCCACTCTCTCCGTTATTCCCAGCAACTAACCTTGCCAGCCTTCATTCCTGATCACGCGCACGAGCTGGCGGCTGTGATAGTCTGCGCTGCCGGCATTGAGGATGGTGACATCGGCGTGCGCCGACGCGTCGTCGACGCTGCGCGACAGCCGTTCGGCGATGTTGCCATCGCTTTTCCGGGCGCGCGCGGCAAGCCGCTGCGCCAATACCTCCGGCGGCGCCGTAATCGCGACCACCACGACGTTGGCATAGGCCCGGCGCAAGGCGGCGATCACGGTGCGTGAGACGTTGACGACGATGGTGCGGCCCGCGCGGACGTCGTCGTTGATCTCGAGCGGCAGTGCATAGGAATGCCCATGCGCCTCCCAGTACACGGCAAAGTCGCCGTGCTCGCTCGCGCGGCGAAATTCGTCGGGGCTGACCGCGATATTGTCTTCATCGGCCGAGGACGCACGCGTCACGATGCGACGGGGGAAGACGATGTCAGGATCGTCGCTGCAGGCTATTTGCGCCAGCCGCAGCAAGGTATCCTTGCCGGCGCCGCTGGGGCCGACCACGAGCACGAGCCGGCCGGGGCCGATCGCACCCGTCTCGCCTTCGCCCGCGGTCGCCATCTCGCTCATGCGACGCGGTGTCCTTCGCGCCAGACGCTGCGGACCACGGGAACGTGGCCTGCGACATGGACGCGGATCAAATCGGCGCGCTTGCCGGTCGCGACCTCACCGCGGTCGGTGAGACCGACCGCTTCGGCGGGCGCCTTCGTCACGGTGCGGACCGCGGCCGGGAGGCTGATCGTGGGCACATGCTCGGGCAATTGCAGCGCGGCCATCAAAAGGCTCGACGGGATGTAATCCGACGACAGGATGTCGAGCAGGCCTTCGCGGGCGAGATCGACCGCCGCGATGTTGCCGGAGTGGGAGCCGCCGCGCACGACGTTCGGCGCGCCCATGAGGATGTCGATGCCGGCCTGGTGCAGGCCGCGCGCGGCCTCCAGCGTGGTCGGGAATTCCGCGACCGAAACGCGGTCGCGCACGGCGTCCGCAACGTTCTCCTCGGTGGTGTCGTCGTGGCTCGCCAGCGGAATGTTGTACTCATGCGCCAGCGCCACGATCTCGCGCATGTTGGCCGCGGCATAGAGCCTCTGATATTCGAAGCGCTTCGCGAACAGCTCGTCGAGCTCGGCATCGGTCTTGCCCCCGCCCTTGCCGCGGTAATAGTCGCGCAGCTTGACCTCATCGCGGAACTGGCGCTGGCCCGGCGTGTGGTCCATCAGCGACATCAGCTTGACGTCGGGACGGTCGATCAGCTCCTTGGCCTCCTCGACCACGCTCGGCATCGGGATCTCGCAGCGCAGATGCAGGAAGTGGTCGGCGCGCAGCAGGTTGGCCTCGCGCGCGGTGGTGATCGCGGCAGCGAGCACGCCAGCGCGGCCATCGACCTCCTCGGCGCCGTCCTCGCGCCAGACCCGGAGCGAATCGAACACGGTGGTGATGCCCGAGGTCGCAAGCTGGCCGTCATAGGAGATGACGGCGGCGACCGGATTCCAGAACACCTTTGGCCGCGGCACGTAATGCGCTTCGAGATGGTCGGTGTGGAGCTCGATCAGGCCGGGCATGATCAGATCTCCACCGGCATCCTCGGCACCCGCGGGCGCCCTCCCCTCGCCGATCTCCGCAATGCGGCCGTCGGCAAGCGCGAGCCAACCCTGCTCGATCACCCGGTCAGCCAGCACGATCCGGGCGTTGGCGATCACGGATTCCTTCTTCATTTCCCCATTCCTTCAGGCCGCGGCGGCAAAGCTGGTGACGTCGACGATGCGGTCGGCAATCAAATGACGGATTTCGTCGTCATGGACAATGGCGACCATGGCGACGCCCTGACGTTTCTTTTCGGCGACCAGCTCGACCACCACGGCGCGATTGGCGGCATCGAGCGAGGCGGTCGGCTCGTCCAGCAGCAGGATCGGCAGGTCCGAGATGAAGCCACGGGCGATGTTCACGCGCTGCTGCTCGCCGCCGGAGAAGGTCGCGGGTGGAAGCTGCCAAAGCCGTTCGGGGATGTTGAGACGATGCAGCAGCTCGCCGGCGCGCGCCTGCGCATCGGCCCGGCTCATGCCGTTCACGATCAGCGGCTCCGCCACGACGTCGATGGTCGCAACCCGCGGCACGGCCCGCAAGAACTGGCTGACATAGCCGATGGTGGAGCGGCGGATGTTGAGCACCTGGCGCGGCTCGGCGGTGGCAAGATCGACCACCTTGCCGCGATGGCGGATGCCGATGCGGCCGCTGTCACAGCGATAATTGCCGAAGATCATCTTCAGGATCGACGATTTGCCGGCGCCCGACGGCCCCGAGAGCACGACGCACTCGCCCGGATTGACCTGGAAGGTCACCCCGCGCACGACCGGCAGCTCGATGCCGCCCTGCAGGTGCATCGTAAAGGTCTTGCCGGCGTCAGCGATGTCGATCATGGCGGTCATTGGAAAGCTCATATCGTAAAGCTCATGGCGGCAGGATCGAGGAGACCAGGAGCTGGGTATAAGGTTCGCGCGGGTCGTCGAGCACCTGGTCCGTGAGACCGGTCTCAATGACGCGGCCGCCTTTCATCACCATCACGCGGTGCGACAACAGGCGCGCCACCGCGAGATCGTGGGTGACGATGACGACGGCAAGGTTCAGCTCGGCGACCAGGCTGCGCAACAGGTCGAGCAGGCGCGCCTGTACCGACACGTCGAGTCCGCCGGTCGGCTCGTCCATGAAGACGAGCCGCGGCTCGGTGACGAGGTTGCGGGCGATCTGGAGGCGCTGGCGCATGCCGCCGGAATAGGTGCGCGGCGCATCGTCGATGCGCGCTGTGTCGATCTCGACCCGGGTGAGCCAATCGGACGCGGTGTCGCGAATGCGGCCGTAATGATTCCACCCTACCGCCATCAGCCGCTCGCCGACATTCGCGCCGGCCGAGACCGCCATGCGCAGGCCCTGTGCGGGATCCTGATGCACAAAGCCCCAATCGGTGCGGAACAGGAAGCGCCGTTCGGCTTCGCCCAGCGAGGCGAGATCGCGGGTGACGCCGTCGCGCATCCGGTACGACACTTGGCCCGCGCTCGGTGCAAGCTGACCCGACAGCATCTGCAGCAGCGTCGATTTGCCCGAACCGGATTCGCCGACGATCGCCAGCACTTCGCCGGGATACAGCGAGAACGAGACGTCGCGGCAGGCATGGATGCGGCCGAACGACTTGCTGAGGGATTTTGCGACCAGCAGCGGCTCGTCGTTCTCAATGAAATTCTGATCAGCCATTCGCGGCCTCCCGCGCCTTCTCCTTGTACGGCGCAGCACTGAGGCTGCCGTGATGGCCGGCGGCCTGGCGGCCCTCGCAATAATCGGTGTCCGAGCACACGAACATGCGCCCGCCCTTGTCGTCGGTGACGATCTCGTCGAGATAGGAATTCTCCGCCCCGCAGAGCGCGCAGGGCGCGTTGAAGCGGTAGGGCTCGAACGGGTGATCCTCGAAATCGAGCGACACCACCTGGGTGTAGGGCGGAATCGCGTAGATGCGCTTCTCGCGGCCGGCGCCGAACAATTGCAGGGCGGGGCAATTGTCCATCTTGGGATTGTCGAATTTCGGCGTCGGCGACGGGTCCATCACATAGCGCGCGTTGACCTTGACCGGATAGGCATAGGCTGTAGCGATGTGGCCGAAGCGCGCGATGTCCTCGTAGAGCTTCACATGCATCAGGCCGTATTCGGCGAGCGCATGCATGCGCCGCGTCTCGGTCTCGCGCGGCTCGAGGAAGCGCAGGGGTTCCGGGATCGGCACCTGATAGACCAGCACCTGGTTGGCGCGCAGCGCCGTCTCCGGGATGCGGTGGCGGGTCTGGATCACCGTTGCTTGGTCCGTCGCCGTCGTCGTCGCAACGCCCGCGGTCTTGGCGAAGAACTTGCGGATCGAGATCGCGTTGGTGGTGTCGTCGGAGCCCTGGTCGATCACCTTCAGCACGTCGGCGGGACCGAGGATCGCAGCCGTGACCTGCACGCCGCCGGTGCCCCAGCCATAGGGCATCGGCATCTCGCGGCTCGCGAACGGCACCTGATAGCCGGGGATGGCGATCGCCTTGAGGATTGCGCGGCGAATCATCCGCTTGGTCTGCTCGTCGAGATAGGCGAAATTGTAGGTGGGCGCGTTCATTCCGCGGCCTCCTTCATGGCATCTTGCGTATTGGCATCGGCGAACGCTTTAGAAAACTCCTGGCGCAGCTTGCGCAGGAGGCCGAGCTCGGACTGGAAGTCGACATAGTGCGGCAGCTTCAGGTGCTCGACGAAGCCGGTCGCCTGCACGTTGTCCGAATGCGACATCACGAACTCTTCGTCCTGCGCCGGGGCCAGTGCCTCCTCGCCGAGCTCACGGGCGCGCAATGCGCGGTCGACCAGCGCCATCGACATGGTCTTGCGCTCGCTCTGGCCGAAGGCGAGGCCATAGCCGCGGGTGAAGCACGGCGCCTCGGTCGCGGAGCCCTTGAACTGGTTGACCATCTGGCACTCGGTGAGCTCGATCGCGCCGAGCGGCACGGCGAAGCCGACGTCTTCCGCGACAAAGTCGACCTCGACCTCACCGAAGCGGATCTCGCCGACAAAGGGATGGTTGCGGCCGTAGCCGCGCTGGGTGGAATAGCCCATCGCGAGCAGAAAGCCTTCGTCACCCCGCGCAAGATTCTGCAGGCGCAGATCGCGATCGGCGGGGAAATTCAGCGGCTCGCGGGTGAGATCGCCGACGCTGGCGCCGTCCTCGGCCTCCGGCGATGATTCGATCAGCCCGTCGCGGCCGAGAATGTCGGTCACGCGCGGGGTCGGCGCGGTGGAGGCCTCGGCCGCTGCCGGCCTCTCCGGCACGAAACCTTCGGCGAGCGAGGGATCGAGCAGGCGGTGCGTGTAGTCGAAGGTCGGCCCCAAGATCTGGCCACCGGGAATGTCCTTGAAGGTCGCCGACACCCGCCGCTGCACCCGCATCGCGCCGGTATCGACGGGCTCGCTGGCGCCGAAACGCGGCAGGGTGGCGCGGAAGGCGCGTACCAGGAAGATCGCCTCGATCAAATCGCCGCGCGCCTGCTTGATCGCAAGGGCTGCGAGCTCGCGGTCATAGAGCGAGCCCTCGCTCATGACGCGATCGACGGCAAGGCCGAGCTGCTCCGAGATCTGGTCGAGGGTGATTTCCGCAACGCTCTGGTCGCCGCGCCGCTTATGCGCGAGCAGGCGATGGGCGTTCTCGATGGCGCGTTCGCCGCCTTTGACTGCGACATACATGGTTTCAGCTTCCCTTGCTCACGACGCGCGTGGTGCGGGGGATCGCGACCACGGCGTCATCGGCGACCAGCACAACATCGATGCCGCGCGGAAACAGCGCTTCATTCATGTGCAGGCGCTCGAACAGGTCGAAAGGCTTGATCGACGCCTGCAGCGTGGCGATCCCATCGATGCCGGGGCCTCGCAGCTCGAAGCTGCGCCCAGAGGCAAGGCTGTCGACCTGGATGATCACCGTGGTCGAGCGGTCCGGATACTCGCTGGTGCCGAGCGCGAAGGACTCGAACGAAGGCAAGGCGCCGCCGTCACTGATAAGCGCGAACGAAGCGATCGACGAATCCTGCACGACCGGCGCACCGGTGTGGAACTTCAGCCACTTCGTCACGTCCGAGCTCTGCGCCATCCGCGCATCGAGCCAGAGCGGCGTGTCGTGGTCAAACAGCGTCAGCGCAATCGCGGCGGTGCCTCGCATCATCGGTCCCGGCGCGCCCGCCATCGGCACGATGCGCTGGACCGAGCCCGGCCGTGCCATGGCGTCCATGACCGAGCGAAAGGTCGATTGCGCCGACAGCACCTTGTCGGCGAAACCCGGCGGCAGTTCCGCAATCGTGGTCATGATCTCACCCCTCACCGCGCACCATGGTGTAGAAATCAACCTTCGTCGCGGCGGTCACTGCCGCCGCCTGCTTGCGCCTGACCATAAGCTGCTCGCGCAACGGCGCGATAACGTCGCGCTCCACCGCTCCGCCGAAATCGCGGGACTGCACCAGCGCATCGCACAGCGCGATCAGCCGCGCCTTCTCACCGTCGCGACCGAGCGTGTAGCCGAACCCGACCTCGCCGCTCGCAAGCCGCACCGCTGCGCGCGACACCGTGGCTTCGCCGAGGTTGAACGGCGCACCGTCGCCGCCGACCCGGCCGCGCAGCATGACGAGGCCGTTCTCGGGCGTGCGCAAATCCTGATGGTCCGGGAGGGACAAGTTGCGGAGGCGAGCGGCGATCTCGCCCGCCTCCGCGTGCGCCAGCACCGCCATTGCGGCCTTGCGCTGGGCTTGCTGGTCGTTGTGCTGGGTCACCTGGTCCACCGAACCTTCTACAGAACTTGCCGTGTCGAAGTTGTCTATGATAATAGACAACTTCATACGGGCGCGCCATGACTGTTTCGTGACAATGCTGTGATTTCTGGAGTAGGTTTCCCGCGACATGAGCATGCAGGACACAGCCTCCTCGGGCGTCGCGCTCTGGCGCCTCGTGGCCGACGGCATCGAGCGCGGCATCGCCGACGGCCGCTTTGCGGCCGGCGACAAATTGCCGGGCGAGATGGAGATCGCCGAGACCTATCGCGTCAACCGCCACACCGTGCGGCGCGCGCTGGCGGCCCTTGCCGAGCGCGGCCTGGTGCGCGCCGAGCGCGGCAGCGGAACCTATGTCGAGGCGCAGAAGCTCGCTTATCCCTTGCGCTCGCGCACGCGCTTCTCCGAGATCGTTGGCGCTGAGGGCCGCGAACCGCATGGCCGGCTGATCGAGGCGACCGATGACGTCGCGACGCGCGAACTCGCGCGGGAGCTGGGATTAAAGACCGGCGCGCCCCTGGTGCGGATCGAGGCGATTCGCCTCGCCGACCGCACGCCGATCTGCGTTTCTACCACTTGGCTCTCAGCTGACCTGTTCCCGGATGCGGGCGCCGTGTTCGCGGCAACGCGCTCGATGACGAAGCTGCTGGAGCATTTTGGCGTCCGCGACTATCGCCGCGGCGCAACGCGGATCACCGCGGGCATCGTCGACGCGAGCGACGCCGCACGGCTCGATCTGGCGCTGGGTCGGCCGATCCTGGTGGTCGACGCCACCGACCACGATCTCACGGGCAAGCCGCTGGTGACGAAGCACTCGCGCTTCGCGGCAGAGCGGGTGGAGTTTCTGGTGGAGAACGGGTGAGACCTCGTAGGGTGGGCAAAGGCGCGCTTGCGCCGTGCCCACCATCACTCCGCAAATTCGAGGATCGGTGGGCACGCTGCGCTTTGCCCACCCTACGGCACCGTTGCTCAGGCGACAGCGCGCCGTCCAATAATGGCAAACCGCAGCTTGCCCGAGATGAAATCGATCGCGGCAACCGCGACCAGGATCATCAGGATCAGAAACGACACTCTCTGCCATTCCAGCACGCGGATCTGTTCGGCGAGCTGGAGGCCGATGCCGCCGGCGCCGACAATGCCGATGATGGTGGCCGAGCGCGTATTGGACTCGATGAAATAGAGCACCTGGCCGGCGATCACGGGCAGCACCTGCGGCATCAGGCCGAAGCGAATCTCATGCAGGGCGCTGCCGCCGGAGGCGCGGATGCCTTCGACCTGCTTCTGGTCGGCGCTCTCGATCGCTTCCGAGAACAGCTTGCCGAAGGCGCCGAAATCCGCCACCGCGATCGCGAGCACGCCGGCGAAAGGGCCGAGCCCGACCACGTTGATCCACACCAGCGCCCAGATCAGGGTGTCGACGCCGCGGATCGAATCGAGGAAACGGCGGACCGGGAAGCGCAGGATGTTCGACGGCACGATGTTGCGCGCAGCGAGCAAGCTCACCGGCAGCGCGAACACCGCCGCCAGCGTGGTGCCGAGCAGCGCGATCGAGAGCGTTTCTCCGAGCGCCTTCAGATAGATCGGCAGCGACGAACCGGGATCCGGCGGGATCATCATCAAGGTAATCCAGCCGAGCTGGCTGAGACCGGCGAAGAAGCGCGACGGCGAGAAATCGAGATCGACGAAGCCATAGATCAGGATCGCGAGCGCCGCGGCGATCATCGCGGGCGTCGCGAGCCGCGCCGAGGCCGGCCGCTCGAACACATCGGGATAGCGCGCGCGTATCTGTGCGGTATCAACCTCCTGCGGCCTCGTCACGTCCGTGCCTCCTTGCCGAACAGGCGGCCGCGCAGCCAGCCCGTGGCGATGTCGATGATGAAGACGGTGACGATGATCGTGAGCAGGATCGCGCTGACGTCCGAATAGTAGAACTTGCGAATGGCGACGACGAGCTCCTGGCCGATGCCGCCGGCGCCGACGAAGCCCATCACGGAGGCTTCGCGGACGTTGATCTCGAAGCGCAGCAGCGCGTAGCTGGCATAGCCGGCGGTGACCTGCGGCACGATGGCGAAGCGCATGCAGGCGAGCCAGCTCGCCCCGGTCGAGCGGATGCCCTCGACCGGCTTCATGTCGGCATTCTCCACGATCTCAGAGAACAGTTTTCCCAACGCGCCGGTGGAGTGGATCGCAATCGCCAGCACGCCTGCCATCGGTCCAAGCCCGAAGGCGATGACGAAGACCAGCGCGAACACGATCCCCGGAACGGTGCGGGCGAATTCGAGCAGACGCCGCACGACGAAGCGCAGCCAGGGCGCCGGCGAGGTGTTCTCGGCCGCGAAGAAATTAAGGGCGAAGGCGAAGGTCGCGCCGATCAGCGTGCCGACATAGGAGATCAGCAGCGTCTCAGCCAGCATCTTCAGCCATTTGCGCCAGCCCCAGAACCACTCGCCGACATCAGTCCAGACCCGCTGGCCGTTCTCGAGCGTGAGGATGCGATCGAAATAGCTGACGAAGTTGCCGAAATAGCTGAAAAGCGTGCGCAGATTCACTTCGGCGCCGATCGCGGCGAGCACCAGCGCCGCGGCAAAGATCGCGGTTCCCAACAGCAGGCGGAGCCGTCGCCGCGAAACCGCCTGGCGATAGGCAGCATTCAGCGCGGCGAGCTGCTGCGCGGGGAGGATCGAAACCGCTGTCGTCATGGGTCCAACAGGTCCGTCAAAGAAAGAGCCGGGTCCTTGGGACCCGGCTCAGGTGCATCGCCCCGAAGACTCAGGACGCCTTCTTCTTACGCAGCGCGTCGACGAACTTGATCAGCTCGATCGTGCCATCCCAGTCCTTGGTGGTGGCGGGATGAAAACCCTTCTTCTGGCCGTCGGAGAGACGGTCGAACGCAGCCTTGTCCTTGGCCGGTGCGTCGAAGAACGCCTTGGCGATGGCGGCCTTGGCCTCTTCCGGCAGCTCCGAATTGTAGGCATAGGGGCCGTTGATGATCGGCGCCGACTTGTGGATGATGCGGAAATCGTCCTTCTTCATCGCCGAGCCGTCGGCGTTCTTCAGCATGCCCTTGGTCAGCATCTGCGCCAGCGTGGAATCGTCGTCGCTGGTCCACTGGTTGGCGGCAACCTCGACCGTGCCCTGCGCCAGCGCCAGCATCGCGTTCTCGTGGCTGCCGGTGAAGACGACCTTGCCGAAATAGCTGTCGGCATCGTGGATGCCCAATTTATCGAGCTCGAAGCGCGGCACGTTGTTGCCGGAGGTCGAGTTCGGGTCGACGAGCCCGAGGTTCTTGCCCTTGAGGTCGTCGATCTTCTTGTAGGGGCTGTTCGCCTTGACGAAGAACACGGAATAATAGCCGGTCGAGCCGTCGGCGTTGATGTCGTTCGCGAAGGCCTCGGATTTGACGCCGGTCAGGCGGGCACGGGCGAACGAGGCCGAGCCGTAGCTGGCGATGTGGATGTTGCCGGCGCGCTGGCCTTCGATGACGGCGGCGTAGTCGTTGGCGATGCGCAGCGTGACCTTCACGCCGAGTTGCTTCGACAAGTAATCTACGAACGGCGTCCAGCGCTCGGTCACGCCGGAGGCGTTCTCGGCCGGGACGACGGCGAAGGTCAGCTCGGGATATTTGGCCTTCCAGTCGTTGGCCGACGCGGAGGCGGTGAAGGCGAGCGCGGCGGCGCCGGCAAGGACTAATCTGCGAGTGATCATGATACCCTCTTCATCGGTTGGGGTCGGTTGACGCAAACTGGCAATTGAACAGGTGCGACGCGGCTCAGGCAGCCGCGGCGGTTCCGAGCGCCGGCACGCCCTCGGGCGCCGGGACAGGCAGGCCACCCACGACGTCGGCGGCTTCGAGATCATAGAGCTCGCGTGCGACGTGATCAGTCAGCGCGGACGGCGCGCCGTCGAATACCACGCGCCCGGCGGCCATGCCGATCAGGCGGTCGCAATAGGTCCGCGCCAGGTCGAGCGAATGCAGGTTGCAGAGCACCGTGATGCCGAAATGCTTGTTGATGCGCAAAAGCGCATCCATCACGATCTTGGTGTTGCGCGGATCGAGCGAGGCGATCGGCTCGTCGGCGAGGATGATGTTGGGCTGCTGCACCAATGCGCGGGCGATGGCGACTCGCTGCTGCTGGCCGCCGGAGAGCTGGTCGGCGCGCTGGGCGGCGAGCGAAGCGATGTCGAACTGCTCGAGCGCCGACATCGCCAGCGCCTTGTCCTGCTCGGGCCAGGCCTGCGACAGCGAGCGCCAGGCGGGCATCGTCGCAAGACGCCCCATCAGGACATTGGTGAGCACGTCGAGACGGCCGACCAGGTTGAACTGCTGGAAGATCATCGCCGAGCGGGCGCGCCACTTCCGCAGCTCCTTGCCGCGCAGCGAGGTGACGTCGACGCCGTCGAACAGGATGCGCCCCCCGGTCGGCGTCACGAGGCGGTTGATGGTCCGCAGCAATGTCGACTTGCCGGCGCCGGATCGCCCGATCACCCCGACGAAGCCGCCGGGGGAAACTTGAAACGAAGCATCGTCCACCGCGGCTTTCGCGCCGAAGCGACACGTCAGGCCTTCAACCACCAGCATACAGGGGCTCCAGAGTAGCTGGAGCCAACCGCTAACGCCCGTGCTTAACACTTGTGTGACAGCGCCGCTGCGGTGCGGCGATCCTACGCACAACATCCCCTGTCATTTCTTTGTCATGACACCGTCATCTGCCCGCTCGAAGAGAAACACCCACACTCGCACTTCGGATGCAACATGGCCGCCAGAGCTCTTTCGGTTCAGCCGACCGTCGATCCCTCGGCCAAGCTGCATGAGACCAGGCTCGGCGCCTACACCGAGGTCGGCGCACGCACGATCCTGCATGAAGTGGCGATGGGCGATTACTCCTACGTCGTGAACGATGCGCAGATCACCTACACCACCATCGGAAAATTCTGCTCGATCGCGGCGATGACCCGCATCAATCCCGGCAACCATCCGATGCACCGCGCCACGCAGGCGCACTTCACCTACCGCTCCAGCGCCTATTTCGAGGGTGAGAGCGACGATTCCGAATTCTTCGACTGGCGGCGTCAGCATCACGTTCATATCGGCCATGACGTCTGGATCGGCCATGGCGCGATCGTGCTGCCGGGCCGCAACATCGGCACCGGCGCGGTGATCGCCGCCGGCGCGATCGTCACCAAGGACGTGCCGGCCTACAGCATCGTCGCCGGCAATCCGGCCCGTATCGTGCGGCGGCGGTTCTCGGAGGAGATCGCCGGACGGCTTGCAAAGCTTGCCTGGTGGGACTGGGATCACGACAAATTGCGCGAAGCGCTGCCCAATTTCCGCAAGCTCGGGATTGAAGATTTTCTCTCGACATACGAAGTACGGGCGGGCTCGCTGAAGAATTCTCCTGCCAGCAAACGAAGCGCGGTCGCGTGACAGACATTTTCATCGAAGGCGGCCGGGCCCTGATCGGCACCGAGTTCGTCGAAACCTCTCTTCTCGTCTCCGGAACCGACATTGCAGAGGTCGATGCCTCTCGCGGCCGGGCGCGGCTGGGGCTGGATGCCCGTGACCTGCTGGTGCTGCCAGGCATCGTCGATCTGCACGGCGATGCCTTCGAGCGCCAGTTGATGCCGCGCGCCGGCGTCGACTTTCCGATCGACGTCGCGCTCGCCGACAGCGACCGCCAAGCGATCAGCAACGGCATCACCACTGTGTTTCACGCCACGACCTGCTCCTGGGAGCCGGGCCTGCGCAGCGCCGGCAATGCGCGCGGCCTGATGGAGGCGATCGAACGGCAGCGTCCGCAATTCGCCGCCGACACCCGCTTCCACCTGCGGCACGAGACCTACAATCTCGATGCCGAGGCCGAGATCGCACAATGGCTCGCCGAGGGCCGCGTCGACCTGCTCGCCTTCAATGACCACATGGACGGCACCGTCGCCGACATGGCCAAGCCTCGCAAGCGCAACCGCATGGTGGAGCGCACCGGGCTGTCGAGCGAAGAATTCGACCGCCTGGTCGAACGCGTGGTCTCGCGCGCCGGCGAGGTGCCCGCTTCGGTGTCGCGGCTGGCCGCCGCGGCCCGCGGGGCCGAGGTACGGATGCTCTCGCACGACGACGCGAGCCCGGCGATGCGCCGGGAGTTTCGCGAGCTCGGCGCGGGAATCGCGGAATTTCCGATCAACGAGGAGACGGCGCGCGCAGCGGCCAGCCACGGCGATGCCATCGTCTACGGCGCGCCGAACGTCGTGCGCGGCGGCAGCCACACCGGCTGGACCAGGGCCTCCGACATGATCGCAAAAGGGCTCTGCTCGGTGCTGGCGTCGGACTATTACTATCCCGCGCAGCTGCTCGCCGCGTTTCGATTGGCCGCCGATGGCGTGGTGCCGCTGGCACAGGCCTGGGATCTGGTCTCCGCCGGCCCGGCGCGCGCGACCGGACTCACCGATCGCGGGCTGCTCGCGGAGGGACGCCGCGCCGACGTTCTGCTTGTCGACGACAGCGTGGAGCTGCGGCCGCGGCTGATCGCGGTGATCTCAGGCGGCAAGCTCGTGCATCTCACCGATGCGATTCGGCTGCTCACCGCAATGGCGGCGCCGCGCGAGGCTGTCGCCGCGGCGTAAATTGATTATGCTGAGCCAATGACAGGTTTCCCCCGCTACGCGATCTATTTTGCCGCCGGCAGCGACAGCGCCCTCTCCCGCTTCGGTGCCGAACTGCTCGGCTATGATGCCTACAGCGGAGACGAGCTGCCGTTTCCGCAACAAGCACTGCGTGTCGCGCCGGACTGGCGCGAGGTCAGCGCCGATCCACGCAAATACGGCTTTCACGCCACGCTGAAGGCGCCGATGGCGCTGGCGCCTGGCAAGACCGAAGCCGAGCTGATGGCCGCCTGCGCGGCCTTCGCGGGCATGGCACCGCCGCGTCCCGTGATCCGGCCAATCGTGGATTCCATCAGCGGCTTCATTGCCGTCATTCCGGCCGAGCCGGTCGAGGCTGTCCAACAGCTCGCCGCCGATTGCGTTCGCGAGTTCGACCCGTTTCGTGCCGCGCTGACGGCGGAAGATCGTGCCCGTCGCAAGCCGGAGAAGCTCAGCGAGCGACAGCGCGACTATCTCGACCGCTGGGGCTATCCTTACGTGATGGAGGAATTCCGCTTCCACATGACGCTGACGGGTCGGCTGGATGCGGAACGGCGCGGGCCGATCCTTCAGATGCTGCGGATAAGGTTTGCGGCGCTGGGGATCGAGACGCTCGAGATCGATCGCATCGCGCTGTTCAAGCAGGATGATGCCAAGGCGCGGTTTCGCATCATAGGCGAGTGGGCTTTGGTGCGGTAGACCTCAGCGCGCGGTCGCAAGATTGAAAGCGAGCGCCACCGCGCCAACCAGAACGAGGCTGGTCGCCCAGACTGCATCCAGGTTGAACCAGCTTCGCGAGACGAACCTCAATCCCAGATGGCGGTAGACCAGCCACGCCAGACATCCGCCAGCGCCGACCATGGCGGCAACGTGCACCAGGGACACCAGCACCGCCATCCCGAGATTTGCCTGCATCAGCGCGCCCGCCGCCTCATGGCCGGCATCGAGCTCGAAGGCCTGGCAGAGCCCGAGATAGATCGGCACGAGCATCAGAGCAGCGCCGTGAGCGATGGCGACGGCAAATGACCAGAGCGCCAATTGCGTCGGCGGAATCCGTGCCAGCGCGCGCGGATGACGCCGGTCGATCAGCCGGTAGACGCCAAAGCCGACGACGAGAAGGCTCGCGACGATCTGGATCTGACGCTGCCATTCGGCCAGTACGAGCAGGAAGGCGAACGGCAGCAGCACGAGAAGTGTTGCCAGAAGATGCCCGGCCGCCAAAGCCCACAATGCACGGAAGAGCGCGCGCGGGCTCTTGTCCATAAGTCCGGCTGAAACGGCGAGCGGCCATCCCATTCCCGGATTGGCCCCGTGGTAGAGGCCGCTCGCAACAAGCGCGAGCCACAGCCAGCCAAGGGCCGGGCTCGCATGCATCCCATCTAGACCGACGGGTAGCAAAAGGAGTCCGTCGAACAGTCGCCGCCCTCGAGCCTGATCTGGTGCGCACGATATCCGTCGGGGAAGCTCACGAAATAGTCCTTGTCGAGCTCGAGGCCGCCGTTGCGACCGACATTGGCCATGACTTCCACGCCCGGAACCCCGTCCGGATAGAACTGGTCGTCCCAGGTGGAATAGAGCGAATTGGTCCAGTACACGCGCCGGCCGTCGCGGCTGATCTCGACCATTTGCGGACCCGCCGCAAAGGCCTTTCCGTTCGAATGGGGCGTGCGCCGCGCGATGCCGCCGATGTGGACTAAGCCCGCAAGCTTCGGCTTTCTGGGATCGTTGACGTCGTACTGGCGCATCTCACCCGTCCCCCAGCACGAGACATAGAGAAACCGGTCGTCCATCGACAGGTCGATGTCCGTCACTAGCGGCGGCACGGCGCCGAATCCCTGCAGCAGCGGCGGCAGTTTCTCCTTGGGCGCGGGTTCGGGAGGAATCGTCGCCGTCTTCTCGGCATGGAATCTTCCATCCTCGCGCCACCAGGTCCAGATCGACGCCTCGAGGTTGGTGGTGTCGACCACGACACCGACGAAGCCGTACTCGCGAACCGGATCGTGCGCCGGCCGCACCTCCAGCGCCATCTGATGATTGGCGCCGAGGTCGATGGTCTGGACGTTGCGACGGGCGCGAAGGTCCCAGAAGTGGAGACGATGGCCATATTTATTCGCAAGCAGATCTTCCGGGACGATCCCGTTCTCGAACTGCGGCGGTAACGCCCATTCGCTCGTCACCATGTAATCGCGCGGCAGATTCCACCAGAAATCATAATGCAGCGTCTGCGGGCCACGGTCGATCTCCCATCGTCCAAGAACTTCGAACGTCTCGCAATCCATGATGAAGACGCCCGGAGGCCCGTTGGTGCCGTCCTTGCCGCCGCCGCCCAGCGTGCTCACGTAAATGCCGTCCGGCCCGCAATGGATCGTGTGCGGCCGCGAGTAGCCGGTCTTCTTGAAGACCTCCTCTGGCCCGATGATCTTGTGGATCTTGGCTTGGGTCGGATCGGGCTTGGTATCGATGACGTAGATCCGCGACGAGCGCAGCCCGGGGATGATGAGATAGCGCCGCTCGATGAAGGCGTGTCCAGCGAGCGGCGACAGGGCGGAGGAGCAGGCATTCCAGCCGAAGTGATGAAACTCATCGCCCTTGTTGGGCATCGTCACGGTGTGAACGATCTGGCTATAGGTCGGCGATCCCGGCTTGACGTCGATGACCGCGAGAGCATCCGGCTTTGAGAAATCCGGACTGAGCAGCAAGGTGTAAGCAAAGTTCTCCGCAGGCGCTTCCATCGCAAGCTTGGGCGATGCGTGAAAGGTGGGATCTGGCCTCATCGTCATGGCACTGCCTCCCTGTTCTGTCGGTTTTGCACCAACCTGGCTCGGGATAGTGGCAAAAGAAGAGCTGTTGCGCGATGTCTTGGGACTCTCCGCAGGGTCGGTTGGCGAGCGTACAATATGCCATCGGCGGGCGATGGGAAACGGCCCGGCCCACGCTAATTCGACGCCTTCAGGCGAAACGGGCGGCCCTCGTCATTGCGAGCGGAGCGAAGCCAATCCAGAGTCTTTCCACGGAAGCAGCCTGGATTGCTTCGTAGCAAGGGCTCCTCGCAATGACGGAGGCGAGAGCTATTTCCCCCACCTGAGCGCCAGTGCGTCGCGTTCCTTGGCGAGCTCCAGTAGCCCCGCCCGCGTTGCCGGATGCAGCGGCTGCAGCGGATGCCGCACCGCCTCCGACTTGATCACGCCGCCGGCCTGCATCATCACCTTGCAGGCGATCAGGCCGCATTGGCGGTTCTCGTAATTGATCAGCGGCAGCCAGCGCTCATAGGCGGCCTTCGCCTTCTCGCGATCGCCCGCGAAATAGGGATCGATGATCTGGCGGATGCCGTCGGGATAGCCGCCGCCGGTCATGGCGCCGGTGGCACCTGCGTCGAGATCGGCGAGCAGCGTGATCGCCTCCTCGCCGTCCCAGGGGCCTTCGATGTCCTTGCCGCCCGCCTCGATCAGGCTACGAAGTTTTGAGGCCGCGCCCGGCACCTCGATCTTGAAATAGCGGATGTTGGAAAACTCGCGCGACAGCCGCGCCAGCAGCTCGACCGACAACGGCGTGCCGGCCACCGGCGCGTCTTGGATCATGATCGGGATGTCGATCGCGCCGGAGAGCACCTTGAAGAACTCGACGATGCCCCTCTCGGGGACGCGGAAGGTCGCGCCGTGATAGGGCGGCATCACCATCACCATGGCGGCGCCGGCCGCCTCGGCCTGCTTGCTGCGCACCGCGCAGACGGCCGAGCTGAAATGGGTGGTGGTGACGATCACGGGAACCCGGCCGGCCACATGTTCCAGCACCGTGTGCATCACCGTCTCGCGCTCGGCATCTGTGAGCACGAACTGCTCGGAGAAATTGGCGAGGATGCAAATGCCGTGCGAGCCGGCATCGATCATGAAATCGATGCAGCGGCGCTGGCCCTCGAGATCGAGCTCGCCGCGCTCGTCGAAGATGGTGGGTGCGACCGGGAACACGCCGCGATAAGGGCGTTGGGCCTTGTGTGGGGTGACCGGCATCGAACTCTCCATCCCTGATGTGTCTTGCGTCTGTGGCTGCGCCCGCGGGAGCGAGACGGCACAGATGTACCTGCAGTGCCGAGCTGCGGCAATGCCCGCGCGACGTCCGGTGGAAAGAGTACGAAAATCAGGCGCTCTTTACGGCGCCCAGGAAGCCCTCGACCGCGACACGAAGGCGATCGGCATCCGCCGACATCTTCTTGACCGACTCCGACAGCACCGTGCCGGCATTGCCGGTCTCCTGGTTGAGCCTGGCGACGCTGCCGATCGTGTCGGTGACCTCGCGGGTGCCCTGGGCCGCCTGCTGGAAGTTGCGCGAGATTTCCGTCGTGGCCGCACGCTGCTCTTCGACCGCGGCGGCAATCGCCGTCATCTTCTCGTCGATGCCGCTGATGGCCCCGCCGATCGAGCGGATCGCGGCGACCGCCTGGCCGGTGGCGCCCTGGATTTCCTCGACCTGGCGCGAGATCTCTTCCGTCGCCGTCGCAGTTTGCGCCGCGAGGCTCTTGACCTCGCCCGCAACCACGGCGAAGCCGCGGCCGGCCTCGCCCGCGCGCGCGGCTTCGATGGTGGCATTCAATGCCAGCAGATTGGTCTGGGCCGCGATCGCGTTGATCATCTTCACGACCTCGCCGATGCGGCTCGCCGTCTGATCGAGGATCTCGACCGTCGCATTGGTCTGCTCGGCCTGGGCCACCGCCTCGCGGGCCTCGCGGGCGCTCGACTGCACCTGCGCGGAGATCTCGCCCACCGATGCGGAGAGCTCCTCGGTCGCGGCGGCGATGGTCTCGAGATTATTGGTGGCCTGCTCCGCTGCCGAGGAGACCGCCGCGGTCTGGCTGCTCGATTCCAGGACCAGCGAACGCACGCCGCTTGCGGTGGCATCGAGCTCGCGCGTCGAGGCCGCAACGCTCTGGATGACCGCCTGCACCGTATCGTCGAAGCTGCGGCAGGCGGCATCGACGGTGCCGGAGCGGGCGAGCTGAAGCGCCTGCTGCGATTCGCGTTCCCGGCCGAGCCGCTCCGCGGTCGCCGCACTCTCGCGCAGGCTTTCGAGCGCGGCCGCCATGGTGCCGAACTCGTCGGGATGCCGCGATTGCGGCACCGGCGTCGCATAGTCGCGCGCGCTGATGCGGGCGATCGCGTCGAGGATGGCCCGCACCGGCCGCATGAGGCGGTTGCGGACCACGAACACACCGGCCAGGGTCACGGCCAGCGCGAGCAGGAACGCGAAGGATTGCACGATGAGATTGGTCAGCGCTTTCGCCTGAACCGCCTCCGCGCGCGCGATCGACAGGTCGAGCGCCTTGCTCGCGACCGCGACGATCGAGGCGAACGGAGACTGGCACAACGCGTTCCATTCCGAGGCGGGCATCGCGGGACGGCCGCTGCCGTCGAAGCCTTTGGTGAGCTCGCCGATCTGCTTGAGGGCGCCGTCAGTCTTGGCCTTCGCCTCCTTGGCCGCGTTGACGAGATCGGCCGGCACGTCGGGCGCAGCCAGCAGCTCCTCCATGCCGGTCCAGCCGGCTGTGACGACGCCGTTCCATCCGGCCACGGTCTGCTTCTGGGTGTCGTCGAGCGGCTTGCTGGCGTTGACGTTCGGTCGCAGGGTCGAGCACTGGATGCCGTAGCGGTCGCGCACCTGCCAGGCGAGGCGGCGGGCCTGGATCATGCGGGCGATGTAAGGATCGTTCATCCAGGCGCGGTTCGACACCGCGGTGGACGCGAGATTGGCGGTCTCGATCACCTTGGTGACCGCATCGTACCAGGGTGCGGTGCGCTCCAGCTTGCGCTCGGCGCGCGGCAGCCTGGCCTCGTCGTAGAACAACTGGAATTTTGGTGCGGCCTCGCTCCAGCGCTGCTTCAGCGTGCTGGCGAGCTCGTCGCGGCGGGCGAATTCGACGGTGGAGAGCGCAGCGCTGATGGCGTCGAAACCGGCCTGCTCGGCTTTCTCGGCAACGCCGAGCTTGGCGCGCGGATCGTCCTCGCCGAGCAG
This sequence comes from Bradyrhizobium glycinis, assembly GCF_016031655.1. Taxonomy (GTDB): domain Bacteria; phylum Pseudomonadota; class Alphaproteobacteria; order Rhizobiales; family Xanthobacteraceae; genus Bradyrhizobium; species Bradyrhizobium glycinis. The sequence goes on from NZ_JACCHQ010000024.1 coordinate 32,062, forward strand.
CGCGCTCTGGGCATCGCCACGATTGCTGCGCAGGGCAACCACGCCATGGAAGATCGACTTGTCGGCATTCGCGAGCCGCTCGGTCTCCAGACTGTCGCTGTACCGGCCGAAAGCCCCGCCCATCTGGATGGCCGTGCTGGTCAGCGCGCCGGCCGCCAGCAGCGTCATCAGGACCAGAAGGAGCGTGCTTACCGATTTCTTAAAAATGGACATGGACCCAAAGACCCGCTCGCCGCGAGCGGGCATCTTGCACGGCCACATGCCAAAGTTTCGTTAAGCTTTATATCAAATGATAAGCGCGCCGCGGAGTTGCCCGCTGTGGAGACGGCAGGCTCACGCCACCTTCGTGAAATCCGGCGGGCGGCGCTCCGCAAACGCTGTAAACGCCTCGCGCGCTTCGGCGGTGCGCAGGCGCTGCGCGAATTGCTCGCCTTCGGCCTGCATTTGCGCGACCAGCGCCTCGCCGTTGCGCATCAGCCGCTTGGTCGCGATGAGGGCCCCGGCCGGCTGGCGGGCGAGACGCTGCGCCAGCGCAAGCGCTTCGGCGTCGAGCTTGTCGAGCGGCACCACGCGGTTGGCGAGGCCCCAGTCCAGCGCGGACTTGGCCGGCACGGTTTCGCCAAGCGCGAACATCTCATAGGCGCGCGCGTGGCCGATGCGCGCCGGCATCAATAGGCTGGAGGCGGCTTCGGGCACCAGCGCGAGGCTGACGAACGGCGTCGACAATTGCGCATTGTCGGCGAGCACGACGAGGTCGCAATGCAGCAGCATCGTGGTGCCGACGCCGACGGCACGGCCCTGTACGGCAGCGACCAGCGGCCGGATGCAGCACGCCAGCGACTGGATGAAGCGAACCACGTTGCGGCTGCCCTCGGACATGCCGGCCGCGACAGCCGCGAATTCGCCGACGTCGTTGCCGGCGGTGAACATGTCGCCCTCGCCGCGGATCAGGATCACGCGGGTGGACGGGTCCAGCTCGGCGGCCTCGATCGTGTCGGCAAGCTTGCCGTACATCGCGTCCGTCAGCGCGTTCTTCTTGTCGGGACGCGCCAGCGTAAGGGTGAGGATTCCGCCGCTGTTCTCGATCCGGACGTGCTCGGTCATTCGTCTGCTCCGTGGTTATTCATCTGAACTTCTTGGAAACTTGTCCTGAATGCTCGTCAGCCAGCGTGCGACGATGTCGATTTCCGCGGCCGTGAAACCTTCCGTCAGCGCCGCATTGACCTCCGCTGCGCTCGTCTTCGCCTGTGCCAGCGCGGTGCGCCCCTTCGGCGTCAACCAGATGCGAAAGGCGCGACCGTCGTCGCGATCGGCCCGCCGCTCGACCAGCTTCGCGGCCACCGTGCGGTCGACGAGACCGGAAATGCCGGCCGGCCCCATGTCGAGCGCCGCGCCCGCCTCGCCCATTAGGATGCCGTCCTGCTTGCCGAGGATGAACAGCAGCCCGGCCTGCGCCGGCGTCACCTCGCTCTCCGGCCGCGCCACCATCCAGCGCTGCAGCCGGCGATGGGCGACACTCAGCAGGTAGATCAGCCGATGGTGCCCCGTGCCGGCGCCGTTATTTCGCATGCGAAGTAAAATAGCGCCTGCCAATTTCCTTGTCAAAGCGCTTGACGTTCTCTCGCTCTCATGTTCGTTATTTGTTCTACACTCGTTTCAGTTGCAGAGAAGAGGAACGCCGTGACGCAGGGGCAGGAGCAGGCGGAAGAGGCAGACCAAGAGCAAGCAACGGAAGGTGAGCTCGCCTATGCGTTCGGAGTTCTGGACGCGTACTTCGAGGACGTTCCGCTCAGCAAGCTCGTGACGACCACCCGGCAATTTCCCGGCCACATGCGAGTGGACGTCCAAGCCGCGCTTGAGAAGCTGCTGGGAGCGCACGTCGACTTGTTCGGACTCGCCGAGGCACATTACGAGACGCTTTCGTTTGCGCGCCTGCTCAGCGACGATCGAGCCGCCGTGGCGATCGCACCGCTGCAATATTCAGAGGTGATGTTGGCGAGAGCAGTCCGTCCCGATGCCTCGACAACGGTTTGTGGCTTTGCGAGCTGGACGGTTTGCGATATGCGGTCCTGCTCTGCGCCAATCGCGAACCTGGTCGCCAGGCCGGCGTCCGGATCGAAATCATGGTGTCCGCCGGAAGCGCGGGGGCGACCGTGGTGCAGCGTTGCTTCGGAGAGCTCGAAAACGCCGTGCAGGCGTCGCGCACCTATCGCGGCAAGATCCTGTCGCTCGAGGCGTCTTCCGACGACCGCGGCCAGTCCAGCGGCATCAATGTGCACCGGCTGCCGACCGTCGGACGCGACGAGGTGATCCTGCCGGAGCGGACTTTGCGGCTGCTCGATCGCAATGTACTGAATTTCAGTCGGCACCCGCGAGCAGTTGCGGCGGCTTGGGCAATCGACGCGCAAGGGCATCCTGCTTTATGGAGCGCCCGGCACAGGCAAGACCCATACGATTCGCTATCTCGCAACGCATCTGCCTGAACAAACCACCCTGATCATCACGGCTGAGCAGATCGGCCTTCTCAGCGCCTATATGAGCCTGGCACGGCTGCTGCAGCCCTCCATGGTGGTGATTGAGGACGTCGACCTGATCGCGCGCGACCGCCGCAACATGGGGCCGTGCGAAGAATCCATGCTCAACAGGCTGCTCAATGAGATGGACGGGCTGAAGCAGGATGCCGACATCCTCTTCGTTCTCACCACCAATCGGCCACAGGACCTCGAAGCCGCCCTTGCCGGTCGCCCCGGCCGCATCGACCAGGCCATTGAAGTGCCACTCCCCGACGAAAATGGCCGCAAGAAGCTAGTGCGCCTGTATGGCAAGGGATTGCCGCTCGACGACGCGATCGTCATCGAGGCTGCCCGCCGCAGCGAGGGGACGAGTTGCGCCTTCATCAAGGAGCTGATGCGGCGGCTGGCGCAAGCGAGCTTGGCGCGCGACGGCGGCAAGTCGATCGTCTCGGCCGATATCGACGAAGCCCTCGACGACATGCTGTTCTCCGGCGGCCGGCTCAATGCGCGTCTGCTCGGCGCGGCTCAGGCGATGGCAGCGGAGTGACGTTCGCTGTCATCCATCCGGCCTGTCGCGCCTTAGGGCGCGCAGGTGAAGCTCGATGCCTCCGTCACCGGGCCGCTCTTGTAGTGCGGCCAGGCCGGCCAGCGGCATAGCGGCAGTGCGCGCAACGTCGCGAAGGACGGCGCCTCGACCTTCTGCTCGGCAACGACGAGGTCGCCGGGCGCCTTGCCGTTCTCGACCCAGTCGACCAGCACGCTCAGCATGTCGACATTGGCCGGCGCGCCGGAGCCGACATGATCGACGCCGGGAGCGGTGTAGAGGCGCGCGAATTCGGCGGTCTCGGCCTTGCCCATCTTGCGCTCGACGCTCTCGAAATAGCGGATGCCGGCATAGGGGCTCTGGGCGTAGTCGGCCATGTGCTCGAGCACGATCAGCCGGCCGCCCCGCGCGCGGAAACGGCTGAGATCAGGATCGGTCGAATCCATCAGGTTCGACACCTCGAGCAGCCGCGCCTTGTGCTCTTCCACCTTGTAGGTGGTGACGTCGAGCTTGGGATCGCGCGCAAAGACATATTGGATGCCGCCGGCGCCGTAGATCCAGGCGATGCCGTTGTTCGGTGCAGGCGGCTGTGCCGGCGGCGCGGTGCCGAGCCACCAGGAGACCCAGCCGCCGGTCGGCCCGACCGCGGGGATGTCCTCGCCGGAGACGCCCCAGCCCGGATAGTCGTCGAGACCGTTGGCGAGCGCGAACGGGAATTTGTAGGTGGCATGCAGCGTGTTCACCGCCTTGATCTGCGCGTCGGTGAGACATTGGTCACCGCTCTGCCCGGCCGCGCAGCGCAGCGTCTCGACCTTGAATGCCGCCTTGCAGCCGACGGGATCCTGCACCAGCGCATCGTCGGAGCCGTCGGCCTTGTCGCAAGCCGCGCGCACGGCCTCACCGACGAGCTTGACCTGTGCCGGGTTGATCCAGCCCTCGCCCATGGTGACGAGACCCGAGCGCGTGCCGGCATGCTGCAGGCCGACCCAGTTGATCACGGGCACGCGGGCGAAGATGCCGTCGAAATCATCCGGATAGCGCTGCGCCATGGTGAGGCCTTCGCGGCCGCCCTCGGACGAGCCCATGAAGTACATCTTCTCCGGCTTCCTGCCGTAGGCCCGCTGCATCAGCCCGACCGCAGCGTCGCGCACCTTCTTGTAGGCGCGATGGGCGAAATTCTCGAAGGCTTCGTCGTTCAGCGCAAAGACCTGCGGCGGCTCGCCCTGCTTGGTCTCGTGGCCAGAGTCCGTGCCGTAGGTGACGAAGCCGCGCGCCAGCGGCGACGGCTTGTCGAAGGGGTAGGCCGGCGGCAGCGCAAGGCCCGTGATCAGCACGCCGTTGAAGCCGCCGCCGCCATATTGCAGCGAGCGACCGTTCCATTCGACGGGAAGGTTGACCTGGAATTTGATCGGGGGCGCCTTGGGATCGGTGGGATCGATATGGCCGAGCACCTTGCAGAAGCGCGGATTGGCCGGTGTGATGCGCCCCGACGGCGTCGGCCCTCGCTCGGCCACGGCCAGTTGCGACGGCGCCTGCAGGATCGCGGAATCGATCTTCACGGCGTCAGCGCCACCGACGAGGCCGTTGCAGACGGTCTCGGCGTCTTCCGCCAATGTCGCGGCGCACGCGGCGTTCGCGCTCAACGCAGCTGCGGTCCCGAGGAGCCATGCGCACAGCTTCGCCCTCGTCAGCGTCATTGTTTCCACCCAACTTTTGTTCGTTCGTCTGTCCGAAGATCGCATTGAATGCGACCTCTCGACGGCAGTCAACAAGCCACTAATGCTCGAACACCAGCCGCGCGCCGACTGTTCCCTCGAGGCCGCGGATCTGCTGCAGCAGCTCGCCGGAATCCTGTCCACCGAGATCGGCGTCGAGCACGACGTAGCCGAGGTCGCCGGCGGTCTCCAGATATTGGGCGGCGATGTTGATGTCGCGCTGAAGGAAGACCTCGTTCAGCCGCCGCAGCATGCCCGGCACGTTGCGATGGACATGGCTGAAGCGTGCACCGGAGGGACGAAGATGCAGCTGCACCTCCGGGAAGTTGACCGCGCCCATGGTCGAGCCGGTGATGAAATAGTCGACCAGCTTGCGCGCCACCTCGCCGCCGATCCGCTCCTGCGCCTCCTCAGTCGAGCCCCCGATATGCGGGGTGAGGATGACGTTCTCGAGGCCCTGAATGGGACTCTTGAAACGATCGGCATTCGACGAAGGCTCGACGGGAAAGACGTCGACAGCCGCGCCGGCGAGATGGCCATCGTGCAAGGCGCGCGCCAGCGCATCGAGATCGACCACGGTGCCGCGGCTGTTGTTGATCAGGAACGAGCCCGGCTTCATGGCCCGCAGCTCCTTCTCGCCGATCATGCCCGCAGTCTCAGGCGTCTCCGGCACGTGCAGGCTGACCACATCGCTCTGAGCCAGCAGATCTTCGAGCTTCTCGACCGGCTCGGTGTTGCCGTGGCGAAGCTTGTCGGTGCGGTCGAAATAGATCACGCGCATGCCCATCGCTTCGGCCAAGGTCGAAAGCTGCGAGCCGATATTGCCGTAGCCGACGATGCCGAGCGTGCGGCCGCGCACCTCGCGGCTGCCGGCCGCCGACTTGTCCCAGCCCCCCGCGTGGGCCGACACCGAGCGCGGAAAGATCCGCCGCAGCAGCATCACGATCTCGCCGATCACGAGCTCGGCGACGCTGCGCGTGTTGGAGAACGGCGCGTTGAAGACGGGAATACCGCGCTTGCGCGCCGCCGAAAGATCGACCTGGTTGGTGCCGACGCTGAAGCAGCCGATCGCGAGCAACTGGCCGGCCGCCCCGAGCACCTCTTCGGTGATCTGGGTGCGCGAACGGATGCCGAGCAGCGACACGCCCTCGAGCGCGCGCCGCAGATCTGCGCCGTCCAGCGCCTTGGTCAGCCGTTCGACATTGGTGAAGCCCGCGCTCCTGAACAGATCGACAGCGCTATCATTGACGCCTTCGAGCAGCAGCGCCTTGGCGCTTCGCTCAGGGCTTTGGCCTGGGGCGGACATGACATCTCCGTAAATGGCAGCTTTGCCGCAGCTCATAGACCGCGGGCGGTGCGCAGCACAATAGGGAACGGATACGGGGAGAAGATGGCCGGAGCGGTGCTTGGTGTACCAGGCCCGTTATTCGCGCGCCCAGGTCAAATCACGTAGAAGCCGTGCGTGCCGTCGCGGCGGAGCTGCTCGACGAGGCCGTGTTCCCAATCGAGATAGGCCTGCATCGCAGCTTCAGCCACATCGGTGCCTTCATAGGGCCGGCGGTAGCGGTGGGTCGGGTCGGGCTTCGGCATGACCAACGGTGGACCGACTTCCAGCGCGCCGTCATAGCCGCCTTCGAGCACGTAGACTTCCCAGCCCATCTGCGCCAGCCAGGACGCCGTCATGTCGGCGCGGACGCATCTGTCGTCGGTCAGAACGATGCGCGCGCCGCGCACGGGCGCGGCCATGTCGGTTTCCTGCACGAGCTGGCCGCCGGGATAATGGCGGAAGCCGGGGAGATGCCCGGCCGCATACTCTTCCGCCTCACGCACGTCGAAGCGATAGAGCGTGCGATGGGTCTGCGCGGCAAGCGCAGCCATCTCGCTGGCACCGATATGGCGGACACCGGCGCGATAGGCGACATCGCGAGCATTGGCCGGGCCGCCCTCGAACGGGCCGATCGCACCGCGCCTGTCGGCGCCGTGATCGAGCGCATGCCGCGCCAACGTCCAGCCGATGGTGCCGTTGCGCAGCGCCCGCACCTTGTTGGGCACGCCGGCATTGATCAGCGACTGGGTGCCGATGATCGAGCGGGTGCGGCCGGCGCAGTTGACGATGATGGTGGTGTCGGGATCAGGCGCGGCCTTGCCTGCCCGCAGCACCAGCTCCGCGCCGGGCACGCTGACCGAGCCCGGGATGTTCATGGTCGCATATTCGTCGAAACGGCGGACGTCGAGGATGGCGATATTGGCCTTGTCGGCGATCAGCTTTGCCACCTGGTCGGCGCTCAGCGAGGGCGTGTGGCGACGCGCCTCGACCAGCTCGCCGAAAGCCTTGGAATAGGAATTGACGTCCTCGAACACCTCGAAGCCCGCATCGTGCCACGCCCTCAACCCGCCGGCGAGTGCGCTGACATTGCTGTAGCCGAGTGCAGCCAGACGCTCGGCGCCGGAGGCGACCAGCCCCTCGCCGTCATCATAGAGCACGATCGCCACGTCCTTGCGCGGCAGCCGCAGCTCGGCCTCGATCGCAATCCGGTCGGCGGCCATGTTTGCGGCGAACAGCGGATGGCCGGTAGCAAACGCTGCCTCATATCTGAGATCGAGCAGCGCGATCTCCTCGCGCAGAAGCAGCGCGCGGCGGATATCGGCGGGGGTGACGGTCGGAAGCTTCATGGCGAAAACCTGATAAGGACGTGCCACGGGCTTTTGAACGATTGTCGAGGTGTTGGCTAGCCCTTCGGCAGCAACTCACTCGCCCGGAACCAGCCGCCCCAGCGGCGCCTGCGCCGGGCGTCGCAACTTGCGGCGCGACAGATAGAGCAAAATGCCGGTGACCGAGAACAGCGGCATCAGGGCGGCGGCAATCATGAACACCAGCTTGCCGGGCCAGCCCAGGACAGCGCCGCGATGGATATCGAGCACGTTGGCGATGATCTTCTCGCCGAATGTCTTGTCGGAATAGCGCTCGGCGGAGACCAACTGACCGTTGACGGCATCGATGCGGAATTCATCGCGCGAGGTGTCGAGCGCCCGGTCCCTTCCCCACGACCTGATCCGTATCACCGTGCCGGGCCCTGGCGGCAGCGTCAGCAGAGCCCTGGCAAAGCGGTCGCCCTCCTCACGCCGGAACGTCGTCCAGGCCTGGTCGAACCCGATCGGCTGCGCCGGCTCGGCACGGGCCGCCGCACGCGGCGCCTTCGCGGACATTTTTGGCTGCATCTTCGCGGCACTGATCTCCGGGCGCGCCAGCAGCCAAACGACGCCGTCCTTGTACCAGTCGAACGAGTACCAGAGCCCCGTGAGCGTCATCACCAGATAGACCGGAAGAACCCAGGTGCCGATGACCGCATGCAGCGAGCGGTGCAGCCCGCGCCCGCTGAGACCGACATTGGGCTTGAGCCACATCTTCACGCTGCGCACGCGACGCGGCCAGCGCAGCACGAGACCCGAGACCAGCATGACGATCAGGCCGAGCGCGACGACGCCGGTGATCTGGCGTCCCCAGCCCTTGGCATCGCCAGGGATCAGCAGCCAGCGGTGCAGCTTCCGAACCGTCGCGAAGAACGCCTCGCCACGCGGCACACCCAGCACGCGCGCATCATAGGGGTCGACATAGAGCGAATTCGGCCGCGCGCCCTGCTCGTCGCGCGCGAAGCGGACCCGCGCGGCCGCAGTCGGATCGCTCGACAGCATGACGGCCGAGACTTGACCCGAGACTTGACCCGAGATTTGGCCGAAATCCTGCCGCGCCTTCAGTCGCGCGACCAGCTCGTCCGGCATCAGCGCCGGCGTCTCGCGCGGCACGACGTGCATGATGCCGGCGTTGAGATGAGCGACGATCTCGTCCTCGAAACTCATGATCGCGCCGGTCAGCGCGATCAGGGCAAGCAGCAGCGCGAGCACCAGGCCCGCGATGGAATGGACCTGGAGCAGGGCGGCTTTGATGGTGTGGCCCAGCCGTGCAGCCATGGCTAGAACTTCACCGTCGCCGCCAGGGAGAAGCGCCGCGCGTCGCCGATCGCGACGTTGAGCGCGTTTCCGGTGCTGGACGTGTAGTAGACCTTGTCGAACAGGTTCTTGACGTTGAACTGGTAGGTCACCGGCAGATTATCGATCTTCGTGTCGTAAGTCGCAAAGACGTCTGCGACCGTATAAGCCGGCAGGAAGAACTTGTTGGCGGAGTCGCCCGGCCGGTCACCGACGTAGTGCGCGCCGCCGCCGAGCCGCAGGCGTCCGGGGAGCGCATCGCCGAAATCGTAAACGAGATAGAGCGAAGCCGTGTTCATCGCAGCATTCAGCAACTTGGCGTTGCCGTTGACGGGATCGTTCTCCAGGCGGGCATCGGTGTAGCCGTAGCTTCCGATCATGCTCCATTGATCGCTCAGCTTGCCGGTCACGTCCAACTCGACGCCGCGCGACCGCGCCTTCGCGGACGTTCGTACCAAGATCGTGCCGCTGGAAAACGGGTCGGAGACCAGCACGTTCTTCTTCTCGATGTCGTAGACCGCCAGAGTGCCGGACAGCCGCTTGTTGACATCGAATTTGACGCCGGTTTCCCATTGGGTGCCCTCCTCGGGCAGAATGGTGGAGTCGACGACGAAGCCGATGGGAGCACCGGTGAAGGGCGCGATGGTCGAGGTCGGCTTCAGTGACTGCGTGTAGCTCACGTAGTAGGAGAGCTGGTCGTTCAGCTTGAAGATGACGCCGCCGAGCGGCAGCACCTTGTCTCCCGACAAGTTGGTGTTCGTGACGAATTTCGGCCGGCCCTTTCCGGCGATTTGCTCGTATTCCATCCAGCGCACGCCGCCGACCACTGACAGCCAGTTGGTCACGTGGAACGTGTCCTGGGCGAAGAAGCCGCGGGTGCCGAGCTTGTCGGTCTGCTCGCTGTCAACAGGCGAAACGGTCGTGCCCGGCGTGACGAGTCCGTAAACGGGATTGTAGAAATTGAAGCTCGGCGTCGCCTGGCGGATCAAATCGTGACGGTCGATGGTGCGATACAGCGCCTCGCCCCCGAACAGGATCTCGTTGCGGAAGCCACCCACCCAGACGTCCCCCTGCAGATAGGAGGTGCCGTAGCTGGCGTTGCTCAGCGAGTTCCGGGTGCCGTCGTTGCTCCGGGTCTCGACGCCGGTCTTGGCGTTGACGCTGGTGATGCGAAGCTGATTGGCGCTGTAGGTCTCGGTGTTGTAGCTGTAGGCCGCCGTGACCTTCCAATTGTCGTCCAGCTTCTGCTCGACCGAGCCCTGGATCAGGTCGGAGGCGCCCCACATGTTGTTGAAGGGCTCGTCGAGTCGGCGAGTCTTCGGAATCGCCAGCGGAGCGCCGTTGACGAAGGCGGTGCCGCGGTCGAACGGATAGATGAACTCGCGGTGCTCATAGGTGAGCTGGACTGTCGTGGTGTCGCCGTACCAGGCGAGCGACGGGTTCACCAGCATTTCCCTGTGGCGACCGAAATTGCGCCAATAGTCCTCGCTGACGCCGTAGCCGATGAAGCGATAGGCGAGACCGCCGTCGCCGATCGGACCGGTGATGTCGAGTGTGCCGTCGGCGCCATTACGGTTGTTCGCGTAGGCCGAGCCGAGCAGCGTGACCGAGCCGTGCTGATAGAGCTCGGGCCGCTTGCTGATGGTGTTGACGATGCCGCCGGGATCCATGATGCCGTAGAGCAGCGAGGCCGGCCCCTTCAGCACCTCGACGCTCTCGACCGCGGCATTCAGGCTGCGGCCCTGCACCAGCGGCATGCCGTTGCGCATGATCGAGCCGTCGCGGTTGTCGCCGAAGCCGCGGCGGATCACCGCGTCCTGTGTGCCGGCGAGCGTGTTGGTCTGTGTGATGCCGGAAATATTGACGAGAGCGTCATCGATGTTGCGCGGGAGCTGGTCCTTCAACACTTGCGCAGGAACCACGTTGACGGACTGCGAGGTGTCGAGCGGCGAGGCGCCGCTGCGCAGCGTGGTCGAGCTCGGCATCGCACGATAGCCGAGCTTGGCGGCCTGTTGCGCGGCGGCTTCCGCGGCGGCACGCTCCGACAGCGTCGGCGCTGTGGGTGCGGGATTGCGACTGGGCTGGCGGCGCGCCGCCGTTTGCGTGCGGCGTGACGACTGCTCCGATGCACGTGCCGGCTTCGGTCGTGGCGCCGGCGCCTCCACCGTCACCGGCGGCAGAGCCGATTGCGCCTGTGCACTCGTCGTGATGGAGGGATATTCGATGAGCAGCACCGCTGCTCCCATGAGAAGTCCTGCACGGCTCTTGCCGGCACGGGTTCGATGGCCGTTGTCACGTTGGCCATCCACGAAGGCACGCAAGTTCATTCCACTTCAAGTCAGGAGCATTGAAGTGTGCGCGTGTAACAGCCGCCGAGATCGAGGAGAACCGTAGCCGAGCTTGAATCGCTCTAGTGTTGAATCATTCTAAGAGGAGGCGGACGCTGAACGGCAATCATAAATTGCCGGTGCACCGTGCGTGACACGCTGCACGTGAAATTGCGAGAGCACGTCGGGACGCCATCGCGATCTCACGCGATGGCGGGCTCCACCAGTTGGTCGAGCTTCCGCTTGAGCGCGGTGCCGTCGGACAAGGCGCGGAGCGGCGGTCGCACGCGCAGCCAGCTTGCATCGCCGGTCTGCGCCGCAAGGATCGCCTTCAGCGTCGTGAGGAAGGACGGCGATTTCACCACGATGTCGATCGCCGCCTGCATGCGCGCTTCGACGTCCTTGCCGTCGACCATCGCCTTGACCAGCTCCGGCGCAATGTTGGCCATGCCGCAGATGGTGCCGGCGCCGCCGGCGGCGATCGCGCGAGTGATATCGGCTTCGTTGCCGACGGTGATGGCAAGCTCCGGCGCGGCGGCACGGAATGCCTGGAACTGCTTGAAGTCGCCGCTGGAGTCTTTCAGACCGGCGACCACGTTGCCGTAACGTTTGCGCAGACTAGCAGCGACATTGGTCGGGATCGCAACGCCCGAGATCTGCGGGATGTGATAAAGATAGGCACGCAGGCGATCGTCGCCGACGGCGTCAATGATAGCAGCGAAAGCGTCCTCGATGCCTTCGGCGGTGACGCTGCGGTCGAAATAGGGCGGCAGCAATAGGATATGGCGCAGGCCGAGGCCGAGCACGGCGCGCGTCAGCGCGATGCTGTCTGTGATGGCAGGGAAGCCGCCGCCGATTCCGATGCGCTCCGCCGCGATTCCGGCCTTGAGCATCGCTTCGATTGTCGCAATGCGTTCGGTGACATTGAATGAGGTCCCCTCGCCGGTGGTGCCGAACAGCACGACGCCGTCGACGCCCTTGCTGAACAGCTGCTTGGCGTGAGAGGCGAGCTTGGCGATGTCCACACTGCCGTCCGTCGCCAGCGGCGTCGCCGACGCCACCCAGAACCCGCGAATTGCCTCGGTCATCACACCACCCTTTGCTGCCGCCCCCGGCCAAGCCGCTGATCTTCAACGATCTTCCGCGCTTGCCGAGACCTTGTTTTCACTTTACTTTTGTTCTTGTACCTTACATACAACATTGATGCAAATCCCCCGCGCCTTGGGCGCAGCCAGATCTTCAGGAGGTCTCGCATGGACATGGTGACCCCCGCCGGACGCCCCGACCAATTGCTCGGCGCGTTGCGCGACAGGCTCGGCGCGGCCGCGGTGCTTGTTGGCACCGATGTGCCGGCGCGCAATTGCAACGACTGGAGCGCGAGCCTGCCGCAGACGCCGCTGGCGGTGATCCGCCCCGTCGATGCGCAGGGCGTTGCCGATGCGATTATGACCTGCCGGCAGGCGCGTCTGCCGTTCGTGCCGCAGGGCGGACTGACCGGGCTGTGCCGCGGCGCTTCGCCCGAAACAGGCTGGGTCGCGATCTCGCTGGAGCGCATGACCGGCATCGAAGAGATCGATCGCGCCTCGATGACGATGACGGTGAAAGCCGGCACGCCGCTGGAGACGATCCAGAAGGCGGCCGATGAGGCCGGCTTCTTCTTTCCGCTCGATCTCGGCTCGCGCGGCTCCTGCGCGATCGGCGGCAATCTCTCGACCAATGCCGGCGGCAACCGCGTGATCCGTTACGGCATGACCCGCGAGCTGGTGCTTGGTCTCGAAGTGGTGCTGCCCGACGGCACCATCATCACCAGCCTCAACAAGCTGATGAAGAACAATGCTGGTTACGATCTGAAGCATCTGTTCATCGGCTCGGAAGGCACGCTCGGCATCATCACCCGCGTCGTGCTGAAGCTGTTCCCGAAGCCGCGCTCGACCATGGCCGCGCTGTGCGCGTTGAAGGATTATGCCGCCGTGATTGCGCTGCTCGATGCGGCGCGCTCAGGGCTCGGCCCGCTGCTGTCCGCCTTCGAGGTGATGTGGCCGGATTATTGGGACGTGATCACGGCGCGCGCCGGCGTGAAGCCGCCGGTCACCGCGGGCCACGGTCTCTACGTGCTGGTGGAAGCGCAGGGCACCGACGAGAGCGTCGATGCGCCGCGCTTCCAGAGCTGGCTCGAGGAGTTGATGGAACGCGGGCTGCTCGCGGATGCCGCTGTCGCGCAATCGCTGGCGCAGACGCTGAGCTTCTGGCGCGTGCGCGACATCTGCGCCGAGTTCGGCCAGGTGCTGGGGCCGCACATCGCCTACGACATCGGCCTTGCGGTGGCACGGATGGACGAGTTCGTCAGTCGCTGCAAGGCCGCGCTCGCGGACGGCATCAAGGGCTGCGAGAGTGTCTATTACGGCCATATCGGCGACGGCAATCTGCATCTCGTCTCCTGGGTCACCGGCCTTTCCGTCGCGCAGCAGCCGAAGGAGGAGATGGACGCGATCATCTACGGTCTCGTCCGCAAGCTCGGCGGCAGCATCTCCGCCGAGCACGGCATCGGCACATTGAAGAAGCAATGGCTGGGCCATGCCCGGAGCGAGGCCGAGATCGCGCTGATGCGCACGCTCAAGGCGGCGCTCGACCCCGATCACCTGCTCAATCCCGGCAAGGTGATCTGAACGCACCATGCGATCGCTCAAGCTCGATACGCCGAAATCGCTATCGCAGCGGGTGATGCAGCGACTGCGCCAGGCCATCATCGACGGCGAGTTCGCGCTGGGCGCTGCGATCTCGGAAGAGATGGTGGCCAATTCTTTCGGCGTCAGCCGCACGCCGGTGCGCGAGGCGATGGGACAGTTGCAGGCGCAGGGGCTCGTCGTGATCCGGCCGCAGGTCGGCAGCTTCGTCTTCACGCCGAGCGCGGACGACATCAATGCGCTCTGCACCTTCCGCATCGCGCTCGAACCCAAGGCGGCCGAGCTCGCCTTCCGCCACGACCGCAACGGTGCGATTGCGACCATGAGCGCTGCGATCGCGGCGATGGAGCCGGCCGTCGCGGCCAAGGACAACATCGCCTATGGCCGTGCCGATGCCGCGTTTCACGAGGCGCTGTTCGCCCATTGCGGCAACCGCTATCTCGCCGAATCCTATCAGCTCGTCTCCGGCCGCGTCGCCGCGCTCCGCACCAATCTGACCTCGCCGATCGACGTGCGCACCCGCACGTCCTTCGATGAGCACCGCAAGCTGCTCGATCTGTTCGCGCGCGGCGAGTTCGTCGCCTTCGAAGGCCTGATGACGACGCACATCACGAATTCGGGGATCGTCTATGCCAAGGCGCTGAAGGTGGATTGAGCGCGTTATTGTTTTGAGCATGATCTTTTTGGAAAACCGCTACGCACTTTTCCGGATCATGCTCTACCGCTCCTCCTTCGATCCCGGCCTGTCCAGAAAATCGAGCGCGGTGTTGATCTGCTCGAGCTGGTGCTCGATCCTGTCGCGATCCTCGACCGATGGCGCCGCTTCGAGCTGTTCCACCAGCTTCTGCTTCCGCATCAGCAAGTTCTCTATGACCGTACCCACGATTCCCCCATCGCCAGAGGCGACGTCACGAGCGCCGAATCGATTGAAGGCGCGCGCAACCCGGGCTCGCGTCGAACCCTTAAGCCAGAATGCTCACGAACGCGGTTGGTTCCTGCGGCCAGATCCGATCGGCGCCGGAACTTCCGTCACCGGCACACCGAGCGGTTGAATTCGCCCGCCCCCGGCCCTATGCGTAGGCGCCATGGACACCCAGATGATCACCGCCGAAAAGCCGCTGATGGCCCAGGCCCGCCCGCGCAAGCCGGCGCCGTTCCTCCCCATGAGCCGCGCCGAGATGGACGCGCTCGGCTGGGATGCCTGCGACATCGTGCTGGTGACCGGGGATGCCTATGTCGACCATCCGAGCTTCGGCATGGCGATCATCGGCCGCCTGCTGGAGGCGCAGGGTTTTCGGGTCGGCATCATCGCCCAGCCGGACTGGCATTCGGCGGAGCCGTTTAGGGCGCTCGGCAAACCAAAAGTGTTCTTCGGCGTCACCGGCGGCAACATGGATTCCATGGTGAACCGCTACACCGCGGACCGCCGCATCCGCAGCGACGACGCCTACACGGCGGGCGGCGAAGGCGGCAAGCGGCCAGACCGCTGCACGATCGTCTACGCCCAGCGCTGCCGCGAGGCGTTCAAGGACACCCCGATCGTGCTCGGCGGCATCGAGGCCTCGCTGCGCCGGATCGCGCATTACGATTACTGGTCCGACAAGGTGCGCCGCTCCGTGCTGGCCGACGCCAAGGCGGATCTCCTGCTCTACGGCAACGCCGAGCGTGCCGTCGTCGAGGTGGCGCACCGGCTCGCCGCCGGCGAAGCCCCGCGCGAGCTCGACGACATCAGGGGCGTGGCGCTGTTCCGCAAGGTCCCGGACGATTACACCGAGCTGCACGCCGACGATCTCGATTCCGCCGACGAGGGCGCATCGCGCAAGCCAGGGGCGACCGTGATCCGCCTGCCGGCGCTGGAGCAGGTCGAGCAGGACAAGGAAGCCTATGCGCGCGCCTCGCGCGTGCTGCACCGGGAGAGCAATCCCGGCAATGCAAGGCCGCTGGTGCAGCGTCACGGCGACCGCGACCTCTGGCTCAATCCGCCGCCGATCCCGCTCACGACGAAAGAGATGGACGCGGTCTACGATCTGCCATACGCGCGCGCCCCGCACCCGTCCTATGGCGATGCGCGCATCCCCGCCTGGGAGATGATCAAGTTCTCGGTGACGATCATGCGCGGCTGCTTCGGCGGCTGCACCTTCTGCTCGATCACCGAGCACGAGGGCCGCATCATCCAGAACCGCTCGGAGGAATCGATCCTGCGCGAGATCGAGCGCATCCGCGACAAGACGCCGGGCTTCACCGGCGTCATCTCCGACATCGGCGGCCCCACCGCCAACATGTACCGGATGGCGTGCAAGGACCCGAAGGTCGAGGCGGCGTGCCGCCGGCCGTCCTGCGTCTTCCCCGAGATCTGCCCGAACCTCAACACCTCGCATGACGATCTGATCCGGCTCTATCGCAAGGTGCGGGAGACGAAAGGCATCAAGAAGGTGATGGTCGCCTCCGGCGTGCGCTACGACCTCGCGGTGGAGAGCCCCGAATACATCAAGGAGCTCGTCACCCATCACGTCGGCGGCTACCTGAAGATCGCGCCCGAACATACCGAGCGCGGCCCGCTTGACAAGATGATGAAGCCGGGCATCGGCGCCTACAACAAGTTCAAGCGCATGTTCGACGAAGCGGCCGAACGCGCCGGCAAGAAATATTACCTGATCCCCTACTTCATCGCGGCGCATCCGGGCACGACCGACGAGGACATGATGAACCTCGCGCTGTGGCTGAAGAAGAACCGCTACCGCGCCGACCAGGTACAGACCTTCCTGCCCTCGCCGATGGCGACCGCGACCGCGATGTACCACACCGGCGTCAACCCGTTGCGCGGCGTGCGCCACGGCGGCAGCGACAAGGTCGAGGCTATCAAGGGCCTGCGCCAGCGCCGCCTGCACAAGGCCTTCCTGCGCTACCACGACCCCGACAATTGGCCGCTGCTGCGCGAGGCCTTGATCGAGATGGGCCGCCGCGACCTGATCGGCTCGCAGCCGCACCAGCTCGTGCCTGCGCACCAGCCGCCCGGCACCGGCAAGGCGGCTGGTACCAAGCGCCCCCTGCGGCCCGGCGGCAGGACGCAGCGGTTCACGACCAAGGGCCTGCGGGTGATGAAGTAGCGCGCGAGAGCCGGATAGGGCGCGGGTCGGTGGCGCTTTCGCGCCCTCCAAAACAAAAAGCTCGAAAACAACCCCATGCACAGTAGCCGGGGATAGCAAAATCAACGAGTTAGAGCGCGACGAGACGGGTGGATCGTCACGGCGCCCTCGCTGCTCGAGCGAGCACGACCTCGACGAATGATCGCTGCGCATTTTGCTGATTTTGCGAAACCATTGCTTCGTCGGGCAAAACAGGAGCAGAATGACAGCATCGGAAGGACCGGGATCGGGAGCCCTTCCGTTGTGCCAAGCGTCATCGAGCTCACGACCGCGTCCCGCGCGCAATCCGTTCCGAGGCTCGCTGCAGGCGGAGGTGCCCCTGATCGCTTGATTGCCGGCAGCCCAGCAAGGGCCTGCGATACCCGCTGCCGGCTTCGAGGTGCTCGCGGCTTGTGGCCTCTGCGAAGTTGCGTGGGGTCTGACGGAGGTCCGCTCATCGCGGCAGAGCGGACCAGATTCGCCAAACCTGAGTTCTTCGCGTTTTGACCCGGAGCGGAGATTTGCGGCTGCCTGAACAGCCTTCTTTTTTGCGGATCACCCCTCCGGCACGCCGGCTAGGCGCAAACCCTCAAAGCAGCGTTGGCGTCGCGCGAGATAGATTGGATTGTCGCCTTTGGCGTTGATGCGGTAGCGACGGATCGTAAAGCCAGGATCGAGTGCGAGTCCTGCTGTAGCGATCGATCGAGCCTCCTGAAGGTCTCCCACCAGGGCCAGGGCGGTCGCAAAGTGAAAATGAGAAAGCGCGTGATTTCGGTTCGCTTGGAGGCTCCGGCCAAACCAATCGAGGGCCTCGCGATCTGCGTTGACGCTCAACTTGGCCAGCCCAACAAACATGTACCACAGGAAAGCGCGCGTATCACGCGGAGACAGCCGGAGCGCCTCCTGAATGTGCCCCTCGACCTCCTCGCTTCGTCCCGATTGATACTTGCCGAGGCCAATAAACCCATGTGCATCGGCCAGATTTGGATCGAGCACCAATGACCGCCGGCATTGGGCGATACCATTGTCGATACGATTCGTCTGGATCTGCACGGCGCCGAGAAGCATGTGCGCTCTGGGATGATTGGGAGCATGAAGCAACGCGCTGTTTAAGGCCGCCTCTGCGGCGCCAAAGTGCACGTTGACGTCATCGGCCATGAAGGCCGATCCCACGGACACGTCGACCTGAGCGGCGGCAATAGCCGCTTCGATGCTGCCGGGATCGAGTGCAAGGGATCGCGCAAAGAAATCCCTGGCCTGAGTCAAAAGCGCTCGCGTCACGCCTTTGTTCTGGAGCGCGCGGCCCTGGAAATACAGATCCATCGCGTCCGGGCGGGGTGATCGTTCCGCGCGTCGCGCTTCGGCGGCTATGAGCTCCGCGTTCAAGGTGTTGGCTAGCCGGGACACGATCTCGTCTTGCATGTCCAATAGTTCGGCCGCCGGCTTATCGAAGCGGTCCGCCCAAACATGGCTCCCGGTTTCGGTATCGATGAGCTGCGCATTCAGGCGGAAACGGTTGCTGCCACGCTGCACGGAGCCTTCCAGCACGTAGCGCACGTTGAGGTCGCGGCCGATCTGCCTGGCGTCGACCGGTTTTCCTTTGAACGTAAACGCGGTGTTGCGGCCGATCACGAACGAGCCGGCGATGCGCGACAAATCTGTCGTTAGGCTTTCGGTCACGCCATCGACGAAATAGTCCTGCGCAGGATCACCGCCGATATTGGCGAAAGGCAGGACGATGATCGACAGATGCGGCGTTGACGAATATCCCGATAGCTCTTCGATACCGGCGGGCTGCGGCGTATTGCCTGAGACGACTTTTGTATCGATCGGCCTTTCATCGGCCACCAACATGTAGCCGCGGCGAGGGAGTGTCTTCAGGGCCGATCTGCCGCCGTCGCCCAGAGCTCGCCTGATGTCGCCGATCGCCTGAATGAGGGAATCCTCCGTGACCTCGCAGTCCGACCAGACCTCATCCATGATCTCGTTCTTGCCCACTAGTTGCCCCGCCCGTGCCGCAAGCAGCCGCAGCACTGCCCAGGCGCGCGGACGCAGGGGGACGACGTCGCCGCACCTGTCCCGCAATGTTTCACTTGCCAGGTCCACGACCCGGTCGCCCACGACAATCGAATGGTGTGACGACTTCAACAAGGCTGCTCGTGAACTTCTTTCGGAAAATTTCGGCAAAGTTTCGGGACGCAGCGACAATTCTACAGCATCATCTTACAGTCCGGGATAGCAAAACGTTATCGAAGCCGCCAAACCGAGGTGCGTCCTCCCATGATCCGGCCCCTGATCCTTGCCACCCTCAGTTTCTCGATCGCCGGTCTTGCACCCGTTGCCGGAGCGGACAAGAAATACGGCCCTGGCGTCACCGATACTGAGATCAAGATCGGCCAGACGGTTCCCTATAGCGGACCGATCTCGTCGCTGAGCCGCTTCGGCCGGATCGAGGCGGCCTATCTCAAAATGATCAACGCGGCCGGAGGCATCAACGGCCGCAAGGTGACGCTCGTGTCGCTCGATGACGCCTTCACGCCGGCCAAAACGGTGCAGCAGACACGCAAGCTGGTCGAGGACGACGACGTGCTGGCGATCGTTGGATCGATCGGCACGCCGACCAACCTTGCGGTGGCGAAGTACCTCAACAGCAAGCAGGTTCCGCAGATCCTGCTGCTCGCGAGCACGCCCAAGCTCGACGATCCCGAGAACCTGCCGTGGACCACCACGTTCATGATGCCGCAGCCGGTCGAGACCAAGATCTACGCCGATTATCTGCTGAAGACCAAGCCTGATGCGAAAGTCGCCGTCATCTATCAGAACGACGATCTCGGGAAGGGAAATTTGGCCGGCCTTAAGGCCGCTCTCGGGTCCCGCGCTTCTACGATGGTGGTCGCAGAGGCTGCCTACGATATCATGGAGCCGACGGTCGACTCACATATCGTCGCGCTTAAGGCCTCCGGTGCCGATACGTTGTTTCACGCCGCCAATGCGCGCTTTGCCGCTCAGGCCATCCGCAAGGCGCATGAGCTGAACTGGAAGGTCCAGCATGTGCTTCTGTCCGGCGTCAGCAGCATTTCAGCCGTCCTGCGTCCTGCAGGACTTGCAGCCGCGAAAGGGGCGGTCAGCGCGTTCTGGCTGAAGACATCTGAAGACCCGATGTGGGACGACGATGCCGGCATGCGCGAGTTTCGAGCCTTTATGAAGGAGTGGGCGCCGAACGACGATGTCGAGGAATCCATTTTCCCCTATGCAACAGCTCAGATCATCGTCGAGGTCCTGAAGAAATGCGGTCACGACCTATCGCGGGAGAACCTCATCAAGCAGGCCACTAACATCCAGGAGCTCCAGCTGCCGACATTTCTGCCGGGCATCACCATCAACGTTAGTCCATCGAGCCGGATCGGCTGGAGAAAGGCCAGGATGGCGCGTTTCGACGGTACCAGGTGGGTGCTGCTCGATGATGTCGTCGGCAATTGACGATTCATCGTTATGCGAAATCGAATGCTCGGCTAAGTGGGTTGAACGAATGGCCGAAAGGCTGAACATCGCAATCGTCGGCGCGGGGGTCGGCGGATTATCTGCGGCGGTTGCGCTGAGCGCGCGGGGCATGACCGTGACGGTTTTCGAAGGCGCAGAGTCGCCGCGAGAGGCCGGGGCCGGGCTGTCCATCCCACCGAATGCGCTCATCTTGCTCAACCGCACGGCGCTTTGCGGCGAGCTCGAGAAGATCACCACGAGGAGCCAGGGACTAACGCGACGGACGTCAATGGGAGAGCCTATCTCCACTGGCTCCCCCACCGTCCTGAGCTATCAGGTTCACCGCGTCGAGTTTCTCGAGATGCTTCTTGGCGCCGTGAAGGGATCAGTTCGGTTCGGACATCGTTGTATGGCCGTCGAAGCTACGCAGAGCGGAGCGCGACTGACCTTTGCCAATGGCATGGTCTACGGTGCGGACGTGGTTATCGGTGCGGATGGCATCCATTCTGTGGTCCAGCGGCACATCGGGCTGACGGCGCACCCAAAGAGTGAAGGCATCGTGGCCTATCGCGGCTTGGTGCCCTCGCAAAAGCTTTCATGGGGCGCAGAGCTGCGCGGCCTGCACATGTGGATGGGCGAGGGCCGCAGCTTCATCTGCTTTCCGGTGTCGCAGGGGCGGCTGATCAACATCGTCGCGTTCGTCCCGACCATGCATGACATGGAAGAGACCTGGTCCGCACCGGGAGATCTCAGGGCTCTCGCAGCCGAGTACGAGAGCTGGGATGCACCGGTCCGAGATTTAATTGCCGCGCTCGAGCATACGTTTCGCTGGGGTATCTACGATCGGCCGCCATTGCCGTATTGGTCGCGCGGACATGTGACACTGCTCGGCGACGCCGCCCATCCGATGGTACCGCATTTTGGGCAGGGCGCCGCGCAAGCCATGAGGATGCCTTCGCGCTTGCCGTCGTTCTGGAGCACGCCAAACGCAACGAGATTCCGGCGCGCCTCAAGGCGTATCAGGATCTCAGAT
This sequence comes from Bradyrhizobium glycinis, assembly GCF_016031655.1. Lineage (GTDB taxonomy): Bacteria > Pseudomonadota > Alphaproteobacteria > Rhizobiales > Xanthobacteraceae > Bradyrhizobium > Bradyrhizobium glycinis. The sequence goes on from NZ_JACCHQ010000024.1 coordinate 53,470, forward strand.
GGAAGCGGACCAGCCGGGTGCAGGCCGCCTCACGATTGGCCGGCCGGTTCTACCGATCTGTGGGCGATCCCGCACAGTCGCAAAGATTGCGGGCCTGGATGTCGGCGGCGGAATGGATCTTCCCGCACGACGCGGAGAAGGCCGCCCTGACGCTTCGAGCGAGAAGTCAGTTCCGGGGACCATTTGTCAGGACGTTCTGAACGTCCGCCTTTGGCCCTTAGCTGCCTTTCGAAGGCCTGCCAGTGCCTATGAGATTTCGATGGAGTGCGCGATGAAGACAGGAATTGCTACAGCGTCGATTTTTGCGGCAACGGTCTTAACGGCCAACGCTCAAATGCCACGAATAGAAGTCTATCCGATCACGTCTGTCACTCTCAAAGACCCAGAGCTTTTGGCTGGTCGAAGAGATGGGCAACCGGTCACTATTGCGGGTGAGTTGCGTATCCCAAGAACTAAAACTGAAAAGTTGCCTGCTGTGGTCCTACTTCATGGCTCAGCCGGTATCGCCGCATGGATGGAGGATTGGTCGAAGGAGTTACACCAACTCGGCATAGCTTCATTTGTAGTCGACAGCTTCTCAGGACGCGGGATCGTCACGACGGTGAATGATCAAGCGCAACTTGGCCGCCTCAACATGGTTGTCGACGCCTATCGGGCTCTCGACCTACTGGCCAAGCACCCGCGAATTGACCCGAACCGCATTGCTATCATGGGTTTCTCGCGAGGAGGTCAGGCAGCACTCTACTCGGCCATGAATGTGCTGTACGAAACGTTCGGCCCGGCCAATAACTTGCGTTTTTCAGCACACGTTGCCTTCTATCCGGACTGCACGACGACATATCTCAAAGACGGCGACGTGGCTGGCAAGCCCATTCGCATCCTCATTGGCACGGAGGATAACTACAGTTCCATTGACGCCTGTCGCAGCTACGTGGATCGACTAGCAAAAGCGGGCAAAGACGCCACGCTGATTGAGTATCAAGGCGCACATCACAACTTCGATGTTCCGGTCTTCAAGACACCCGTAGTGTCGAGGGGGGCGATTGTGGTGCGCCGGTGCCGCTTGGCGGAGGATAGCGACCATACAATAATTAATCGTGAGACACAGAAGCCCTTCACCTATAACGATGCTTGCGTTGGAAAAGACCCGACTCTCGCTTACGACGAGGCTGCAACCAACCAAGCTCGCTTGTTTATTCGGGAGTTCTTAACGCAAACTCTTCAATGAGGATGGAGCAAGCGGCTGGGATCATCTGGCAAATCGCTTGGTCATCTAGACCTTTCGATCCCGCACTAAATGGCAGGAAATGGGCCCGTTGCAGAGGCGAGTAGCCTCAGTTTGATCCCTTCGCGACGTAGTTTTCCCGGAAATGTTGAATGGCGCCGTCAATTTGAACCCAGTAATGTTTCGATTGCTCAAAAACCGAGATAACTGGCGCTGGATAATTTGGATTCGCCATCGTGCCCACTGCAACGCCGATCAGCGCAGGCAAATTGGTTACTTTCCAATAGACTGTTGTGCCGCACTGTGGACAAAAATAGTTATGCATTTCCCCACCGCTTGCGGCAGCGTGCGTAAACTTCTTTGAGATTCCCGAGATGATGACAACCTCGTCGGGGTAGTAAGCGCCCGACACCGAACGGCGCGCCGGTTCGGCGTTGACAGTCGAGGCAGTGACAAGCAACGACTATCTTGGATGGCTCTTCCGGAAGCGAGAGCGTGACTGCACCGCAGCTGCATCGAGCGTCAGCCATCCAAAATCCTCCAATCGAACCGAACGACGGACCAACATTAGCTGAGGAGTTACGCCGGGGCCAATATCCGAGCGGCAAAGCGGCGCACGGCTACTTTGGGATCCAGGCCGAGGCTGTCGATACGATAGCCAAGTTCATCAACAGCAATAGCTAATGACCGGATTATTGCCTGTGAAGCCGACCTCGGCTCTTGGCCCATCCGCGAAGTCTAGGCAGCGTCCTGGTTGTCGGGTCATAGGGGTAGACCGGAAGCAGCCGGCCGGCACTACGAAGGGCGCTCATGACCCATAGCCCCCCGAGCGTCTCCCCGCCAGGGGCCGCTGTGACCCAAAGGGGACACATCGAGCGCGAGGCACAACGCCCTGCTCTCGTTCACCACATTTAAACCTTAAGTTTCTACGAAGAGTACTCACCCACAGGCCGCAGGACCATGCCAACAGCCTTCATACAGAAGCCATCGGTGAATTTCGGGCAATGAAGGTCTGGCAGACCAGCTGCATCGTGGCTGTTCTCGCATCCGTGGGACTCTTTCTGGCCGCCGGTAACAGGCCGGCCGCGACGTTGCCCGATGTTCTGCCGGAAGCGGCAGCGAGCATACCGGCTGCAGCGCGCACGTCGGCTCCTGCGAACGTGGTGACGCCTGCGGCGTACGCAGAGGCATCCGCAAGACTTGCGGCAGCGCTTCGGGCAGAAGGAGCAGAGCCTGTCGCGGTGACGTCAGCAGGCGCCAAGCCGCTAAGCACCGAAGCCGAGATCACCCCTGAACCCGTCGCGCCAAAATTGGCGTCGTTGGGACAGGATGTCGTCCAATCGCTGCCGGCGGAACGCGATGCGTCCAGCGGTGCTTCGAAACCGGCGTCGCCGCAGGATTTCCGTCATCTGATTTACTACGTCTGGTCCGAACTGCCGCCCGCCGAGAAACCCGCGGAGATCGTCTTGCGTGCGTTCAAGGACATTCCGGTGGGAACGCCGACTGAGGAGATCAAACGCGCTGCCGACGCGTTTGGTCTCGATGTCAATTTCATGATGGCGGTCGCCAAGATCGAATCCGGTTTCAACCCCAATCAACGCACCGGCTCGTATATCGGCCTGTTTCAGCTGAGCCATTATGAGTTCGGCAAATTCGGCTTCGGGCAGATTCGCAGTCCGCGGGATAACGCCGTTGCGGCCGCCTACAAGATCATTACCGAGGGCGTCCAGTTCGAGTGGATCACGCACCGCAAGCCGGACATGAGCGATCTCTACCTGATCCATCAGCAGGGCTGGGAAGGCGCCGCCGAGCACATCAGCCGGCCCGCTCGCACCGCATGGAAATCAATGTGCGCCACCAGCGAAGGCAAGGAGAAGGGTGAGAGGTGGTGCAAACGGGCGATTTGGGGCAATGCACTTCCGGCCTTCAAGCGCACCTGGAAATCGGTGGACAACGTGACGTCGGAGGCGTTCGTCGGTATGTGGCGCGGCCGGGTCGCCGAGTTCTACACGAAATACGTGGCGAGTGCTGCGGCATCGGCAAGCCAATAAATCCGCCGTCGGCGGCGCCCCGCCACGCTAGCTTTGCCTTGAGTCGCCGCGGAGAAACAGACGCAGCTGGGTAGACCAGCCCACTCATGGCCCATCGCTTCCGTTAGTGCGTCGCGGCGAGTTGTCCGGAGTCGGGGGTAAACCGGAAGCGACCGACGGCCGGTCAAAACGGCGCTTTTGACCCAAAGCGAAAATCGCCGAATGACGTCGCTAGCAGTCGATCCAAACTTGGCAGGCGGCTGGATAGCGGCGGCTGTTTGCGCGAGCGGCTCAGCGCCGTAAGGATCCCAAACTCCAAGTGGCTGATAGATGTCCACACGCGCTTTGCCCGTTCTTCCTGATGCCGATGCAGATCTCGGGTTCAACTGCACGGCCTCTTCCAGCAACTTGAGCGCTCGTGATGCGGCGGCCGGACTTTGGTTTTCAAAGACGCGGATGCCGTAAAATGCACGGGGATTGCCACTTTTTCCCACGAACCGGGCCGCATTTGCGTCACCTTTCACCTCGCATTTGACGTCCGCAAATCCGTCATCACCGCACTTCCGCATCACTGGGGCATCATTCCTAAATGAAGCACGAGATCCTGTTGACCCGCTTCGCCGCGGGCGTGAGCACGCTCGCGTTTGCGCTTGGCCTCACCACTGTGCTTTCTGGATTAGAACCGGCCTTCAATGGCCCTTTCCTGCAGAAAGCCTTCCTAACGTTGGTTTTCTGTGCTGCCGTGATCAGCCTGTTCTATGGGAACATCGTTTATCAGCTGACGCGACTTGGCGAGATCAGACGGCATGCCACCCACCGCGAGGAGGCAAACCACTGCCGCCCGGCCAAAGATACGGAAGCGCCACGGATCAGCATCCTCATACCGTCCTATAAAGAGCAGATCCCGGTTATAATGCAGACGATTTTGTCGGCGGCTCTTTCCGAGCATCCGAATCGGCGAATCACGTTGCTCCTTGACGATCCACCGACGAGCAAGGGGGCCGATTTGGCGGGACTTGAGGCCGCGCGCGCTCTGGTCTCTGAACTGCATGATCTTTTCCGTGGAGTGTCGCAGCGATTTCACTCGGCCGCCGATGACTTCAACCTTCGCCGTGCCTCGACCGACTTTTCCCTGGAGAAAGAGGGCATTGTCCTCGCCGGACTCTACGTAGAAGCCGCTGATTTCGTGAGCGGGCTGGGGCTGCTTTACGCGGAGCGTTCTCAGCCCGTGTTTGCTCATGGAGACGAAGTTTTCGCTCGCGAAGTCATCGGTCAGCTCGATGCCGAATATCGGAGGCTTGCCGACGCTCTTCGCAATCCAGCGGACCTCGATCTTGAGCGCATTCGCTCCGAGTACAGACGTTTGGTCAGCCTTTTCGAGGTGCCGATCGGCTGTTTCGAGCGCAAGCGATTTGGAAACCTCTCTCATGCGCCGAATAAGGCCATGAACCTCAACAGCTATATTGGCCTGATTGGACGCGCCTTTCAGGTATCCAAGGGATCTGATGGCAGGCCGGTTCTCAAAGACTGTCCCGAAGGCGAAGCAGACCTCATTGTGCCAGCGGCAGATTACGTCCTCACCATTGACGCCGACAGTATCATCCTGCCCAACTATATCGGCAAGCTCGTCTCCATTATGCAGGCAGATCCAGCAATCGCCATTGCACAGACGCCGTACTCCGCTTATCCGAATCCACCTTCAATGCTGGAGCGGGTTGCAGCTGCAACGACCGATATTCAATACCTCGTCCATCAAGGATTTACTGCCTACAACGCAACCTTCTGGGTAGGCGCCAATGCGGTGCTACGCCATTCGGCTTTGCACGACATCAAAGCCATGACGACGGAGCGTGGTCATGCCGTGCCCGTTTTTATCCAAGACAAAACGCTTATTGAAGATACGGGCTCGACGATTGACCTCGTCGCAAAGGGATGGCGCTTGCACAATCATCCCGAACGGCTCGCATATAGCGCCACGCCTCCTGACTTCGGCGCGCTTGTCATTCAGCGGCGTCGTTGGGCAAATGGCGGCCTGATCATATTACCGAGCCTTCTTGCGCATTGGCGTGATCGCAGCCCGGCCCGCGCGGGTGGCCTCGAAACATTCGTTCGGTCTCACTACCTAATCTCTCCCGCGCTCGCCAATGTCGGCTTGTTGTTACTTCTCGTGATTCCCTTCGGCGAGGGATTCTCGAACATCTGGTTTCCGCTGGCTGCGGCGCCGTATTACCTCTTGTATGGACGAGACCTTCTCCGTTGCGGATACAAATGGTCGGATGCGGTGCGGATCTATGCGCTGACGCTGTTGCTCGTGCCTGTTAATCTCGCTGGAGTCTACCGATCCCTGGAGCAAATAGTTACTGGGCGCAAAAGTGCGTTCGCCCGCACTCCCAAGATCGAGGGCCGGACCGCAGCGCCGCCGTCCCATCTGATCTTCCTCGCCGGTCTTCTGACTACTTCCCTTGTTTCGGCTGCAGCCAATCTGTGGGGAGGTAGCGTGCTCCTCTCTGGCTTCTCTGCAGCAAATGCCGCGTTTCTCTTGTATGGAATCTCGCGCCTGATTGGATGGCGCGATGCCATCGAAGATATCAGAGCTGGTATCTCGGTGCGAAAAACCGGCCGTTACGTGCGCGGAGAAGCGACGGCGCTTGCTAAGCAGTCGAGCCTTCAGGTGTAATCACATGGCATTTCACCGATGACATGCCGTCGGACGACGCCGGTGAAGTTGCTAAAGGGCTTCGCTTCGGTCTTGACGGCTACTTTGGCAGGCCTCGCAGCCGCAGAGGAGGCGCCGCGCCTTTCCCTGCAGAGCACCAGCGATTTTGCATCCTACGGCGCTTTTTACACTGACCTTACGGCCTTGTATTCTCCGTTCGGGACCTTGTGGGAGCCTGGCTGGCGTGTGGAAGGCATTGCCTCAGCCCGCCGCTACAGCTTTGTCGAAGACGGCCAGAAACGCGTCGGGCTCGATGCAACGCTGGATCTGCTCGCGGGATACCAATTCACCCCGAACGGCTGGTCATGGCTTGTCGCCGCCGGGGTGACGGGCGTCAACAGTCACGTCTATGCCGCGCCTGGCTTGCCGCGATCCGACGCGCAGCTGTACGGACTGAAGGTGCTCACTTCGCTGTACGGCAAGCCAACTGACCACACGATGGTCTATGTCCAAGCACACTACAATACTGCATCCGAGTTCTATTACGCGCAGGGCAAGACAGGCATTGCAATCGCCCCCAATATTTTTGTGGGACCTGAAGCGGCCTATTCAGGCAGTTGGACCTACAACCAGCTTCGACTTGGAGGACACATTACCGGGTTTACCGTCGGCAGCATGAATACGGGCGTTTCGCTCGGCTATGTCAGCGATAGCAACTACGGCAAAGGCGTATATGGCGGCTTGAACTTTCAGATCAATTTTTGACCGGAGACCGCACTGGTGATGATCGTTCATACATACATTTTTGCGTGGTCATGCAGAAAACCAGGTCATCCATTCGAGCCAGTCCGAATTGCTGAATTCACACGGCTCCAATTCGCGAGCGGCCAGCCAAGCTCGAGCTCTCTCGGCTGTTCGACCAAATGTTCTACGATTTCTTCGTAGTCGGATGACGTCAGTGAATGCACGCCGCGCAAAGTCAGTTGGTTCTCAAGGATCGTCGCCCATCATGGCTTTAACGCTCATGACCTCTCGCTAAGAAAGCTAATCGTCATAAAAACAATCGGAAGTAGGCGCCAAACACTACGGGCGCGCAATCTCGTAGAATTACGGCCATGACGGACCTTTGCAGTGCAAATACTGCATGCTCGATAGGAACGCTTTGCCCGGGGGGCCGATCATTGATCGCGAATGAATGTACTGGATTGCGCTGATTGTGATCGAGGCGCGATTTGCAGGCGCAACGAAAGAAAAGCGCTTCGTGGAGCTAAATTTGGTTCTAAGTCATAACTATGATGACTCCGACGCAAAGATAGAAAATAGGGTGGAAAAAAATAGAGTGCAAAAAAACAAGAATAACGGGAGGAGTAAATGGATACTGTGCGTCGCTTGCGCGCGATGGCATCGCTGTGCCGTCAGACCGCCGCGCATCATCCCGATCGAAGTTGGAAACTGCTCGCCGAAGCTGAGTATTGGGAGCATTTAGCTAACGATGCGGTGGGCGATCACTTCAAACCGTGCACATCTGGCTTCTCGCTCCCAGCAATCGGAGATGATGCGAGCACCACGCAATCGGCACGGTATGGCGGCATGAGCGCTTTCGGTTGCTCAAGTCCCCTCGACGAGGGAAGCCAGCTCTCACTTTTTAAGAGCGTGCTGTTCTGGCTGGAGGAGGTCTCAACGTCCTTGCGGGGCACGAGCCAGTCAGCGGTTGGAATAGCAGAGTACATCACGAAAAAAGCTGAACTATTCTTTTGGCGGGGGTTGCGTTCATGGATAGCGTAGAGCGGTGCTTCGCCGCAGTGACGGCAATCGGCTTCCTTGTGACCGTCGTCGGAATGATATTGTTGCAAACAATGTGAGTTCTGCGAGTTGCAATGGTCCGCTCGCGACGAGGCCCGGGCCTGGAGTGTCACCGCTGCGCTACACTCGGGAGCACGCAGCGGCGCTGGACCGCCCGACAGAGACAAGCGAAACAGTTCGTTAGCTTTCTTGTGACTAGCTGGGCGCGTGCCGATTACCGCCGATTGCGGCACATTGGAATGGGAATGCCGGCCCCGGCTGTTACCCCAATCCTGCGGCTGGGGCCGTTTTGAACTTTTGCAGCATCGTTCAACCCGGTCCACAACCATGTTTAGAGGCATGCTATCGCGCTTTTTGGAATGAGCATGCTTTCGCAGCTCGATCGCGCTCTCTTCTACGGCCGCAATACTGACGCCGCGCTGAGGCTGATACGCGACGTTGGCCAAGGCTTTGGGCTGTAGGTCCGCCCGCGCTGCGCTCAAGATCGCTCGGGGACTATTTCTTCCGTTGCCCTGGTCCTCGAGCACCGACCTGAAACTGTCGAGGATATTGATCATCGCCGATCGTGCCGCGACCAGCGCATCCTGGCTGGACCACGTGCCGATGAGGCAGAAGGTCTGATCGTCGGTCAGGCGGGCAACAAAATCAACGGCTTAGAGCTCGACGAGACGGGATAGACCTCCGCAGCGGCCTTGGCTGCTCCGGCGAGCACGATCCTTCGAATGACCGCGGCGCATTCTGCTGGTTTTGCGAACGGTTGCACCGTCGGGCAAAACAGGAGCAGGATGGCTGCATCGGAAGAATCAGGATGGGCCGAACCCCATCCGCTGCTCCGTACTGACATCCCTGGGCTTCATACCTCGCGGAACCAAGGGGGGTGTTGCGCGTTGCAGCGCTGCTCTTCGAAGGTGACGCGGCTGAAGCCAGGTCGCCTTCGCTGGGCCAATCAACACGGGAACGCCGGGCGAGCCAGAGCAGATGCGTCGTATCCGACTCGTGATCGCAGATCGCCGCCCGATCGTTTTGCAGGGTTTTGCGACGCTCTTTGCGACGGAGCGTGACTTCGAGATCGTTGCGTCCTGCATCAATGGAGCCGATTGCCTCGAAGCCGTCCGGACGTTGACGCCGGATGTCGCGCTGGTCGAGGACGGATTTTCCGACGTGACGGCCTCGGCAATGCTCGCCGCCGCCATTGCCGAAAGCCTTCCCACACGGCTGGTCTTCTACACCGCATCGATCGCGCGCGGTGATCTTGCTGCGGCCATCGCAGCGGGTGCCTGTACGGCTATACCGATGCGCGAGGAGCCCGAGAACCTGTTGCAGTCCCTCAGGCTGGTGGCGCCGACCGCGCACCATGCGACGGCCGGCAATGGCGAATTTGGCGAAAATGGACTGGCAGCGCTGACGGACCAGGAACACAAGATCATACGCTTGGTCGCCAGCGGAATGTCGAACAAGGAGATTGCGCGTCAGCTCAAGGCCACCACAGGCACCATCCAGGCGCGGATCGATCACATCGCTGCGCAGCTTGGCATCAAGAACCGGACGGAACTCGCAAGGTTCACCCTGTCGCGCCTCTACGGCGGGGTCGGCGCGCTTGCAGCTCTGATTTGGGCAGCGCTCGAGGACGTTCGATCCGCCAGCGCGACCGAAGTCGATGCTGCGGATGCAGACACTGTCACGGTCATGACCGCAGATGGCACCGGCGCGGTCATGACCATCAAGATTGCCCCCCAAAGGGCGAACGCTGCTTCGGGGAAAACGGCCAAAGCCGTCCGCGTCGAGAATTCGCTGGCTGACATGCCGACGCGGGCGAGCAAGCTCATCGAATCCCGAGCCGATATTGCCCACAGCACGATCACAGTGCCGACACTCACCCCTTCAAGGGCGGGCCTGAGCAGCGCCGGCACGTTCATGATGACGGCAGTCGGGGTCTCGCTCCTCAGCAGTCACGCCCAGGCGTTCAATGCCTGGGATAGCCCGAGCGATGTCTTTGCGTGGGCTGACGCGAACGCCCCCCGCGAGTTGGTCGCCCTCAATAGTCCCGGCAGGCCCGGCCTCAACGGCTTCGACAAGCTGCCCTGGCTCGATCCCGACATACACGATGAATCATTCGCCTTCGAGACTGCCCGAGCCGATGCCATGGCCAGAGGCGACGAGGTTCAGATCATCGATGCGGCCGCCCGCGAGGACGGCTTCAGTGTCAGCGATAACCCTCACATCGGATCCGGTGCCATCGACGCGCTGAGTGCTGATGGTGGCTTCGAACAGGCAGCCACAACGGGCGCGAAGAATGCCGAACACGGCATGACACAGGCGACCGCGATAGACGCACGCGATCATGAACAATCGCAGCGTGATTTTCAGGTCTCGGAAAACGGCGCCGAAGCAGGAAAGCCGAATGCCGAGCACGCGCCGCCGGACCACGCAGCAGATCAAGGGCAATCGCACGCTTCGGAGAGCGGCGCCGCAGCCGGCAAGAAGCACGCCGAACTCGTCCCGGCGGGGGACGATTCCACGCGTGGACAATCGCAGCGTGATTTGCAGGACTCAGAAGACAGCGCAGCAGCCAGTCAGCATCAAGCCAAGCAGGACTCAGCCGGACACGACTCCAATCATGAGCAATCGTATCGCGCTTCGGAGCCCGGTTCCGCCGCTGCCGAGCAGCGTGCCGACGATGACGGACCGGCAAGCCATGCCAGTTCCGGCCAATCGCAGCGTGACTTGCACCAGGCGCATTCAAACGGGTCTCAAAATCTGCATGCGGAGCCGGACCAAAAGGCTGGCGGCAACGGCCAAGCGAACCATGACGCCGGTCCGGCACAAACGGCTGCCGCGCCCGGGGGCGGAGATTCCTTTCATTTCAAGAATGATATGCCACCGGCCAGGGATTCGGATCATCGTGCGAATGGCTACGGAGCCGAAACGGCAGAACATGGCCCGCACCGTGCCGGACATATTGAACTGTCGCTGATCCCAGATGCGGACCTGATTGGCCATTCGCACGCGGAGCAAGGCGCGGTCGATCACGCAAAAGGCATTGATCACCATCCGGTGCATGATTGGTTTGTGTAGCTGACGAGATGCCTGCGCACGCCGGCATCGATCCTCCGGTCTCGCGCATGAAGCGGTCATCGCCTGTCGCGCGGCGCCTTTTCTCGGAACCGGATCCATTCACAGGGTTCACACGTATCACCGGCCGAGGCACGCCCCGTAGGCGTCGGTGGCTGAGAGACCGAGAGCGCTCCCGCCTGCACTGCGAGGGAGCGCCACATGAATCAGCGCCCACCGTCCCGCTTGTGGCTTGAGCAATATTTCCGCCAGACGATCGAGCAGACACGGAAGCTGTCGCTCAAGTCGCTCGACCTGCTCCGGCAGTCGAAGCCCGACACGTTTCTTGGACGCAAGCAGGAGCAGCCAAAGCAAAAGGATGAATGACGCCTCTTCGTTCGACGGCCTCGCGAGAACCGCGGCGTTCATGTCGCCTGCCTGATCCATCAAGCGGTGGTCCCGGCCGGCGTTAACCATCGCCGACGGTTCCAGCCTCAGCGAAGTCGCTTCGAAGTTTCTTAAATGTTGCGGGGTACCTCTCCTGGGCGTGGCGACCTGGGAGAGGACATGAGCAAGCGGGCCAAACGCCGGAAGGTCGAGACGATCGCACTGCCGATGGCAGCGAGAGTTGGAATTGGCGCCGTGGCCGTTGCCGCATTGGGGTACGGCTTGCTGGCTCCCCCGGCGAGCGTTCAACCGGTGCGGAAGCCGTCCGCGCCCCAGGCGATGGCATCGTCAACTCCGGTCTACGTGGCGCCTCCGGTTCATGCATCAGCGCCGGCTCCTGCTCCGATTCCGGCTCCGGCGCCGCTGGTCGAGCCGCCCAAAACCGACGCGGATGGTCCCGGAGCCTTGGTCCGGCAGGTGGTCGACTATGCTAGCCGCCAGACGCCGGGCACCGTGATCATCGATACCGACAACACATTCCTCTACCTCGTCCTGAACGATACGCAGGCGATGCGATATGGCATCGGCGTGGGCCGCGAAGGTTTTGCATGGTCCGGTGAGCAGACTGTGGCGCGCAAGGCCGAATGGCCGGACTGGCGCCCACCTGCGGAGATGGTCTCGCGTCAGCCTTATCTGCCGCGATTCATGGCAGGCGGCCCCGGCAATCCGCTCGGCGCCCGGGCGATGTATCTCGGCGAGACTGAATATCGAATTCACGGCACCAACAAGCCCGACACGATCGGCAAGCGGGTGTCGTCCGGCTGTATCCGCCTGACCAACGAGGACGTCGTCGACCTCTACGAGCGGGTGAAGGTCGGCGCGAAGGTGATCGTGCTTCCGACAAATGCGACGCGTCGACCGTCCCAGGGTGCGCCGCCCGATGCCGCATCCCGATCGCCGGACCCGGCGTCGCCGTCGAGCCGGCCGTCGGCAACCAGCGCGCAGATGCCGTCACCCGGACCGAGGATCGCCGAGGCGCAGTAGCGCGCGTTCGCCGCGCTCTTGCAGCTCGGTGGCCTGCGCTTGAGGTGTCACAGCTTCGTCAACACGGCAGGGCACTCATCCGCCGCTACATGCGCTAGGGTGAAGGCATGAAAAAGATCGGATTCCTCTCCTTCGGGCACTGGACGCCCTCGCCGCAATCCCGGACGCGCTCGGCGGCGGATACGCTGCTGCAATCGATCGAGCTGGCGGTCGCGGCCGAACAGCTAGGCGCCGACGGCGCCTATTTCCGCGTCCACCATTTCGCGCGGCAGCTGGCTTCGCCCTTTCCGCTGCTCGCCGCGGTCGGCGCCAAGACCAGCAGGATCGAGATCGGCACGGCCGTGATCGACATGCGCTACGAGAACCCGCTCTACATGGTGGAGGACGCCGGCAGCGCCGACCTGATCGCCGGCGGGCGGCTGCAGCTCGGCATCAGCCGCGGCTCGCCCGAGCAGGTGATCGACGGCTGGCGGTATTTCGGCTATCGGCCGGCCGAAGGCCAGAGCGATGCCGACATGGGGCGGCGCCATGCGGAAGTCTTCCTCGACCTCCTGCGCGGCGAAGGTTTTGCCGAGCCCAATCCGCAGCCGATGTTTCCCAATCCGCCGGGGCTGCTGCGCCTGGAGCCGCATGCGCCGGGCTTGCGCGAGCGGATCTGGTGGGGCGCCGGCTCGAACGCCACCGCGGTGTGGGCGGCGAAGCTCGGTATGAACCTGCAGAGCTCGACACTGAAGAACGACGAGACCGGCGAGGCCTTTCACGTGCAGCAGGCGGCGCAGATCCGAGCCTATCGTGCGGCGTGGAAGGAAGCCGGCCACAGCCGCGAGCCCCGCGTCTCCGTCAGCCGCAGCATCTTCGCGCTGATCGACGATCGCGACCGCGCCTATTTCGGTGGCGAGCGCGGCAGCGAAGACCAGATCGGCTTCATCGACCCACGCACCCGCGCGATCTTCGGCCGGAGTTATGCGGCCGAGCCGGACCTGCTGATCGCGCAGCTGCGGCAGGACGAGGCCATCACCGAAGCTGATACGCTGCTGCTGACGATCCCGAACCAGCTCGGCGTGGATTATTGCGCGCATGCGATCGAGGCGATCCTGATGCATGTGGCACCGGCGTTGGGGTGGCGGTGAGTGAGTGTACGGAAAACAAGCATGAACATCACTCACGAACCCACTCACGGCTCCAGCCTGCCTTGATTGAGACGCGAAATTGTCTTGCGGCTCGCTGTCTTGGAGACAATTTCATTTTCGTTTGACGACCGCTATTCTGATTATCATGAAGCCGTCGTTCCTAGTCCAGTAGAGTTCCATCCGCGCTCACAAACTTTCCATACAAGGCAGCTCAATTCCGTTTACCATTACGAAAGTTATGCCTGAATCTCTATCAAAGCTCACTGCACTTGGATCCGCTCGGCCAGTACGCGTCGCGTACCTGATTGCGCTTGAGGAATGTCCGCACGACCTGCTAGACGCCGTATTCGATGAATCATACAGCCGCTGGGGTGGTCGTCGCACCCTTATTGTTCCAACGGTTCAAACCGGGATCGACGCAAGATACTTCCAGTGGCTTCGACTCTTCGATCCTGACATTATCTATAGCTACGTGTCGCTTGACGACTCAGCCGTGGCTTACCTGAATGAATCGCTTTGTCCGGCGTACTTGGTCGCTCACAGTGATCGACGTTTTTCTCCTGACCGGACAAACTACGAACCCGCGCTCCCCTGGCGAGGACTAAATTCTCTTTCTATCGTCCCATTCTTGCAGGGCCGTCAGTCAATATTCTGGGAGCGCTTAACTGATATCCGAGTTATCGACAAATACTTCGATAGAAGTGAAAGTGCGTTCCTGAGGGAGAATTTCGGATTCATCCGCACCTCCTTCAAAAACTCTAACCGCTCTGAGGCGGCGCCCGAATACTACAGGTGCGCTACCTTGATCTCGGAAAGCTCGCTTTCGGACGGTCGCCTTCGAAAGAGTTCCAGCGCCGAGTACTTCACCCATGAGATCTCAATTCTAGACGCGCTGTCGAAGCCAAACCAGATTTTTGGTCTGTCTGACCTATCCGACGTATTTGCACCCCGCTTAGAAACCAACAACTACGCTGCCGAGACCGCGCTAACGCTCGTCGTCGGGGATAGTATCGATGACAGACTCCTATTCTGGAACGGTCATCACCGAAGCAATCGTGGCCTTCATGAGCTAAGCTCGCTTCATCTTTACAGAGAGAAGACTAACGATACGAATTTTATGACAGCTCTTTGCGAGCTGATCAAACGAAGAGGCCCAGTCAGTCAAGGACATCACCATTTGTCGCTACACTCTTGCTCGCTTTCTATCGAAGATCTCCGCGAGATAGGACGTGAGCTTAGCGATGGCGGATGGATTTCCGTGCAGGTCCTCGCGGATAGAACGCATGCTAGTTGCATCCCTCAATTCAAAGATCAAGAGAGGTACATCGGTTACTCATACGGATACAACTTTGGTCCGGAGCCAAGGACGACAGCGGACATCGATTTCGCAGGAAGCGAAACGCGAGTTCCGGCAGCCACTCCGTGGCACATACACGAGTCCAAACCGCCGGCATCGATCCGCGACGGCTATTGGATGATCGATCTTTCAATCAGTCGCGCTGTCAATCATTCTCTATACTCCAACGTAGTGCACAATTGGGTCTTGCCGAGAAGACTCCGACTACAGGGCGCTTTTAAGCTTACGAGAAATGAACAGCCGTTCCAGTACAATGCCAACTTTATTCGGACCGACCGTTTTGGCAGGCTATCGGTGGCTGGTGGATCCGACATTGACTTCGGCACACTCGCAATCCCGGAAGACATCGACGCATTTCGGTACGCGCTTTGCGCCGAAAGGGAGTGGCTACCCTTCAAACGCGAGACGAATGTCCACGGCTTCAGCCGAT
This sequence comes from Bradyrhizobium glycinis, assembly GCF_016031655.1. Lineage (GTDB taxonomy): Bacteria > Pseudomonadota > Alphaproteobacteria > Rhizobiales > Xanthobacteraceae > Bradyrhizobium > Bradyrhizobium glycinis. Next base: position 68,583 of record NZ_JACCHQ010000024.1, read on the forward strand.
ATCGTTACGCAGAGCCATCTGACAAAGGTCGATATCTGCTTGGCGTACTAGGGCACTTTGAAGAAGTGCCGACAGCGTTCGAGTTCTTGATGAATGGCTATTGGCGAGACATCGTCATTCATCTTGGAGGTATTTCTCCAGAAAAGAATGTTACGCTTCAAAAGGAACTGGTGGCGACCTTAAAGAAGCGATTAGCGTCCAAGTCGAGCACGCTCACAGTGGCAGGTGAGGAGCAGTGGAATCAGCTTGCACGTGTGGCTCTGCAGTTCGGCCGCAAAGTCCAAAGGGAAAGGCGCTTCGTTCAGTATAGCCAACTCAAGTCCAAATGGGAGGAGTTGGTTCGAAAGGATATGGAGGACGCGACCGATCTTTCGGAGCGCGATAAGGAATACTATCAAGGTAGTCACCATCTCGACCGATCAATTCAGGCTCTTTGTGACGCACAGATCCTGTTTCAAGGCAGAGAATGGCAATGCGAAAAATGCTTTAGCCGAAATTGGGTCTCGATTGAGCAGATGTCGCGTTTGCTGCGGTGTGACGTCTGCGGCACAACGAGATCAGCTCCTGTCTCAGGTGATTGGGCCTTTCGTCTCAATAGCTTCGTCTTGGAGGCGTATCGAGATCACGGAATCGAGCCCCTGATTTGGACTCTGTGGCAGTTGTCAGAACGCGCGAGAGACTCATTTTACTTTGCGCCGTCGAATTCATTGTGGGACGAATATCCCGAAAATGCTCCCGAACCAGCTGCTGAGATAGATGCCTTGGCAGTGGTGGACGGAACCTTATACCTCTGCGAGGTCAAGGCAGGTTCGCGACTAAGCAGCGGTGAAATGGACCAGCTCGCGGCCGTCTGCACCCGAGTGCGCCCGGACGTTCTCTTACTTGCAAGCATGGACGGTGCCGATTTGGAACCTCGCATCAAAGGACTGAGGGAGCGCTTGGATGGAGTCACCAAAGTCGAGGTGATCAAGTTCGACCCTACTCAACTACACGACGGCTCAATGCTCCCTCATTGACGAACCCTCACCCCGTCTTCGTCCCCGTGATGACGGCCAGCGCCTCGACGAGGCGGTCGAGATCGGCCTCGTTGGTGAAGAGCGCCGGGGTCACGCGGATGCACTGGCCCCTGGCGACGCCGGCGCGGCGCACCGTCATGATCCTGTGGCTGTCCCGAAGCTTCGCAACGATGGCCTCGTTGTCGGCCTTGCCGGTCTTGCCGGCGAGGCGGAAGGACGTGATCGCGCCATAGGAGCCGGCTTCATCCGGCGTCAGGATCTCGATGTCCTTGAAGCCGCGGACGCGGCTCACCCAATAATCGCGCAAATGACGCAGGCGCGCCTGCTTGGCCGCCGCGCCGATCTCTTGATGTAGCGCCAGCGCCGTCGGCACCGTCAGCACCGTGGCGAAATTGACCGTGCCGGTATGCACCCGCGAGCGGATGTCGCTTTCCGGAAAATCCTCGTCGCCCATGTCGCGATCGATGGCCGAAAGGCGATCCTTCCTGATGTAGAGGAAGCCGACGCCGAGCGGCGCGCCGATCCATTTGTGCAGGTTGAAGCCGACGAAATCGGCCTCGAGCTCGCTCACCCGGAAGTCGAGCTGTCCCCAGGAATGGGCGGCATCGACGATGGTGTCGATGCCCTTGGCCTTGGCCATGCGGGCGATCTCGGCGACCGGCATGACGAAGCCGGTGCGGTGGCTGACATGGGTCAGAAGCAGGAGCCTCGTCTTCGGGTTCGCCTCGATGGCACGGGCATAGGCGTCGAGCACCGCCTGGCGGGTGGCGGGCTCCGGCACGTCGAACTTGACCACGTCGACGCCGCGGCGCGCCTTCAGCGCGTTCATCGCATATTGCATCGAATCATAATCGAGATCGGCATAGAGCACGCCATCGCCCGGCTTCAGCCTGTTGTAGCCGCCGATCAGGAGCTGAAGCGCTTCCGTGGCGCCGCGGGTGAGCGCGATCTCCGCCGGAAGCGCGCCGACCGCCTCCGCCACCTTGGTGCGCACGGCCTCGAAATCCGCACCGGCACGCAGCCGCGCGTAATAGGTGTTCTGATAATTGACCATGTCGGACTGGCGAATGAACTCGCGCCGCACGGGCTCGGCCATGATGCCCCAATAGCCGTTCTCGAAATTGACGATTTCGGGCGTCACGGCATAGAGCCCCTTCACGGCCGCCCAATAGGACTTGTCGGTGGCGATGGCGGCCATTGAGCCGGTCGGCTGCGCCGGAAGGCCCTCGGCGGCAAAGGCCGGCGCCGCAAGCGGCGCCACGACCGCTGCCGCGAGGCCCTTGAGCATCGCGCGGCGGTCCGCTGAAATCGTCCTGATCGGTTGCATGTCAGCTCTCCCCAGAGCGTTTTCGAGCGAAGCGGCGTCGGGCTCGCATCGCGAAAGCGCGTCAAACAAGATCCAGAGCTCCGCTTTGATGTCATTGGAGCGAAGCTCTGGCGCGCGGGACAAGAGCAACGGACGATGCAGCGGAGATGACCGGAGCATGACAATGTGATGATCGGAAAGCCGAAGTCGACTCCGCGACCGAAGCGCCGACCTGCGCGCGTATCGTTTCATGCATGAGAAAGCCAGGGCCGAACTGGCCAGGCATGATCAATGCATGCAAGAGCGTGATGCTCCACATTCCGAGATCGATGGAAGGTGATTGGATATGCGGCCCCGGTTTCTTGCTTTGCCTGGAAACCGGGGCCTCCACATTCAGTGCATGTGGCTAATGAGATAGATGCCGCCGCCGACGACCACGATGGCGGGCACTGCCCAGAGAATCAATACAGGCATTTTCCTCTCCTCCAGTTGAACCTCCCCGGGAAGGAACGGGAGAAAGCGGCAAACGTTCCGGGTTCCCCGGAACGGTGCAGCTGATCGCGAGTTCATCGCAGCGCCGCATGCAGCGGCGAAGGAGAACGCGATGAAGAAGCTCATGTTGATTTCGGCCGCCGCTTTGCTCGTCTCGACGGGCGCGATGGCACAAACCACCGTCACCACGACGACCGGCGCCGGACACGGCGCGGCCGTGCAGATCGAACCGGAATACCGCACCAAGATCCGGTCCTATGTCACCGAGCGCAAGATCCGTCCGGTCGAAACGCGCGAAAAGATCGTCGTGGGCTCGCCCGTGCCGAGCGACGTCGAGCTCGCGGCCGTCCCGAGTGACTGGGGTCCCTCGCTCACCAAGTACCGCTACGTCTATTCGGGCAACCGCGTGATGTTGGTCGACCCCGACACCCGCATGGTCGTTCAGGAGGTTGACTAACTGCTGCGCACGGCGGGCCGTCGAGGCGGCCCGCCCGTGCATTTTTCAATAGCTTCGTTTGCGGTAGCGCCTGATGCCCCTTGTTCGATACGTCGTATTTGCAAGCAGTTTCGTCGTGGCGCTGCTCTTCTTGTTGGATCGCTCTCTGCCGCCGCTCGGGGAGCGTGCTGCCGGCCCGGACGTCGATCGAACCACCATTCGCATCCGCTCCGCACGGGCCCTGCCTGAAAAAATCATCTTCGACACGTCCACTGAGATGGCCGCCACTCCCCTGCTCGCCGCCGATTCGCCGGATCATGGTGAGAGCAACGCATCGGTGAGGCTTGAAATGCGAAAGCCGGACGTCACGCCGGCATCTCGACGCCGCGCAGCGCGAGCAGCCGATCTGCATTCGAATCGGAATGCCCGCGCGGCTTCCTCTCGTCTCTCCACGCCTCTGGTGACGGTCGGAGCATTCTGAGAGCTGGTGATCGCAGCGAACGCTGCGTCATGGCCGCAGCAGATGAACGCCGGATGAACAAGAGGCGACACGCTTCGCGTCTCGGAACTGACTCCGAGGAACAAACGCGTCAACGTGTCGGACACAAGGGAACGTTTGCGCAATTGCCAATTTATCCCGTGCCTGATTGGCGATCTGATTTTTGGAAACCTGGAGGAAATGAAGATGAGGATCCTGAAGCTCTCTGCGGCTGCGGCCGCGCTGCTGGCCGGCACGGCGCTCGCCGTCGCGCAATCGAGCTCGACGATCGGCACCGGCGGTTCATCGGCCGGCGGCGGCACCAGCTCTTCGACGGTGGGCACCGGTGGCTCTTCGGCTGGCGGCAGCGGGTCGGGCTCTGCATCGACGCTCGGCACCGGCGGTTCGTCGGCCGGCGGCGGCACCAGCTCTTCGACGGTCGGCACCGGCGGCTCGGCGGCCGGCAGTGGCTCCGGGAGCGGCTCGGCTTCGACGCTCGGCACCGGTGGTTCATCGGCGGGGAGCGGCAAGAGCTCGTCCAGCGTCGGCACCGGCGGCTCCGCTGCAGGCGGCTCCACGGTTGGCCAGTCCGGTTCGTCGAAATCGCCCGGCATGGGCGACGGTAAGTCCGGCAGCCACGCGAGCGACATGGGCCTCGAAAAGGGCAAGGGCCACAACAAGGACGAGTGGAAGAAGGACAAGAACTAGTCCGATCCGGGGAGCGGCACGGTGCCGCTCCCTTTGTCCATGTTGAGGAGGAGACGCAATGAACAAGTCAATCGTTGCGATCACGGCGCTGGCCCTGATGGGTGGCGCTGCATCGGCAGAAACCATGGAAAAGACCGGCAAGACGGCGTCGGGCGAGACCTGCAAGGTGACGGTGGTGAAGCACGCAGATGGCAGCATCAGCGCGGCCGGCGCGTCGGCTTCGGGCACGACGGGCTCGACCGCATCGAGCGGTTCGCTGTCGAGCTCGAGCTCGGCCGGCGGATCGTCGGTCCATGTGCAAGCAGGCGGCGGCCACGTCTCAAGCTCCTCGTCGACGGCGGGCGGGCCTGGCTCCACCAGCGCCAGCACCATCACCGTCAACGGCTGCACGATCTCGACCTCGTCGCCTTAACACCAGTAGCCATCGAACAGAGGATTGAACCATGAGAATGCTTGTCACGACCTCGGCGGTCGCGCTTTTGCTTGCCGCCACTTCACCAGTGCTGGCGCAGACCAGCGTCACCGGCGGCAGCGGCGGCTCGGCCGCAGCAGGCGGCACCTCCGCTTCCACCGTCGGCACCGGCGGAACGTCGACCTCGGCGACGGGCCGCACCGGCTCTTCGATCGCCGCCGGCGGAAGCGCGGCTGCCGCCAGCGGCAAGACGCAGACCGGCGTCAGCATGAACAAGGGCCACGGTCCGGTGCTGAACTCCAACGCCCGCGCGCAAGCCCATGAGGGCGGCACGTTCAGCCGTTCGCATACGCGCACCAAGGTCAAGGCCGGCGAGCAAGTCGGCTCGACCACCAAGACGATGTCGCATGTGCCGGGTTCGAAGCCCACCATGTCGACCACCTCGACGACGGCGCGCTAGAATTCGCGCGGCTCTATTCCTCACGACCTGCTGCCCGGCTTGCTCGGGCAGCTCTTTCCGCTTGCGACCTCGCTCAGCCGCCACGCAGGCTGCGGCTGATCCGGGTCACGACGGCATCCCATCGCCGCTTCTGGGCGGCCGGATAATTGATCAGAACGCAGTGCACATAGCCGCGCGAGAAATTGCACCGGTCGTACCAGATCTTGTCGCGCTTGATGCTGGAGACCACGAAGAAGTTCGACGTGATCCGCTGGTAGATGATCCCGCTCGGCGGATTCTTCCTGGCGAGGAATTCGGCCGGCGACAGACCTTGCTGGTTCTCGACGGCTTGAACAGTGAGGTCCGCACTGCCGTCGGAGCTGCGAAACCGCTGCCCATATCCATCTGGCTTGCCGGCCGACTCGGTGAAGATCGCGGCGGGAATGTCGACCGACGTTCCGGATTCCGGGATGCGGTAGGTCCTCCAGCCGTTGGCCGAGGCAATTGATGACGTCGCACAGAGCGCGATGATTGCGGCAAGCAGTGTCTTCATGTCTGCCTCGTCACTTGCGCGGCGCCAGTTGCAGCTCCATCAGGGCGATCCTTTGCAGGTCGGAGACGTTCCGCTCGCCAGCGCTGGCGGTGCGCAGGATGGATTCGGCGAGCGCGTTGACGTGCGAGGAATGCACGGGCTCCGGCAGGGTTGCAACGGCAGCTTCCAGGGCTGTCGTCATGATCTCGATCACCTCGGGAGAAAACTCGGCGTTGGAAAAATTCTTCATCGCGTGCGTCGGCCGCTTCTGCGGGTCCGGTTCAACGCCGGGAAAAAATGGAAGTTCCTGGATGGCGAGGTCCGAGTACCCGGACCGTCGCCGCGCCGCAGCTTACGTCACGGGCTGGTAACCGGTGAGCCGAGCGGGCTCGGCCTCCGCGACGGTCTGCACCCTCGCATGGCTGCCGATGACGAGGCCGGCGAGCGAGAGCATCAGGCCCAGCGCAAGCGGCGCGAACAGCGCCTCTTCCTGAAACAATCCGTTGAGCAGAACGACCAGGACGCCGAAGCCGGCGAGGCCCTGCGTCAGATATCCCGATGACGCGTACAGGCGCCAGGCTTTGAGCGCGATCGCGAAATAGAACGCCAGCAGCACGAAGGAAGCAACGCCCATCTGGTACAGGAGCACGCCGATCGCGCTCTCGACCGCGCCATCGATCGTGCCGGCCGCCTGCGCAGCGCTCCAATCGATGGAAAAATAGCTGTCCGACAGATTGCCGCCGATGCCGAGGCCCCGGCCGTAAGGTCTCTGCACGAATCCGTCGAGGCCGCCCATCAGGCCGATGACGTGATAGTCGCCGATCTGCAGGCCGAGGCGGATCGCCAGGATCGCAAAGCCGATCATGCCGGCGAAACCCAGCAATAACGTCGCTACGGCACCGATGAGGCGAGTCCCGATCCAGCCCGCAGCCACGAAGATGACCGTGATGAGTGCTCCCTTCACGCTGCAGAAGACCAGCAGCGGCAGGGCTGCCAGGGCGAGCAGCGGGCGTCCGACCGAGAACAGGAACAGGGCGAGAAAGCCGAGCCCGTAGGCGAAGCTGATCGGGTGCATGTTCGGACCGTTGATGCGCAGCATCTTCGACAGGCCGAAGCCTTCGAGTAACGGCGTGTTGAGGAAGTCGAAGCTGAACCGATCCTTGAGCGTGACGGGCACGTTGCCGGTCTGCCGCATCTGGGCCTCCCAGACGCCCGAATGGGTCGCCTTGAGCTCGTCGAAGCCCCAGAACGTATGGCCGTTGGTGATGGCCAGCCAGACATCGCGCAAGACGAGCTCGACATAGCCGCACAGCATGAGGATGATCGCGAGCGTCACCAAAAACGGCGTGATGCGCACCTCATAGGTCGCGGCGGTCAGGAGCGACAGCTGAAACAGAAACAGCGGCAGAACGATGTTGCGCAAATAGACCGCCGCCGGCTGTCCGTCCTGGACGAAGCCGATCGCGAAATACAGCGACACCACGGCGAGGGTGATGACGCCCCAGCGCATGATCCTGTTCACTTCAGCCGACTGATTCCTCTGGCCCAGCACGTAGAGCGCAAGCGTCGCCAGCCACATCACGGAGCAAACCAGGAAATTGTAACCCTTGATGAAATCGAGATCGGACGGCAGCGGCACCAGCGGCGACAGGACGGAGACGAACAGGTTCTGGAAGAACAGGACGAAGATCGCGACGGCCGGCGCACAGGTCGGGACCGCAACGACGATGGCGATGCCGATCAGGACCTCGATGGTGATGGCCAGGGCCGGATTGGCGAGGTGCAGAACCGGCGCAGAGCCGATCGCCGCGATGGCGATGCAGAAGGTCGCGGCCAGTTCGCGCCAGGCCGGAGGCGACGCGGCCTGCACGCTCTGGCCTTGCGGTGAGTACCCGGCGCTCATCAATCGTCCTTTGCCATCGCGCCGGGACACGATAGCCGCGCGAGGTGTAAGGATCCGTTAACGATCACGGCGCGCGGTGGGAGCCCCTTCAAGCCGGCCGGGCGTGCCGAGCAGCGCCCGCATCACGTCGGCGTCAGGCTTGCCGGTTGCGGCGTCGACGAGCCCAAAGCCTTGCGCCAGTTCCCAATGCGCCCAGCCCCAGCAATGCGCGCGGGCATAGGCAGTGACCTCCGCCAGCCAGCGCAAGCGGCTTTGGCGGGGCGCGCCGGCTTTCAACACGCCGAACTCATTGACGATGATCGGCCGCGAAAATTGCTGCTGCCATTGAAGCGCAGGCGCGAGCCAGCGATCGGCTTCCGGCTTGTCCTTGGCGGCGGCAATCGCGGTATCGAGCATGGCAAGCGCCTTGACCGCGGCCCTAGCCTGCAAATCCTGCCGAAGCGCCTGGACCTTGGGATCGCCGGCGTTGATCGGATAAGGCAGATCCATGATGTCGTGCAGCGGATCGCGCACGTCCCAGTGGCCCTGATGAGTGAACACCATCGGGTCGTAGAAATGGATGGCGTAGACGACGTCAGGGTCCGCCAGCGGGCGAAACCGCGGCAGCGAATCCGCGCGCTGCCAATTGACCGGGCCGACGATGAGCGTGGTGGCCGGCAGCAACCGGCGAACGAAGGCAGCGAGCGCCTCGACCTCCTTTTGCCATCTGTCCGCTTCGATATCGGGCTCGTTGAGCAGTTCGGCGAAGATTCGATCGGCAGGATAGGACCGAATGACCGCTGCAAGCGCGCGCCATGCCTCCTGCATCTCGCCCATCGCCGCATCCGCATCGTCCTTGTGCAGGCGATTGAAGCGCTCGCCCGGATGAAGGTCGACGGAGCTGGAATAGCCGAGCGAGGTCAGCTGCTTCAACGCGCTGTCGAGCACGCGCTGCGTCGCCTCGCGCTCGTCCTTTGCGGCAAAGCGCGGCATCACGCGCTCCGCCGGCACCGGCAGACGGACATGGCTCATGCCCGCCTTGCGCAACTGCTGCAGCAGCTCGCGGCTCGGCGGCGCACCGTTGATCCAGCCGTCGGCGTTGAAGCCGCGCGAGAGCGCGGCAAGCCGCTCGGGCGCGACCGTCGACGGCAGGGGCACGCAATCGCCGGCGAACACCGGCCGGCCGACCGAGATCGACAACAGCATCGCCGCATCCAGCAGACGGCGGCGCAAGGCAGTCATCGTCAAACCGCAAGACCCAAAGCGCCACCGTCGGGCTGAGGCGCCACGGAATCGGCGGGCACGTGATTGACGACGAGGCCGGTCGGCACCGCCGCATATTTCGACAGCGCCGCGGTCACCCTCCGCATCGCGGACGACCCGAGCTCGCCGGCGCGCGCTACCAGGACGATCAGGTCGGCATGCGCGGCCAGCGCGATGGCGTCGGGCTGCAAGGCGAGGTTGCCGGCGTGGACGACGATCAGGTCGAACTCCGAGCGGATATCGTCCTCGGGCCGCGCATCGGGCTTCCGGCCGGCACTGAGCAGCTCATCGATCGACTGAAGTCCCGCCGTGGTCGAGCCGTCCTGCCATTCGGTCACGGGCGGCTGGGCGCCGGCAAATTCCGGCTGGAGCCGGATCAGCACGCTCATCATGCCCCGGTTCACGACGGCGCGATTGAGGGAGCGCGCCACGGTGTTGCCGCCGGCGCTCTTGCCGACCGACAGGACCAGCGCGACCTTGCAGCCGCGCACCGGCACGCGGTCGATGCGTTCGAGCAGCGGCCGCAGATGAGGGCCGAGATCGAGCTCGGCCGACGCGCTGACCGGTCTTTGCCAAACCGTGTTGATTCCGCCTCCTGGCGCCAGCTCGGGGATGCGGGCCCAGACAGGAAGGCGGGGCATCGCCTCGGCCGGGCGCGCGGCGGAGGCCGCGGGAACTTGCCGGTTGGGCGCCTCCTCCGCTTCACGTGAGACAGGCGCCTGAACGGATGCCGCCTCGTCGGCGGACAGGCTCGTCGTCACCGCAACGGCGGCGGTCGACGTCAACAGCGAGCCGATCGCCAGCGCCGCAAGCAGCAAAGCGAGCGGCGGACGCGTCGAGCGCAACGGCGGAATGGCAACCGAGGCGATCTTGGTCTGGGACGCCTGCAGCTGACGCTGCTCGTTGGTGGTCTTGAACCGCGACAGGAACTGCTCGTAGATGTTGCGGTTGGCATCGGCGTCGCGCTGCAGCTCCTGCAGCTTCACCAGAGCCTGGCCGTCGCGCAGCATCTTGGTCTCGACCGCCTTGAGCTGCTTTTCCAGCGCGTTCTGCTGCTCCAGCTGGGCCTCATATTCGGATTTGGCCGTGTCGATGTTCTTCTTTCGCTCGATCTCGATCTGCCGGTTGATATCCGCCAGCTGGCTGTAGGAGATCGCAAGGTCCGGATGGCGGTCGCCATAGACCGCCTTCTTCTGCGCGATCTGGTCGTTCAGGGCCGAGCGCTGTGCGCGCAGCATGCTGAGGAGATCCTGCTTCACCGGCCCTTCGACATTGGCCTTGACGTCGCGTTGCACCTGCTCGTAGCGCGCCTTGGCCTCCTCGGTGCGCGCGCGGGCGGCGGAGACCTGCTGGGTCAGGTCGGTCACCCGCAATTGCTGCGTGGTGGATTCCTTGCCGGCATTGACGATGTTGTGCTCGAGCCGGAAGGCGGCGACGGCGTCTTCCGACGCGCGCAGGCGCTCGCTCAGCGTCTTCAGCCGGTCCTTGAGCCAGTCGGCCGCCTCGTCCGTCGCCTCGGTGCGGACGCGGCCCTGGCTGGCAACGAAGGCCTCGGCGATGGCATTGGCGTAGTAAGCGGCGCGATCCGGCCGGTTGGAGGTGAAGGAAATCGCGATGACGTAGGTCAGCCCGCGCCGGGTGATCTCGAGGCGGTTGCGGAATTTCTCGAGCAGGCGCGTCATGTCGGTATAACCGCCCGCGACGTCCTCGTCGTTGGCGATCTTGAGCTGCTCGATCAGGGGACGGAGGAAGCCGTCGGATTTGGCGATCTCGATCTGGCTCTGCAGCGCCGCGGCATCCTGGCCGATGCCGGGCAGCACGTCCTGCTCCGAGGTCACGCGCAGCTCGCGCGGATCGAGCACGACCAGCGCCGTTGCGGCATAGCGGACCGGAAGCACCATCAGAGCGACGACGCCGAGGGCGAACAGCGCCAAGGCCAGCGTCAGAATGCGCCGGCCGTTCTCGCGCAGGAAGGACAGCGTCCCAGAGACGGTCAGCGATCCCTTGGTCAGTCCCGGCGAGGCGCCGTCAGGCTTCGCCTTCGCAGCCCGCGGCGCTTCCCACGAAGCCGCTTGCTCCGTCGGGGCGATGCTTCGCGGAGATGCGCGGCTACCGAACGCCATGGGTTGGACTCGAAATCAACTGACAGTCATAGCTCAGAGGCTTGCTACACCGTAAATATCCATGGTTAACCGCCGGTTACGGCGGGGCTGGCCTTGGCTGGTCTTGGGCGGTGAACGATTCGTTAACGAGACGCGGCCAGCCACTCAGGCGGGGGCGCACATCGGCGGCGCCTGCCTGCGCTCGCCTCGATGTGCGACCTCTCACAATCCGATGACATACCCGTCCCGCCTCGGATCGGCGGCACCCGTCATCACGCCGGTTACCGGATCGAGCGCGACGGCCTGCATGCCTCCGCAGAGCATGGTCCATCCGGTGTCCAAAATCTCGATCTCATGGCCGCGGCGCTTCAGTTCGGCGATGGTCTCCGGCGCGATGCGGTTCTCTGCCTGAATGAAGCAGCCGTCCCACAGCCGTGAACGCGGCGCCTCGATCGCCTGCTGCAGCGGAAGGCCGAACTCGATGTGCTGCACATAAGCCTGGGCTTGGGTTTGCGGGATGCCGTAGCTGCCGGGCGTCCCCAGCGCGAGCACCGGACGGCTGCCGCGCGTCGCAATCGACGGTGCCATCGTCACCGGCAACGCGTCGCCCGGCTTGGCGAGGTTCGGGCTTCCCGGCTGCACGTCGGCCCAATGCAGATGATTGTTGAGGCAAACGCCGGTCCCCGGCACCACGACGCCGCTGCCGAACGGGCTGCCGAGACTTTGCGTAATGCAGACCAGATTGCCTTCCGCGTCGGCGATCGAGAACGAGGTGGTGTGGCCGGGATCGGCACGATCCTGCGGCATCCATTGCTCTGTCGGGCCCGTGATCGGCTGGCCGTCGCTCACACGCTGGCGAAGCCGCGCGATCGTCGCCTCGGACATTCCTCCAGCGGCTTGATCCGGTCCCAGATTGCCATGGGCGATGCGCTCGCCGGCGGCGAGACGGATCGCGCGATAGACCGTATCGAGATGATCGGCGCCGTCCTTCGGCAGACGCCCGACGTCAAAGCCTTCAAGGATCTTGAGGGTCAGGGCGAACTGGAAGCCGCCGCATTGCTGCGCCGGGACGTGAAGCTCGAGCCCCCGATAGGACACGGTCAGGGGATCGAACCAATGCGGCTTGACGGCGATGACATCGTCCAGCGTCAGGCTGCCGCCGAGCGTGGCGAGATAGTCCACGATCCGCCGGCCGAGCTTGCCGCCATACAGATACTCGGGCCCCCATTCGGAGATCTCGGCAAGAGTCTGCGCGAGATCAGGCTGCGCGACGATGCTGCCGAGCTTCACCGGCATTCCATCCGGGAGATAGTTCCTGATCAGTGCGGCGTGCAGCTCCGGCCAGGGTTCGAGCAGCGGCACCTGCTCGTTGATCTCGTCAACACCGAAGTCCGAGAGCGCAAAGCCGTCGCGCGCCAGCCTGATTGCCGGCGCAAAGACGTCTGGAAGCGATTTGCGTCCATAGCGCGAGAGCAGCTCGCACCAGCCCGCGAGATTTCCGGGAGTTGAGGCCGCCTGCGCGCCGCGCTCGAGCTCGAATCTGCTGGTGTATCTGCCGACCGGGAAGCTCGCGGGCATCGGCGGCGCGAAGTCGAGCACGCGAACGCGCTGCTCGATCGCCACCCAGATCGTGGCCAGTCCAAACCCGGCAAGCCCCGACATGAACGGCTCGACCACGTTGAGGGCGGCCGCCGTGGCGACAGCCGCATCGAACGCATTGCCGCCCTGCATCAGGATTCGTGCACCGGCCTGTGCCGCGAGCGGATGCGCGGCGGCGACCATGCCGTGCCGCGAGAACAGCGTCGGACGCCCATATGTCCTGGCGAGTTGCATCCGGAAAAGGCCTTCCGCCGATCAGTGCGTTGTCGCAGCAGCCTGGATCGCCTCTGACATGATCTCGAGACCGCGATCGATTTCGGCCTCGGACACTGTGAGCGGCGGCGCGATGCGGAATACGCCGCCCATGCTGGGCAATTTGACGATGTTCATGCTGAGACCGCGCCGCATGGTCTCCTCCATGATCCGCGCGCCGAGTTCAAACCCCGGCGTCTTAGACTGCCGGTCGACGACGATTTCGAGACCGAGCAGAAGCCCGCGGCCCCTGACGTCACCGACGCATTCGAACTTTTGCTGCAGCGACAGCAATCCATCCCGGAGCCTGTTGCCCCTGGCGGTTGCCTGCGCCACCAACCCGTCGCGCGCGACCACGTCGAGCACCGTGACGCCGATCGCGGCGGGCAAGGGATCGGAGACATGCGTGGTGTAGAACAGGAAGCCGCGCTCGAACGCGGTCTGCTCGATGGCCTTTGTCGTCATGACCGCGGCGAGCGGCAGGCCGGCGCCGAGCGTCTTCGACAGCGTGAGAATATCAGGCACCACGCCGTCGCGCTCGAAGGCGAACATGTGCCCGGTGCGGCCAATTCCGGTCTGAGCTTCGTCGAGGATCAGCAGCATGCCGCGCTGCTCGCATTTTTGCTTCAAGGCCGCGAGATAGCCGAGCGGCAGTTCCAGAATGCCGCCGCTGGAGAGGATCGGCTCGGCGATGAAGGCCGCCAGATTACCGGTCGACTGGCTGTCGATCAGGGCAAACGCATCGTCCAGCTCGGTCTGCCAGTCGTTGCTGCCGTCGACGTTCCTGAAGCGCGGCCGATAGGCGTTCGGCGCGGGAATGACGAACGATCCGACCGCGGCCGGCCCATAACCGCGCCGGCCCGCGCTGTAGGTCGCCGACGCCGCCGCGCCGGTCATGCCGTGCCAGCTTTGCGCGAAGGCGACGATTTCGTGCCTGCCGGTGACGAGCTTGGCCATCCGGATCGCCGCTTCATTGGCTTCCGCGCCTGTCGTCAGCAGCTGCACGCGGTCGAGACCGGACGCAAGCGCAGCGAGACGCTCGGCCAGCGTCACCACCGGACGCGAGAGCATGCCGCTGAAGAGATGAGCGACCGCCCCCATTTGCCGTGCGACCGTGGCGACGATGTCGGGATGCGTGTGCCCCAGCACGGCGCTCATCTGACCCGAGGTGAAGTCGAGGATGGCGCGTCCGTCGGCGTCGTAGACGAAACTGCCGGCCGCACGCTCGATGATGACGGGTTCGAAACTCGGCCCATAGCGGGTCAGATGCGTGTTGGCGGACGCCCAGAAATCGGGATCGGCATTCAAGGTCATGACAGCCACCTGCGCTTGGGATGTCTGACCTCTAGTCAAGAATTTGGCTTCAGGCTAATTGATATAATTCAATCTGGATATCAATCTTTCTGATGTCGGTGCTAGATCTCACTCTTCTGAGGAATTTCGTCGTCGTGGCCCGCACCGGCTCGATCAGCCTGGCGGCCCTGCAGATTGGCCGGACGCAGTCCGCGCTCAGCATGCAGATGCAACGGCTGGAAGAGACGATCACGCAGCCGCTGTTTCACCGCAGCGGATCCGGCATGAGGCTGACCGCGGCCGGCGAGAAACTGCTCGCCCACGCCGAGACGCTGCTGGCGCAGCACGACGAGATTCTCGCCGACATGAGCGGCGAGAGTCTCAAGGGGACGCTGAGCCTCGGCTGCCCGGAGGACTATTCGATCGCTTTCCTGCCGGCGCTGCTGAAGGGGTTCTGCGCGCTGCATCCCAATGTCGAGCTGCGCATGGTCTGCGCACCGACCTCCGAGCTGCGCCCGATGCTGGTGCGGCGCCAGATCGACATGGCGCTGGTCTCGCTGTCCGATGCCGGAGCGCGCGAGGTGATCCGTGAGGAGCGCTTCGTCTGGGTCGCGAACGAGGCCGAACCGAAAATACTGACGCAGGATGTGCTGCCGCTGGCGCTGGCGGCGCCGATGAGCCTGGACTACCGCGCCGCCTGCGCCGCAATGGACGCGGTCAATCGGCGCTACAGGGTCGCCTACGCGAGCAACAGCCTCGCCGGCCTGATCGCGATCGCGCGGTCCGGTCATGCGATCAGCGTCCTGACACGAACCGCCGTTCCGTTCGATCTTCACGTCGTCTCGGCCGGACTGCCCCTGCTTCCGACCATCGGCATCGCGCTCGAATTCTCGAAGACGAGGCCCTCGCTGCTGGCGACGACGCTGGCCGAGCACGTCCGCACCGTGTTGCCCGGACTGAAGACCAAGGCGGAGATCGACTAGTGACCTATTGCACCTCGATGTTCGCGCGTGCGCGGCGAGCGCAGCGCTCAGCTGATGTTCAGAAGGATCCGTCCCGATGTGCCGCTGCGCATCAAGTCCAGCGCGTCGTTTATGTCGTCGAGCGCGAACTCGTGGGTGACGATGCCGCGGTAGCTCACCTTGCCGGCATCGCTGAGGCGAACCAGGCGCGGGAATCGCGCGCGGGCTGGCACTGCCCGCCTTCCGAGCCCTTCAGCACCTTCTCGAAGTGCAACGGCAGAGTATAGATCTCCGCCTTCTCGCGGGGCACGCCGACCAGGATGCAGCGGCCCTTCTTGGCCGTGATCTCGTAGGCGAGCTCGATCAGGTTCTTGACGCCGGTGGTCTCGATGACCTTGTCGGGTCCGTCGGCCCCCGTGATGGACCGGACCTCGGCGGCCACATCCTTCACCGTCTCGGAATTGATGATGTGGGTGGCGCCGAAATCCTTCGCCATGGCCAGCTTGTTGTCGAGACGGTCGATCGCAATGACCGGCCAGGCGCCGACCATTGCGGCGAATTGCACGATGTTCAATCCGACCCCGCCGACCCCGAACACGACGACCGCCTCGCCGATCGCGATCTGCGCATCGTTGTTGACGACACCTAGCGCGGTCGTCACGGCGCAGCCGAGCAGCGGCGCGCTGGTGCGGTCGATCGAGGCGGGCACGGGCGTGACGCGATTCTCCGACACCACGGCGTATTCGTTGAAGGTGGTGACCCAGCCCGCATTGAGGCGCTTGCCGCGCCAGGAATAGACCGGCGTGTTCGACTGGATGCCCTTGCCGGGCCGCCAATGCATGACGACGGTGTCGGCCTGCTTGCAGGAGACGACGCCGGGTCCGGTTTCGACGATGGTCGCCAGCGCCTCGTGCCCCAACAGATGCGGCAGGAACTTGTCGACGCCTTTGACGGCGTCGATCTCGTTGATCTGTGCGCCGCAAATGCTCGACGTGTGCACATGGGCGAGCACCTGACCGTGCTCGAGCCTGTCGGGCAGGGTGAACTCGTCGACGATCAGCGGCTTGCCGGATTCGACGAGAATGGCCGCCTTGGCAGTCTTGATGTCCATGGGTCGCGCGCGGTCACTCGAAATAGATGAATTCGTAATCGCCGGTGTAGCCGAGCTTGCCGTAGAGCCAGATCCATTCCGAGGTGTGCAGGATGGATTCTGCCGTCAGCGCCCAGCATTCGAGATTGTGCAGCTCGGCGACGTTCCGGTAGCCCTCGACCATGACGTATTTGTTCTTGCCGACCCGCTCGATTTCCTTGAGCGCGGCCTCGAGCTCGTAGAGCCTGAGATTGTGCAGGGTGCCGAGCGAGATGACGAGATCGAAGCTGCCGTCGCCATAGGGATAGACGTCCTGGGCGCGATAGTTGAACAGATACGGCTTCACCTGCTCGTGCGCATTGGCAAGACCGTGCCTGGAGATGTCGAAGCCGGTGACCTTCAGGCCCGGCAGGATCTTCTGCATCTCGTACAGCAGAAAACCCTTGCCGCAGCCGACGTCGAGCACGCTCGATCCGTCCTTTAGACCATAGGTCTCGATCAGCGCCTTGGCGACGGGGGCCCAGCGGCCCTCGATGAAGCGGTAGCCGCCATAGCCGAAGCGGCGGTCGCCGTCCCAGTAATCGGCCTCGTATTCCCGCGCCTTCAGCGAGCAGCCGATCTTGTCGTCGTTCATTCGGCCCATGTAGTCGCGCTTGGTCGCAGTGTGCAGTGGCGTCACGATGTTCAGCAGTCGTCCCATTGAGCCCTCGGATTTCATCACGCGCGGAGTGTGTCTTGATCGGCCTGGGGGAGCCTCGCACGTGACCTTGCGACTCGCCCTAGCATTTGTGGCGGTGACCATCATTGTTTCAGATCAATGATGTGGAAGTGGTGCGACGGCGTCCGTCAAGAACCGGCCGCCGATTCGCCGGACCGACCGTCGCCAGGTTCCAGCTGCGGCCGCCAATCGCCGTGACATGGGGACGCTGGAACGAGAATCGCCCGGACGGCGTTCGGCAGCGAGGAGAGTCCTGCCATGCCGATCAAGCCGACCATCGCCCGCATCTGGCGCGGCCGTACCCGCCGCGACCTCGCCGACGACTACCAGGCCTATCTGCAAGCCGAGGGCATCCCGCCGCTGCTCAAGACCGCGCTCGGTGTGCAGCAATTGCGCGAGGACCGCGACGAGGAGACGTGGTTCACCACCATTTCCTATTGGGCGGACATCGCAGCCATGGCGGCTTTCACCAAGGGCGAGCCGACCAACGTCCATCATCTCGCGCGCGACGCGGAGTTCCTGATCGAGCTGCCGGAGCGCATCGAGATCCACCGCATCCTGATCGACGAGCAGGGCTTGCGGTGAAAGCCTCGCCCATCGGTTTGTCCGTGACTTGATTCCGCGCTCCGCCGGGCTATACGTTCCTGCCATGATGTTCATCTCCACATCCTTCCCGCTGATCTGAACGGCCGAACGTCGTTCCGGCGCTCCTGCGCCACTCAGATCAAACGGCTTCGCGCAATGCGGTAGCCGAACGGAGAGATGTGCAATGCCCAAGACCGAACAGGCTGGCCTGACGCCCCATCAGATCCAGACCTTCATCGACGACGGTTTCGCCAAACTGGAGAGTGCCTTCAGCGCCGACCTTGCCAAGCAATGCAGGGACGAACTGTGGGCGGATATCGGCTTGTCGCCGGACGAGCCCGAACATTGGACCCAGCCCGTTGTCCGGGTAGCGTCCAAGGCAACGCCCCCCTTCATTGAAGCCGCGAATACGCCGCTTCTGCACAAGGCCTATGATCAGCTCGTCGGCGAAGGGCGCTGGTTTGCGCCCAGGGGCCTCGGTACCTTTCCGATCCGCTTCCCGTCATCGCAATCGCCGGGCGATGACGGCTGGCATGTGGACATGAGCTTCGGCACCGCCGTTCCGGATTTCATGGAATGGCGTGCCAATGTGAAGAGCAGCGGGCGTGCGCTGCTGATGCTCTTCCTGTTGTCGGATGTCGGAAACGATGATGCGCCCACGCGAATCCGGAAAGGCTCGCATGCGGCCATCGCGCGGGAGCTACTGCCCTATGGCGAGGCGGGCGCAACCCTCCGGCAGCTTGCTGCCGGCGACTGGGCGTCGACGAAGGATTGCGAGGTTGAACTTGCGACCGGCAAGGCAGGCACCGTCTATCTGTGCCACCCGTTCCTTGTTCACGCCGCGCAACCCCACCGCGGGAAACGGCCGCGCTTCATGGCACAGCCTCCGCTGCTGCCGCAGCGCGCGTTCGATCCGGCGCTGCCACCTTCGCCCGTTCAGATCGCGATCCGGCGGGCTTGCGGACTGACGGTCTAGGCGGATGACATCCGGGACCTCTGTTGGGTCCCGGATGTTGCTGGTTTCCAGGCTATTGCACCTCGATGTTCGCGTCCTTGACCAGCTTGCGCCAGCGTTCCTCCTCCTGCCGAACGTAGCGGTCGAGCTCTTCGGGCGCGCTGCCGACCATGATGAGGCCTTCGTTGGTCGACAGCTGCTTGAAGGCACCGGACCGAATGGCCTTCGCGATCGCCTGGGCAAGGCGCGCAATCACCGGAGCGGGCGTCTTGGCCGGCGCGTACAATCCGTACCAGGACTCGGCGGCGTAGCCGGGCAATCCGGCCTCCGAAACGGTCGGCAATTGCGGGAACGCGGCCGAACGCTCGGCCGAGGTGACGGCCAAGGCGCGGAGCTGCCCCGCCGCCACCAGCGACGCGGCGCTCGCCACGGTGGTGAACATCACGTCGATCTGCCCCCCTAAGAGATCGCTGATCGCAGGCGCCGCGCCCTTGTAGGGGACCGCCGTCATCTTGACGTTCGCCATGGCATTGAACAGCTCGCCGGCGAGATGGGCCGAGGTGCCGATGCCGAACGTGCCGAAATTGAGCTTGCCCGGCCTGGCCTTGGCTTCAGCGATCAGATCGGAGATCGAGTTGATCTTGGACGTGGGGTTGACGACGACGACATTGAAGGACCGCGCGATCAACGACACCGCAGCGAAATCCTTGTGCGGATCGAACGGCAGCTTGTTGTAGAGGCTCGGGTTGACCGCGTGCGCGAACGTCGCCAGCAGCAGCGAATAGCCGTCAGGCTCGCTCGTCGCCACCGTCTGGGTTCCGACGATCGTCCCGGCGCCCGGCTTGTTCTCGATGATGACGGGCTTGCCGAGGTCCGTTTGAATTTCCTGGGCGGTCGTTCGCGCGACAATGTCGGTCCCGCCGCCGGCCGCGAAGGGCACCACGATCTTGACGATCTTCTCGGGATACTCGGCCCGCGCCGGCGCAGCGCTCAATCCCGCCACCGCCAGCAACGCCGACGAGACGAGAACGGCGGAGCGCGGCCAACCCCTCCGTGCAGCGCGGTCGCGACTGATGATCTTGCCGATTGCCATGCGGACCTCCCATCCGGCTCTTTTCGGGTTATTCAACGAGGCTTGTTGTTTCGACGAACGCAGCCGCCTGCCATCTTGCGCGTTCTTGGCAAGCGACAGCGGTGCGGCTTCATTTGCTTGCGCCCAGAACAGCCAGTCCGTCGGCCGCCTTCACGCCCTGGCCGGCCGGCAGCACGAAGACCGGATTGATCTCGGCCTCGAGGAGCCGGTCGCCGAGCTGCGCGACCATCTGCGAGAAAGCGACGATCGCTGCTGCGAGCGCTTCGACATCGCATTTCGGCCGGCCGCGGAAGCCGTCCAGCAACGGCCATGTGACGAGGTCGCGCGCCATCGCGCGCGCCTCGGTGAGGCCGAGGCCGCCTTCCGGCGGCAGCAGGCGCATCGTGGTGTCCTTGAACAGCTCGGCGGCGACGCCGCCCATGCCGAGGAGGATGGCGACGCCCAAGGCATCCCGGTGCATCCCGAGGATGATTTCGATGCCGCCTGAAATCATCTCCTGAACCAGGAATTGCTCGGGCCGCTTCCCGGTCCTTGTCTCGACTTCGTCGGCCATCGCCGTCAGCCGGCCGCCAATGGTCTCGGCTGTCAGGTTGACCGCGACGCCGCCGACGTCGCTCTTGTGCGCGATCTCGCGCGAGAGAATCTTGAGCACGACTTTGCCGCCGAAGTCTCGCGCCGCCCGTTCCGCGTCTTCAGCCGTTGCGACCACCTGCTCTGCAGCGATCAGAATACCAAAGCGGGCGAACAACGCCTTGGCCTGTGCTTCGTCCAGCGATCCCGCCGGGAGATCGGTGATGTCGACGGCCGCCCCAGCCGAGCCGGACGTCGGGACCTGCTCGGACATTCCGGCCTGCAACAATCCGTCGAGCGCAGCGGCACAGCTTTCGGCGGAGGTATAGGCGGGGACGCCTCGTTGCGTGAGGACGGAGACCGCGTCGGGCGCGTCAGGGCTCACATAGGCAATGACGGGCTTGCCGCTGAGCGGCAGGCAGTCGTAGATGGCGTCGGCCATCAGCGCCGGCGAACCCACGGCTGACGAGCCGGCGATGACGACCAGCGCATCGTAGGACGGGCTGGCGAGCAGGATGCGGATTGCGGCGCGCAGCAGATCCGGCTGTAGGCCGGCCAGGGTCACGTCGATCGGGTTGCGGTCGAGCATGGCGTGCGATCCCGACTGCAAGGCGCGGAGTTGCGCGGCCGTATCCGCGTCGGGAGCGGGCGTTGCGAAGCCTGCGACGCCCAGACTGTCGGACACGATGGTGCCGGCGCCGCCGGTCGAGGTAAGGATCGCCACGCGCCGGCCGGAAAGTTTCCGTCCTGCGGCAAGCGCTGCCGGAATGTCGAGCAGGTCTTCGAACGTATTCGCGCGGATCACGCCGAGCTGCCTGAACAAGGAATCGTACATGCGGTCGGAGCCTGCGAGCGCGCCCGTGTGCGAGATAGCCGCCTTTGCGCCCGCTTCCGATCGCCCGATCTTGAAGGCGACGATTGGCTTGCCGGCACCTCGTGCCTTGAGCACCGCCTCGCGGAAGCGGGCCGGATTGCGGATCGCCTCGATGTAGAGCGCGATGACCTTGGTCGCATTGTCGTCGGCGAGAAAGTCGATGAAATCAGCGAGTTCGAGATCGGCTTCGTTGCTGGTCGACACCAGCTTCGACAGCCCGACCCCGCGCGCCGCGGCGCGCGACAAGATGGCGCCGAGAATGCCTCCGCTCTGCGAGACCAACGCGACCGGACCTGCCGGAAAATGGTCCATGGCCAGCGCGCCCGAGGCCGACAGCACAATATTGTCGGTGAGATTGACGAGGCCGATCGTGTTCGGCCCGAGCAGGCGCATGGATCCGGCGGCTTGCATCAGCTGCTGCTGGCGCGCGGCGCCTTCCGCTCCCGTTTCGGTGAAGCCGCTGGCGAGAACGATCGCCGCGGCAGCCCCGCGCGCGGACAATTCGCGCACCGCGACGTGGGCGCGTTCGGCGCCGAGCAGGACGAGGCCGACGTCAGGCACGTCGGGCAGCGAGGCGACGTCGGCGTAGCAGGCGAGACCGCCGATTTCCTTGACCTTCGGGTTGACCGGATAGATCGCTCCCGCGAAGCCGTGCTTCCGGAGATAGGAGACCGGTCGCCCCGAGGTCTTGCCCGGGTCCGCCGATGCACCGATCACGGCGATGCTGCGCGGCCGGATCAGGCGTTCGATCGCACTCATCGCTCAACCCTTCGCCGAGGATTGCGCGAGGAACGCCGCCACGGCCTCGCGATGCTCGGCGCTGGTGTAGCAGATGGCCTGCGCCTGGCTGCCCAGATTGAAGATATCGTGCGCGGAATGCTCGAACGTCTCGTTCAGGATCTTCTTGCCGAGCGCGAGCGCGGTGGCAGACCCTTGAGCCAGTTCCGCTGCCCAGGCCTGTGCGGCCGACAGCAGCTCGGTCGCGGCCACCTTGCGATCGACGATGCCGAGCGCGAGCGCTTCGTCGGCCTCGACGACGCGGCCGGTGAAGATCAGCTCCTTGGCCCTGGCAAGCCCGACCCGGCGCGGCAGGAAATACAGCCCGCCGCCATCGGGGATCAAGCCGCGCTTGATGTAGGACCAGGTGAATTTCGATCGCTCCGTGCCCATGACGAAGTCGCAGGCGAGCGCGGTGTCGGCGCCGAGGCCCGCCGCGGCGCCGTTGACGGCGGCGATGGTCGGTTTCGGCAGACCCAGCAGCAGCGACTGCACATGATGCACGCCCTGCTGACGACTCCATCCGTTGAATGCGACTTCGCCCTGCGGCGCTTCGAGCCGGCGCTTCATGCCGGCGATGTCGCCGCCGGCACAGAAGGCGTTGCCGCGCCCGGTCAGCACCAGCGCCTTGATCGCCCTGTCGCGGGACACGGTTTCCAGCGCGCCTGAGAACTCGGCGCGCATCTCGTCGCTCATGGCATTGCGCCGGTCCGGCCGGTTGAAGGCGATCGTCGCAATTCCGTCCTCGACGGAAAATTCGATGAGCTGATAGGCCATGGCAAACTCCTGGGAGTCGGATCGGTCGGCGCGCGACGAATGATCGGCGCGAGCTCCGCAACTGCGGTTTCCTCGTCGAGCCGTGCGCAGCCCGGCATTATTCTTTCCGCTGCCTATAGCGGCTTGCAGCCAACCGAACATCCCCTTAATTCCACTTAGTGGAAACGCCCGGGAGAGCGAAGATGGCGCGCAGATATGCGGGCGGGGTCGACGGCAACCGTTCGCTCGAACGGGGCATCGAGATCCTCCGGGCGTTCCGCCCCGGCGTCGATACGCTGGGCAACGGCGAGATCGCGGAGCGAACAGGCTTGCCGCGATCAACCGTCAGTCGGCTGACCCGGACGCTGGTCAATTCCGGAATGCTCGACGAAGTCCGCAGCGAGCGGGCCTACCGCCTTGCCGCATCGGTCATCAGCATCGGTCACGCCATGCGGACGGGATCGCCCGTGCTCAACGCGATCGGCCCGATGATGCGGGCGGAATCGGCCAGGCGCCGGCTGAACGTCGGGCTCGCGACTGCGGACAGGACCATGATGGTTTACCTGGAGTCGATCCGTTACAGCCCGCGCGCGGCGCTGCGCAATGTGGTCGCCGGCCAGCAGGTGCCGATGGAGCTGACGTCGCTGGGCCGCGCCTACCTCGCCGGCATTACAGAGACTGAGCGCGAGCGATTGCTGAAGCAGTTCAAGCGGCGCAGCGCTGCTGCGACCAGGGCGCTGCTGGCAGAGGTCAGGCGATCGATCAGCGCCGTCGAACGCGACGGCTATTGCGCGGTGTCGTGGCAGCCCGCCGTTCTCGCGGTCGCAACACCCATCGTGCTCGACGGCCTTCCGGTCTACGCGCTCAACATGAGTCTGCAGAACGTCGAGCGCTCCGACGCGCTGGCGAGCGAGCTCGGCGCATACCTCAACGCGTTCGCGGCAAAGTGCAAGGAGGTGCTGGGAGACCGTGAACCGAAATGACGCCATGGCCGACGAAGAGGGGTGCTACCTGCATCTTCGTGATGCCTGCTGCTGTCGAGCGAAATATGAGAAAGCTGACTTCTTTGACGGTTCTCGTTGCGGCCGTGCCGCTGCTCTCCGCGTGCGGACAGCCGGTGACGGAAGACAAGGCCGCTTATGTCGGCGAATGGCACGCCCAGGCGATGGACGTGCAAATCACCAAGGACGGGACCGTCCACTACAAGCGCGTCAGGAAGGACACCGCGATCGGCCAGGTCTCGACGACGATCAATGCGCCGCTGCGCCGGTTCGAGGGTGATAATTTCGTCGTTGGAATTCCATTCCTGTCGACGATATTCGAGGTCTCGAAACCGCCTCACCAGGAGGCGGGAACATGGAAGATGGTGGTCGATGGCGTGGAGCTGACTCGCGCTCGGTAGCGAACCGTTCCTACCGAAATCCCGTTTCCGGCCGAGCGACGGGCGCATGCGCCCGCAATGCCTCGCAGCACCATCACAGTTTCCCATACACCCGCGCGGCCACCGCCTTGAGGCGCTCGACGGAGCCGGACTGCGGATGCGGCTTGACCGGGGCGAACAGGATCGAGGCCTGCCTGCCGTTCCTCCAGACATAGATGTTGACGGCGTTGCCGTTGCCCTTGGTGCAGGAATGCTCGCCGAAGGCTTCGCGGCCGAGCTCGGGTATCGCCACGTGCGTGCAGGGACCCGCCCGCTTCATCATGCCGAGGACGGTGTCGCGCGACATCGCGATCACTGCGACCGTCATGGTGTTGGCCTCGCGATCGAACATCAGGCAGCTGCCCGCGCCGGTCCGCTGTACCGTCAGCGTGCTGTTGTCGAGAAAGCCGTCGGCATCGGCGGCCGTGAGCCACTCGCAATTGCCGAACCGCTCGCTGCTCTTGCTCACGTTGGCGACGGCAATTCTTGCGGCTTCGGTGATGGGGCCGAGCAGCGCATCGTCGGCGCGGCGGCCGATCGGATAGACACTGATCTGCAGAATGTAGTCGCCGGAGAGAGCGACGACCGAGGCCTCCTGGCGCTCGGCGCCGGCGGCGCTGGTTCCGCCCTGGCCCTCGTCGCCGATGTCAGCCACTGCGCTCAGCTTCATGCGCTCACTGAGCGTCTCGACGAAGGTCGCGTACAATTCCTTGGCGCGGTCCTTGTCGGGATTGCGGAACACGGACAGCATCATCGTGTCGCCGCGCCCGGCCTGGTAGATGCAGCCGCGGCCGTCCTGGTTCGAGATCAGCGTCCATTTGTGCGCCGGCATCGCGCGGGCGAGCTCCTGGGCGCTGATGAACGGGCAGGTCTCGGCTGCGCGCACGGGGAGCACCGGGGCGGCTCCGATGGCAAGGAATAAAACGAGGCGGGAGAACAGATAATCGATAATGCGCATCGGACGAACTTACTATCGAAACGGCGCGCCCGACGAGATGAAACTGAGAAGCTACACAAAATCCTATTACGCAGCCCCTGGTGCCTTCGCCACCGTCAGGTCCTTTAGGAACTGCTCCATGAGCGGCTTGTTGCCAAACCGGCGATAAGAGCGCTCTGCCTCCAACGAAAATGTCGGTTGGGCCGCTACCAGGTTTGCCATCGTCAGCTGCGCCGCCTCTATATCACCGCGCCGGCCTTGCAGCGCAGCCTGGATCAGCAGGCAGTTGGCATCGCGCGGCGCCCTTACAAGGCATTCGGAGATCACGGTAGCCGAGTCATCGCGACGATCAGCGGCGTAAAGAGCCTGGCCATGCACATAGGCGTAATATTCCGGCGCCATGGGATGAAGGCGACGTGCCCGCTCGGCATTGGCAACGGCGTCCGCGTAGTCCCCGAAACGGACTTGCGCTTTTGCCAATGCCATCATGCTATCCGGGTCATTGGGATTCAGTTCGACAGCGCGCTTGGCGGCCTGCAAGCCGCCCGCATAATCGCCCTGCACCGCCAGCCCGAAGCTGATCACCTGATAGCCGAGCGAGAGATTGGGATCGAGGCGCACAGCCTGGCGCGCTTCGCTAAGACCTAGTTCCAGCTCATGCGCTGTCGCCCGACCATTCGACCTCCTGGCCACATCCGCGATGTAAGTGAGAGCCAACCCCGCACGGGCGGCGGCATAGGCCGGGTCCATTTCCAGCGCGCGCTGATATAGGCCGCGTGCCTCCATGAGTGCTTCCGCATCCTGGACGCCATGCCGGTATCGATGACGAGCCCGCAGGAGAAGATCGTAAGCCTGAAGGTTGTCGGTCGGACGTTGCGCGGCAGCGGCGGCTTCATTTCGGCCGATATACGGCGCGAGCTGAGAGACGATTTCCGTGGTCAGCTCGCTTTGTACGGTGAAGACGTCGGCAACCTGCCTGTCGAAGCTGCGCGACCAAAGATGCGCGCCCGATTTCACGTCGATCAGCTGCGCCGAGACGCGAAGCCGGTCCCCCTCGCGGCGCGCGCTGCCTTCCACCACGTAGGAAACGCCCAGCTTTGCCCCGAGCCTGCGCATATCGCTTTCTTGCCCGCGCACGGCATATGTGGAGTCGCGCGCGATGATCTGAAGCTCGGAATTCCTTGCAAGCGCCGTGGTCACATCCTCGGTCAGCCCGTCTGCAAAGTACGACTGGTCGCCGCCCATGGTCGCAAAGGGCATGACCGCGACTGACGGCCGCGGGTCGGTGCGGGTCTGGTCGGAAAACAGCGCGGCCGGGAGCCGGCTGACCATCGCCGCCAGGGAAAGCGGTTGGATCTGGGTACCGATGAGGACAAGGGCTACGGCGACGACGCCATACGACCAGCGCGCAGCGGTACCGTGTAGAACGCGCGGGATTTTTCGCCAGCGAGACCACGAGGATTGCGCGCGCCGGACCCGGTAGACATTAAGACGCTCGGGAATGTTTTTGGCGCGCCTGCGGCCCACACGCGCGAACACGTCGCCGCGATTGCGGTCTGCGGCCATGACGACAGCGCCGCTGACAAAGATGCTACCGGGATCGGCCATCGCCTCAAGCCGTGTGGCGACATTAACGCCATCGCCGTACATATCGCCATTATCCTCGATGACATCACCGAGGTTGATGCCTATGCGCAGCTCAAACGGGGCGTTGTCGAACCCTTGCTGGATAGCGGTGCCGGCATCAACGGCTTCGTTGACGCTGGGAAACATCGCCAGAAACCCGTCGCCGGTCTTCTTGAAGATGCGTCCACCATGCTGCGCGACCGTGGGTTCGATCAGATTGTCGAAGACGGTGCACAGCTCTTTATAGGTGGAGACCTCGTTTTCGGCCATCATCAGGCTGTAGCTGACGATATCGGCGGCCATGATCGCGGCGAGCTTGCGTTCCATTAACGGTTTCCCTGTACAGGGGCCAGGCACAAACTGGCATTGCGGACATTCGACGCCAGCTTGAAATTAAACCTTCCGGACCGCATACGGTTATCAACACAGCTCATATATGCGTGAGTATGAGCCCGTCCGGCGGCGTGCAGGCAGCGGCACTCCGCGCATACGGCTGATCAGGAACGCTTCGAACGTCTGCCCCCGCCGCTTCGCAGCCTGATGCTCCATCCACACGATGAGCGGCTGCAGCTCATGGCGGCGAGGCCGGCGCCGGCTCAGCGCCGGGCCGTCGTCACCGCCCCTGATATTCGGCCCAGCAATCCGCCGTCTCATAGACCCGGACCGCCCACAGCTGCGGCAGGCTCGGCTTCAGCCGGTCCCAGATCCAGACCGCGATATTCTCAGCGGTCGGGTTCGCGAGGCCATCGACCTCGTTCAGGCACTGGTGATCCAGCGCGGCCATGATGCCGGCGAAGCTTTTCTCGATATCGAAGAAATCAGCGACGAAGCCGGTGTGCGGGTCGACCGGTCCGTCCAGCTGGACCTCGACCCGATAGGAATGACCATGCAGCCGGCTGCACCTGTGAGTCTCGGGCACGTTTGGCAGCCGATGCGCCGCCTCGAACTTGAACGCCTGCGATATCCTCATCCAGCTCCCCACACGGCATGGCCATCCGGTTTCGGGCCGGTCTGGCGACCAGATGCTGTCCTGTCCTGACCTTTCGGCGAAGGATGGCGCGCCCGGAACGATTCGAACGTCCGACCCTCAGATTCGTAGTCTGATGCTCTATCCAGCTGAGCTACGGGCGCGTGTTTCGCAAACAGCGCGGGCAGGGCCCGCAAGCAGCCCCCGGCGGAGCCGGAGGGGGTGCGAAAGAGCGCTCTGACTAACCGCTCTTGTCCCGATTGGCAAGGTCCGGGAGAGGGAGATTTTTGCGCATTTCCGCATCTCAGGCCGTCATTCCCGGGCGCGACGAATTCGCGAGCCCGGAATCCATGACCACCAGCCGGGGTTATGGATTCCGGGCCTGGCCCTTCGGCCCATCCCGGAATGACGGAAATCATGGAGATCGCGTCCGCTCGTTCGGTCGGCCGCCGGCCGACTACGCCCTCTGGCGCTCGTTGCGGATGGAGAGCAGTTCCACGGGACGGTCGGGGATGACGATGCGGAAAGTAGCGCCGATGGTGCCTTCGACCAGGTGGATGTCGCCGCCATGGGCGCGGACCAGCTCGGCGGCGATGGCGAGGCCAAGGCCGCTGCCGCCGGGGCGGCCCGAGGTCTGGAAGGCCTCGAACAGGCGCTCCCGGGTCTTCGGGGGGACGCCGGGGCCGGTGTCGGAGACCTCGAGAATCGCGACGGCGCCTTCGCGCTTCCCGGTGATCCGGATCTGCTGCACACCCCCCTCGCCCGCCGCATGGCTTTCGAGCGCTTGGGCGGCGTTGCGGACGAGGTTGAGCAAGACGCGGAACAGCTGGTCCGGATCGGCATCGACCGTGAGCCCGCGCTCGATCGCAGCGACCCAGGCGATCGAGGCGTCGTTGGCGAGCCCCGCGGTCTCCCGCACCTCCATCACCACAGGCTCGATCAGGATCATGCGGCGGTCGGGCGCGGCCTCCTGGGCGCGTCCGTAGGACAATGTCGACTGGCAGAAGGCGATGGCGCGCTCGAGCGAGCGCACGAGCTTGGGCGCAAAGCGCTGCACGCGCGGATCCGGCACGCTGGCGAGCTGGTCCGACAGCAGCTGGGCCGAGGCGAGCAGATTGCGCAGATCGTGGTTGATCTTGGAGACGGCGAGGCCGAGGGCGGCGAGCCGGCTCTTCTGGTGCAGCATCGACATCAGGTCGCGCTGCATGTCCGACAATTCGCGTTCGGCCACCCCGATCTCGTCGCTGCGCTGGCTCGGCACGATGATGCCGGCCGAGCTCTCGGGATTCTCATGGAAGCCGACCAGGCTGGCGGTCAGCCGCCGCATCGGCCGCACGAAGAGATAATGAAGCGCGAGATAGACGAGGCCGGCGGTCAGCACCGCGATGATCAGTGCAACCACGACGACGTTGCGGGAGAAGCGGTACATCTGCTGCCGCAGCGGCAGCTCGTCGGTGACGATCTCGATGAACTGGGCATTGCCGACGCCGGGACCGACGATGCGGATGGCCTGGTTGCCGGTCTCCAGCATCATCCGGAACGAGCCGGTGATCGCCTCCCAGGCCGTCATGTCGCGCAGGTCGATGTCGTGCTCGATGGCGGCCGGAATGTTGTCGCTGGCGAGCAGCCGCCGCTGCTGGCCCATCTTGATGGCGACGGCACGGGCATTGATGCTTTTGAGGATCTGGCGCGACAGCGAATCGGGAACCATGCCGAGCGGCGCCGCATCCAGCACCAGCGCCGCGGTGTTGGCGGCCGCCACGCGATCGTTGAGACGGTTGACCCAGAAATTGGCGATGGCGGGGACGTAAAGCAGGCTGGCGGCGATCATCACCAGGGGCACGGTGAGCAGCAGCAGCTTGCCCGACAGCCCGAGCCCGCGAGAGCCGCGGGGCCGCGTCGCCGGCTGGTCCGGCTGATCCAGATCCTGGATCGGCTGGCGATCTGTGGCTGCCACGAAACTCGCCCCTGTTGACCTTGGCTGATGGAGGATGCGACCCGACCGAAGCCCGGTCAAATTACGGATCGCTAATCTGCCGAGGTGGGATGTAAGCGCTGATAGCGCGAGTCGCCACCTCAAGGGTTAAAAACGGCGCGCAAACAGCGATATTCACGACAATCGCGCGCTTGTGCGGCGTTGACGAAAACAAGGCGCTCCCTTATAAGCCGCGCGAATTGTCCGCGATGACCCGGTGCGACACCGGGAGCGGCTCTCTTGGGGCCGAAAAAGGGCCCGTTTTGGGCCGCATCTTCCGGACTTTACCATCAATTCTACAGGCAAATTGCCCGGTCAGCGGAGAAAAACCCGTGAAGCGGACTTATCAACCCAGCAAACTGGTGCGCAAGCGCCGTCACGGCTTCCGTGCCCGTCTCGCCACTGCCGGCGGCCGCAAGGTTCTCGCCGCCCGCCGCGCCCGCGGCCGCAAGCGTCTGAGCGCCTGAGCCGGACCCCCTTTTTGGGATTTCATCATGGATCGGCTGAGGCAGCGGGCGGATTTCCTCGCCGTTGCCAATGGCGCGCGGGTGAATAGTCCCGCGTTCGTCCTGCAAAGCCGCCGCCGCGATGATTCCGGCCCTGTCAGGATCGGCTTCACCGTCACCAAGAAGAACGGCAACGCCCCCGAGCGCAATCGCATCCGGCGCCGGTTGCGCGAACTGGTGAAGCGGCTCGATCCGACATCGATGCAGCCCCACCATGATTATGTCCTGGTCGGACGAAGGGACGCGCTCTCGCGCGACTTCGCCACCATGCTCGACGATCTGCGCATAGCGTTCACGAAGCCCGCGCGGCATACGGCCAAAGCGCGCGGCCACAGGCCGGGTCACGCCGCAGCGACCAGCCGCAAACCGGATTGATGACGAGACAATCGAGATGACCGACAATCGCAATACCATCCTCGCCGTCATTCTGTCCGGCTTGGTCCTGATCGCCTGGCAGTATTTCTACAATGTGCCGCAGATGGAGAAGCAGCGCGCCCAACAGCAGGCGCAGGCCGAGCTCCAGAAGACGACGCCGCAGCCAACCGCCTCGGCGACGCCAGGCGGCGCGCCGGCGACGCCGGGCACCGCGCCGCAGCCGGGCGGTGCGGCCCAGCCGGCAACGCCGGCCGCGAGCCAGCCCCAATTGGTCGTTTCCCGCGAGACCGCCATTGCAGCGAGCCCGCGCGTCAAGATCGAGACGCCGCGGATCGCCGGCAGCATCTCGCTGAAGGGCGGCCGC
The DNA here is from genome assembly GCF_016031655.1 of Bradyrhizobium glycinis. Lineage (GTDB taxonomy): Bacteria > Pseudomonadota > Alphaproteobacteria > Rhizobiales > Xanthobacteraceae > Bradyrhizobium > Bradyrhizobium glycinis. The sequence continues at coordinate 99,343 of NZ_JACCHQ010000024.1, forward strand.
ATCGACGATATCGCGCTGGTGCAATATCGGGAGACGGTCGATCCGAAATCGCCGCCGATCGTCCTCTATTCGCCGTCGGGCACGGCGGAGCCCTATTACGCCGAGTTCGGCTGGGTTGCGGCGACGGGCGTGACGGCAAAGATGCCGGATGCCCAGACCGTTTGGCAGCAGGAGGGCAGCGGCAGCCTGACGCCGTCGACACCCGTGGTGCTGAAATGGGAAAATGGCGACGGCCTGACCTTCCGCCGCACCATCACCGTCGACGACCATTATCTCTTCACCATCAAGGACGAGGTGAGCAATGTCGGCAACGCGCCGGTCACGCTCTATCCGTTCGCGTTGATCTCGCGCCATGGCGCGCCGCAGGTCTCGGGCTATTACATCCTGCATGAAGGCCTGATCGGCTATCTCGGCGAACACAGGCTGCAGGAATATGCCTACAGCAAGATCGACGAAGCCAAGCAGGTGAACTTCAAGGCCACCAATGGCTGGCTCGGCATCACCGACAAATACTGGGCCTCCGCGCTGCTGCCCGATACCAACGCCCAGCTCCAGGCGCGTTTCTCGTCGAACCCGGTCGGCAGGGTCCATACCTACCAGACCGACTATCTGCTCGACCCCGTCACCGTCGCGATCGGCGGCACCGCGACGGCCAACGCGCGGCTGTTCGCAGGCGCCAAGGAAGCCGGCGTGGTCGGCATCAACTTCCCGCTCGCAGGCCTCGGCGGCTACAACAAGGCGCTCGGCCTCAACCAATTCGACCTGTTGATCGACTGGGGCTGGTTCTACTTCATCACCAAGCCGATGTTCCTCGGCCTCGACTTCTTCTTCCGCTTCTTCGGCAATTTCGGCATCTCGATTCTGCTGGTGACGGTGATCGTGAAGCTGTTGTTCTTCCCGCTGGCGAACAAGTCTTACGCCTCGATGGCGAAGATGAAGTCGATCCAGCCGCAGCTTCTGGCGCTGAAGGAGCGCTATCCCGACGACAAGGTGAAGCAGCAGCAGGAGATGATGGAGATCTACCGCAAGGAGAAGATCAATCCGGTCGCCGGCTGTCTTCCCGTGCTGATCCAGATCCCGGTGTTCTTCTCGCTCTACAAGGTGCTGTTCGTCACCATCGAGATGCGGCACGCGCCGTTCTACGGCTGGATCAAGGACCTCTCGGCGCCGGATCCGACCAACCTCTTCAACCTGTTCGGGCTGATCCCGTTCGATCCGACCACGATTCCGGTGTTCGGCCATTACCTCGCGCTCGGCATCTGGCCGATCATCATGGGCATCACGATGTGGATCCAGATGAAGCTGAATCCGACGCCGCCGGATCCGACACAGCAGATCATCTTCAACTGGATGCCGCTGATCTTCACCTTCATGCTGGCGGGCTTCCCGGCAGGTCTCGTGATCTACTGGGCCTGGAACAACCTGCTCTCGGTGATCCAGCAGAGCTACATCATGCGCCGCAACGGCGTGAAGGTGGAGTTATTCGACAATCTCAAGGCGACGTTCGCGAGGAAGGCGACGTAAGCGTCGTCATTGCGGGCGCAAATGCCTCCACGTTGTCATGCCCGGGCTCGTCCCGGGCATCCACGTTTAGGAGGATGCTCGACAGACAGACGTGGATGGCCGGGACAAGCCCGGCCATGACGAGAGGATAGACCGCTCGCATGAACGAGAAGATCGACGAGCGACTGATCGAGGCGGGGCGCAAACTGTTCGCCCGCGACTGGCAGTTCATCTGGGCCTCGCCTTCGATCGAAACGCTGCCGCCGATGGCGGGGCTGGAGATCGCCTTTGCGGGGCGCTCCAATGTCGGCAAGTCGAGCCTGATCAACGCGCTCACCGGCCGCAACGCGCTGGCGCGCACCTCGCATACGCCGGGCCGCACCCAGGAGCTGATCTTCTTCGAGGTTCCAGGCAAGAACGACCTGCGCCTCGTCGACATGCCCGGCTACGGCTATGCCAAGGCGCCGAAGAGCCAGGTCGCGTCCTGGACCGAGTTGATCCACAAATTCCTGCTGGGACGCGCCAGCCTCGCGCGCGTCTACGTGCTGATCGACGCGCGGCATGGGATCAAGGACGTCGATCTCGAGGTGCTGAAGACGCTTGATCGCTCCGCCGTCAGCTACCAGATCGTGCTGACCAAGGCCGACCAGGTGAAGGCCACCGAGCTGCAAGCACGCATCGCCGAGACCGAGGCCGCGCTGGCCAAGCACCCGGCCGCGTTCCCGACCGTGCTCGCGACCTCGTCGCGCAGCGCGACCGGCATGGCCGAGCTTCGCGCCGCCATGGCGAAGCTCCTGGAAGAGCGGGCCTCGTGATGCTCGCGCAGCGCCTGCTGATCGGGCTTGCCGGCTTAATGGGCGCCGCCGGCGTCGCGCTGGCCGCCGCATCCGCCCATGGCGCGGACGCGAGCCGTCTTGCCTCCGCCAGCGCCATGCTGCTGTTTCATGCAAGTGCCATACTCGCGACCATCGCCTTGCTGACGCGCGGTCTTCTGCACGGCGGAATTGGGCTCGTGGCAGCGTTCGGTTTCGCGATCGGTGCCGCGCTGTTCGCAGGCGACCTCACCTTGCGGCAATATGCCGGGCACGCGCTGTTTCCGATGGCAGCGCCGACGGGCGGGACGGTGATGATCTTGGGCTGGATCGCGCTGACGCTGGCGGCGGTGACGGCAAGGAAGTGACGCTCTTTCTTACCCTCCCTGGAGGGGTCCGGGACGAGCGCAGCTCGCCCGTGGGTCGCTACGCATGGAGCGAAGCGAAATGCGTAGCGGGGTGGGGTGACAGTCTCTCCCCAGAAGCAGTGCCCGTGTGGAGAGATCACCCCACCCCGCTCGCGCTTCGCGCGATCGACCCTCCCCCTCCAGGGGCGGGTAAGAGAGCGAACACCACGCTTTGCGCTGTCCCCGCCAATCGGATAGAACGCAGGCCGCGTCAATCCCGCCAGCGAGACCCGCGACATGACCGACATCTCTCCGCTCGACCAGGCCCGCATCCTGTCCGAAGCGCTGCCGCACATGCAGCAATATGACGAGGAAACGATCGTCATCAAATATGGCGGCCATGCCATGGGCGACGAGGAGACCGCGAAGAACTTTGCCCGCGACATCGTGCTGCTCGAGCAGACCGCGATCAATCCGGTGGTGGTGCATGGCGGCGGGCCGCAGATCGCGACCATGCTCAAGCGCCTCGGCATCGTCTCGGAATTCGCCGCTGGCCTGCGCATCACCGATGCCGCGACCATCGAGATCGTCGAGATGGTGCTCGCCGGCTCCGTCAACAAGCAGATCGTCGGCTACATCAACGAGGCCGGCGGCAAGGCGGTGGGCCTGTCCGGCAAGGACGGCAACATGGTGAAGGCGACCAAGACGACGCGCACCATCGTCGATCCGGACTCGCACATCGAGAAGGCGGTCGACCTCGGCTTCGTCGGCGATCCCGAGAAGGTCGACCTCACTTTGCTCAACCAGCTGATCGGCTACGAGCTGATCCCGGTGCTGGCGCCGCTCGCGACCTCGAAAGAAGGCCAGACGCTGAACATCAACGCCGACACCTTTGCAGGGGCCGTGGCCGGCGCGCTGAAGGCAAAACGCCTGCTGCTGCTCACCGACGTGCCCGGCGTGCTCGACAAGTCGAAGAAGCTGATCCCGCAATTGTCGGTGAAAGACGCGCGCAAGCTGATCGCCGACGGCACCATCTCCGGCGGCATGATCCCGAAGGTCGAGACCTGCATCTACGCGCTGGAGCAGGGCGTCGAGGGCGTCGTCATCATCGACGGCAAGATGCAGCACGCGGTGCTGCTCGAGCTCTTCACCAACCAGGGCACCGGCACGCTGATCCACAAGTGAGACGGGAGACGCCACGCACGAGAGCCGTCATGCCCGGGCTTGTCCCGCCTGCGCGGCCGAAGCCGCTTCGGCGCGGCAAAGGTCCGGGCATCCACGATCTTTCTTCTCGTGGCAAAGACGTGGATGGCCGGGTCAAGCCCGGCCATGACGAACGGAGAGAGCGGCACCACCGCCGCTCTCCCCTCACCCGCTTCCTGATGACGCTGCCTGCCGCAGCTGCCTCCTTCTTCTTCTCCTCGGCGCCGGCGATCGCCGACCTCAAGATCTGCAACCGCATGTCCTATGTCGTGGAGGCCGCGATCGGCATCGACGACAAGGCGGCCACGGCGACGCGCGGCTGGTTCAGGATCGATCCCGCCGCCTGCCGCGTGGTGGTGCAGGGCACGCTGACCGCCGACCGCATCCTGCTCAACGCCCGCGCGCTCGGCGTCTACGGCGCGTCCCCGATCCCGCAAAGCGGCAACGACATGCTGTGCGTCGCGCAGGACAATTTCGTCATAGCGGCGGCACGGCAGTGCCGCAGCGGCCAGACCCAGGTCCCGTTCACGCAGGTGACGCCGACGCAAGCCGCGGACGGCAACCTCGTCGCTTATCTCGCCGAGGATTCCGAATATGACGACGAGCAGGCGCGCCTCGCCGGCATCCAGCGGCTCCTGGTGATCGCAGGCTACGACGCCGCGCCGATCGATGGCGTCGACGGGCCAAAGACGCAAGCGGCGCTGGCCGCATTCCTGAAGAGCCGGGGCTTGTCGTCCGACATCGTGGGCTCGCAAAACTTCTTCAAGACCATGGTGGATGCCGTGCAGACGCCATCCGCGACCGGCCTGACCTGGTGCAACGACACCCCGCACAAGGTGATGGCGGCGATCGCGACCGACGACGGCAAGGCGGTGACGAGCCGCGGCTGGTATCGCATCGATCCCAAGACCTGCCTGCACCCCGATGTGACCGGCCAGCCGAAGCAGATCTTCAGCTTCGCGGAAGCGGTCGACGCCGACAACCGCGTCGTGAAGCTGAAGGACAAGCCGCTGAACTGGGGCGGCGACAGGCAGCTCTGCACACGCGAGACCAAGTTCGAGACCAGCGAGCAGACCGATTGCGGCGCGCGCGGCTTTGCGCCGACGGGCTTCGGCGCCGTGGACATGTCGAGCGGCGGCAAAACGCTGCGCTTCGCCGTGCCATGAGATTGACGTCATGATCAGCACGCAAGCATTTACAAGCTCCGTCGTCGTCCCCGTGAAGGCGGGGACCCATAACCCCAGGGAGGGGTTACGGCAGGAAGCTGGTCACCCTGAGTCTTCGCCGAACTCCTCCCTGGGGTTATGGGTCCCGGGCTCGCGCTTCGCGCGCCCCGGGACGACGAGTTGAGAATGCCGATATGACCTCCCCCCGCAGCTTCGCCCATGTCGACACCTGGGTATTCGACCTCGACAACACGCTCTATCCGCATCACGTCAATCTGTGGCAGCAGGTCGATGCTAGAATCGGCGAGTTCGTCTGCAACTGGCTGAATGTCGGCCCGGAGGAAGCGCGGGCGATCCAGAAGGACTATTACCGGCGCTTCGGCACCACGATGCGCGGCATGATGACCCTGCATGGCGTCTCCGCCGACGACTACCTCGCCTATGTCCACAAGATCGACCACTCGCCGCTGGAGCCGAACCCGGCGCTTGGCGCGGCCATCGCAAAGCTGCCGGGCCGCAAGCTGATCCTCACCAACGGCTCGGTCGACCATGTCGATGCCGTGCTGGCGCGGCTCGGCTTCGCCGGCCATTTCGACGCCGTGTTCGACATCATCGCCGCCGAGTTCGAACCGAAGCCGGCGGAGCAGACCTATCGCAAGTTCCTGAGCGACCATGCCGTCGATCCGACCCGCGCCGCCATGTTCGAGGACCTCGCCCGCAACCTCACCGTCCCGCACCGGCTCGGCATGACCACCGTGCTGGTGGTGCCCGACGGCACCAAGGAGGTGGTGCGCGAGGATTGGGAGCTGGAAGGCCGCGACGCGGCCCATGTCGACCACGTCACGGATGATCTGGCGGGGTTTTTGGCGCGGCTGTCGCCACAATAACCGGCGTCGTCCCGGGCAAGCGTCAGCGCAGACCCGGGCCCCATAACCACAGGATCCAGTCGTAGCACCGGATTGGCAACTCCGAGTCTTCGCAAAACCTTTTCCTGTGGGTATGGGTCCCGGATCGGCGCGCGCTTAGGGCGCGCTTGTCCGGGACGACAGCGGAGTATGGGTAACGGTGGAGTTTGCCTTGACTCCGCTCTGTCAAATCCCGAAAAAGCGCTCCAATTCCCGCGAAACCACGCGCTCCCCAGAGGAAATCACGATGTCCCTTGCAGCCCTCGAATCCACCATCAACAGCGCCTTCGAGGCGCGTGACGGCATCTCGACCACGACCAAGGGCGAGGTGCGCGAGGCCGTGGACCAGTCGCTGGAGATTCTGGACAAGGGCGAGGCCCGCGTTGCCGAGCGCGGAAGCGACGGCAAGTGGAAGGTCAATCAATGGCTGAAGAAGGCCGTGCTGCTGTCGTTCCGCCTCAACGACATGGGCGTCATTCCCGGCGGCCCGGGCAAGGCGACCTGGTGGGACAAGGTGCCTTCGAAGTTCGAAGGCTGGGGCGAGAACCGTTTTCGCGATGCCGGCTTTCGCGCGGTGCCCGGCGCGGTGGTGCGCCGCTCGGCGTTCATCGCCAAGAACGTCGTCTTGATGCCGTCCTTCGTCAATCTCGGCGCCTATGTCGATGAGAGCACGATGGTCGACACCTGGGCCACCGTCGGCTCCTGCGCGCAGATCGGCAAGCGCGTGCACATCTCGGGCGGCGCCGGCATCGGCGGCGTGCTCGAGCCGCTGCAGGCCGAGCCCGTCATCATCGAAGACGATTGCTTCATCGGCGCGCGCTCGGAAGTCGCCGAAGGCGTGATCGTGCGCAAGGGCGCGGTGCTGGCGATGGGCGTGTTCCTGGGCGCCTCGACCAAGATCGTCGACCGCGAGACCGGCGAGGTCTTCATGGGCGAAGTGCCGGAATATTCCGTGGTGGTGCCCGGCGCGCTGCCAGGCAAGCCGATGAAGAACGGCCAGATCGGCCCGAGCACCGCCTGTGCCGTCATCGTCAAGCGCGTCGACGAGCGCACGCGCTCCAAGACCAGCATCAACGAGCTGCTGCGGGATTGATCCGACGCGCATGACCGACGCTCTCTCGATCGCCCGCGACCTCATCCGCTGTCCCTCGGTCACCCCGGCCGATGCCGGCGCGCTCGGGGTGCTCGAAAAAGTCCTGGGCGCTGCCGGCTTCACCTGTCACCGCGTGACGTTCAGCGAGGAAGGCACCGCCGACGTCGACAATCTCTACGCTCGGATCGGCACCGACGGTCCGCACATCACCTTCGCAGGCCACACCGACGTGGTGCCGCCCGGCGACGAGAGCGCCTGGAGCGTCGGTGCGTTCTCCGGAGACGTTAAGGACGGCGTGCTGCATGGCCGCGGTGCGGTCGACATGAAGGGCGGCATCGCCTGCTCGGTCGCGGCGGTGCTGGAGCATCTCGCGGCCAATGGCGGCAAGCCGCGCGCGGACGGGGCGGGCTCGATCTCGTTCCTGATCACGGGCGACGAGGAAGACGTCTCCATCAACGGCACCATCAAGCTGCTCGAATGGGTCGCCGAGCGCGGCGAGAAATTCGACCATTGCGTGCTCGGCGAGCCTTCCAACGTCGAGACGCTCGGCGACACCATCAAGGTCGGCCGGCGCGGCTCGCAATCCGGCACGCTCGTCGTCGACGGCGTGCAGGGCCATGTCGCCTATCCGCACCGCGCCTCCAATCCGGTGCCGGATATTGCCCGGCTGATCGTTGCGATCTCTGACGAGCCGCTCGACCATGGCAGCGCGCAATTCCAGGCGTCCAATCTCGAATTCGTCTCGGTCGACGTCGGCAACAAGGCCTTCAACGTCATTCCCGGCGAGGCCCGCGCAAGATTCAACATCCGCTACAACGACAACCACACGCAAGGCTCCTTGCGCGAATTGGTCGAGACGCGCCTTGCCAAAGCCTGCGGCAACCGCATCAAGGCCCGCATCGTCTGGGAGCCCTCGAACTCGAACGTGTTCGTGACCAAGCCGGGACCGTTCACCGATCTCGCGGTGTCCGCGATCGAGGAGGTGACGGGCCGCAAGCCCGAGCTGTCGACCTCAGGCGGCACGTCGGATGCACGCTTCATTTCCTTCTATTGCCCCGTGATCGAGTTCGGCCTGGTCGGGCAGACCATGCATCAGATCGACGAGCGCGTGCCGGTGGCCGATCTGGAAAAGCTGACGAAGGTGTATCGCGGGATTTTGGCAAGGTATTTTGCTTAGACTGGATATCGCCATACATTCTGCCGTCATGCCCGGGTTTGTCCCGGGCATCCACGTTCTTCGGCGCCACTAACAACAAGAACGTGGATGGCCGGGACAGGCCCGCCATGACGATGTGGAGAGAGCTTGGCAACCCTTACTGGATAATCGTGTCGTACAGATCCTTCCATTCGGGATTATCCCTGAGGATCAGCCTGACCTTCCACGTCCGAGACCAGTGCTTGATGTTGTGCTCGCGCTGTATGGCAGTTTGAATGTCTTCATAACGCTCGAAATAGACCAGTAGCTTAACGCCGTACTTCTTTGTGAAGCCAGGCACGAGTCCATTTCGATGCTCGTAGATGCGACGGACAATGTCGCTCGTCGCACCGACATACAGAATGCCGTTGGGTGCGCTTGCCATGATGCCCGTTGCGGTATCAGGCGCTCAATATTCCACCTTCATCAGATACAGCCCTTCCGGCGGGGCGACGATGCCGCAGGCGGCGCGGTTGCGGGCGGCGAGGGCGGCGGAGAGATCGTCGGCGGTCCAGCGGCCCTCGCCGACCCAGACCAGGGATCCCACCATCGAGCGCACCTGGCTGTGCAGGAATGAGCGCGCCGAGGTGATGACATTGATCTCGCGGCCGTCGCGAATCACGTCGAGCTGGTCGAGCGTCTTCTCCGGCGACTTGGCCTGGCACTCGGTGTCGCGGAAGGTGGTGAAATCATGCTTGCCGAGCAGGCGCTGCGCCGCCGCATGCATCGCGTCGGCATCGAGCTTGCGCGGCACGCGCCAGGCGTGGCCGAGATCGAGCGCGAGATTGGCGCGGGTGTTGACGATGCGATAGCGGTAATGGCGCTTGACCGCCGAGAAGCGCGCTTCGAAATCGTCAGGCACGATCTCGGCTTCCAGCACCGCGATCGGATGTGGTCGCAGATGCGCGTTGAGCCCGTCGCGAAAACGGCCCGGCGGAAATGGCTTTTCGACGTCGACATGCGCGACCTGGCCGCGGGCATGCACGCCGGCATCGGTGCGCCCGGCGCCGTGCACGCGCAGATCCGCGCCGGTCATCGCCTTCACGGCCGCCTGAAGCGCCCCCTGCACCGACGGCAGCGTGTCCTGCACCTGCCAGCCGAAGAACGGCGCGCCGTCATATTCGATGGTGAGCTTGTAGCGGGGCATCGTGTCCAGTCTATTCGACGTCATTCCCGGGCTTGACCCGGCAATCCATCGCCGAGGAAAGAGTCTTGTTGGAAGATGGATACGCGGGTCAAGCCCGCGTATGACGAAGTGTCAGGTGAACTTGGATCCCGACTTCAACGGCACGCCGCGCAGGAAGTCCGCGGCCTGCATGCGGGCCTTGCCCTCGCGCTGCAGCTCGATGATGCGGATGGCGCCGTCGCCGCAGGCGATAGTAAGAAGATCGTCGAGCACTTCGCCAGGGGCGCCGGAGCCTTGTCCCAATTCGCAGCGAAGGATCTTGACGCGTGCATTCTCGAGCTCGGCCCAGGCGCCGGGGAACGGCGACAGGCCATGGATGTGGCGCAGCACCGCGCGCGCCGGCTTGCTCCAGTCGATCCGCGCCTCGGCCTTCTCGACCTTGGCGGCGTAGGTCACGCCGTCCTCGCTCTGCGCCTTGAGCTGGAGCCCGCCGCGTTCGAGCGCGGCCATGGCGCGCACCATCAGGTCGGCGCCGAGGCGCGAGAGGCGATCGTGCAGGTCGAGCGCGGTCATATTGTCCGTGATCGCGATGCGCTCGGCCATGGCGACGTCACCCGTATCGAGGCCGACATCCATCTTCATCACCATCACGCCGCTCTCGGCGTCGCCGGCCATGATGGCGCGGTTGATCGGCGCGGCGCCGCGCCAGCGCGGCAACAGCGAGGCGTGCAGATTGTAGCAGCCGAGTTTTGGCGCATCGAGGATCGCCTGCGGCAGGATCATGCCGTAGGCGACGACAACGGCCGCATCGGCCTCAAAGGCGCGAAATTCTTCGAGCGCCTCCTGGGTCTTCAGCGTCTTCGGCGTCAGCACGGGGATGCCGAGTTTCCGCGCGGCTTCCTCAACCGGGGTCGGCTGCAATTGCAGGCCGCGCCGCCCGCCCGGCTTCGGCGCGCGGGTGTAGACCGCCGCGATCTCGTGGCCATGCGCGACCAGCTCGAGCAGCGTCGGCACGGAGAAATCGGGCGTGCCCATGAAGATGAGGCGGAGGGGCATGACAAGGACTCAGGTACGTTCCCTCCCCCCTTGTGGGGGAGGGCTAGGGAGGGGGGTGCCACACGACGCGCTCTCACGGCTCAAGCGCGAATTAATGCTTCGCCCAATTAAACCATTTGCTGGGCTACCCCTCCCCTACCCACAAGGGGGAGGGAGCGGAGCGTGTCGCGACACCAAGCGCTTGCAATTTACTCCGCCGCGCGCTTGGCGGCTTTCTCGAACTTCTTCATGACGCGGTCGCGCTTGAGCTTTGACAGATAGTCGACGAACAAGACGCCGTTGAGATGGTCGATCTCGTGCTGGATGCAGGTGGCGTAGAGGCCTTCGGCATCCTCCTCATGCACCTTGCCGTCGAGATCGGTGAAGCGCACGCGCACCCTCGCGGGCCGCTCGACCTCCTCGTAATATTCGGGGATCGAGAGGCAGCCTTCCTCGTACACCGACAGTTCCTCGGACGAGGCGATGATTTCAGGGTTGATTAAGACGCGCGGCTCGTGCTTGGTCTCGCCCCTCTCGTCCCGCTTGGCGAGGTCCATGGTGATCAGACGCAAGGGCTGCGCGACCTGGATCGCCGCCAGCCCAATGCCGGGCGCGTCGTACATGGTCTCGAACATGTCGTCGGCAAGCTTGCGGATCTCCGATGTGACCTTCTCGATCGGCTTGGAGATCAGGCGCAGCTGCTTGTCGGGCAGGATGATGATTTCTCTTAAGGCCATGGCCGCGATTTAAGCCGCGCGCCGGATGCGGTCAATGCGGACCGGAACCCGTTAACCCTCCATTGACCATGAAACTTCAGCTTTCATTAACCATAGAAATCAGTGGGTTGTGACCCTCATCGTTCCCTCTTCGTTCGCATCGGCCCGCGAATCGGCTACAAGGCTGCATGAACGAAATCATTTTCATGGTTGGCGACTGGCCGGTGCGCACCGTCGATGCGCTGATCGGCTTCGGCGCCCTCGTCCTCATCCTGCTGGTTGTGATCGCGGTGGTGATCGCGCGGTCGGGGCGGCGTGGCGCGGAACTCGCCATGGCGAATGCTATCCGTGCCGACGAGCTTGAGGAACGGCTGAGCGAGATGCTGCGGGCGCAGAGCGAGTCGTCGGGCCGGGTCGATGCCATGACCCAGGCACTCGCCGGCCGCCAGGCCGAGATGGCGCGGGCGGTCAACGAGCGGCTGGATTCGGTGACGCATCGGGTCGGCCAGTCCATGGAACATTCGACCCGCAACACCATGGAGAGCCTGCGCGCGCTTCATGAACGGCTCGGCATCATCGACAACGCGCACAAGAACCTCACCGACCTCACCACGCAGGTGGCCACCCTGCGCGACGTGCTCGCCAACAAGCAGTCGCGCGGCGCGTTCGGCCAGGCCCGGATGGAGGCGATCGTCCAGGACGGTCTGCCCAAGGGCTCCTACGAGTTCCAGTTCACGCTCTCGACGGGAAAACGCCCGGACTGCGTCGTGTTCCTGCCCGACCAGCGCCCGCTCTGCATCGACGCGAAGTTTCCGCTGGAGGCGATGACGGCGCTGCACGACGCCCGCACCGACGAGGAGCGGCGCGTTGCCACGCAGCGCCTGCGCAGCGACGTGATGAAGCATGTCAGCGACATCGCCGAAAAATATCTCGTCACCGGCGAGACCCAGGAGATGGCGCTGATGTTCGTGCCGTCGGAATCGGTCTACGCCGAGATCCATGACGGCTTCGATGACGTGTTCCAGAAGGCCTATCGCGCCCGCGTCGTGCTGGTGTCGCCGTCGCTGCTGATGCTGGCGATCCAGGTGATGCAGCAGATCATGAAGGACGCGCGCATGCGCGATGCCGCCGACCAGATCCGCACCGAGGTGATCAAGCTCGGCGACGACCTCGGCCGCCTGCGAGACCGCGTGCTCAAGCTGCAGAAGCATTTTGCCGACGTGAACGAGGACGTCCGCCAGGTGCTGATCTCCGCCGACAAGATCGAGAAGCGCGCAGGGCGAATCGAGGAGCTCGATTTCAGCAAGAGCGATGCGCCGGAGGTACCGCGGCTGGTGGCGACGGGAACCGCGGAGCTGTTTCCGCGGAAGCTGCAGGCGGGGGAGTGATGCCTTCACCTCTCCCCGCTTGCGGGGAGAGGTCGGATCGCTCTTGCGATCCGGGTGAGGGGGTACAGGTCTCACAGCCATCTCATCTGTGGAGATAGGCCCCTCACCCCAACCCTCTCCCCGTAAGAACGGGGAGAGGGGGACGAGGCAGCGCCCCCAGAATCTGCTAACACCGCCCCATGACCGCACCCGACGCGACCTCCTCCGCCACCACCGATGCTCCTGCCTCCTCCTGGCGCGAGAGCCTCGCCGTTTACCTGCAGCTGCGGGTGCTGATCGTGCTGTTTCTCGGCTTCTCCTCCGGCCTACCGCTGGCGCTGTCGGGATCGACGCTGCTGGTGTGGATGCGGGAGGCCGGGGTCGATCTCAAGACGATCGGACTGTTCGCGCTGGTCGGCACGCCCTACACGCTGAAGTTCCTGTGGGCGCCGCTGGTGGATGCGATGCATGTGCCGCTATTCACCCGCGCCTTCGGCCGGCGGCGCGGCTGGCTGGTGTTTTCGCAGCTGCTCTTGATTGCCGCGATCCTGCTGCTGGCGATGGCCGACCCCGCAAGCTCGCCGTTCTATGTCGCGCTCGGCGCGCTGCTGGTCGCGACTATGTCCTCGACCCAGGACATCGTGGTCGACGCGTTCCGCGTCGAGAGCCTGCCGGAAAGCGAGCAGGCCGCGGGCATGGCCGCTTATGTTGCGGCCTACCGCATCGGCATGCTGGTCTCGACCGCGGGCGCCCTGTTCATCGTCTCAGGCTTCGAGAGCACGGGCATCCCGCGACCATCGGCGTGGATGTGGGGCTATGTGGTGATGGCGGCGATGGTGTTGATCGGCACGGTCACGGCGCTGGTCGCGACGGAACCCGAGCAGTCGGCGCGCGCCGAGGCCGCGACACAGGCCGAGACCGCGTTCGCACGCGTGCTGCATGCGGCGATCGGCGCCTTCTCGGAGTTCCTGTCGCGCAAGGATGCGCTCGCCGCACTCGCCTTCGTAGTGCTGTTCAAGTTCACCGACGCTTTCTCCGGCACGATGACGGCGCCGTTCGTGATCGATCTCGGCTTCACCCGCAACGACTATGCGGCGATCGTGAAGGGCGTCGGCCTCGCCGCGACGCTGATCGGCGGCTTTGCCGGCGGCTTCGTCGCGCGGCGCTACTCATTGTCGACATCGCTCTGGATCGGCGGCGTGGTGCAGGCGCTGGCCAATCTCTCCTTCTCCTGGCTCGCCATCGTCGGCACCAATCAATGGGCGCTGGCGCTCGCCATCTGCGCCGAGAACTTCACCAGCGCGATCGGCACCGTGATCTTCGTCGCCTATCTTTCGGCGCTGTGCCAGAACCCGCTGCACACGGCGACGCAATATGCACTGCTCACCGCACTCGCGGCGGTAGGGCGGACCTACCTGTCATCCGGTGCCGGCTTCGTGGCGGATACCACGGGCTGGGCGCTGTTCTTCGTGATCTGCGTGCTGGTGGCGATCCCAAGCCTGCTGCTGCTGGCATACCTGCAGAGGCGCGGGCATTTCGAGGCGCTGGGGCCGGTGAGGGTTTGATCCCGTTCTCTCCTCGTCATTGCGAGGAGCTCTTGCGACGAAGCAATCCAGCCTATTTCCGCGGAACGATTTCTGGATTGCTTCGTGGAGCCTGTCATCAGGCCGCGCTGCGCGCGGATCCGGTGGCTCGCAATGACGACGGAAAGTGCGCCGCGCCGCTACTGCTTCTTGATCAAGCTCCACTTCGTGATCACGGCCTCGCTCATCTGGCCGGGATCGCTGGCGCAGGCGACCTCGTCGACCTTCACGGAGATCTCCTTGCCGACGAAGGATTTCAGCTGCGCGGCCTGCGCATCGCTGGAGGTGACGAGCTGGAAGGTCTCGGGGCCGGTTTCGAGATTGCACAGCCCGTTCGGCGGCGGCAGGCGGCGCGGTTCCGACGTGATCTGGTAAGTCGCCACGCGCTTGCCGTTCTTGGCGTCGCGCACCTTCATCGCGTTGAGCTCGCCGGAGAGCACGTCGCCATTGTTGATCGGCTTGCCGGGCTTGGACGGCGGCGGCGCCTCGTCGCCCTGCTGCGCGGAGATGGCCGGGGTCACCAGCATCAGCATCGTCGCGACCAAAGCGAAGCGTGTGGCGAAAAGTTTCGTCATGTCGTCCGTTCCGTGAAGTCTGGATGGGGATTCTTGTTTTGACGCGTTTTCTTCACGCGAACCGGTATCCACTTCGCTCGAAAACGCGCTCTAGAACAGGGTGCGCTGCCGCATCGCAGCCGATAGCGTACCTTCGTCGAGATAATCAAGCTCGCCGCCGACGGGAACCCCGTGGGCGAGCCGCGTCACCTTCACATTGGCGTCCTGAAGCAGGTCGGTGATGTAATGCGCCGTGGTCTGGCCGTCCACCGTCGCATTCAGGGCAAGGATGATTTCGTGCACCTCCGGTGCGTGGGCACGCGCCACAAGTGCGTCGATGGTAAGGTCCTGCGGGCCGACGCCATCGAGCGGCGACAATGTCGCGCCGAGCACGTGATAACGCCCCTGGGTCGCATTGGCCCGCTCCAGCGCCCAGAGGTCGGCGACGTCGGCGACGACGACGATGATCGCCGGATCACGCTTCGGATCGGTGCAGACGGTGCAGGGATTTTGCGTGTCGATGTTGCCGCAGGTCTTGCAGACCTGGACCTTGTCCAGCGCCACCTGCAAGGCGCTCGACAACGGCATCATCAGCGCTTCGCGCTTCTTGATCAGGTGCAGCGCCGCGCGCCGCGCCGAGCGCGGACCGAGGCCCGGCAGCCGCGCGAGCAGCTGGACGAGCCGCTCGATCTCAGGACCTGCAACCGCGCCCATTTTATTGGCCGAACAGCCCCGGCGGCAGGCCGAGCCCGCCGGTGAGGGCCTGCATCTTCTCCTGCATGGCGGTCTCGGCCTTGCGGCGCGCATCACCGAAGGCGGTGACAAGCAGGTCTTCCAGCACCTCGCGCTCTTCGGCCTTCATCAGCGAAGGATCGATCTTGATGCCCTTGACGTCCATCTTCGCCGTCATGCGCACGGCGACGAGGCCGCCGCCGGAGATGCCTTCGACCTCGACGTTGGCGAGCTGGTCCTGCATCTCCTGCATCTTGGATTGCAGCTGCGCCGCCTGCTTCATCATGCCGAGAAAATCAGCCATGGGTGTGTGTCCTTGAAAAGAATGGCTCAGAGATCGTCGTCGCCGTCAGAACCGTCGGGCGGATCGTCGCTGCCATAGTCGGCGTTAATATCGGTTTCCGGCGTCTCCGGGGCAAGCCTGCGCACCTCGACGACCTTGGCGCCGGGGAAACGCGTCAGCACCTCCTGCACGCGCGGATCGGCTTCCGCGGTACGGGCATGCTCCTGCTTGGCCGCCTGGTTCACCGAGCGCAGCGTCGGCTGCCCCTGTTCGTTCGAGACGATCACGGTCCAGCGGCGGCCGGTCCACAGCTCGAACTTCTTCGCAAGTTCCGAGATCATGGTCTTGGAGGCATTGGGCTCGAGCGCGACTTCGAGCCGGCCCTCTTCGAAACGGACGAGGCGCATGTCGCCTTCGAGCGCGCCCTTGGTCAGGAGGTCGCGCTTCTGCCCGGCGAGCGCAACCAGCTGGGTGAAGCTCGTGATCCGCAGCTGGGGTGCCGCCCCTTGCGGATCCGGCGCGGGCGCCGCCATCTGCGGTCGGGCGCCACCGGCAAATGCTGATGGCGAGGCTGTCGGCATCCGCACGGGCGTTGCGGACATCGGCGCTGTGGATGCGATCGGCGCGGCCGGCGCGCCGCTGCGCGCGCTACTTCCGCCGCTCACAATGGGCGAGCCGCCGCCGTTCTGTTCCAGCATCTTGATCGCTTCGTCGGGCGTCGGCAGGTCGGCGACATAGGCGATGCGCACCAGAACCATTTCGGCCGCGGCTGCCGGGCGGGTTGCGGCCTGCACCTCGGCGATGCCCTTGAGCAGCATCTGCCACATCCGCGACAGCACGCGCATCGAGATCTTCGCGGCGAACTCCTTGGCGCGCACCCGCTCGGTTTCGCCATAAGCGACGTTGTCTGCCGTCGCCGGAATCACCTTCACACGGGTGACGAAATTGACGAACTCGGCGAGGTCGGAGAGCACGACGATGGGATCGGCGCCGACATCGTACTGGTCGCGGAACTCCTTGAAGGCAGCCGCGATGTCGCCGCGCGCCAGCGACTCGAACAGGTCGATGACGCGGGTGCGGTCGGCAAGGCCCAGCATCTGCCTGACGGCATCGGCCTTCACGGCTCCGGCCGCATGCGCGATCGCCTGATCGAGCAGCGACAGCGAATCGCGCACCGAACCCTCCGCGGCGCGCGCGATGATGCCGAGCGCTTCCGGCTCGATCTCGACGTTTTCCTTCGCCGCGATGTTGGCGAGGTGCTTCATCAGCACGTCGGCCTCGACCCGGCGCAGGTCGAAGCGCTGGCAGCGCGACAGCACGGTGACCGGAACCTTGCGGATCTCGGTGGTCGCGAACACGAACTTGGCGTGCTCCGGCGGCTCCTCCAGCGTCTTCAGGAAGGCGTTGAACGCAGCCGTCGACAGCATGTGGACTTCGTCGATGATGTAGACCTTGTAACGCGCGCTGGCGGGCGCATAACGCACGCTGTCATTGATCTGGCGGACGTCGTCGACGCCGGTATGGGAGGCGGCGTCCATCTCCAGCACGTCCATGTGCCGGCTTTCCATGATCGCCTGGCAATGAACCCCTAACATCGGCATATGGATGGTCGGCCCCTTCACCGATCCATCCGGCATCTCGTAGTTGAGTGCACGGGCGAGAATGCGCGCGGTGGTGGTCTTGCCGACGCCGCGGACGCCGGTGAGAATCCAGGCCTGCGGAATGCGCCCGGTCTCGAACGCATTGGAGACGGTGCGGACCACGGCCTCCTGGCCGATCAGGTCATCGAACGAGGATGGGCGGTATTTGCGCGCCAGCACCCGGTAGGGCGCGTTGCCGGCCTGGCCGGCGCTGTCAGGATTGGGAGGGGCGCCAGCGTCGGTCATCAATCGATCCGCAATGAAATGTCTCTTGGCCGGCTTTTGCGGAAAGGAGCGCGCTGGCGGCTGGTGCCGCCGGCGCTGGTTCGCTCGAAAAACAGGTAGGAGACTGACGAGCGACCCGATCCGGACCTCGTTAGGGCTGCTTCCTTCCGGACCTGACCCGGTTGGCGAGTGGCTCGTCCACCGCCAATCTCCCGGTCCCTATTTGGGGCCAAAGGGAGCGGAAAGCAAGCGGGTATCGGCACGCACGGTTTGCCCAGCATCCGGGCAATTTCGGACCTGCCCAGCCGTTAGGCTGTGCTTTCTCTGCTGGCACCAGCTTGCTAAGAACCTTGCCGGAACTCCACCCAACCAGAAAAGCGATTGATCCTAATGGTTACACGTCGTGATGTTGCATCGATTGTCGGATTTGGCGCGGTAGCCGCAGCCACGTTGGCAGCCCCGGCCGTGGCCCAGACCCCCGATCCGAACGAATCGACCTTCGCCCGCATTCGCCGCACCAAGAAGATGCGGATCGGCGCGGTCGGCGGCGCCGCGCCCTATTACATGAAGGATCTTTCCAGCGGCCAGTGGAAGGGCTTTTACATCGATATCGCCAAGGGCCTCGCCGACGACATGGAGGCCGAGCTTGAGATCACCGAGACCACCTGGGGCAATTCGGTGCTCGACCTGCAGGCCAACAAGATCGACATCTTTTTCGGCCTTAACCCGACGCCGAAGCGCGCGCTGGTGATCGACTTCTCGGTGCCGGTCTTCAACAACGCCTTCGCCATCCTCTGCAAGAAGGACTTCAAGCCGAAGAGCTGGGCCGAATTGAACTCGTCCGATATCAAGATCGCGGTCGACCAGGGCTCCTCGCACGACCAGGTCGTCAGCCGTCTGACGCCGAAGGCGCAGATCACGCGGCTGAAGACCGCCGACGATGCCACCGCGGCGCTGCAGACCGGCCGCGTCGACGCGCAGTGCCTGATCACCATGCTGTCGCTGACCGTATTGAAGAAGAATCCCTCGCTCGGCCAGCTCGTGCTACCGACCCCGATTTTCGCCACCACTTCGAATGCCGGCTTTCGCCGCGAGGCCGACAAGACCTGGCGCGATTACGTCAACACCTGGATCGATTTCAACAAAGGCCTTGGCTTCATCCGCAACGCTATCATCACGAATATGGAGCTGGTGGGCGTGACGGAAGCGGACATTCCGCCGGGCGTGTCGCTGTAAGCTTCCACTGTCATTCCGGGGCTCGCGAAGGGCGAACCCGGAATCTCGAGGTTCCCAGGTGCGCCATAGCGCACCAGAGTTCGATGCTTCGCATCGCCCCGGAACGACGGTGCAAAACCGCACCCACGACGAGTAAGACACGCATGTATCAGTGGGACTTCGGCATCCTCTGGAGCTATCGCTGGCTCTTTCTCAACGGGCTCGGCGTCACGGTCGGCTTCACGATCGTCATCGTGGTGTGCGGACTGCTGTTCGGGCTGCTCGGGGCGTTCGGCAGCCTGTCGCGCTTCAGGACGTTGCGCCTCGGTGCCCTCGCCTTCATCGAAGTGTTCCGCTGCACGCCGATCCTGGTGCAGCTGATCTGGTTCTATTACGCGCTGCCGATCCTCGCCGGCGTCGAGATGACGCCGATCACGGCTTCGGCGCTGGCGCTCTCGCTCTATGGCGGCTCGTTCTATTCGGAGATCATCCGCGGCGGCATCGTCTCGATCGACCGCGGCCAGTCCGAGGCCGGCGCCGCGCTCGGCATGACGCCGAGCCAAACCATGCGGCGCATCGTGCTGCCGCAGGCGATCAAGCGCATGATTCCGGCGCTGATGAACCAGTCAATCATCCAGTTCAAGAACACCTCGCTGGTCTCGGTGCTCGCAGTGCCCGACCTCGTCTACCAGAGCCAGGTCGCCGCCCATGACAGCTACCGGCCGCTGGAGACCTACACCGCGGTCGCGGTCGCCTATGCGGCGATCCTGATTCCACTCACCATCATCGTCCGCCGCGGCGAGAAGCGATTGGCGGTAAGCGAATGAGCGAGACGCAAAAGATCGAGATCCGCAGCCTTCGCAAGAGCTTCGGCAGCAACGAGGTCCTCAAGAACATCAATCTCGACGTCGCCAAGGGCGGCGTCGTGGCGCTGATCGGGCCGTCGGGCTCGGGCAAATCGACGCTGCTCCGCTGCATCAATCTCCTGGTCGTGCCCGACGGTGGCAACGTCCGCGTCGGCGACACGCGTTTTGCGTTCGGCGACGGCTCGAAGCTGCCCGACGTGAAGACCCTGGCCGCGTTCCGCGCCACCACGGGAATGGTGTTTCAGCACTTCAACCTGTTCCCGCACATGACGACGCTGCAGAACGTGATGGAGGGACCGGTCACGGTGCGGCGCATGGCCAAGACAAACGCCGAGACGCTCGCGCGTGCCCAACTCGCAAAAGTGGGGCTGGCGGAGAAGGCCGATCAATATCCGGCGACGCTGTCCGGCGGCCAGAAGCAGCGCGTCGCGATCGCGCGGGCGCTCGCGATGGAGCCTGACGTGATGCTGTTCGACGAAGCAACGTCGGCGCTCGATCCTGAATTGGTCGGCGAGGTCCTGAACGTGATCCAGCAACTCGCGTCCGAGGGCATGACCATGGTGATCGTGACTCACGAGATCGCGTTCGCCCGCGAGGTCGCCAACCGCCTCATTTTCATGCGCGATGGTATCGTGGTCGAGGAGGGTCCGGCGCGGCAGGTGATCGACAACCCGCAGGAGGCCGCGACGCGCGCCTTCCTCAGCCATTTCCACCGCACCGGCGCCTTGCCGCCGGCCAATGCAGTACCATGATGTCCGACATCAATCGCGTCTATCTCGTCACCGGCGCCGCCAGCGGCATCGGCCGCGCCACAGCAAAGCTGCTCGCGGCGCCCGGCATCGGGCTCGTGCTGCACACACGTTCCAACGAGGACGGGCTCAAGGCCACCGCGGCGGAAGCGCAAGCCTGCGGCGCGGCTGTTGCAACGTGCCTCGGCGATCTCGCCAACGAAGCAGCCCTGACGCTGGCATGCGCGACTGCGCATCTCGATTTCGGCCGGCTCGACGGATTGATCCTGATTGGAGGCCACGCCCGCCGCGGCAGCGCGATAGGCACGCCCGCCGATCAATTCATGCAGGCGATGGACGAATCCGCTCTCGCCTTCACTCGTTTCGTCAGGCTTGCGCTTCCGCACCTTCGTGCTGGGCGCGATGCACGGATCGTGGCAGTGTCTTCCTTCGTCGCACATGCGATCCGCCCTGAATTTGCGCCCTTCGCGGCGACGGCCGCAAGCCGCGCCGCGCTGGAAGCCTTGGTGCGCCTCACCTCGGTCGAGCTCGCGAGCGAGGGCATCACCGTCAATGCGGTGGCGCCGGGCCTCATCGTCAAGGACAGACCGAGCGAGAGCCGGCTGTCACCCGAGCAGATCGCCGCGACCGAAGCGCTGATCCCGATGCGCCGCCGCGGGCGGCCGGAGGAAGTGGCCGAGATCATCGCCTTCCTGGCATCTCCCAAAGCATCCTACGTCACAGGCCAGATCTGGCACGTCAATGGAGGCCTGACATGACCGAAGCGACCATCGAACGTCTCAGGCTGTTCCTGATCGAGAGCCCGATCAAGATGGCGCGCCTGCAAGGCGTCGGCAATGTCAAGGGCACCGTGAAACGCGTGCTGATCGAGCTGACGTCGAGCGACGGCGTGATCGGCTGGGGCGAGGCGGCGCCGTGGGAAGTGTTTACGGGAACGCCGGAAGCCGCGTTCGCCGCGCTCGACATCTATCTGCGCCCGATCGTGACCGGCAAACCCGTACGCCGGATTCGTGCGTTGATGGCCGAGTTCGACCGTGCGCTGGTCGGCCATGCCGAAGCAAAAGTCGCCATCGAGATGGCGCTGCTCGACATCGTCGGCAAATCGTCGGGGCTCTCGGTCGCCGACCTGCTCGGCGGCCGCGTGCGCGACACCATCCCCCTTTCCTTCTCGATCGCCGATCCGGATTTTTCCGCCGATCTCGAGCGCATGCGGAAAATGGTTCCGGACGGCAATATCATCTACAAGGTCAAGACCGGCGTAAAGCCGCACCGCGAGGACCTCGATCATCTCGCAGCAATCCGCAAAGAATTCGGCGACAAAGTCGACCTGCGCGTCGATTACAACCAGGCGCTGGCACCGTTCGGCGCCATCAAGATCCTGCGCGATGTCGAGGAATTCGCGCCGACCTTCATCGAGCAGCCGGTGCCGCGCAAATATCTCGACGTCATGGCGCAGCTCACCGCGGCATTGGAAACGCCGGTGCTGGCCGACGAAAGCTGTTTCGATCGCCGTGACATGATGGAGGTGGTGCGGCGCGAAGCGGCCGACGCCGTCTCGATCAAGCTGATGAAGGCCGGCGGCCTGTTCGAGGCGCAGGCGATCATGGCGATCGCCGACATCGCGGGCCTGCCCGGCTATGGCGGCACGCTGTGGGAGGGCGGCATTGGCCTTGCCGCCGGCACGCAGCTGATCGCCGCGACATCAGGCATCTCGCTCGGCTGCGAATTCTACATGCCGCACCACGTGCTCACCGAGGACGTGCTGGAGGAGCGCGTCGCCAACCGCGCGGGTCATGTCGTCGTGCCCGACGGCCCCGGCCTCGGCATCCGCGTCAGCGAAGCCTCGGTCCGCGCCAATGCAAGGGTGATCGCGGAGGCGTAGGTCGTGTCGACCTAAGCGACGGCGATGCCACAAACTCGGCCGTCGTCCCGGGCAAGCGTCAGCGCAGACCCGGGACCCATAATCACAGGGTTGAGTTGCGGCGCAAGCCGGCAACCCCGAGTCTTCGTCAAACCACTCCCTGTGGTTATGGGTCCCGGATCGGCGCGCGCTTTGGGCGCGCTTGTCCGGGACGACGAGCGTGTATGCAGTTGGCAACCTTCCCCTCGCTAACGCCCTATCGTATGGTCGGGCGCAACAAGCCCGACCTCATCGGGCCGTCCGGAAACGCATATGCCCGAACCCGCCTGGTCGCTGCACTCCCGCCTGAAAGAGGACACCATCGACATCGGCGATCTGCCGCTGTCGAAGGTGCTGGTCATCAAGGACGCGCATTATCCCTGGCTGCTGCTGGTGCCGCGGCGGGTGGATGCGGTCGAGATCATCGATCTCGACGAGGTGCAGCAGGCGCAGCTGATGACGGAGATCTCCCGCGTCTCGCGCGCGCTCAAGGAGATCACCAAATGCGACAAGCTCAACATCGCTGCGCTCGGCAACCTCGTGCCGCAGCTGCACGTCCACATCATCGCGCGGCGGACCAGTGACGCCGCCTGGCCGCGGCCGGTGTGGGGCGTGATGCCGCCATTGGCGCATGACGCCGCGGAGGTTCAGAATTTCATCAGCGCGCTTCGCCGCAAGATCTGGTTGGGTTGAAAAAACAATAATGTCAGCATTCGACGCATTTCCGCTGGGGCAGCCGGCCTTCGTCACCAACGTCCTCGACCGCGCCGCGCATCTGCGCCGTGACGACGAGAAGCTGTTCGCGCTGGAGCAGAAGCCGTCCTCGCGCGCCTATGTGGTCTATCGCGACTCGCTGCTGGTGAAGCGCGATGGCGACAAGGTGCGCGCGCTGCTCGGAATTGACGAAGCGCTGAAATGCGGCGCCAATCCCGGCACGGTGTTCCTCGGGCTTCGCGACGGTGCGGCCGTGTTCGGCATGGGCCTGTCGCAGGCCGCCGCCGAGAAGCTGGTCGGACGCGAGGACTATACCGTGACCGAGCTGCGCGGCATGGCGATGCAGGGCGCGATCCCGCCCGAGGAGCTCTCGGCCGTCGCGATGGCGAAGTCGATGGTGGGCTGGCATCAGCGCCACGGCTATTGTGCCAATTGCGGCGCACGCACCAGCATGAAGGAAGGCGGCTGGAAGCGCGACTGCCCGGCTTGCAAGGCCGAGCATTTTCCGCGCACCGATCCGGTCGTGATCATGCTGGTCGCCTCCGGCGACAAGTGCCTGCTCGGACGCCAGAAGCATTTTCCGCCAGGCATGTATTCTTGCCTCGCCGGCTTCGTCGAGGCGGCCGAGACCATTGAGGACGCGGTGCGCCGAGAAATCTTTGAAGAGTCCGGGATCCGCTGCACCGACGTGCAATATTACATGACCCAGCCTTGGCCCTATCCGTCGTCGCTGATGATCGGCTGCAGCGCGCGGGCGTTGAACGAGGACGTCGTGGTCGATCACTCCGAGCTGGAGGACGCACGCTGGTTCACGCGCGAAGAGGCCGCCAAGATGTTGACGCGGACGCATCCCGACGGGCTCGCCGGCCCGCATCCGTTCGCGATCGCCCATCATCTGCTCGGCCGTTGGGTGCACGAGAAGAATAACGCTTGAGCCGAGGCCCGCGATGGCCGGGATCGCGCCGCGCATCCTCTGCATCGGCATGCCGGTGCGCGACCTCATCCTGCGCGTCGAGGCCCTGCCCGAACGTGGCAGCAAGGCGAACGCCAGCCATCTCGCCGAGATCTGCGGCGGCAACGCGCTCAATGCCGCGATCGCCATTGCGCGGCTCGGCGGCCGCGTCGCTTTCGCAGGTCCCATGGGCGATGTGCGGGAGACGTCGAGCGCTTTCATTCTCGCGCAGCTGGGTCATGAGGGCGTCGACACCACGCACATCGTGCGCATGCCGGGCCTGAGCACGCCGGTCTCGGCGATCATGATCGAGCCCTCGGGCGAGCGAACGCTCACCATCTATCGCGATCCCGCCTTGTGGACCGTGAGGCTGCCCGAGGCCGATGCGCTGCTTGCCGATTGTCGGGCGGTGCTCGT
The DNA here is from genome assembly GCF_016031655.1 of Bradyrhizobium glycinis. Classification (GTDB taxonomy): domain Bacteria; phylum Pseudomonadota; class Alphaproteobacteria; order Rhizobiales; family Xanthobacteraceae; genus Bradyrhizobium; species Bradyrhizobium glycinis. Next base: position 123,641 of record NZ_JACCHQ010000024.1, read on the forward strand.
CGAAAGCCGCTGCGCGGCGTTCGCGACCTCGCTTTGCGCCGAGGCACGCCGGCGCGGCATTCCCGTCATCGTCGGGGTCGACCGCGCGATGGCGCTGCGGGACAGCCTGCTCACGGCCGCCTCGCATCTGCTGTTCGCCAGCGCCCAGCTGCAGGAGACGGCTGGCATCGCTGACGACGGCGCGGCCTTGAAGCACCTCGCGGAGCTGACGCCCGCCTTCCTCGCGGCCACCCGGGGCCCGCGCGGCACGATCTGGCTGAACCAGGCGGGCGCGCTGGAAGAGGCGCCGGCGTTCCCGGTCCAGACGGTCGATACGCTCGGCGCCGGCGACGTCTTCCATGGCGCGTTAGCGCTCGGCCTCGCCGAGGGCAAGGGCGTAAGGGAGGCGATGCGATTCGCCGCGGCCGCCGCAGCGCTGAAATGCGCCCGCCATGGCGGCGGCCTGGCCGCCCCGCAACGCGTTGAAGTTGAAGAGCTTTTACAAGACAAGCTCTAGAGCTATTCCACCGCGGCGCCGAGATTATGGGCTTGCCGTGGAAAGATTTTCTCTATATCAGGGAAATCAGCCCCTGAAATGGAACAAAGTTCTTCAAATGACCGATGTAGCCGTCCAGATCCCCGAGACCAGCCGCCGCCTCGACGCCATCGACCGCAAGATCCTGATGGTCCTCCAGGAAGACGCCTCCCTCTCCGTCGCCGAGATCGGCGACCGGGTCGGCCTGTCCTCGACCCCCTGCTGGAAGCGCATCCAGCGCCTGGAGGCCGACGGCGTGATCATCAAGCGCGTCGCCCTCGTCGACCAGAACAAGATCGGGCTCGGCATCTCCGTGTTCGTGTCGGTCGAGAGCTCCGACCATTCGGATGCCTGGCTGAAGCGGTTCGCCGAGGCCGTCAGCGCCATGCCGGAGGTGATGGAGTTCTATCGCATGGCCGGCGACGTCGATTACATGCTGCGCGTCGTCGTTGCGGACATGCAGGCCTATGACGTGTTCTACAAGAAGCTGATCAGCGCCGTGCCGCTGAAGAACGTCACCTCGCGCTTCGCGATGGAGAAGATCAAGTCGGTCACCGCCCTGCCGATCCCGGCGGTGGTGGCGGCTTAATATTCAAGAGGCGCTCGTTCACCTCTCCCCGCTTGCGGAGAGAGGTCGGATCGCTCTTGCGATCCGGGTGAGGGGGTACAGGTCCCACGGCGACCTCACGTGTGGAGAGAGGCCCCTCACCCCAACCCTCTCAGCGCGAGCGAAGCTCGTCGCGGCCCCGTAAGAACGGGGCGAGGGAGCGCATCGCCGTCGCGGCGGGCAGTCACCAATCAAATCTTCTGATTGTACTCGCCGACTTCGGGATGCGTGCGCAGCACGCTGTTCACCATCTCGAACATGTCGTGCATGCGCTGCTCCGAGACCGGGCTCTCGACCACGACGACGAGCTCGGGCTTGTTGGACGAGGCGCGCACCAGGCCCCAGCTGCCGTCTTCCACCGTGACGCGGACGCCGTTGACGGTGACGAGGTCGCGGATCGCCTGCCCCCCGATCTTCGCACCCTTCGCCTGCAGGTCTTCGAAGTGCTTCACTACCTTCTCGATGACGCCGTATTTGGTCTCGTCGGCGCAATGCGGCGACATCGTCGGCGACGACCAGGTCTTCGGCAGCGCGTTCTTCAAATCGGCCATCGACTTGCCCGGCGCGCGATCGAGCATGTCGCAGATCGCGATTGCCGAGACCAGGCCGTCGTCATAACCGCGGCCATAGGGCTTGTTGAAGAAGAAGTGGCCGGACTTCTCGAAACCTGCGAGCGCGCCGGTCTCGTTGGTGCGGCGCTTCATGTAGGAATGGCCGGTCTTCCAATAGGCGGTTTTCGCGCCCTGCTTCTGCAGCACCGGATCGGTGACGAACAGGCCGGTCGATTTCACGTCGACAATGAACTGCGCGTCCTTGTGGATCGCCGACATGTCGCGCGCCAGCATCACACCGACCTTGTCGGCAAAGATCTCCTCGCCGGTATTGTCGACGACGCCGCAGCGGTCGCCGTCACCGTCGAAGCCGAGGCCGACATCGGCCTTGTGATGCAGCACGGCGTCGCGGATCGCGTGCAGCATCTCCATGTCTTCCGGGTTCGGGTTGTATTTCGGGAAGGTGTGGTCGAGCTCGGTGTCGAGCGGGATAACCTCGCAGCCGATCGCTTCCAGCACCTGCGGCGCGAAGGCGCCGGCGGTGCCGTTGCCGCAGGCCGCGACCACCTTGAGCTTGCGCTTAAGCTTCGGACGAGAGGTGAGGTCGGCGATGTAGCGCGCCGGGTAATTCTCGTGGAACTGGTAGGAGCCGCCGGCCTTGTTCTTGAACTCGGCGTTCAGGACGATCTCCTTCAGCCGCGTCATCTCGTCGGGGCCGAAGGTCAGCGGGCGGTTGGCGCCCATCTTCACGCCGGTCCAGCCATTGTCGTTGTGCGAGGCCGTGACCATCGCGACAGCGGGCACGTCGAGATCGAACTGCGCGAAATAGGCCATCGGCGTCACCGCAAGGCCGATGTCGTGCACCTTGCAGCCCGCCGCCATCAGGCCGGAGATCAGCGCGTATTTGATCGAGGCCGAATAGCCGCGGAAATCGTGGCCGGTGACGATCTCCTGGCGAACGCCGAGCTCGGCGATCAGCGCGCCGAGCCCCATGCCGAGCGCCTGCACACCCATCAGGTTGATTTCCTTCTGGAACAACCAGCGCGCGTCGTATTCGCGAAAGCCCGTCGGCTTCACCATCGGCTCGGATTCGAAGGCGTAGGTGTTGGGCAACAATACGGATTTCGGCTTCGGGAACATTGCGACGGTCTCGTGAAAAAGGGGGGGCAGGGTTTGCTGCAGGCTTAGCGAATGCCAAACCACAGCGAAAGGCGGGAATGAAGGCTTATGGCCGATAATTGCGGCAGTTTGGTAACGAAGAAGCGGTACCGCCGGGGCGGCCAGAGCAATGATATTATTCTCGCGAAATCGACCGCGGGATCACGCGGACGTGCCTTTACTGCTCCAGCACCATCTGCCCGTTCGCGTACTCAAAACGCTTTAGGCGGGACAGGAAGGAAAGGCCGAGCAGGTTCTCCGACAACGCCTCGTCTGGCAGCACCATGGCATCGACGTCGCGCACGATGAGGCCGCCGACGTCGAGCATGGCGATGCGGGTGCGCGCGGCCTTGATGGTGCCGTTGGCGGTGGAGACGGTGGCGTTGTACTCGCCGCGCGAGGGACGCAGACCAAAGCGGGCGGCCGAGGTCTCGTTCAGCGCCACGACGGACGCGCCGGTATCGATCATGAAGCCGATGCGCTGGCCGTCGATCCGGCCCTCGGTCTGGAAATGACCGCGGGCGTCACGGGCAATGGCCAGGCTGCGGCCGCCGGCCGGGGCTGTGGCCGCGACCGCGACCGTCGTGCGCGGCACTGACGTGGCGGATGCCGAGCTCATCTTGTCAGCGATTTGCGCCATGAAGGTGCCGAGGCCGATCATGACGGCCGCGATGATCATAATGTTACGCATCACACCACTTCCGAGCCGAGAGCTCGATTTCATCACGCGACAAGGCCGACTGCGAGCGAACGCACGCCGGAGCCCTTGTCATTTTGACGAAAAGGATGAGCGGAGGGTTAATGCCGGTTGCGAGTTCTTACGTCCCGCGCGGCTTCGCCCGCCTTGTCGGCACGGCGCTCGCGGGATCGTCGGGCCAGGGGTGGCGCGGATAGCGGCCGCGCAGGTCGGAGCGGACGGCGGCGTAGCTGCCGCGCCAGAAGCCGGGCAGATCGCGCGTCACCTGCACCGGACGCTGGGCCGGCGACAGCAATTCCAGAACCAGCGGCACCTTGCCAGCGGCGATCGAGGGATGGGTGTTGAGGCCGAACAATTCCTGCAGCCGCACCGCAATGGTCGGTCCCTGCTCGGCCTCGTAGTCGATCGCGAGCATGGTGCCGGTCGGCGCTTCGAAATGGGTCGGCGCCTCGCGGTCGAGCCGCGCGCGCATCTGCCACGGCAACAGCGCCATCAGGGCATCGGAGAGATCGCCCGCGGAGACGTCCTTGAGCGCGATCTTGTCGTAGAGCGCCGGCACCAGCCAGTCGTCGCGCCGTGCGATCAGGCCGTCGTCGGACAGATCGGGCCAGCTGTCGCCTTCGGCCTTGCGCAGAAACATCACGCGGTCGCGCCACTGCTTGGCAGCCTTCGACCAGGGCAGCCGGTCGAGGCCCGCGGCGATCAGGCCATCTGCGAAGATGCGCGCGGTGTCCTCCGAGGGCGACACTGAAAGCGTCGCCTCGGACAGCGTGATCGCGTGCAGCACGCGCTTGCGCCGCGCCCGCAGCGCCATCGCGCCACGATCGAAGGAGATCTCGTCGGTGGTCTCGATATGCTCAGCGAAATGCCGCTCGATCTCATCCTCGGTGATTTGTGCAGCGAGCAGGATGCGTCCGCTCGCCGCCGTCCCGGTCATCTCGCCGACCGCGATGTAAGACGCGCGGGCGAGCGAGGAGGTCTGCTCGACAGAGGCGCCGCGCCCGTTGGCCAGCACGAAGCTGCCATTGCCGCGATTGCGCGCGACGCGGTCCGGAAACGCGTAAGCGAGCATCAGGCCGGTCGAGAGATCCTCCTGCTGCGCCACCCTTTCCGACGCCGCGACCTGCGAAGCCCAGCGGCGCGCGAGATCGCGCGCGCTTGCCGCGCGGGGCGAGCGGTCGCGGCGGAACTGATCACGGCGGTGCTCGAGATCGACGCTGTCGCCGCCAAGGCCGCGCTCGGTGATGATGGCCGCGATCTCGGCCGCGGCCTCGCCGCTGCCCGCGCGATGCGAATCCACGATCATGCGCGCCAGCCGCGGCGGCAGCGCCAGCGCGCGCAGGCTCTTGCCTTCCGCGGTGATGCGGCCGTCGCCGTCGAGCGCGTTGAGCTCGGCCAGCAGGCTCTTGGCTTCCTTCCAGGCCGGCTGGGGCGGCTGATCGAGGAACGCCAGGGCCGCGGGATCGCTGACACCCCATTGCGCGAGATCGAGCACCAGCGAGGACAGGTCGGCACTGAGGATTTCGGGCTGGGTGTACGGCGCGAGCGAGGTGGTCTGCGGCTCGTCCCAGAGCCGGTAGCAGACGCCGGGCTCGGTGCGGCCGGCGCGGCCGCGGCGCTGGTCCACTGCCGCGCGCGAGGCGCGCACGGTCTCGAGCCGCGTCAGGCCGATATCGGGCTCGTAGCGCGGCACGCGGGCGAGACCGCTATCGACGACGATGCGCACGCCCTCGATGGTGAGCGAGGTCTCCGCGATCGAGGTCGCCAGCACCACCTTGCGCATGCCCTTGGGTGCCGGCGCGATGGCGCGATCCTGCACGGCAGCATCGAGCGCGCCGAACAGCGGCACGATCTCGACGGAGGCGTCCTGCACGCGCTCAGCCAAAAAATTCTGAGTTCGCCGGATCTCGGCGGCACCCGGCAGGAACGCCAGCACCGAGCCGCTGTCGGCGCGCAGTGCGGACGCGATTGCATCCGCCATCTGCCGTTCGATCGGCGCGTCCGCCTTGCGGCCGAGATAGCGCGTCTCGACCGGAAACGCACGGCCTTCGCTTTCGACGACGGGGGCATCGCCGAGCAGCCGTGCCACCCGCGCACCGTCGAGCGTCGCCGACATCACCAGGATGCGCAAATCCTCGCGCAAGCCGGTTTGCGCATCGCGCGCCAGCGCGAGGCCCATGTCGGCGTCGAGCGAGCGTTCATGGAATTCGTCGAACAGGATCGCCGCGACGCTCGAGAGTTCGGGATCGTCGAGGATCTGGCGGGTGAAGATGCCCTCGGTCACCACCTCGATGCGTGTGGCGCGCGAGATCTTCGAACCGAAGCGGACCCGATAGCCGACGGTTTCGCCAGTGCGCTCGCCGAGCGATTTGGCCATGCGGTCGGCACTGGCGCGCGCGGCGATACGGCGCGGCTCCAGCACGATGATCTTTTTGTTCTTGACCCAGGGCGCGTCCAGCAGCGCCAGCGGCACGCGCGTGGTCTTGCCGGCGCCGGGAGGGGCCACCAACACGGCGGCGTTATTGCCCTCCAGCGTGCGCGAGAGGTCGTCGAGCACGGCATCGATCGGGAGAGGCGCGTCGAAGCTGCGGGGCAAGGAAGCATCCGGTCATCATGCCCGGCCTTGTGCCGGGCATCCACGTTCTTTCAGGCGAGAGTGAACAAGACGTGGATGGCCGGGACAAGCCCGGCCATGACGATTTCGTTCAACGAGAATGTGCAGCTATCAGCCCTGCACCGGCGGACGCCCGACGCTCTCGTAAGTGAAGCCGGCGGATGCCATGTCTTCGGGGCGGTAGATGTTGCGCAAGTCGACGACGACCGGCTGCGCCATGGTCGCCTTCAACCGGTCGAGATCGAGCGCGCGGAACTGCACCCATTCGGTGACGATGACGAGGGCGTCGGCGCCTTGCGCGCAGGCATAGGCGTCCTCGCAATAGGCGATATCGGGCAATTCGCCCTTGGCCTGCTCCATGCCGACGGGATCGAACGCCTTCACCTTCGCGCCCATGTCGATCAGGCCTGTCACCAGCGGGATGGACGGCGCATCGCGCATGTCGTCGGTGTCGGGCTTGAAGGTGAGGCCGAGCACGGCGACGGTCTTGCCGCGCAAATTGCCGCCGAGCGCCTGGCTCACCTTGCGCGCCATCGCGCGCTTGCGGTTCTCGTTGACCGCCAGCACCGATTCGACGATGCGCAAGGAGACGTCGTAATCCTGCGCGATCTTGATTAGGGCCTTGGTGTCCTTCGGGAAGCACGAGCCGCCGAAGCCGGGACCGGCATGCAGGAATTTGGTGCCGATGCGGTTGTCGAGGCCGATGCCGCGCGCGACCTCCTGGACGTTGGCGCCGGCCTTTTCGGACAGGTCGGCGATCTCGTTGATGAAGGTGATCTTGGTCGCCAGGAACGCG
>NZ_JACCHQ010000025.1 GCF_016031655.1 Bradyrhizobium glycinis
TGCCTGTGCCAGGAAGATGCTCATCTTCGTCAACGCCGTGGTGGCTCGCGGCACGCCGTGGTGCGGCGAACCACCGATGCGATCATTCCCTGTTACTTAGTTCGACCGGCACGCGTTTCTTCGTCCCGACCTGCGGCTGCTCACGACGTCGCGCGCAGCGGCGGTCAAGGATGGCCGTCGCTCGCCCTAACCTCACCTGATCTTCCGCCAGGCCACGCCTTGACCGACGCGAGCACGGCGTCATCATGGGAAGACGCAGACGACCCCAAAAGGCAGCTACCGTTTAATGGTTGCTACGAAGCTGTCTGAGCGGTCCGCGCCTCCGTTCACAACACTGTTATTGTGGCCACTGACGCCCCTCGCGCCAACTGGGCGTTTTGCACGTGGTGTTGTAGCTTGCCGGCAGCAGCTGCACCGCTGGCAGGAGGAACTGACATGACCAAGGTCGTACTCACCCGCCGCAACCTCCTCGCGGCCGGCGGCTCCGTCCTCGCAACCGGGCTTCTGGCAACCGGCGCTTCCGGCCTCCTGCTGCCGGCCCGTGCGAGCGGCCTCGCGCCGACCGAGTCAATGTTGGGCGGCGCGAACAATTACCGCAAGGGCGCGGCGATCGTGGAGCGGATCGGCAAGGGCGGTTTCTGGATGAGCGGCACCGTGCGCCGCGCCGGCGACGGGGCTCCGCTGGCCGGGCAGCGCATCCAGATCTGGGCGCACACGGTCGAAGGGCGGGAGCACGAGCCGCAGAGCCACGGCGCAACGCTCACCGACAAGGACGGCAAGTTCCGTCTGGAGATGCCGCAGATCATTCCGATCTTCGGCCAGCCGCACGGCCACCTCGCCTATGACAGCGGCGAGTTCAAGACCGTCTTCCTGCGGCCGGTGATGCGGAGCGCGAAGGAGACCAGCCTCGAGGCGCACTTCGTGCTGCAGCCGGCTTGAACCCGACTTGCAGATGACGCGATGGAGATCGGCCCGGGCGCCCCTGATCTGGGTCGCCCTTGCCTTGGCGATTGGCGTGCCGGTCGCCGCTGCCGCGGCCAGCGAGCAGCTCGCCTGGCGCGATCCGGTCTACATCCTCGCCGGCTTCGCCGGGATCATCGCCCTCGGACTCGTGCTCGTGCAGCCCTTGCTGATCGGCGGCTATCTGCCGGGATTGTCGGCCTATCGTAACAGGCGCGCCCATCACTGGATCGGCGGCGCGCTTGCTCTGGCGATCCTGATCCACGTCGCCGGCCTCTGGATCACCAGCCCGCCCGACATGGTCGACGCGCTGACCTTTTCATCGCCGACGCCGTTCTCTCCCTTCGGCGTGATCGCGATGTGGGCCATCTTCGCGGTTGCGCTCCTGGCTCTCTTGCGAGGGCGATTGGGATTGCGGCCGCGAACCTGGCGCATCATCCATATTCCCCTCGCCATCGTCATCGTGGTGGGCAGCGTGGTCCATTGCCTGCTGATCGAGGGAACGATGGAGACGATCTCGAAGGCGGCGCTTTGTGCGCTCGTGCTCGCCGCAACGGTGAAAGTCATGATTGACCTGCAGGTGTGGCGAAAGCGGCGGACGCTGCGCGGGGAGAATGTCGCGCCGCAATGAGCGATGGACCTCACCGCGCCATTGCGAGGAGCCCTTGCGACGAAGCAATCGAAACTGGCTCCGCGGACACATTCGTGGATGCTTCCGTGGATGCTTCGCGGAGCCTGTTATCGGGCCGCGCTTCGCGCGGACCCGTTGGCTCGCCATGACGGAACCTGGCTGCGCCGCCTTGCTTGCCGCGATCATTGCCCCGGCGTAGCCTCGCGCAATGACTGTCACGCCCCCCGATCTGAAAGCGTTCCTGCTCGCGACGCCGTTCTTCGGCGGTCTTTCGGAGGCAAGCCTCGACCTCTTGATCTCGATGCTGGTCGAGCGCCGCTTCGAGGGCGATGCGACCGTCGTGGCCGAGGGCGAGCCGGGGCGCTCGATGTTCATCGTCAAGTCCGGCCGGCTGGCGGTGAGCAAACGGACGCATGCGGGCAACGTCATCCCGATATCGCGTCTGGAAGCTGGCGATTTTTTCGGCGAGATGACGCTGATCGAAATGCAGAACCGCTCCGCCACCGTCGTCGCCGAGGCACCGACGGTGCTATACGAGCTGACGGCCCAAAAGCTCTATGCCTGCTACAAGGCCGACATCCACGCCTATGTGATCGTCCTGCAGAACATCAATCGCGAGCTGTGCCGGCGGCTGCGCCGGGCCGATGATCGCTTCGCGGCACTGCAGAGGAATGGCGACAATTGACGGTCCGCAGGAGACAGAGCCGTCGCGAAACCATCATGTTTCGCTACCGGAGATCGGCCTCGACGGATCCTGGCGATCACGACTTGTCGTGAGCGTACTTCTCCAGGACCAGCCGATTATACTCGTCCCTGACGGCTCTTCTGGAAACATGCCCCTTCCGGTCCTTGGCGATTTTCAGAAGATCGGGGTCGGTCGGTGCCTTCGATTTCCGCCGAAATCTCGCAAAGAGAGGGGTCGTCGGCTCCGACATCCTTCCAAACAGGCGGTCGAACCATCCCATTGTGTCCTCCCGGACAGGTCGCGAGCGAAAAGACTATCACCATGAAATGAGGGGTCAACGTGCCGTGTGACCGCACCTTTTCAAAAAAGCGCGCCAGCACATCGTTTGCAGCGGCCGCGGGCTTGAGCGACGCAGGTCAAACGTCTGGCGCCTCGCGGGCGCGCCCCACCGAACGTAGATCCACCAGCTCTTGTGGCTCGCTTGATGAGCTGCGAACCGACTGCATTCGACAGACAAATTTAGTCTATGGCTGAGGCGCAGGAATTGGAAGAATGCTCGTGATCTTCCAACCGTCGCCTGTTTTCACCAGCACTTGATTCATCAGGAACCGTGTAGGCTGCGCAGTCTGTCCAGGCGGTGAAATCATGAAGGTCACTGGCACATAGAGTTGCGCCACGCCCGTCTGCAATTCGATGACCTTCAGTTCGTCCATTTTCGGGTCAAGGGACCATGTGCCTTGATACAGGGTCTCGAAGCGCTTGATTGCTGCGGCGTGACCCCAGACAGGGGCGCCACGCGTGATCCACAAGAACTGAGCTGAGTCTTGCAAGAGCTCACCAACCTCCTTGAGGTCATGAGCGTTTTGTGCGGCAACAAATCTTGTGAAGAGAGCCTTCACTTCGTCCTCGCTGCCCGCGCGAACCGGGTCAGCCGTCGTCAAAAGCAGGAATGAAGCGAAGAAAGCAAGATGACTTCGTGCGCGGAAGGTCATGATCGTCCTCCCTTGATGTCGCGGCGAAATGATCCGCTCGCGGTTATCCGTTGCAACAGAAAATTACTCCAATGAGGGTCCAAAGACCACGTGATTTCAGCCGGCATGTCCGGCGGTAGGATTTCCGCCTCGGGTCAAAACCCGAGATCGACCGTAACGCTTCTGGCCCGTCGGGCAAAACACCACTTCTTCGGCGCAAGCCCCGTCAACCCCCCTTTCCGCGAAAATATTCCACTTTACCGAAATTCGGAATTGCAGTATCCATCGCGCATCCCGGCCCAAGGAGAGGGGCGATCGTACGTCGTCACGAACGAGGGCCAGGGTGCGGTGGACGCGGCTGCGTCGGGCACGCGGGGTGGACCAGGGCGAGATGAACCTCGTGAGGTCCCGGCCAGTGTGCGGAACGGACGGCGCCAACATCCGGCGAAGCCTCTTGGCGGAGCCGGAAGCTGCGTACGGCAAAACCGTGTGGTCCTGACCGTCGTTGCTACGGTCAAGCCTTGCGGAGATGCTTTTGGGCTCAACCGGGCCTGGCGGCATCGTCAATTCGCGAGGCGACGGAGGCCAGAAGGAACTCGGCTCCGGGGAGAGCAGGCATAAGCCGTCAAACCATCGCGCAGGGAAGGCCGTGTGTTGGGCTTCACCTGTATGCCGCTGTGCAGTTTTCTGCGTGTGCTTTCGCACAGCGGACCGTGGGTGCCAGCCGGCACCCGGCCTTCCCTGCGCCCTCTTCATAGAAGAGGGACACGGAAACGAGCAAAACTCGGGCGTTTCGGGTCGCGAGAACGCCGGTCTGTGCGCGGGCGAGCGCGACGCGAATGGCGCTGCCAGACAGGATCGAGCTCAGGCAGTCATTCAATATTGTATCAATTTGATCCTATTTCCTTGGCCCGGCGCTGTGATTTCGTGTGGCAGTCCTGCGTGGGGCAGTCGGCATCGATGAGCAAGCGATGATTTCGTCAACTCGGCGCATCGAAGTTCAACCCATGGGTACCTTTTGAGCGCGTACATGACCAGGATACTCGTCGGCTTTGCGATCGTCTTGATCGGCGCGGTTGCGGCCGGGGGTTCCATTGCCAAGAAGCAGGCGTTTTTCGAATCGCACCGCCGGAGCCGGCAAGTCATCCTTCACTATACGCTGTCCCGGGTCGACAACCCCATCATCGTTCTCGGCGACAGCATCGTCGAAGCCTCTGCGCTGCCGCGCGAACTGTGCGGCCATGCCGTCGTCAACGCCGGCCTCGACGGTGCCTCCACGACGAGCGACTTGGGCAATTGGTTGATGGACGTGCTCGACGGCAGACCGGCGGCCGCGATCGTGATGGCCTTGGGACTCAACGATGCGCTGGGAGCGGCGCGTGATCTGCCGGAGTTCAAGGCGAACTACAGCGCACTCCTGGTGCAGCTTTCGGAGACGAAAGCCCGCATCGTGGTGCTCGCGGTTCCACCGCTCGAGGTCTCACCTCGTCTGACCGCCGAGGCACAGACGAGAGCAATGCGCCTGATCGAGAGCTACAATTCCGCCTTGCCCGAGCTCGCGCTTCGTGGCGGCGCGACCTTTGCCGCCCTGCCGGCAATGCCGGCGCCGCACACGATCGATGGGGTGCATCTGAACGCCGCCGGATACCAGCTGTGGAATCAAGCCATCCTGCAGGGAGCGTCCGTCGCATGCAGGGCGAGCTGACATCAAGAGTTGCTCCCGTCCGAGCCAACAAGCTGCTCGGTTTGGAGTTGCTGCGCTTCCTGACGGCTTTCGCGATTCTGGTGTTTCACTATCGCCAATTCGCCTTCGTCGGCGACAGGGAAGTCGGGCTTCTCTGGGATCAACTACCGATCTATTGGTTGCTAGCGCCATTCTACTCCAGCGGTCCCTATGCCGTCCGGATGTTCTGGTGCATCAGCGGTTTCATCTTCTTTTGGAAATATCGCGACGCGATCGCCGATCGGGCGCTCGACGGCTGGAGATTCTTTGTCCTGCGTTTCTCCCGGCTCTACCCCTTGCACCTTGCGACGCTACTAGCCGTGGCGCTGTTGCAGCCCCTATATTTCAACGTCAATGGATCGTGGTTCGTCTATCAGAACAACGATCTTGCGCATTTCGTGCTGCAGCTGTTGATGGCCGGCAACGCGACCTCTCAGGATGCGCTGAGCTTCAATGGTCCGATCTGGTCGGTATCCGTCGAAGTGCTGGTTTATTTCTTCTTCTTCGTCATGTTGCTGGCGACCCGTTCCTGGCTGCTCAATGTGGCGCTGATCGCCTTCAGCTTGACGGTTCCTGGAGAGATTGCGGACTGCTTTGGTTTCTTCTACGCCGGCGGCCTCGCGGCGATGGCGCGCCAGTCCCTGCAGTCCTCGCCCGCTCGTGCGTTGGCGGCCGAAATCGCGGGCTGGCTGATTGTCGTGTCGTTGACATGCGGATACTGGCTGATGGGCGGCCGACTGGAATCGATCGGCTTGCTGCTGCTTCTGATCTGCACGCCGATGCTGCTTTACTCTCTCTCGCGCGAGTTGGTTTTGCCGGCCCGGCTTCAGCGGATTCTCGAGGCGGCGGGCAACGTGACCTATTCAAGTTATCTGCTGCATTTCCCGATCCAATTGGCGATGGTGCTGGGCTTTCATGTCATGCAAGCCTCGATTCCACTCTATGACGACGCCTTCTTCGGACTATTCATCGGCATCACGCTTTTGGCGTCGCATTTCACCTACCGTTATTTCGAAGCGCCGGCGCAGGGGCTGATCCGGGCCGCGTTGCTGCCGGTCCGCGGCGGGATTCGCCGGCCGGCCATGGCCTGACCACGCTGCGGTGTTTCGCAGTCATTTCTTAACCAACAAATTCGGCTCCGGCTGGACTCGGTTTGATGTTTACCCGACCTTAGATGCACTCAACCATAAGGCGATGGTCCGCTGGCGCGGCGCAAGCCGGGAACGCAGTAGCTTGCAAGGCTCGCATCGGAGGTCAGGGGGCCGAGATGTCCGCGCTTGAGCTTTGGAACGGTCTTCGATCCGAACGCGAGAGGCCGAACACGGCCAATCTCGGCGGATACGCCATCTATATTTTTCTGATTTCGTTGGCCTGCCTTTACTACGCGGCAAACGCACAGCTCTTGCTCGGGCATTATGATCTCGGCTGGCACTTGGCCGCCGGGGATCTCATCAGGGATCGAGGCAGCATCCCATTCCAGGATCCCTGGGCGTTCACACTTGGCGACAAGCAATGGATCAATCTGTCCTGGCTTTGGGATGTCATCGCCAGCTTGGTCTATGAGTACACCGGCTTTGCCGGCATCGCGATCCTTGTCGTTGCCTGTGGCGCGATCATCGTCGGCTATCTGACCTGGATCACCTTGGGCAACGGCGCCTCGGCGCTGGCGGTTTGCACAGCCGTATCGGCCGCTTCCGTGTTCTATCCGGAGTTTGCCACACCGCCCAATATCTACCTCGCCGCATCGCCGAATACGTCGACAATGCTGCTGTCCGTCGTTTTTTACGCGTTATGCCTGAGGAAGATGCGATATCTGCTGCCGCTCCTCATGATCCCCTGGGCGAACCTGCACGGTGGCTTCGTAATGGGTCTGCTGATCATCGGACTCTTTGCTGGCATGGCGCTGCTTCGCCGCGACTGGGCGAGCTTCAAATACCTTGGCTTCACCGGTGTTGCCTGCCTCGCCGCCACCCTCATCAATCCGCTCGGCTGGCACATTTACGTCGGCGTCATCGAGACACTTGGTCACTTCGTGCAGGCCTGCATCACCGAGTGGAGGCCATACTTCGAGAACTTCCGAGTGCCTGGAAGCATCGCCGGCCTGGCGTATATCTTGATCTTCGTTGCGCTCGAGTTGCGCAACGGACGCTCGGTTGCCGTTCCCCTGGAGGCAAGGCTGTTCGCTTGGCTGTTCCTGGGGCTCGGATTCTACGAGTACAGGTACATGTCCTTCTTCTACCTGTTCTCGACCATTCCGCTCGCACTTCACTTTGATCTGATCCTGCCAAGGCAGCTGAAAGTGCTGGCCGCGGAGGGTCGTCTTCTCACCTCGGGTGTCATCATCATTTGCGCGCTGCCATTGGTGTTCATGTTGAAGGCGCCGGCTCTTACGTTCTCGGACGATTTGATTTCGGAGCAGGACGCCGCTTATCTCGAGGCCAACCTTTCACATGCGCGTGTTCTGAATCATTGGAACGTTGGCGGTCCTCTGATCGCCCGTACGCATGGCGCGGTGCCCGTGTTCATTGATGGTCGGGCGGCAACCGCCTATCCGGATTCGCTGCTGCGCGACTATTTCAGACTGGCCAAATGGAACATCGACGAGTCCGCGTGGGTCGAGATTATCGAGAAATATCAGATCGATGCTGTGCTCTGGCCCACCGGGCACGACGTGCTGAGACGCTTCCTCGTCGACAAGCGCGGCTGGAAGGAACAATATGTTGGTATGCACGAGACGCTTTATGCCAAGCCGTGACCGATGATGATTCTTGCGACGTCCCGCCTGCGCATTTGCGTGTGCAAATTCAGCGGCGGGCGGCGATCGCCGTCAGCTCCAGCTTGACGCCCGCGCCGAGATCCGCAACGCCAATTGCGGCACGCGCCGGCAGATGCTCCGCGGTGAAATAGCGCTTCCACACCTGGTTGAACGCGGCCTTGTCGGCGAGGTCAGCCACGAAGATCGTCACCTGCAGAACGCAGGACAGATCGGAGCCGGCCCCCTCAAGCAGGGTCTTCATCTGGCGCAGCACATCGTCGGCCTGGCCGGCCATGTCGAGCCCGGCATCTTCAGGGACGATGCCGCCGAGATAGAGCACGCCATTATGCTCGACGATCTCGTGGAGCAGTCCTTCATAGGGCAGGGAACGGGTGATCACGATCGCATCCGTGGGTGTTGCGGGCTCGCTGCCGGGCGGAGGGCTCGCGTCGGTGAGGAAAGCTGGTGCTGCCAGACAGGATTGAACTGTCGACCTCTCCATTACCAATGGAGTGCTCTACCACTGAGCTACGGCAGCATGTGCTGGGACAAGAATCGGCCGCCCGAGGGGCCTACCAAGCGGGCCGATATCTGCCACAAGCCCCCCTCCTGTGCAAGCTTGCCAGCCCCGCCAAAACGAGAAAATCGGGCCGATATCGGCGCCAAAATGCCCGTTTTCGCCCGAACTGACCGACTTCACGCCGATTCGGGGTCTGATATCCCTGCCCAACTGGTCAGTTGGCCTGGGGTTCGGATTCGATCCATGTCGCGTTTCGCAAGGGTCCTATCGCGTCGCCTCTTGAGCTGCCACACTTCGATGGCATCCTGCTGCCGGTTGCTGTGATGGAGCCGCGATGGCTGAGGAGACTGACAAGAGCGCGAGCCAGGCGAGGGCGTCCCGGGACGACCGGCTGAAATCGGCGCTGCGCGAAAACCTGAAGCGGCGGAAGGTGCAGGCGCGCGAACGCGCCGCAATCACCGACCCCTCGCAGAACGACGATGGTTCCCTAAATGAGGGGGCCGCCGGCAAGACCTCGCGTTGAACGCCGGCGGCTGGAAATTTGGAGTGCATGCAGTGGCCATGGGGCAGGACGAAACACAACGAATCGACCGTGATGCGCAGCTGTTGCGGTTCACCCGCCCCGAGCAGACTTTTCCGGCGCTGATGCCCGCCGAGATCGAACGGATCAGGCACTTCGGCGAAATCCGCACCTATGCGGACGGCGAGTTGCTGTTCGAGACCGGCAAGCCCGGGCCCGGCATGTTCGTGGTGCTGGCGGGCCACGTCGCCATCACCCAGCGCGACGGTCTCGGTCACGTCACTCCGGTGATCGATCAGGGGCCGGGGCAATTTCTGGCCGAGCTCGGCCAGCTCTCGGGCAGGCCGGCGCTGGTCGACGGCCGCGCCGAAGGCGATGTCGAGGTGCTGCTCGTCCCGCCGGACCGGCTGCGCGCGCTGCTGGTGGCCGAAGCCGAGCTTGGCGAGCGCATCATGCGCGCGCTGATCCTGCGCCGGGTCAATCTGATCCAGGGCGGCATCGGCGGCCCCGTGCTGATCGGGCCGTCGAACTCCGCCGGCGTGGTGCGCCTGCAGGGCTTTCTCACCCGCAATGGCCAGCCGCATCATCTGCTGGATCCCAGCAGCGAGCATGACGCCGCCGAACTGATCGCGCGCTATTCGCCGAAGCCGGAGGATTGGCCGCTCGTCGTCACGGCCGGCGGCACGGTGCTGCGCAATCCCAGCGAGACCGAGCTCGGCCGCGCCATCGGCATGATCGGCGGGGCCAAGGACGACCGCATCTACGATGTTGCCATCGTCGGCTGCGGGCCGGCGGGGCTCGCGACCGCGGTCTATGCGGCGTCCGAAGGTCTCTCGGTCGCGGTCGTCGACACCCGCGCCTTCGGCGGCCAGGCCGGCGCCAGCGCGCGCATCGAGAACTATCTGGGCTTTCCGACCGGCATCTCCGGCCAGGCGCTGGCGGGCCGCGCCTTCACCCAGGCGCAGAAGTTCGGCGCCGACATCATGATTCCGATGTCGGTGAGCTCGCTGGATTGCTCGCGCGCCAACGGCACCTTCGCGCTGGCGCTGGATTGCGGCGACATCTTGCGCTCCCGTTCGGTGGTGGTCGCGAGCGGCGCGCGCTATCGCCGTCCCGATATCGCCAACCTCGACAAATTCGAGGGACGCGGCGTCTGGTATTGGGCCTCGCCCGTGGAGGCGCGGCTCTGCGCCGGCGAGGAGGTGGCGCTGGTCGGCGCCGGCAATTCGGCAGGCCAGGCGGCCGTGTTCCTGTCGGGGCACGCGAAAAAAGTGCTGATGATCATCCGCGGCGGAGGCTTAGGCGCCAGCATGTCGCGCTATCTCATCGAGCGCATCGAAGCGACACCGAACATCGAATTGATGTTCAACACCGAGATCACCGCACTCGAGGGCGACGAGGCCTCGCTGCTGCGGCGCATCCGCTGGAAGAGCCGGCTGTCGGATGACGAGGATTCCGCCGACATCCGCAATCTCTTCCTGTTCGTCGGCGCCGATCCCGCCACCTCCTGGCTCGACGGTTGCGGCGTGACGCTCGATCGCGGCGGCTTCGTCGTCACGGGCGCGCAGTCGGAGCAGAACCAGGGCAAGCTGGTCGCGCCGCTGGAGACCTCCGTGCCCGGCGTCTACGCCGTCGGCGACGTCCGCTCCGGCTCGGTCAAGCGCGTCGGCGGCGCCATCGGCGAGGGCGCGCAGGTCGTGGCCTCCCTGCACGGCTATCTCGGCGACGCCGCAAAACCGGCGCTTTAGGCAAGGACAAGACAAGGCAATGGCAAGCCGCAAGGGACTTGCCATTGCGCCACATCCTGCGGACTATCTCCTCATCCTGAGGAGCGCGCGAAAGCGCGCGTCTCGAAGGATGAAGGCCCCGGTGTAATAGCCGGGCCTCTATGGTTCGAGACGCGTGCTTCGCACGCTCCTCACCATGAGGATGAACATAAAACAAGGATTCAACGGGAGGACCAAATGGCTGAAGTCGTCGTGCTCTACAAGACGCCCAAGGATGCTGCCGCCTTCGACAAGTACTATGCCGAGACGCACATCCCGCTCGCCAAGGAGCTTCCCGGCTTGAAGAACTACGCCGTCAGCAAAGGGCCGGTCGCATCTCCCGCAGGTCCTTCCGGAGTCCATCTCGTCGCCATCCTCACCTTCGACAGCGTGGCCGACGTTCAGGCCGCCTTCGCCAGCCCGGAAGGCAAGGCGACCGGCGCCGACGTGCCGAAATTCGCCAGCGGCGGCGCCGACATCCTGATCTTCGACACCAAGAACGTGTGAGGATCGATTCAACTTTCGTTGAATCCTGCAGACACCAATTGCCGTCGTTTGTGACATTGCTGCAAAAGTTCAGCCATGCGCTTGATCGATTTCGCACGACAACGCATGGCTGCGCTCATGCATGTGACGACAACGCAGGTGGTAATCCGATGAGGAGCGTAATACTATTCTCGTCACCTCAACGCGGAGTGTAGGAGAGATGTCATGATGCTTGGCCTGAGCCTGCCCGCCCTCACGCTGATCCATGTCATCATCAGCCTGATTGCCATCGTCGCCGGGCTCGTCGTGATGTTCGGCCTGCTCGGATCGAAGTCGATGCCGGGCCTGACTGCGATCTTCCTGCTGTTCACCATCCTCACCAGCGCCACCGGCTTCCTGTTTCCGTTCAAGGAGCTGCTGCCCTCGCACATCATCGGCATCATCTCGCTGGTGCTGCTCGCCATCGCCTGTTTCGCGCTCTACGGCATGAAGCTCGCCGGCGTCTGGCGCCCGGTCTACATCGTCACCGCGATGGTCTCGCTCTATTTCAACGTCTTCGTGCTGGTGATCCAGTCGTTCCTCAAGGTGCCCGCACTTGCCGCGCTTGCGCCCGCCGTGCCGCCGGCGCCGCCATCGGGACCGGTGTTCGCCGTGGTCCAGGGCATCGTGCTGGTGTTTTTCGTCGTGCTGACCATCGGCGCCTGGCGCCGCTACAAGCCGCTGGCGTTTGCCTGATCGGTCGCGAACACGCGACGCATTCACTGTCATTCCGGGACGATGCAACGCATCGGACCCGGAATCTCGCGCAACAATCTCTGGATTCTCAGGTGCGCAACCGCGCACCATAGTTCGCGCTGACACGCGCCCGGGAATGACTTTCCACTGAAAGGAGACCCCACCATGCCCACCATCACCACCAAAGACGGCGTCGAGATCTTCTACAAAGATTGGGGCTCGGGCCAGCCGATCGTGTTCAGCCACGGCTGGCCGCTGTCGTCGGACGATTGGGACGCGCAGATGATGTATTTCGTCACGCGCGGCTATCGCGTCATCGCCCATGACCGCCGCGGCCACGGCCGCTCGGCGCAGGTCGCCGACGGCCACGACATGGATCATTATGCCGACGATCTCGCCACGCTCACCGCGCATCTCGATCTCAAGAACGCCCTCCATGTCGGACATTCCACCGGCGGCGGCGAGGTCGTGCACTACATCGCCCGTCACGGCGAGAGCCGCGTCGCGAAGGCCGCGATCCTCTCGGCGGTGCCGCCGCTGATGGTGCAGACCGCGGCCAATCCCGGCGGCCTGCCCAGAAGCGTGTTCGATGATTTCCAGGCCCAGCTCGCCGCCGGCCGCTCGGCCTTCTACCGCGACATCGCCGCCGGCCCGTTCTATGGCTACAACCGCCCCGGCGCAAAACCGCTGGAAGCCGTGATCGAGAACTGGTGGCGCCAGGGCATGATGGGTGGCGCGAAAGCGCATTACGACGGCATCGTCGCGTTCTCGCAGACCGATTTCACCGAGGATCTGAAGAAGATCAACGTCCCGGTTCTGGTGATGCACGGCGACGACGACCAGATCGTGCCGTACGCGGACTCGGCGCCGCTCTCGGCCAAGCTGCTGAAGAAAGGCATCCTGAAGACCTACAAGGGATTCCCCCACGGCATGCCGACCACGCATGCCGAGACGATCAACGCGGATCTCCTGGCGTTTTTCCGGGAGTGAGGCTTCACGACTCTAACCCTCCCCTTATTGTGGGAAAAGCGTGGCTCGCCGCGTAGCGGCGAGCCGGGCGAGGGCTTAACTTGTGTGGAAATTTCGGGGCTCGCGCGCGTTGAGCCCCGTCCATTCAAGGAGAGGCGCCGGCGATGTCGCCCCAGCTCAAACTGATCGCGCTCGACGCCGACGATCTCGCCGTGATCTCGACCCATGTCCAGGACGCCCGTGTCCAGGCTTCCGACATCATCTGGCGGCAGAGCGAGAAGCGGCTTGTGGTCGGAATGAGCCGGCTGGACTGGGAGCAGACATTGGAGGGCGAGACCTCGCCGCGCCGGCTGGTCGCCGCGCTGCGTTTCGACCGTGTGCTCGCCTGCAAGTCGCGCAACATCGACCTCGCCGCGCCGGACAAGGTCCTGGATCTCGTCGGCATTGAATTTCATCCCCAGGACGGCCGCGCCGAGGAGCCCGGCGGCAGCGCCCTGCTGTTGTTCGCCCAGGGCGGCGCCATCCGCCTGGACGTCGAGTGCCTGGAATGCGAGCTGACCGACCTCGGGGCCGACACGCTGGGCACGGCAGTCGAGGGGGAGGGGTGAAGCCGCCGTATACCAGCCCGAATGGGCTTGGGCCCTGTCCGGAACGGCACCTGCCGAGGGTTGACGCAGCTTCCCCGCCGCGCCATTGAGCAGGGGACCTGGTGCGACCCTCCGCCCCTCAAGACCAGCAGAAGCCAAGCGAAACATGCCCGTTCGCCTCGACCGCAGCAGCGCCGATTTCGACCAGCGATTCGCCGCCTTCCTTGCCGCCAAGCGCGAGGCTTCGGCCGACGTCGAGGCCGCCGCGCGCGCGATCGTCGACGACGTGGCCAAGCGCGGCGATGCCGCCCTGCTCGAGGCGACGGCCAAGTTCGACCGCTTGACACTGGATGCATCCTCCTTGCGCGTTTCCGCCGCTGAGATCGAGGCCGCCGTGAAGGCCTGCGAGCCTGCGACGCTGGATGCGCTCAAGCTCGCGCGCGACCGCATCGAGACCTATCACCGTCGCCAGCTGCCAAAGGACGAGCGCTTCACCGATCCGCTCGGCGTCGAGCTCGGCTGGCGCTACACCGCGATCGAATCCGCCGGCCTCTACGTCCCCGGCGGCACGGCCGCCTATCCGTCATCGGTGCTGATGAACGCGGTCCCGGCAAAAGTCGCCGGCGTTTCGCGCCTCGTGATGGTGGTGCCCTCGCCGGACGGCAAGCTCAACCCGCTGGTCCTGGCGGCCGCCCATCTCGGCGGCGTCACCGAGATCTACCGTGTCGGTGGCGCGCAGGCCGTCGCCGCGCTCGCGCATGGCACCGCGACCATCGCGCCTGTCGCCAAGATCGTCGGCCCGGGCAATGCCTATGTCGCTGCCGCCAAGCGGCTGGTGTTCGGCAAGGTCGGCATCGACATGATCGCCGGCCCCTCCGAGGTGCTCGTCATTGCCGACGACACCGGCAACGCCGACTGGATCGCCGCCGACCTGCTGGCGCAGGCCGAGCACGATGCCAGCGCGCAGTCGATCCTGATCACGGACTCGGCGCGCCTCGCCGCCGACGTCGAAAAGGCGGTGGAGGCGCAGCTGAAGACGCTGCCGCGCGCCGCGATCGCAAGCAGCTCCTGGGCCGATTTCGGTGCCGTCATCATGGTGAAGAACCTGGGCGAGGCCATCCCGCTCGCGGACGCCATCGCGGCCGAGCATCTCGAGGTCATGACCGTCGATCCCGACGCACTCGCTGCGAAGATCCGCAATGCCGGTGCGGTGTTCCTCGGGCCGCATACGCCCGAGGCGATCGGCGATTATGTCGGCGGCTCTAATCACGTGCTGCCGACGGCGCGCTCCGCGCGGTTTTCCTCCGGCCTCTCGGTGCACGACTTCATGAAGCGCACCTCGATCCTGAAATGCGGACCCGACCAATTGCGTGCGCTGGGGCCCGCCGCGATGACGCTCGGCAAGGCGGAGGGGCTGGACGCGCATTCGCGCTCGATCGGATTGCGCCTCAATCTGTCATGACAAAGCCGCCCGAACAGGACGACTCGACCAATCGCATCGTCGGCGTCTCGCTCGACGAGGATTCGATCGGCCGTTCCGGGCCCGACATCGAGCACGAGCGGGCGATCGCGATCTACGATCTGATCGAGCAGAACTTGTTCGCGCCCGAGGGTGCGGAGGGAAAGGGCCCGTTCACGCTGCACATCGGCATCACCGGCAACCGGCTGATGTTCGACATCCGCCGCGAGGACGGCACGCCGGTCGTCGCGCATCTATTGTCGCTGACGCCGTTCCGGCGGATCGTGAAAGACTATTTCATGATCTGCGACAGCTATTACCAGGCGATCCGCACCGCGACCCCCGATAAGATCGAGGCCATCGACATGGGCCGCCGCGGCATCCACGACGAGGGATCGCGCACGCTCCAGGAGCGGCTGAAAGGCAAGGTGCGGGTCGACTTCGAGACCTCGCGCCGGCTGTTCACGCTCATTACTGTCCTCCATTGGAAGGGCTGAGCGCGCATGATCCCGAAAAGTGGGAACCGGTTTTCGGATCGGATCATGCGCAAAAACAAAAGAGCGTAAGCGATGGCTGCGCCCCCACGCGCACGCGATCCGCAATCGGTGCTGTTCGCCTGTGCGATGAACAGCGTGCGCTCGCCGATGGCCGAGAGCCTGTTGCAGCACATGTTTCCGCAAGGCCTCTACGTGAAGTCAGCCGGCACCAGGAAGGGCGAGCTCGATCCCTTTGCCGTCGCCGTGATGGGCGAGCTCGGCCAGGACATCTCCGGCCACAAGCCGCAGACCTTCGAGGAGCTGGAGGATTGGGAGGGACTGAATTTCGACCTCATCATCACGCTCTCGCCCGAGGCACATCACAAGGCGCTGGAGCTGACGCGAACGCTCGCCGCCGAGGTCGAATACTGGCCGACGCAGGATCCCACCACCATCGAAGGCAGCCGCGACCAGAAGTTAGCTGCCTATCGCGAGGTCTGCGATCAGCTCCTGATGCGCATCCGGCGGCGCTTCGCCAAGGTTGGCGCGGCGAGCGGGTAGCATCAACCGCACGTAACACCGGCGTCACAGAGAGCAGGCACAGCCGTGGCGGATACCTCGAATCACCAAACTCCGGTTCCCGGGTTGTGAAACCGGCCCCCTTCCGATAGGTTCCGCGCGCAATTCACCCCTGCCTCATCCCCCAAATCACCTGATGCTTGGCCGCCCCAAATTCGTACTTGCCTCCGGTTCGCCGCGTCGGCTGTCGCTGCTCAACCAGGCCGGCATCGAGCCGGATACGCTCCGGCCGGCCGACGTCGACGAGACGCCGAGGCGGGGCGAGCTGCCGCGCGCCTGCGCCAACCGGCTGGCCAGGGCCAAGGCCGATGCGGCGCTGAAGTCGGTGCAGCTCGATGACGAGCTGCGCGGCGCCTTCATCCTCGCCGCTGACACGGTGGTGGCAGTCGGCCGCCGCATCCTGCCGAAGGCGAACCTCGTCGACGAGGCCGCGCAGTGCCTGCGTCTCCTCTCCGGCCGCAACCACCGCGTCTACACCGCGATCTGCCTGGTCACGCCGCGCGAGGCGTTCCGCCAGCGTCTGGTCGAAACCCGCGTGCGCTTCAAGCGCCTGTCCGAGGACGACATCCAGGCCTATATCGGCTCGGGCGAATGGCGCGGCAAAGCCGGCGGCTACGCCGTGCAGGGCATCGCCGGATCCTTCGTGGTCAAGATGGTCGGGTCCTACACCAATGTCGTCGGCCTGCCGCTCTATGAGACCACGACGCTGCTCGGCGGCGAGGGCTTTCCGATCCGCTTCGGCTGGCTCAATACCACCGCCGTGTGAGCCCCAGGGCCGCGCCGACAAAAAAACTCGAAAACAACCCCATGCACAGTAGAATGGCCTCGCCGGGTCCCCGTCGCGGCGCATGTGCGGCTGCATCAGGAACCCGTTTCCTGGCAGGCGCTTGAACCCCATTCCCCCGTGTAAGCTGCCGACACCCATGGACGACAAGGTCAACAAGCCCACCGGGCCGCTCAAAACCTGCCCGATCTGCGGCAAGCCGCAGGCGCAGGCCACCCGTCCGTTCTGCTCCTCGCGCTGTCGCGACGTCGATCTGAACCGCTGGCTGAAGGGCTCCTACGTCATCCCCGGCCGCGATGACGAAACGGACGACGTCGAATAATCAAGCTATATCAAAGCGTTAATGGCCGCGCTGAGGCGCCAAGCACCAGCCGCTGCAACCCCGCCCCACCTTGTGCACAGAAGGGCCGCGCCCGGCGCAGCCTCTTGGCGAAGCCGGGTGGACAGGCCGCTCTCGGCCCACTATAAACCGCCCGCTCGATGGGCTTTGGCCCCTCTCTTGGAGCACGCCCAGGTAGCTCAGTTGGTAGAGCATGCGACTGAAAATCGCAGTGTCGGTGGTTCGATTCCGCCCCTGGGCACCACGGCTCTTCTAAGAGCCTGATATCCAAAGCAGCAATATCAACGGCTTATCCGCTCCTCAGCGAGAGGCGCGCCAATTGGCAGTTGCCGCGCATGATCGATGGATCAAGCAGTACGGTGATAATCCGAGCCAACAGACGAGATGGGACGTCAGGCTGGGCGATTGGTTGTTTGGGTCCCGGGAGGTGCATCGTTGATCGAGCCAGGGTCGCGGCTACCGCGAGCTGGCTGAGCCAATGACCTGGAGCTCCTCAATAGACGTCCTTACCCGAGAGCGTTACAGCGGTCCGGATCATGATGCGAATGTCCAGCCAAATGCTCCAATTGGTAACGTACCAGACGTCGTACTCGACGCGCTTCTTCATCAGGTCGATGGTCGGTGTCTCGCCGCGGAAGCCGTTGACCTGAGCCCAGCCGGTGAGACCGGGTTTGACGTGACGACGACGAGCATAGTCACCGATCATCTGGTCGTAATAATTGTCATGTGCGAGAGCGTGCGGCCGCGGACCCACCAGCGACATTTCTCCGCGCAGCACGTTCCACAGCTGGGGTAGCTCGTCGATGCTGGTCTTGCGCAAGATCCGCCCGATCCTGGTGACCCGCGCATCGTGCTTGCTTGCCTGCTTGACCTCGGAGCCATTCTCCGAGACCGTCATGCTGCGGAACTTCCAGATGTCGAACAGCTCGCCGTTGAAGCCACGGCGTGTCTGACGGAAAATAATGCTGCCCGGCGAATCGAGCTTGACCAGAAGCGCCGTCATGATCAGCAAAGGCGCGAGGAACAGAAGACCGACCGAGGCAAGACTAATATCGACGGCGCGCTTCACGGCCCGCTCTGTGACCGACAGAGGCGCTCGCTGGATTTCGATCGCGACGGATTCGCCGATGGGTGCGAATGGTCGCGATACGAGGTCGGCGATCTCGGAATCCGGCAGCAGGCGCACCGGCTTCGGCACCTGACGCAGACATTGGCTGATGTGTTGAAACAGCGGCAGGTCGGTCCAATTGAAGGCCAGAAGGAATTCGTCGGCGCCTGCCGCGCTCGAGCTTCGAATGATCGTCGCCAGCTCGCGCTCCATGGCTGCGTCGTCGGACTTCAGCGCGGCGTCCAGCACGAAGTGACGCACTACCTGAAAGCCGTTCCTGCGCAAATCCTTGAAGCGCGTTGAAGTAAAGTCGAGCGGCTCGCCGCTGATCAGCACGACTCTTCGTTTGACAGAGTGCCTGCGCGCGAAAGACGAATTCAGTGCGAGGCGCCAGATCACGCGATGGCTGCCCAAGCCGACGAGGCCGACCACCGCAAACACAACGATGGTGATGCGGGACAGCTCGGCCGTCGATTTGAGCAGGAAAGCAGAAAATACCAGAATCGCGAGTGACAGAAGCCACACGGAGGAGGCCACGCGCAATTGCCAGCTCGAATTGACGAGATTGTGTCGGTCGTAACAGCCTCTGAAAAATGCGATCGCAACGAATGCCGTTGCCACGAGAAGCGCGACGCCGAACGAAACATCTCGCTCGGCCAGTGCTGGCAAGAACTTGCGGTGAATCAGGTTTGCGATGGCATAACTGAGCAGGATGAGCAGAAAGTCGCCGGCCATGATGACCAGCTGAAACGGTCTCTGCAGCGCGATGCCGCGCCTCGTCAACATCGAGGATGAGTGCTTCGAACTGTAAGTAGTTAACGACATAAAAGGCTTCATCCCAAAAACTGTATGCGGCAATGCACTTACGAAAGAAGGGTGGCTTCCGAAGCTGGCGACAATTCAACGACAAAGCGTACGAGCATGAACCGTGAGAGAAGGTCGGTGCCTATCGCGGCGCCAAGGTCCTCAGGCACGGCGATGCTCCAGCTGTCGTGCGCTGCGCGCCCGCTACGGAGGCAGGAAGCGGAGCCTCGGCCAGGGGAGGAGGCGGATCTGCGACGAACTGTGCGGTGCTGCCCGAAAAGAAGTAGAGCGTGGACCAGTCCGCGGAGAGTTCGACCCAGTTGCTGTTGCCAGCTCCTCGATTGTTGGCGCCGCTGTGCGGCGAGTCCGAGGAACGCCACCAGTCGGCCCCCACGTTGGCGACTACCTTCATCCCGGGGTCCGTTGTCTTCATGTCGATCTGGACGTAAACAGAATCGACAGCTCCGGCGGCGAAGCTGCCGCGTCTCTCAAGCCATATCAGGTCGTTGCGGCCGGGTGGAGGGCCGTCGACAAGGGTGCCTCCATTCGTTTGAACCTCGACCTTCATTGGGAGCGCAGCGTTCTTGGGAACCATTGCGTCAAAATGGCCTCCGACGATCTCGTTCTCCGTCTGATCCTGTACCAGGATCCACTCCTTCGTGGCGCGGAGGCGCACATAGGTCTTTCCGTTGGCGACGAGGATCTTGCCGTTCTTGTCCGGTGTGGCCGCGCCAAATTTTGGAAATATCGACGCTATTCCCGTGACGGCAGTGAAGTCGGAGGGAGGTTCGCCGTTCTCGGGCTTGGAGGCGCCGTTGCACCAGGACGATGTCTTCGGGACGCCGGCTGGATATGCCTGGCTGTATCCGATGCTGTTCTGTTCGATGACGCTTGAGGCGAGACTCACGGACGTGATGGCGTCCGGTCTCCCACTCGCCGCATCGGCACTCCTCGTAGAGATCGCGATAATTCCAATCAGGCCGAGTGGCAGCAGCCAAGCCGAGACGGATTGCTCGAGGACATGAATCAAACGCGCGGCAGCAGCAGAAGTCGGCGAGCGGAACGGGACGAAATGGCGGGTGTCAGACATAGGACGCCCCATAACCAGTTGAACGTCTCCATCCTAGGAGTCGGAGGAGCTGCAGACTTGACGGTCGTCAAGAATGAACCTGCGACTTAAGAATCGTGCAACCGAATCGGAACGGCCAGAACATTCTGTGTCGCGACGGCTGAATAGTCCGCCTCTCCCCGACAGCCATAGGACCAGCCGCCTGTTGCTACGGCCAGCCGGTTTGTCGTCGAAGCCCTACGTTCTCGGACACGACGACGTCAGCAACTGCGCCTATTCGCTCGTCCGAGGCCGTCGATATAGCGGTGAGCGGAATATGATCAGCCAGGTTTGCGGCTTGGCACACTGCTCCATCGGATTCGGGCGAGTGCTCCCAGCGTCAGGGCGAAAGCCAAAAGGCAGTCGCTCGACAACGTATGGACCGTCGTGGCTGGCTCGCCGAGCATGGAGCGTGAACTGGAGTTGATCGAGGGCTGCCGGGTCTCTTCCGCTGGAGAGGACCGCTCGGTTCCGTTCGCGGCAGTATGCTTCTCTCTGGAGGTGGAGACAGTTTCACCTTGTCCGTTCTGGATGAGATTTTCCCCGTGCCGCGCAGGCGTCGAGGGGAGCGCGGGCGGCAGCTCTCTCACCAGATCGCGCAGTGGCGGAGCTGGGTTCGCGCGGAAACTATCAGTGCTCATGGAATAGAATCCGATCGTCTTCCACTCGGTCGAAAGCTCGATCCAATTGCTGCCACCGATGCCTGGATTATTGCTGTGGTCGTGGAGATAGGGCGCCCGGGCGTCGCGCCACCAGTCGGCGCCAACCATAGCCACGAGACGCAGGTTCGGATCGGTAACCCTCATCTCCATCTGAACGTAGACAGCATCCGCCGCGCCGGGCGGGTAAGTTCCGCGCTCCTTGTACCAGAAATGATTATTGTAGCCGGCAGGGGGTACTTCAAAGGCGATCGTCGCGCCGGCCAGCGGGGTGGCTTTCATGGGAATGGCAACATTGCCGACGAAGTCCGAGACGAAATGTCCCCCGGTCAGCTGCGTTTTCGACTGGTCCTGGACCAACGTCCATTCGCCGGCCTGTTTGATGCGAACGTAGGTCTTGGCGTTGGCGACCTCGACCGTCGCGCCGGGATTTGAATAGGGTGGTTCCCCCACCTTCGGATAGACCTGTCCCCAGCCTTCGACCGCGGTGAAATCCGCGGGCGGCGACCAAAGCCCGCCGTCATTCCAGCCCTGATACCAATTGTAACTCGGAGGCACGCCTGCGGGAAAGCCTTCACTATTCCCGGGAGTGTTCTGCCTGATGAGCTCGGAAAGTGAGAAGTCCATCGACCGTACTTCTCGCTCACGCGCTGGACGGGTCGGGTGCCGGCCATTTTGGGGACGTAAACCGGCCTGCATAGGAAAAGAACAGCGTCATCGAGGTGAAATTGTCGATGAGGTTTTCGGATAGAAAGTAGATGAGAAGCACGGTGTACATCGTCTTCGCCGCCCGATCCTTCAGCGAAAAGACGATGCTGAAGACGAAGACGACGAAGACCAGGAAGTTCAGAAGTCCGTACTCCGCCAGGACGCGCAGGTAGTCATTGTGGGGCGGTAGCGGCAAGACCGTCAGGATGCCGGTCTGACTCGCGCCATATCCGAACAATATTCCGCCGAGTCCCAGCGACGAATATATCTGCCAGATGTTGGTCCAGTGGGTGATGCGGAAGAACGCGGACATGTCCGTCGACCCGGTCAATTCGATCAGCTGCTTCGTCGTCATCCGGGCGACAGTGCTGGGGTCGAGGCTCCAGATGAGTGCGATGGCATTCAAGCCGGTTATCAGCCGATCGAGGGCGCCAGCGGCGTAGGCGACAACGCTGGCGCACGCCAGCAAGATGAGCGCTACGAAGACTTGTGGCCGCAAGGGAAAGAAGGACCAGAGGCCGATCGAGACGATGGTTGCCAGGGCGGGCCCAACGCGGTTCATGACGGCGGCGTTTATGAACTGGCCGATTAAGACCCTGTTTCCGAACCAGGGAGAAAGGGCAAAGAACAAGGCCGAGAAGTACAGCGCCGCCGTATTCGTGTTCGGGAAGTAGGAGAATACGTCGGGATATTCGATACCGGTGTAGACCTGCGTCTGGCCGACGGCCTTGAACAGGAGCGGCAATGCCGCAAGCACGTAGACGCAACGCTTTTCGGCTGGCTGCATCGGCTCGGCCATACCTCGCCCGGCGACGTAGAATGAATAGATCGAGATGAGCTTCAATCCATCGGATAGCTCGAAGGCGCCGAAATTCGTGAGGTAACTCGCGCCCGTAAAGATGCAGGCGAGCGCCAACAGGAGGGTGTAAAAGTAGCTTCTCTCGTTCGTGATCAGGACGTGGCGGGCAGACCACAGGATCAGAAGCAGGCTGGTCGAGTTGCTGAGGACGTTGAATATCGTCGATCCGGTGAAATGATAGAGAAAGGTCAGGAAGTTCAGGAGCACGAGGCCAAAGCAGGTCACCACGAAGAAGCGGCCCTGCATGGTCATAGAACCGGAAGCGAGGTGCGGTGCTCCCTCTCTTCCCAGAGCTAGATCGTTCACGGCAGGCGTACTCCGCGGTTATGAGCTTTCGGTTCCGCGGCGCAGCTCCTCCACGGGAGCGACCCGCTGGGGCCCGACCTGTCGGCAAGATGTCGGGAATTGCCAAGTGTGAGTTGACGGCCGTCAATACCTGCCCGGACGCTTCGTTGGACGCTGAGGTGCCAAAAAAAGCAGTGGAGTCGGCCGTGGAACGTGACACGAGCAGTTCATTCGCCAGAGCGTTCGGTCTGTTATGGCGGCGGCAATGGGTGATTTATCTGTGCCTATTGCTGACGTCCGGCGCGGCCTTTCTTTACTACGCGGCAGTTGGAGACCGCTACGAGGCATATGCCCTGCTTCGTGCCGGGCAAGGGATCAAGGAACGGTCTTCCGGCAACGCGGTAGGCTCGCCGTTCGGGGAGGGCGTCGATCTCCAAAGTCGGATGGAATCGCTGTCGCGTATCGCCAAGATCGATCTGGTCATCCTGGAGGCGGCGAAGAACGTCGGCTACGAGAGACTATCGTCCAATTCAAATCCCACGCTTCTGGCCAAATTCATGGCATGGGGACGGGAGATCGACCTTCGGGACATGTTCACCAAGGAGTCCGAGGAAACGAAGGTGCGGGCGAAGCACGTCGACGAGACCGAAGAAGATATCGAGCGCAACCAGGAGGGCATTCTCAGCTTGAGAGATCGCGTGACCGCGAAGCAGGAGGGGCGCTCCGATCTGCTGAGGATCACGTTCCGCCACAGGGATCCGGTGATCGCCGCGAGCTATCTGAACGAGCTGGCGAGCACGTTGGTCGCCGTACAAAGCCTCGACGTTCAGATGCCGGGTGCGCAGGAGTTCTTCCAGCAACAAACCAAGCGGCTGGAGGAGGAGGCCGAGATTGCAGCCGCAGATCTGAAGCGCTTCTCTGTCGAGGCCTCCATCTATGCCGTCGATGAACAACGGCAGCTGCTGCTCAGGCGTGCCAGCGATCTGTCGGCGCTGATCGCCACGACGCGTGGAGCGATCGAGGACAAGAAGGGACAGAAGCTGTCGGTCGCCGATCAATTGGCGATACTGCGGCCTGTCGCGCAGAACAAGGCTGTGAGTCGCATGGTCACCACGCTCGGAGGCCAAGATGGCCGCAAGAGCCTTGATCCGATCGCGAAGCCGCCGGAGCAGTTTGAGGAGCAGCCGCCATTGCTCCTGATCAAGGTCTATCAGGACAACATGGCAACGTTGATGAAGCTGAATGCCGAACTCAACGGTCAGATGGAGCTCCTGCATCAGCTCGGCACCGAGCTCGAGAAGGTCAACAAGGAGCTGGCATCGCTCTCTGCGAAAGAGGCGGAATACGGCAGGTTGAAGCGGGTTCTGTCGACCGCCTCGGCGGCCGCTGCACAATATGCAACGCGCATTCTCGAAGAGCAGATCAGCTCAGAGGTCGCCAAGAAGAGCCAGCTTTCCAGCCTCAGAGTGGTGCAGAAGGCGGTAACGCCGACAGCGCCTGTCTTCCCGCAAGTCTCGCAGCTGGTCGCATTGGCCCTCGCCGGCGGAGTTCTGCTCGGCTTGGGCGGCATCTTCGGTCCCGAGCTTGCCAAAAGCACCATGCATCATCCAGTGCCGAGGTCGGCCACCGGCATTGAGGAGCACGATCAGATCAAGAACCTGCTGATCGCTGCTCAAAGGGGGGATGGGGTGAAGGAGCTGCATTCTGCCGGACGGGCCGACTACGGGGAAAACAGCGTCGGGCTTGGCGCACGATCACCCAGAATGCCTCCCTTGAAGGGATGAATACAGTGATGCCACGCGAGTGCTGCCATGTGAGGCGTCGGTAACCGTCGCCGGCACCAAGGGTGAGCCCGACATGAAGATATTCAGCATTTGTTGCGTTCGAGACGAGAATGACATCGTCGGAGAGACGCTGAAAGCGGCTCTCGATTGGAGCGATCGGATCTTCGTCTTCGACAATGGAAGTGTCGATGGCACCTGGGAGACGCTTCAGGATCTCGCGAATTGCCATCCCAGGATCGAGCTTGTCGGTCATGACGATCGGACGTTTACCGATGAGCTCCGGGGAGAGATATTCGAAACGCGTCGGCACGTGGCGTCACCGGGAGACTGGTGGTGCAGACTCGATTCTGATGAATTCTTTATCGATGATCCGGTGCAGTTCCTTGGGAACGTACCCCAAAGCTACGGATTCGTTCTTTCGGCGACGATGAACTTCTACTTCACCGATGTCGATTTGAAGAACTACGAAGAGAATCCGGCGGAATGGCTTGCCCGCCCGGTGCAAGAGCGGCTCAGGTACTATCAGAACAATTGGAGCGAACCGCGCTTCGTTCGCCATCGGGCTGATCTGCGTTGGGGAGGGCTGATCTGGCCTCACAATCGCGGGCGAACATTTCCATCACGGATACGCTTGAAGCATTTCCCATACCGCTCGCCGGCGCAGATATCCAAGCGACTGGCGATACGTCAGCAGCAGCCGGGTCTGTTCAAGCACGAGGCGAACCGGGCACTTGCGAAGGGTTTGCAGTCTGAATGGATGGACAAGGGTCCGATGCCCCTGCATGAGCTGGCTTCCTGGCGCGATCGCGTGAGGGAGGCCGCCGAATGTGACGTCGATCGAGGCGATGGGAATTTCCTCGTGCGCGATGACCTGATGCCTCCGCTTCCATCGCCGGCCTTGGACCTGGTGAAGGTTGGCCTGCGGCGGACTCAGGCGGGGAGAGCAATTGTGTCATCGCTCCTGAGATGGCGTCAAAGCCAATTCGGCTGGCGGTGAGTCGTTTGCCTGCCCGTCCGCAATATCGACGGCCTCACCGAAGCTGGACTGAAATTGACAGGAGCAAAGACATGATGGTGAAAGACAGACTGAAATCGTTCGTGAGGTCCGCAGGATACGAAATTCGCCGTCATCATCCGAATTTGGCGGAGTTCCTGCAATCGCGTTCCGTGAACCTTGTTCTGGACGTCGGCGCGAACGAGGGCCAGTTTGTACAAGATCTCAGATTGCAGGGATATACTGGGAGGATCGTCTCCTTCGAGCCGGTGCTTGATGTGTTCAAAAGGCTCGAAAAAAGGTGCGAGGCCGACCAGAAATGGGACTGCCGAAATATCGCATTGGGCGATGTCAACGGCATCATCCAGATCAATGTCAGCAAGAACACGGCCATGAGTTCGATAGTCAACCAGACTGAGATCGGTCGGAACAGCATCTACGAATCCGAGGTCGTTCGCATCGACGAGGTCCAGATCGCCACGCTGGATTCGATATTCGAGGAGTTTGCCGGCGAGCGCGTTTTCATGAAGGTCGATACGCAGGGATTTGAGCAGAGCGTCCTGCGCGGGGGTGCAAACTCGCTTCATAGCCTGCTTGGTGTTCAACTCGAATTGCCGCTGATCCATCTTTACGAGGATACCTGGAAATTCGATGAGGCACTCCGCTTCATGCGAGAGGCGGGCTTTACGCTGAGTCAGTTGCGTCCGGTCACCTACTACTCCCAGGATCCAGCGTCACTGCTCGAGGTGGATTGCCTGTTTAGGCGGACCGATTACGCCGATGGTCTCAGCTACCACTAATTGCCGAACATTTCTGCGGTCGCTCTGGATCTGCAATCAGGCGCCCACTCGGCGAGAATAGCCGCTCGAGATCGGAAAACCGAACAGCAACCAATAGCGCCACAGTGATATGATGAGCGCCGTCAGCAGGATTGCTGCTCCGGCGCCATGGAGTCCGGCGAGCGGCAGCAGCGCCAATTGTGCCAGCACGAGAACGCCCACGTAGGTCAGGTTTGTGACCGTCACGAGGCGGTCGAGATGCGCCGTAAACAGGGCCAGGGCGCCGAAATCAGCCATATAGCGAACGGCCAGTCCGGCGACGATCAGCCAGAATGCCGACCATTGCGCGACGAGCGTGGGAGCCACCCACGGCTGAAGCACCTGGAAAGCAATTCCAATCGCCGCGCTGAGTGCTGCAGTCGCGAGTGCGGTTGTCTGCAGGAAGCGCCAGGCCAGCTGGCGGTGCGCGGAGGGGCCGCTGGTCCGATATGCGCTGATCAGCGATGGGCGCTGCTTTTGTTGAAGGACCAGAGCCAGGAAGGTGGTTGCGGAACTGCCGACCGTCCAGAACAGAAAGTAGATGCCGGCGACCTTCAAACCCAGGAACAGTGTGATCAGGTAACGATCAATATACTGGCTCGTGATGAAGCCGAGGTCGCTCAACAGCATGAGGAAGGACTTCCGGATGGCTTCGGTGATCACGGACAGCCTGAATGGCTGAGAGAAGGATGCCAGCCATGGCCATGACCGGCTGAGGAAAGCGAACAGCCCCACCGAAGCCATGCATCCGATCAGCCAGAAGCCGAACAGATACGGAAGCGATCTGAAGCTGGGGTCCCAGATCGCGAGCGGAACATAGATGAGGATCCAGGCTGCGCCGCGGATGAAGCCGATGGCGTTTGCCCAGACGTGGTGCTGCAGGCTGGAGAGCAGGTAGAAGATGTCGTTGCCGACATGTTCGAACATGATCACGGCGACGATGAGAATCCAGAGAGGCGGAGTGCCGAGGAGGATGGTCACCAGCGTGGCTGTCGTCAGAAGAACCGAGTACGCAAACGTCACGAAATACCAGTAGTGGCGCATGCTATCGATCATTTCGCTCGGGGAGGCCGTTACGGCGTCGCGCATCAGCAGGTGGTTCATACCAAGATTGACCACGATCGGAACGGCTGCGATCGCGCCGGCAGCGAGGCCATAGAGACCCAGCGACGACAGGTCGAGATAGCGGGCAATGAACAGGGTAAGGCCGAATTTGCAGCCCATGACGCTCGCCCGCATGGCCATGACCATGAGATCGACGAGAAGGTGGCTGGGGAAGGCGGGCAGGGCCGGTGTGCTCATGATGCAGGCAGTGAGTTAGGCATAACAGGCCACCATCGCTTGATCTCGCGTCCGGTCCGCTTGATCGGAGAACCTGACTCTCGGCGCAGCCTATGGGTGCCAGAGTCGGGCGAATTGAGAGGTATCAATAACGGATCAAGCGGACGAACTGCGGCCGACCGCGCGCTTGCTGTCGGGCTCGTGTGCGCGGAAGACGCACCACAACCCGTGCCGTCGTCGTCAAGCCAATTGTTCCGAGGTGCCGCGCCTCGAACGACGCAGGCGAGCGGCCAGAGACGGCGGACAAAGGCTGACGGCAACGAAGCGAAGGATGGCTTGCAGGCTCACGCCCTGGAGATCCCGGCGAAAGTGCCAAGCCATGCTCAACATGTCGAGCATGCCTGCGCCGCTCCTGCGAAAGTCTGTCAGCGTGATCAGCCCTCGACGCGCGAAGCAACGCCAAGCCTTGAGCTGGATGCTCTTGCGAAGCTGCGTGTCTTGAACATAAGTCTCCGCAGTATGCGCGATCAAATCAGCGACCTTGCGTCCGTCGCGCAGAAGCCGCTCCACTCCCAATCGCGCCGTCTCCGAATCGTCATGATAGGTGTAGGTCGCGCAGGCCTCGTTGACGAGACCGGCTTTGCCGAGGAGCAGCAGCGGTGCCCATGCGGCGACGTCGGCGGTGTGCGGCAGATCGAGCGGAATGCCGCCGCGTTCGCGCAGAAGGGCCGTGCGCATCACGACGCCGCACATATTGACGGTGATCTGGTCGGTAAGGAACTCATTCAGGATTGCAGTGCCGTCCCGAACGCCGGTGGCGAGAGTCCGACTGGCGCGCGGGGGACGCGTTTGACCGAGTGAAGCCGCGTGTAAATTGCTTAAGGTTACGACAATCGGAAGTTGCGGGTGCTGGTCAATAAGCGCCACGCACCGCTCGAGCAGCGCCGGCGAAATCCTGTCGTCATCGGATACGAAGATGATGTAGTCGCCTCGCGCATTCGCAAGACACGCATTCCAGTTCGGGAGCAGGCCGATATTGGTTTCCTGGGTGATGACGCGCAATCGTGCGTCGCTGAACTGGTCCAGGATCTGCGCCGTATCGTCTGGCGAAGCGTTGTTCGAGACGAGAACCTCGAAATGAGGGT
Source organism: Bradyrhizobium glycinis (assembly GCF_016031655.1). GTDB lineage: Bacteria > Pseudomonadota > Alphaproteobacteria > Rhizobiales > Xanthobacteraceae > Bradyrhizobium > Bradyrhizobium glycinis. The sequence continues at coordinate 28,500 of NZ_JACCHQ010000025.1, forward strand.
AGGTCTGCGCCAGGGCGGATGCGATGCATCCCTTGAGAAGCGCGGCCCGGTTGTAGGTAGGAATTGCGATCGTGACGTAAGGGCGGGCCGTCTCGGCCGGAAATGCGGTGCTCACGGCCCCGCTCGCATAAGGTGTGGCTAAATACTCCGCGATTTGTCCCGAATGTGTCATGGATTTCGATTGTCACCTTATCGTCGCGGCAATCGCCATGGAGAGGCTCGCCCCCGGCATCATCTGAACTGAGACCAGCCCCTCCGAGTTGACGGCTATCAATTCCGCTGGGTAGCTCGTAGAGCGGCACCTGCTGGCTGCAGGGCATTCCTCCCGGGCGGTCCCAATGCAAAACGCGGGGACGCAAATCTGCGCCCCCGCGTCTACTTACAGCCTACGCCGGAAAACTAGTGTTGGGCAGGCAACGAGAGCGTCTGCGTGAGCAAGGCGTTTGTATCGGTTGTGAGCGGCCCATTCGTCACCGCGGAGGTCGTTATTCCGTCGGTCGCGGCAAACTGATTCATCAGCGCGACCGCCTGACTTGTGCTGCTCAGCAGAGACGCCGAGGTGGAGCTCGACGGCTTTGCAACCAGGGAGACATTGTCATAGAGAGCGCCGAGCCCATCACTGCCTTGGCCCGCAACCTCGCGGAATGTCAGGCGGTCCTGTCCGCCTGTTCCGGTCACCGTGAAATCATAGTTCTTCCAGTCGCCGTCGGGCGGAACCACGCCAACGACCGAGCCATTCCACAGGACTTCGATCGAACAGGTCGAGCTGGAGAACCCCGGCCGCGAGCGCGCATCGAAGGAGAGATCGTATTGCTGACCGGCGACGGTCTTCACATCCTGATAGAGTCCATCACGGGCTCCCATATAATCCAGTTCGCCGAAGTTGCCGCCGTCAGTTGCTTTCACGCCGTTCAGATTGTTCCAGAGCTCTACGGCTCCACCGCTGATGGCGTGCCAGCCTGGAATGTTATCGAAGGCCGCCCAGCGGCCGCTTTCGAGCGGCGTCGACTCGAACGATCCGTTCACGAGCAGATTGGCCTGTCCCGTCCCCGGAGATGGCGTGGCTGGCGGCGCTGTCGCGGCGGTGAGCTCGATATTGTCATAGAGAGCACCCAAGCCGTCGCCACCTTGACTGGAAACCTCGCGGAAAGTCAGGCGATCGTTGCCGCCGGTGCCCACGACCTTGAAATCGTAAGTGTCCCAAGCGGCGCCCGGCGGAACAGCCGCGATGACGGAGCCATTCCACAGCACCTCGATCGAACAGGTCGTGTCGCTGAAGCCAGGTCGCGAACGTGCATCGAAAGACAATTGGTAAACCTGTCCCGCGACGGTCTTTACGTCCTGGTAGAATCCATCTCGGCTGCCGAGATAATCCAGCTCGCCAAAATTGCCACCGTCGCTCGCCCTGACTCCATTGACATTATTCCAGAGTTCGATCGTGCCGCCAGAGATCGCGGTCCAACCCGAAACCGACTGGTAAGCTCCCCAGCGTCCGTCAGCCAAGGCCGTCGCCTCGAACGACCCGTTCACCAGCAAATTCGTTCCATTTGCCGGTGGCGAGCTGACAGGCCCGCTGACAGTCACATTCAAGCCGGCAGATCTCGCGCTGACGTTGCCTGCGGCGTCGGTGGCCATGGCAGTGAAGGCGTGGCTCCCTGCGGCCAACTGTGCCGTTGTCAAACTCCAGGCGCCGCCCGCGCCAGCTTTGGTCGTGCCGATCACGGTCGTCCCCTCAAGGACTCTAACCGTGCTGCCGGCTTCCGCTGTACCACTCAGCGTCAACCGTCCGGCGTTGATCGTGCTAGCCGCGACGGTACCATTCTCCGGTGTGAATGCCGTGATCTTGGGGGCTGCCGGCGCAAGCGTGTCTACGCGCGCGCTGAGGGAAGCCGATTTTTGACTGACGTTGCCTGCAGCATCTGTGGCGGTCGCGTTGAAGGTATGGCTCCCGTCTGCCAATTGGGCTGTGGTCAGACTCCAAGTGCCATTCGCACCGGCCTTGGCCGTACCAATGACGGTTGTACCCTCGAATACCTTGACCGTGCTGCCCGCTTCTGCCGTGCCGCTCAACGTCAGTTGCTTGGCGTTGGTGATTTGGTCGCCGGCGGTACCAGTATCCGGCGTGACTGCCACGATCTTGGGCGATGCCGGCGCCAACGTATCGGAAGGCTCGACCGGAGGTGTTTGAGGCGATCCAAGCAGCGGCGGAGGCAGGTTTGCCTGGAAGGCCGCAGTGCTCATGGAATAGTAACCGATGGTCTTCCACTGGGTCGAAAGCTCGACCCAGTTGCTACCTCCGACACCTGGATTGTTGCTGTGGTCGGCAAGATACGGAGCGGTCGAGCTACGCCACCAATCCACCCCGACCATGCCCACCAGCTTCGCGTTGGGATCGGTCGTCCTCATGTCCATCTGGACGTAAACCCCGTCGACCGTGCCAGCCGTGTAGGTCCCACGTGCTGTTTGCCAGAAATGATCGTTGTAGCCGGCTGGAGGCGCATCAAAGCTCACCGCCCCGCTTTGCAGGCTAGTCACCGTCATCGGGTAACCTGAATTGCCGGTGAAATCTGTGACGAAGTGCCCGCCTGCGATTCCAAGTTTGGACTGGTCCTGGACGAGCAGCCACTGACCGGTCTCCTTGATATGCACGTAGGTCTTTGCGTTCGCGAGCTCGATGTCCGCATTCGGAGATGCGGGAGCCCCTTGCTCGGTATAGACCTGTCCCCAGCCTTCGACCGCGGTGAAGCCGGCAGGCGGAGTCAGCTGACCATCCGGATTCCAACCCTTGTACCAATTGTAGCTTTGCGGAACACCGGCAGGATATCCCTCGCTCTGCCCAAGCGTGTTCTGTTTGATCAGCTCTGCTAATGAAATCCCCATTTCACCTTTCCAGTTGTTCGAATGTGAGTCTGTGAGGCAGCACTCAAGGCTGAGCACGACGATGCGAGGCCAGAAGGTGTGATCGACATCACACCGTTCGCGCCAACCAATCGCTGCTTCTGCTGATACTCGACAGTAGAGAACCGGCCGAACGCCCCGCGGCCACCGTCTTATGTTACCGAAATCGGGCTTACCGAATCACGTTGAGCCTTTCCCGAAAGCATGAACCAAGCCGGTGTGAAGTTCAATCGACCCCTTGCAACGAACTCTTGGTGGTTTTTGTGATTGCATTCAATTTGAGCAGGCGGCTGTCAGAGCAACGTCCCGCGAATGCAACCTGCTGCATTTGCGAATTCACGCTCGCAACAGAATCTGTCATGAATGTGATTGCTTTGTTGCGGAATGGGGTGGCTGTGAGGCATTCCCCGATCATCACTGTTCGACAATGACGTTCGCCTCTTGAAGCGGCACGAGCGGCGTGATCGTCACTCTTGCTATCGCGAGGAAATACCGGCTGTTTTTGTCTTTCGCGTGCCGCAGGGTGGTTGCCTATCGAGCGCATTGCGTCGAATTGTCCCGCCTCAGTAAGACGCATGCCGCTTCTGGCATTTGAGCGTTGCGCATCGGCCTTGTTGGCGAGTGCGGTAGTTGCAATCCGTGCGACGAAAGTCTCCGCATCTCATGCTGCTGCACCGTTGACTTTTGGGCATCGTCAACTCGATTGGATGGTTCGAGCCAAGCGAGACGAACGGCGTCTCTTCTTTGTTTCGCCGAAAGTGTTCGAGCCGGAAGGCATCAACGTGGTCGGCTTTCGCGCGCCAACGGGAATATCATCGCGGAACGATGCGGCTTTTCGCCCGCGCAGATCGTGCTTCGCTGGTAGCGCGAAAACGACACGATCGCGATACCGAAATCGGCAAACGCGGACCGCATGGCCGAGAACATCGACCTGTTCGACTTTGAGTTGACCAGCGAGGATCACGACGTCATTTCGCGGCTCGATCGGCCTAAGGAGCGGCCCGGGGTCCTGCGGTCTATGGGGAACGCGTGTGATGATGCGGCTTGAGGCCCGACCGACGTCGCTCTGCCGAGTTGACAGTCATCAACTTGGTCGTGCCGCAGCGATCTACCGTCCAAACTGCGCCATCCGAAAATGCGCCTGCGCCTGCGCATGCTTCGGTGAGGAACCTAGGACAGGAGATCCCCATGAAGGTTGTTATTCTCGCCGGTGGCTACGGTACGAGATTGAGCGAGCACACTTCGGTGGTACCGAAGCCGCTGGTTGAAATCGGTGGTCGTCCGATCCTGTGGCATATCATGAAGCTGTATTCCCATTACGGCCTCAACGAGTTCGTCATCTGCTGTGGCTACAAGGGCACGGTGATCAAGGACTATTTCATGAGCTACCTGTCTCACCAGGGAGACTTCACGCTCGATCTTCAGCGCAACCGCATCGAAATGCATAGAAACGGATCGGAGCCCTGGCAGGTGACGCTTGTCGATACGGGGGAGAAGACGATGACCGGGGGACGCGTCAAGCGCGTGCGCGAGTATCTCGGGAATTCGACCTTCTGCATGACATACGGCGATGGCGTCAGCGACGTCGACATACGCGCGTTGATCAAGTTCCACCATCAACAGGGCGCGCTGGCGACGGTCACCGCGGTCCAGTTGCCGGGCCGCTTTGGCGCGATCAATCTCTCGTCCGACCGTCCCCGCGCGGCCGGCTTTCGCGAGAAGGACGCGAGCGATGGCCAGGTCATCAACGGAGGCTTCTTCGTCATCGAGCCTCAGGCCCTCGATCTCATCGACGGCGACAGCACGAGCTGGGAAAACGAACCACTTGCCCGTCTGACCGAGCAGGACCAACTCGCCGTCTACAGGCACCGTGGCTATTGGCAGAACATGGACACCTTGCGCGACAAGGCCATTCTGCAGGATCTCTGGGACAGCGGAGATCCACCCTGGTGCGTCTGGAACAAGGCCGGTGCCGCGAATGCAGGCGCCAACCTACCGCACCCCGCAATTCCCGATCGGGCAACCCTTTGAGGAGATGAATCCGATGCGCGTTCTCTTCACCGGAGCTGACGGATATATCGGGGCGGTGCTCGGCCCGAGATTGCTTGAGCGCGGCTATGATGCAATCGGGATCGATACCGGCCTCTACCGCCGCGGCTGGTTGTTCGATGACGGCAGGACACGCCCCATGGTCATGTCGCGCGATACGCGGCAGCTGTCAGTGTCTGATTTGGAAGGCTTTGACGCTGTCGTTCATCTTGCGGAGCTCTCCAATGATCCGCTGGGAGAGAATGACCCTGCAATTACGATGGAGATCAACCATCGTGGGTCCGTCGGATTTGCCCGCAAGTGCAAGGAGGCAGGAATCGGACGATTCATCTACGCGTCCTCCTGCAGCATCTACGGCGCCGCCGGCAGCGAGGTGAAATCCGAGACGTCTTCCTGCGAACCTCAGACGGCCTATGCGCGATGCAAAGTGCTCGTCGAGCGCGATCTCGTCGAGCTGACCGACTCCCGGTTCACGCCCGTGTTTCTGCGCAACGCCACCGCGTTCGGAGCGTCTCCCCGACAGCGCTTCGATCTGGTCCTGAACAACCTTGCAGGGTGGGCGTTCACGACGGGAAAGATCCGCGTCATGAGCGACGGTACCCCTTGCCGCCCGTTGGTTCACATCGAAGACATCTGTCAGGCCATCCTGTGCGCTCTGGAGGCGCCCCGCGAGGCGGTTTGCGCTGAGGCGTTCAATGTCGGCGACGAAAGTCAGAACTACACGGTGCGAGAAATCGCGGAGATCGTGAACGACACTTTCACCGGTTGCGATCTTTCGTTCGGCCCGAGTGGTCCTGACAATCGCAGCTATCGGGTCTCCTTTGCGAAGATCAAGGCGCACATGCCGAATTTCCGCTGCCAGTGGAATGCGCAGCGCGGCGCGAGTCAATTGAAGGGGGTGTTCAAGCGCATCCAATTGGACGAAGCGACCTTCAATGCCGCGCCGTTTACGCGTCTTTCCGAACTTCGGCACCTGCAGCACACCGAGCAGTTGGATCCCCATCTGCGGTGGACGCCGATCCCCGAGATGCTCCCGGCGATTGCGCGCACTTAGTATCTTCTGCGGCGGAAAGCTTCACGCATTTGTCTGCCGACGCCGATGGACTCGTATCGAGGCCATTGGCGCGGCAACGTGCCGCAACAGTTGGAAACGATTTATTGTAATCTGTTGACTTTTCCCCAACTATTCCTAATATTGTTGCAACGCGGCAATTCCTGGTTGAAAGGAGGGGGGCGTGTCGCCTGAAGGGGGATTCCCAAGCAGACGTGCCGATCAAAGTGTTCTGTCGTTTTTTTCCGTTCAAACTGCGACGTTGTGAGAGTCCCGGGTAAGAGTACGGGATTGCTCGGAGATTGAGCAGTGCCTGCAATTCTAATTGTTGATGGGCATAGTGTTTATCGCAGCGGCCTCCGTGATGTGATTGAGGCCCGCCTCAAGAAGTCTCGCGTCTTAGACGCGCCGCAACTCGCGAATTTCGAGCTGCAGACAAATATAGATTTGATCCTGATTGATCAGGATTGCCTGAATCAGCATTCGCTTGAGGTTCTGTCCGAGATTGTCGACTTGAGGCCGGCTACTCGCATTGCGGTGATGTCGGCTTCGAGCAGGCGCGCGGACGTGCTGAAATGCCTTTCGGCTGGGTTTCACGGGTTTTTGCCCAAGCTTCAGTCGGATGAGGAATTGCTGTCCGCGATCGGCGATCTGTTGACCGGGCGCATCTATGTTCCGCGGTGGCTGGCCGATGACGACGTCAGCCGGCCGGAGCCACCTCAGGCCGTCAACCTCAAATTGGAATCTCTGCGATTGACGCGCCGGCAGAACGAAATCCTTCCATTGCTGGCTCAGGGAATGTCGAACAAGGAGATTGCGCGCGAGCTGAGCATCGCGGAGGGGACCAGCAAGATCCATACGGCGGCGCTCCTGCGCGCGCTTTCTGCTCGCAATCGGACCGAGGCAGCCTTCATGGCCGCCAAGCTTGTCGGGCCCAGGGACAGGTTGGCCAGCAGAATGAAAAGCAAGAGATTCCTGATCGACCAGGATAAGAGCGCAAGCCCCGACATGGTCGTCGGCGACCGACGGGCGCAGCCAATGGATCGATTTGTCCTTCGAAGACCGGCCGGGTGACCGCTGAATTTTCTCGCGCCGTCACAGCCGAGCCGGCCTCGCAGGAGACAAAGCCGGTACCGAAGCACGTAGCCAAGCCGCTGGATCAGGGCAGCTTGTTCTGAGGCGCGCCCCACCCTCGGTGTCATTCCCCGCGAAGGCCGGGACCCAATACTCCCCAGGAAGAAGATTGGCGAAGACTCGTGGTTCGGTACTCGAGAACTGTGGTCGCCTTGATGTAATTCCGGACTCTATTCCTGGTGACGGTGGAGCTCGCTCAAGCGACGTCGACCGCGCTATGATCTTGCATCTTGTGGGTTGGCAGCTTTGTGAGGTGAGAGCCTCGTCGAAGCGAGGGCGACTGGCGACGACGTCTGCTGGTCGCCGAAAGACGAGATGCCGCTCGATGTCGTCCGGAACGATCTTGCCCGACGGTCTCCACGAGGTACATCACGGCTGACCCGATCAAGGTTTCTCAACGCCATTCGCAGCTGTTGCGGCGCCAGCTCGTGCGCAAGGCGCTAGCGAGCGTCTGCGAAGAGACCTGTGGGAAGGGCCTCGGGGCGCTTGTGGCTTCCGATCAAATCGTGTTGAACGGACAATTAGCGCTCTTCAGCTGCGAGTCCTCGAGAATTCGACCCGAGAAAGGACGCTGTGCAATCGGGCGCAGGTGGCACAAGTTTGAGCGCTTTCGCTGCAAGTCTGCACGAGCCTATTGCTCGTTTGAACGTGGCGTAGCCAGCGAATAGTTTCTTCGGCCGGATGGACTAGTCCGAACGGATTAGTCGGAACCGGAAAAATTCTAACGCATTCGCCTGAATATCCTTCGGACCAGGAGCGCCTACACTTCAGCGTATTGGAATACGTGCTGAGGTGAGTTCAAATGCTTAGAGAAACCACTTTCATCCAGGACAGTAGACCTCCTTCCCTCGTTCATAGATCAACCAACGCTCCCGATTTTCGGCGCCCTTCCACGTCTTTCGTCCCCCGTTGCAGGGCTCTTTTTTGGGAAGGAGAGGAACAAGCTCAGAAGATTCAGATCGTCGAGGGGGTCGTGCGGGCCGTTCGCCTTCTCGAGAACGGAAACCGCCAGATACTCGCCTTCTACTGGCCTGGCGATGTCGTCATGCCCACCCATTCGACCCATCAGCAGTTCACAGCGGAGGCCGTGACGGATTGTCGCGTCATCCGATCGAGGACTTCCGGTGTGTGCCGGAGCGACGATCCGTGTGGTGCCCACCAGGTGCTGGCAGATACGCTCACCCTGGTGATGACCATGAGCCAAAAGAACTGTGTGGCCCGCATAGCATGGCTCTTGTTGCGCATTCGGCCGCACCTGCCTGCCGATCCCAAACGTCCTGGCGCGCTCCGGCTTCAATTGCCACGAGCCGATATCGCTGATCACGTTGGGACGTCGCTCGAAACGGTTTGCCGGACCCTGGCCGAGTTCAAGGCGAAGAAGGTCATCGACCTTCCCAATCGCAAGACGATCAAGTTCATCGATCTTGAGGGACTTGCGAGGATTTCGAACGGGCGTTCCGCTGATTGAGCGAATGGTGTTGAGAGCGTCCTGCCGCGAACTGGTTCTATAGTTCGCGGCGATGCATTTTCGAATGTCGGGCGTGATCAGATGAGATCAAAGCCGACACAATCGCTGGCGCGTCAGTCCTTGATCGATCAACCGCATTCTTGCTCGCCTGAACGGTGAATGTCCGATTTTGGCGTTGCGACCGCGACAAGCGTGGCTCGTCGACGGAATACCGGCGCGACCGACCGGCCAATCAAATGAGCTTCCGGCCCGTCCGCCAATGCCCTCTGATATACGGCGAGTGCGCCGTCGATGGCCTCGATGGTCCGGTCGATATCATCGTTGGAATGGGAATAGCTCGTGACCAGAGAGGGCGCCAGCAAGCCGCGGCGGATCGTCTCCTGGAGAAACAACGTGCGGAAGATCTGTGACGGTATGCCGTCGCGATCGCAACAGGCATAGACCAGATTGGACGCCCGGCCGGCGAGCTTGAAGTAACCGGTCAGTCCACGTCGCTGCGTGGCGTCTTCGATGCCCGCCTTGAGGCGGCTTCCTTGGCGGTGGAGCATCTCGATGACCGGTTCGTCCCGATAGGTGTCCATGACGGCCAAGGCCGCAGCCAAGGCGTGAGTCTCGGCGCCATGTGTCGTCGAAAGCAGGAAGACGCGATCGCGATCGTGATCGAGGCCGCCCAGCTCCATGATTTCGCGCTTGCCGAGCAACGCAGAAATGGCGATGCCGTTGCCCAACGCCTTGCCGAAGGTCGATAGATCGGCCTCTATTCCATGGTGACGCTGGGCACAGCACTCCGGCCATCGAAAGCCAGTGATCATCTCGTCGATGATCAAAAGCGCACCGTTCCGATGACAGAGTTCGCGCAGCGCGGCGAGATAGCCTGGCGCCGGCGGCACTTCCTTTTCGGCTTCGAGGATCAGGGCTGCCATCCGGCCGGGGTGCCGGACGAAGAGCGCCTCCGCTGAGGACAGGTCATTGTACCGGAAGCCCTGTGTCAGCTGCGCCGTCGTCTCGGGAATTCCGGCGTTCATAGAGGTCGTGCAGATCGCCCAGTCGTCGTAGGAGAAGAAGGGATGGTCGGAGCAAAGCGCGACCATGTCCCGGCCCGTGTATGCTCGGGCAAGCCGGATTGCAGCCGTCGTGGCCGTCGATCCGTCCTTGGTGAATTTCGCCATGTCGGCGCCGGGGACGAGCGCGATCAGGCGCTCGGCACATTCGACCTCGAGCGCCGACGGCCGCGTAAAGTTTGTGCCTCGTGACATTTGCGCGACTGCGGCGTTCACGACCGCTGGAAAGCCATGGCCCAGCGACACTGCGCGCAGGCCCATTCCGTATTCGATGAACTCGTTGCCGTCGACGTCCCATACATGGCAGCCCGAGCCTCTCGAGATGAAGCCTGGCGCGAGGAGCGGATATTGATCGTCGCCCTTCGCGTAGGTATGTGCTCCGCCTGGAATTGCAGTTCGCGCTCGAAATCGCAGCGCTCCCGACTTTTCGAAACTGACTGGGTGTGATTCTGAAAAGAAACGTGACCTAATGTTCATCATCAAAGCCCTCGCAACGCGTGATTTGTGAAAACCGCAATTACGCGCCGCCCGAGCGTATTTGAGGACTCAAGAACGCTGGGAACTTGAGGATTCTCAACTTGGCGCCAGCCGTGACCGGGATTCCGGGCGATTGCCGCAGTGCGGTGAGCGCAGAGCTAGCCGACCTTTCGGCATTCCCCAGGCGTGGGGGACGGAGCGGCTCAGCCGGGGGGTGCCTCACCGCTCCCGCGGCGTCATTTGAACGCCGCCCTTGCATGGCCCGCCGTTATTGAGCTTTGTCAGGTTTGCGAGCCCGGCCCTGGCTAATCTGCCGTGAGGTCACGTCACAGATTGAGCGGGCAATGTCTGAATTCGATCAAGTCAGGACCGCAAACTACGCAACCCAGTTCAGGGCCACCCTCGACTGGCCCGTCCTCGCCATCGCAGTTGCGCTGGTCAGCGTCGTTGCGTGGGATCTCGCCCTGCTATGGCTTGCCGTCAAGCTTTGCCGGATCATGTTTCTGTCGTAGCTGAACCTATTCATCCGCCGCATGACATTTTCCGAAACAATCCTCGCCGGCGCCTACACGGTGGAGATCGATAGGCATCAGGACAGCCGCGGATACTTCGCTCGGGTGTTTTGCGCCGACACATTCCTCGCGCACGGTCTCAAGCCCGTGGTTGCGCAGGGAAGTATCAGCTACAACGCGAAGCGCGGCACTTTGCGCGGGCTGCATTTTCAGTATCCGCCCGTTGCCGAGAACAAGTATGTCCGATGCACCAAGGGGGCGGTGGCCGACGTCATCGTCGACCTGCGGCCGGAATCGCCAACCTATCTGCGGCACGTCACCGTCAACCTCTCCGCCGACAATGGCCGCGGGCTCTACATCCCGGAGCGCTTCGCGCATGGATTCGTCACGCTCACTGACGATACGGAGCTGATCTACCTCATTAGCAACTATCACACGCCGGGAGCAGAAGGCGGGCTGCCGCATGACGATCCTTCGCTCGGAATTTCCTGGCCGGCAGAGGTGCGCGTGCTCTCGGACCGTGACAGAACATGGAAGCCCTACAGCGATATCGCAGACGAGCTGAAGGCCCGTATGAATGTCGCCGGCTCCAGGATGTCGTAGGTGAGGGCTCGTGTTCCGCAAAAGTGAACGTGACTTGACGGCCGTCAATAGCTTTGCCCCGGACAACGCTAGCCTTTCGGTGACATCACAGATTGCCACCGGCAGGAGCCACAGAATGCTGAAGGAAGCGGCATCTACCCTCAACGTCAAGTCCCCAACCGCGCAAGCCATAGAGTTGAGCTGTTGTCGTTTCTGCAACGCGCCCCTTGAACGCGTGTTCATCGATCTCGGAATGTCTCCGTTGGCGAATTCATATCTTCGCAACGAGAAGGCCAAGCAGGACGAGCGTTTCTTTCCGCTGCGGGCCTACGTTTGCGGAGAGTGCTTCCTCGTCCAACTCGAGGAATGGGAGGCGCCGGAGAATATCTTTGGAGACTATGCCTACTTTTCGTCCTATAGCGATTCATGGCTGCAGCACGCCAAGTCGTACGTCTCCCGGGTCATCGAAAGGTTCGGAATCGGGGCGAACAGCAAGGTCGTCGAGATCGCGAGCAACGACGGCTATTTGCTGCAATACTTCGTCGAAGCCGATGTGCCGGTTCTAGGCATCGAGCCGGCCCAGAACGTCGCCGCCGTTGCGCGCGCGAAGGGCATTCCGACCCGTGTGGAATTCTTCGGTGAACGTGTAGCACGTACCTTGCGACGCGAGGGGCTGCGCGCCGATCTGCTGATCGGAAACAACGTCCTGGCTCACGTGCCGAACTTGAACGACTTCGTCAAAGGCATGAGCGTTCTTCTTGCTGATTCCGGTGTTATCACGATGGAATTCCCCCATCTGATGCGTCTGTTTGACGAATGCCAGATCGACACGATCTATCATGAGCATTTTTCGTACTTCTCGTTCATCGCCGTCGAGAAGATCTTTGCGGCACATGGCTTGACCTTGTTCGACGTCGAAGAGTTGCCGACCCATGGTGGTTCGTTGCGAATCTATGCTCAGCACGCCAACAAGGGATGGCACCCGATTTCCCATCGGGTCGTGGATCTCAGACGCCGCGAAATCGACGCCGGATATGCCAATCTCGATTACTACGACGCGTTCGAAGAGCGCGCCATGCAGACCAGGCAAAAGCTTCTTTCCTTTCTCGAGGAGGCAAAGCGACAGGGCAAGCGCGTCGTCGGCTATGGCGCCCCTGCCAAGGGAAATACTCTCTTGAACTACTGCGGCATTACCACTGATCTCATTGAGTATACGGTCGACCGGAACCCGCACAAGCAGGGGTCGTTGCTGCCGGGGTCGCACATTCCAATTTTCGAGCCCGAGCGCATCAACGTGACGAAGCCGGACTACATCCTCATTCTGCCCTGGAACCTGAAGCGGGAGATTGTCAGCCAGCTGTCGTTCGCCCGCAGCTGGGGCGCTCAGTTCGTCGTGCCCATTCCCGAACCCAGGATCGTGGATTGAGTCAATCGGGATCCTAGGGGAGGGGACGCATGGACGATATAGCAGGGCATGCAGACCTCGCTGATCTCAGGGAGAGTGACGCGGCCGTTGACCTGTCGGCGGACGAGACCGGGCGTGCGCTCCACGAGTTTATCGCAGACATGTATCCCATCGCCCGGAGCATAACGGGGGATGGTGTCCGAAGAACGATCGATCTCATCCGAAACCATATCCCGCTTACCACCTGCGAGGTCCCGTCCGGCCTCCAGGTATTTGACTGGACCGTTCCACCGGAGTGGAACGTGCGCGATGCGTACGTCAAGAACAGCGCCGGCGAGCGCGTGATCGACTTCAATGAGTCGAACCTGCACCTTCTTGGCTACAGCATGCCGGTGAGGGCGCGCATGACGCTCGAGGAGCTCAAGCCTCACCTCTATTCGGATCCGGATAAGCCGGACTGGATCCCCTATCGGACCAGCTATTACAAGGAGACCTGGGGCTTCTGTCTGTCGCACAATCAACTATTGGCGATGCAGGAGGACGACTACGAGATCTGCATCGATGCGGATCTCGCTCCGGGCCATCTGACTTACGGGGATCTGAGACTGCTTGGTCGGACCTCGGAGGAGGTGCTGATCTCCTGCCATATCTGTCATCCGTCGCTCTGCAATGACAACCTGTCCGGAATCGCGGTGGCAACGGCGCTCGCCCAGCACCTGCGGAAGATGGAGCTCAGGTACACTTATCGCTTCGTGTTCGTTCCGGGCACGATCGGGGCGATCACCTGGCTGGCCCTCAACGAGGCACACGTCGGCCGCGTGAAGCATGGATTTGTGTTGACCTGCGCCGGCGATGCGGGGGCGATGACCTATAAGAAGAGCCGCCGCGGCAATGCGGAGATCGATCGCGCCTGGTCTTACGTGCTTGAGCAGAGCGGCGAACCGCACGAAATTCAGGAGTTTTCACCTTACGGCTACGACGAGCGGCAATATTGCTCGCCCGGCTTCAACCTCCCGATCGGCACCGTGATGCGAACGCCCTTCGGCAAGTTCGCGGAGTATCACAGCTCGGCCGACAATCTGGACTTTGTTCGTCCCGCTGCGTTGTACGATACCCTGACGAAGGCGATCGCAGCTATCGATGTCATCGAGAACAACGTCTGCTTTCACAACGAAAAACCGTTCTGCGAACCAAAATTGGGCAATTATGGCCTTTACCGTGGACTCGGCGGGCTCGCGGCCGGAGACTTCCAGATGGCGCTGTTGTGGGTCCTGAATATGTCGGACGGGAATTATTCGCTCCTCGATATCGCCGAACGATCCAAGTTGCCTTGGGGTACGATAAAGGAGGCCGCGGCCGGGCTGAGGGCGGCTGGTCTCATCCAGCAAATCGAGCCGCGCCCGAAGAATTAGTGTGGTCAAGGCGAGGCGCATCTGGCGCGCCGACAGGACCCGAGACGGCGGAATGCCAACCGTTTGGACCCATCTGCTGGTGATCGCTCGCTTGCCCGAATTCGAGCCGGCACGGACGAGCACATGGCCATGATCCAAAGGGCCGCCACCATCTTCGGGTGGGCGGCACTCGTATTTATCACATTTGCAACGCTATCCCCGATTCAGAGCCGCCCGACATTGGCCGGCCTTCGGGTCGAGCACTTCGCTGCCTTTGCCGTAACGGGCTTTGCCCTTGCGTTCGGCGCGCCACATCGCACACGAGGCATCGCTGTCATGATGATCGTCAGCGCGGTTATTCTCGAAAGTGTCCAGCTGCTAACGCCAGATCGGCATGCCCGGCTTCTCGATGCCCTCGTGAAGGCCATCGGAGCGGTCTGCGGGGTCGGCGCCAGCCGTCTGGCTCTCGGCTGGGCATTTTCGATCGAACCCCGCACGTCGGCATCCGCGAAACGTCATCGCTAGCAAGCCGGGCTGCTTTGGAACTGCGGCTGGCGCGCTATCGCTCCCGCAAGCTTTCCTGCTTGTACCGCATGATCGGTGACAAGAGATAGCTGATGACGCTGCGTGAGCCGGACTTGATCTCGACGGTGGCGGCCATGCCGGGAGAAAGGCCGACGCGCTTGTTCTCGACGTTCATGTAGTTGCGGTCGAGTGACACGCGTGCCGAATAGACCAGCTCCTGCCCCTGCGGCTCGCTGCTGGCCGTCCCCATGCCCAGAGACTTCGTGTTGTTGTTTTCCGGCGGTTTGTTGCGGGGAATGGCATCCTGGGAGATACTGATGACCTTGCCCTGTATCAGTCCGTACCGGGTAAAGTTGAAGGTATCGATCTTGATCGCTGCGTCCTGGCCCGCTTCGACGAAGCCGATATCCTGATTTGAGATCATGGCTTCGACTTCGAGATTGCTCTCGAGCGGAACGATCATCATGATTGGTTGCGCGGGCGTGACCACACCTCCAACCGTGTGAACGGCGAGCTGCTGTACGATGCCGTCGATTGGCGCCGTCAGGCTTTGCAGGCCGATATGTCGCTCGGCCTTGATGACGTCCTGACTGAGGCCGGCGGCTTTCTGCTCCGCCTTGACGAGCTCCTCGAACAAGGTGCGTTCGTACTCGGCAACGGTCTTGTTGCGGGTCTCCGCCAGGACCGCGATGGCTGCATCGGCTTCGCTGAAGCGGCTCTGCTGAACGAGTATTTCCTGCCGTTGGCCGAGAAGCTCCTGGTAATCCGCCAAATATTGCAATTTGGATCCAAGTTCCTTCTGGTACAGCTGCTCGCGTATCTCGACGCGCTGCTGCAGCGGGCCGATCGTAGCCTTCAGCTTGTCGATCGACGCTTTCGAGGTGGCTCGTTCGGCTTCCTTTTGCGAGATCTGGCGGTCGATTGCGGTGAGCTTCGTGGCCTGCTCGGAGGTTTGGCTGGCGAGAAAACGACGATGCAGCTCGATCAGGTCGGGTGTGGCGGCGGGTGGCGGGCTAAAGGCCGAAGCGGGGTCGGACTTGCTCGACAATAGCGCCTTCAGGCGGGCGACATCGAGCTGCGAGCTCAGCAGATCGCTCTTGAGACGGTTCAGCTCTGCCGCGGACATGGTCGCATCCAGATCAATCAGGCGATCACCGGCTCTGACGGACTGGCCATCTTGAACGTAGATTGTACGGACGACCGCGGTCTCGAAGGGCTGGACGGTCTTGGTGCGGTCGCTCGGGATGATCTTGCCAGGAGCGACCGCGACGATGTCGATGGTTCCAATGCAGGCCCAGATCAGGGCGACAACAAAACCCGCCGCTATGCTGACGACGATCGAGCGTCCCACTGGCGAGGGCGGAGTCTCGACGATTTCGAGCGCCGCGGGGAGAAAAGCGAGCGCTTCGCTGGGATGAGCGCCGCGGGACGGCGTTAGTCCTGCAACGGCGCGTCCCAGCTTGCGGGCGTGATCCGCGAAAATAATGACGGCATTCCCGCTGTTTGCGTTCTGGGGCGGTTGCGCCGGCGCCGCTGCCTGCGGCTTGGACATTGCAGGCGCGCGACTGACGAGGGACGAAAACAGTGCCGCCAGCCTTGCCCCTACGAGCAGGGAGCGCTCTTTTGAACGCCGAAGGAATTCCAGGCCGGATCGCGAACAGCGGAGAAACCAACTGGTGATGGCGCGTCGCCGGGTGATCACGACCAGCCGTCCGTCCCAATTGGACTCGAGATCGTGTCTTGCAATGATGGATGGCCTTTCGGCGCCCGACGACATCACCACGGCCTCGTGGCCATGTACCCTTCCGAGCAGGAGAAAGCTCCCACCGCGAATCGGCAGGATGCCCGGCAGGGCCGATGCTGAAAGCCTGTCCCAGTCGGTCCGCACGCAGCGTGCGGAAAGATCGAGCTCCTTCGCATAGGCCAGCATTTCCGGGACATCGATCGGCGTGGAGCCGAACCGCTGGCGAATGTGATCGAGGCTGCTATCAAGACCGCGCAATCGGAGCAGCAGGTCGAACACAAACAGCCCGGGATCGTCGAACGTCGTTGCAGTCGTGTGTTTCATACGGCCTCGTCAATGCCGGCGTGAGCGCGTCCGTGTCGTCGGTTCGTGCCGCCGCAAGCGAAAAGCAGATTACGCAAGGTCATGGAAGCCTGCTTGCAGGCGGAAGAGCTTTGAATAGCGTCCTCCGCGTTTGATCAGCTCCTGATGAGAGCCATCCTCGACCAGGCGGCCCTCTTCGATCGTGATGATCCGATCGGCCATTCGTAAGGCCGATAGCCGGTGCGCAATGATCAGAACGGTACGGCCTTGTACGATTTTCGCCATGTTCTGTTGAACGATGTGCTCGCTTTCATAATCGAGTGCGCTGGTCGCCTCGTCGAAGATCAGGATCCGGGGATCGGTTACCAGCGCGCGGGCAATCGCAATGCGCTGACGCTGTCCGCCGGAGAGGCTGCTCCCGCGCTCGCCCACGATTGTGTCGTACCCGTTCGGGAGCTGCAAAATGAAATTGTGAGCACCGGCCATCGTGGCTGCTTCGACCACCCGTTCCGTCGACGTCCCGGGGTCTGCGAAGGCGATATTGTCCCGGATCGAGCAGTTGAAGAGCACGCTGTCCTGGAGAACCACGCCGATCTGTCGTCGCAACCAGGCAGGATCGACCTGTGTCACGTCGATTCCGTCGACCATGACCCGGCCTCGCTCCGGCACATAGAGTCGCTGCACCAGCTTGGCCAAGGTGCTCTTCCCCGATCCCGAGGAGCCCACTATTCCAATGACCTGCTTTGCGGGAACGTGCAGCTGCACGTCTCGAAGGATCTCAGGTCCATCGATGCGGTAGCGGAATGTGACATGTTCTAACGAAATTTCGCCCCGGATGGTCGCTAGCGACATCTTGCCGGGGCTGTAAACAGGCTCCGGCTCTGTATTCAGGATGTCGCCGAGGCGCGCGATCGAGAGCCTGGCCTGGTGGAAGTCCTGCCAGGTTTGCGCTAAGCGCAGGACCGGAGCGCTGATGCGGCCGGAGATTAGATTGAAGGCAACGAGCTCGCCGACGGTCAGATCGCCGGCCATGACGAAACGCGCGCCGAAATAAAGGATGGCGACGCCGACCAGCTTGTTCACGAGCTGGACCGACTGGCTCGACACGTTCGCCAGGCTGATCACGCGAAAGCTCGCTGCCACATATCCGGCGAGTTGTTGTTCCCAGCGGCGTTGCATCTGGGGCTCCACGGCCATCGCCTTGAGCGTTTCCATCGCGGTCACACTCTCGACAAGAAAAGCCTGGTTCTCCGCACCCCGCTGAAATTTTTCGTCGAGCCGCTGCTGAAACAGAGGCGTCGCTCCGGCCGAAATCGCGACATAGATCGGAAGCGATGCGAGAACGATCCAGCTGAGGGCCGGCGAGTAGAAGAACAGCACTGCAATGAAGACGACCGAGAAAGAGAGGTCGATGACCAGTGTCAGGGCCGAACTCGTCAGAAAATTGCGGATGTTCTCGAGTTCCCTGACCCTTGCGACGGAGTCACCCACCCGCCGCGCCTGAAAGTAGCCGATCGGCAGGGCTAGCAGGTGACGGAACAGCCGGGCGCCGAGCTCGACATCGATCCGATTGGTGGTGTGCGAGAACAGGTATGTGCGCAGAATTCCAAGCACCGTTTCAAAGACGGCGGTCGCTACGAGGCCGATGGCAAGCACGTCCAGCGTGCTCATGCTGCGATGTACCAGGACCTTGTCGATAACGACCTGGAAGAAGAGGGGAGAGATCAGAGCAAATAGCTGGAGGCAGAAAGAGGCGGCGAGAACCTCCAGCAGCAGCCGCCGGTATTTTCGGATGGCTCCGAGGAACCAGGTGATGTCAAACCGGCGCGCCAGATCGGAAAGCGAAGCCCGGCGTGTCATCAGGATGACCGCGCCGTCCCAGGTGGCTTCGAGTTCCATTCGAGAGATGGCTACCGGCTGCGGCCGGCCGGGCTCGAGCGCGATGACCCGTTCTTCGGTGGCCTTTCCGAAGATGAGAAATTGGTCGCCTCGGAGGATGGCGAGCGCCGGCATCGGGAGAGCCGGTAGCTTTGACCAGTTGGTTCTGACGACGCGAGCCTTCAGCCCGAGTTCCTTGGCGCAGCGAAGGATCTCGGCGACCCGGATGACGTCCCCAAATTGATGACGGATTCGCTCTGGATCTATGGCAAGGCCGTTGAATCGGAGCATCATGACCAACGCAATCAACCCTTGATCGGGGGTTGCGCCAGTTGGCTCAAGGTGCTCGGGCATTCTCGCTCCGCGTTGCATCGAGCAGTTGCGACTCGGCAATTCCGTTGCAGTTTTCAGCGATCATGAAGATGTGTCGTTTGGGCGCCCTGGCGTGTCCTTGATGGACCCCCGGTATCCGGCGATTGGGGCTGCATTCCGACTCGAATGAGGCCAGAAACTCATCTTAGGTCATGCCCCAGTGGTAAGTTGACGTCCGTCAATACCGGCGCATGGCGGCCGCCTATCATCTAGCGATGGTTGTGGTTGCGACGATATCAGCCTTGCACGGCTCGACTGAAAGCGACTGTGACGGCGTCATTGCTGGCCTCGCAGTACGGCCGGTTCCGATCTCCAGGTTAGGGCTGTGCCGATGACGGAGCCCTCCTACGATTGCAGCGAAGATGTCGCCGTTGCGGCGGCGCGTTCGAGGTCGGGCCTGGAGCACAATGACAATGACAGTTTCTCTCAACGAGAACGGCTCGGAGCACCGCATCGGCGTGCTCTGAAGGTGCTATTCGCAAACAAGTTCTTCTTTCGGAACGGCGGCTCCGAAGTCGTGATGTTCGACGAGATGGATTTGATGCGGCGGCGGAATGTCGACGTCGCCGAATTCTCCATGCATGACGATCGAAACATTCCATCACGCTTTCAGTCGTACTTCGTATCGCAGAAGTCGTACCGCGCATCATCCAGGCGCGAGAAGCTTAGATCGGCGTTGTCCTTCATTCATTCGTCCGAAGCCGTTTCGAACATCAAGCGTCTCATCCGCGATGAGAAGCCGGACATATTGCACTGTCACAACATCTATCACCAGCTGACTCCCTCGATCATCACTGCCGCGGCCGAAATGGGAGTGCCGGCCGTCCTCACCCTTCACGACTACAAGCCGGTGTGTCCCGTATATACGCAGCTCAGCGGTGGACAGCCCTGCGCGAGATGCGGTGACGGCGCCTTCGAGGCGATCCTCACTCGCCGTTGCGCCGACGGATCTCTCGGACGCAGCGCGTTGCTTTGGGCTGAGGCGCGTTATCATGCGCTGCTCGGAAGCTACCATCGCGTCCAGAAGTTCATTGCACCGAGCAGGTTCATGTATGATGCCATTGTCCGTCGGTTCGGCGGCGAGAAGGTCGTTCATATTCCGAACGGGATAGATGCATCGCGTATCGATGCCTCCATCGGCGATGACGGATACGCATTGTATTTTGGGCGCCTCTCGTCCGAGAAGGGTGTCGAGAACCTCCTCGAAGCTCACGCGGCGGCTCAAGGCGCCTGGCGGCTGGTGATCGCCGGCACCGGGCCGCTTCTCGACGAGTTCAAGCGGAAATACCCTGCAGTAGATTTCAGGGGGCATCTTACAGGCATCGACCTCCAGCGAACGATCAGGGAGGCCGGCCTGATTGTCGTGCCCTCGGTCTGGCACGAAAATAGCCCGCTTTCGATCCTCGAAGCGATGGCGCATGGCAAGCCGATCGTCGCTTCGCGCATTGGTGGAATTCCCGAGCTGGTCAGGGACGGGACCACAGGTCTGTTGTTCGACCCCGGCGACGTCATGCAGCTCTCCGAAAAGATCGGAGCGCTTCTCGTCGATCGCGGTCGTCGCGAGATCTTCGGGCGCAATGCGCGGACTATCGTCGAGAACGAATACTCGCTCGAGGAACATGGCTCGGCGTTGTTCTCGTTGTACGAGGATCTGCTTGCATCAGTCGGTTCACATAGGAAAGTTGGATCATAAAATGGACCTTACCGTCATTTCCACGTTCCGCTGCAACTCCAAGTGCCAGATGTGCTACATCTGGCAGAATCCGACCGAGCCAAAGGAAGAGGTGTCGCTGGCCACGTTGTCGAAGCTTCCTTCCGGATTCGACAATCTGAATGTATCGGGTGGAGAACCGACGCTTCGCAAAGATCTCGGAGAGATGATCGACCTTCTCTACCCAAAAGCAAGGGTGATGGAGATATCATCGAACGGGCTGCATCCGGAGCGGCTTGTCCCAATCATCAAGAAGCATCCCAACATCAAGGTGCGCTTCTCGCTCGAAGGCGATCAGGAGACAAGCGATAGAATTCGTGGCGAGAAGGATGGTTACTACACGAAAATTGCCGGGCTCCGTATGCTGCGCGAAGCCGGAGGCACCGACCTTGGCTTTGCCATGGTCATCCAGGACGAAAACGTTGATCAGCTCGTCAATGTCTACGAGTTCGCTCGCAAGGAGGGATTCGAGCTGGCAACGTCTACGCTTCACAATGCGTGGCAGTTCTACAAGAACGACAATTACTTCTACGATCGCAAGGCGGTCGCGCGCAAGGTCGAGGGGCTGATCTCGGCGATGCTGCGCAGTCCGAAGCCAAAGAACTGGTTTCGGGCCTATCTGAACCTTGGTCTGATCGAGAAGATTCTCGGCCACGATCGGCTGATCCCATGCAGCGCAGGAAAAGATTTCGCCTTTATCGACCCCTGGTCCGACGTGTGGGCCTGCAACGTCCGCTCGGATCTGCCCATGGGAAATCTCGCGCGGCAATCATGGAGCGAGATCATGAATAGCGAGGCCGCTCAGCAGACACGGAAGAAGGTCGCGAGCTGTGGGCAGAATTGCTGGATGGTGACCACCGCACGGACCGCGATGCGATCCAACCTGATTCCTCAGCTTCCGAAGAGCGAGCCTCTGCTATGGGTCCTCAAGAATAAGCTCAAGGTCTCGATGGGCAAGAGCATATGCTTTGACAGCTACATCAATTATTCCGACGTGCGCCCGTCGCCGCACGTCGAGCGAACGTCGTTTTTGAACAAGAACGTCAAGGCCCGGCTGGTCAAGGGCCGCATGACGCCGGACGAGCATTACCCGTTACGGACCTTCATGAATAACTAGGTTGGGAGGAAGTCCAGATGAGCAGGCGTGAGATCTACATGTTCGGCTTCCGCGGCTTCCCTCAAGTTCAGGGTGGTATCGAGACACATGCAGAGAATCTCGCACCGAGGGTGGTCGAGCTCGGCAGGCGGGTTACCGTCTGCATGCGGTCGCCCTATGTCGCGCCGGATATCCCCAAGATATGGAGGGGGGTGCGGGTCCTGCGGCTGTGGACCGTAAGCAACAAGTACCTCGAGACTCTGCTGCATTCCGTCGTCTGCGCAATCGTTGCAATGGTGCGGCGGCCGGCATTGGTCCACATTCATGGCATAGGTCCAGCGATCGTAACGCCATTGCTTCGTGCCGTCGGCTTGCGGGTCGTGGTCACGCATCATGGCGAGGATTACAACAGGGAAAAATGGGGCTGGGCGGCGCGCACGGTGCTGAGGACCGGCGAAGCTCTCGGAATGCGCTACGCCAACAAGCGCATCGCGGTCAGCCGCAGCATCGGTGATCTGGTCACGTCCAAGTATGGCAAACCATGCGAGGTGGTGCCGAATGGCGTGGTGTTCTCGGACTTGCCGCAGCAAAGCGAAAAGGTGACCGAGTTGGGATTGGAGCCGGGGCGATACGTATTGACGGTCGGCCGGCTTGTTCCCGAGAAGCGGCAACTCGACCTGTTGCGCGCATTTCTCGCCACCGCGCTGCCAGGGTGGAAGCTCGCCATAGTTGGAAAGATTGATCACAGGAATGAGTACGCAGATCAACTGGTTCGAGAAGCGGCCGGCCACCAGAATGTTGTCATGGCCGGATTCCAGACCGGAGACGGGTTGCGACAACTCTATGCCCACGCTGCGCTGTTCGTTTTGCCGTCGTCGCATGAGGGATTGCCCATCGTGCTGCTCGAAGCGCTCAGCTATGGATTGCCGGTGCTGGTAAGCGATATCGCTCCCAACCTGGAGGTGGTGGGCGATCCCGACCACATTTTCCATGTTGGTGATTGCGAGGAGATGGGCGCGAAACTGTTGGCACTGACGAAGACGCGTTTGAGCGCAACCGAGCGCGAAGCGATTCGCCGCGAAGGCGCGATGCGGTATGATTGGTCCGATATTGCATTGCGAACGATGGACATTTACGACGACGTGCTTGGCCGCAAACGCCAGCAAGGCAATCTGTCGCGCGCAACCTGGGCCACGCGCGCAAGGTCGCGGCATTCTCCATACGGCAGGCCAGCCAACAATTGAGGTCTTGCTGGCGCCCTCGCCGACAAACCGGCGGCATATTCGCGCGGTCCATGCGTTGGTCGGATTGAACTCCGTCCCCGGGCATAGGTGCAAAGGATCGCGCCGGTGACGCGGAGCCTGATCTCAGTCGGGCATCCCGCTTTTCAGCGCCGAGATCTCGGTTTTTTGTGACCCTCTCCTGACTGTTGATTGGCGGTCGCGCCGCTTCGATCTATGGAGGGCATCCAAGATCTGCAGCCCGCGATCGATGCTTGGCGAGCCAGGAACTCTGTGCCGACCCGATCCGCCGGCCAGCCCCAGCAAACGCTGGATTTCTCCTCCTGCCTAGATAATAGACATAGATTGGGGCTTCCGAAAGCAGCAGAACCCTGAGAGGCTTCGCGCGGGGATTCGCAAGCTCGATGAAGCTGGCCAGGTGCCAAAGCGCCGGGCGTTGTCGGATTGTATGAAAATGAGCAGGGTGGATGAACTAACGACCGGTGAGATTGACGAGCGGATTGTCTCGATCATCGAATTGGCCGGTGAAGAATTGATGCGCTTGTCCGATCCGTCATTCGAGTTCGTGTCCGAGCAGATGGCAGGCGGAATATTGACCGTCCACCGGCGCTTGAAAGCAGAGCTTGCAGCTCTCCTCAACCTGCGGACCGTCTACGGCGATCTCATTGTTTGTCGCGTTGTTGCCGATAACTATCCCTGGATTCACAACCAATTGTCGCCGTACCAGCATTTGAGACTTGCGTGGCTTCAGCTCAAGCAGCTGACCAGCATGTTCGATCATTTCGCCACCGAGCTGGATCGCCTTCACGACGAAACGCTGGAGTTGCTCTCTATCGACATCGAAAGGGAGCTTGCTGTTGGCTCCCCTCGAGGAAGCGCGGTTGAGCGGAGTGGGCGGGCAGATCGCTGGTTCCAGGTTATGCCGCAGCGAGAAGTGTCGATGGTAGAGACCATGAGAATCGCAAGCGAGCTCTCGATCGCCGGCGTGGCGGAATATTGTGACGCTGCGCGCCGAGATTTGCTGGAGCAAATCGACGCGACCGTACAGGTCGTCCATTCCGGCATCGCTGGTTTCTTGTCGTGCCGCGGGGGCGAGCTGACGGACCTTATTGGTCGTTACAACGACATGATCAGGAACCTTCAGCTCCGATCTGATCAGAAGTGACGCCGAAGAGTTCAAGCGAGCCCGAAAACTCGGTTCATCCTACAGATTTAGATTCAGGTTTGGAGTCCTGGTGTCCGACGCGCAGGCGGGTGGCTGTCACCTTGCCGGCAACAGTGGTGAGCTCGTAGCTTACTTTTTGCCCTTCGACGAGCGCGGACAGTCCGGCTGCCTCGACCGCGGACACATGAACGAATACGTCCTTACCGCCGCCCTCGGGTCTTATGAAGCCGTAACCCTTGAACCTATTGAACCAGACAACGAATCCGTTTGCCAAAATTCCTCCGGCATTCGCCTAATCAGTCCGATGCAATCATTGAAAAGCTCAGAAATTTACACCGGGAATGGAATTTTCTTCGTGCTTCAACCCCAACTCCCTGGAGTTAGTCCGGGCAGGGGCTGAGTTTTGTTCATTCAGACCGCGCCGGTGCGCCAAAATGTCGCGGGTAAGGCGGACCGGACGAAAAGTTCGAGCCCTCACATTTCGAGTCAATAGCGTACGTGTCGTAAGCAGGGGGAGGCTTCGGAAGCCCTCGGCCACCAACTGAACGGCTATGCCTTGGTTGCAAAATTCAATTAAAAGTGATTGCGTCTCGAAGCCTGCGCAAATCGGGAGCGGCAACCATCTACTTACATGCTTCGTCGCGACAACCGATTGGAGCAAAAGAAATCTGCAATATCCGCCTGGGATGACGTCCGTTGGTGGCGGATTGCGACGGGTCACCTCATGAGATGAAGGGGTCGAAGCGGAAGCTTTAGCCTGCTGGCAATTTTTCGCACGGCTTGTGGCGTCCTTCCAAGACGACGTGAGACTGCATGCAGGCTCTTTCCTTCCAGAATGAGCAGCCGTACCTGCTCGATCTCGTGATGGCTCCAGGGCGGGGCAAGCCTTTGCTTTTCAGTCTGCAGGGACGACATTGTTTCGCTCCTTCCAGGAAGTTACGCCAGGTTCTCTCAGTTAAGAAAGCGGGGTGAGCTGGGATGTCGTCATCACCAGACTTCCTTGCCCCGCATCATAGTTTCGGCTGGCGATTGCCGGAATGGCCGCGCAGTGCCTGTCAAAGGTCGCGCGAATGTTCGTTTCGTCGATTTCATCGACCGTTGCGCGATCGACGAGAGCGTCCCAATCGACTTTGCAGATCACTCGCTTGAGACCATCGAACACCGCGAACAAGATGCCGGAGCTCGAGTCGACGACGGTCATCTCTTGCGAGGCGTCATCGCGAAGGGGCATTGCAATAGATCTCCGTTGCGCGGCTGTTCACCGCTGCTTCGTTGCTACTTGCTGCGCGGATCAGCAGGCGCTCACCACATCCCAGGAACCGCTTCGAATGAGTAGGACGCTAAGGGAAATGGAGCATACTGAATCTGATTACCGTCAAGTTGCGACGCAGAGCGCCGGTGTCAACAGCCGTTCTACGCAAGGAACTCCACGACCGAAATCGGCAAGCCCATGTCAAGAGCTGGACACGCGCAGGCTATAGCTTGGCTGTACGCAGGCTTCACAGTCAGGTTTTCGCTGAAACAGCAAGCAGTGGAATTGCATCGATCTTGAAGCTTGCACCGCCTGACCGCTTGGCTTTGCGTGCGGTGGTAGGATCAGGCTTATTTCCCGATGATTTAACTGACGTCCAGGAACAGGAAGCAGCAGCAGGAACGCGCTGATCGCCTACAAACATGTCTCGATGAGGATGTGGATTGGCTGGGAACAGGCGGGCAAGATTGCGACGGCGGATGAAGGGACCGGCCCGGGCATTGCCTTCGATCCCATCGTCTTCAACTGCACTGCGGATGCCGGCACTGCCTTTCGGCCGCATCTGGAGCAATGAATTCTGTCTCCAAGGGCAGGGCACGCGAGAGACCTTCACAGCAAGTTACTGGTGCACCATGGTCTCCGCCGCTGCCGCAGATTGGATCGTCGACAACGGCACATTGGAGGGGTGCAAAGGGCAAATAGCTGATACTTCAAGTCATTGTTTATGCTGATGCTTTGTGGGGTCTATGCCCAGTCCGCCGCTGGGCATCATGCCCCTGACCTCGGACATCCCCGAGATGTGGCTGCTCCTGAGGCACTACCCTCGTTCGGTATACGTGACCGGGGGCCGCTGATATGATCCTCGGACGGTAAACGGCAGCTCGCCACCATACTTTTCTGCGATGCCGGCCTTCTGATCGGACCTCGATCCCGCTCGCGCCTTATCGCATTGCTTCGACAAGAACGCTGAACAAATTCGTCAACGGCTGCCGCGTCCCCGCTCACATTGGGAGATGTGCCATGGCTGCATCGGACTGGCGTCTCGAAGGCGAATGGATGAAGAACTGCACCTGTGCGTTTGGCTGCCCCTGCGACTTCAACGCACGGCCGACCCAAGGCTATTGCAAGGGATTGGTCGCCATGCGGATCGCCAGGGGGCATTTCGAAGGGACCAGGCTCGATGGTCTCTGCTTTGCGATCACGGTCGATTTCCCCGGCCCGCTGCATGAGGGCAACGGGACAATCCAGCCCATCATCGACGAACGCGCCACGGGGGAGCAGCGACAGGCATTGTTTGATATTTTCTCCGGCAAGCATTCGGCCGAAGGCACGCTTTTCCAGATCGTCAGCATGATCGTCACCAAGATCCACGATCCGGTGTTTGTGCCGTTCGAGTTCTCCTGTGATAAGGACGGACGCGTCGCGAGACTCGTCGCCAAGGGCGTGCTTGAGACCGATGTCGAGCCGATCAAGAATCCGGTGACCGGTGATCCGCACCGCATCCAGGTGGTCATGCCCGAGGGGTTCGAACATCGGGCCGCCGAGGTCGCATCCGCCAACATCCGCTCGACCGGTGCGATCCCGTTCGAGACCCGCGGTACGCATAGCTCGCTCGCCAATGTCGTGCAGACGCCCAAGGGCGTTGCGGCATGATGCGGCGCTGACGCCGACACAAGACCTCAGCGTCAGCTCCTCATCGCTATGGACAAGTCGATGCAGGGGCGCTCGATACTGGAACACTTGCTCCACCGTGACCGGCTGATCGTCGCGATCGGGACCGCCGCAGTGGTGGCGCTCGCCTGGGCCTATCTCGCTGCGGGCGCCGGCATGGACACCGAGATGATGGCCGACATGCCGGACATGGCGCCGATGCCGTGGACGCCGTTTTATGGCGCGCTGCTGTTCGTGATGTGGTGGGTGATGATGGTCGCGATGATGGCGCCGAGCGCGGTGCCCACCGTTCTCTTATATGCGACAGTCAAGCGCAAGCAGGAGGCTGCCTCCCGCGCCGCAATCGATAGCTGGATCTTTCTCGCCGGCTATCTCGTGACGTGGGCCGGGTTCAGTCTCGTCGCAGTCCTGGTGCAAGGCGCGTTCGAACGCTTCGGGTTGCTGTCGATGGCGATGGCAAGCACCAGCACGATTCTGGGCGGCGGCGTTCTGATTGCAGCAGGGCTTTATCAGTTCACACCGCTCAAACAGGCCTGCCTGCGCTATTGCGACAGTCCGCTGTTGTTTCTCAGCCGACATTGGCGGCCCGGCACACGCGGCGCATTCCGGATGGGACTTCGGCACGGCAGCTATTGCGTCGGCTGCTGCTGGTTTCTGATGGTATTGCTGTTCGTCGGCGGTGTGATGAACCTGGCCTGGATCATCGGCATCGCGCTCTACGTCGCCGGCGAGAAACTGCTGCCGTTCGGCCAACGACTGAGTTATGCGGCAGGCGCGCTCCTCATCCTGTCCGGCACCATCGTTCTTGCGCGCGCGATGTGAAAAGCGGTGCAAAGACGGCCAAAATGTGCCGCTTTCGACATGCCGATGTGCCTGACTGCTCAAAACCGGCCGACCTCCGTGATGATACGGATGCTTTGAGCTGAAGAATTGAGCTTCGTCCAAACAGAAACTTAAGGCTGTTTCAGCTAGCCTTGCGCCATGAACAGCACCCGCGCGCCGCCCTTCGGCCGCGGGTTCCCCTGTGCAGTCGAGGCGGAGACAAGCGATGCCAATACTGCGGGCGAGCACGGTTCTGCCCTGGCGGCCGAAGCGGGGGTGCGCGTCGTGATTCCCGCAGGGGCAGTCCGCAAAGCCGGAAGAGCAATCCTGCGGAATGGTCCGCTGCAGATCGCATTGTTCTTTCTGCCCCTGGTCTGGATCGGCTATTTCGCAATCACCGCCTCTGAGCGGATGGATGCGATCAAGCAAGCGCGGTTGCACGGCAACAGCGTTGCCGAATTGTTCGAGGAGAACACCGAGCGCATCTTCGAGCGCGTGGATCAGTCGTTGCTGGTGGTACGGGCACTTTACGCCCAAGATCCGCTGGCCTTCAGCCTGAAATTCTGGTCCGACAAAGCCCGCATCGCCACCGGCGACGTGGTCCAGTTCGCTCTGATCGGATCGGACGGATACATGATCGAGACGACGGCCGGCTATTCCGGTCCGCCGCTCTATCTCGGCGATCGCGAGCACTTCATTCATACCATGACGCAGGCCGACGATCGCCTTTACGTTGCGAAGCCGGTGCTGGGCCGCGCGTCCAGAAAGTGGACGATACAGCTCGCGAGAAAGCTGTTCGATCTGGCCGGCAATCCGGTCGGCGTGGTTGTCGGCTCGATCAGCGTCGACGTCGTCGGCAGGTTCTACGACACCGCAAAGCTCGGCGTCGGAGGAACGCTCGTGCTCAGGAATGCGAACCAGGTCGTGCTCGCCGCCCGGGGCGTGGACCAGGGTTCCGTGCTGGGACAAAACGCGCCGAGCCGCGTCGAACACGAACTGGGCGATGGCTTCTATGCGCAATATTGGAGCGAGAATCGACCGGACCGCAGCGACCGGCTGATCACGGCGCGCAGGTCGCGCGCGTTTCCGCTCATCTTCACCGTCGGCATTTCGGTGCAGGAGATCTATTCCCGCTCCGCCTTCAGGCAGAAGGTCTATCTCGGCGGCGCACTGCTGCTTACGTTCATCATCCTCGTCGCGACGACATTCCATTGGCGACGGCAGCAGGCGCTGGATCGCGCCCACCGCGAGCGGCGCGATTTCGCCAGCAAGTTCGAGGATGCGCTCAGGAACCTTCCCCAGGGCTTGAGCATGTTCGATGGCCATGATCGCCTGATCGCGTTCAACCGGCAATGGCTCGAACTCTATGACCTCGTGCCGGAAGACATCCGGATCGGCATGGACTTCCGGGAGGTGTTCGCGAAGCAGACCGCCGTGCTCGACGTCGAGGCATACCTCGTCGATTTGAAGAACCGGCTCGCTCAGTCGGAGCAAATCTCGAATACCGTGCAGTTTCCGGATGGACGGGTCGTCTACATCTCCTACGGCCGGCGCGAGGGCGGCGGCTGGGTTGCCACGCATGAGGACATTACCGAGCGCAAGGCGTCGGCGGACCGCATCGAGCGGCTCGCGCATTACGATAGCCTGACCGGCCTTGCCAATCGCAACCTGTTCAAGGAGCGCATCGATGAGGCGCTGGCCCGCTCGCGCCGGCTGGAGCCCGCGTTCGCCGTACTCCTGCTCGATCTGGACAAGTTCAAGTCCGTCAATGATGCGCTCGGCCATCAATGCGGCGATGCGTTGCTGAAGCAGGTTGCCGACCGGATCAAGGCGCAGATCCGTGATATCGATACGGCGGCGCGAATCGGCGGCGACGAGTTTGCCGTGATCGTGGCACCCGGCCGGGCTGCGATGCGCGACGGCGCTGCAAGCCTGGCCGCGCGGCTGGTCCAGGCCATTGCCGAGCCCTATCACATCGATGGCCACCCCGTCGTGATCGGCTGTAGCATTGGCCTTGCGCTCGTGCCCGAGCACGGCACGCGGGTCGACGAGATCCTTCGCAACGCCGATCTTGCGCTCTACAGGTCGAAGAATGCCGGCAGAAGCTGCTTCCACGTCTATTCAGCGGAGCTCAAGGCGGAAGCGGATCAGCGCAACGTGCTCGAGATTGAGCTGCGTGAAGCGATCTGGCGCGAGGAGATAGAGTTGTTTTATCAGCCTGTGATCGAGCTCGGCACCGGTCGGGTAAAATCGGTCGAGGCCCTGGCGCGCTGGCATCACGGCACCAGGGGCTACATCCCTCCGGCGGAGTTCATCGCGGTTGCCGAGGCGGGGGGACTGATCGTCGAGCTCGGCCACCAGGTGCTCGCCAGAGCCTGTCGCGATGCGATGAACATGCCGGCCGACGTCAAGGTCGCTGTCAATCTCTCCGCCCTGCAATTTGCCAGCGCCAATCTTGTCGACACCGTGACCTTTGCGTTGACGCAGAGCGGGCTTCCGCAAACCCGGCTCGAGCTCGAGATCACCGAGAGCGTATTTCTCGCCGACACCGAGGAGAACCTCAGGACGCTGCAGCGCCTCAAGGCGCTCGGCGTCTCCATTGCCCTCGACGATTTCGGTGTCGGATACTCGTCTTTGTCCTACTTGACGGCCTTTCCTTTCGACAAGGTCAAGATCGACAAGTCCTTCATCGACAGGATCGATCGCTGCGAGACCGTCGCCGTGCTGAAATCCATCGTGCAGCTCGCAAAGACGCTGAAGCTGTCGATCGTCGCCGAGGGGGTCGAGTCCTCCGAACAGGTCAGACGGCTCCAATCACTCGGCATCCCGCTCGGCCAGGGATTTCACTTCAGCAAGCCCGTGCCGCTCGCAAACCTCTCCTGGCAAGCCCCCACGGCGCGCCGGAAGCGGCGGGTGGCGTGAGCTGAATGCCTCAGGCGTTTGTCATCATGACGCGCCGCTGCAGCCCCTTGGGCCCAAGAGAGAGCTGCTCAATTGTCGGTTCCGAAGCCTGCGCCCGCGCCCGCCCTCCTGGCACTCCCCTTGCTCAGTCATGACCCAAGGTCAGGTCTCGGCGGAGAGGCCGTTTCAGGTTGAGGCAAGTGATGCAGGAAGTGTCCCGTTCTGGTGCTGCTGACGAACTCCGGCTCGACGCGTTGATCGCCGATCTATGGTGGCGCGTTCGGCTGATTAATACCGACATTCTCGAGGAGGAGGCGCGCGCCGGGGTGTTCGATCCGGCTCAGCCGACCTATCCGCTTCTCGCGCTCAACCTTCGCGCCCGACGCGACAATTTGGTCGCGACGATCGGCATGCTCGAGCAGCGTGCGAGATCGGTGTCGGAAGCGGCTTGAGGCGGTCGCGGGGCGCGCAGCCTTGACGACTTCGTCAACCGGCCAGCTGCAGCGCCAGAGGCGGGCGCGGGATGCAACGCGCATCATCGCATGGCTCGAATGCCCTCCGGCGCTTTGCGGGTAACAGTTGAATTCAGGCCGCCGCCTGCCCGTGTTATGGCTGGTCTCTGCAACTCCGCGAGGCCATCATGCTCCCCATTCCCGCCGATATCTTCACCGAACCCGAGGACGTCTCGCCCGACGGCCTGGCCAATCTCGGCCCGCTTCGGCGTCTCGCCGGCACCTGGCAGGCGGACAAAGGCATTGACATCAATCCGAAGGCGGAAGGGCCGGAGCGGCGGACCTTCATCGAGCATATTCGCATGGATCCGATCGATCCGCAGGCCAACGGGCCGCAGCTGCTGTACGGGCTGCGGTACCACATCCACATCAACACGCCCGAGGAAGACATCACCTTCCACGACCAGGTCGGCTACTGGCTGTGGGAGCCGGCGACCGGGCTGATCATGCAGACCCTGGCGATCCCGCGCGGGCAGGTGCTGCTGGCCTCGGGCAAGTCCGGGCCTGATGACAGAGCACTCTCGGTCACCGCCAAGCGCGGCGACACCGCCTACGGGATCTGCTCGACCGATTTTCTGGAACAGGCCTTCCGCACCGATGCCTACCGCTGCGACATCACCTTCAACGACGACGGCAGCTGGACTTATCTGATCCAGACCGAGTTGTTCGTGCGGGGCGCGCCGTTCAATCACCGCGACACCAACACGCTCCGGCTCATGGCGCCGCCCAAGCTCAATCCGCTGGCGGCGATCGTGAACGATCGCGCCGCTCGCGGTGGACCCGCGGCCTGAGCGCTGCCCGGAGGATTGCATGAAACCCTACGTCATCTGCCTGATGCACTCCAGCCTCGACGGGCGCACGCATCCCAGCCGCTGGCGTCCGAAAGGCGCGGGCACGGACTGGTTCGAGAAGATTCACGACGAGCTCGGCGGTGATGCCTGGGTGATCGGCCGCGTCACAGGTTCGGAGTTCGCCAAGGGCAAGCCCTATGACGCGACGGACGCGAAATTTCCACGCGAGAACTGGTTCGCTCGGCGCGATGCGAAGACCTATGGCGTCGTGCTCGATGCAGAGGGCAAGATCGGCTGGGGGCGCGCGGAGATCGGCGGCGATCCGATCGTCGTCGTGCTGACCGAGAACGTCCCGGATTCGCATCTCGCCGGTCTGCGCGGCGAGGGCGTGTCCTACATCTTTGCGGGCAAATCCGAGATCGATCTCGCTCTGACGCTGGACATTCTCAGCCGCGAGCTCGGCGTGAAGCGTCTGCTGGTCGAGGGCGGCGGCGTCGCCAACGGCGCCTTCCTGCGTGCCGGCCTCATCGACGAATTCAACCTGATCCTCAGCCCCGCGATCGACGGCGCCAAAGGCGCCCCCTTTGTGTTCGATTCGACCGAGGCGGACAGCGACCGGCGCGCGCCGATCGCCACAATGACGCTGGAGAGCACGCGCGAGCTCGGGGGCGGCGTCCTCTTGCTGCGTTATCTGATCCAGAACGATCCGCAAGCCGTGAGCCGGTAAGGCGCGGCCATGTCCGACACATCCGAGCACATCGTCATCGTCGGCGCCGGCGCGGCCGGCCTGATGGCGGCGCGCGAGCTGGCGCGTGCCGGCCGCAAGGTGACGATCCTGGAGGCGCGTCAGCGCTGCGGCGGCCGCATTCATCCGCTGCCGGCCTCGGAATTCGGCTACGCCGCCGATGGCGGCGCCGAGTTCGTCCATGGTGAGGCGCCGGTCACGCGCGCATTGCTGCGCGAGGCCTGCCTGTCGCTTCAGGAGATCGAAGGCGAGCAGTGGAGCTTTGACGGGACGAAGCTCACACGCGAGGCGCGCGACGATCCCCATGAGGCGGAGCTTCAGGCCGTGCTGGGGGACTTGAAGGACGACCTCACGGTCGCCGACTTCCTGCGCCGGCATTTTGCAGGCGACGACTATGCGCGGATGCGCCATTCGATCGAGCGGATGGTCGAGGGCTACGACGCAGCCGATCCCGAACGCGCCTCCACGCTGGCGCTGCGCGCGGAATGGATGGACGGCGGACACGCTTCCTTGGCGCGCATCGACGGCGGCTATGGCGCGATGATCGACGTCATGGCGGCCGACTGCCGCAGGCACGGCGTCACCATCCGCCTCGGCAGCATCGTGTCGGCCATTGTGGAGGAGGGCGGCGCGCTGGCCGTTCGCTGCGCCGAGGGCGACGTGCACACCTGCGACCGCGTGATCCTCACCGTGCCGCTGCCGCTGCTGCGCGAGATCGCGCTGCCGACCGGCGCGCGTGCCAAGCTTGCGGCTGCCGACGACATCGGCTTCGGCAACGTCATCAAGATCCTGCTGCGCTTCGCGCGGCCATGGTGGCGCGAGCGCAAGGCAGACCTCGCCGACATGACCTTCCTGCTGTCGGATGAGGCGATCCCGGTCTGGTGGACGCGCTACCCGGACCAGCATCCCGTGCTGACGGGCTGGTTCGGTGGCCCGCGCACGGCGGAGCTGGAAAGCCTCGACCCGCAAGCGCTGATCGATGCCGGGCTCGGTTCGCTCGCCGCCGTCTTCGGCCTGCCGCGCAATGACATCGCGCGCGAGCTGGTGGCGTCTGCCGCGACCAACTGGGCGCATGACCGCTTCGCGCGCGGCGCCTATTCGTGGGCGACGCCGCGCACGCGCGCGGCACAAGCGACCCTCGCGCGTGGAGACGGACGGGTGCTGTTTTCTGGCGAAGCGCTCTATCGCGGCCGCGACATGGGCACGGTCGAGGCGGCACTGGCGAGTGGCCTGGAGACGGCGGGCACGGTCCTGCGGGGACAATAACGAAAGAGGCCCGCATCCGATGCGGGCCTCTCGTCGCGTGTCTTACCAGCGGCCGCCGCCGAAGCTGAACGTCACGCCGGGGCCTCCGCCGTAATAGCCGTACGGCCCGCCGCCGTAATAGCCGTGGTGCCGCGGATAATAGCCGTAGCTTCTGTAATAGGGCCGGTAATAGCTGTGATGACGCCGCCAATGATGATGGTGCCAGCGGTGGTGCCTGCGGTGCGCGCTGATGTCGGTGGTCTGGCTTTCCTGTGCGGTCTGCTTGGCGCTTGCGCTGCCGGCCGCGCTCGCCGATCCGCCGGCCAACGCCACAGCACCGAGGGCGATCGCGGCAATGAGATATTTCATGTCATCACTCCAGTTGAAGGTCGCGTGACAACACATGAGCATCCCGCGCGTTCCTGCCAACGTGGGCGTCGAAACGACGCAGATTTTCAGTTCCCGATGAACAGGCGTTAACGTTTGTGAACGATAGAAGGCCGCGCGTTCTATCGTCGCACGGCGAGGCGTCGCCTCGTTGTTGCCCAGTGTCGCGCGGCGCATCGTCTTGCATGTAGCTCGGCCACGCCTGCCGGAATAATCCCGGATACCCTGCTACGGATACACTATCAGGGATGCGGATCGGGAAAGCCGTGCCGCTCGGAGAGCGCAGCGAGGATCGCGTCCTTGTCTGCCATGAATGCGCGGCCATGATAGCTGCCAGTCTGATGCGGCGAGGTCGCCCCAGTCGCGAGCACGAGCAGAGGCAGCGATTGATTCTCCTCGCCGACCAGCGCGATCACGGCTTGTCGCGGCCGTGGCCAGGGGATCCGCTCGACGTCGAGCTTCTCGGCGAGCTCTGGAAATGAGGCCAGCACGCCCTCGATCAGCGCGCAGTGCCAGCAATAGAAGCGTTGGCCCGGAAAGGCCGGATCCTCGAAGCCGGGACGCAGCAGAAACAGGCGGTCACGTTTCATGGGTCGCTCCGAAGCGGGCCGCAATGTCACCGGGGAATCAATCGCGTCGTCGTGAAAGGACGCCACGGCAGGGCCGATCAGTCAATCGGCTCAACGCAACGTGATCTGCATGCAGGTCGCGCTTGATCCAGCGCAACTTTGGCCGCTGCCGCCCGATGCGATGTCGCTGCGACATTGGAATGAAGAATCGAGGCAGGTCATGAAGGCATATTTCATCGGCGGTGGCATCGGATTGCTCGCGGGCGCGGCGTTCCTCGTCCGCGATGCGCAGCTGCCGGGACGCGACATCGTGATCTGCGAGGCGCAGCCGCTGGTCGGCGGCAGCCTCGACGGTGCGCAGCTCGCGAACGGCGCCTATTCGCTTCGCGGCGGGCGCATGCTCACCACCGACCATTACGAATGCACCTGGGACCTGCTCTCGAGTATTCCTTCGCTCGAGCATCCCGGCCTCAGCGTGCGCGACGAGACGATCGCATTCAACGTGGAGAATCCAGCGCATTCGAGGGCACGTCTGGTCGACCGCAATCGCTTCAAGGTCGACGTCTCGCATATGGGCTTCTCCGCCCGCGATCGGCTCGAGCTGTTGCGGCTCACCGAGGCTTCGGAGGAGACGCTCGGCAACAGCCGCATCACTGACTGGCTGTCGCCCGGATTCTTCGAATCGAATTTCCAGGAATTCCGTCAACCTCGCCTTCGTCAGCCAGTTCGTCGAAATCCCTGATGACGTCGTGTTCACCGTCGAATATTCGGTGCGTGCGGCGCAGATGGCGGTCTATCAGCTCATGAAGATCGACCGCCCGGTGCTGCCGGTGACGCGGCACGACAAGTCGCTCGCCGTGATCTTCGCGACGCTCCAGAAAGCGTTTGCGTGATGGACGGAGTTACTTGAACGGATCCTGGATCGACGGTGCCGATTGCCGGATGCGCCGCACGCTGACCGGGGTGCCGTCGGAGACGAACAGCAGCTCGTATTTGCGGCCCTGGCTGTCGGTCGCCGAGCAGGTGACGTCCTTTACCTTCCTGGCGGCGAAGTTGCCGGTCTGGCGGCAGATGCCGGTCGAGGTCTGCTCGGCGGGCACCGGCAAGCCATCGACCTTGGGGCGGTTCTTGGAGTTGAGCAGCACGCGGTCGATCGGCAGCTCGTAGGAATTGTCGTCGGCGCGCTTGCCGTTCTCGCCGGAGAACGACACCACATGGCTGTCATCGGAGGGATCGTCGACCGCGACCGCGAAATTGACCCGGCCCGTGTCGCCGTGGGCATAGGCCACCGTCTTGCAAGGTAAGGTGCGGCCTGCGACCCTGAACGTCTTGCAGTGGCCCGACATCAGCGCCAGGAGATCGATGAAGGCGTTCGGCTGTGCCGGCGGATTGTTGACCGGAATGGGCTTGGAAGTCTCGGCAAAACAAGGACTTGCCGCGACCACGAGCAACGCGGCGAGGACCAATCGGCGAAGGCGCATCGTCGGGCTCACGGGCCAGGGGGCCATGGCGGCGGAAGAGTTCCGCACCATAACCATCGAACCGCAAATTGGTTGCGATCCCGTTTGTGCTGCAAGTCCCGACTGGAATACCACCGCGTCAACCCCGACGGCGATTCGTTCAAATCGCCCGATCCATCCCAGCGGCCACATTGCCATCAGGGCGGTGTTTTTTTCGTGGCGGAGCTAGAGCAATGATCCGGAAAAGTGCGTAGCGGTTTTCCGAAAAGATCATGCTCAAACAACAACCGAAAGCGCGATGAGGATTCATCCTTAGCCCATCGCCGCCTGCCAGCGCCCATCGCGTAAGGAGGGGCGGCGGTGGAGGCGGGCGTCCAGCGCGGCGCGGGCGCGGGGCAGCTCGCCGCTGCGCATGAGCGCGACGATATAGGTGTCCTCGATCAGCTCGCGCTGGGCGTGACTGCCGCCGATGCGCACGACCTCGCCAAGAACGGGCGCGAGCAAGCGTACGCAAGCCCCATAGTCCTCCTCGGCGAAGGCCGCCAGCGCGCGGCAGATCGCGGGGACCACAGGGCCGGCCGGCAGCTTGCCGTCGGCGAGGCGCTGCTCGATGGCGGCAAGGCGCGTTTGGAGCGCCTTCGGATCGTCACCCGCGGCCGCGAACAAGGCCATGTGGACGTCGACGAAAGGGAGGCTGGATTTCGGAAACAGGCCTTGCGCGACAGCATCAGCTTCCGACCAGAGACGTTTCGGCACGGTATGGCCATAGGCGGAGAGCCGCCACAACAGTGAGGCGATGTCGGTGACCATATTAAGCGGCGCCGCCTTCGTTACAGAGGGGTGCAGTACGTCGGCGTAGATCGCCAGCGCGCGTGGCGCGTCGTCCTTTTCCAGCGCGACCAATGCCTGGTGCCAGCGCAGATGGCTGTAGAGAAGCCCGGAGCGGTCGTAGGCCGGGATCCAATGCTCCACGAACCGGTCGGCTTCCTCGATCGAGCCATCCTCGAACATCGCGTGCAGCACGGTATGCGCACCATGGGCGTTCTCCCGTCGCAAGGCGAATCCGCGCTCGGTGATCGCGCGGCCGCGTGAGACGTTGCCGTTTTCGGTCAGTGTCCAGCCGTGCGTGGTGAGGAACCACCAGTCCTCGTCATAGTGACGCGCTACACTGTCGCAGAGATCCTGCCGCGCACGATCGTGGTCGGCCATGCCGGAGAAGGCGAACAGGCCGAAGGCGCCGAGCGGCAGCGACAGCACCACGGCATCGCGCGGCCAGGTGTCGATATGCTTCAATGTCGCGGCAATCGCTTCGGGAAGGCGTCCTTCGACCGCGAGCGCAAGCGTCTCGACATGGGACCGCTCACGCATCGAGCCGCGCCTTGCCACGAGTTCGCGCGCTATCGCTGCCTTCTTCCGCGCGAGATCGCCCTGCTGATAGAAGGAATGCACGCGCGCGCGCGCGATATGCGCCAGTGCAAAATCCGGATCGGCGTCTATGGCGCGCTCGAAAGCCTCGGCCGTCCCCTGCCAGCTCGCGAGCAGGAGGTCGACGCCCTCGCGGTAGGCATCCGCCGCTTCCTCCGACGACGTTGTGAAGGCATTCCCGTAGCGATCTTCATGCATCATCGACCGCTCCCTTTCACGCCGTCCGCGCGCGACGGCCCTCGATCGGATAGGCCGGGTCGTTATAGCCCGGCGTCGAGGGATGGCCCGGCGTCACCAGGCGGTCGATCAGCGCCTCGTCCTCGGCGGTGAAGCGATAATCGAGCGCGCTGATGTAGCCGTCCCATTGCTCCTCGGTACGGGGACCGGCGATCACCGACGAGACGAAGGCGGAGTTGAGCACCCAGCCGACCGCGAACTGGCCGGCGGTGATGCCTTTCTTCTCGGCGTGAGCCTTGATCTCCTGCGCGAGCTGGAGCGATTCCGGCCGCCATTCCGTCTGCATCATGCGGGTGTCGTTGCGCCCGGCCCGTGTCTCCTTGTCGGGCGCTGCATCCACCTTGTACTTGCCGGTGAGCACGCCGCGCGCAAGCGGGCTGTAGGGCACGATACCGAGACCGTAATAGGCGCAGGCCGGGAAGTGCTCGACCTCCGGCATGCGGTTCATGGCGTTATAATAAGGCTGGCTCACCGCGGGCCGGTCGATGCCGAGCCGGTCGCAGATGTTGCAGATCTCGGCGACGCGCCAGGCGCGGTAGTTGGAGACGCCGAAATAGCGCACCTTGCCAGCGTGGATCAGGTCACCCATCGCGCGCACCGTTTCCTCCAGCGGCGTCGCATGGTCTTCCTTGTGCAGATAGTAGATGTCGATGTGATCGGTGCCGAGCCGCATCAAGCTCTCGTCCGCCGCCTGCAACACCCAGCGCCGCGACAGCCCGCCGCGATTGGGATCATCGCCCAATTCGTTGCTCATGGGGTTTGCGAGTTTTGTCGCGAGCACCCAGGCGCCACGATTGCGGGCGATGGCGCGGCCGACGACCTCCTCGGAGGCGCCTTTCGAATAGGCGTCCGCCGTGTCGATGAAATTGATCCCGGCGTCGCGTGCCTTGTCGATGATCCGTTTTGACGTGGCTTCATCGGTCGCTCCGCCGAACATCATGGTGCCCAGGCAAATCGGCGAGACCTTGAGGCCGCTGCGGCCGAGCTGGCGGTATTGCATGAGCGAGTCCTCGAATTTGGTGGACGGCAGCATAGCCAGCAACGCCCGTCATTGCGAGCGCAGCGAAGCAATCCAGAGATGTGTCCGCGGAGGGATTCTGGATTGCTTCGCTGCGCTCGCAATGACCGCTGAGGGAACAGCCCGCCACACCCACAACTGTCATCGCCCGATCTGAGCCGGGCGACGACAGCGGCGGGTGTGGATAGCGGGTGCCTAACGTGGGCCTATCCCGGCCCCTTCAATATCTTGAACACGCCATTCGCCATCACGATGCAGCGGTCGTCCACGGTCACCTCGGTGCTCATGAAGATCAGGCTGCGGGTCGAGCGCACCACGCGCGGACGGGAGATCAGGGTGTCGCCGATCTGGCCGGCCTCGACGAAATGGGTGTCGAGCTGCACCGTCGCCAGGTACTCCTTGCCGGAGACGTAACGGGCCGTCATGCCGCAGGTGCGATCGGCGAACGTCATCATCACGCCGCCCTGCACCATGCCGCGGCGGTTGTGGTGCTTGTCCTCGGTCGCGAGCGCGAACTCGTAATGGCCGTCGACCTTGCGCTCCCACAAGGGGCCGATCAGGTGCAGGAAGCCCGTGGTCTCCAGGATGCTCCAGCCCTCTGATTTCAGCCTTGCGGCGGCCTTGCTGGTCATGTCGTCGTCCGTCCTTGCAACGCGATGTCTCCTCGTTTCATCAGATGCGGTCCTGGTGTAGTCAAGCATCATGAGAGCGTTCGACGATGCCACCAGGCGGAATATCGCAGAGGCCTGCGCGGCCTTCGCGCGGCTGCCCGAGATAGCCGAGCCGTCGGCGCTGAAGCGCGCCGCGGTGGTGCTGGCGCTGACTGAATCCGACGACCGTGGCGACACCGCCTTCCTGCTCACCAGGCGCGCCTCGCACCTGCGCGCCCATCGCGGCCAATGGGCGCTGCCCGGCGGACGCTGCGATGCCGGCGAGACGCCGGTCGAGGCGGCGCTGCGCGAGCTCGACGAGGAGCTCGCACTCGAGCTGGCAGCCGATGCGGTGCTCGGCCTGCTCGATGATTATCCGACGCGCTCGGGCTATCTGATCACGCCGGTCGTGGTCTGGGCGGCTGACAGTGCTGCGATCCGCCCGAATCCGGACGAGGTCGCCTCCGTTCATCGCATTGGGCTGGCCACGATCGAGCGCGACGATGCCTTCGATTTCACTGAGATCCCCGAGAGCAGCCGCCGCGTGATCCGCTTCCATCACCAGATGAGCCTGATCCACGCCCCGACCGCGGCGCTGATCTACCAGTTCCGCGAGGTGCTGGCGGGGCGGCACACCCGCGTCACCGACCTGGAGCAGCCGGTATTTGCCTGGAGGTGACGATGGTAAACGGCGCGTTAACGCGACGGTTACCCGATGCCTGCTAAGAAGGCAGCATGCATCATTCGATTCGAAATAACCTGGCGCTGGTTCCGCTCGCGCTCGTCCTGATCTCGCCTGCGGCGCGCGGCGCCGAGGCCGACACACTGCCGCCCGCCGTTCGCAATGCCAACGCCCAGCTGCTGTCGCAGTTTTTCGCACAAGGCGCGGGGGCTTCGCCCGCGGTGCTCGAATATCGCCGCAAGCTCGCCGAATATCAGGCCGCGCGCGCCGCCTTCGATGCCGAGGCCGGCGCCTATTGGAGCCAGATCTCGGAGAAGCGGAAGACGCGGAACGCCAAGCGGCGCAATGGACAGCAGATCACGCTCGATGATTACGTGCTGGAGCATCCGCCGCTCTATACCGGGCCGAAGAAGCCGATGAACCCGGAGCCGGAGGAGGCGCCGGACCGGCCGGTCCGCAAGCCGATTCCCGTGGTCGCCGATCTGCTGCGCGCGGCGCAGGAACTCTACCAGTTCACGCCGCAGCGCCCGTCCAGCGAGCTCGAGTTCAAGCGCGCCTATGCGCGCTACGCGCTGGCCTCCGGGCTGACGCGCGAGCAGGCGGTGCGGGTCTATTCGTTCGAGACCGGCGGCACCGGCAGTTACGACGTGCAGGCGGGCATCGAGCATGGCGGCAAGCGCGCGATCTCGACCGCGATGGGCTACAACCAGCTGCTCACCACCAACAGCGTCGAGCTGCTCGCCGAGCAGGGCAACGAATTCATTCGCGCGCTGTCCGAGAAGGTGGCGCGGAGCTCGGGGCCGGCGCGCCAGGCGCTGGAGCACAAGCTCGCCGTGCTCAAGAAGATGGTGGCGCATGCGAAGTCGGTGCCCGACACCTGGTCGGAGCACGAGAAGATCGGCAACACGCCGCAAGGCTGGGCCATGCATGCCATGGTGCTCGACATCGACATCGGCCCGATGCTGCAGACCCACAAACTGCTGACTTCAGTGCATTTCGCCCGGGCCAAGGGATACTCGCGCCCGCTGTCGGCGGCCGAGCTCGAGATGATGAACCTCACCGGCGACGGCACCGGCCTCGACATGGTGACGATGCCGCAGGCGATGCGCGAGCGGGTGCCGACCTCGAACTTCTTCCAGCGCGGCGGCTACGAGCGCAACCCGGTCGCGATCCGCCATAACACGGTGGCGAAGCTGCTGGCCGTGACCGATGAGCGGATGGACTTCAACAGCAGCAAACCCGGCGCAAGGGAGCTGGCCGGAGCGTTTTAGATATCGGTGTCGTCCCGGACAAGCGCGTCTCAAGCGCGCGCAGATCCGGGACCCATAACCACGGAATCAGATTTGGCGAAGACTCGTGGTTACCGGCTTCGCGCCGCAACTGCTCCCTGTGGTTATGGGTCCCGGGTTCGCGCTTCGCGCGCCCCGGGACGACAAAAAGGGACTACTGATCCGGCCCGAACTTGAACTTGCCGTCACCTTCCAGATACGGGCCGGTGCGCATGTAGAGCTGGCCGTTGTGGCCGATGAAGAACAGCGTGCCCTTGGGCACCTTCTTGGCGCCCTTCAAGAGCTCGCCGGCGTTGCTGGTGCCCATCTTGTAGGAATAGGTCTTGCCGTCCTTGTCGTAGGCATAGCCCGTGTCGGGCTTGAGCTCCCAGGGCATTGCTGCGGTTTGCGCCGATGCGGGCCCTGCCAATGCGCCGAGCGCGGCTGCGATTGCAAATGTCTTGATTGAAAATGCCGTCATCCCATCCTCCCGAGGTCGGGACATTCCAGGCTTGAACAAATCACGAACGATGCGTCCCGGTCAATTTGCGAAAGCGCCGCAGCGCATCACGTCTTGCCCAGCAGTTTGTGATTTTCCCTTCGTCCCCTCGCGACTATGTTCCGCTTTCCGTCTAGAACGCAACTCGACAAAAATATTGGTGGGGGTGATTCGAATGAACCTTGTCGTCAAAGCCTGCTCGGCTGCCGCGCTGTTGCTCACGGCGCTGGCGCCGGCCGCTCAAGCCGATGACTACCAGCTCAGCCACAACCAGCGGATTTCGTGCAGCCGCGGCCTCGCCCCGGGCAAGCTGAACACGGCGACCTGCAAGTCCTACACCTATCTCTTCAACAC
The DNA here is from genome assembly GCF_016031655.1 of Bradyrhizobium glycinis. Lineage (GTDB taxonomy): Bacteria > Pseudomonadota > Alphaproteobacteria > Rhizobiales > Xanthobacteraceae > Bradyrhizobium > Bradyrhizobium glycinis. The sequence goes on from NZ_JACCHQ010000025.1 coordinate 71,051, forward strand.
CAAGACCTCGGAATATTTCCGCTGCCAGGTCTCGCTGGCGCTGACCCGCGACAACAAGGAAGTCATCAACGTCCAGACCGACGGCGGCTGCACCAAGAAGCCGCGCATTTTCGAGACCGACGGCAAGTACGATTTCGACGCCACCGAGACCGAGCCGCCGAACACCAATTCGTTCTTCGGCCCCGGCGGCTATTCGGTCTGGGCCGCCGACGTCGGCGCGCAGAAGGTGCGCGGCTGCATCATCATCTCCTCCGGCCTCGGCTCCGATATCTCCAAATGCCTGGACATGACGTTCCAGTAGAAATTTGCGCGACGAGGCGCGCTCCACGGCTAGGCTGCGCTACCTCGCCGCACCATCCCGGTTCCAAAAACACCAGCGGGAACGACCCTTTGCCGCAGTCCTGTTGTGCCTTTTGGATGGGTTGACCCGCATCCCTCCTCCGGCCAATTTCGCCGCCGGTTTGGGGAGAACAACAACCATGAAACGGACCATTTTCGGCGCGGCCGCGGCCCTGGCCCTGGCCGCGTCGGCACCTTGCGCCCAGGCGCAATCCTTCATCAACGTGCTGACCGGCGGAACCTCGGGCGTCTACTATCCGCTCGGCGTCGCCATCGGGAAGATCTACGGCGACAAGATTCCGAACGTGAAGACTCAGGTGCAGGCCACCAAGGCGTCGGTCGAGAACCTGATCCTGTTGCAGCAGGGCCGCGGCGAGCTGGCGTTCACGCTGGGCGATTCGCTGAAAGCCGCCTGGGACGGCGAGGAGGAAGCGGGTTTCAAGACCAAGCTCGACAAGCTCCGCACCATCGGCGCGATCTATCCGAACTACATCCAGATCGTCGCGACCGCCGACAGCGGCATCAAGACGCTCGCCGATCTCAAGGGCAAGAGCCTGTCGGTCGGTGCGCCGAAGTCGGGCACCGAGCTGAACTCCCGCGCGATCCTGGCCGCTGCCGGCATGAGCTACAAGGATCTCGGCAAGGTCGAATATCTGCCCTTTGCCGAATCCGTCGATCTCATGAAGAACCGGCAGCTCAACGCCACGCTGCAATCGGCCGGGCTCGGCGTCGCCTCGCTCAAGGACCTCTCGACCTCGAGCCCGATCACCGTGGTGTCGGTGCCGAAGGAGACGGTCGACAAGATCGGCCCGCCCTTCGTCGCGGCGACCATTCCGGCCAACACCTATACCGGCCAGGACAAGGACGTGCCGACCGCGGCCGTGATCAATTATCTGGTCACCAGCTCCGCCGTGTCGGACGATCTCGCCTATCAGATGACCAAGCTGGTCTATGAATCGCTGCCCGAGCTCGTCAATGCGCACGCGGCCGGCAAGGAGATCAAGCTCGAGACCGCCGCCATCGGCAGCCCGGTCCCGCTGCACCCCGGCGCGATCCGCTATTACAAGGAAAAAGGGCTGATCAAGTAGTACAGGTGTCATGGCCGGGCTTGACCCGGCCATCCATCTTCCAAGACTCATCTTCGATGGATGCCCGGGTCAAGCCCGGGCATGACGATTTCAGGGCGCGGGGAATATCGATGTCGCAGGCAGAGGCCACCGAGGCCCCTATCAAGGTGGAGTTCGACAATTTCGAGCACGGCTTTCCGGAAGGCTTCGGCCCGGGCTGGTGGGGCCAGCTCGCCTACTGGATTGGCATCGCGTTCGCGACCTTCCAGCTCTACGTCGCCGCCTTTAACTATCTGCCGAGCCAGGTGGTGCGCGGCGTCCATGTCGGCTTCCTGCTGCTGCTGACCTTCGGCCTGATCGCCAACTTCACCGCGAAGAGCAATTTAGGCCGTGCGCTGGGCTGGGTGATCGGCGCCGCCGGCTTCTTCTGTGGGCTCTACCAATGGATCTTCTACGCCGACCTGATCGCGCGCGACGGCGATCCGACCAGGCTCGATCTCGCCGTGGGCACCCTGCTCGCGGTGCTGATCTTCGAGGGCACGCGGCGGCTGATGGGCGCGGCATTGCCGCTGATGTGCGGCGCGTGTCTCCTCTATTGGTTCTTTGGGCAGTACCTGCCGTCGCCGCTCAACCATCGCGGCTATGATTTCGACCAGATCGTCACGCATCTGTCGTTCGGCACCGAAGGCTTTTACGGCGTGCCGATCTACGTCTCGGCGACCTACATCTTCCTGTTCATCCTGTTCGGCTCGTTCCTGGAGCGCGCCGGCATGATCCAGCTGTTCACCGACGTCTCGCTCGGCCTGTTCGGCCGCACCCGCGGCGGCCCAGCCAAGGTCGCGGTGTTCGCCTCGGGCATGATGGGCACGATCTCCGGCTCGGGCGTCGCCAACGTCGTCACCGTCGGCCAGTTCACGATTCCCTTGATGATCAAGTTCGGCTACCGCCGCGCCTTCGCGGCCGGCGTCGAGGCCACGGCCTCGATGGGCGGCCAGATCATGCCGCCGGTGATGGGCGCAGTCGCCTTCATCATGGCCGAGACGCTCGGCGTGCAATATTCGGAGATCGTCAAGGCAGCCGCTATCCCTGCGATCCTCTATTTCGCCTCCGCGTTCTGGATGGTGCATCTAGAAGCCGGCAAGCACGGCCTCGTCGGCATGAAGCGTTCGGAGATTCCGAGCGCCTGGAAGGCGCTGGTGACGCGCTGGTACCTTGTGCTGCCGCTCGCAGCTTTGGTCTACATGTTGTTCGAGGGCTTCACGCCGCTCTATGCCGGCAGCATGGGTCTTGCGCTGACAGTGACCCTGATCCTCGGCACCGCCATCACGACGGGCGCCTCCTCGAACGTGATCCGCACTATCTTCTGGGTCGGGCTCGCGCTCGTCGTCGCGGCGCTGTCGCGCGACGGCCTCCAGATCGTGCCGGTCGCGACCGTCGTGGTCGGCCTGATCGTGATCACGGCGTTCGTGCGCGGCGGCTTTACGGCGTTGCGCGCCTGCCGCGACGCGCTGGCCGAGAGCGCGAAATCCGCCATCACCGTCGGCATGGCCTGCGCCATCGTCGGCGTCATCATCGGCATGATGTCGCAGACCGGCGTCGGCACCATCTTCGGCGGCTGGGTGATCGGTCTCGGCGAGAAGAGCCTGTTCCTGGCGCTGGTCATGACCATGCTGCTGTCGATCCTGCTCGGCACCGGCATCCCGACCATCCCGACCTACATCATCACCGCCGCGCTCGCTGCTCCCGCGCTGGCCAAGTTAGGGGTGCCCTTGATCGCGAGCCACATGTTCGCGTTCTATTACGGCATCATGGCCGACCTCTCGCCGCCGGTGGCGCTGGCCGCGCTCGCGGCCGCACCGATCGCCAAGGAGAACCCGGACAAGATTGGCTGGGAGGCGATGCGCATCGCGCTCGCCGGCTACGTCATTCCCTTCATCTTCGTCTATTCGCCGGCCCTGATGCTGCAGGGCGGCGATCCCATGGCGGCCAAGCTCGGCTTCTACGGCGCCGTGGCGTTGGCGAGCTTGAAGGCGCTGGTGGCGATCGGCCTGTTCGGCATGGTCGCGATCGGCTTCCTGTTCACGCGGCTGACGCTGATCGAGCGCCTGGTTGCGCTCGGCGCCGCGTTCTGCCTGCTCGGCGAATTCCCGTTCAGCGACACCGCGGGCTTCGTGCTCGCCGCCGCGCTCGTGCTGTGGCAGTGGCGGCAGCGTCCGTCGGCGCCGGTCGAGGCGGTGTGAGTCTCTGTCTTGCGACAGCCGGCGGCGTGAAGGCACTCGCCCTCTCAGCCTTCACGCTTGCATGGACGCATTCGATCGCGAAGGTCGAATGGCAGGAAGACTGGCGCCTCACGCCCGCCGGCCTCGAGCTGGTGCAGGCCCGCGTCAAGGGTACCGGCCCCGGATTGGAGCCGCCGGCCGAGGCGCGGCTGGTCGACGGCTGGTTTCAATGGCGGCCGCAGCGGGCGCCGATACCGGAATTGGTGCTCGGCAATTCCGGCGCGGCCGGGGAATGGCGGCTGTGCCATGAGGGAAAGTGCCGGACATTGTCCGAGATTGCCGGGCATCCCATTGGTGCTAACGTCACCAGGATGAGCGTCTGCGAAGAACAAGAGAAATAAGGGAGATCACGATGGATCGGCTCAAGGGCAAGGTCGCGATGGTGGTGGGGGCCGGCTCAATCGGACCCGGCTGGGGCAACGGCAAGGCGACGGCAGTAACCTTTGCGCGCGAGGGCGCGCAGGTGTTCTGCGTCGATCGCAATGGCGCCGCGGCCGAGGAGAGCGCAGGGATCATCAGCGGCGAGGGCGGCAAGGCGATTGCATTTACGGCCGACGTGTCGCGCGCGACCGAGATCGAGGCGATGGTCGCGGCGTGCCTGAAGGCCTATGGCCGCATCGATGTGCTCGACAACAATGTCGGCATCGCCGAGATGGGCAGCGTGGTGGAGGTGAGCGAGGAAAGTTGGGACCGCGTCTTTAGCGTCAACCTCAAGAGCGCCTATCTCGCCATGAAGCACGTGATCCCGATCATGGTGAAGCAGGGCGGCGGCTCGATCATCAACATCTCCTCGATCGCCTCGATCCGCCACATGGGCATCTCCTACGTCACCTACGGCACCTCGAAGGCGGCGATGAACCAGATGACGCGCACCACCGCGATTGAGTTCGCGCGCCATCATGTCCGGGTCAACGCGATCCTGCCCGGCCTGATGAAGACGCCGATGGTCGAGCACTCCGCCGGCCTCGCCGCCAGCTATGCCAAGGGGGATGTCGAGGCGATGTGGCGCGCGCGCGACGCGCAGGTGCCGATGGGCCACATGGGTGATGCATGGGACGTTGCCAACGCGGCGCTGTTCCTGGCCTCGGACGAGTCGAAATACGTGACGGGCATCGAGCTCGTCGTCGACGGCGGGATCACGTGCAAGGCGGGGGCTTGATCCAGCTCCAGCTTGTTCCGTCATCACAGCAGGGCGTATTGCGCGCGTTCGCGCCTGGCCAGCAGCGGCAGCGCCTGTTCAGCGATGTAGCTCCTGAAATGCGCGCTCTCCTGGTGCGCCTTGAAGGCGGCTTCGTCGCGGAACAACTCGTAGAACAGGAACTGAGCCGGATTGTCCTTGGCGCGCGAGATCAGGAACAGCTTGACGCCTGGCTCGCGCTGCGCCTGCGGCAGGAAGCGGCGCAGGATTTCGGCAACGCGGTCGGCCTCTTCGGCCTTTGCTTCCCATTGCGCCACGACGAGAAGTCCGCTGCCGGTGACCTGATGGATGGCGTGTTGGTTCGTTGCCGGTTCGTTCATGATGGAGCTCCTTTGGGACGAGAACCATGCGACCGGTAGCGAAGTCTCGGGTGAAGATGGTTCGATGATGATCGAAGTGCGGATGTTGCGGGAGCGGAGACTGACGTACACTCCAGATCCCGCGAGCGACCGCGACGCTGTCGTCTCGAACCCATGAAGGCTCGGCGGTTGCAGCTCGGCTTTCATCCCTCGAGACGCTTGCTGCGCCGAGCTCCCCGGGACGACGAAAGCGCCACGCTCGGGGGAGGCCGCCAACGTCCGCAACCCTCGTTGTTGCATTCGGATCGCTCACACAAAAAAGCCGCCGGTTGAGACCGCGGCGGCTGTTGTCATTGGCCTCTTTGGCAATTGCGAGACGACCGTCAGTAGCCACTCTTCGTGCTCGTGCCAGTGGTTTGGCCAGGAGCGTAGCCAGAAGCGCCGGGGTGACCTTTCTTGGAGCCCATGGCGTGCTTCTTATGTCCCGGAGCGTACCCGGACGCTCCCGGATGGCCCGCCTTGGAGCCCTTGGTTTGCATCTCGTGGCCCGGTGTCTTGCTTGAGACGCCTTGGGCAAAGACGGCCGGCGCAGTCCCGATGAGGGAGATGGCAGAAAGTGCAATCATCATTTTCTTCATCTTCATTCCTCCTCTTCAAACAACTCCGGTGATCAACGGGTTAAAAACTGTGCCGTTCCATGAACGTCTGTTCATCAGCTATCATCGCAGGTCCAGCAAATGCTGATATGCGTCGCCGGTCCTTGCCCGCGTCGGCCTGCCGAGGATAATCCCGTTCAGGACAGCCGAGCTATCCAGGCAAGATCACCACAGCACCAAAAACGACCTGCCCAACGACCGTGCGCAGGCGCGTTTAGGCCGCCGGCACGACAGGCCGATCCGGCTCCCCATTCCGTCCGAGGGCTCAGGTGGACTTGAGCACGCCGTTCATTCCGTTCGGATAGAACCCGCCTTTGCTGACACCCTGCTTCTCGGTCAAATAGACGATATGCAGCACCTCCTGCGGTGTGCGGCGGAAGGCGATGGCATCGGGCGTTGACGGAACGATATTGGCTTTGCCGTTCATCCGGATGCCCTGGTCCTTGTCCTGACCACCATCGAGCTGGTCTCGGGCGTCGGAAATGCCGTTAGCCGCATTCCAGGCCTTTTCACCCATCAAATAGAGCTGCGAGCGCGCCATCCCCATATGGTACGCCTCGACGGCCAGGATGCCCGCCGCAGCCTCGACGAACTCCTTGCTCTTGATCAGCGGCGCTGCCCCCGCATAGGCGGTCACGCCCACGTCCTCAAACAGCATGCCGCCGAGCAAGACACTCATATCGTCGGCAAACGGATCGAAGTCGGCAGGGAGACCGGCTGCCTGCGCGGCTGCCTTGAAACCCGCGTCGAAATCGATTGCCGGCCGCGACACCGCCGCCCTGCCCAGCGTCTTGCGATAGAAACGCACATGGGCAAGCTCGTTTTCGGCCAGCTCCTCGACAAACTCGCGGATTTCCTTCCTGTCGAATTTGGCTTCGTGTCCGCCAGCGACCCTCGCGGCGTCGGGTCCAGCGTCGGAATCGTCGACCCCCTTGCCGGTCGTGGCCCGCAGATAGAACTCGGCTTCCATGTATTCCAGATTCAACGCGAACTGAAAGATGTCCTCATCCTTCACTTCGCCGGCATGTATTCCCACGCCAGTGGTTTCTTGGCGCTTCTGTTGCGCTTTGTGCTGCGCATAGGCAGTGGGGATCAACAGACCGCTCAGGCCCAGGACCGATAAACCGGCAACGGATTGCCGTCGGGAGATACGAAATCGCTCCACGTTCATGGCAAACCTCCTCTTCGTGGCGATTGTGACGCGTCTTACAAGAGCAGCAGATCGCCTGCCCATTTTCGCCCGCTTCGCGCTGGCGCGTCGAATGCATGACAAACGCGGGAGCTCGCGTCCGTTCCTACCAAGGCTCTCACTCAAAGAGCAGAAACTCCTATGTTCGCAATCGCGCTGACGACAGTTCGTATTGCGCCTGCTGACGCTTGCCACCAAGGGAGCGCCCGGCCACACAGCGCTTCCGCGTTGCACCAGAGATTACCAGCCCCGGGGCGACGCAGTGTCTGACGGGTTTGATTTCCTGCGCGAATTTCGCTACCGCCTTTTCCCGTGGATACGCTCAAAGTCAGAGACGCCAAAGACGTCGAAGAGGTGGTGCGCGCGGCGATCGCGAGCGAGCAGCCGCTCGAGATCATCGGCCATGGCTCTAAGCGCGGCATCGGCCACGCGATGGCGACCAACGCCGTGCTCGACGTTTCCGCGCTTAGTGCCGTCACCGCCTACGAGCCCAATGAGCTGATCATCACGCTCCAGGCCGGCGCGCCGCTGGCCGACGTGCTGGCGCTGATCGACGCCAAGAACCAGCAATTCGCCTTCGAGCCGATCAACACCGCTCCGCTGCTCGGCACGCCGGCAACAGGCACCATCGGCGGCATGATCGCGGCCGGGCTCGCCGGGCCGCGGCGGATCCGGGCGGGCGGGGCGCGCGACCATCTGCTCGGCGCGCATGCGGTTTCGGGTTTCGGCGACAGCTTCAAGACCGGCGGCAAGGTGGTGAAGAATGTCACCGGCTATGACCTCTGCAAGCTGCTGGCGGGGTCCTGGGGCACGCTGTCGGTGATGACCGAGGTGACACTCAAGGTGATGCCCAAGCCCGAGGCCGAGCGGACGCTGTTGCTGCGCGGGCTCGACGATGCCACGGCCAACAAGGCCATGACCGCGGCGCTGGGCTCGCCCTTCGACGTCTCCGCCGCCGCGCATCTGCCGAAATCCGCGTTCCGGGCCGGGACCGAGGGGCTGGACGACATTGCGGGCCAGGGGGAGGGTAAGGCCGAGGCGCTGACGGTGCTGCGGCTCGAGGGCATCACCGCGTCCGCCGCGCACCGCGCCGGCTCGCTGCGCGACCTGCTGGCGCCGTTTGGAACCGCGACGCTGATCGAGGACGTGGCATCCGCGGCACTGTGGACCGCGATCCGCGACGTGCTGCCGTTCGCGGCGAGCGGCGCGCTCGGCGCCTGGCCGGTCTGGCGGATCGTCTGCCCGCCGGCCTCGGGCGCTGCGCTGGGCACGCAGCTGGCGCGCGAGACCGGCGGCGAGTTGATCTATGATTGGGGAGGCGGCCTGATCTGGGCGGCGCTGCCGCCGAAGCCGGACGCGCATGCCCCGGCCGTGCGTGCCCGCGCGAACGCGGTCGGCGGGCATGCCACGCTGATCCGGGCGGGCGAGGATGTCAGGCGCGAGGTCGACGTGTTCCATCCGCAGGCGCCGGGCATTGCCGCGTTGAGCGAGCGGGTGCGCGCCAGCTTCGATCCGAAGACCATTCTCAACCGGGGGCGGCTCACGCGGAGCGCTGGCTGAATGAAGACCGAATTCTCACTCGCGCAGCTCGCCGACCCCGATATCGCGGAAGCCGACAAGATCCTGCGCGCGTGCGTCCATTGCGGCTTCTGCACCGCCACCTGCCCGACCTATGTGCTGCTCGGCGACGAGCTCGATAGCCCGCGCGGCCGCATCTATCTGATCAAGGAGATGCTGGAGAAGGACCAGGCGCCGACCGGTGAGGTGGTCAAGCATATCGACCGTTGCCTATCGTGCCTTGCCTGCATGACGACCTGCCCCTCGGGCGTGAACTACATGCACCTGGTCGACCAGGCCCGGGTCCGGATCGAGCAGCGCTATCGGCGCCCGCTGACCGAGCGGCTGTTGCGCCAGGTGCTGGCCTTCGTCCTGCCGGACCCGCGGCGCTTTCGCATCAGCATGTGGCTGGCGCGGCTCGCCCGTCCGCTCGGCGTCTTGCTGCCGACGCCCCGGCCTCAAGCGACGCCGGGCTTGATCCAGCGCATCAAGGCGATGCTGGCGCTGGCGCCGAACCGGCTGCCGCCCGCAGGGCCCGCCGCCGGCAGCGTGTTCGCGGCGCTCGGCAAGAAGCGCGGGCGTGTGGCGCTGCTCCAGGGCTGCGCCCAGCAGGTGCTGGCGCCCCGCATCAACCAGGCCGCCATCAGTCTCCTGACCCGCCACGGCATCGAGGTTGTCCTTGTCCGGGACGAACAGTGCTGTGGCGCGCTGACCCATCACCTCGGCAACGACCAGGATGCGTTGGCGCGGGCTCGCGCCAACGTCGCGGCGTGGGGCAAGGAAATGGCCGGCGAGGGGCTCGATGCCATCCTGGTGACGACCTCCGGCTGCGGCACGGTGATCAAGGATTACGGCTATCTCCTGCGCGAGGACAGAGCGTCCGCGGTGGATGCGGCGAAGGTCTCGGCGCTCGCCAAGGACATCACCGAATACGTCGCCGGCCTCGAGCTTGCGCCGGCGGCGAGAGCGGACGACATCGTCGTCGCCTATCACTCCGCGTGTTCGCTGCAGCATGGACAGAAAATCACGGGCCTTCCGAAAGAATTGCTTTCCAAGAATGGATTCGTGGTGAAAGATGTGCCCGAGAGCCATTTGTGTTGCGGTTCGGCGGGGACCTACAACATTCTCCAGCCCGAGCTTGCGGGTCGGTTGCGCGATCGCAAGGTCGCCAACATCGCGAGCGTCAAGCCGGACATGATTGCCGCGGGCAATATCGGCTGCATGGTGCAGATTGCCAGTGGCACGTCAGTTCCGGTCGTACACACGATTGAGCTTCTCGATTGGGCGACGGGCGGGGCGCGGCCGGAAATGAACGCGCAAGTTTGAGCTTTCAGGAGCCTGAACTGTCCTCCCGGGGTGACGACTGAAGACGCCCGATCAAGCATTGTTCGGCGGCAACAGGAGGACCACGATGGCGAAAGCGAAGAAGAAGAAAAGCAAGAAGGCCAAGAAGGCCGTAGCGGCGAAGAAGACCGCGAAGAAGACGACGAAGAAGAAGGCAGCCAAGAAGACCGCGAAGAAATCTGCCAAGAAGGCCGCCCCGAAGAAGGCTGCCAAGAAGACAGCAAAGAAGGCGGCGGCCAAGAAGGCTGCTCCGAAGAAGGCCGCGAAGAAGGCGGCACCGAAGAAGGCGAAGGCAGCGCCTGCTCCGAAGCCGTCGGCACCGGCGGAGGCTCCAGCGCCCGCCGAGACAAGCTGGGCGATGCCTTCGTCTTCTGCGGAAGCGGCGCCGGCCGAGGGGCAGGGGTAGGAAGGCGGCCTCTCATCGCCTTCGAACTGTCACTTGGACTGTCACTTGGGACTGTCACTTGGGACTGTAACAACAAGGCCGCGGCACCCCTGGTGCTGCGGCCTTTTTGCATCGCGGCAAGCCGCCACGGCTGTTGCCGTGCCGGACCCAGCCTGATTCGGCAGCGAAGGTGTGGCGCCGCCTCGCGGTCCCGGGTTTACACGGGCCTGCCTTGCACCCTGGAATGCAAATAATGTGATCGGGAAGCCACACAGGCTGACAACCTTTCGTGAATTCGTCAAAACGCCTAAAAAGTCGGCAGATGCCCGCGCTTTTTGCTTCACGGTTCCTATCCATCGATCCAAATTGCCGCAGTGACGCAATTTTGCAGGTAGGCCGCATGCCCCGGGGGGCTTCCGGGGGCGACTGCTAAGTAAGAACGGGTAGATGGGGACCGAAATGAAAAAACTGGCTTTGTTGGCAACGGCGCTGGCAATGGTGACGACGGGTTCGGCGTTCGCGGCAGATCTGCGCGTGAAGGCATTGAAGGCTCCGCCGCCCCCGGCCTTCGATCCCTGGGATATCGCCTTCGGCGGCGGCATCATGAGCGATTACATTTTCCGCGGTATCACGCAGTCGAACCATAAGCCGTCGGTCACGGCCTATTTCGAGCCGCGCTACAACGTCAACAAGGACCTCCAGCTCTACATCGGTACGTCCGCCTCGAGCATCTCCTTCCCGAACCGCGCCGCGGCGGAAGTCGATATCTACGGCGGTATCCGCCCGACCTTCGGCATGTTCGCCTTCGACTTCGGTGTCTGGGGCTACCTCTATCCGGGCGGACAATGCTTCGGCTCGCAGGGCACCCTGCTGCAGGGCAATTGCGGCAGCGACATCGACTACTCGCAGGGCGCGATCGGCCTTCCCATCAACGGCAACTTCGCCAAGAAGAACGCGAGCTTCTACGAAGGCTATGCCAAGCTGAACGTCACCATCAACGATCAGTGGACGGTCGGCTTCAACGAGTACTATTCGCCGAACTTCCTGAACCTCGGCGCCTGGGGCAATTACGCCTCGATCACCGCCAAGTGGACCGCGCCGAGCACGATCTTCGGTGCCAGTGGCGTCGGCATGTATGTGTCGGGTGAGTTCGGCCGTCAGTGGTTCGGCACGTCCGACATCTTCTACGGCATCGCGGGCGATCCGGTGTACGCGAACGGCATCAAGGAGCCGAGCTACAACACCTGGAACGTCGGCGTCGGCTTCACCTACAAGGTGTTCACGCTCGATCTGCGCTACTACGACACCGACCTGAACAAGGGCGACTGCAACGCCTTCACCAGCGATCACACCGCGAAGTTCACCGGCAGCTTCACCCCCATCAACCCGGGCGGCTTCGGCTCCAACTGGTGCAGCGCGGCCGGCGTGGCCAAGCTCTCCTTCGACCTGACGGCGATGACCAACCTGAAGTAAGTCTCTTCCCGAGACTATCCACGAGGGCGGCAGAGCGATCTGCCGCCCTTTTGCTTTCTCCATGGTCATGGCCGGGCTTGACCCGGCCATCCACGTGTTAGCTCCGAGGCCAGAAAGACGTGGATGCCCGGGTCAAGCCCGAGCATGACGAGTGTATGGAGTGACGACTCGAACTTGACGACCAGCGGCCACAGAGTGCGCCTCAGCGCGCGGCGCTCGGCTCCGCCGCAGCCCGCTCGCCGCCGACGACGTGGATCGCACCGTCCTTCACCAGCGCCACCTTGCGGCTGTGGAAGGCATCGAGCGTTGAGCGGTGGCCGATCGAGACGATGGTGGCGTGCGGCAGTCTCTCCGCCAGCAACCGGTAGAGCCGGGCTTCCGACGGCTCGTCGAGCGAGGCGGTGGCTTCGTCCAGGAACAGATAGTCCGGCGCATGCAGCAGCGCGCGCGCAAGCGCGAGACGCTGCTGCTCGCCGAGCGAGAGCGTCCTGTTCCAGTGGCCATCCTCGTCCAGCCGCCCGGCGAGATCGGGCAGCCCGACCGCGATCAGGGCGTCGCGGACCTGCGCGGCGTCGAACGCGCTCGGCGCTGCCGGATAGACCACGGCATCGTGCAACACGCCGACCGAGAAATAGGGCCGCTGCGGCAGCATCATCAGCTTTGCCTTTTCCGGAACCACAACCGTGCCGGTGCCGAAGGGCCAAATGCCGGCGATGGCCCTGAACAGCGTGGACTTGCCGGAGCCGGACGGTCCGGTCACCAGCACGCGCTCCGAGGCCTGAATGGTGAAGGCCTTGGCGGCCACCAGCGGCGTGCCGTTGGGCAGGTTCACGCAGAGCTGCTCGAGGTCGATACGGCGGCCGGCGACCTCCAGCGCGATGGCAGGCTCATGTGCCGGCAGATTGACCGCCGAGGCGACCGACATCTCGAAGCCATCAAGGCGGGCAATCACCGCGCGCCATTCGGCCAACGAACGGTAGGCGGTGACGAAGAAGGACAGCGCGTCCTGCACGCTGCCGAACGCTGAGCCGGTCTGCATCATGTCGCCGAGCTGGATGCGCTTGGCGAAGTAGGCAGGCGCCACCACCACATAGGGAAAGATCGTGGCGGCCTGACCGTAGCTCGCGGTGAAGGCGGTCAGGCGCTTGGTCCGGCGCATGATCTCGTACCAATTGCCGATGACGAAGCCGAAACGCTGCAGCAGACGCCCGCGCTCAGCGTTCTCGCCTTTCAGAAGCGCGATCTGCTCGGAATTCTCGCGCACGCGGATCAGGTTGAAGCGGAAATCGGCTTCGAAGCGCTGCTGCTCGAAATTGAGATTGATGAGGGGAGAACCGATCCAGTGGGTCAGCGCGGTTCCCGCGATCGCGTAGGCCACCGCGCACCAGACCAGAAAACCGGGGACGACGATATCGGTGCCGTAGAGATACAAGGGCGCCTTGTAGGACAGGCCCCACAGGATGACGACGAACGAGGCCAGCGTCACGACCGAGGACAGAAGGCCAAGGCCGATGGTCAGCGTCTGTTCGACGAACGTCTTGACGTCCTCGGTGACACGCTGGTCCGGATTGTCGGCGGCGTCGCCCTTGAGCTGCATGCGGTAATGCGTGGCACCGTCGAGCCATTCGCCGAGATAATGTTGCGTCAGCCATTGGCGCCAGCGGATCTGGAGCCACTGGTTCAGGTAGAGCTTGTAGACGGCCAGCGCGACGAAGGTGAAGGCAAGGCCAAGGAAGATCCAGACTTCCTTGATGAACTCGGGCAGATCGTAGGCCTGCAGCGCGCTATAGAACCGGTTCTGCCATTGATTGAGCAGCACATTAATCGCGACCAGCACCAGCTCCATGGCGACGACGACGGCAAGCAGGCCGCGGCCCGCCCATTTGTCCTCCGACCGGAAATAGGGGGCGGCGATTCGCCAGACGATCGCGAGCGTGGCGCTGATGTTCTTCACAGAGCAGGGTCTCCTCGGGGGATGTGCACAAATGCCCGGAGCCAACGACTTGAGGCAACGGCGGAAACGGGCGCGCTTAGACTAAAGTCGCAAGTTCTGCAATTTGCGTTGGATTGTCGCAGCCAGCAACCCTAGCATGGCACCCGACGGTGCGGGGCGGGGTGCTCCGGGATTTCGCGACCTTGTGAGCGGCCGGGAACCGCCGCATCGCGAGGAATTCACGTCCAACGCGGGGGCTATCGCTTCCCGCGTCAAGCAGGACCGGCTCTCCACGCGGGCGCCTGTAGCGAACATGCGTGGGGAGGAAGACGATGTGGAATCAAATCTATGACCCGCTGCACAGCCCGGTGCTGTCGACGATTGCGGCGGCGGTTCCCGTCGTCACGCTGCTGGTTTTGATCGCGAGCGGCCGCGTCCAGGCGCATATCGCAGCAATCATCGCCGTGATCGTGACCAACCTGATCACGATCTTGGTCTTCACCATGCCGGCGAACATGTCGATCCGCGCTTCGGTGCTGGGCATCGTCACCGGGTTCTTCCCGATCGGCTGGATCGTCCTCAACGTCATCTTCCTCTACCAGGTCACGGTGACCACCGGGCGTTTCGAGCTGCTCAAGCGCGCGGTCGGCGGCGTCACCGAGGACCGGCGGCTGCAATTGCTGCTGATCGCGTTCTCGTTCGGCGCGTTCTTCGAGGGCGCCTCGGGCTTCGGCACGCCGGTCGCGATCACGGGCGCGGTGCTGATCGGGCTCGGCTTCTCGCCGCTCGCGGCGTCGGGCCTGTCGCTGATCGCCAACACCGCGCCGGTCGCCTATGGCGCGCTGGGCACGCCGATCCAGGGCCTCGCCTCGGTCACCGGCCTCGATCCCTACATCCTGGGCGCCATGGTCGGACGGCAATTGCCGTTCTTCTCGCTGATCGTGCCGTTCTGGGTGGTGTGGGCGTTCGCGGGCTGGAGGGGCATGAAGGACGTCTGGCCCGCGATCCTCGTCACCGGCGTCTCGTTCGCCATCCCGCAATACGTGATCTCGAACCACATCAATCCCTGGATCGTCGACATCGGCGCCTCGCTGATCTCGATGGGCGCGCTGATCCTGTTCCTGAAGGTGTGGCAGCCGAGGCAGCTCTGGCTGTCCCCGGCGCTGCGCGGCCGCGACGAATCGGCCGCGACGATGGCGGCGGCGAAGCCGCTCGACAAGACGCCGCTGACGCAGAGCGAGCTGTTTAGCGCGCTGTTGCCATGGATCATCGTCTGCGTCGTGATGCTGGTCTGGGGCAACGGCGCCTTCAAGGCCTGGGCAAACTCGATCTTCGTCTGGAACTATCCCGTTCCCGAGCTGCACCAGATGATCAACAAGATGCCGCCGGTTGCGCCAGGGCCGACGAAGGAGAGCGCGGTGTTCGCCTTCACCTACCTGTCCTTCACCGGCACCGGCATGCTGATAGCGGCCGTCATCTCCGGCCTGTTGATGGGCGTCGGTCCCGGCAAGCTTTTGATCCAATATGGCCGCACCATCCGGCTCTGCGCGATCTCGCTGATCACGATCTCGGCGATGCTCGCGATCGGCACCTTGACGCGCCTGTCCGGTGTCGACGCCACGCTCGGTCTCGCCTTCGCCGCCACCGGCGTGCTCTATCCCTTCTTCGGCACGCTGCTCGGCTGGCTGGGCGTCGCGCTGACCGGATCGGACACCGCCTCCAACGTGCTGTTCGGCAACCTGCAGAAGATCACCTCCGAGCAGCTCGGCCTGTCGCCGGTGCTGATGGCGGCGGCGAACTCCTCCGGCGGTGTGATGGGCAAGATGATCGACGCGCAGTCGATCGTGGTCGCCTCCACCGCCACCAATTGGTACGGCCATGAGGGCACGATCCTGCGCTTCGTGTTCTGGCACTCGATCGTGCTGGCGTGTCTCGTCGGCGTGCTCGTGACGTTGCAGGCCTATGTCTGGCCGTTCACGGCGCTGGTCCTGAAGTAGGGTTCCAAGCCGCGCCCACAAATCCTCGCGAGGCTCGTCCCCGCGGGGATTTGTGCGTCTGCCGCGAACCTTCTCAACGGCACGGTCGTCCTATAGAAGGTGCCGCAAATCAGGTCGGGTCGAGAGGTCTCATGGTTTCGCTTCTGCGCTTGCAGTGTGCGGCGGTTGCAATGCTCGCGATGTCTACGCTCGCGCGTGCCCAGGAGGGGTTTCCGTTCGGCACCGAGATGACACTTGAGGCGTTGCCGCAAGCAGGCTCGAAGCGGATTCCCAACATCGAGATCGGCGACAATGGGGAGGTCGTGCTGGAGCTCTGGTGCAAGGGCGGCAAAGGCCAGTTCTCGGTCGCCGGCAACACCGTGATCTTCGTCCCCGGCCAGATCCAGGACCGCAACTGTCCGCCGGCGAGAGCGCAGGCCGACGACGAGCTCGTCGCAGCCCTCGGCAGCGTCGAGACCTGGAAGCGCCAGGGCGACGTGCTGACGCTGATCGGCCCGAAGCCATTGCGCTTCAGGACGACGGGGAACTAAAATCGCAAGCAGCGCTCTCGTGTCCCGGACGCGGTGCGGCACGAAGTGACGCTCCGCAGAGCCGGGACCCAGACTCTTTCTGCAATCGTGTGTGTGGCCTCTGGGCCCCGGCTCGCAGCGCTTCGCGCTGCGTCCGGGGCACGAGAGCCTATTTCCACACCGACTTGTCGGCGTCCCAGCGCTGGCCCTTCAGCTCCTTGACGAGCGCCTCGATCGAACCGTTGTCGTCGGGCAGATCGCCTTCTTCGTCGAGGCTCGCATCGTCGGACAGATTGAGCCTGGCACCGCTGCCCTCGTCGGCGGTGGTGATCACCGGGCTGCCGATCCAGAGCATGAGCTTGTCGGTGGTGCCCGGCTTGTCGGGCGAGACCAGGCCTGCGACCTCGATCGTGTCGGTGAGTTCGAGCGCCGGATGATCCTGGTTCGGCCGCTTGAACACCAGCTTGAGCTTGCCGGTGGCCGGGTTGAAGTTTTGCGCGACCGGCTTTGCCGCGAGCGTCCTGCTCAGCACGTTCGCCACCGCCGTTGCGAGCTTGCCCTTGTTGATCTTGTCGCCCTCGCGCCAGTCCGCCGCGGGGAAGCGGATGGTACGGTCCATCTCGGTCATGCCCGCGGTCCAGCCTGCGGCGGTGACGCCGGGCATCGCCTTGAACTTGGCCAGCAGCGCGCCGGCGCGCTCGGGATCGACGGACATGGTGATGGTCTGCTCGCCCGCGCGCAGCGCATCGCAGCCGACATTGAGGCTCGCCAGCGTCACCTCGACCTCCTGGCCCTTCAGGCTCTTCAGGAAGTCGGTCGCGGCGTCGAGCTTGACCTTGACCGCGATCGCTTCCGGCGAGACGTCGGTGAAATCCTTCGGCTGCGGCGTGATGCCGTCGTCGGAGCTCTGACTGTCCAGGAATTCCTTTTCGCTGAGATCGGAATTGTCCGGCGAGGTGACTTCGGTCACCGCCTGGCCGATTGCGATCTGGCCGCGGAATTCGAACATGTCGCCGGACTGCTTGCGCGTCAGCTTGACGCTGACCGGCGACTTCTCACTGATGCTCTGCGTCGTTCCGGTCAGCGTCTGGCCCGCGACCTGGAGGTTGACGACGAAGCGGTCCTTGCGCTCGGAGTTCTTCGCGATGGGGTAGCAGACGTCGAGCACCGCCGCGGTCACCGTCTTGCCCTGGCGCGTCTCCTTCAGGATCACGTCGGCATTGCCGTCCATCAGCCCGTCGATCGAGGTGAAGTAGCGCGTCTCAAGTCCGCCCGGCGCGGTCGCCTTCGGCGACAGCTTCATCTGGGCGGAGGCCTGCGGCGGAACGGCGAGCAGGGCCAGAACGGCCGTGGAGCAAACCAGGAGCGCACGCATCGATGACATCCTCGCGCAACGGCCATGATCCGGAAAAAGTGTGAAGCGGTCTTCCGAGCGGATCATGCCCAAACATCAGAATCGGCGCGCCACCGTAGTGGGTTTTGGCCGCTGGTTGAATCGGAAAGCGAAACGGGCAGGGTCGGCAAAAAAGAAGGCCGCCCGGAGGCGGCCTTCGCAACTTTGTCACGGAACGACAGGCTTAGAAGCCGCCCATGCCGCCGCCCGGGGGCATGGCGGGCGGGGCTTCCTTCTTGGGCAGCTCGGCGACCATGGCTTCGGTGGTCACCAGCAGGCCGGCCACGGAGGAGGCGTCCTGCAGCGCGGTGCGCACCACCTTGGCGGGATCGATGATGCCCTTCTCGACCATGTCGACATAGTCCTCGTTCTGGGCGTCGAAGCCGAACGTCTCGGACTTGTTCTCCAGGATCTTGCCGACCACGATCGAGCCTTCCACGCCGGCGTTCTCGGAGATCTGGCGGATCGGGGCTTCCAGCGCCTTCAGCACGATATTGATGCCGGCCTGGACGTCGTCATTGGCGTTGGTGAGACGGCCGACTGCCTTCTTGGCGCGGAGCAGCGCGACGCCGCCGCCGGGGACGATACCTTCCTGAACCGCGGCGCGGGTGGCGTTGAGCGCGTCCTCGACGCGGTCCTTCTTCTCCTTGACCTCGATCTCGGTGGCGCCACCGACGCGGATCACCGCGACGCCGCCGGCGAGCTTGGCGAGGCGCTCCTGCAGCTTCTCGCGGTCGTAGTCCGAGGTGGTCTCCTCGATCTGGGCCTTGATCTGGCCGACCCGGGCCTCGATGTCGGGCTTCTTGCCGGCGCCGTTGACGATCGTGGTGTTCTCCTTGTCGATCACCACTTTCTTGGCACGGCCGAGCATCTTCACCGTGACGTTCTCGAGCTTGATGCCGAGCTCCTCGGAGATCAGCTGGCCGCCGGTCAAGATCGCGATGTCCTCCAGCATGGCCTTGCGGCGGTCACCGAAGCCAGGCGCCTTCACCGCGGCCACCTTCAGGCCACCACGGAGCCGGTTGACGACCAGGGTGGCCAGCGCCTCGCCCTCGACGTCCTCGGCGATGATGACGAGCGGCTTGCCCGACTGCACGACGGCTTCCAGCACCGGCAGCATGGCCTGCAGGCCCGAGAGCTTCTTCTCGTGCAGGAGGATGTAGGCGTCCTCGAGCTCGGCGGTCATCTTCTCGGCATTGGTGACGAAGTAGGGGCTGAGATAGCCGCGGTCGAACTTCATGCCCTCGACGATGTCGACCTCGGTCTCGAGCGACTTGTTCTCCTCGACGGTGATGACGCCCTCGTTACCGACCTTCTGCATCGCCTGGGCGATCATCTTGCCGATGGCGGCATCGCCGTTGGCGGAGATGGTGCCGACCTGGGCGACCTCGGAGGAGGCGGCGACCGGCTTGGCGCGCTTCTCGATGTCCTTGATGACGGCGGCAACCGCACTGTCGATGCCGCGCTTGAGGTCCATCGGGTTCATGCCGGCAGCGACCGCCTTGGCGCCTTCGCGCACGATGGCCTGGGCCAGCACGGTCGCGGTGGTGGTGCCGTCGCCGGCGAGGTCGTTGGTCTTGGAGGCGACTTCACGCACCATCTGGGCGCCCATGTTCTCGAACTTGTCCTCGAGCTCGATCTCCTTGGCGACCGTGACGCCGTCCTTGGTGATGCGGGGGGCGCCGAAGCTCTTCTCGATGACGACGTTGCGACCCTTGGGGCCGAGCGTCACCTTGACGGCGTTGGCGAGAATGTCGACGCCGCGCAGCATGCGATCGCGCGCGTCTCCGGAAAACTTGACGTCTTTGGCAGCCATGGTCTGCAATCCCTCGTGTTACGTGATGTGTGTTGTCTTGTGCCGTGCGGCGCTCTCTTCGTCATTGCCGGGCTTGACCCGGCAATCCATCATCTTGTGAGGAGGGATGGATGCCCGGGTCATCTAGCGCGAAGACGCGCTTCGCGCTTCTGCCCGGGCATGACTGCGGCACATTCAGTGGCCGTTCAGGCGGATGGCCTTAGGCCAGCACGCCCATGATGTCCGACTCCTTCATGATCAGGAGCTCTTCGTTGTCGATCTTGACCTCGGTGCCCGACCACTTGCCGAACAGCACACGGTCGCCGACCTTGAGGTCGATCGGGATCAGCTTGCCGGTCTCGTCGCGGCCGCCGGGGCCGACGGCGACGACCTCGCCCTGGGACGGCTTTTCCTTGGCCGTGTCCGGAATGATGATGCCGCCCTTGGTCTTTTCCTCGGCGTCGATACGTTTGACCACGACACGGTCATGCAGCGGACGAAATTTGGATTTAGCCATGACGTTTCCCTTTGGAGGCTCGCTTCGGAAGTAGTGGGGTCGGTGGGGCGGCGCTTCCGTCCCCCTCTCTTCGAGGGTGAACGGTACGCTTAGCAATCGGGCTTTCCGAGTGCTAATAGTGGGTCCGGAAATATGGCTTGGCCGCGATCCTGTCAAGCAAAGGTGGTTAAGCGGTTGTTGAGGCGGATATAGGATGGTGGCATTGGAAACTCGCTCGGGGCGTCGGCGTAAAGAACGACGTCATTGCTCCGGCAGCGGTTTTGCGCTTGGCTGCGGGAGGGGTGCGGCCATGGTCTTGTTCGGGGGAATGCCATGATCAGTTCGGCTCACGCGCGCACGGTTGCCAATCTGGCGGCCGCTTCTTGTCTGGCGCTGCTGCTGGGCGCCTGCGGCGGCGGCTTCAGCCTGCCGTCTCTCACGTCGTCCCCGCCGCCGGAGACCGAACCGGGCGTCACTCCCGAAATGCCGGCCACCATCCGCGCCGACGAGATCGTCGGCCGCTGGGGCCTCGCCTCGTTCCAGAACCCGGCCGACCGCGCCCGCACCGAGAAGATGGCGCGCGAGCAATGCAAGAACCCCTACGTGATCACCGCCGGTTCCTCCGGCGGCGTGATCATGCATCTCGCCGACCAGGCAACGCCGCAGGAACTGCGGCTGAAGGGCTCGCCGAGCGGCAAGAACTACATCGGACCGGCCGGCCCGACCCCCGGCGAGCAGGACCGCGAGATCGTCTCCTTCGACGGTCGCGTCATGATCACCCGCTTCATCGACAAGGACGCCGCCACCCGCTACGGCAACATGGTCTACGTCCGCTGCGCGCCGAGGGCGTAGTCTTCTGTCGTTCCGGGGCACGCGAAGCGTGAACTATGGTGCGCACTTGCGCACCTGAGAACCTCGAGATTCCGGGTTCGGTCCTGCGGACCGCCCCGGAATGACAGCGAGAGACAAAAAAAACGCCGGCCCAAGGCCGGCGTTTTGTTATTCCTTTGTCGTCGCCCGCTCAGTCGAACAGCGCGTCGATGTCGTCCTGCGAGGCGTGGCCGACGTCGCCGGCGAGCTTGGGGCCGTTGAGGAGCTTCTCGTCCTCGGTGCGGTTGTCGACCTGCGCCGGCACATGGGACTTGATAGCGTCGACGCCGCCCCAGATCTCCATCATCGCGTTGATGTGCTGCTCGATGAACTTCATCGTGCCCATGACCTTGCTGATGCGCTGACCGGTCAGGTCCTGGAAGTTGCAGGCTTCGAAGATCGAAATGACGCGTTCCTGGATGTCGTCGGCAAGGCGCTTCTGCTGATCGATCGAGTCCACCTTGGACATCGCGCTGGCGGCCTGGTCGATCGATTCCGCGGCTTCAAGGATCTGCTGGGTCGCCTGCTCGGTGCCGCCGACCACCGCGCCGAGCTCGCCGTTGACCTTGGCCATCTCGCCGCCGTCGAAGCTCTTGCCGTGCAGCGTCGCGATCTCGCGCTTGGTGCGGTCGATGGCGTCGTGGATGAGGTCGAGCTCGACCTTCAGCTTCTCGCATTGCTCGATCTGCGCCCGGTAGGTCTCGAGCATGGTGCGCGCTTCGGCAAGCTCGTGCGCGGTCGAGGCGTCGATCGCCGCCATCGCAGCGCTGCCGGACAGCGGGGCCGCGACGATGCCCTTCGCCATCTGGGCGCGGATCGCGCGAAGCTCGGCCATGATCTCGCTGTGCATCGGGAGTGCCTCTTCAGTTACGTCTACAATGGGCATCTCGCCACCGACGATATCTTCGACGCGAAAACGCTTGCGGTGAACAGCCATCAGGATACTCCCCCCACCTCACTCACGCGTCTTTGTAGGCAGAAGCGATTTAACACGAAGTTCACAGCAGGAACTGCTGATCGGCCGCGCGCGACGCGGCGCAAAGAAGCGATTAACCATCACCGGGCGGCGTTCATCGAAAATAAACGCTGATCGCCAAATTGCAGGCGCGCTCGCGACGTGGTGAATCGAAACGCGCCTTCCGTTTACCAAACAAAACGGCTTTTGCTTTTTATTGACCACGTCGAAGAGCGCGGATCAGCCACCGGCTCTCCACGACGCATGTGATCTAGACGAAACAGTACAGAGTACGTCGATGTTCAAGAAAATGTCTGTCGCGCTGCTCGGCAGCGCTTGCACCTTCATGGCCGGCGCGAACGACGCCAGCGCCTTCGACAACAGCGTGCCGAACAATCCGCCTGCAGTGCTGTACCAGCCGCGCGTGCCGCCGGCGCCGGTGCGCATGGCGTCCAATTCCAACATGGGCGGTGGCTTCATCGAATTCCTGTTCGGCGATGGCCCCGGCCGCGGCCCGGCCTACGCGCCGGAGCAGCCGGTGTATCAGCGGCAGCCGGGCTATTACGACCAGCGGCGCCTGCCGCCGATGGGCGAGCCGCAGATGCAGGGTGGTTATCAGCACGGCGGATATCAGCAGGGCGCGTCTCTCCAGCAGGAGGCGGTCGATCCGCGGCAGCGTCCGTTCGATCCGAAATTCGAGAAACAACTCGTTGACTATAGCGGCAAGGAAAGTCCCGGCACGATCGTGGTCGATACGCCGAACAAGTTCCTCTATCTCGTCGAGGGCAACGGCCGGGCACTGCGCTACGGCATCGGCGTCGGCCGTCCCGGCTTCACCTGGTCCGGCGTGAAATCGATCACCGCCAAGCGCGAATGGCCGGACTGGACGCCGCCGGCGGAAATGCTCGCGCGCCGGCCCGATCTGCCCAGGCACATGGAAGGCGGCCCGGAAAATCCGCTCGGTGCCCGCGCGATGTATCTCGGCTCGACGCTCTATCGCATCCACGGCTCCAACGAGCCCTGGACCATCGGCACCAACGTCTCCTCCGGCTGCATCCGCATGCGCAATGAGGACGTCATCGACCTCTACGGCCGCGTCAATGTCGGTACCAAGGTCGTGGTGATGTGATTTCTTTTTACCCTCTCCCCTTGTGGGAGAGGGTGCCTCACGCAGCGAGGCGGGTGAGGGGTTCTCTCCTCACGAACAGCTTTGCGAGCGGAGAGAACCCCTCATCCGGCGCTTCGCGCCACCTTCTCCCACAAGGGGAGAAGGAAAAAGCTTCGAGCCAAGCTGCTTAAAAATGAAAACGGCCGCCTTCCGGGCGGCCGCTTTTGTTTGTGACGTTAGCAGGCGACCTTACGCGTAATCGCTGCCGCCGTCGTCGCTGCCGAAGTCGCTGTCGTCGGCCGCCGTGTCGAAGCTGTCATCGCGATCGTTGCCGTAGTTCTGGTCGCTGTTGTCGCGGTCGTTCGACGCCTGGTCGAAGAAGTCGTGACGGGACTCCCGGTTCGAGCCGATGTCGTCGAGACCGGCATCGCGCGCGAGCGAGCCGCCGGACTGATCGCCGCCGCCGCCCCAGGGACTGCGGTCGCCGAGCGCGTTGGTGTCGCCAAAAGCCTGCTGGTGCGATCCGCCCATCATGCCGCGGATGCTCGAGAGCAGCAGCGAGCCGCCGACGACGCCAGCGGCGGCCGCCGCCGCTGTGCCAAGGAACGAGCCGCCGCCACCGCCGATCGGCGCAGCGCCATAACCCTGACCCGGACCCTGGCCATAGGCCTGTCCATAAGGCGGCGCGCCGTAGCCCGGCTGCGTCTGCTGCATTGTCTGGCCGGTGTTCCAGACCGGCCGCTGCTCACGCGGGGGCACGTTCGGAACCGATCCGCGCGAGGGGCTCGATCCGAACAGCGTGTCGCGCATGGTATCGAGGAAGCCGCCGGACTGCGCCTGCTCGGGCGCGTGGGCCGCTTCCAGCTCCTGGATGCGGGCATTGGCGCGCTTTAGCGCTTCGTCCTGGACGAGCGTGGTCTGCACCAGCGCGTAGATGGCGCCGGGCGCCTTGCGCAGGCCGTCGGAGATCGCGGCGATCGCATCGGGATCGCGCGGTGCATTTTCCAGCTTTGAAAGCCGGTCGAAAAGGTCGTCGACGAGCTGGCGTTCCTGCGGCGTCATGATCTGTCTCCTTCGCGCGAAACCAAGCGCGAGAGGAGATGTAGGGTTCCATTATGGCCCCAACAGTGCCGGCCGGATTAAATTTCGGTATGCGACAAGCTGCCTCTGGCGCGCTTTTCGCCGTTCATCCCAGCGTCACGTTGCTGTCCGCCAGCAAACGCGCGAAAGCCTCGCCGGCGAGATAAGCATGTTCGCGTTCACGCACGTCGGTCATGGGGTCGAGGCCGGTGAGGACATCGTCGACGAAGCCGGGATGGCACATCACGAGGCCGCCATCGGGAAGGCCGTCCAGGAATTGCCGCATCAGCGCGCCGAAATCGGCGGCGCGCGTGAAATCATAGGCGCCGGCGAAGCCTGGGTTGAAGCTGAGGCCGGCACGGCCGGCGCGGCGGCGGAATTGCGCGCTGAGGATATCGAGCACCATGGCCTTCGGCGAGGCCAGCCGCTGCGCCAGCGGCAGATCGCGGCCGCCCTGGCGCACCCAGGCGCTTGGCGCAGCCTCGACCACCGCATCGACGAAGCCGTCGCGCACCTGCGGGAACAGCTGCACGTGCTGGTGACCGTCGACGAAGTCAGGGGCGCGGCCGAACGCGTCCGTGAAGGCCGCCAGCTGCGCCTTCACCTCGTTGCGGATGAATTCACGGTCGAGCCGGCGCATCAGTCCGGCGCGCAGCAGCTTGGGAAAGGCGAAGAACATGTCGCCGTCCAAAGGGCGGAAATGCATGGTGAGCGGCCGGAACGGCGCCGACAGCGTCACGTGCAATCCGATCGCGCAACGCGGGCTTTGCGTTGCCGAAGCCTGCAGCGCCTCGACGTCGCTGCGCGCGATCGCCGGCCCCACCATCATCACCGACGTGGCGTTGAGACGGCCGCGTTCGATCAGGTCGCGGATGGCGCGGTTGACGCCCGGGCTGATGCCGTAATCGTCGGCGCAGAGCCAGATCCGCCGCGGGCTCGCGGCCACGCTCATTCGGCTGCCGTCCTGCTCGCAGCCTCATCGGCTTCGAAATGCTTCTCGCTGTGCTCGGCGACGAAGTAGATCGGGCGTGCCTTCAGCTCGGAGAGGATCTTGCCGATATATTCGCCGACGATGCCGATCATGATGAGCTGCACGCCGCCGATCGTCATCAGGCCGATCACGAGCGAAGGATAGCCGGGCACCTGTTTGCCGGTCGTGAACACCTCCCAGAGGATCGAAAGGCCGAACAGGAAAGCGCCTCCTGCGAGAATGACGCCGAGCAGGCTGGCGAAGCGCAAGGGCGCCACTGAAAACGAGGTCAGGCCCTCGATCGACAGGCCAAGCAGGCTCGCGGCGTTGAAGGTGGTGACGCCATGTGCACGCGCTGCGGGCTCGTAGTCGACGCGGATCTGGCGGAAACCGATCCAGCTGGCGAGGCCCTTGAAGAAGCGGTTGCGTTCCGGCAGCTGCCTCAGCGCAGCGACCGCGCGCGGTGACAGCAGGCGGAAATCGCCGGCGTCCTCCGGAATCTTCTGGCGGGCGCCCCAATTGATCAGCGCGTAGAAGCCGTGCACCGCGACCCGGCGCAGGAAGGGCTCGTTGTCGCGATGCGCCTTGGCGGTGTAGACGACGTCATAGCCGTCATCGATCCAGTGCCGCACCAGCTGTTCGACCAGCGCCGGCGGATGCTGGCCGTCGCCGTCCATGAACATGACGGCGCCGAGGCGGGCATGGTCCAGGCCCGCCATCAGCGCAGCCTCCTTGCCGAAATTGCGCGACAGCGACACCACCTGAACGTCGATGGCGTCGGCCGGCAATGACCGCGCGATCGACAGCGTCGCATCCTTGCTGCCGTCGTCGACATAGACGACCTCGCAAGACAGGCGATAGCGCTGCCGCAGGGTCTTGGCGAGCTCGCAGATGCGCTGGTGCAGAGCGGTGAGGCCTGCCGCCTCGTTGTAGACGGGGATGACGATCGACAGCCCCTTCGCTGCGGCGTTGGCTGCGGTGGTCGTCATGCCGGAAACGTCAGAGCCCAGCGTCATCGATCAAGGTTCCAGAGGCCTTTAGGTCATCTCAACAGCATATGGTAGCTGCCGTTTTCTGTCGCAAAGCTGAACGGAACGGACCTGGGGCTCACCGCCGCAGGAACGCCTCGAGCTTGACGAACAGCGGGTTCTCCCGGTCGAACACGTAGTCGAGCGAGACCACCGAGACGGTCTCGGCGCCATGCTCGCGCAGGAAGCTCGCCAGCGCGTAGAGCTGCCCCGGTGGGCAGTGCAGGGTCAGCATGCCTGACGAGGTCGGACCGCCGAACGGGGCCTCCACGCCGAACCGGCTGTGGGCTTCCTGAAGCAGGGCGGCATCGCATTGCCGGAAGCGGGTGCGGACTTCGCGATACTTGTTGGCTCGCGCCCGTGCTGCGATGTGATCGAGGATGACACGCGCCGTCTCGCGCGCCTGCGGCGACCAATCGGCCTCCTTGGCGGCCACCAGGTTGGCCTGGCTGCGCAGGATCACGCCGTCGTCGAGCACCCGCAGGCCATTGGCGGCGAGCGTCGCGCCGGTGGTGGTGATGTCGACGATCAGCTCGGCGCTGCCGGCCGCCGGTGCGCCTTCGGTGGCGCCCGCGCTTTCGACGATGCGGTAATCGGTGATGCCGTGAGCCTGGAAGAAGCCGCGGGTGAGGTTGACGAACTTGGTCGCGACCCGCATTCGCATGTGATGCTGCTCGCGGAAGCCGGTGGTGACGTCGTCGAGGTCGGCCATGGTGCGGACGTCGATCCAGGCCTGCGGCACCGCGACGACGACGTCGGCATAACCGAAGCCGAGCCCGTCGATCAGCGATACGCGCTTGTCGGCATCGGCGATGTTCTCGCGCACGAGATCTTCACCGGTGACGCCGAGATGGGCAAGTCCGCGGGACAATTGCGCGGCGATCTCGCTCGCCGAGAGATAGGCGACCTCGACATTGTCGAGCCCTGCGATGATGCCGCGGTAGTCGCGGACGCCGCCGGCCTTCGACAGCTTGAGGCCGGCACGGGCAAAGAAGGCCTCGGTGTTCTCCTGCAGGCGGCCCTTGGAGGGAACGGCCAGAACGAATGGCGCGCTCATGACTTAAGCTCCCACCTTGCGGCCGATCCGGTTCAGCGCGTCCACCCAGACCGAGAAGCCAACCGCGGGGATCGGCGCGGCCGAGCCGAGCTGGGTCAGCAGCCCGTCATAGCGGCCGCCGGCGACCAGCGGCTCGGCGCCGTTGCCCCTGTGATGCAGCTCGAATTCGAAGCCGGTGTAATAATCGAGCCCACGCCCGAACGCGGTCGAGAAACGAGTCTGCTTCACGTCGATGCCGCGCGCGGCCATGAAACCGACCCGGCTCTCGAACTGATCGATCGCGGAGGCGAGATCGAGCTTCGCGTCGGTCGTGAGTGTGCGCAGCTCGGCGATGGCATCGTCGGGATTGCCCGCGATCGACAGGAAGCGCTTGAGCACGGCGATCGCCTCGCGCGGCAGCGCGCCGCCCTTCAGCGTCGATTGCTCGAGGAAGCGATCGGCGATCTCGGCCGTGGTGCGGCCGCCGACATTGGTGGTGCCGGCGATCGACATCAGATCGGTGACGAAGGCGAGCGCCGCCTTGCGGTCGGAGCCGGCAAGGGCCGCCAGCACGCCCTCATACTCGCTGCGCGTCGCTTTGGTCGCGGCCGCGAGCCGCTCCAGATCCTGTTCCAGGCTGATCTTGCGGTTGAAATCCTTGATCAGGCGGCGGCGCCAGACCGGATAGAGGTTGAGCGCGTCGAGCAGCGCATTGAACAAGGCGACATCGCCGGTACGGATCTCGACGTCGCGGACGCCGAAAGCGGCCGTCGCCTCCAGCGCGAGCGCCAGCATCTCGGCATCGGCCGCGGCGCGGTCCTGACGGGCGAATGATTCGATGCCGGCCTGGAGGAATTCGCTGGCCTGGCCGCTGCGGTAGCGGAACACCGGACCGAGGTAGCTGAACCCCGCCGGCTGGCCGGCGCGCCCCGAGGCCAGATAGTCGCGCGCGACAGGAATGGTCAGGTCCGGGCGCAGGCAGAGCTCCTCGCCGGAGAGGTCGGTGGTCAGATACAGGCTCTTGCGGATGTCCTCGCCGGAGAGGTCCAGGAAGGGCTCGGCCGGTTGCAGGATGGCGGGCTCGGCCCTGACGTAGCCGGCCTGCGCGAACGACAAGAGCAGCGTATCCGCCCAGGCGGCGGAGCCGGCAGCATTTGAGGTGGCAGTCGCGGTCATCTCAGGGGTCCATCGTCCCGGCGGAACCGGGCAGGCTAGGGGAGGCGAATTGGCGCAGCCCTTAGCATGGCCCGACAGCGGTTTCGACCTCCAAAGGGTCAATCGCTTAACGGGTGGGCAATGCGCAGGATCAGGCGCTTTTGCCGTTCCAATCGCCCAGCACCGCCTGCACCAGCGCCAGGGCGGCGACGGCGGCGGTGTCTGCCCGCATGATGCGGGGGCCGAGCGCCAGCCGCAGGATCCTGGGCTGGCGCAGCAACAGCGCCCGCTCTTCCTCGGCAAAACCGCCTTCGGGGCCGATCAGCACGTCGATACCGCGTCCGGTCTCGCGTGCGGCTTGCAGGCCCTGAATGGGATCCTGGACCTCGGCCGCCTCGTCGCAGAAGATCAGCAGGCGATCAGCGGGGCGCTGGCTCAGGAAGCGCTCCAGCGGCACCGGCTCGGCCACGCTGGCGATGCTGAGGATGCCGCATTGCTCGGCCGCCTCGACCACATTGGCGCGCATCCGCTCGGTGTTGACCCGGGACGCCTGGGTGAACCGGGTCAGGACCGGCTGCAGGGCGGCGGCGCCCATCTCGATGGCCTTCTGCACCATGTAGTCCAGCCGGGCATGCTTCAGCGGGGCGAAGACGCAAGTGAGGTCGGCGAGCCGGTCCTGAGGCCGGGTCTGCTGCAGGATCACGAGGCCGTCCGGCCGCTTTCGGCCTTCGATGGCAGCCTGCCACTCGCCATCCCTGCCGTTGAAGGCCAGGACCTCGGCGCCGGCCGCCAGCCGCAGCACATTGCCGAGATAATTGCTCTGGTCGCGGTCGAGCGGCACCCTGGCGTCCTGGGCCAGGGGGGCATCGACGAACAGGCGGGGGGCGCGAAAGTCGTGGGAAGGCATCGCTTGGGGTCCGATTACCGGCCGTTCTTAACCGAAAGGCGCCATTTCGGGGGTAAATATTGCCGAACTGGTGCGTCCCAGCGCCGCGCTCTCGCCCTATTCCACGGGTTGTTAAGCGCCGGCGGGAATCGTAAAAACGCGAACACGCTGGTCGCGCTTCAATTGGGAAGCTCTGAACCTCGTAAGCTCCTGCCGGAGAGACTATCTTGATGATCCGTCATTTGATGGTTCCGATCACTGCCGCCATGGTCGCCATGGGTGCTGTGGGCGCTCATGCGCAAAGCGCGTTCCCGGCGCCGCTGCCCAATCAGGCTGCCGCCAATTCCCCATTTCCTCCGGTCAACGGTTCGGCACCGACCGCTTCGGTCGGTGCGGCTCCGCAATCGTCCTTTCCCGTGAACGGTGCTGCCCCGATCGGCGGCGCTGGCGCCTTCAGCGCGGCTCCCCCGACGCAGGCCGGTCCCGGCGAGGACTGCATGAAGGCTTTCATTCCGCTGCGCGAGGAAGCCGAGAAGCGCGGCAAGCTGATCAAGGCCGCGAGCGACCGTCACGCGCAGCCGGACGAGGCGTGCAAGCTGATCCGCAATTTCAGCCAGGCTGAAGTCAAGATGATCAAGTACATCGAGACCAACGCCGCCAAATGTGGAATCCCGCCGCAGATCGGTGCGCAGCTGAAGGAAGGTCACAAGAACACCGAGGCCATGGCGACGAAGGTCTGCAACGTCGCGCAGCAGATGCAGAACCAGCCGCGCGGTCCAGCCGGCCCGTCGCTGAGCGAAGTGCTGGGCTCGGGCTCGGCGCCCGAGGCCAATGCGGGCAAGAAGGGCGGCAGCACCTTCGATACGCTCAACGGCAACGTCCTGACCCGATGATACACGTGCCGCCGATTTGAAGTTCCTACGGTGCTTGCCGCGAGATCCTCATAGGAACTTCAAATCTATAAGCGGCACGTGAATTATGGTTTTCTGGCTAGTGCCCTTGTAGTTTTCGAAGTTCGTACCGGAATGCGCCGCGATGGAATACGAACTTCGAAAACTGGGCACTAGCACATCCGCCCGCGTTGCCGATTCCACCGGCAACTGGGTCGATACGCTCGCGCCGCATTGGGCGCGGCCTTACCTGCGCCTGTCCCGCTTCGATCGCCCGATCGGCTCCTGGCTTCTCCTGATGCCATGCTGGTGGTCGGCGGCGCTGGCCGCCGGCATGGCGCATGACATTCGCGGCCTGCCGCTCACCATCGTGCTGTTCTTCATCGGCGCTTTCGTCATGCGCGGGGCCGGCTGCACCTGGAACGACATCACCGATCGCGACCTCGACAGCAAGGTCGAGCGCACGCGCTCGCGGCCGCTGCCGTCGGGGCAGGTGACCACCAGGCAGGCGCTGGTCTTCATGGTCGCGCAGGCGCTGGTCGGTCTTGTGGTGCTGTTGCAGTTCAACCGCTTCGCGATTGCAACGGGCATCGCCTCGCTCCTGATCGTCGCGATCTATCCCTTCATGAAGCGCATCACCTGGTGGCCGCAGATCGTGCTCGGGCTCGCCTTCTCCTGGGGCGCGTTGATGGGGTTTGCCGTCACCTTCGGCCGCATCGACGCCACCGCGCTCGTGCTCTATGCCGGCGCGATTTCCTGGGTGATCGGCTATGACACGATCTACGCGCATCAGGACGCCGAGGACGACGCGCTGATCGGCATCAAGTCGACCGCGCGCCTGTTCGGCGCGCATACGCACCAGGCGCTGATCCTGTTCTACGGGCTCGCGGTGATGCTGATCGGCGTCGCGCTGGCATCTGGCGAAGCGCGCTGGCCGGCCTGGCTCGGCCTTGCCGCCTTCGCCGCGCATCTGGCCTTGCAGATCGTGCGCTTGAAGATCGGCGATCCCGAGCTGTGCCTTCGCCTGTTCAAGTCGAACCGCGACGCCGGCCTGCTGCTGTTTGCGGGATTGCTGGTGGATGCCGTGCTGCGGGCGGCGTAACTCGAATGCCTAGGGTGGGCAAAGGCGCCCTTGCGCCGTGCCCACCATCTTTCCAAGATTTCAACAGAAGCGGTGGGCACGCTACGCTTTGCCCACCCTACGGCACCATTAATTCCTCGCGATGATCTCGCGCTCGCCCTGATGAACCGGCAGCTCGCGCGCCATCGCGGTGCGCCGGCGCATCAGGAATTTCGGACGGCGGGCGCGGATCGCGTTGGCGCGGCGGCGGCGCGGTGCGGGCTTGCGGGCACCCTCGTCGAGCTGCGGCAGCGCGAAGATCTCGCTCCAGATCGCCCAGGCCTGCGCGATCTCGTCCGCGTCAGTGCTGATCAGCAGCGGGATGGACAGCGACGGATCGCGGTGCACGAGGACGAGCGTCTGCGCCTCGTCGTTGCCGCGCAATGCGACGCCGGTGAAGTCGGCGACGCGCACGTTGATCGCCATCTGCATGCCGCGCACGGCACGGCGCAGCACGACGCGCTCGCGATGAAGCTCGATCTGCCTGACATATCCGTCGGCGCGCGGATCATGCGCATCGAAGCGGACCGGAAGGGAAAGAGGGTCGAGCCGCAGGGAGCGGCTCGACCCGGCGGGGTGGACCCCGCATGTTGCTGTTTGACGCCTCACGGCTTCGTTCTCCCCGCCGGGATTATGTTCCCGGTCGATGCGAGGACCTTAGCGCGGGGCGGTCCGAAACCGCTTAAAAAGGCTGGTTAATCCACCGTCACTCGCTCCTCATGATTGACAAGACCTTGGCGTGCATGATTGACGAGACGTTGCGCCGATGTCGCGAATCTGAGCTTTTGGCGGGCTGAAAATGCTTGAAGTCCGCGCGATCAGGGCACATCTGTGGGTTCCGGTCCCGAACCCCGCCCCAACAGGATTTCGTTCGTGAACTCTTCACCAAGCTCGACGCTTTCGCCTGCCGCCAGTCGCGACCTGTTCGATCAGTCCGCGCTCTCCGATCTCGCGCAGCGGCTGGTCGAGGCGGCCAGGCGCGCCGGCGCGGATGCGGCCGACGCGGTCGCGGTGCGCGGCGTCTCGCAGGGTGTCGAGGTTCGCGACGGACGCGTCGAGGAATCCGAGCGGTCCGAGGGCGACGATGTCGGCCTGCGCGTGCTGGTCGGTCAGCGTCAGGCGGTGGTCTCTACCAACGACGTCAGCGGCGATGCCGTCACCAAGCTTGCCGAGCGGGCGGTTGCGATGGCGCGCGTCGCGCCCGACGACAAATATGTCGGTCTCGCCGATCCCGCGCTGCTCGCGCGCGACTTCCCCGATCTCGATTTGCTCGATCCCGCCGTGCCCACGACCGCCGAGCTCGAGCGCCGCGCGCTCGCGGCCGAGGCGGCCGCCCTCGGCGTCAAGGGCGTGACCAAGTCCGGCGGCGCCTCGGCCTCATCAGGCATCGGCGGCATGGTGCTCGTCACCTCGACCGGCTTCCACGGCTCTTACCTGCGCTCCAGCCAGGGTATCTCCGCCACCGCCATATCGGGCGAAGGCACCAGCATGGAGCGCGACTACGACTTCACCTCGGCGCCGCATGGCGCCGATCTGTTGTCGCCCGAAACCATCGGCCGTTCGGCCGGCGAGCGCACCGTGGCGCGCTACAATCCGCGCAAGGTCGAGACCTGCAAGGTCCCGGTCGTGTTCGATCCGCGCGTCGCCGGCTCGCTGGTCGGCCATCTCGTCGGTGCCATCAACGGCGCCTCGATTGCGCGCAAGACCAGCTTCCTGAAGGACAAGCTCGGCCAGCAGCTGTTTGCGAAGAACATCCGCATCATCGACGATCCCTTGCGCAAACGCGGCCTGCGCTCGCAGACCTTCGATGCCGAAGGCGTCGCGGTGAAGCGGACCGCGCTGGTCGACGACGGCGTGCTGACGACCTGGCTGCTCGACTGCGCCACCGCGCGCGAGCTCGGCCTCACCACCACCGGTCACGCCCATCGCGGCGTGTCCTCCTCGCCCTCGCCGGGGCCGTACAACCTGCATCTCGAGCCCGGCACGCCGACGCCGGCCGAGCTGATCGCCGATATCAAACAGGGGTTCTACGTCACCGATCTGATCGGCTCCGGCGTCAACGGAGTCACCGGCGATTACAGCCGCGGCGCCTCCGGCTTCTGGATCGAGAACGGCGAGATCACCTATCCCGTCAGCGAGGTGACGATCGCCGGGCACCTGTTCGAGATCTTCAAGTCGATGCAGCCCGCGAACAATCTCGAATTCCGCTACGGCATCAATGCGCCGACGGTGCGCATCGAGGGTTTGACGCTTGGCGGACGCTGACGCGCACTCTCTCGACGACACCATCCTGATCCGCGACGCGGCGCTGCTGAAGGACACGGTGCGGGAGGCGGGCGCGCTGGCGCAGTCGATGTTCCGCACCGAGCTGAGGAAGTGGACCAAGGGCGCATCCTCGCCGGTGTCGGAGGCGGACATCGCGGTCAATGATCTGCTCGAATCGCGCCTGCGCGCCGCGACGCCCGATTACGGCTGGCTGTCCGAGGAGAGCGCCGACGATACGGCGCGGCTGTCGCGGCGGCTGACCTGGATCGTCGATCCCATCGACGGCACGCGCAATTATCTCGGCGGCCACGACGAATGGTGCGTCAGCGTCGCGCTGGTGGCGGACGCTTCGCCGGTGCTTGCCGCCGTGTTCGCCCCGGCCACCGACGAATTCTTCTTCGCAACGCGCGGCCGGGGCACGACGCTCAACGACAAGCCGGTGCGCGCGACGCGCGGATCCGAGCTCGACTTCGCCCGCGTCGCCGGCCCGAAGCCGCTGGTCGAGCGGCTGAAGCCGTCACTCGGCGAGATCAAGCTGCACCGGCGGATCGGGTCGCTGGCGCTACGGCTGTGCCGGGTCTCCCATGGCGCGCTGGATGCGGCTTTTGCGGGCGGCAACAGCCATGATTGGGATCTTGCGGCGGCCGATTTGATCGTGCAGGAAGCGGATGGTAGGATGAGCGACCTCTCCGGAGAACCCATCCTCTATAACCGCCGGGAAGTGGCGCACGGGGTGCTGGTGGCAGCGGGACGCGAACGTCATGCGGGCATTGTCGCGCATTTTCGCAACCGTCCCATAGCCTAAGGCGCTTTCGTCGTGCTTCTCGAACACTGCTTTGCCGGGCAGCCCTTAGGAACAGAACTCATGCCAGATAGTGCCCCGCAACAACTGCTCCACCTCGTCATCGGCGGCGAGCTCGTCGATCTCGAGCACAACACCTTCAAGAATTTGGACGAGGTCGACATCGTCGGCCTTTATCCGAACTATGCCACCGCCCACGCCGCCTGGCGGGCCAAGGCGCAGAGCACGGTCGACAACGCGCAGATGCGCTACTTCATCGTCCACCTGCATCGGCTGCTCGATCCAAATCAAGAACCGGCGCGTTGAAAAGACTGCTTCGCAATACGCTGCGAAGCAGCTGGTTTCAGCGTGCCGTCGGGGTCCTGGCGGCCGAATATCTGCGACTGGTCTGGCGGACCAACACCTTCACCTTCGACCCGCCTGACGTCTACGAACGCGTCGAGCCGCAGCTCCCTGCGATCTTCGCGTTCTGGCACGGCCAGCATTTCCTGACGCCCTTCATCAAGAACCAGAACAAGGCCTCCTATCGGGCCAAGGTGCTGATCTCCCGGCACCGCGACGGCGAGTTCAATGCCATCGCCGCCGAGCGGCTCGGGATCGGCACCATCCGCGGTTCCGGCGACCATGGCGGCGCGTTTCACCGCAAAGGTGGCGTCGGCGCCTTCAAGGAAATGGTGCGGACGCTCCAGGCCGGTTGTAATGTCGCGCTGACCGCCGATGTCCCCAAGCGCTCGCGCGCGGCCGGGCTCGGCATTATCATGCTGGCACGCGAATCGGGGCGGCCGATCATGCCTTTCGCGATGGCGACCAGCCGCTTCGTCCGGCTCAAGAACTGGGATCGCACCACCATCAATTTGCCATTCGGGCGGGGCGCATTGGTCGGCATCAAGGAAATCCACGTTCCCGCAGATGCCGACGCCGCCATGATGGAGACGTTGCGGCAGGAGCTGGAAGACACGTTGAACGAGGCGACCCGGCGCGCCTATGCGCAGCTCGGACGCCCGGGACCAGAAGATGCCTAAGTCGCTGCCCATTGCGCTGCCGATCACGCTGCGGATGTACCGGCGCCTGGCCGCCGGCCTGGTGCCACTTGCGCCTGCGCTGATCAAGCGGCGGCTGAAGCAGGGCAAGGAGGATCCCGCTCGCGTCGGCGAGCGGCGGGGGCTGTCCCGCGACGTGCGGCCGCATGGCCCGCTGGTCTGGATCCACGGTGCCAGCGTTGGCGAGGTGCTGGCGGCCGCCGCGCTGATCGAACGCCTGCGCGATCTCAATCTGCGCATCCTGCTCACCTCGGGCACGGTCACCTCGGCCGCGGTCGTCGCAAAACGCTTTCCGCCCGACGTCATCCACCAATACCTGCCGTATGACTCGCCGCGCTATGTCGCGCGCTTCCTCGATCATTGGAAGCCGTCGCTGGCGCTGTTCATCGAATCCGATTTGTGGCCGAACCTGATCCTCGCCGGCGCGGCGCGGCGGGTGCCGATGGTGCTGATCAACGGGCGGATGTCGCCGCGTTCGTTCCCGCGCTGGCGGCGCATGCACGGTACCATCTCGGCGCTGCTGTCGCGGTTCGACATCTGTCTTGCGCAGTCGAAGACCGATGCCGAGCGCTTTGCCGCGCTCGGTGGCCGCGACGTGGCGACGACGGGCAATCTCAAGCTCGACGTGCCCGCGCCCCCGGCCGACCCCGCCAAGCTCGAACGGCTGATGGCGATGACGCGCGGGCGGCCGATCGTCGTCGCTGCCTCGACCCATCCGGGCGAGGACGAGATGCTGGTCGCGGCGCATCGCAGCCTGGTCGGGTTCTTCCCGCAGCTTCTCACCGTGATCGTGCCGCGGCACCCGGATCGCGGCACCTCGATCGCAGGCCTCGTCACGGCGTCCGGCCTGAAGCCCAGCTTGCGCTCGCGCGAGGAGCTGCCGACGGCGACGACCGACATCTATGTCGCCGACACAATGGGCGAGCTCGGCCTGTTCTATCGGCTCTCGGAAATCGTCTTCATGGGTGGATCGCTGATCCACCATGGCGGGCAGAATCCGATCGAGGCGATCAAGCTGGGCGCCGCGATCGTCCACGGTCCGCATGTGTTCAACTTCGCCGACGTCTACGAGGCGCTCGATACCAGCGGCGGGGCGCGGCAGGCCGACACGCAGGAGGCGCTGGTCAAGCAGCTCGGCCAGTTGCTGGCCGATCCCGTCATCCGCGACAAGATGCAGCGCGCCGCCTCCGGCGTGGTCGAGCAGCTTGGCGGTGCGCTCGATCGCACCATGACCGCGCTCGAGCCGTATCTGCTGCAGTTGCGGATCGAGATGGGGGCCGCCAATGCGTGAGCCGGCCTTTTGGTACCGGCCACGTTCCCTCCAATCATACGCGCTATGGCCGCTCGGAGCGGTCTACGGGGCGATCACTGCACGGCGCATGCTGCGCCAGGGCGTGGACGCCGGCATCCCCGTGATCTGCGTCGGCAACTATCATGTCGGCGGTGCCGGCAAGACGCCGACCGTGCTGGCGTTGACCAAGGTCCTGCGCGAGCTCGGCGAGACGCCTGTCGTGCTCAGCCGGGGCTATGGCGGGCGCCTGAAGGGGCCGGCGATGGTCGACCGCTCACGCCACAGCGCGGCCGATATCGGCGACGAGCCCCTGATGATGGCGCGTGACGTCCCGGTCGCCGTCGCGCGCGACCGCCTCGACGGCGTCGCACTGGCGAAGTCGCAAGGCGCCACCGTGATCCTGATGGATGACGGCTTCCAGAATCCTGCTCTGTTCAAGGATGCCTCGCTGATCGTGATCGACAGCGAGCGCGGCCTCGGCAACGGCGAGGTGTTTCCCGCAGGCCCGCTGCGCGCACCGCTTGAGGTGCAGCTCGCGCGCACCGATGCGCTGGTGCTGATCGGCGGCGGCAATGCCGCCAACGACGTCGCGGCGGAGATCGCGAAGCGGAACAAGCCCGAGCTGCGTGCGCGCCTGAAGCCGGATGCGGCCTCGCTCGCGCAGCTGCTCGGCAAGCGGGTGTTCCCCTTCGCCGGCATCGGCGATCCCGAGCGTTTCTTCCGCACCCTGCGCGCGAGTGGGATCGACGTCGCGCGCACGCGCGCCTTCGCCGACCACCACATGTTTTCGGAAGGCGAGATCGCGGCGCTCGCAGCGGAGGCGCAGCGCGAGCAGCTCACGCTGGTGACCACGGAAAAGGATCTTGCACGCTTGCGCGACCGCGCAGGCATACCTGACGGCATCGTGCCGTTGGCGGTTCAGCTCGAATTCGATGACCCGGCGAAGCTGCGGCAATTGATCAGCGATCATCTGTACAGAGCGCGCGAGCGAAGATTCAGTGCGCGCTGATCGCGCAGCGTGAGGCAACGTCTCTACCCTAGTCGCGAAACGCGAAATGTCGCTGCTGGCGAATCTTCTTCCGCGCGTTGTTCACGCAGGACGAGATCAAGCAGGTCCGCCAGAACGCGGCGAAGCTGCGTTCCTCCTATTCGCCGCCGGGAAGCTGATCGCCGGACCCAGAGCGCAGCCGCCGTCGTCGGACGACGCGGCGGCTGTACTCATGTCGAAGCCGGACTCATGTCTGCAACGAGCCGAGGGGGCATGCTCACCACGCGCCGACGGCCATCAATCCGATGATGGTCAGGCACGACATGCAGGCCACGACGAATGTGTAGCATTCGGGTGTATTCATTGCCGTCTCCCAAACTGTTGCCAATTGCTTGGTCACTGCTACGCGGGAGTGATCGCCGCTCTCGGAGCCGCTTCAATTCGGCTGGCCGTGATCGGTCTTGCAATGTGCGTCCGTTCTCTCATCGTCACCTTGCGTCGCGGGACGATGATCTGCTGCAATAGCTTCAGTGCGCTCGGCCGCGATCAAGAGCTGCTTGCGCATCTCAGCGAGACGGGCGCGGCAATATTCACGATAGAGCAGGTCGAAAATGGCGGGCATGATCACCCCCATCGATTAATTTACGATTACAGGTATTCCACCGCGAATTTTCAAGGTGATCGTAGCCCGTTGGGTGGCTCTTCGATATGAGCCCGTTCACAGACCGCGCCAATTCCAATGCTCGATGGCTGTTTGGTTGACCTGATCGTCTGTGCGATAAAAGAACAGGGCTAGTTACCTAACAAGCAGTATAGCAGTTCTCTGTTTCGGCAGAACTTCATCAAACAACTCTAGGGCGCCGAACCGCAGCAAAGAATCCAACCACAAGGCGAAACGACTTACCCACGGCTGCAAGGTATGTAGAACGCAAGCGACCGGCACGACAGCGACCATCTTGCTGAGTTGCCGGCGATGCCGCGCGGGAACATCGCCCTGTTCCTTCGCGCGGCAAAACCGCCGGTCGACGACCTCAACTCGGAAAACATGCACGCGCGGTCAGCGTCACCGGGGACAGGTTGATGATCTGCGGAAACTCGAATGAATAGCTCGCGCTGACCTGGTTGCCGCACGCGGCCGTGGCAAAGCTGAATGTCCCCGGCGGGAGCGTGAGGCCGAAGGCCTGCTGGGCAGCGTAGGTGGTTATGGCGCTGCTGCTCGGGCAGAGCGTGTTGTTGACGGTCGCGCAGCGCGCCGCCATTTCGCTGCCATGCTGGAGTCCCAGCTGAGTCCAGAACAAAAGTCCGCATTCGATGATCCCGAATATGAACAGGAAGAACGCGGGAGCGGTCAGCGCAAATTCCAGCGCTGAGGCGCCCCGCGTGTCTCGCCATAATGCGGTGAGTTTCACTGCAGCCTCGTGGTGGACTGCGCGGTGTACGTGTATGTGGCCGCCACGATCTGATAATCGATGATGGTAGAGTACGTCGCTCGCGCGGAGACCGTCGTATATGTTCCGGCCGGCGCACCGCCGGCACAGACCGTTCCGCAGCTGGTGGCGCTGACGCCCGCACTCGTTGGACATCCGCAGAATTGGACCGGCGGAGGTGAAGCGGTGATGTTCGTCGCGCTGGTGGCACTTGCAACGGCGTTCGCGATGCCGTTCGTGTCGAAGCCGCGCGCAATCGCGTACTGGGCTCCCGCTTGCGCGGCATTTTCGACCTGCATCTTGCGATAGAGGGCAAGCCCGATGTCCGTGATCGAGACGACCATCAGAGACAGCACGGGAATCAGAATCGCGAATTCGGCGGCCGCGACGCCCCGTTGATCGCCGGCCGCATTGCGCACGTGCCGCGCCAGAGAACCAAGCAATCGACGGCCGAACCTGGATGAGAAATTCTGGATCTGCATCGCTCCAAACCTCATTCGACGAGCTGCGCGGTTTGCGAACCGATCGTCGCGGTGCCGAGCGCGGTGCAATTGACCTGCAGGTTCGATGTGCCGCTGAAGGTCAGCGTGTCCGCGATGATCTTGGTGCAGGATGTGCTGGTGCCGTTGCCGCCGCTGAAGCTGAGATTGGCCTTCGGCAGGTAGATGGCACCGCCGAAATTCTGCGTGCTGCCGCCGGTCAGATTGAAATTGGTCCCGGCCGGCATGTTGCGGTCGCCGTACATGACGATGCCCTTCAAGGGGCCGCTGGTCGGCCCGGTCAGGTCGACCGTCGCGTTGCTGCCGATTGAGGCGGTGCCCCAGTCGCTGCCAGAGCCCGTGAACACCAGGGTGACGCCGCTGCCGGTGATGGTGGCATTTCCGGCGACGCTCAAGCTCGCGCCGTCCAGATAGTAGATGCCCGGATTGAGGTTCAGGACCGCGCCGGCATTGACCGTAATGCTTCCCATGTAGCAGCCGGGGTCGAGCGAGTTTGTTTTTCCGTTGGCGTTGACCGTGATCTTGGCATTGGTGCAACTCGGCCGCGCAGGCGGAGAGACGTCGGCATAGGGATCGGCGACAGGCGTGATGTGCGTCTTGACCCCGTTGGTCGCCGTGATGCTGCTCGCGCCGGAGACGTCGCCGACCACGCCGACCTGGTTCGCCGCGACCGTGGCGCTGCCGGCGACGTTGAGCGAGGGGCTTGCGCTCGAGTTGCTGTAGAGATTGCACTTGATCAGGTTGAGTTGGTTGCCGCCGCTGACGTTGACAGCGGGGCTTGCGCTCCTGTTGAGCGCAAGGACGCAGCCCGTCCCGGAATTGGGCACCGCGACCGAGCGCGCGGTGATTGGCACGCGATCCGAGCCGAACAAGGCCGATAGCAGCCGACGCTGCGGTTGACTGACGATGACTTCGATCGCCTGCGAATTCGACGCTTGACTGCCGGTTTTTGGCGGCTGGTTCACCGTGACAGTGACGTCGTTCGCCCCGTCGGTGTAACCATAATTTGCCGCGACCGCTTTGGCTTCCGACGAAGGGTCGGCCCCTGCACTGGCAGCGGTCGCAGCGCTGACCGCGCCGGAATCTGCGACGCTCTGCATGTTCTTGTGCTTGTAGTACCACCAGCCCACTTCCGTTCCGAGGCCGGCGGTGCCGACCAGGACCGGCATGAGCAGCGCAGAAATGAGCACGTAGCTGCCCTGCTCGTCGCGGATGAACCGTTCAAGCAAATGATCCTTTGAGCTCGAAGGTGCACCGAACGAACGGCTGAAAGTTCTCCGGAGGTCCATCGTTCCTGCCCGATTGCCACTTTATCCCGAGGCAATGTGGTGCAGGCCGGCTTAAATGGGCCCCAATGGAAGCCGGACAATTTTAGATATCGGCGAACATTCAGCCGGCATTCATGGCCGCAATCTTATTGAATGAAGCCGTCCAGGAGAGTCAGATGAAATTGCGGTCTGCAATTGTTACCGCCAGCCCCGTGTGTCTGCCGGTTTTGCCCGCTCTGCGAGAGTTACGAGAGCCGAAGGATCACGACTGCTTCAGCGCGCCGGGAAAATGCCGCTGCAGCACCGCGGCAGGCGTGGAATAGGCCTCCTGCAGGTCGACGCTCCAGTACTTCAGCTCGTCGAGCGGGATGCGGACGTCGGTGATCGCGCAGCGCACGAAGGTCCCCGGCGAGATCACGCGGAAATCGCCGTCGAGATATTGCACCTGCGCTTCGCCATGGCCCGAGGGGCCGAACTTGTTCAGCACGGTCGAAAGTCTCCGCGGAAAGCCTCTCCACGGAAAACCGTGGAAGGCACGATGTGTTGGACGGGATGTAGCATAGATGGGGTGGCTTGTCCGCCCGTTAAACCCACCGGTTCGTGATGATTTGCCGCCGTTCTCGCATGATAAGGCTTCAGTCGAAGGGGCGCTGGTTCCGGCAGCTCCTGCGGCAGATTCCGATGCGACTGCGACTGACGGCTTTGTTCCTGACGCTGTTGATGTCGGCCGCGCACGCCGGCCCGGCGCCGCAGCCGGTGGAGATTCCGCTCGCCTCCGGGGTGCTCCATGCGCAGCTCTACAAGCCGGAGGGCGCGGGGCCGTTTCCGGCCGTGATCGCGCTGCACGGCTGCGGCGGGCTGAGTAGCCATTCCGATCCCGTGCTGCCGCGCTATCGCGATTGGGCCGAGCGCCTGCTCAAGGCCGGCAATGCCGTGCTGCTGCCGGACAGCTACGGCTCGCGCGAGCTCGGCCCGCAATGCCGCGTCAAGGAGATGCACGTCAAGGCGCGGCGCGAACGCGTCGCCGATATCGCGGCCGCGCGCGCCTGGCTGATGCAGCAGCCTTTCGTGGCGCAGGACCGTGTCAGCCTGATCGGCTGGGCCAATGGTGCGAGCGCGCTGCTGTGGGCTGTGCGTCCGCAGAGCGCAGGGCGCGATCACGGTCCGGATTTCCGCGCCGCGATCGCGTTCTATCCGGACTGCCGGATCTCGGCGGGCCTGGGCTGGAGCACGCGGGTCCCGACGCTGGTCTTGATCGGCGCCGATGACGAGGTGTCGTCGCCGCCGGCCTGCCGCCAGATGGTGGAGGGCGCGCGCGGCCGCAGCGCGCTGGCGCGCATCGTGGTCTATCCCGGCGCCGACCACGATTTCGACCGCGCCGGCACGCATGCAGCCGCCGCACCCGACCCCTTGGAGGCCGAGGCCCGCGCCGCCTCGGAGAAGGACGTCGCGCAATGGCTGGCGCGGTGATGGGAGCCGTAGCCCGGATGGAGCGAAGCGAAATCCGGGGTCGTGCCCCAGGCTGCACCGTCCCGGATTATGCTTGCGCTCCATCCGGGCTACGCACCCGTCCCGGAATCGACGGCTCGCGCATTCGGTTTCAGCCCGTGGCCGCGCCATCATTCGACCACGATGTCGATTAAACGCATCTCACATGCGCAACCGCATCACGCTCTTCGCCTCCGCCCTGGTCGTCTTCACCGTCGCGATCCTGCTGTTCGAAGCCCACGCCGGCGCTCCCCATCGCGCGCCGGACCATTGCGGCTTCTGGACCACGATCGAGGCGGGATTGTCCTGCCGCTGAAGTAGATTTGAATGAGGGACGCGCTGCCTCCACGTCGTCATTGCGAGCGCAGCGAAGCAATCCAGAATCTCTCCGCGGAAGCAGTCTGGATTGCTTCGTCGCAAGGGCTCCTCGCAATGACGCGGATAGAGCCCGCCCTGCCTTCTCAGAACAAGCTGCCCTGATCCACCGGCTTGCGCTTGGGCGCCGGCTTCGTCTCCGCCGCCGGCTTCGGCTGCGCCGGCGCGCGCCTCGCCGCGGGCGCCGCACGATCCGCATCCGCGGTCGCGCCGACGCGGCCATCGGCGAACTCGATCTCGACACGCGCACCGGGGCCGATCGCCTCCGCCGCATGCACGGGATGTCCCGCCTCGTCGCGCACGAGCGCAAAGCCGCGCGCGAGCACGCTGCGATAGGACAGCGCGGAGAGCAGCTTGCCGCTGTTCTCGACCCGCGTCTCTAACCGGTGCAGCAGCGTCGCCAGCGCGCGCTCTGCCCGTTCGGCCAGGCGATGGGTGCGCTCGCGCTGGCGGAGAATCGCGTTGCGCTGGGCCTGCGCATTCGAAAGCTTTGAGGCGCGCAGGCGCACCTCGAGGCCCGCAAAGCGGTCGCGCCGCTGCCGCAGCAGCGAGCGCGCCGACAGGCCCAGCCGCTCGCCGCACACGGTGAGCCGATGGTCGGCCTGCGAAATCTGCCCGTGCAGCACGCGCAGCGTCAGTTTCGCGCTTGCGGCGGTGAACCTGCGGAAATGCGCATGCGTGTTGGCCTTCAGGCAGCGGGGCAGGGACGCGCCTGCCGAATCCAGCCGCTGCCGCGGGATCGCCAGGAGATCGCCCGCCGCGGGCAGCGCGCGCGCGGCGGCGCGCAGCTCGCTGCGGCGGCTCTCCTGGGCGCGCTGCCAATAGGCGCGGGTGCGGCGCCCGAGATCGCCCACCTCGACGAACAGCTCGCTGCGCACGGGAACGGCCATCTCGGCCGCGGCTGTTGGCGTCGGCGCGCGCTTGTCGGCGACGAAGTCGATCAGCGTGATGTCGGTCTCGTGCCCCACCGCCGAGATCAGCGGGATGATGCTCTCAGCTGCGGCGCGCACCACGATCTCCTCGTTGAACGACCAGAGATCCTCCAGCGAGCCGCCGCCGCGCGCGACGATCAGCACATCGGGCCGCGGAATCCTGCCGCCCGGGGCAAGCGCGTTGAAGCCGCGGATCGCGGCCGCGACTTGCTCGGCCGAACCGTCGCCCTGCACCTTGACCGGCCACACCAGCACGCGGCGGGGAAAGCGGTCCTCCAGCCGATGCAGGATGTCGCGGATGACGGCGCCGGTCGGCGAGGTCACGACGCCGATCACCTCCGGCAGCCACGGCAGCAGCTGCTTGCGCGCCTCGTCGAACAGGCCCTCAGTGGCGAGCTTCTTCTTGCGCTCCTCCATCAGCGCCATCAGCGCGCCGATGCCGGCCGGCTCCAGCGCCTCGATCACGATCTGGTATTTCGAGGAACCCGGATAGGTCGTGAGCTTGCCGGTGGCGATCACCTCGAGCCCCTCCTGGGGCTTGAAGCGCATGCGGCTGTGCACGCCCTTCCAGATCACCGCCTCGATCTTGGCGCTCTCGTCCTTGAGCGCGAAATAGCAATGGCCGGAGGAATGCGCCCCGCGAAAGCCGGAAATCTCGCCGCGGACGCGGACATGGCCGAAGGCGTCCTCGACCGTCCGCTTCAGGGACAGGGACAGTTCGGAGACGGTGAATTCAGGCGCGTTGAGCAGTTGTTCCGCAGGCGGCATCTCAAAAACGATTCGGCATTTTGGGGTCAGGCCCGACGTTAAGGATTTTCGTGAGGTAGCGCCAATCCGGGGATTGATTAAAAGAGT
This sequence comes from Bradyrhizobium glycinis, assembly GCF_016031655.1. GTDB lineage: Bacteria > Pseudomonadota > Alphaproteobacteria > Rhizobiales > Xanthobacteraceae > Bradyrhizobium > Bradyrhizobium glycinis. The sequence continues at coordinate 115,289 of NZ_JACCHQ010000025.1, forward strand.
ACTCTGTAATATAGAGTTCTCTGAAATCTGGCTGGAGGGGATGGTCATGGCGATGCAATTGCTGCGTGGGGTGCTGAGCTTGCTGAAATGGGGCCTCTGCGCGGTCGGCGCCGTGGCGCTGCTCGTGACCGCCCTAATCGCGACGCCGCTGCAGCGGCCGAACGAGCTGCGCTCGGTCTCGGACTCCGCCAAGGGCATCGACTGGTCCTCGCTGCCGCCGCTCGAGCGCTTCCAGGCCCGTGACGGCACCTGGCTCGGTTTCCGGCACTATGCGGCGAAGGGGGCCGCGACCGATCGCGGCGCCATCTTCATCCACGGCTCCTCCGGCTCGAGCGGCACCGTCAACCACGCGCTGACCCAGGCGATCGCCGCGCGCGGCGTGGAGAGCTGGGCGCTCGACATCCGCGGCCATGGCGGCTCCGGCACCCGCGGCGACATCTCCTATGTCGGCCAGCTCGAGGACGATCTCGTCGATTTCGTCGCGCATGTCCGAAAAAGTGCCCCGGACCTGCCGCTGACCTTGCTCGGCCATTCCGCCGGCGCCGGCTTCTCGCTGCGCGTCGCCGCGACGCCGATCATGCAGGACATGTTCGTGCGCACCGTGCTGATCGCGCCCTATCTCGGCTATGACGCGCCGACCAACAAGCCGAATTCCGGCGGCTGGGCCAATCCGGACATTCCGCGTTTCCTCGGCCTTGCGGCCCTGCGCAAGCTCGGCATCGACTGCTGCTCGCAGCTTCCGGTGCTCGCCTTCGCGGTGCCGCCGAATTCCGAGAAGCTGCTGACCGCGACCTATTCCGACCGCCTGATGCGCAACTTCGCGACGCGCGGCTACCGGCTCGATCTGCCCCGCGTGACCCACCCGATGACGATCTTCGGCGGCGCTGAGGACGAGATGATGATCTCGGACAAATACGCGGACACCGTGCAGGCGCTGAAGCCGTCGGTCGACGTCAGGATCATCGACGGCGTCAACCACATGGGCATGGTCACAAATCCCAAGGCCGTCTCGGCGATTGCCGAAGACGTCGCCACGCGCGGGAGCGGACAGTCATGATGCGATCCCGTTTACGGGCTGAAGGCAGGGCCATCGCATCTGAGCATGACGTGACAGGGCGCGCGGCCATCCTTCGAGACGCCCGCCCTCGGCGGGCCCTCAGGATGAGGACCGGGGGTTTGGGTACTGATCTACAGGTAAACCTGCCTTCAGCCTCATCCTGAGGAGACCGCGCAGCGGTCGTCTCGAAGGACGAGGCGTGCGCTTGGTATCAGCGCGAGCCTTATGCGATGCCCCCGGGAAAGAAAGGAACGACATGATCGACAGCAGCGAAGCTTCCGCAGCGCTGACCGATATCGAGGACACGGTCCGTCGTGTGCGGCAGTCGCAGATTTATGAAGTCTCCAGTCTCGTCCTGCTGATGTGGGGCGGGCTGGCGTTCGTCGGCAACATCGCGGGCTGGTTCTGGCCGCGCTACGGGCTCTATATCTGGTTCGCAGTGTACGGGGTGTCGGCCGTAGGGCTGATCATCATCGGCGTCTATCACCGCTCGAAGAGCCGCATCCGGGTGTTCGACGGGCGCTATTTTCTGACGTTTGGGTTGATCGCCGCCTTCGGCATCTTCGTCTGCTACTTCGGTCAGTTCACGCCGCGCCAGCAGACAGCGTTCTGGCCGATCTACATCATGCTGTTCTACATGATGGCCGGCGTCTGGTTCGGCTATGCCTTCCTCGTCATCGGCGCCACCATCGTTGCGCTGACGCTGATCGGCTATTTTTACATCCCCGGCATATCGCTGTTGTTGTGGATGGCAGTCGTCAATGGCGGCGGGCTGACCCTCGGCGGGCTCTGGATGCGGCGGAGCTAGCCATGGCCGAGCTCGACGACATCATCCACCAGCCGCTGCGCCTGAAGATCATGGCCGCGCTGAACGCCCTGCCTGCGGAGGTGGGGCTGGAATTCGTCCGCCTGAAGAAGCTGACCGGCGCCACCGACGGCAATCTCGGCGCGCATATCGAGACGCTTGCCAAGGCCGGCTACGTCTCGGTGGAGAAGGCGTTCGTCGGCAAGAAGCCGCAGACGACGGTGACGGCCACGGCTGCAGGGCGCGGCGCGTTCGCGCGGCATGTGGCGACGTTGCAGGAGATCATTGCGGGGAGGCAGGCGTAGCCCTGCGATGCAGATCATAGTGCCCTCTCCTTTGCGGGAGTGTCGGGGGACCCGAGTCCAAGGACGAACGTACAACCCCTCGCTTTTCAGTGCTCTTCAAGGTAGTAAGAGATAGGGGGGTACCATGCAGGAAGAAGTAAAGGTCGAAGTAAGGCCTGATTTTCTCGCGCGGCAGGCGAAAGCGCAGCCTATGCAGGCGCTGGCGGAGCTGATTTGGAATTCTCTCGATGCTGACGCGACATCTGTCAGCATTGAGTTCGAGCCAGACGGTATCGGCGGCATCTCTAAAATCGTTATTGCGGACAATGGAGACGGCATTCCGCGCGAAGAGGCTCCGCAGGTCTTCAAAAACCTTGGAGGATCTTGGAAGCAACTACGGCTGACCACACCCCGCTTGAATCGCATGCTCCACGGACGCGAGGGGCGCGGCCGGTTCAAAGCGTTTGCCCTCGGCGGGGTGGTCGATTGGAAGATCATTTACGCGAAGGATGGCACTCCGTTCCGCTATGACGTCGCCGTGCTGGAGCAACAGATTGAGCGGGCCCGTGTTGGGGAGGAAGCACCGGCTCCCGGCGCCGCCACCGGAGTAACGGTGGTGATATCCGAACTGAAGAGGCAGTTCAGTTCGTTACAGCCGGAAAACGCCATTCAAGAGCTTTCAGAGATATTCGCTATCTATCTCAAGGATTATCGCAACGTCACGATCACGATCGCAGGCGATCGAATCGACCCGCATCGGGCAATCGCAGGTACATGGAACTTCGAGTTAGTGCCCATCGCGGCCGATGATGGAGAACAGCACTCTGTCGATCTCGAAATAATCGAATGGCGCGGACAAACCCGCCGAACCCTTTATCTGTGCAACGAGCAGGGCTTCCCGTTATCGCAAGTAGAGACGCGCTTCCATGTAGGGGACTTCCATTTTTCTGCTTACCTGAAATCCAGCTTTATCAGCGAGCTGCATCAAGACGGACGGCTTGATCTCGCGGAAATGGTCCCGGCTCTGGTTGCCTCCATCGAGGAAGCGCGAGCAAAGGTCAAAGAGGTCTTCCGAAACCGCGCGGCTGAGCGGGCTCGGATCGTGGTTGACGAATGGAAAGAGAAGAAGGTCTATCCTTACGAAGGCGACCCGGTGACGCCCGTTGAGAAGGCCGAGCGCCAGATTTTCGACATCGTCGCCGTTACTGTTCAAGATGCCTCGCCAGAATTCAGCGACACCGCCTTAAAGCAAACCGCCCTACATCTAAGGCTGTTGCGCCATGCCATCGAGCGCAGTCCGGCCGAGCTACAGCTTATCCTCGATCAAGTTCTGAAATTACCGAAGCGGAAGCAGAAGGAGTTGGCGGAGCTGCTCAACGAGACGACTCTCGCTGGAATCATTAGTGCCGCTACCCTCGTCGCTGATCGTTTGAAGTTCCTTGAAGCCTTACGCTTCATCCTGTTCGACTACGAGGCTCGGCAGAAGCTGCGCGAGCGTTCGCAGCTTCATAAGATTTTGGAACAGAACACATGGATTTTTGGAGAGGAGTATAATCTCTGGGCAAGCGACAAGGACCTTACGACGGTGCTGAAAATTCATCGGGATAAGCTCGATCCCGATCTCGTCATCGATGACCCCGTCAAGGTGATCAACAAGACGCGAGGCATTGTCGATCTCATGCTGTCACGTGCGCAGCGCCGACATCGTCCGGATGACATTGAGCATTTGGTGATCGAGCTTAAGGCACCGAAAGTCACCATCAATGCAGAGCATCTGAACCAAATCGAAGGTTATGCCTTAGCTGTAGAGGAGGATGCTCGGTTCAACCGCATTGAGGGGCTGCGCTGGCACTTTTGGATCATTTCCGATGCATACAACAAGCAGGTCGAGGCTCGCATAAAGGGTGGGCCTGACCCGCAGCGTCGTCTGGTCCTCAGGACCGACAGGGTCAGGGTAGGCGTCAAGACATGGGGCGAAATCCTCGAGGAGAACCATGCCCGTCTTCAATTCGTGAAAGAGAAACTCGAACATCGCGTCGATGATGGTCAATCGCTCGCCTTCTTGCAGGAGCGACATCGCGAACTACTAGAAGGCGTGCTGATCAACGATGATGAAGGGGCGGATGATGCAAGCGATGCGGCGCAGGGCAACTTAGAAACCCCGGTTGGCGAGTAGCAATTCGCTTATGACATGGCGACGCTTTCCCTCACTTTGGCGTAGACGACTATGAGGGCAAGCTGAAACCTATTAGGTCACTTGAGAACAGCAAACCACCTAAACGCCACGGCGGCCCATCGGGCGAAGTCGATCAGCGACAGCTCGGCCCGCCAGTCATTGCGCCCCTTGCTTCCATACAGATAGAGGCGCGGGTGGTAGTAAACGCCTTCCTCATCGGGGTTGTTGGCTGCATCGGGAATCTCGACGTCAAACCGGATGTCGGTCGCGTGAATGATCTTGTTGCAGGCCTCGCGCAAAGTGAGAACCTCGACTTTGTCTCGATCGGTCGCCCAGTTTGGAAACAGCTTTCCGCAATCTGATTTCGCCTCATCTGCCGGTCCCTGCGATTGATCAAACTGGATTCGAACGCCCGTCGCACAGGAGATCAAAATTCGCGTTGCCTCGGACTTGAAGTAGCCCGCCTGCATCATTGATATGGCAGATGAAGCAAGGCCAAGCGTCGCCACCTCGCGAGAAGCAAAGACCATGCAGACGAGCCGGTAGAGGTCGAGCAGGAACGCGCCCGGCTCAATCGCGTGAGGCTGCTTCTCGTTAGTGAAGAAAAGTTTTTCCTCGGCCATCAGGGCAACATAAGCGATTCGCCCCCTCCGCCACTGTCAGGCAACTTTCTACTTCACACCGGCCATACATCCGGACGATTGCCAATTGATTTCGCTCGGCAATTCCCGCTATTGCAAGGGAAGAGGGGCAGCGAGCAAGCCGCCCCGGAATGACTGGGAATGGGAGGCCGCCCTCTTGAGCCCCACCCCGATTCGTGCGACCTCCGCCCCCAAGCCAACCCCCTCATCCTGAGCCCTCGATGCACATTCTCCTGCTCGGTTCCGGCGGCCGCGAACATGCTCTGGCGTGGAAGATCGCGGCCTCTCCCCTGGTGACCAAATTCTGGTGCGCGCCCGGCAATGCCGGCATCGCCAGGGAGGCGGAATGCGTGGCGCTCGATGTCGCCGACCATGCCGCGGTGATCGAGTTCTGCAAAAAGAACGCGGTCGAGCTCGTGGTGGTCGGGCCGGAGACGCCGCTCGCGGCCGGCATCGTCGATGATCTCACCGCCGCCGGCATCAAGGCGTTCGGGCCGAGCAAGGCGGCGGCCCAGCTCGAAAGCTCCAAGGGGTTCACCAAGGCGCTGTGCACCGAGTTCGGCATTCCCACCGGCGCCTACAAGCGCTTCACCAAGGCCAATGACGCGCGCGCCTATGTGCAGAGCCAGGGCGCGCCGATCGTGGTCAAGGCCGACGGCCTTGCCGCCGGCAAGGGCGTCGTCGTTGCGAAAACCGTGCGCGAGGCCGAGGACGCCATCGCCATGATGTTCGAGGGCGCCTTCGGCGAGGCCGGCGCCGAGGTCGTGATCGAGGAGTTTCTGCCCGGCCGCGAGATCAGCTTCTTTGCGCTGTGCGACGGCGAGACGGCGATCCCGCTCGCCTCCGCCCAGGACCACAAGCGCGTGTTCGACCACGACGTCGGCCCGAACACCGGCGGCATGGGCGCCTATTCGCCGACGCCGCTGGTCACGCCCGCCATCCACGACGCGATCATGGCGAAGATCATCCTGCCGACGGTCGCGGGCATGAAGCAGCGCGGCACGCCGTTCCGCGGCGTGCTCTATGCCGGCATCATGCTGACGACGCAGGGGCCAAAGCTATTCGAGTTCAACGTGCGCTTCGGCGATCCCGAGTGCCAGGTCCTGATGCTGCGCATGATGAGCGACATCGTGCCGGCCTTGCTTGCGGCTTGTGATGGGCAGTTGAAGCATTTCGATCTGCGCTGGCACAAGGAAACCGCGCTCACCGTGGTGATGGCAGCGAAGGGCTATCCCGGCGACTACCAGAAGGGCACGCGCATCGAGGGGTTAGAGGAGGCCGCCAAGGTCGACAATGTCGAGATCTTCCATGCCGGCACGGTGGCGAAGGACGGCGCGATCCTCGCCCATGGCGGCCGCGTGCTCAATGTCTGCGCGTTGGGAGCGACCGTGACGGAGGCGCAGGCCCGCGCCTACCAGGCCGTCGACCGCATCCACTGGCCGGACGGTTTTTGCCGCCGCGACATCGGCTGGCAGGCCGTGGAGGCGGAGAAGGCCAAAAGCTAGCCCGCCGTTGCGGGAGGCGCGCAAGCGCGCCGATCCGCAAATCTCGGGCGTTCGCGTCACCGCGCCGCCACATCCGCACGCCAGAATGTGCAATCGACTGTTGGGGTTAGTTGCCCCGACGATAATACCGGTACTGTGCATGGGGTTGTTTTCGACATTTTGTGTCGAGGCCCCGGGACCGACCAACAAGGATGCAACAAGATGTCCGATCTCGCCGACCTCTATCCGGGCTTTGCCGCCGAATGGATCGATACCTCGTTCGGCCGCGTCTTCGCCCGCGTCGGCGGCAAGGGCCCGCCGCTGCTGCTCCTGCACGGCTTCTCCGAGACCCACGTGATGTGGCATCAGGTGGCGCCCGAGCTCGCGGAGGCCTTCACGCTGATCATCGCCGATCTGCCGGGCTACGGCTGGTCCGACATGCCCGCGAGCGATGCGTTGCACATCCCCTACAGCAAGCGCGCCATGGCGAAAGCCATGGTCGAGGTCATGGAGCGCCTCGGCCACGTGCATTTCGCGCTCGCCGGCCACGACCGCGGCGGCCGCGTCTCCTATCGGCTTGCGCTCGATCATCCCGGCCGGCTGTCGAAGCTCGCCGTGCTCGATATCCTGCCGACCTATAATTACTGGGAACGGATGAACCGCGCCTACGCCTTGAAGATCTATCACTGGACCTTCCTGGCGCAGCCCTACCCGCTGCCGGAGACGCTGATCACAGGGCAGGGCGAGTTCTTCCTGCGCTTCAAGATGGCGAGCCAGACCAAGTCGAAGACGCTGGACGCGATCGACCCGCGCGCGCTCGCGCATTACCTCGCCCCGTTCCGCGATCCCGCCCGCATCCACGCAATGTGCGAGGATTACCGCGCCGGCGCCTATTTCGACTACGACCTCGACAAGGCCGATTTCGAGGCCGGCAAGAAGATCACCGTGCCGATGCTGGCGTTGTGGGGCAATGCCGGCGTCGCCCAGGCCGCCGCGACGGCGCTCGACACGTGGAAGCAATGGGCGACCAACGTCGACGGCATGCCGGTGGATTCGGGGCACTTCCTGACGGAGGAGAATCCGGAGGTCACCGCGAGGGCGCTGCGCGAGTTCTTCCTGGCAGGCTAGCGCCGCTCCCGAAAGAACTCCTTGAGCAGCCGCGCCGCCTCGCTCTCGCCGACGCCGGAATAGACGTCCGGCGCGTGGTGGCAGGTCGGCGAGGCAAAGAAGCGCACGCCCGATTCCACCGCGCCGCCCTTGGGGTCGGCCGCGCCGTAATAGAGCCGGCGGACCCTTGCAAACGAGATCGCGCCCGCACACATGGTGCAGGGCTCCAGCGTCACGTAGAGGTCGCAGTCGACCAGCCGCTCGCTGCCGATCTTCGCGGCGGCCGCGCGCAGCGCGATGATCTCGGCATGGCCCGTCGGATCGTGGTCGGTCAGCGTCCGGTTGGCCGCGGTGGCGATGACCTCGGAGTTGCGGACCACCACGCATCCAATCGGAACTTCGCCCGCTTTTCCGGCATTTTCGGCCGCCAGAAGCGCCAAATCCATGAAAGAAGGGGCTTTCATGCCTCGTATCATCGCCAGAAACCTGCTACTAGCTCCGCCTTCAGCAAGAGTGGATACCGATTTTGCCTGAGCATGCGGCTCGGAACGAGCGCGCACAATGCTCGCGCCACCCCTTAAGTGAGATTAGTCATGCCTCGCGACAGCGACAAAGACAACGATTCCCGCGGCCGGCGAGGCCCGGCCAAAGGCCGTGGCGGCAAGCCGCGCGGCCCTGAGAAGAAATTCGCCAAGCGCGGCTTCGAAGGCAAGGGCAAGGGCGAGCGCGACAGCGGCCCACCCCGTGGCGACCGTGACAGAAGTCCATTCCGCCGCCGCGAGGAGGGCGACGCACCGCGCCGCGATTTCAGTGACCGTCCCCGCTTCAAGCGCGACAGTGAGGAGCGCGGTGAGCGCAGCTTCAAGCTCCGTGGCGATCGTCCGTTCAAACCGCGTGGGGACCGTCCGACATTCGACCGTGACGAGCGCGCGCCACGTGGCGAGCGAAGCGAGCGGCGTTTCGAGGACCGCAAATTCTCGCGTGGCGGTGCGGATCGGCCGCGCAAGGATTTCGGCCGCGACCGCGATTTCCGGGATCGCAAGGGCGACCCGGGAGATCGCAAGCGCGGCTTCGAGGGCGGCGATCGCAAGCGCAGCTTTGGCGATCGCCCGCGCGATCGCGGCGAGCGCGGTGATTCCAAGCCGTGGCAGAAGCGCGAGGCGGGCCCGCGCGGTGACCGCCCGCGCAAGAGCTTCGACAAGGATTTCGGCGGCCGCGATCGCGGCGACGAGAAACCTTGGCGTCAGCGTGACGACCGCCGTGAGGGTGGCCGTGGCGAGGATCGTCCGCGTTTCTCCCGGCGCCGGGACGAGGGCGACGATCGCCCGCGCTTCTCGCGTCCGCGCGAGGAGCGCTCCGGTGACGATCGTCCGCGCTTCAACCGCTCGCGCGAGAAGCGCCCCGAAGGCCGCATGGACTGGCAGGAGCATCCGCGCAGCGAGGGCCGCTTCCGCGACCGTCCGCGCCGCGAGAACGAGGACGACAGCCGGATCTTCGAGAAGCGTCCCGCCTTCGGCGGCCGCGGCGCCTATCGCGAGCACGATCGTGATTTCGAGGGCCGGCCGCGCCGCGACGACGCGCCGAAGCCGAAGAAGGCCGGCGAGCGCATCGCCAAGGTGCTGGCCCGCGCCGGGCTCGCCTCGCGCCGCGACGCCGAGGAGATGGTCACGCAGGGCCGCGTCACCGTCAACGGCCGCGTCATCAATTCGCCGGCGCTCGACGTCACCAGGAACGACGTCGTCATGGTCGACGGCAAGCCGTTGCCCGAGCGCGAGCGCACGCGGCTTTTCCTCTACCACAAGCCGCGCGGGCTGATGACGACGCATGACGACCCCGAGGGCCGTCCGACCGTGTTCGACAATCTGCCCGAAGGCTTGCCGCGGCTGATCAGCGTCGGCCGGCTCGACTTCAACACCGAGGGCCTGCTGCTGCTCACGAACGATGGCGGCCTCGCGCGCACGCTCGAGCTGCCCGACACCGGCTGGCTGCGCCGCTACCGCGTCCGCGCCCATGGCGACGTCACCCAGGCGCAGCTCGACGAGCTCAAGAACGGCATCGAGATCGATGGCGTCAAATACGGTCCGATCGAGGCGACGCTGGAGCGCGACCAGGGCGCCAATGTCTGGCTGGTGTTCGCGATCCGCGAAGGCAAGAACCGCGAGGTGCGCAATGTCTGCGCCCATCTCGGCCTCGAGGTGAACCGGCTGATCCGCGTCTCCTACGGCCCGTTCCAGCTCGGCGAGATTCCCGAAGGCCAGGTCGAGGAGATCCGCTCGCGCGTGCTGCGCGAGCAGCTCGGCGACAAGGTGATCGAGAAGTCGGGCGCGCAGTTCGACGTGCCCTCGAAGTCATCCTCGCGCGCCGACGACGCACCCGGCGAGAAGAAGCCGGCCAGCAAGCGCGCGGTGATCAACGACCGCAAGGGCCGCCGCGTGCTGGTGCAGCGTACCGGCAGTGAAGAGGCGCGCGAGCGCAACGAGATGGAGGCGAGCGGCTACGGCCCGCCGCGCCGTCCCAAGCGCGGCTATCACGGCAAGCGCGATTTGACGCCGCGGGAGGACTGACGTTGCGCGTCGTTGGCGGTCGTTTGAAGGGGCGCAATCTCGCCTCACCGTCCTCGCGCGACATCCGCCCGACGGCGGACCGGTTGCGCGAGTCCGTGTTCAACATCCTCGTGCACGCCTATGACGATCCGATTCAAGATGCGCGCGTGCTCGATCTTTTCGCCGGCACCGGCGCGCTCGGCATCGAGGCGGTCTCGCGCGGCGCCAAGTTCACGCTGTTCGTCGACAACGGCGCGGAGGCGCGCGCGCTGCTGCGTAATAATGTCGAGGCACTCGGCCTCGGCGGCGTCACAAAGGTGTATCGCCGCGACGCGACCGATCTCGGCCCCGCGCATCCCGTCGAGCCGTTCTCGCTGGTGTTCCTCGATCCGCCCTACGGCAAGGGCTTTGCGGAGAAGGCGCTCGCGAGTCTGCGCGACGGCGGCTGGCTCACCCCGGGGGCGCTGCTGGTGGTGGAAGAGGCGAAGGCCGCGCAGTTCGTGACGCCGGAAGGTTTTGAGGAATTGGAGCGGCGCGCCTATGACGACACTGAGTTCGTGTTTTTGAAGAGGCCGTAGGTGCATCACCGCCTTCCGAACAGCTTCTCCACGTCGCTCAGTTTGAGCTCGACATAGGTCGGCCGGCCGTGGTTGCACTGGCCGGAGTTCGGCGTCTCCTCCATTTCGCGCAGCAGGGCGTTCATCTCTTCCGGCCGCAAGCGGCGGCCGGCGCGCACCGAGCCGTGGCAGGCCATGGTGGCGGCGACGTGCATCAGGCGGCGTTCGAGCGGCAGCGCCTCGTCCCATTCGGCCAGGTGCTCGGAAAGATCGCGCAAGAGGCCACCGGCATCGGTCTTGCCGAGCAGCGACGGCGTCTCACGCACCGCGACCGCGCCGGGGCCGAAGGATTCGATGGCAAGGCCGAACGACGCCAGCTCCTCGCTGCGCTCCAGGAGGCGCTCCACCGTCGCCTCCTCCATCTCGACGATCTCGGGGATCAGCAGGATCTGTCGTTGCACGCCGTTCGTAGCGAGCGAGGCCTTCAGCCGCTCATAGACAATGCGCTCGTGCGCGGCATGCTGATCGACGATGATCAGGCCGTCGCGGGTTTGCGAGACGATGTAGGTCTCGTGGATCTGCGTGCGCGCCGCGCCGAGGGGGCGGTCGACGAGATCGCCGACGGGCTGCGTCTCGATCCGCACGTCAGCGCTGGGCGCGCCGACGTCGAACGCAGCCTGCGCGCGCTCGGCGAAAGCAGGTGCGGCGGCGCCTTCGAACGACGGCATCGGCGCCACCGGGGCGGCTGGCGAGGCGCGCCAGTCCCAGCCTGCGGGACGCGGCGGAGTGAACACAGGCCGGAATGAGGACAATGCGCTCTCGCCGCTGTTGGCGGCGGTGCGGCGGCCCTCGCGTGCGAGCGCTTCCTTCAATCCGTGCACGATCAGCGCGCGGACGAGGCCGGCATTGCGGAAGCGCACCTCGGTCTTGGCCGGATGCACGTTGGCATCGACCTCGCGCGGATCGAGCGTGACGAACAGCGCCAGCACCGGATGGCGATCGCGCGGCAGATAGTCGGAATAGGCCGCGCGCACGGCGCCGAGAATGAGCTTGTCGCGCACCGGTCGGCCGTTGACGAACAGATATTGGCCGAGCGCGTTGGCCTTGGTCAGCGCCGGCGCCGCAGCATAGCCGGCGACGACGACGCCCTCGCGCTCGGCATGGACCTCGATGGCGTGGCTGCGGAACTCGGCGCCGAGGATGTCGCCGAGCCGGGTCAGCCGTCCGGCCGAGCCGGGCAGCGCGGCGGCCCAGGTCACCGGCGCGCGCTCCTCGCCCGCGAGCGTGAAGGCAACGTCGGGCCGTGCCATCGCCAGCCGCCGCACTACCTCGCGGATCGCTTCCGCCTCGGTGCGGTCGGTCTTCAAGAATTTCAGCCGGGCCGGGGTCGCATAGAAGAGGTCGCCAACCTCGACGCGCGTGCCATGCGCCAGCGCCGCCGGCATGATCTCGGACTTCTCGCCGCCCTCGACCGATAGCGCCCAGGCGTGCGGCTCGCTGGCGTGCCGCGTGGTGATGGAGAGGCGCGCCACCGAGCCGATCGAGGGCAGGGCCTCGCCGCGGAAACCGAGAGTGCGGATCTGAAGCAGGTCCTCGTCGTCGAGCTTGGAGGTGGCGTGGCGTTCCACGGCGAGCGCAAGGTCCTTCGCGGTCATGCCGCTGCCGTCGTCGGTGATGCCGATTCGCCGCCGCCCGCCGGCGTCCGTGAAGACGTCGATGCGGCTCGCCCCGGCATCGATCGCGTTCTCGACCAGCTCCTTGACCACACTCGCCGGACGTTCGACCACCTCGCCGGCGGCGATCCGGTTAACGATCTGTTCGGGAAGTTGGCGGACGGGCATGGGCTCACTCGGCGAATGTCCCAGTCTAATGCCGCCTCGCAACAAATGCATGGGGAAGGTCACACTTCCCACATACCAGATGTGGGAAATCCCGAGCTTCGGGCAGTTCCAACGAATGCGGCGGTGTCGCCGCGCCGCCGCATATGAGGAGCACAATTCCGCGAAAGCGCCCCGAAAACCCTAAACGATCACCACACGACGCGGCTTGCATCACAGCGCGCCGTTCGAAGTCTCTTCGCGATGAAC
>NZ_JACCHQ010000026.1 GCF_016031655.1 Bradyrhizobium glycinis
GCGCCGGCGTGCCCAACGTCAACGTGATGGGCGTGAAGATGGTCGGGCCGGTCATCATCGGCTTCGGCAGCCCCGAGCAGAAGAATTTCTACCTGCCGCGGATTCTCTCCGGCGAGGATTATTGGTGCCAGGGTTATTCCGAGCCGGGGTCCGGCTCCGACCTGTCGTCACTGAAGACGCGCGCGGTGCGCGACGGCGACGACTACATCATCAACGGCACCAAGATTTGGACCACGCACGCCCATCACGCCAACCGCATGTTCGCGCTGGTGCGCACCAGCGACGGGCCGCGGCAGCAGGACGGGATCAGCTTCATCCTGATCGACATGAAGACGCCGGGCATCACCATCCGTCCCATCCTCACCATCGGCGGCGACCACGAGGTCAACCAGGTGTTCTTCGACGACGTCCGCGTGCCCGTGGCTAATCGCGTCGGCGAGGAAGGTAAGGGCTGGACCTACGGCAAATATCTGCTCGAGTTCGAGCGCGGCGCGGGCATCGCCTCGGCCAAGCTGCGCGAGGGCTTGAAGGCGATCGCCGATCTTGCCGAATCCGATTTGACCGGCCGCGCCATTGACAGCCCCGATATCGCAACGCGGATCTCGGAGGTGGAGGTCGACATCGACGCGCTGGAGATGACGGAGCTGCGCGTGCTCTCGGCGCTGCAGACGGGGCAAAACCCCGGCGCGGTGTCGTCGATCCTGAAGCTGCGCAACAGCGAGATCCGCCAGGCCGTGACGCGGTTAGGGGCCGACGTGATCGGCCACGACGCGCTCGCCGTCGAGCCGATGCGCCCGCTCTACAAGCTCAACCACGAGCCTGTTATCCCTGAGGAGATGCTGACGGTGATGCCGGAATATCTCAACGGCCGCGCCTACACCATCTTCGGCGGCACCTCGGAGATCCAGCGCGACATCATCGCGAAGATGATGCTGGGGATTTGAGGGCGAACCGGCGCCACATCCTCGGTGTCGTCCCCGCGAAGGCGGGGACCCATAGCCACAGGCGGATGTGGTTACGGCGACTCGGAGTCACAAATTCGCACAACTACCATGCCCTGTGGTTATGGGTCCCGGGCTCGCGCGGTGCGCGCCCCGGGACGACGAGCTGAGTTTGGCGCAATAGCCTGCGCAACAGCTACCGCACTTACCCCGCCGCCTTCGCGTCCCGGATCGCCTGCCAGATCTTCTGCGGCGTCAGGGGGGTGTTCAGCTGGGTGATGCCGAGCTCGGCGAGCGCGTCCATCACGCCGTTGGTGACGCAGGGCGGGCCGCCGATGGCGCCGGATTCGCCGCAGCCCTTGGCGCCGAGCGGATTGGTGCGGCAGGGCGCGGAATCGTCCAGCGTCACCACGATCGGCGGCACGTCGTCGGCGCGCGGGATGCAGTAATCCTGGTAGCTCGCGGTCAGCAGCTGGCCGTCGGCATCGTACGACACGCCTTCATACAGCGCCTGGCCGATGCCCTGCGCGACGCCGCCATGGATCTGCCCTGTGACCAGCATCGGGTTCACCGCGACGCCGACGTCGTCGACCGTGGTGTAGCGCACGACCTTGGAGACGCCGGTCTCGGGATCGATCTCGACCTCGCAGATATGCGTGCCGTTGGGCCAGCTCGGACCATCGACCTCGCCCTCGGAATCGACGCTGAGCTTGGCGCCGCTCTCCTTCTCGGCGAGATCGAACAGGCTGATGCGACGGTCGGTGCCGACCACGGTGAGCATGCCGCCCTGATATTCGATGTCCTCGACCGAGGTTTCCAGCACGTTCGCCGCCTTCTCGCGCGCCTTCTGGATCAGATCGTTGGAGGAGACCGCAACCGCCGTGCCGCCGACGAACAGCGAGCGCGAACCGACGCTGCCGAAGCCCATGGCGAGATCGGTGTCGCCCTGCACGACGTCGATCTTGTCCATGGGAATGCCCAGCGTATCGGAGATCATCTGGGTGTAGGTGGTCTGCAGCCCCTGCCCCATCGCCATGGTGCCGGAATGCAGCACGACGCGCCCTTGCGAGGTCGCCTGCAGCGTGACCTTCTCGGTGTGGGCGCGGCCGCCGGTCCATTCGATGTAGGAGGTGAGTCCGCGGCCGTAGAGCAGGCCCTTCTTCTCCGCCGCCTTCTTGCGCGCGGCAAAGCCGTCCCAGTCGGCGAGCTTCACGGCGCGGTCGAGCATGTGCGCGAAGGCGCCGGAATCGTAGACCTGCCCGGCCGCATTGGTGTAGGGCAGCTGCGCCGGCTTGATGTAATTGGCTTTGCGGATCGCGCGCGGGTCCATGCCGATTTTTCGCGCAGCGGCGTCGAACAGGCGCTCGACGATGAAGACGGCCTCAGGCCGGCCGGCGCCACGATAGGCCCCGACCGGCGCGGTGTGGGTCATCACCGTCTTCACCTCGAAATGCACCAGCGGCAGATCGTAGACACCGGTCTGCACGAACGGCCCGAGCACCAGCGGGATGATGTTGGCCGCGCCCGAGGAATAGGCCCCGGTGCAGCCGATCGACTTGACGCGATAGGCCAGCACCTTGCCCTTCTCATCCAGCGCGAAGGACGCCGTCGAGGTGAGATCGCGGCCGTGGGTGCCGCCGACGAACTCGTCGGTGCGGTCGCCGCGCCAGCGGATCTTCTTGTTCAGCTTGGTCGCGGCATAGGCGACGATGCCGTCCTCGGGATAGAGATTGGTTTTCTGGCCGAAGCCGCCGCCGATGTCTCCGACCAGGACGCGGACGCTGTCCTTCGGGCGCTTGAGCACGGCTTCCGCCAGCACGTCGCGGGTCGAGGCCGGCGTCTGCGATTGCACATGGAGCAGGAGACGCCCGGACTTCTTGTCGATCTCGGCAATGGTCGAGCGCGGCTCCATCGCGGACGGAACGAGACGCTGGCTGACGATATCGAGCTCGACGGTGTGGGCCGCCTTGGCAAAGGCCTCGTCGACCTTGGCGGCGTCGCCGTAAGCCATCGCGCCGACAATGTTGTCGGGCGCCTCCGGCCACACCACGGGCGCGCCGGGCTTGACGGCCTCGACGGGATCAACCACCGCGGGCTGCACGTCGTACTCGACCGCGATCGCCTCGGCCGCGCTCTGCGCCTCCACGCGCGATGACGCCACCACGGCGGCCACGGCCTCGCCGGCATAGCGCACGACCTCATGGGCGAGCAGCCGGCGCGGCGGTACCGTCATCGGCTTGCCATCCGGGCGCTTGAAGATGTTCAGCGTCGGGATGGTGCCGATGTCGTCCTTGACGAGATCCGCGCCGGTATAGATTGCGGCAACGCCCGGCATCGCAGCCGCAGCGCTGGTGTCGATCGAGACGATCCTGGCGTGGGCGTGCGGCGAGCGCAGCACGTGCAACCACAGCGCGCCGTCCGCCGGCTTGTCGTCGATGAACTGTCCCTTCCCGGTGAGCAGCCTCTGGTCTTCCAAACGCTTGACGGGCTGCCCCGCTCCGAAACGCAAATTGCCGGGAAGAATGTTCATTCCGCTGTATCCTCGAGATCCGGAAAAACGACCGCGGCGGTTTTAACCGATTTTGCGCGCCAGACAACCGAGCCCCGGCGCATCTGCAATGCGCGTCAAAGCCCCTTGCAGGCGCGGATTGGGCGGCTAGGACCGGTCGATATCGACGATGCTCACATTGACATCGCGGCTGTCGGAGCCGCGCTTGACCGTGAGCCGAACGGTCTTCCCGGCCCCGGTCTGCTCCAGCGCATCGGTCAGATCGGAGAGGCGGCGCACCGGCTTGCCTTCGGCCGCGGTGATGATGTCTCCGACCGCTCCGGTCGAAAAGTTGACGCCGCGAATTCCTGCCCGCTCGGCAGGGCTGCCGGGCGCCGTGCGCACCACGATCACCCCCTCGACGCCAAGCCGCGTCGCGACATCCTCGCCGGCGGCCACGATGCCGATGCCGGGCGTCGGCACCCGGCCATTGCGGATCAGCTCAGGCACGATCCGGTTCACGACGTCGACCGGCACCGCGAAGCCGATGCCGGCATTCGATCCGGACGGCGATATGATCGCGGTCGTGACGCCGATCAGCCGGCCGGCGGAATCCAATAGCGGCCCGCCCGAATTGCCAGGGTTGATCGCGGCATCAGTCTGGATGACGTTGGCGATCTCCCGGCCGCCATGGGTCGGGAGCCGGCGCTTGAGGGCGCTGATGATGCCGGAGGTCATCGATTGATCCAGTCCGAAGGGATTGCCGATCGCGAAAGCGGACTGCCCGACTTTCAGATCGCTCGAACTGCCGAGAGCGATCGGCGCTGGAAGCTGGCGCACGCTGCGGATGCGCAGCACCGCGAGATCGTAATTGGGCGCCGTGCCGACCAGGTCGACCTGGGCCACTTCTCCCGAGGCAAAGCGCACGGCGATCTCGCCACCACTGGCAACGACATGATTGTTCGTCACCAGGTGACCCTCTTGGTCCCAGACGAATCCCGTGCCGGAAGCGCCGCCGCCGGCCTGAGCCTCCTCGCCCATGAGGGGACTTGCTAGGGGACTTGCCGCCGACCTGACCGCAACCTGAACGACCGACGGCGATACGCGCTCGAAGATGTCGATGGTCGCCTTTTCGCCGTCCGACAGCGGCCCGCGCTGCTCGATCGCACGTGCGGAGGGCGCCGCCCATGGGACATACGAGATGGGGACATGCAGGATCTTCGCGGCCGTGACGGCGAGTAGCAGAGCGGCGAAGGCTGCCGCGGCAATCGCATAGCGACGATTCATTGGGTGATCACCGTGTCTTGCTGAATGCGGGCTCTGAGATGCACATGCGTAGGCGACAGAGGTCGCTCACGCGGCAACGTCGCAAACGCACGGAAGTTTCTTAACTGCGCAGGTGGGGTCTCTTTTCGGCCCTCGCACGGGGCATATTGCCGCGTGGCGAGCTATTCCAGCTCTCGCAACGCCGCTTCCACGACCTTGCGCGCGTCGGCCGTCAGCGGTGCCTGCGGCGGGACGGGCTCGCCGACGTCATAGCCCTGGATTGAAAGGCCGGCCTTGATGCAGGCCGCAAGATTGAAACGGGCGAAGGCTTCGTTGATCCGCCACAGCCGGCGCTGCAGCGCCATGGCCTCGTCCCAGCGGCCGGCCGTGCAGAGGTCATACAGCGCGACGCTCTGGCGCGGGATGATGCAGGCGGGTCCCGCCATCCAGCCGCGGCCGCCGATCAGCATCACCGCGGCCGGAATATGGGCGGAGGCGGAGAACATGCGCAACGAATCGCCGCAGCGGTTCATGATCGAGAGCAGCCGGCCGGTATTGGTCGAGGCATCCTTGATGTAGCCGATGCGCGGATGCTCGGCGAGGCGCGCGATGACGTCGAGGGTGAGATCGGAGCGCTGGAATTGCGGATTGGTGTAGATCACGACGGGAATGTCCACGGCATCGGCGATGGCGCGGAAGTAGGATTCGACCTGCGCATCGGTCAGCGGGAAATACGCCTCCAGGATCGCGAGGATGCCGTCGGCCCCACACTTCTGACAGGCTTTCGCCTGCGCCACCGCATCCGCCGTCGCGGTCGAGGCGACGCCGGCGACAACCGGCACGCGCCCCTGCGCGGCCTCAATCGTGGTCTGCACGACCGTAATGCGTTGCGCGGCGGTGAGGTAAGCGAACTCGCCGGTCGAGCCCAGCGGCGTCAGCCCGTGCACGCCGGCGCCGATCAGGTCGTCGCAGAGCTTTGCCAGCACGTTGGTCCGCACCGTGCCGTCGGCATCGACGGGCGAGACGAGGTACGGAAAGACACCGTGGAATTCGGACATGTGGGCGCGGATTCCGCTCGATAGGTTTGCGTCTGCCGCTAATACCAATGCCAGCGCCGACGATCAAACCCTGAGCAGACGCACCCGCGTACCCCAGGGATCGATCGCCTCCATCCCATCCGCGAGCGGCGTGACTTTCGCACCACCCCTCCGCAGCCGTTCTTCCTGCGCGGCGAGCAGCTCGGGCTTCGCCATCACGAGCGAGAACCAGGCAAGACCGGTCGTGGACTCGTCGCGCTGGCCGGCGCCCTGGCTCTGCCAGATGTTCATGCCGAGGTGATGGTGATAGCGGCCCGACGCCAGGAATGCGGCGCCGTTGCGCTTGCGGGTCGGGTCGAGGCCGACGATGCCGTGATAGAAGCTCTCGGCCTGCACGAGGTCGCCGACGCGCAAATGCATGTGGCCGACGCGCATGCCGTCCGGCGCCTTGGCGTAATCAGGGACGCGCGTATTGGTCAGCGATAATAGGTCGGGAATGTTGAGCTCGTCGGCCGCCATCTTCACGCTGCCCTCGCTCCATTGCCATTGCGAGGGGTCGCGATCAGCATAGACCTCGATGCCATTGCCTTCGGGGTCGTCGAGATAGACGGATTCGCTGACGAGATGATCGGCAAAGCCCGACAACGGCACGCGGTGCGAGGCGGCATGAACCAGCCAGCGAGCCAGATCCTTGCGCGTCGGCATCAGGAAGGCAGTGTGGTAGAGGCCGGCGGCGTTGCGCGGCTCGATTGCGGCATCGGGCCGGGCCTCCAGCACCAGCAGTGTGAGGCCTGATGTGCCGAGCTTGGCTGTGGCCGCCGAGCGCTCCATCACGGTGAGGCCGATCACGTCGCGGTAATAGTCCGCGACCTTGTCGAGGTTCTTCACCCGCAACGTCACCATGCCGACCCGCATCGGCGTGCGGCTGGCAAAGGTCGGGCCGCCGCCCTGCGGTGTGCCCTCGGCACGCGCGGCGGCTGCAGCAGCCATGGCGAGCGAGGTGGCGCCGGCGAGCTGTAGCAGGGTGCGGCGGGTGAGATCGATGGTCATCGGTTGGGGCTCGCTGAAATGGTTGAGGCCGTGGTACGCAATGTCGGACCGATTGCTACACGTTCCCGTGAGGCGCTCCCAATCACATATTCGTCGGGGGCGGCCCTACGCAGGCCGGACCATCTGCCATGTCTCCGCCATGTCCTGGCCACCCGGCCAGTTTCGCGAACGCTTGCGACATCCCAGATTGAGGGCAGCTACAGGAGCCTGCCATGACCGATTCAACTCCTCTGTCTTCGCTGTCGTCCGCGCTCGCAGACATTGTGGCGCGCACCGCGCCGTCCGTCGTCTCCGTGCATTCACATCGCGCTCGCGCGACCGGCTTTGCCTGGAAGCCCGGCCTCATCGTTACCGCCGATGAAGCCTTGGCCGACGAGGGGGCAGTCGAGATCTGCCTTGCGGATGGCGGCACAGCGCCCGCCACGATCGTCGGCCGCGACCATACGACCGATATCGCGCTCTTGCGCACGGATGCCGCCATCGCGCCGGTCAAGCTCGCCGCAACCGTGCCGCCGCTGGGCACATTGTCGGTCGTGGTCGCGACCAACCGGGACACACCGAGTGCGGCGCTCGGGATGGTATCGGCATCCGGAAAGAGCTGGCGTTCCTTGCGCGGCGGGGACATCGATGCGCGGATCGAGCTTGACGTCCGCCTGCGCGGCAGCCAGCAGGGCGGGCTCGCGCTTGATGCATCGGGCGAAGCCTTCGGCATGGCCGTGCTCGGACCGCGGCGCGTGCTGGTGATCCCGACCGCGACGATCGAGCGTGTCGCGCCGCAGCTCGAGGCGCGCGGCCGCATCGCGCGGGGCTATCTCGGTCTCGGGCTGCAGCCGGTGCGGCTCGACGACGGCGTCGGCGCCATGGTCATGAATGTCGACAAGACCGGGCCTTCGGCCGCGGCCGGCATCCGCCAGGGCGACGTGATCGTGGCGGTCAACGGCCAGAAGCTGTCGGGCGTGCGCGCATTGTCGCGGACGCTGGGACCTGCGAGCGTCGGCGCGGTGGTCGACGTCGCCGCCCGCCGTGGCGGCGAGCCGGTCAGCTTCAAGGTCACGGTCGGCGAAAGGCCGGAGGCGTGAGCGAGGACAAGACGGCCGAGATCGTATTGTCGCTGGAGATCGACGATCCCGCCCTCGCCGATCGCCTCGCGGCCCTCCTCGGCAATGTCGCCGGGCTTCGCCTCGCCGCACCCGGCGAGCAGGCCACCGCGACGATCGTTGCCCGCGATCCCCGCATCAGCCCTGCGGACATCGCGCTGACGCAGCGCGAGCTCGACGTGCTGGCGCTGATGGCCGAGGGCGCCTCCAACAAGATGATCGCGCGTCAGCTCGGTATCTCCGTGCACACCGTGAAATTCCATGTCGGCTCATTGCTCGACAAGCTCGACGCCACGGGACGCACCGATGCGGTAGCCCATGCGGCGCGCCGCGGCGTCATCGAGCTTTGATGGCATCAGGCCTCATGGCGTCGAGGTCGCCGGGAAGCTGAGCTCGACCTTCAAGCCGGGCTCATTGTCGCGCAACGCGATCCCGGCACTATGAAGCCGCGCGACCGCGGCAACGAGGCTAAGGCCGAGGCCATTGCCCGGCGTGTAGCGGCTCTGCTCGAGCCGGTAGAAGCGCTTGAAGACATGCTCGCGTTGCTCGGCGGGAATGCCGGGACCGTCGTCGGCAATCGAGATCACCGCGCCGTCATCGGTCCTGCGGCAGCTCACGATCACCTGCCCGCCCTTGCGGCCGTGCTTGATCGCGTTGTCGACGAGATTGGCGATGGCGTCGAACAAGAGGTCGCGGTCGCCGGTGATCGCGACCTCGCGGTCGCCATCGAGGCTGAGGCGCGTGGCAATTTGCTCGGCGGCGGCATCGTAGAGCTCGACCACCTCGGCGGCGATCTCGGCGAGATCGAGCGCGCGGAAGGCGCCGGTGCGGGCGCGGGTCTCGATCTCCGATATCCGCGTGATGGAGGCGAACATGCCGAGCACGGCGTCAAGATCGGCGATGGTGTCGCCGATCAGCGCCGCATCCGCCTCGCTGTTGCGCTCGTGGTGATAGGCCTTCTCCAGCCGGCCGCGCATGCGCGTCAGCGGCGTGCGCAAATCGTGCGCGACATTGTCGCTGACCTGCTTGACCTCGCCCATCAGCGTCTCGATGCGGTCGAGCATCTGGTTGAGGTTTTCGGCGACGCGATCCCACTCGTCATTGCTGCCGCGCAAGGGGATGCGCTGGTCGAGGCCTGCGAGCATGATGGCGCGGCTGGTGGCATTGATCTCTTCGATCCGCCCCACGGTGCGCCGGGTCACCAGCACGGCCGCAAGCCCCGCGAGCACCAGCAGCAGCGCGGCGACGGCGGCCATCGCGAGCTCGATCATGCCGGTGAAGCCGTCATGATCGCCGACCGTGCCGAGCCGACTCTCCACATAGGCCAGGGTGCCGAAATAGACGTAAGCCATGATCGCCGCGACGATCACTCCGAACGCTGCGATCGCGATCAACGCCAGGCGGAAGGTCGAGGAGCGAAGCGTCTTAACCAGGAGCACGGAGGCAATATCCGATGCCGCGAATGGTGTGGATCAGCGGATAGTCCTGAGCATCGTCGACCTTGCGGCGGACGCGGCCGACATAGACATCGATGATGTTGGTGGAGGGGTCGAAATGCAGGTCCCAGACATGCTGCAGCAGCATCGCTCGGGAGACGACGCGGCCCTCGTTGCGGACGAGATATTCGAGCAGCTGGAATTCCCGCGGCAGCAGCGGGATCTTGCGACCGCGGCGGGAGGCGCTGCGCGCGATCAGGTCGATGGCGAGGTCGCCGACGCGCAGCAGCGTTTCCTTGGCGATGGTCTCGCTGCGGCGGCCGAGCGCCTCGAGCCGCGCCAGCAATTCCGTGAAGGAGAACGGCTTGACGAGGTAGTCGTCGCCGCCGGCGCGCAGGCCGCGCACGCGGTCGTCGACTTCGCCGAGCGCGGAGATGATCAGGAAGGGGGCGGCAATGCCGTCGTCACGCAGCTGGCGCATCACGCTGATGCCGTCGATATCGGGCAGCATGCGGTCGATGGTGATCACCGCATAGTCGCGGGCGGCGCCGTGGCTGAGCGCTTCGCGGCCATTGGCGGCGAGGTCGACGTCGTAGCCAGAGGTCGTCAATTCCTCGACGAGCTGGCCTGCGGTTTCCGGATCGTCCTCGACGACCAGGATGGGACGGTGACCTCCGATCATGCATAACTCCGCGCGACAATCGCCACCAGACTATCCCGTTCCGGGGCCGGACGGAACCGCCCGGTGGCGATCGCGACAATGGTGCGGACCGGCAATGCTAGTACCAATCGTACCCGCACACATTGACCCATTGCCAGCCATAGGGCGTCCAGCTCCTGCGCCAGCAGCCGTCGTAGTAGCCGGCGTAGACAAAGGGCGCGCCGAAGACGGCGAACCGACGGAAGTGGTGGTGGTGGTGGTGGTGGAAGCCGTGATGGCCATGCCAGCCCGCGCCGGCGAAGCGCGGTCCGATCGCGGCGTGCGCGAACCGCGCCCCGCCGAAGCCGGGGCCGCCGACGTGGGCGAAACGTGCGCCTCCCATGCCGCCGGCCCGCATGCCGCCAAAGCCGCCGGCGTGCATGCCGCCGCCGAAATGCCCACCCCCGCCGAAATGGCCGCCACCGCCATGGCCGCCGCCAAAGCCGCCGCGCGCGAGCGCCGGTGACGCGACCGCCATCATGGCCGCGATCACGCTCGCCGTGAGGCCCTTGAGAAGCCTGTTGTTCATCGAAGCGTCCTCCTTGCAGTGCGGCGGTCTTGGCGCCGCACGAGGAGGATCAGATGAGAAGAACGGGAGGGTTGCTTCAACTTACAAATGCGCCAGATTCTGACGCGGGAGTTAGGGAGGCCGGGCCCCAGCTCTCTGCCCGTCATTGCGAGGAGCCCTTGCGACGAAGCAATCCAGAGTCTTTTCCACGGCGGTAGTCTGGATTGCTTCGCTGCGCTCGCAATGACGAGAGGATGGAGCAGGTTCGACCTCTCCCTGCAGAAGAGCGGGGAGAGATTAGGACTCACGCCCGCTTGCCGTTGTTCTTCTCCGCCGCGCGGCGAAGCGCTTCGGCGAGTGCGCCGCCCCCCGAAGACTCCTGCTTGCGCGGCGCGGACGAGGTCATGCGGCTTGCGTTGCGCTGATTGTTGTCGCGCTGCATGCCCGGCGCGTCCTTCTTAGGCCCGACCTCGTCGTCGAGCCGCAGCGTGAGCGAGATGCGCTTGCGGGCGACCTCGAAGTCCAGCACCTTCACCTTGACGATGTCGCCGGGCTTCACCACCTCGCGCGGGTCCTTGATGTAATTCTTGGACATCGCTGAGATGTGCACGAGACCGTCCTGGTGCACGCCGATGTCGACGAAGGCGCCGAAGGCGGCGACGTTGGTCACGGTCCCCTCGAGGATCATGCCCTTCTTGAGATCCTTGATCTCCTCGACGCCTTCCTTGAACACCGCCGCCTTGAACGCAGGGCGCGGGTCGCGGCCGGGCTTTTCCAACTCGCGCAGGATGTCGGTGACGGTCGGCAGACCGAAGGTCTCGTCGACGAAATCCTTCGGCTTCAGCGTGCGCACGACGTCGCTGTTGCCGATCAACGCCTTGATGTCGCTCTTGGTCGCTTCGAGAATCCGGCGCACCACGGGATAGGCTTCCGGATGCACGCCGGAGGCATCGAGCGGATCCTCGCCGCCGAGGATGCGCAAGAAGCCCGCGCACTGCTCGAACGCCTTCGGCCCGAGCCGCGGCACGTCCTTGAGCGCCTTGCGCGACTTGAACGGTCCGTTGGCGTCGCGATGCGCCACGATGCTCTGGGCGAGGCCGGAGCCGACGCCCGACACGCGCGCCAACAGCGGCGCGGAGGCGGTGTTGACATCGACGCCGACCGCGTTAACGCAATCCTCGACCACGGCGTCGAGCGATTTGGCGAGCTTGGCCTGGCCGAGGTCGTGCTGATACTGGCCGACGCCGATCGCCTTCGGCTCGATCTTGACGAGCTCGGCAAGCGGGTCCTGGAGTCGGCGCGCGATCGAGACCGCACCGCGCAGGGTGACGTCAAGGCCGGGCAACTCCTCCGAGGCGAAGGCCGAGGCCGAATAGACCGACGCGCCGGCTTCCGACACCACGATCTTGTTCATCTTCAGCTCAGGCAGTCCCTTGACCAACTCGGTCGCGAGCTTGTCGGTCTCGCGCGAGGCGGTGCCGTTGCCGATCGCGATCAGCTCGACGCGGTGCTTGATTGCGAGCCGGCCGAGGGTCGCCAGCGACTCGTTCCATTGCCGTTGCGGCTCGTGCGGATAGATCGCGGTGGTGTCGACCACCTTGCCGGTGGCATCGACGACCGCAACCTTCACGCCGGTGCGGTAGCCGGGATCGAGCCCCATGGTGACGCGGGTGCCGGCGGGCGCGGCCAGCAGAAGGTCGCGCAGGTTCGAGGCGAACACGCGCACGGCTTCGGTCTCGGCCGAATTCCACAGCCGCATGCGCAGATCGATGTTGAGATGCACCTGGATCTTGGTGCGCCAGGCCCAGCGCACGGTGTCGATCAGCCAGCGGTCGCCGGGGCGCTTGAGGTCGGCAATGCCGAACCGCTTCATGATCTTCAATTCATAGGCGCTCGGCACGCCCGGCGGCGGCGCTTCGGCCTCGGGCTGAATTTGCAGGTCGAGAATCTCTTCCTTCTCGCCGCGGAACATCGCGAGGATGCGGTGCGAAGGCAGCTTGGTCAGCGGCTCGGAGAAATCGAAATAGTCGGCGAATTTTTCGCCCTCGGTCTTCTTGCCGTCGCGCACCTTGGAGGCCATGCGCGCATTCGTCCACATCTCCTCGCGCAAGGCGCCGATCAGATCGGCGTCCTCGTCGAAGCGCTCGACCAGAATGGCGCGGGCGCCGTCGAGTGCAGCAGCGGCGTCAGCGACACCCTTCTCGGCGTTGATGAAGCCTTCGGCTACGACCTTCGGATCGTTGCCCGGCTCGGCGAGCAACTGGTTGGCGAGCGGTTCGAGGCCGGCTTCCTTGGCGATCTCCGCCTTGGTGCGGCGCTTCGGCTTGAACGGCAGATAGATGTCCTCGAGGCGGGCCTTGCTGTCGGCGGCCATGATGGTGGCTTCAAGGGCGGCATCGAGCTTGCCCTGCTCGCGGACCGATTCGAGAATGGCCTTGCGGCGGTCCTCGAGCTCGCGCAGGTAAACCAGGCGCTCCTCCAGGGTGCGCAATTGCGCGTCGTCGAGCGCACCGGTCGCTTCCTTGCGGTAGCGGGCGATAAAGGGAACCGTAGCGCCGCCGTCGAGCAGCGTCACCGCCGCCTCGACCTGCTCTGCGCGAACCCCAAGCTCCTGCGCAATTTTCTGGTTGATGTTGGCCACGCGAGATTCCCTCTATCTAAGCACGCGGGCGCAGGGGCGAACCACCGGCCGCGGGACGCCGCTTATGGACCAACCAAGGTTGATTCATCAAGGTGCGGTGCGCAACCGTCGACAGAGGATTTTTTGCGCGACCGATGCGATCTCGCCACAATCGTTGATTTGAGGCCACGCTCTCGTGTCCCGGACGCGACGCAGCGCGCCAGCGATGCGGTGCAGAGCCGGGACCAGAGGCGGCACCGGAGAATGCGGCGACATGGGCTCCGGCTCTGCAGCGCACCGCCGAAGGGCGCTGCGCTGCGTCCGGGGCACGAGAGCGGAATATGTCGCGCACACTCTCCTCCTCGTCATTGCGAGCGCAGCGAAGCAATCCAGAATCCCTCCACGGAAAGACTCTGGATTGCTTCGCTGCGCTCGCAATGACGGAGTATGAGGCAATCGCGTCGCTCTTTCAGTTGGCATTCCATGCGCAGACATGCCTTTGCATCCTCGCGGCGGAATAGGCCCGAGCTTTGCCTGGTCACGACACCCTCCTCTGTCAGAGGGCGCAGGGAAGACCGGGTGCCGGCCGGGCACCCACGGTCCACTGTGCGAAGGTTGCGCTACAAGAGGCTGCACAGCGGCATACAGGTGAAGCCAAACAACCGGCCTTCCCTGCGCAGTGGTTTTACGGCTTATGCCGAGCTCTCCCCGGGGAGCGATGCACTATTGCCCCCGTCGCCTTGCCGATAACTGACGCGCACACCCGGTTGGGCCGCTACATCACCGCAAGACTTGACGCACAGACCCCGGGCGTCAGGACGACACGGTTTTACCGTACGCCGATCACACCGGTCGTATGCGCGAGGGTATTTCGCTCACGGTTGCCCGCCCTGCAAAACCCTTCGCGCCGGTGTAACTAGCGTCCACCACGGCTCACCCCACGTTCGTGACGATCGCGATACGCCCCTCTGACCGGGATGAGGTGGCGGGAGAATGCGACAAATCAGAAATTCTGTAAAGGCGAATATTTTCGCGCATGCGGATTGACCGGCCGATCGGGTGTTTTGCCCGACGGATACCGCAAGATCTTGTAGGGCGGATTAGCCGAAGGCGTAATCCGCCGCTTTGGTCCCCGCGGAGACAGAGGAGGCGGATTACGCTTCGCTAATCCGCCCTACGCGCTTCCGTCGGGCTACGGTCTTGACACGCGGCCTCGTTCCACGGCTGGTGGGCCCGCCGGGCCACCGAACCAAGGACCAATCATGCGTACAACATCGGTCGGCGTCTTCAGGATCGCCACCACGGGCCCCGGCGACGTCTCCGGCCTGATGGACTTGATCGGCTCCGGCGCGATCGATCCCAACTCGATCCTGGCCATTCTCGGCAAGACCGAGGGCAACGGCGGCGTCAACGATTTTACCCGGGAGTATGCGGTGGCCGCGCTGTGCACGGCGCTGTCGCCCAAGCTCGGCCTGTCGCCGGAGGCAGTCGAGCAGCGGATCGCCTTCGTGATGTCCGGCGGCACCGAGGGCGTGCTGAGCCCGCACATCACGGTGTTCACGCGCCGCGAGGCCGAGCGGCCGGCAGGCCTGTCCGGCAAGCGCCTCAGCATCGGCATGGCGCAGACGCGAGACTTCCTGCCCGAGGAGCTCGGCCGCTCCGCCCAGATCACCGAGACGGCCAAGGCCGTGAAAGCCGCGATGGCCGATGCCGGCATCAACGACCCCGCGGACGTCCATTTCGTGCAGATCAAATGCCCGCTGCTGACCAGCGAGCGCGTTGCGGCGGCAAACGCGCGCGGCAGCAAGGCGGCAACGACAAGCGCTTACAGTTCGATGGCCTATTCGCGCGGCGCGTCCGCCCTGGGCGTCGCGGTCGCGCTCGGCGAGATCGGCTCCGACGTCGGCGACGAGGACGTGCTGCGACGCTACGATCTTTTCTCCAAGGTGGCCTCGACCTCGTCGGGGATCGAGCTGATGCATAATGTCGTCATCGTGCTCGGCAATTCGGTGTCATCGGCAAGCGAGTGTGTGATCGGGCATGCCGTAATGGAGGATGCGATCGACGCCGCGGCGGTGGTATCGGCGTTGAATAGCGTCGGGCTCAGCGCGGCGCCGCAAACCACCGCGGGCCGCACGCTCGTCAACATCTTCGCCAAGGCGGAGGCCTCGCCCGACGGCACCGTGCGCGGCTTCCGCCACACGATGCTCGAAGACACCGACATCAGCTCGACACGCCATGCCCGCGCAGCGGTCGGCGGCCTGATCGCGGGCCTCGCCGGCACCGGCGCGATCTACGTGTCCGGCGGCGCCGAGCATCAGGGGCCGGGCGGCGGCGGCCCGGTTGCAGCGATCGCACGACTGTCGGATTGATAGCCGGCGGCCCGACCTGTCCGCCCCACGCAACCCTGCCCCTCGCGGCGCCTCGGTTGATTCACGCGGGCCGTTGCTAAAAAGCTGACGCCGCGACCTTAAGGGGATGTGACTTCATGACTTTGCCGATGAGCTGGAATGAATGGGCGCAGCACGACGGCGTCGCGCTGGCGGGGCGCGTCCGCAAGGGCGAGCTGACGGCGAAGGAGCTGGCGCGCCAGGCCGCCGCGGGGGTTGCCAAGGTCAATCCGGCGTTGTCCGGTGTTGTCGAGCTGTTCGAGGACGTGATCGCCGATCCCGCCAAGGACGGCGCCAATCTCGCAGGTCCGTTCGCCGGCCTGCCCTTCCTGATGAAGGACTTAGGGCCGACCATGAAGGGCCGGCTGCAGGAGATGGGTTCGCTCTTGATGCGCGGCAATCGCGCGAACGCCGACACGTTCCTCACCGGCAAATTCCGCCAGGCGGGGCTCAACCTGATCGGTCGCACCACGACGCCGGAATTCGGCGTGTGCTCTTCGGCCGATAATCCTGCCGTCTACGTCACCCGCAATCCCTGGAATACCGACTACACCACCTGCGGCTCGTCGGCAGGTAGCGCCGCGATGGTCGCCGCGGGCGTGGTGCCGATCGCGCATGCGACCGACGGTGGCGGCTCGATCCGCATTCCCGCCGGCGTCAACGGCAATATCGGCCTGAAGGTCTCGCGCGGCGTGTTCTCGCTGGCACCGCACATGTCCGATCTCACCGGCCTCGTTTCGATCCAGGGCTGCCAGTCGCGCAGCGTGCGCGACACCGCCGCCTTCGTCGATCACGCGCGGGGACCCGCGCCGGGCGAGTTCATGCCGTTCTGGACCACGGCGCAGCCTTATTGCGAGATGATCAAGCGCGACCCGGCAAAGCTTCGCATCGCGCTGTCGCATACATGGGGCAACTACACTGCGGCGCCCGAGATCGCTGCCGAGCTGGAGAAGGCCGGACGCTTCCTCGAAGGCCTCGGCCATCACGTCGATTATGCGCTGCCGGAGATCGATCTCCCCGCCGCCTTTGAGGCGCAGACCACCTGCTACATCTCGAACTTTGCGGTGGTGATCTCCAACATGCTCGCCGCGCGCGGACTGGAAAAGCCGCCGGAGGATCTGATCGAGCCGATGAACATCCGCATCTGGGAAGCCGGGCGCCACACCAGCTTTGCCGAACGGGCAAAGATGCAGGCCGTGTTCAACACGACCTCGCGCGGCTTCGGCAGCTTCTTCGAGCAATGGGATGTGATCCTGACGCCGATCACGGCACTGCCGACGCCGAAGGTCGGCACCAGGGAATATCTCACCATCTCGGACAACCCTGACGTGCGCGACTGGTTCGACAATCTCTGGCGCTTCTTCGCCTTCACGCCGCTGGCCAATCTCTGCGGCATACCGGCGATCTCGATGCCGATGGCGGCGCAAGACCACGGCCTGCCGCTCGGCATCCAGGCCATCGCCAAGCAGGCCAATGACGGCCTGTTGCTGCAGCTCGCCGCCCAGATCGAGCGTGCGCTCGATGGCAAATGGAACGGCGGCAAGACCGCGAAGGTGCATGTGACCAAAGCGTAGACTGCCGCCCTTTCCCTTCTCTAGCCCTTGTCCTTGGCGCTCGCTTTCGCGATGGCCTTGTCCACGCGCCAGCGCGATACGTCTTGCTCGGCGAGGAAGCGCACCGCGGGACTTCGTGTCTCCGGAAACAGGGCGACCAGTGCATTGGCGCCGGTTACCCCTGGATTGCCGACCTCCTGGGCGTGCAACGCTGCCCGGCGGTCGACGCGCTGGAATGCAGCGGTCGGCGCTGCGGTGCCGGTCTCGACCACAATGTGAGCGAGCTCCTTGTCGAGATAGTCGGTCAGGTTCTGCCTGAGTGCGACGAGATCGGCTTTGCAGGCTTCCAGGACGGGCGCGGCATCGGCGTCTTCGGTCAACGCCAGCAGAAGGTGTTCAAGCGTTGCAAACTGATGGCGGCGCCGGTCGGCGAGATCGAGCGCCCGGCGGCTCGTGGCGCCATAGGCCGGAGTGAACGGGCAAGACGAAACGTCGAGCAACGCATCGATCGTCTCCAGCCGATTCACCGGATCGAGGATTGCCAGCAGCTCATACTTGTCCTTGACCGACAGCTTCATCCGCGTCGCCATCGTATCGGCGATATGTCCGATGTCGCGCGTCCGATCGAAGAACGACCAGACGTCCGGCATGAGCAGACCATGAGCTGCCGCGTAATCCTCGAAGCGCTGGATGGCTCGGCGAACCAACTCAGGCGCATCCGCAGGCGGGCTCTCGGGCAATTCGAAAGCCTCGGACTGGTAACCGTTGTTCGTCGCCGCGAAGCTACGGAGCCCGACGCGGCGGAGTCCGCGGGTCAGCACCCTGATCGAGCCGTCCGAGAGGCGTTGGAGCTCGACCAATTGAGCGAGCAGACCGACCGCGTAGACGTTGGCAAATTGCGGCTCGTCGACGGTCGCCTCGCGCTGAATCGCGCAGACCATCTCGCGCGCGCCCTCGAACGCACGGTTGACAGCGAGCACGGTATTCTCGCGCCCGACGAACAGCGGAAAGGTCGCGCTTGGAAACGGCACGAAATCGCGCAACGGGACCGCCGGATAGACCGCGATCGAGCTGTTGAGCCTTACGCTCAGCACCGGCGTATCGCGACGCCCGGTCTGGAGCATCGCGGACAATGTATTCCAATCAGCAACACCCAGCATCCTCGACACCAGTTCGAGGCTCTCGCTGTGACTGATGGTAATGGCCTTGGTGGTCAGGGATTCGCGCAGGGTCTGCGCCATAGCCTTGGCATCGCGAAAATCGCGCATCGGTTCGTCCTCTGCATGAGCGATCCAGGTGTGTCAGGTGGTTGCGTTGCTGACCCGGTCGCTCGGGCAAAGGGGGCCGATCAGGGCTCGATACGTTCACCATTCCACGGAGGGTGCAACCGGCAGGTCGTATCAACCTGTGCGAAAGGTGGCGCAAAGAAAGTTTGCTGTCAATTGCGATCTCAGTTCTTCACCGCCGGAATGTCCTCCGTCGGCGGCTGCTGCTGGCCCTGCTTGTACATCGCGAGCGCCTTGTCGAGGGCTTCGCGCAGTGCCAGCGCTGCGGCGACACTGCAACGCAGATGCGCGGTCTGGACCACGTCGACCCTGACGGCGGCGCCGACCGGCATCAACAGGTTTGCGGCTAGCTCGATCTGGATCGCGCCATTGTGGTGGCCGAAGCAGGATGCGCCGTCGAAATAGATGATCGGCGCCCGCTCGGCGCTGGAGGTGGAAATGGTGACGGGCCCCTGATTGGTGGTGGGCGTTTCGGGGTCGGCCATGGGCGCTCCTTGCAGTTCATCGACGAACGGAGTGCCCACCATCGGCGCTCCGGCGCGCCCTGTCGAGACCAAACCGCCCGTGCGGGGCTCATTCGGGGTTTTGCGCAAGGCCGGACACTGGTCTAGAAGATCCCCATGAGCACCAGACCGACCACGCTTGCCTTCGAGGAACTCGCCGAGGCGATCAAGGGCCGCCGCTCCGATTATGGCCATATCAGCGGACTCCAGCTCGACCGCTTTGCGCCCGGCGAGGCGTGGTCGAGCCTGCCCTATCGTCCGGTCTTCGTCGGCGACACCGAGACCGGCGTGCTGCACGGCGGCGTCGTCACAGCGATGCTGGACGAGAGCTGCGGCATGGCGGTGCAGCTTGCGCTCGACGGCACGCGCGCGATCGCGACCCTCGACTTGCGCATCGACTATCAGAAGCCGGCAACGCCCGGCCTCGACATCAAGGCGCATTCGGTCTGCTACCGCACCACGCGCTCGATCGCCTTCGTGCGCTCCACCGCCTATCAGGAGTCCGAGGCCGATCCGGTCGCGACCGCGACCGCCTGCTTCATGATCGGCGCCAACCGCACCAACATGCTCGCCGACCGTCGGATGGATGCGCGCAGCATCCCGACCCTGGAGGCGCCGGAGGATCAGGATGGGCCCTTTGCGCGCAGCCCGTTCGCGCGCGCGCTCGGCATCCGCGTCAACGACGACGGTACGCTGACGATGCCGTTCTCGCCGCAAATCATCGGCAATCCGATCCTGCCCGCGATCCACGGCGGCATGACGGGCGCGTTCCTCGAGACCACCGCCATCATCGGCGTTGCGCGGGAGCTCGGCGCTGCCGCACCGCCCAAGCCGATCGGCCTGACCGTCAACTACCTGCGCTCTGGACGCGCGCTCGACACGTTTGCCGACGTCTCGATCGTGAAGCAGGGCCGACGTATCGTCGCCTTCGAGGCGCGGGCCTGGCAGGACGATGCTACGAGGCCGATCGCCACCGCTTTCGGTCACTTCATGCTGCGCCCGACGCCAGGAAGTGACGAGGAGTAAGCGCATTTTCACTCGACGGCCGCAGTCCCGGCCCCAACGATAACGCGCCTTTCGCCAGAGGAATTGGATTGCGGCATCCGCTCGACATTGTTGCCATGTTCGCCGCACTCTGGCTGCTGGCATCGATGGTGCTCGACGCGTTGACTCCGAAGGAGCTGACCGCGATCATGATCGGCATCGCGATCGGCCCGGCCATCGTCATCACCGCCGTGTTCTATTACCTGCGCTGCCCGCGAGCCGATTTTGCGGTGATGTTCGCAGCGCTGTGGCTGATCTCCGATATCGCCATCGCCTTCATCTCGCCGAAGCAGCTGCCGCATTTCCTGATCGCGCTCGGCTTCGTGCCGGCGCTGCTGATCGGCATCGTGCTGCACTGGCAGCGCTTCCAGCGCCGGGACGAGCAGCTGCCCGCGCCTTCGCCGAAGCGCGGCTAGCGCGGCTCGAAGCCGTTTAAGGTCTCGACTGCGCGAGCCACGATTTGCTCCTCATCCCAGTGAAGACGTTCGAAGGACACCGCGACCCGTCCTGTGGCATCAAGAATGAAGAGTTCGATGCGGTGACGGTTCACGAGCGCTTCGCCAAAATTGACACCAAGCCCGAAATACGAGCGCAACGCGTCATTCCCCTCGACGGCCCGTAGCATCCGATGATCTTCGTCCGTGCGCACGGCACGGTCTCGGCCATACACCCGCAACCGCTCGGCCCGATCGAACTCCGGATCATACGTGATCGCAGCCGTACGGATCCGTCCTGCGAATCCCCGCGCGCCAAGCAATGCCTGGACGCGCGCCAACTTCGTGACGGTGAGCGAGCACTTCATCGGATTATCGCAACGGGTGTAGAAAAAGACCACGATTGCAGGCTTGCCACGGAAGAACTCAAGGAACTTCACCGATTTCCCGTCTTGATCTTGCATCAGAACGGAATTGATCGAGCTGGGCTCCTGGCTTTCCATCGCCGCCCTGATCGAGACGCTTCCGGCCGCTGGCAAGCCACCGCAGCATGAAGGAATGGCGCGGTCGGGCTCTCGGATGGCCTTCAGGGCTCGGTCGAGATCGAGCCGCAACTTCCGTGACAGACCGTGCTCCGCGCGCCAGCGCTCGAGCTGGGGTTGAACAGCTTGCGCGTTCGGGCCGAGCCAGGCTAGGGCGGCCAGCAATTCCGATACCGCGCTGGTCCCGGTGGATGAGGTCGCATACTCGCCGTATCTCTCGAACGAAACCGGCTCGTCATGGAATCGAATCCGGTCGAGCGCCCGCGCGACAAAAGGCGCAAAGGCTTCGTTCGGTTTCGAATAAGAACGCAATGCGCGCGCGGCGGCAGCGATCAGGTAGGCATCAAGCCCTGTATCCAGCTCTTCGAGCACGAAGATCAGTGCTTGATCTGAGAGTCCGATCCGCGCCAGAGCAAGCAGAATCCAACCTCGCATTTGAACGATGGTCGCTGTCCCTCGCCCGGCGTAGACAGGATGCTCTTCGCGCAGGAGATCCATGAGCTCCGCGCCACCGACCGGATCGGCAGAGAGCATGCCGACCAGATCCGCAAATCGGTCCTCCGACATCACGCTTGTTGCGTCGCCGGAAATGGGCATTCTACTGATCGTATTTGCTGAGGAAACGACGTGCGGACTGCTTGTATTTTGCAGGCGTCTTGGACGAGTTGAAGCGAGTGACGCTCAGCATCAAGGCCTTATCCTTGGCGAACTTGGCGTCATCGCCAAATTGCTCCAGCGCGGTCAAGCTCGTGGCCTTGATATCCGAATAGTCCGATTTATCCTTCAGGATCTTGAGTGCCTGCTGTTGCAGCTTTTGGGGGTTCAGCGAGTGCAATGCAGAGGCTGCGAGCTGCCGATTTTCACGTAACTCGTTCTTGTCGCGGAGCACCTTCTCGAACATTGGCGCCGACTTGACATCCGCCGCCAGCAGACGCAATGCCTCACGCTTCGCGTCCTGGTTCGGCGGCTTCTTCACGATCGCGCGCGCCACCGAATACGCTCCTGCATGAGCGTCGTTGCCGAGAAGCTGAAGCGCTTTCTCCGGCGGGAGCAGCGCCTTAGCGGGATTCTTCAGGCCGTCCAGGAGCTTCTTTTGCGCAAATCCATCCTTGTTGCGCATGAGAATGCCGAGCGAACGTCGCCGCAGTTGCTCATGAGAATCGGTCGAGACCTCGCGTAAGGCCGCAATGTAGTCCGCACTGACGGATTCGAAATTGGGGACACTAAAGGCCGCCGCACCGAGCGATTGCAGCGCGGCCATCCGTACGTCGATGAGCTTGCCGGTATCGCACAAGACCTTCAATAGACGCTGAACATCGTCAGTGCTCTCTGCAACCTGGACAGGGGCCGAGGCGGAGGTGCTTCGCCTTCTCGTCGAGACCTTCTTCTTTGCTGCCTTCTTTTTTGCTGCCTTTTTCTTTGCGACCTTTTTCTTTGCGACCTTCCGCTTCGCTGCCATCATCTCATCTCCCCGCGCAAGGCGCGCTAGATCTGGACATCATCATAGCCGAATCCCATGTTGGCTGCGGCATTGATGGCGCCGGGATAGTCGATGCAGTCCTTGACGCGCGGCTGCAGCCCCGGCGCCGCGACGCAGGGGGATGTGGCCAACGTCCCGCCCGGCGCGTTCGACGGACGAGTAGGGTCCGCGGGGCTGGTGATGCCATTCCACGGCCACATAGTATCATTCAGTTTGTGGCCCGGACGACTGGTTGGTCTCTCGTCGAACGACGTCGCGGTCGCTGGATCGAAGCGCCCGTTCTGGCGTTGCCACTTTGCCCACAGCCGATCGACGTTGCAGTGAAGGAGGAAAAACAGCGGGTCCTTCGCCGCGGTCGTGGGATCTTGAATGGAACCGCCAAAGCTGGTGTGTGCAAGGCCGTGCGGATTTCCTTCCATGCCCCTAAACGTGCGAAACTGACTACCCAGCGCCAGCGTTTGCGCTTCTTTCATTGGATTTGGCGGAGCCTGCGACGTGGGGAAGTCCGGAGTGCGGTTGATTCCGGGAGTGCCATCCGTCACCCAGAATTCCAACGGATTACCATTGCGGAATTTCACGGTGCCATTTGCGTCGGACTCGCCCAGGAAATCGCGTGTGAAAACGTTCGGAGCGGGCTGGTCGAAGCGCCAATAAGGTAGCGCCACACTCGGGTCGATCGCCTGAAGCTCGCGCTCGAGGTCGAGCAGATAGGCGCGATGCCATGGCAGGAAACCGGGCGCGGCATGCGCCTGCGAATAGCCGGACGCTTTGTGCATGTTATTGAAATCCGCGAAGCGACCGAGGCCCTGATTATTGAGCTTGGCAAACGCCGCAATGAACCGATCGCGCTCGCCGTTCGTCAGCTTGTTGGCATTCTTGCGGATGCGCACCATCAATTGCGAAGATCCGACGAGCGTGTTTCCCACGCGTGCCTCGATCTTCACGTCTCCGGACTTCGTGCTCGGCTGGCCAAATCTTCCGGCAACGAAGAACGGGACCGTCGTGCCGTTCGTCGGAACGGTCAGGGTAAGGCTGCTCGCTAAGGCTCCAGTGGTACCGCTGCGAAATCCGACTGCACCGCCATTTGCCGCCGACACAGCGGCGATCTTGACGCTGACGGTTGACGCGCTGGCGCCAGACGGGTCAGTCACGCGAATCCGGCACGGAGACGGTACCCATGTCACGAACCGCGCCTCTGGAGCTGTGCTGTTGTTGATCTGCAGTTCGACGTTCATTAGTGCGCCCTCCCCGCAATTGGGCGGCCCGAACAACATTCTCTACGAGCAATGATCTACAATACAATCACATCGTGCAGATGGCAAGATGATCGAGCCCGACCGAATGCCTCCGGCCGGTGGCCAGCTACTGGCTCTGTTGGCTTCGCGTCGCGTTCGCAGAGAAGCCGGGATGCGCCTACGCTACGCGCCTACCGCGGCAAGAGATTCGTCTTCGCGAGGTCCAGCACCTCGTCGCCGCGCCCGTTCATCACCGCGCGTAGAACCCAGAGGCTGAAGCCCTTGATTTGCTCGGCCGTGATGGTCGGCGGCATCGACAGCTCCTGCTTGGCGGTGACGACGTCGAGCAGCGCCGGCCCATTGTGCGCCAGCATCTCCTTCATCGCGCCCGGAAGCTCGCCGGGATCCTCGACGCGCTTGGCAAAGATGCCCATTGCGCGCGCCATCGCGGCGAAGTCCGGGTTTTCCAGGTCGACATTGGTGTCGACGAAGCCCGCCGCCTTCATCTCCAGCGCGACGAAGCCGAGCACGCCGTTGTTGAAGACGACCACCTTCACCGGCAGCTTCTTTTGCGTCAGCGTGATCAGGTCTCCCATCAGCATGGTGAAGCCGCCGTCGCCGGAGAACGAGATGACCTGGCGCCCGGGCTGTGCAGCCTGCGCGCCGATCGCCTGCGGCATGGCATTGGCCATCGAGCCGTGCACGAAGGAGCCGATCAGGCGGCGGCGGCCGTTCATGCCGAGATAGCGCGCCGCCCACACCGTCGGGGTGCCGACATCGGCGGTGAAGACGGCATCGTCCGAAGCATGGTCGCTGATGACCTTGGCGAGATATTGCGGATGGATCGGCTTGGCTCCCGGCGTACCCCTGGCAAGCGAATCGAGGCCCTCGCGGGCTCTTTTGTAGTGCGCGACGGCGTCGTCGAGATGCTTGCGCTGCGTCTTGGCCGTGAGCAGCGGCAGCAGCGCCTCGATGGTAAGCTTGACGTCGCCGACAAGACCGAGATCGATCCTGCACCGCCGTCCCAGATTTTCCGGGCGGATGTCGATCTGTGCGATCTTTGCATCGGTCGGGAAGAACTGCTTGTAGGGGAAATCGGTGCCGAGCATCACCAGCGCGTCGCAGGCGTGCATCGCAGCGTAGCCCGAGGAGAAGCCGATGAAGCCGGTCATGCCGACGTCATTGGGGTTGTCGTATTCGACATGCTCCTTGCCGCCGAGCGCGTGCACGATCGGGCTCTTCAAGATCTCAGCGAGTTGCATCAAAGGCGCATGCGCGCCGGCGCAGCCGCGACCGCAGAACAGCGTGATGCGCTCAGCGCCGTTGAGAAGATCGGCGAGCGCCTTCAGCTCGTCCGGCTGCGGCACGACCTTCGGTGGGGCCAGCGCAAGGCCGCGCGTCGTCGACAGCGCGCGCTTCGGAGGACTACGGAAGGCGACATCGCCGGGCATGGCGACGACGGCGACGCCGCGCAAGCCCACCGCCGCGCGAATGGCGTTCTCCAGCACGAAAGGCAGTTGGCTCGGGTCCGACACCAGCTCGCAATAATGGCTGCATTCGCGGAACAGGTTTTGCGGATGCGTCTCCTGGAAATAACCGCCGCCGATCTCGGCGGTCGGGATCTGCGCCGCGATCGCCAGCACGGGAACGCGGCTGCGATGTGCATCGAACAGGCCGTTGATCAGATGCAGATTGCCCGGGCCGCAGGAGCCCGCGCAAACCGCGAGGCTGCCGGTCATCTCGGCTTCGCCGGCCGCTGCGAACGCCGCGACCTCTTCGTGCCGGACATGGATCCAATCGATCGTGCCGCGGCGGCGCAGCGCCTGGGTGAGTGCGTTCAGGCTGTCGCCGACGATGCCGTAGATGCGCTTGACGCCGGCCTGTTCGAGCGTTGCAACGAACAGATCGGCTACGTTGTTGATCGCCATGTCGGTCTCCTGATTCAGCCAGTCGCATAACACGATGCGCGCATGTCAGCATCGCGCCACCATATGGCAGAATAAGCCCTGTCAGGATCACGGCTAGTTCATTTGTCGGTTCAATCTTTCTGAATAGCCCGATCATAAGCGGCAATTGTCACCTCTGCGCGAACTGCGACATCCGCTGCCGTCATGCCCGGCTTGTAGAGGCTGGAGCCGAGCCCGAATGCGGTCACCCCGCCCTTGATGTACTCGGCAAAATTGTGGTCGGAGACGCCGCCGACGGCGGCGATCATCACGCCTGCCGGCAACACGGCGCGGATCGCGGCGATGCCGGCAGCGCCGAGCACGCTCGCCGGAAAGAATTTCAAGCTCGACGCGCCCGAGCGCGCCGCCAGCAGCGCCTCGGTTGGCGAGAACACGCCGGGCATGGTCACCATGCGATGCTGATGCGCGCGCGCCAGTACCTCGGTGTCGACGTTCGGCGAGACCATCAGCCTGCCGCCGACGTCGTTGAGACGATCGACATCTGCCGTTGTCAACACCGTGCCGGCGCCGATCAACACGCCTGATGGCGCCTGCTTCACCGCGATCGCGATGGAGCGGAATGGATCAGGGGAGTTCAAGGGTATCTCGATCGCGGTCATGCCGGCCTGGATCAACACGCCAACAATGGCTTCGGTCTCCTCGGGCTTGATGCCGCGCAGGATCGCGACCAGCGGCCGCTGCATCGGCGGAAAGGGAACGCTCATCTCTCGCAGTCCTTCTACTTCGTCCAGATCGCGGCAGCCGCCATCGACAGGCCGCGGCGGACGGCTTCATCCGCATCGACCGGCTTTGCGGTCACCGACAACGCCTCGAAAGCCAGCCGATACCGCACCGCAAGCTGCCCCGAGGCAATCAGCTGGACGCCCGCTTGCGGCACGGTGCCGGAGAGACCCGCCGCCAACTCGACGCCGATCAACGTGCCCGACAGGGTCTCGCGCGCCGCTGCCGGCGTGCCGCCGAACAAAAGCTGGCGCGACCGCGCGGTGAACAGCAGGTTGGCGGCGGAGGCCGGGGCGTCGAATGCCGCCTTTACGGCCGCCTTGAAGCTCGCAATATCCTCGGCGTCATCAGCGCCGGCGACTGCGAGCGACAGGATCGTCTCGCGCGAGACTGCGCTGAACAGCTCGCCGGTCATGAAGGTGGAAAATCGTTCGACCGTGCCGTCCTTCACGCGAACCCATTTCGAATGGGTGCCGGGCATGCAAACCAGCGCCTCGCCGGCGGCATCGAGGCCGAGCGCGCCGAGCAATTGCGTCTCCTCGCCGCGCATGACATCCGGCGCCTTGGCATCGCGCTGGGCGATGCCCGGCAGGATGCGGATGTCGCGCGCCTCACCCGGCACGCGGACGGCCTGTTTCAGGACGGCGGAGAGCCGTGCCGGCGTGTCGACATAGCCGGCTTCGACCCAGCCTGTCTTGGCGCCGGCCATGCCGCAGACCAGAACCGGCAAATGATCCGGCGCTTCCACCGCGGCCAGATGCGCTTGCAGCACGGCGGGAAAGCCGCTCCTAGCCGCCGCCAGCATGCCCTCGCCGCTGCGGCGCTCGGCCAGCACCTGGCCGGCGCGATCGATCAGCCAGAGCCGAAAGCTGCTGGTGCCCCAGTCCACCGCGACATAAGCGGGTTCGGTCATGTCAGGTCTCGTCCTCGTCTCATGGCCAAGACGCCGTCTCGCGACACATGAGACGATGTCCAGCAACCTTCCGTCGAAATACCGGCTATTGCGCGGGCAAACCAGTCCTTTCTCTTCATTTTGATGCTCCGCCGCGCTGGCACACCGCTTGCTGACGCTTCATCACTCAACTCCGTCAACGCGCGACAAGACGCGTCAACATCAGATGAGGAAACCCATGGAGATCGGCTATTTCACGATGCCCTCGCATCCGCCGGAGTGCGGCCTGAAGGAAGGGAACGACTGGGACCTGCAGGTCATGCGCTGGCTCGACGAGCTCGGCTACCAGGAGGCCTGGGTCGGCGAGCACCACACGGCGCCCTGGGAACCCAATCCCACGCCGGACCTGCTGATCGCGCAGGCCTTGATGCAGACCAAGCGCTTGCGCATCGGGCCGGGCGGCTTCCTGCTGCCCTATCATCACCCGGCCGAGCTCGCCAACCGCGTCGCCATGCTCGATCATCTCTCCGAGGGCCGGCTCAATTTCGGCGTGGCGGCGAGCGGGCTGCCGAGCGACTGGGCGATGTTCAACGTCGACGGCATGAGCGGACAGAACCGCGACATGACGCGCGAGGCGCTGGAGATCATCCTCAAGCTGTGGACCGAGCCGGCGCCCTTCACCCACAAGGGCAAGTTTTGGACGGTGACCAAGCCGGACACGATGTTCGACTTCCTCAAGCCTCATATCAAGCCGCTGCAGACCCCGCATCCGCCGATCGGCGTTGCCGGCTTGTCCAAGAACTCGGACACGCTCAAGCTTGCCGGCGAGCGCGGCTTCATCCCGATGAGCCTCAACCTCAACCCGGCCTATGTCTCGAGCCATTGGGACTCCGTCGAGATCGGGGCGGCCAAGACCGGCCGCAAGCCGAACCGGCAGGACTGGCGTCTCGTGCGCGAGGTGTTCGTCGCCGACACCGACGAAGAAGCCTGGAAGCTCTCGACCGGCGACATGATGGGCCGGATGATGAGCGAGTACTTCCTGCCGCTGCTCGGCCATTTCGGCTTCAAGGATTATCTGAAGCACGCCCCTGACGTGCCCGACAGCGACGTCACGGTCGAATATTGCGCCAAGCGGAACTGGATCGTCGGTTCGCCCGCAACGGTCGCCGAGAAGATCGAGAAGATCTACGACGAGGTCGGCGGCTTCGGCGTGCTGCTCGTGTTCGGCTTCGACTACAAGCACAAGGCCGAGGCCTGGCACCACTCACTCTCGCTGCTCAAGAACGAGGTGATGCCGCGCCTTGCGCATCTCGGCTCCGCGAAGAAGGCGGCTTGACCCGCCAGCGGGTGCGGAGCGATCGTGCCGCACCCGCACTCATTTCGGAGAATTCCGCGTGACGGTGGATGCCAGTTCTTTCGACGCCAAGGATTTCAAGCAGGCGATGCGTCAATGCGCTGGCGCGGTCGCGTTGGTGACGGTGGGCGCCGAGCATGGCAAGCGCACGGGATTGACGGTGACGTCGGCCTGCTCGCTCTCAGACAGCCCGCCCTCGCTGATCGTCTGCGTCAACCGCAATGCCAGCGCCCACGCGCGCATCCGCGAGGAAGGCGCATTCGCGATCAACTTTCTGCACGAGGATCACGCGCTGCTCGCCCTCACCTTCAGCGGCCAGAAGGGCGTCAACGGCGACGACCGCTTCGCCTTCGGGCAATGGACGCGTGGCGTGACCGGCGCACCGGTGCTGGCGGATGCGGTGGCCGCGTTCGACTGCGTGCTGGCGCAGGAGTTCGAAACGACAACGCATTCGATCTTCGTCGGCGAGGTCCGCGGCGCGTCGCATTCCGCTGCGGCCACGCCACTGGTTTACTTGCGCAGCAATTTCCACACGCCGCGAGAACTCCGCGAGACGGTCGCGATCGGTGATCTCGACGCACGGCATCTGAGCTGGACGGATTTTTCCTAAAGAGTCGCCACGAGCTCGCTGCACCTTCTCCCCTTGTGGGAGAAAGTGGCGTAGGCGGCCCTTGGCCGCCGTTCTTAAAAACGCCGAAGCAAAGCTTCGGCTATGGCGCCGGATGAGGGGTATCTCTCCGCAAACTCCTATGAGCGATGTGTTCGCGGAAAGAGACCCCTCACCCGTCTCGCCGCTATCGCGGCGAGCCACCCTCTCCCACAAGGGGAGAGGGGAAGAAAGAGCGCCGCTTGGCGAACTGATACCCGCCTACTGCGTCGACTCGATCTTCAATTGCTTGATCTTCCGATAGAGCGTCGCGCGGCTGAGCTTCAGTGCGCGTGCGGCTTCCGTCACGCGGCCACCGTGCTTGTGCAGGGCCTCGACAATGGTCGCACGCTCGGCTGCTTCGAGATCAGGCTCCGCCCGTCCACCAAACGGCGGCAGGTCGAGATCGGCATCGGTGATGGTGCCGTCTTCCGCCGTGCAGCCGGCAAGCCGCAACACGTGGCGGAGCTGGCGCATGTTGCCGGGGAACGAATAGGCCGCGAGCTGCGACCATGCCTCCTCCGAGAGCCGGCAGTTCGGCGCCTCCTCGCGCGCAATCTGGCGGATGATGTCGCCGCGGTCGGCACGCTCGCGCAAGGCGGGCAGGCGCACCTCGATGCCGCGCAGGCGAAAATAGAGGTCGGCGCGGAAAGCCCCCGCTTCCGCCATGCGGCCGAGATCGCGATGCGTGGCGCTGATCAGGCGGATGTCCACGGCGACAGGCTTGAGCGCACCGAGCGGCCAGACCTCGCGATTTTCCAGAACGCGCAACAGGCGCGTCTGCAAGCCGATCGGCATGTCGCCGATCTCGTCGAGGAACAGCGTGCCGCCATCGGCCTGCACGATGAGGCCTTTCGAGCCCTCGCGCCGCGCGCCGGTGAAGGCGCCGGTCTCGTAGCCGAACAGCTCGGCATCGATCAGGCTCTCGGGCATCGCCGCGCAATTGAGCGCGACATAATTGTTGCGCGCGCGGTTGCTCGCACCGTGAATAGCCCGCGCGAACACGTCCTTGCCGACGCCGGTCTCGCCATGCAAGAGCACCGGCAGATTGTGGTCGCCAATGCTTCGCAGCCGCTTGACGCTTCGGATCAGGCCGGGGTCGCGGCCGGCGAGCCGATGCAAGGCCTCGAAGCGATCGACCTGCACATCGCGGCGCGGCGCATGCGATCTCGCACGCAGGGGCGGAGCAACATGCCCCTGCCCCAACGGACGGCCATCGCCATGGCGCAGCGCGACAACCTCGCCGGTGCCACGCGCAGCGTGATGATCGAACTCGATATAGCGCGACAGGTCAATGCCGGAGGCGATCATGTCGTCGGTGAGGCCGAGCAGCGCACGCGCCGAGCGGCAGGCGCCGACGATGCGGCGGTCTTCGTCATAGGCGACGAGACCGCGGCCGCCGTCACCGGGCACGGTCGCGACCCAGGCGTTGCGGAAATGCCCGCGGAAGATCGCACCCTCCATCCGCCGCGTCGCCTCCATGGTCACCGCGAGCGCAAGCTGATGCGCGGCGCGCTCCAGGTCCTCGCGGCAGGAGGTGATGTTGACGGCACCGGCGAGCCGCCCGGCCTGGTCGAACAGCGGCGCCACGGCGCAGGAGAACATGTGCCATTGCGCGCGAAAATGCTCGTCGCGATGCACCAGGATGGGCTTCTGCTCGGCCAGCGCGGTGCCGAGCCCATTGGTGCCCTCGCAAGCTTCGGCGAAGTTCGAGCCGGTGTAGATCTTCCAGTCCAGAAACATCCTGGCGTCGGCCTCACCCGGCAGACGGCTGACCAGCATGGTGGCGTTGGCATCGGCGAGATTGACGCAGTAGCCGGCCTCGCGCAGCACACGGGCGAGATCGTCGAGCTCGGGCGTGACGAGCCGGATCGTCTCCTCCATCGGCTCGGCGACATGACGGATCTCGGCTTCGGTGAGTGTCTGCGGCGGGCCCTGGCGCGCGGGATCGAGCTTGTGATTGACGAGGCAGCGCCGCCAGGAATTGGCAATCCGCGAGGAGGCATCGACGTCGGCCAAGCGGTCGGTAAGCTGATTGGCGACGGACAAGACACGGGCGACATGGTTCGAGGCCGAAAGGCTGGCCATCGCGGACGTCTCCACCCTGTATTATTGTGCAAAGTCTGGCACCACAGGCGGGGATGTCAATCGGGAACCGGGAAAGCCGAGTGACGCACCTCTCCCCGTTGTCATTCCGGGGCGGCTCGAAGAGCCGAACGCGGAATCTCGAGATTCTCAGGTGCGCAAGAGCGCACCATAGTTCGATGCTTCGCATCGCCCGGAAGGAGTTAGATTTGCTGCACCGCCCTCACCACGTGTCGATGCACGGCCGCTTCTTCGCCGTCCTCGGCTCGGGCTTCGGCACCGTGCGCAGACCCGCCATGATCCAGCGCCGCGTTTCGGCGGGATCGATGACGTTGTCGATCTCGAACACCGAGGCGATCGAGACCGCTTTGCCGTTGGCATAGAGCTCGGCGACCTTGTTGCGGTAATAGGTCTCGCGCTCCTCGGGGTCGGCGATCGCCTCCATCTCCTTGCGGAAGCCGAGGCGGACGTAGCCCTCCAGGCCCATGCCGCCGAACTCGCCGGTCGGCCAGGCCGCGGTGAAGAAGGAGGCGTGGAAGCCGCCGCCGATCATCGATTGCGCGCCGAGACCGTAGCCCTTGCGCAGCACGATGCCGAACAGCGGCACGGTGAGGCTGGCGCCGGTCACGAACATGCGCGAGACGTGGCGCACGATCGCGGTCTTCTCCGCCTCCGGGCCGACCATGAAGCCGGGCGTGTCGCACAGCGAGACGACCGGCAGATCGAAGGCGTCGCAGAGCTGGAGGAAACGGGCAGCCTTGTCGCCGGCATCGGCATCGATGGCGCCGCCGAGATGGCGCGGATTGTTGGCGATCAGGCCAAACGGCTTGCCTTCGATACGGATCAGCGCGGTGATCATGCCGACGCCGTAGTCGCGGCGCAGCTCCAGCACGGAATCCTTGTCGGCGACCAGGTCGATCACGC
Source organism: Bradyrhizobium glycinis (assembly GCF_016031655.1). Lineage (GTDB taxonomy): Bacteria > Pseudomonadota > Alphaproteobacteria > Rhizobiales > Xanthobacteraceae > Bradyrhizobium > Bradyrhizobium glycinis. Next base: position 32,199 of record NZ_JACCHQ010000026.1, read on the forward strand.
TGCGGATGTCATAGACGCGCAGGCGGTTCTCGGGGATGGCGCGGCGGAGCAGGCGCTGGTCGGCGGCCTCCCACTCCGTCACCGCGCCCTGGAAATAAGACAGGTATTTTTGCGCGACAGATGTCGCCTCTTCTTCGTCCTCGACCAGAATATCGATCACGCCGTTCGGCGACTGGAATGAAACTGGACCGACCTCGGCCGGATGATAGACACCGAGGCCGCCGCCCTCGATCATGGCAGGACCGCCCATGCCGATCGAAGCGTTCTTGGTCGCGATGATGACGTCGCAGCAACCGAGCATCGCAGCATTGCCGGCGAAGCAATAGCCGGAAACGACACCGACGACAGGCACGAGGCCCGAGAGCCGCGCGAATTGCACGAAGGACGGGCCGTCGAGGCCGGTCATGCCGAGCCGGTCGGTGTCGCCGGGCCGGCCGCCACCGCCTTCGGCATAGAACACCAGTGGCACGCGCCAGTCTTCCGCCAGCGTCAGCATACGGTCGATCTTCTTGTGGTTCATGTGGCCCTGCGTGCCCGCGAGCACGGTGTAGTCATAGGCGACGACGATGCATCGCGCGCCTTCTGGCCCGAACTTCTCGGCGTTCACCGTAGCGACGCCCATGACGAGGCCGTCGGCCGGCGTGTTCTTGATGAGATCGTCGAGCTTGCGCCGGCGGCGCTGCGCGGCGATCGCGAGACTGCCGTACTCCATGAACGAGCCGTGATCGACCAGCTGGGCGACGTTCTCGCGCGCGGTGCGCTGGTTGGTGTTGCGGCGGCGCTCGACCGCAGCGGGGCGGTTCTCGTCGAGCGTGTTGGCCTGACGGGCAATCAGCTCGGCTAGGTCGGGGCGGATATGGTCGAGATCGACATCGGCTTCCGCCGTCGTGCTGTCGGCCGCGACGTCGAGCGGCTCGAGATACAGGATCGGTTCGCCATGCATCAGCGTGACGCCGTCACCGGCGACGAGCTTCATCACCCGGCCTCCCTGCTCGGCCATGACGAGGTGCTCCATCTTCATGGACTCGATCACGGCGAGTTGCTGGCCGGGGCGCACGATCTCGCCTTCCTTCACCTGGATGGTGACGATGGTTCCTTGCAGGGGCGCTGCGACCATCACCGTGCCTTCGGGCACGGCTTGCGCGACATGCACCTCCGCGCTGTGGCCACCACTGCGATCGGCTGCCGCGAAATAAAGCGGCTTGGCGGCGCCGTCCGATGCTTCCACGAGCTTGGCAATGTTGCGATCGATGAAATCAGTCGCGATGCGGTTGGTCCTGAAATCGGGATGCGCGAGCACCGACTGGAGGAAGGCAATGTTGGTGACGACGCCGTCAATCCGGAACTCGCGTAGCGCACGCGAGGCTTTCGCGACAACGTCGTGCCAGGCCTCGCTCGGCGTGTGCACGATCACCTTGGCCAGCAGCGAGTCGAAAGCGGCGCTGGTCTTGTAGCCGGCATAGCCGAAGCTGTCGACACGGACGCCCGGCCCCGACGGCGGCTCGAACACGGCGAGCACGCCGCCGGTCGGATGCGTGGCGCCGGTCTCGTCCAGCGTTTCCATGTTAACGCGAAGCTGCATGGCATAGCCGCGCGGCTTTTGAATCGATCCCTGCGCAAGACCAAGCGAGGCCAGCGTGCTGCCTGCAGCGACAGCGAGCTGGGCGCGGACGAGGTCGACGCCGAGCACCTCTTCGGTCACGGTGTGCTCGACCTGAAGCCGCGGGTTGGCCTCGATGAAGGCGTGGCTGTCCTCGGCGGTTCCGTCGACCAGAAACTCGAACGTGCCGAGATTGTCGTAAGACGCCGCGGCCGCCAGCTGCTTTGCCGCTTCGATGATGCGGCCGCGCAAGGCGTCGCTCAAGGACGGGCTCGGCGCCACTTCGATCAGCTTCTGGTGGCGGCGCTGGATGGTGCATTCGCGTTCCCAGAGATGCGAGATCGCACCATGGCGGTCGCCGATGATCTGGACCTCGATGTGGCGCGCCTGCCGAATCAGCCGCTCGGCATAGACCCCGTCGAAGCCGAACGCCGCCTTGGCCTCGGACTGGCAGCGCGCATAGGCTTCCGAAAGATCGGACGCGTTCTCCACCACGCGCATGCCGCGGCCGCCACCGCCCGCCATCGCCTTGATCACGATCGCCGCATTGGTACCGAGCGAAGCAAAGAACGCGGTGATCTCCTCCAGCGAGGACGGCCCGCTGGTGCCGGCAATGATCGGCACGCCGCAGCGCTTCGCCAGTTGCCGGGCCGCGACCTTGTCGCCGAACAGTTCGAGCGCGGCCGGTTTCGGCCCGACGAAGGTCATTCCAGCGGCGGCGCAGGCCTGCGCGAAGGCCGCGTTCTCGCTGAGAAAGCCATAGCCGGGATGCACGGCATCGCACGCTGCGCTCTTGGCCGCCTTCACCACGGCCTCGATGTCGAGATAGGCCCGCGCGCCGCGGCCGGGGATCTCGATCGCCTCGTCCGCAACGCGCACGTGCAGCGACAGCGCATCGTCCGCAGGATGGATCGCGACCGTCGCAATGCCGGCATCGGCCGCCGCGCGTGCGATGCGGATGGCGATCTCGCCGCGATTGGCGATCAGGAGCTTCTTGAACGACATGCGGCAGTCTCCATGCCCACGCAGCGAGGCGCGGATCGGCAGGTTCGATGAACCTGCTTCGGCACTTTAACCGCGATCGTCAAGAGCGAGAACACCGCTCGCGAAGAGCGCTCCCGCAAGCCGGAATTTCGAGCGGGCCGCACGCGCGGTGACGCGGCGAATTGTCCGCGCCGCGGCAGACCGCATCGGCGCCGCTACGCCGCCCGCACGCCCGCAACGAAGGCGCTGACCTCGTCCTGCAGCGATTGCAGCTTCTGGGTCAGCCGGCCGCTCGATTGCAGCACGCGGCCGGCGGCCTGTCCGGTCTCGGCGGTCGCATCGGTGACGCCGGAGATGTTGTGCGAGACCTGGTCGGTGCCGGAAGCCGCCTCCTGCACGCTGTGCGCGATCGCCTTCGTCGCGGCGCCCTGCTCCTCGACCGCGGCCGCGATCGACGAGGAGATCTCGTTGACCTCCATGATGGTGGCGCGGATGCTCTCGATGTTGCCGACAACCTGATTGGTCTCGGCCTGGATCGCGGTGATCTGCGCGCCGATCTCGTCGGTCGCCTTCGCGGTCTGGCTCGCCAGCGACTTCACTTCGCTCGCGACCACTGCAAAGCCCTTGCCCGCTTCGCCCGCGCGCGCCGCCTCGATGGTGGCGTTGAGCGCGAGCAGATTGGTCTGCGAGGCGATCTGGTTGATGAGGTCGATGACCTCGCCGATCTTGTGCGCGGCGGCGGCAAGGCCCTGTACGGTGTCGTTGGTGCGCTGGCCGTCGGCGGCGGCCTTGTCGGCCACTGTCGCGGCCTGCGCCACGCGCTGGCTGATCTCGGCGATCGAGGCGGACAACTGGCCGGCGGCGGAGGCCACCGTCTGCACGTTGCTCGAGGCCTGCTGGCAGGCCGTGGCGACGAAGCTCGCACGGTCGCTCGCCTTGTTCGCAGTTTCCGACATGCCCTGCGCGGCCTGCTGCATCGCGCGAGCCTCGTCGAAGACGTCGCGAACGACGGCCTGGACGCTCGCCTCGAACTTGCCGGCGAGATCGGCCATCGTCTTGCGCTTCTCGTCGTCGGCTTTCTGCTTCAGCTCCTGCTGCTCGGCATGCATCCGGCTCACCGCCGATGCATTGTCCTTGAACACGGCGAGCGCCTTGGCGAGACCGCCGACCTCGTCGCGGCGGTCGGTGTAGGGCACGTCGAAGGCGCTGTCGCCGGCAGCAAGGCGCTCGGTCAGCGCGGTGATCCGGGCCAGCGGCCGGGTGACGCTGCGGCCGATCAGGAAGGAGGCGCCGAGCACTACGACCAGCACAGCGAGACAAATATAGGCGAAAGTCATCGCGTTCTGGCGGAAGGCGGCGTCGACGTCGTCGAGATAGATGCCGGTGCCGATGATCCAGCCCCAGGGCGCAAAGCCCTTCACATAGGAGATTTTCCCGACCGGCTGGTCGAAGCCGGGCTTCGGCCAGAGGTAGCCGTAAAAGCCCGCACCCTGCTTGTTGACGACGTCGACGAAGCCCATGAACAGCGCATTGCCGGCGGGATCCTTCATCCCGGAGAGATCCTTGCCGTCAAGCTCGGGCTTGATCGGATGCATGACCATCTTGGGGGTCATGTCGTTGATCCAGAAATACTCGACCTTGTCGTAGCGCAGGCTCTTGATCTCGGCCATCGCGCCGGCCTGCGCCTGTTCGCGCGAGAGCTTTCCTTCGCTCTCGAGCTTTTGGTAATGCGCCAGGATGCCGTAGCCGACATCGACCATCTGCTGCGTCTTGGCCTGACGGTCGGCGACCATCTGCGCGCGCAGGGTCGAGAGCGCGACCGGCGCCAGCGCAATCATACCGAGGAGGCTGATGCCGACAATCAGGACCAGCTTGAAACTGATGCGGGAGAAAATCATCGGTGCTCACAGGAATTGGAAGGGCGGATATGCCAGATTATCCCGTGTCTCTTAGCAAAGCTTTAAACATTCGGGTTCCCGAAACTCCGGAATTTTGCGGGGAGCGATGCCGGCACGCTCGTATGGCCACGAGACAAGCGAGACCGATCATCTGAGATACGAATTCTTCCAATCTAGAACACCTCGACATCGCCTCTCCGCGCGTTGACTTGGAGAGCTCTCTGGCAGAACGATCGGCGCAGATCATCCGCGCCAGTGCTGGCGTGAGCGCGACCACAGGCCCCAGAGGCACAATGCATCGATCGACATACACCAGGCCCGTCGACCTTCCTGCGCTGAGCGCAGCGGAGCGTCTCTTCATCTGGGGTTTTCGGGCGAAGGCCCGCAGCGGAAGCGCCGTCCCGACCGCGGCCGATATCCAGCAGGTGTACGACCATTTTCGCGTCGGCGATGCCGTGCTGTCGCTGGAATCCATCATCGAGATCTTTGCCTGCACCGCGCATACCGCGATTGAAGTGCACTGCCCCACGTGTCCGCGCATGTCCGACAGCGAGCGCGGAATCTTGCGCGCGATTGCCGCGGCCCAGCAGGACCGCGTCGATGTCGCGCGCGAGCAGTTCGAGCGTTGGCTGCCGCCGGTCGGCGCCGATTGGGCGCTCGCGCCGGTCCAGGGGCTTGCGACGATCTTTCGCATGGCCGGCCTCGTCCTGCCCGACCGGCACGTGCAGTCTGTCGAGCATGACGGGATGCTGGCGATGAAGAGCTGGTTCGTCGGCAGCGCGACGTTGCATTGACGAGATCGTTCACGAAGCGGGCCATTTGCGATTCTGCGCCGGCATCGGACGCGGGCGAGCCGCTGCTCTGTCCACTCCAAGCCGCGCTTGCGACCCGGCCGGACATCGACAGCTACGATGATTTTTCCCGCCTCGCGCTGGCGCTGCTCCGCTTCATCGGAGCGGCCTATGCGACCGGCGCATCGGATTGCTGGGAAGCGGCCTATCGCTTTGCCGAAGAAGCCCCCGGCATTGCCGACAGCCCGCTGCTGGTCGCGCGCGCGGCTGCGCTCGTCAGGATCCTGCGGAAGGAGCGGCCCTGCGAGCTGTGCTTCATGCCGCCATCCTGCAGGCGCTTGTCCAAGGACGAAGCGGAATTGATGCGGCTGCTGGCCGTCGCGCGCCCCAAGCAGCCGGGCGAGCTCGAGTCCCTCGTCGGCCAGGTCGTTGGCTCCGGCAAGGAGGATGCGGCGACGCGCGCGGTCAACGCGCTCGCGCTGTGCTGATACCTAGCCGCCCTTCCTGCCGAGTACGAGGTCGATCGTGTGCGCGGCGATCTTGCGCAATTGGGGCTCGTCGCCAAAGGCACGCTCGAGCACGGCGAGGCCGCGCGTCACGGTGACGATGTGCAGTGCCGCAGCCGCAGGATTGCCGTCGAACTCGCCCCGCGCCGCGGCGGCCGCCAACGTGTCCTGAAGCAGTGCGGTGATGCGTGAGATCAGGCGCGCAAAAGCCTGGCGCGCGTTGTCGTCGAGCCCCTCGCCTTCGGCGGCGCCGAGCTCCATCAGTCCGCGGGTGGTCGGGCAGCCGCGCGGCGGCGTGCCCGAGCGGAAATTGGCGATGGTCAGATCGAAGAACGCGGTGAGGCGCTTGCGCAAGGAACCCGACCCGAGCGCCTTTTGCAGCGCTGCGAGATAATCCCCCGCGTAGCGTTCATAGGCCTGCAGGAACAGCGCCTCCTTGCTGCCGAAGGCGTTGTAGAGACTCCCGCGCTGGACCGCCGCATCGCGCGCGATGTCGGACAGCGAGGTACCGCGCACGCCCTTGCGCCAGAACTGCTCGAACGCGATGCGCAGGACCTCGTCGTGATCGAACTCGCGCGGTCTCACCCTTGGCTCCGTAAAATATTTGACACGCCGTCAAGAACGTGCTTTCTGGACATCGTGTCAAAAATCGACTGAGATTGATAGCCCGTTTTCCTCAATTGGCCGGTCCGGCGGCGTTCAAATCACCGTGCCGGTCGGGCCACATGCAAAGGGCCGCGCGATGCCTCTCCTCCACATCTCGATGCGCGCCGGCAAGCCGCAAGGCTACCGGCAGGCGATTCTCGACGGACTTTACCGCGCCATGCGCGAGGCCCTGAATGTGCCCGAAGGCGACGCGTTCATGGCCATCACCGAGCATGAACCGGCCAACTTCCGCTGCGGCAATGCCTACGGCGTCGCGCGCAGCGAAGACGCCGTGCTGATCCAGATCACCGTGTTCGCCTCGCGCACGGCCGAGCAGAAGAAAGCGCTGTATCGCCGGGTCGCGGACCTGCTCGGCGAAAGCCCCGGCATCCGCCCCGAGGACGTGTTCGTGAACGTGCTCGACGCCCCCAAGGAGAACTGGTCCGTCGGTCACGGCATCGCACAGTTCGCGTGAGGCGGTCGGGCTCGGAATCGGCCGCGCCCTCTTGAGAATTGCCGGGACCCGATCGGCACGTGGAGTGGGCATCACGTGCGGACTGGTATGTGCACGGCGACGGATTGGCGGTCGACGACTGATATTCAGCTTCCCGCATGCGCACCGTGGCGACGGTGATAAGCGCTCGGCGTGGGCCAGGTCCAGCCCTTCAGGGCCGTTCGATCCGGCTCGAAGATTTCGATCTTGAGCGGATGGCATGCCGCGGCATCGCTGGAATGGGTTGCGCTGCAGTCTCCACCCGGACAGGCCGACAACGCGCCGAGCAGGTCGATCTCGGCGAAGAGCTCGATGAAGTCGCCGGGGCGGACCGGACTTGCCTTCATGAAATACTGGTGCGTGTCCCTGGTGAAGCCGGTGCACATGAAGACGTTGAGCACGTCGTGGACATGATGCTCCACTTCGGCCGGATCCGCCTTCAATTCGGTGGCGAGGGCGCGGGACAGGTTGGAGTGGCAGCAAAAATCGTAAGCCGTGCCGTTCAGCAGGAGATTTGTATAGGGATCGCAGCGCGTGCCGATCACGTCGTGAATGCCGGCGCCGTCGGCGTCGAAGCCGTACCAGCCAAGCGTATCGTTGCTGATGGTCGCCATCGGCCGAAGATAGGGCATATTGCTCCAGAGCCGGTCACCGATGCCGACATGCGTGCCATGGAGCGCCCGCGTCTTGCCGCTGAAGAAGCGCTCGGAGAGATCGTCTGCATTCCAGAGATTGAGGTCGCCGACCTGAGGGCCTTCGATGCTAACGATGCGGAAGAACTGGCCGCGCGCCACGCGAAAGGCACGGGCATCGCGTGGCGGCACGATAAGCTCGTGCGTCTTGACCGCCGCACGGCGGGCTGCTTCGAGAGTGGCCATATCCGGCCCGGGCATCGTCCCGGCCGGATAGACGATGGCCGGCTTGGCAGCGCGGCGCGAGGCGGCATCAGCGGGGGCGGGCGGGGTATTTGGCGGCATTGTTCAGCCTCGGATCGACGTAGCAGGAGAAGGGGCGTGACTGACGGCGGAAGCGGTTGACCCTACCCCCTCACCTCAGCCGCCGGCAACGCACGTCTCCATGATCCCGTCGAGCTCGGCACGGGAGAGCATGCCAAGCTCGACAATGAAGACGATGCGCGACCGTGCCGCGCCCGGTGCCGGCGCATCGCCAGGCGCCAGCGTGGCGCGGCCGGCGGCGAACTGAAACACCATCGTGCGGCCGGGCTGCTCAATGGTCTCGAACAGGCCCTTGGCGCGCGCCAGCTTCGGCGCAAGGCGGTTGATGGCCTGCTGCAGGCGCGGCAGCGAGACCGGCTTATCCGAAGTCCAGCTCAGCGTCTCGAAGCGCTCCTCCGCCGGCCGTTTCGGTCCCACCTCGCGCGGCGCCGGAGCGCGGTCGGTGCCGGTGGGAAACAGCAGCGCGGGCGGAATCTCGCCGCGGTGTGCGTCGACCACCACCGCGGGCACGCGCTGGGCGCGGATGGCTTCGCGCATCCGCGCCCCCGCGCCCGCATCCGCCAGATCCAGCTTGCTCAATGCCACGATATCGGCGACTCGCAGCTGCGAGCGCTGCAGAGCCTCGTCGAGGGCGGCGGACGGTGCCGTCGCGTCCAACACGCAAAGCACCGTCTCCAGCGGTGCCTCGCGCAGGATCACCGGGTCCATCAGATTGCGCACGATATCGGCGGGATCGGCGACGCCGCTGGTCTCGATCACGATATGGTCGGGCTTGGGATCACGCCGCAGCAGCGTCGAAAGCGTGCGGAGCAGATCGCCCTCAAGCGAGCAGCAGATGCAGCCATTGGCAAGGCTGACCACGCCGTCGCTCGCGCCCGCGATCAGCTCCGCATCGATGTTGATGGCGCCGAAATCGTTGACCACGGCGGCGATCCGCCCGCCTTGCGCATGCGCCAGCAGATGGTTGACGATTGTGGTCTTGCCCGCCCCCAAAAAGCCCGTCACCAGGAGAATGGGGACCGGCATGGATCAGCTCTCGATAACGGGACGGCGCACCGGCTTGCCCGGCCGCGCCGTCACATCGAGCACGCCGTCGCTGATCAGCACCTGGCCGCTGACCACGAGATGCCGCACGCCTTCCGAGGGACGGTTCATCGCCGTGAAAGTGGCGCGGTCGGAAAGTTTTTCGTAGTCGAACACGACGATGTCGGCATCGGCGTCCTTGGCGAGCCGGCCCTTGGCCCGCATCGCCGGCGTGCTCTGCGAGAGGATCTCGGCCGGGATCAGCGCGCATTTGCGCACGCCTTCCAGCAGCGACACAGCCTTGCGCTCGCGCACCCATTCGCGGATGAACTTCGTGAAGCAGCCGGCCGAGCGCGGATGCGAGGTGGCGTCATCCGGCAGCGGCCAGGCATCGCCGGTGTAGGTTGAGCCATCCGACAGCGTCCACGGCATCGCGTCGGAGGCGATCGCGCCGCCGGGATACAGCACCGACATGTCGAGCAGGTCGCGGTGGTGCGCATTGTTCTCGGTGTCGAGGATGTGCCAGAGCACCAGCGAGGACGGCTCTTCGGCCTGCGCCTTCAAGAGCTCCTCGCGGTCGTGGAAGCGGTAGCCATCGGTGACGCGCTGCACGGAATCGTAACCGGTGCCGTTGCGCTCGACGAACTCCGGATCGCTGAAGAAGGCGGCGGCCAGCACGGTCGAGCCGGTGCCGTAAGGGTAAGCCTCGACCGTGATCGGCAGGCCCTGTCCTTGCGCCTTCTCGATCAGCACGCGGCAGCGCTCGACGTCGGTCTTGCTCGACGAGTTGAAATGGCAGATGTGCATGTGCGCGCCGGTGGCGCCGGCATAGCCGATCAGGCGGATATAGGCCTCCACCGCGCTCTCGGGGTCGATGCGCGACATGAAGGCGACATGGGTGAAGGTAGGCACGTCCTGCTTCGCGGCCAGCTGGCACACCGCGGTCAGCTCCTGCACGCCGGCGCCGGGCGCATAGGCGTTGAGGATGCCGATGCCGATACCGCCCTCGTTAAGGCCGCGGGCCAGACGCTCGAGGATGCCCGAGACCTCCGCATCGGTTGCGACGTTGTCCATCCAGCGGCGGTCGCGCATGGCGTTGCCGAACGCTTCCAGCGAGCTCTCCGCATTGGAGCCCGTCATCGCGCCGATGCGGGCGAAGGCCCAATTGGTGGCCGCGCCATAGTTCAGCACGCGGCCCTTCCGCGCCTGGCGCTCATACCAGGACGCGACCGGCAGCACGCCGGCCTCGAGATCGAGCGTGGTCGTGACGCCGTCGAACGCCTGCATGCGGTCGGCCGGGATCGACTGGCCATGGGCGTGCAGATCGATGAAGCCCGGGGCGACCACGAGGCCGGTTGCGTCGATCACCCGCTCCGCGCCGCCGAGACCCGTGCCGACGGCGGCGATCTTTCCGTCCACGACCGCCACATCACCGACGGCGTCCATCCCGCTCGCGGGATCCACCACCCGGCCCCCAGAGATCACCAAACCGCTCATATCGTCTCCCAACCAAGTTGAAATCGCATCAAGGCAGATTCTGGGAGCAACGACCACCTCCAGGGAAGCCGATGCATCATGCTTCAGAGGAAGGCCATTTGGGGGATTGCGGACACGCGCTCGCGTCCTCGCGGCATGATTTGCCCGAGCTGTGCTTCGCTTCGCCCCCTTCGAAATCTGAATTTCGGTAAAGTGGAATATTTTGCGAGGAGGGGCTGACAGCGATTCTGGCTGTTTTGCCTGACGGCGCAATGAGCACCGTCAGAAGGTTGTATTGCAAGTGCGCTACAAGGTCTGTATTGGCCGTCCTGGAGGTTCATCATGCCCCGAGCCGCTGAACGCAAGGAGCATCCGCTTTCGATGCGGTTGCCGGAAAGCGATATTGCCATCATCGATCGCGCCGCGGCGTTGCGCGGGCGCTCACGCACGGACTTCGTGCGTGATGCGGCCGTGCGTGCCGCCGAAGACGTGCTGATGGAAACGGCACCCATTCGCATGAGTCCCTCCGGCTTTAAGGCATTCATAGCTACATTGTCCGGACCGGCAGCCCCGGTACCCGAAATGGTTGAGCTCTTCCAGCGCGCAGCGCCCTGGGAGAGAAAGGCACATTCGAGCAAAGCGGACGCCGGCTCGCGTGAAGACCACGCGCCGGGAATAGAAAGAAACCCGGGCAAGAGGCGCTGAGGCTTGGCGATCTCGGCCCCCGAACCGCTGACGCCGGCTCATCATCTCGACGAATTCTCCTGCGGCAAGCCATCCCTCGACCGATGGCTCAAAGCGCGGGCGTTGTCCAACCAGGAGAAGGGCTTTACCGCCGTCTTGGTGGTCCACGAGATGAACCGGGTGGTCGGCTACTACGGCCTGGCGCCGGGGCGATCATCCCTCGTCTCTGCCGCGGTCGATACGGACGGGTCAGCCGCCCGACCCCGTGCCTTGCCTGCTGCTGGGACAGCTCGCGACTGACGAGAAATGGGTCGGCAAAGGAATCGGCACGGGCCTGGTCAAGCATGCGCTCCAGCGCTGCGTCACGGCCGCCGGCCTGATCGGGGGACGCGCGCTGGTCGTCAACGCGGTCGATGCCGAAGCTGCTGCGTTCTGGGCGCGGCGGGGATTCATTGCCTCGAAGGACGATGCGCTCGTTCTCTTCAGGTCGATCTCAGACATTGCGGCGTCGCTTCGTTAGTGAGGTATCCAATGCCCTTAAAATTCGGAGACGTCCTGCAGGCCTTCGAGTTCGCCGACGTCAGCGGCGGCGTATGCCGCGCGTTCATTTGCAGGCGGACAGGCAGAATCTACTGCCAGTTCGAGGACGACGACCTCCAGGACCTCGAGGAAGACCAACTGCCTGACGATATCGAAGACAAGACAAAATACTTGCCGGTCCCGAACACACGCGAGCTCGACCTCGGCAAGCCCCTTGTGCTGGCTTTCGCCCGCGAGTTCCTGCCGAACGATCTGGACGACGTTCGCTACATTTTCAGCAAACGCGGCCTATCAGAAATTCAAGGCCCTGCTCTCCCGCCGGGGAGCGATCGATGCTTGGCATGACTACCGGAACAAGGCGACAGAGCGGGCACTGCGCGACTGGTGTGAGATCCATTCCATCGAGATCATTGACTGACCTGGCATTCGCTTGAGCCACGAGGTGCGCGAGCGGCTCTGCCGTCTTCTCGCCCCCATTGTCATTCAGGGAGCAGATGGGGCGGCTGTCGGGGGCAAAGTTCCCATGGGTTCCCTGTGATAGGCCGACGTCTTCTACACACAAATCATTCCATGTCGCGCCGCTCTCTCCTCGGCGGATTCCTGTCGGCGGGCAGCGCGCTCGCGCTCGGCGGATGCGCCGGCCTCGGTGCGACCGGCGCGCGCTTCGACGCCTCGTCGCTCTCCGTTGACAATACGCTGCTTGTCGTCACAACGCGCAAGCCCGTGAACGGCGGCCGCGCGAAACCCTGGTTCGGGCCGGAGCGAGCGACGAGCATGACGGTCGCTCGGGCGAAGCTGACGGCGCCGGACGAGAGCCGGCTTTCCCTCGCCTCGGTCGGACTTGACGATTGGCGTATTGACCGGATCGAACCGGTGCCGGCCGACGCGGGCGATCTCGCCGCGCAGGCCGGCGGCGGGGACGTGCTGATCTACGTGCACGGCTTCAAGCAGACATTCGAGACGGCGGTGCTGGATGCAGCCCACCTCTCCGATGGGATCAAGTTCCGCGGCCGGACCATGGCGTTCTCCTGGCCTTCCAAGGCAGGACTGTTCGACTACGCCTACGACCGCGACAGCGCGATGTGGTCGCGCGACAATTTCGAGCGCGTGCTCTCGGCGCTGGTGTCGGCGCCAGGCGGCGGACGTGTGCACATCGTCGCCCACAGCATGGGAACCATGCTGACGCTCGAAAGCCTGCGCCAGCTCCATGGGCGATACGGCGACACGGTGACGAGCAAGATCGGCGCGGTGGTGTTTGCCGCCCCCGACATCGACATGGACGTGTTCTCGTCGGCGATCCAGCGCATCGGCCCGCTCGCCGGCAAGATCACGGTGATCGCCTCGACCAACGATCGTGCACTGGCGCTGTCGGGGCAGCTCGCAGGCGGCATGACCCGGGTCGGTGCGGCCGAGAAGGCCGCCATCGCGGGGCTCGGTGTGCGCGTGGTCGATGCCTCCCAGGAAGGCTGGGGCATCATCAACCACGATCTATTCCTGTCGAATACGGAAGTGCAGCGGGTGATCCGTCGCTCGATCGACGGCACGACGGCGTAGGAGAGCGCCTGCGCCGAGCCACGCGAAAAGCCTGCTCCTGGCCACACCCTGTTGCGGCTCCGAGGGGAATTGAATTGCGGCTTGCGGATGGAAGACCTATGTTAGGTTTGCCGCCCATCGTATGGCGAGAGTCTGCAGGGTCGACCTCGCGGTGGATGGTTTGCATTCCGCATCGGAGGTGATGCCATGACCATTGCTCCCACCCTCCAGAAATACCTCGCCGCTGAGAACATCCAGTACGAGGTGATCCCGCACGAACTCAGCATGACGTCCGCCCGAACGGCGCAGGCATGTCATATCTCGGGCGACCGCCTCGCCAAGGGCATCGTGTTGCGGCGCGACGGCGGATACATGCTGGCCGTCTTGCCCGCATCGCATCACCTCCGCCTGTCGGACCTGAGGACAAGCCTCGGCGACAATGTCCACATGGCCAATGAAACCGAGATCAATCGGCTGTTCAGCGACTGTGCACACGGTGCGGTTCCCGCCGTCGGCAAATGCTACGGATTGGAAATGATCGTCGACGACAGCCTCGACGCACAGCCGGATATCTATATGGAAGCCGGCGATCATGAGACGCTACTTCATATGGGTCACGCGCAGTTCGCGCGCCTGACGGCCAACGCACCGCATGGGCGCTTCAGCGCGCATGACTGAGGATTTTGGAGACCGCCCATTGCCGTTGCCTGGGCGGGAACTCTGGCCGCGAGGCCGCCGTCATACTGTTCGCGGGGCGGCCGCGAGCGTGCCTGGGCTTGTCTGTCGGAGTTCGGAAGATTGGGGGTGCCGCTGCATTGCATCAACGCACTTGAAACCCACGAACGGAGGCTCGCCATGAAAGTCAAAGACGTGATGCACAAGGGTGTCGACTGGGTCAGCCCCGATACCCCAATCACCGAGATTGCCAAACTGATGCGGGCGCATGACATCGGCTGCATTCCGATCGGCGAGAATGACAAGCTGGTCGGAATGGTGACCGACCGCGACATCGTCTGCAAAGGACTCGCGAGCCGCAATTTCGATGCCGGCCGCGCGACTGCGCGCGACGTGATGACCGAGGGCATCCATTGCTGCCGCGAGGACGATGACCTCGCCAAGGCGATGCATCATATGGAGAAGCTGCAGGTCCGCAGGCTGCCGGTGATCAACAAGAGCAAGCGGATGGTCGGCATCATCAGCCTGGGTGACGTCAGCCATTCCTCATCGGGTGACATGCTCACCGAGACCGTCAGAAGCGTTTCGGCGCATCACTGAACTTACGGCCAAGACGTATGGCCAGGGCTCCTCTCGCGATCGCCGCTCGAACAGGCGTTGAGGGGAGCCCGAGCTATGCGCGCGGCATGCAACCATCGCGCGGCACAGAAAGCAACGACGCGATGTGGCTCATTTTGCGCCGGAGTGAATGCAAGTTGCGCCGGATTGGATGCAAGGCCGGTTCACTCGATCACGTCATCATCGGTGACGATCGATCGACTGCACTACCGCATAAAAGAGTGCCTGCGCGGCGTCGGCCTACGCGATCAAGCGCTGCACCAATGCCGACTCGTTCGAATACGTCAGGAGCGCCTCGTGAGTTGCCCGGGTCACCCCGACATAGGTCAGCCGGACACATTCCTCGAGGGACTCGCCGTGGCGGCCGAGCAGGCCCAAGCCGGCAATGGCGACGCAGGGAAACTCAAGCCCTTTCGCGCTGTGCATGCTCAGGAATCGCACGGCCACCCGCTTGACCGAAACCCTGTTGCGATTGTCCTTGGCGATGTCGATCGGCACGCCATGCCCGGCGAGGACCTGCGCGACCCGGCCGCCGATCCAGTGCTCCGGGTAGAGACACGCCATTTGCGACCACTCGTAGCCGGCTTTTTTCCGGTCGAGAAACCACTCGGCGACGCAGTGAGATTCTGCGTCGATGCTCACGCATCGCCGCACGTCCGGCTCCAGTCCCTGGCGACCCGCATCTTCGGGCAGCAGGATGGCGTGCTCGTCATCGGCGGTGATGCCGGGAGCGCCGATGACGTCTGCGGCGAAGCGTCTCGCGAACGCAACAATTTGCGCCGTGTTGCGGTAATTGACCTTCAGCACGGTCGTCCTGCCCTTCGCCTCGATTCCGAGCTGGCTCCAGACCGGGCGCTCGCGCCCTTTATAGATGGCCTGGATATCGTCGTAGACGACCATCAGCGCCTTGGTGCGCGGGTTCACCATCTTGGCCGCGAGCGCGAGCCATTGCGGCTCGAAGTCATGCGCCTCGTCGATCAGGACGGCGTCGTACTGCTCCGCCGGGATATGGCCTTGATCGACCGCCTTCACGACCTCTGCAACGCTCGCAGCCAGGCGCTCTGCGTAGTCCGGATAGTCTCGCTCGGATGGGGCGGCAATCCCGTAAGTCCGCAGCATCCGGTAGCACCACGAGTGGAAGGTGAGAACCTGAACGCGGTCCTCCACGCCCCTGCTCTGCATGGCATCCTCGAGCCGGCCGGCGATGCCGTTGGCGTAACACAGGATGAGCACCGGCTTTGCCGCCGCACGCGCCAGATACTCGGCGCGAAAGGCGAGGATCAGGGTCTTGCCAGACCCGGCGACGCCGCGAATGATGCGATGCCCCTCGCCCAGGCTGCGCGCGAACTGCTCCTGATGCAGGTCCATGACCGCAAGCGTCCGGTCCGAAGAATCGGCGCGAGGCGCATCGTCCAAAGGCAGCGCAATCTGTCGTATGCGTATCTCGGGGAACAGCAGCGCCCGCAGGCGGTCGAATTGCGGCATGGACAGCGGCTGCTCGGGACGCGGATGAACCATGCGCCATAATCTCGACCGGAATTCCTCGGGGTCCGCGCCCTCGGTCATCTCGTCCTTGAACAGGCAGAGATGGTCGGAGAACACCTCCTTGAGATCGGTCTGGTCGAACTGCTTGCGCGTGATGTTGGTGAACACAGCCCCGAAGCCGAACGGAACGATGGACCGGCCCGCGAGGCGATGACCCGGCGGAAACAACAATTGCCCGTCGCGCTCCAGCGTGCGCACGACCTCGAACGTATAGCTGCGAGCCTGCTCCAGCGGATTGCTTTCCCGCACCACACCGCGACTTGTCAGCAGCTCGACCTTCGTCTTGTCCGCCGAAACGATCGTCTCCAGGCGCCAGTCCTTCACCTCGAGCACAAGCAGGCCGTTCGCGGGATGAATGATGATGAAATCCGGATGCCGGTTGCGAGGGCCGACAGGCAGGTTGTGCCAAACGACAGCGTTCTCTTCGAGGAAGTCCTTGAGTCGTTCCGCCAGCCGTAGCTCACCACGGCTGTCGAAGCGCGCGAAGCCGAGGCTGGGGATCAGGATTGCCATGTGACGACCGCGAGCACCATTGCGGACCACCTTGTGAGACGACGTGCGTCAAAGCGCACCGATCAAGGTTCGATCACCGCGCATCTGCAAGGGCCCGCGGCTCGACCAGCAGGCCCTGTCTTTCGTAACGGCGGCGCGTTCTGCTGAAGCGTACGACGACGGCATATCGGGCACTGTTCGCTTTCACGCGCCGGGTGAGCAGCGCATCACCTGCCGGCAGAAATTCGAGGTCATCGAGGCCAACGCAGCGCAGGCACGCCGGGCCGGCAGGCTCCATCATCAGGAGATTGCCGGTGCCGCTACAGCGATGGCATGTCCACTCCGTGTTCAATGGCTGGATGACCACCAGTTCCGGGCCGCGGCTTGCCTTCTCCACCAGCCGTTCGCGCTTCGCTTCCGAGAGTTCCGGCGATATCCAGTGTGTCCGGTAAGACGCTTCGATCTTGGGGTCCTCGCTGCGACTGAAGCGCAGCTCCCGGCGTTGCGGGGTACGATCAACATAGGCTGTGGGGCTTGCGATCAGTCCTCGCGCGGTCGCCCAGGACTGGAATAGCTGCATGGCTTCCAGGATGCGAGGCGGATTGGTTTGGACAACCTCCTCCAGGCAATCGATCTGCCCGCGCTGCCAGCGCTCGACGGCTCCGGAATCGAGCCACCCGATCCCGATGAGGATGTCGGTGGCGTTCACAAAGTGCTGGGCCGCCAGCGCCCTTTCGGCTGCTGTTGCGACGCGATCGCCAAGTGGAACCCGATTCTTCCGGCTCATTGGACTTCTCGGCTCACTCTCCAATCTGCGCCGGACCCCGACCCGGCGGATCAATTTCGCAAGATTTCAACCCGTTGCCGGTCCAGACGCGGCCAGTCGACCGCTTCGGTTTGCAGCCGACACACCGTCGATGATGGACAAGGCTGTTTCGCGAATCAATGCGCTTCGCTAACGATGTCGAAAGCTGGCGGCCCAACTCGGGAGAGTTTCATGGCCCTTCCCCTCGCCCAACAGCAGTCGATCTTTGCCTGGGGCGGCGACACGGCTTCCACGCGCGATGACATCCTCGCCCGCTACCTACACCTTCGGGAAATCTCCAAGAAACTTAATGAGGAAGTCCTCCGGTGCATACCCGCCGATGCCTTGCTGAATCACGCACGCAGGCTCGGGTTGGCACAAGGAAAGACATTGCTCCTCGAAGACATGGACGAGATGTACTACGTCTACGACCTTGCCGTTTACACCGCACCGGCGGATCGTTCGCGGGCGATCGATCGCTACGCGAGGTCGGCCAGGTTCGAAGCGCAGTCCGACGAAGGGGTGATGCTGGACGCAATGCGTCGGTCGCAGTTCGTGATACTCTTAATCGAGCAGCGTCACGACGAGGTGGGCCTGATCGCCACCGACATTATTCGCAACTCGAAAGTATGGCTGCTCGACGTCGGGCTCGAACATTCGATCGACGATGGAGAACTGATGGCCACTAGGCTCCTTACCCCTGGGGCGTTCTCGATGACTGCCGGTGTCATGGTCCCGTTCGAAATTGAAATGCTTGAGCCGGTTTGCAGCCTGCTGCCGCAGCGCCTCGGCAGCAGC
This sequence comes from Bradyrhizobium glycinis, assembly GCF_016031655.1. GTDB lineage: Bacteria > Pseudomonadota > Alphaproteobacteria > Rhizobiales > Xanthobacteraceae > Bradyrhizobium > Bradyrhizobium glycinis. The sequence continues at coordinate 50,261 of NZ_JACCHQ010000026.1, forward strand.
AAGCTGAGCCGTGTAGCCGACGACAGGCGCTTCGCCGAAGCCGTCTACAAGGTGGCGCTCGCGGACAGCGTCATGGATCGCATGGCCTATGTTGATTTCCCCGATCGGCTCTGACGCCGGATCGGCGGGTCCGCGAACGATGGACGCCCAGCTAAAAGCGATCATAAACTATGCCGAGAGGGGCTGCGCCGCAGCGAACAGGACGGGAGCGACCACCGGCCCGTGCCTTCGTGCAAAATCGCGGAACAGCAGAATGGCGCTCCCTAGGGGAATCGAACCCCTGTTTCAGCCTTGAGAGGGCCGCGTCCTAACCGCTAGACGAAGGGAGCGTGAGGGCTAGCCAATAGCCTCGAAATTTGTCCGCCGCAAGGACCCCGGCAGGCCTTTTACAGCTCGTTGGCGAATTTCAGCCGTCCGGCCGGCTTCAGGGTATGGGCATCGAAGGTGCGGATCTCGATGACCCCGCCGATATCCAGCGTGACCGCCAGGCGGTCGCCGGCAACCCCGGTCGAGACGATTTTGGCGCCCTTGGGCAGAGTGGCGGTGACATCTCCTGCCGCTTCGACCGCCCTTCCCTCCGACTTGAAAAGGCGGTAGCCCACCGCGATCAGCACGGCGCAGATCGCCAGCGCCGTGGTCAACCCCGCGATCAGCATCATCCGCCGCACCCGCGCAAACAGCGCGGCCTGCTCGGGGGTCGGTTCGGGAACAGCGGTATCAGACGTCGTCATGACTAGCCCTGGGTCAGCGCAAAGGTTGGAGGTTGTCGTCGCCGGCGACGAGGGCTCGGCCCGGCTCGACCGCGTGCTGGCGGCGCGCCTGCCCGAGCTGTCGCGATCGAGGCTGAAAGCCCTGATCCTGGCGGGCGCAGTGCAGCTGAAGGCCGCCGCGGTCCGCGACCCCGCTTATCACGTCGCCTCCGGCGATACGATCATAATCGACGTGCCGGAAGCGGCGCCCGCCGAGCCCAAGGGGGAGGAGATCGCCCTCGATATCGTGTTCGAGGACGACGACATCGTCGTCCTCAACAAGCCCAAGGGCCTGGTCGTGCACCCCGCGGCCGGCCACGAGACCGGCACTTTGGTGAATGCGCTGATCGCCCATTGCGGCAGCTCGCTCTCCGGCATCGGTGGGGTGCGCCGGCCCGGCATCGTGCACCGGCTCGACAAGGACACGACGGGGCTGATGGTGGTCGCCAAGAACGACCTCGCCCACGCCTCGCTGACCGCCCAATTCGCCGACCACGGCCGCACCGGCGCGATGCGGCGCGGCTACATGGCGTTTGCGTGGGGCGTGCCGAACCGGCAGCGCGGCACGGTGGACGCGCCGATCGACCGCCATCCGCATGCGCGCGAGAAGATGGCGGTGCGCCAGGGCGGCCGCGAGGCGGTGACGCATTGGGAGATCCTGGAGAGTTTTGCGGGGCGCGACGGCAAGCCGGTGGCCGCCCTGCTCGCCTGCGAGCTCGAGACCGGCCGCACCCATCAGATCCGCGTCCATCTCGCCCATATCGGCCACCCACTAATGGGCGATGCCGTCTATGGCCCGCATTTCAAGACCAAGGCCAACCAGCTCGGCCCCGAATCGCAGGCGGCTTTGGCAGCGCTGGGACGGCAGGCCTTACATGCTTACCTGCTGGTATTTGAGCACCCGAGGACGGGAGAACTTCTGCACTGGGAGGCGCCTTTGCCGGAGGATTTGCTTCTCCTCGAACGGATGCTCAAAGCGGCGCTATGACGCAGGCTGCTTCAGAAAGCCTTTACATTACAAAAAGTTATAGCTGCCACACGGGGACGTGACGTCAGCAATCCTTCCCTTTTTGACCCCCAATGGGGTATATTGCGTCTGCGTTGAAATGACCAACGCGGAACATCGCAGCCCGGCCGGCTTTGACACAGCGGTCGTCTGCCTGGCCCGCCGCTATCGGGGGCCTGAACCTTGGAGGGCGCACTATGGCCCGTACCGCTGCTTTGCCGGTCCTCAATGGAGAATCCGGCCTTTCTCGCTACCTCGCCGAGATCCGCAAGTTCCCGATGCTGGAACCGCAGGAGGAGTACATGCTCGCCAAGCGTTGGCGCGAGCATGATGATCGCGACGCGGCGCACCAACTCGTCACCAGTCATCTCCGCCTCGTGGCCAAGATCGCCATGGGCTATCGCGGCTACGGCCTGCCGATCTCCGAAGTCGTGTCGGAAGGCAATGTCGGCCTGATGCAGGCGGTGAAGCGATTCGAACCCGAGAAGGGATTCCGTCTCGCCACCTACGCCATGTGGTGGATCAAGGCGTCGATTCAAGAGTACATCCTGCGTTCGTGGTCGCTCGTGAAGATGGGCACCACCGCGAACCAGAAGAAGCTGTTCTTCAACCTGCGCAAGGCGAAGAGCAAGATCAACGCGCTGGACGAAGGCGATCTCCGCCCCGACCAGGTCAAGATGATCGCCAAGCGCCTCGGCGTCACCGATCAGGACGTGATCGACATGAACCGCCGCCTCGGCGGCGATGCGTCGCTCAACGCACCGATCCGCGACGACGGCGAAGCCGGCGAATGGCAGGACTGGCTGGTCGACAACACGCCCAACCAGGAAGCCATGATGGCGGAGCACGAGGAATATGATCACCGCCGTGACGCGCTGAACGGCGCCATGGGCGTGCTCAACCCGCGCGAACGCCGCATCTTCGAGGCCCGCCGCCTCGCCGATGAGCCGATGACGCTGGAGGACCTTGCTGCCGAGTTCGGCGTGTCGCGCGAGCGCGTCCGCCAGATCGAGGTCCGCGCCTTCGAGAAGGTGCAGTCCGCGGTCAAGGGCACGATTGCAAAGGCCGAACAGGCCGCGCTGGAAGCCGCGCATTAAGCGGCGGCAGCGCCAGAGATTGGCGGATCGAAAGACAGAAAGCCGGCGGTGACGCCGGCTTTTTTGTTGGTGTGATGCGCGCTTGTTCCGCTGGATGGCGCACGTGGTGCAAGCTCCTCTGTCATTCCGGGGCGCGCGGAGCGCGAGCCCGGAATCCATCAGACCGCGGGTTGGTGGACGAATGGATTCCGGGCTCGCGCCAAGAGGCGCGCCCCGGAATGACGGAGGAGATTACTCCCCCCATGCCCGTGCCATCGTCGCGAGGATGCAGCCTTCGCAATAGCGCGCGTCCTTGTAGTCGATCCAGTTGTGCGCGTAGACGCGCTCAAGCGGGATGTCGTAGCGCGCGCGTAGCACCTTCACGAGGATCTTCCACGCCGCGACCTGTGCCTCCGTCGGCCCCGTCGTCACGTCGGGATAATTGCCGGCGAACTCGACTCCGATCGAATTGTCGCGCACCACCTGACGATAGGTCGGCCGGTTGTCGATGTACTTGTTGTCGTTGCGGTTGGCGCCGTCGCCGTGGGTCGGCACGAGGTTCTCGGCGACCGCCCAATAGACCGTGCCGTCGGTCTCGACCCAGACCGTGACGCCGCGCCGCGTCGGGTTCTTCGCCTGCGCCTGGGCGCCGCCGCGAGCCGAGCCCGCAGGTCCCTCGGTCTGGTGCACGATGATGTTGCGCCAGGGTCTTGCGTTGCCGACGTCGCCCCACGGCGCCAGCCAGACGATCTTCAGGCCGGGAATGTTGGGCGTACCGGAGGCGCGCGCGAGCCTGACGAGTTCGGCATCCGTGGCAGCGGCGGGGACGATCGGAAGGAGAGCGGCCAACACGGCCGCCAGCAGGCGAAACGTCATCATGCAAGGTCCAATGCGACGTCGAGCCTAACAGGCTTTACGCGAATGTCCTCACCGTTCCGACGGACTCGGGCGACAGCGGCGGGGCGGGATCATAGACCGCAAAATCGTTCTTGCCGTTCTTCTTGGCGGCATAGAGGGCGTGGTCGGCATTGGCCATCAGCCGGTCGGGGAATTCCCCGATGCCGCGGTCCCACTCCGCAACCCCGATCGAGATCGCGATCGGAATATCGCGGCCGCTGCAGCTGGCGGCATCCTGACGGCAGACTTCGAGCACGCGGCGGGCGATCGCGGCAGCCTCGCGCAGGGACGAGGACGGCAGCACGATGCAGAACTCGTCGCCGCCGGTGCGGGCGAGCATGTCGCCGGGCCGCAGGCGCGTCTGCGCCATCAGGGTGAAGTGCCTGAGGCAGGCATCGCCGGCGGCATGGCCATGGGTGTCGTTGATGGTCTTGAAGCCGTCGAGGTCGATCACAAGCAGCGAGAACGGCTCACCGCTGCGCTCCGACCGTGCGCATTCCTCCGACAGACGCTGCAGCAGATGCCGCCGGTTGGCCACGCCGGTGAGATCGTCGATCAGCGCGAGGTCGGCGACCTCGCCCCGCAACCGGTCCATCGCCATCAGCAGGAAACCGAAATTGAGGGTCATCGACAGGAACAGCAGCCCGAGCACCATGATCGCATGGGCCTGACCGCCGGCGCGCGCCGAGAGATCATAGCCAAGCAGATTGCCCGCGGTGCGCGCGAGCAGAATCGCGATAATGCTGAGGATGACGATGCCGGACAGCTTGGCGCCCGGACTGACGCGGCCTTCCGGCGACAACAATAGACGCAGCGCCAGCACCAGCGGCAGGGCCTGACCGAGCGTGTAGCTCAGCATGCGCAATTGCATGTGCTCGAATCCGACCATGAAGAGCACGACGCCGAGAAGGCTCAAGCACCCCGTCGCGGTCATCAGGCGCCACGAGACCGGCCGGTCGTAGAAGCGCTGAATTCCCATGGCGGCGAGGCAGCTCGCAGCGATGACGCCACCGGCGCCGAGCAGCAGCGGCAGGGGAGAGGCGACGAACAGACGGATCAAGGCCGTCATCGCGCCGGCGGCACCGACGAAGGCCGATGCCATCCAGAACCGCGCAGCCGCGAAATTCGGATAGGAACGCGTCACGTAGGCCCAGATCACGCCGAGCGCCAGGAAGTTGACGACGAAGACCGTCCATAATGTCGGTACGTTCAGCATCGCGCGTACAGCACGCGCAGCGTCCCGCCCTCCGTTCCCGGCAGCCGTCCGTCCATGACCCATCCCCGTCTTCTTGCGGAGGACAATGCGATGGTTGCGCTTAATGGAGTCTCACTGCGACTTGCGAAAACGCATGCTTGGTTTTGGATTCATGAACGGCACGCGGCAATTGTCGGATCGTTAAGCCTGTTGCCGCCGCTGGGCCGTGCTGGCGCGTGAGGCGGATTCGCGGCCAAAAACCATCCGAAAATGCATCTGAGCTGTGGATAACAGGATGACACGGATGTGACGACGCGGGGCAGCCGGCTCCGAATCTGCTGAGTTTGTCGTCGAGGATGTTGCGAGGCTGGCCCTCCGCCGAGCACCCTCGTGTCGCGTTCCACCATTAACCCTTGAGAGGATACTATGGCTAAGAAAGCGAAGAAGGCGGCGAAGAAGAAGGCGAAAAAGGCCAAGAAGGCGAAGAAGAAGTAACGAGGCTTCTGTTTCTTTGCCCGGGTGGACTCAGCTCCGCCCGGGCGTCGGGTCGATCGAAGGTGGCGGGCGCAAGGCCCGCTTTTTTATTGCGTGCTTTGCGACGAGCTCCGCTCTCTCGCACCCTCGCCCCGCCCTTCGCGGGGAGAGGGTTGGGTGAAGGACAATCTACCGCTCCGACAACGCCAGCTTGGCGCCGAGCGCGGCGAAGCCGGCGGCAAAGGAGCGGCGCAGCCAGGCCATGGCGGCCGGGCGGGAGATGACGCGCTCGCGCACCGCGCCGGCGCAGAAGCCATAGAGGACAAACACCGCGAAGGTCATCACCATGAAGGCGCCGCTCAATTCCAGCATGCGCGCCAGCACATGGGCCTCGTCCGCCGCGATGAATTGCGGCAGGAAGGCGAGGAAGAAGATCGACAGCTTCGGATTGAGAATGTTGATCAGGAAGCCGGTGACGATGACGCGGCTGCTCGATCGCTCGCGGATCTCGCCGCCAACCGCCAGCGCCCCGGTCTCGCGCAGCGCCTGCCAGGACATGTAGAGCAGATAGGCGACGCCGCACCATTTCAGCGCGGCGAAGGCGAGCGCGCTGGTGTGGAGCACGGCGGCAAGGCCGAGCATCGCCGCCGCCATGTGCGGCACGATGCCGAGCGTGCAGCCGAAGGCGGCCGCCACGCTGGCGCGCGAGCCGCGGGTCAGCGCCGCAGCCAGCGTGTAGAGCACGCCGGTGCCGGGAGAAGCGACCACGATGAGCGAGGTGAGCAGGAAGGACCAGGTCATGGGCCGACCTTATCACCGCGACGCGCTTCGAGAAAGCAGGCGCGTCAGGACAGCTGAGCGATCTCGGCCTCGCGCAGCACGTCGAGCGGCGCCCAGGGCTTGGCCCAGAACTTGACGCCGTCGGGCAGGGCCTGCTTCAAGGGGCGGCCCGAAGTGACCACGACGTCGAGCTTGGGATTGCGGTGCTTGGCGACATGCGCGAGTTCGACTCCGTTCATGCGGCCGGCAAGCTGGACGTCGGTCAGCATCAGACAAAGCGCACGAGCGTTCTTGTCGAGGACGCGCTCGGCGGCCTCTGCGCTTTCGCACTGGATGACCTGGTAACCACTCTCTTCAAGGAGAACGCAAAGCATCTCCCGCTGCATGGCGTCATCTTCAACGATCAGCGCTGTCGCGCGAAACGGCTTTGCTTGTCCCATCGGCGGCTCCCAATGCATGCGCCCATAACGCATGTTAAAAACCGAAGCCGGCCAGGGTTCGGTTTCATTTCAAAAAAATGTAATTCATAGTTCCATCATCGGGGGCTTGACGGGGGGAGTTCATGACGACGATTCGAGGCGCCGCCGCCATCACGGGAGCCGCGAGCGGCATCGGCCGGGCGCTGGCGATCGAGCTCGCGCAGCGCGGCTGCGACCTTGCGCTGGCGGATCGCGACGAGGGCGGATTGAAGGCGCTCGTGGCGGAGATCGGAACAACGCGCAAGGTCAGCCTGCATCGCGTCGACGTCGGCGAGGCCGGCGATATCGCGCAGTTCGCAAGCGAGGCCATCGCCGCACATCCTGCCCTCGGCATCGTCGTCAACAACGCGGGCGTTGCGCTGATGGGCACGTTCGAGGAGATCGACCAGGTGCAGATGGACTGGCTGTTCGACATCAATTTCTGGGGCGTGGTGCACGGCACGCGCGCCTTCCTGCCGCACCTGAAGACGATGGGCGAGGCGCACATCGTCAACCTCTCCTCGATCTTCGGCATCATCGCGCCGCCGGGCCAATCGGCTTATGCGGCGGCAAAGTTCGCAGTGCGCGGCTTCTCGGAGAGCGTGCGGCACGAGCTCAGCGTCGCGGGCAGCCCGGTGAAGCTGTCGGTCGTGCATCCCGGCGGCATCGCCACCGCGATCGCGCGCAACGCACGCACCGGCGTCGGTGTCACCGACAATGCCCGCCGGGCGCAATCGATCGAACGGTTCGAGAACGCGGCAAAGACCTCGCCGAAGGACGCGGCACTGCGCATCATCAGGGGCATCGAGCGGAACGAGCCGCGCATCCTGATCGGCAACGACGCCCGCTTCATGGACCTCTTGCAGCGCTTCCGCCCGGGGACCTATTGGGCACCGCTGCAGCGGCGGCTGGAGAAGATGGCGAAGGGGACGTAGGCTGGGAGAGTCCCTCCGCCGTCATTGCGAGGAGCCCTTGCGACGAAGCAATCCAGACTGCCGCTGCGGACAGATCTGGATTGCTTCGCTGCGCTCGCAATGACGAGCGTGGCTGCCGGCGGTCGCTCCTCACTGCCCCATCAGCCGGTCCGCGAAATAGCCAATGGTCTTGCGATAGACCACCGCCCTGTTCCATTCGCGCATCGCCTCGAAATTCGGCGTTCCCTCGCCGTAGGGCTGGCCCATCTTGAAGCCGCTCGTGTGCAGGAGGTTCGCGGTCGAGGCGAGCACGTCGGGGATGCTGTGGCGGAGATCGACATGACCGTCGCCGTCAAAATCGACGCCGTACTTGATGTAGGACGACGGCAGGAACTGGGTCTGGCCGATCTCGCCGGCATAGGCGCCGATGAGGTCGCGCAGCGGCAGGTCGCCGCGCTGCACGATCTTGAGCGCGGCGAGCAGCTCGCCCTGGAACAGATCGGTGCGGCGGCAATCATGCGCGAGCGTCGCCAGCGTGCGGACCACCGGCAGCTTGCCCATGTCGCCCTTGCCGAAATCGCTCTCCAGCCCCCAGATCGCGACCAGGATATAGCGGGGCACGCCGAACTTCTGCTCGATGCGTGACAGCAGCGCGGCATGCCGTTGCAGCAAGGCGCGCCCGCCATTAATGCGGCCCGGCCCGACCCGGGTCGAGACGTACTGCTCGAAGGTCTTGTTGAAGGTGTAACGCTGGCGCCGGTCGAAGGCGAGAACCGCAGGGTCGGGCGTCACGCCGCCGAGCGCCGCATGGGTCACGCTCGCGGAGACGCCGGCGGCCTGCGCCTCCTGCGCCATGCTGGCGATGAAGCTGTTGAAGTCGCCGCCACAGCGGGCGGCCTGCGCCGCCCCGCCGGCCAGAGACACGACGAAGGCGGCAGCAAGAAGCGGTCTCAGCATGTGGAGCAATCCCCAAGAATCCCAGCGCGAAGCAGCGCTGAGGATCATGCCCGGGAACGGGATTCGCGTCAAAGCGACCAGATCGATCATAGCGGTGCCGGCGACCGTCGGCGCCGAAACAAAAACCGCAAAACAACCCCATGCACAGTAGAAGACCCGCGATAACGTTTGCTGTTTTTCCGAATCAACGTTGACCGTCGGGCAAAACAGTGGTATTGTGTCAGCATCGCAAGCTCCAGACGTTGACGCCCATGCGCTCTCGCTGCGTTGCGAGAGCGCATCAAGATGAACAAAGTACTTCGATGATCCAAAACATCTGCTTTTCGAAATTTTTGAAAATTCATGATGAGCATCAGCTGCATATCGGATGCGCCTGCTGCGACATCGTCACGCCACGATTTGCCTTGCCATCGCGGCGCGTCTTCTGTAGCGTTCTATTTTAGGTTGTCGCCCTGCCAGCCCCGGGCGACGCTGAAGAGATAAACGGCGGGCTTCGGCCCGCCGTTTATTGAAGGACGTGTATTGAAGGGATTGGCGACGATCCCCGAAAGTCATTTGACTGCGGCGTCCTGATCGAGGACAAGCCGCCATGGCCAAAAAACCCGGAACCAACCCCAAAGGCGAATTCGCCTTCTTCAACGTCGTCTACGAGGACGATTCCCAACGCTCCAACCGCCGCGTGCCCGCCGAGCTGCTCGGCGGCCTCGACGGCGACGAACCCGCCCGCGCCTTCATCATGGCGCAGGACCGCGAGATCGCAGAGAAGAGCGGCAAGCCGGCGCTGGAGATCAAGCGGATCGAGCGGGTCGGGGCGAAGAAGAAGTAGGCGGCGACAGGCAGGCGCTCACCAGCGCCCGCTCCATCTATTCCAGGCAAACAGCAGATCGGCAAACCGGTCATAGACAAACCGCGTGACCGGCAGCGCCGCACGATCGCCGAACAGCGCCGCAAGCCACCGCTCCCCCGGCGTCAGCCGCCAGAGCGCAATCGCGACATCCGCGCCGACGACGAGCCGGCCTCGTCGGTCGCATGAAGTCGGCGCCTGATGTCGTCGAGCGAAGCGCCAAAGTGCGCCGGTGCATCAGGCTGCTCGTTGATGTCCTTGAATTCGACCGTGCCCGCGCGCACCAGCGCCAGCAGCTTGTTGCGCTGCCAGTCGATGCCGGCGTCGCAGATGGGGCCGCGGGTGTTGCACCACACCGTGAGGAGGGGACCGATCAACTAGCTCGCTATCTCCGCGTCCTGTTCAGATGCGCCTGACGCACTGATCTTGCTGAGACATTGCTCGATCCTTTTCGGGAAGATCGACTTCAATTTGAGCAAGCTGGCAATAGCCCAATCTTTGATCTGCACTAACTGTTCGGTATCGGCGTCTATACTGCCATCGTGATAGCTCACAATTCGACAGCCGCGCCTCTCGTCAAGCCGCTCCCAAGTCAGTTCTGAGCCGAATTCCTGGTGAATAGCGAACGCCTGTTGATGCAAGCAATCGAACAATAGCTCATTCTTCGCTTTCTCACCACAATCAAGGTAGATCTCTGCGCGAACGCGCCCACCAATCGCAAAGCTCATACCGTACTTGTAGATCCGCGAATTTTCGGAAGCAAAGAAATACCAGTTTTGTGGCTGCCCCACCCGAGCATTCGTGAAACTATACTTCGTGCGAAGCTCATCGATAAGCGATTGGAAGTAGGCTCGATATTTCTCGCGAGTTTCGGAAATCGTTTCACCCCGCTCGTCCGCTCTAATTGCGGGTTCGGTTGGCTGCGAAATTACGTTCAGCACAAACGCGGGCTTAGATTGGTCGATTCGAATGGCTGATGCTTCGATAGCGTATAGCCGCAGACTCTCCTTTAGATTCTGATTGAGAAAATCGATCGCAGATTTGTGCTCAGAACGAATCGTCTCAGGAATCCAAACCACGGCGCCGGCATCAAGAACGGAAGCGTAAGTGATAAGCTGGCCGAGATGTCGGTGATCTGTATTTCCAAATTGATTTTCGATAACAACACGACGATTGGTCGAAAGATCTCTTGCGATAATATCGGCAGCGAAGTCTCCAGCAGCCGCCTCAATCATCTCAAGCTCTAAATCCATCCCAAGCTTTTCAGCCAGAATGCCTAGATTTTGCGAAAGCCACGGCGTGAAGTGTGTAGCTTCCCCCGACCAAAGCTCCCTCAACGGAACTGCTTTTACCGTCCCCAGCTCTAACATAGCGTCCCCCAACTCTCTGACCTGAATGCATCACTGCGCCCCAGGCGTCCTAATTCGATTACTCTATCTTAAATTGCTTCATTCGGTGCCGAAGATCAAAATAAAACGGCGGGCTTTCAGCCCGCCGTTTGTTAAGGTTGAGACCGATCTTCGCCGGCCGAACCAATCCCCGATCAATTATCCAAGAAGCTCCGCAGCTTCCGCGACCGGCTCGGATGCTTCAGCTTCCGCAGCGCCTTCGCCTCGATCTGGCGAATACGCTCGCGCGTCACACTGAACTGCTGGCCGACCTCTTCCAGCGTGTGGTCGGTGTTCATGCCGATGCCGAAGCGCATGCGCAGGACGCGCTCTTCGCGCGGGGTGAGCGAGGCGAGGACGCGCGTGGTGGTCTCGCGCAGGTTGGACTGGATCGCGGCGTCGATGGGCAGGATCGCGTTCTTGTCCTCGATGAAATCGCCGAGATGTGAATCCTCCTCGTCACCGACCGGCGTCTCCAGCGAGAGCGGCTCCTTGGCGATCTTGAGGACTTTCCGCACTTTCTCCAAGGGCATGCCGAGCTTTTCCGCGAGCTCCTCCGGGGTCGGCTCGCGGCCGATCTCGTTGAGCATCTGCCGGGACGTGCGCACGATCTTGTTGATCGTCTCGATCATGTGCACGGGGATGCGGATGGTGCGGGCCTGGTCCGCAATGCTGCGCGTGATCGCCTGCCGGATCCACCAGGTGGCGTAGGTCGAGAACTTGTAGCCGCGGCGGTACTCGAATTTGTCGACCGCCTTCATCAGGCCGATGTTGCCTTCCTGGATCAGGTCGAGGAACTGCAGGCCGCGGTTGGTGTACTTCTTGGCGATCGAGATCACGAGGCGGAGGTTGGCTTCCACCATCTCCTTCTTGGCCTGGCGTGCCTCGCGCTCGCCCTTCTGCACGGAGTGCACGATCTTGCGGAACTCGACGATCTCGAGGCCGGTCAGCGCGGCGAGCTGATGCACCTCGTGGCGGAGGTCCTTGATGCGGTCCTTCTCGTGATGGACGAAGTTCTTCCAGCCTTTGGCCGACAGCTTCGAGACGCGGTTGAGCCAGCGCGGATCGAGCTCCGAGCCGGTGTAGTTGCGCAGGAAATCCTCGCGCGCGACGCCGTGGCTGTCGGCAAGGCGCATCAGGCGGCCCTCATGCGAGACGAGGCGCTTGTTGATGTCGTAGAGCTGCTCGACGAGCGAGTCGATGCGGGCCTGGTTGAGACGCAGCGACTTCACCTCGACGATGATCTCGTCCTTCAGCTTCTTGTACTTGCGCTCCTGGTGCGGCGAGAGCGACTCGTTCTGGAGCTGGTTCTGGATGTCCTGCTCCTGAAGCTTGCGCAGCTTCTTGTAGCTGTCGGCGATGCGATCGAAGATCTCGACCACCTTCGGCTTGAGCTCGGCCTCGATCGCCGCGAGCGACATCTGGTTCTCGAACTCGTCGTCGTCCATGTCGGCTTCGGCCGCGGCCTCGCCCGGATCCTTCTCCTCGCCCTCGGGCGCGGCCGCAGGCGCGGCGCGGAACGGGGTCGGCGCCGGCGGCGCGGCAGGCGGCGCGACATGCGCGGGCGTAGCGGCGGCCGCGGCTTCGCCGCCCTCGGCGGACGCTTCGCCGTTCTCGCCACTGGGACCCGCGATCATCGCAGCGTTCATGCCGCCCTTGGCGTCCGGGCCGGCATAGGTCGCTTCGAGATCGATGATGTCGCGGAGGAAGATCTTGCCCTCGTTGAGCTCGTCGCGCCAGATGATGATGGCCTGGAAGGTCAGCGGGCTTTCGCACAGGCCCGCGATCATCGCCTCGCGGCCGGCCTCGATGCGCTTGGCGATCGCGATTTCGCCTTCGCGGGAAAGCAGCTCGACCGTGCCCATCTCGCGCAGATACATGCGCACGGGATCGTCGGTGCGTTCGCCCGGCTCGCTCTTCTTGACCTCGGTGACGGCCTTCTGGGTGACCTCGACGAGCTCGTTATCGGTCTCGTCGTCGCCCTCGTCCTTCTCCTCCTCGCCTTCGGTGTCGTCGGCTTCGGTGACGTTGATGCCCATGTCCGAGAGCATCGACATGATGTCCTCGATCTGTTCGGGCGAGGTCTGGTCGGACGGCAAGACTTCGTTGAGCTGATCGAAGGTCACGAAGCCGCGCTTCTTGGCCTGCTTGATCATCTTCTTCACGGCGGCGTCGGACAGGTCGAGCAAGGGCGAGGGCGCGTCCTGGGAATCCTTCTCCGGCGCATCCGCTGCCTTGTCGTCTTTTTCCTTGTCCTTCGCCTGCAGCGTCTTTGCCTTGGTGGCCATCCATTGCTCCTAAACGCGCTTCATGCGAGGCGCCCGCCGCGCCTTGCGTGAATTCACATGAACCTGTTGCTCGACGCTCTCGCTTCGGCAGCTCTCGACACGGAAAGGGCGGCGCACAAACCTCTCGCCACCCCCAACTTTCTCTCGCCGGAATTGCCTAACGCTTCGTCAGCCTCTTTGTCGCGGCGGATGCAGGTGTAGTGCCAACAGCGATTGCGCGGATTCATTCCTGACGCGTCTGTTATGCCTGCGGCCGCCTTGGGGCCAAAGTGCTACAAGACCGTTAAGCCTCGATTAACCCTGTTTTTGCCGCCAAACCCAGGATTTGGCGAGTCTTTTAGCGGTACCAGCTGCGGTCGTCCGCATGATTCTTTCATCACATGCTCTTCTGGAGCCGGCCCGACAGCTCGCCAAAACCCTCGATCAGGGCCTCGGTACCGTCGACTTCCCCTATCCGAGCCTTGACGTCACGCAGCCATGCCAAATTGGCCTCGCTGGGATCCTCCCCCAAGGCCAGCTCGGCGTCTTTCAGCTCTCTAAGTAGTGAATGCCATTGCCGATGCAAGGCAACCAGCTGGTGCCAGGTGGCAAGAACGTCGTCCCGGGCCGCGCCCTCGCGGGCCGCCCACACCGCCTGGGTCGTGATGACATTCTCAACCCTTTGAAGAGTTTGAGAAAATCCGCCTTTTTCGAGGTCGCCGCGCATCTTTTCGGCCAGTTCGCCAGGGTCTGGCGAGTGGTGATGGTCATTGGCAAAGGCGGCGATGATGGCGGCCCGGAGCTTGTGGGCCTCGGGATGGGCCAGCTCCAGGGCGGCGACCTCCTCCAAATGCTCGTGCAGCAGCCAAGGGTGGTTGATCAGGCATTGCAGGATCAGGGCCTCCCGGCGGGAGATGGCGCTGCGCTGGCCCCGCAGGATCGGGCTTGCCGCCAGCTGCGGGCTCGCCGCCTGGTAGGGGCCGGAGGGCAGCGGAGTCGGCCCCGGGGTGCCACGGCGGCCGCCGCCGAACCCTTGTCCGCCGAATCGATTCGGCCCGCCCCGCGGCTGGAACGGCCGGCCGCCACCTGCGCGGAAATTGCCCCGGCCGCCAAAGCCGCCGCGCCCGCCTTCGGGCGCGAAGGTGCGCTGCAGCCGCTCGACGAAGTCGTCGCGATAATAGCGCCGCACCACCTCGTCACGAATGCCGTTCGTGAGCTCCCTGATGCGGGCCTCGAGCGCGGCGCGCCGCTCGGGCGTGGCGAAATTGCCGCCCTCTAACTCGCGCGACCAGATCATGTCGGCGAGCGGACGGGCAGCTGTGATCACCTCCTCGATCGCGCCGCGCCCGCCCGAGCGCACGAGATCGTCGGGGTCCTGCCCTTCCGGCAGCAGCGCAAACCGAAGACTCTTGCCGGGTGCAAGGAATGGCAGCGCGAGATCGGCGGCGCGATAGGCCGCCTTCTGTCCGGCGCGGTCGCCGTCGAAGCAGAGGATCGGCTCGTCCGCCATCTTCCAGAGCAGCGCGAGCTGGCTCTCGGTGAGCGCGGTGCCGAGCGGCGCGACGCTGCCGGCAAAGCCTGCGGTGACCATGGCGATGACGTCGACATAGCCTTCGACCACGATCAGCGGGCTGCCGTCATGGGTGGCTTTGCGCGCGGTCTGGTGGTTGTAGAGATTGTCGCCCTTGTGGAAGAGCGGCGTCTCCGGCGAATTCAGGTATTTGGCCGGAACGTCCTTCTCCAGCGCACGCCCGCCGAAGGCGATGACGCGGCCGCGCAGATCCGTGATCGGAAACATCACGCGATCGCGGAAGCGGTCGTAAGGCACAGGAATGTCGTTGCCGGCCACGAGCAGCCCGGTCTCGATCATGTCCTCGACGGAGACACCGAGCTTGCCGAGATGCTCCTTCAGCGCGAAGCGATCGGGCGGCGGCGGCGCATAGCCGAGACGGAACTGCAATTGCGTCGCCGGCGAGATGGCGCGATCGGCAAGATAGCCGCGCGCTTTCGCGCCCACGCGCGAGGCCAGCGTTTCGGCGAAGAATTTCGCCGCGAGATCCATCACGTCGTGCAGCGAGCGCCGCCGCTGCTCCTCCCGCGCCGCGTTGGGCGTCACCGCCGGCAGCGGCAGGCCCGCCATGTTGGCAAGCCGCTCCACCGCCTCGGCGAACGGCAGGCCCTCGGTCTCCATCACGAAGGTGATGATGTCGCCGTGCTTGCCCGAGGAGAAGTCGTGGTAAAAACCCTTCTGGTCGTTGACGTAGAAGGACGGCGTCTTCTCCTGCTGGAACGGCGACAGCCCCTTCCACTCCCGCCCCGCCTTCTTCAGCTTGACGCGCTTGCCCACGACCTCGGAGACCGAAAGCCGGGCACGAAGCTCGTCGAGGAACTGGGGTGTGAAGCGCATGGGCGAGTTTAGCCGAGCGTTTGAGTCGGGCGAAGGATCAGGGATATAGGGACGGCGGCCCCAAAAGTCAGGTTTGTCGGGCTTATGCGCGCTGTTCACAGCCCGCGTCATTCCGGGGCGCGCGGAGCGCGAGCCCGGAATCCATTGCTCTCAGCATTCCGGCGGCGCAATGGATTCCGGGTTCGCCCCTTCGGGGCGCCCCGGAATGACGGCGAAGAGGGGCCTTGAACCGCGCCCGGTTCCACGCTTCCATACCTCCCATGTTCAGGACCTTTCGAGGCGGCCAGAGCGGGGGCTGGCGGGTAACCTCGATTTCGCCTGTGACGGGCGAGCCCCTGCCCTTCGTGCCGGCGCTGTCGGTGACCGACAGCGAGGCCGTCTCGTTGCCGCTGGTGCCCTCGCGCAATGCCTGGCGGCTGGTCGGCGTCGCGAGCAGCCTGCGTTACACCGAGCGGGCCGAGAAGCAGCAGCTCGTCGCCGTGCAGGCCGGCCTCGGCCGGCTCGAGGCAACCAGCGCGGCGCTGATCCCGATCCGCAAGTCGCAGGCCTGGTGGGAGCTGACCCAGGAAGAGCGCCGCAAGATTTTTGAGGACAAGTCGCACCACATCGCCAGCAGTCTTCGTTTTCTGCCCGCGATCGCGCGCCAGCTCTATCATTGCCGCGACCTCGGCGGCCCCTTCGATTTCCTGACCTGGTTCGAATTCGCCCCCGTGCACGCCTCGCTGTTCGAGGAGCTGGTGGCGATGCTGCGGCGGACCGAGGAGTGGACCTATGTCGAGCGAGAGGTCGACGTGCGCGTGGTGAAGGAAGTGCTGTCGGCTTAGTTGCAGCCGCGATGGCGGTGCGCCCCCTCGCCCCGTTCTTACGGGGAGAGGGTTGGGGTGAGGGGCTTCTCTCCGCACGTGAGGTCGTCGAGAGACCTGTACCCCCTCACCCGGATTGCATCTTCGATGCAATCCGACCTCTCCCCGCAAGCGGGGAGAGGTGAAGCAAGCATTCGCTGTCAGTGCTCCAGGAAGCGCCCGGATTCGATGGTCGGCAGATCGGTGGCAGGCCAGTTATAGACATAGGTCCATGCCTTCTCGGTGGTGCCGTCGGGCAACGTCACGTCGATCATCTGCCGCAGATATTCGGTCGGCTCCGGAAAGCCCTCGCCGCAGGCCTCGTACATGTCGAGCTCGCGCAAGAGCTCGTCCGGCACACGCAGCTGAAACAGTTCGCCATGGACGACGTCGGACGGCGCCTCGGAGAGCAGTAATCCCGGATAGTGCTTCACCAGAACGAGCCGGCCGCGGCAGGTGGCTTCGCCGAGAAATTCCGCATGGCCGGCGAGCAGCCGCGCCATCGGGTGGTCGAAGCCGCGCATCAGGGTGCCGTAAACGAAGAGTCGATCGGAGCTCATGCTGTTCCAACGTTGCGGCGTCGGTGCGATACCGCTACTCCGTTTACACAGTTTGTCATTCCATAGGCAAATCAGGATGGATTTGGATATAGCCGACGCAACCGATCAACTGCTCGGAAAGGGCGATATTCCACCCGTGCATGAGGTGAATACGGCAGGCGCATCGGCATTCCTGCTCACCGCGGACCATTACGGACGGGCTCTGCCGCGCGCGCTCGGCGATCTCGGCGTCGCGGACAGCGATCTCGTCAGGCACATCGCCTGGGACATCGGCATCGCCGGCGTCGCCGAGCGGCTCGCCGAGATGCTCGATGCGCATCTGATCGCGCAGCGCTATTCGCGGCTGGTGATCGATTGCAACCGCCCGCCCGGCGTCGCAAGCTCGATCCCCGTGATCTCCGAGGCGACCGCCATCCCCGGCAATGAGGATCTCTCGGCCGCGGCCAAGGAGATGCGCCGACGCGAGATCTTCGATCCCTATCACCGCCGGATTGGCGCGGCGATCGAGGCGCGCGTCCGGGCCGGCAGGCCGACGGTGCTGGTGGCGTTGCACAGCTTCACGCCGGTCTATTACGGCGATCCGCGGCCCTGGCACATCGGCACGCTCTATCACCGCGACACCGTGCTGCCGCGGCTGATGCTGCAGCATTTGCAGGCCGAGAGCGCGCTCGTCGTCGGCGACAACCAACCTTATGCGGTCAGCGACATCACCGACTACACCATCCCCGTCCACGGCGAGGCGCGCGGGCTGGTCAACACCGGCATCGAGATCCGCCAGGACCTGATCGCCGACGAGAGCGGCCAGCAGCAATGGGCCGAGCGGCTGGCGCGGATCCTGCGCGAGATCGAGGTCACGCTGCGCCAGCAGGGAATGGCGTAAGCGGTCACTTCGCTCGCGTCAGCGCCAGCCAGATGCCACCGCCGATCATGAAGCCGCCCGAGATGCGCGACATCATCCGCGTGCGCCGCGCCGAGAAGAATTTTCGGGCGCGCCCGGCGGCGATCGCGTAAAGCGCATCGGTCATCACGGCCGTCACCATGAAGGTGGCGCCCAGCAGCGCGACCTGCGGGAAATGCGGCTGGTTCATGTCCATGAACTGCGGGATGAAAGCGCCGAAGAACACCAGCACCTTCGGATTCGACAGCAGCACCAGGAATCCCTGCAGGAAAAAGCCGCCGCGCGGCGGCGGTGGCGGCGCATCGATATCGACGCCTTCGACCGGCGTCCAGATCAGCCTGATGCCGAGCCAGACGAGATAGGCGGCGCCGGCAAAGCGCACCCAGTCGAACCAATAGCCCATGGTCGCCATCAGCGAGGTCAGGCCGATCGCGACGATACCGATGACGATGGCAAGCCCGGCCTGCGCGCCGGCCACGTTGACGAGCGCCGCACGCGTGCCGTGGCGCAAGCCATTGGCGATGACGAGGGTGACGATCGGCCCCGGCAGCAGCGCCAGCGCAATGCAGGCAGCGACGAAGGCGAGATAGGCTTGCATGGACATCATGGAAGGGACTCGCTGACAGCGGTTTTGCCGCATTAATGCATGGCGAGGGCTGGAACGGAAGACGTTCCCTCGCTTTACTTTCGCGACTTGACATGCAACCATTTGGTTGCCTATCATGACGGCCATGGATGAAGTCTTCAAAGCGCTCGCCGATGCATCACGACGGTCGCTGCTCGACAGGCTTCACGCCAGGAACGGCCAGACGTTGAACGAACTTTGCGAGGGCCTCGCCATGACGCGGCAGGCCGTCACAAAACACCTCGTCATTCTCGAAGAGGCCAACCTGGTGACGACCATCAGGCAGGGCCGCGAGAAGCTGCACTATCTCAACCCGGTGCCGATCCATCAGATCGGCGAACGCTGGATCAAGAAGTTCGAGCGCAGCAAGTTAGCTGCGCTCAGCGAGTTGAAACGTCAGTTGGAGAAACGCGATGAGTAAGCCGGAGTTCGTCTACGTGACCTACATCGAGACCACGCCCGAGAAGCTGTGGCAGGCGCTGACGTCGAGCGAGTTCACCAGGCAATATTGGTTCGGCGCCGAGGTCAGGTCCGACTGGAAGGTCGGCTCGCCCTTCGCGCTCACGCTCGACGGCGAGGTCACCGATTCCGGCGAGATCCTGGAATCCGATCCGCCGAAGCGTCTGTCCTACAGCTTCAAGCACCATAAGTTCGAAGAGCTGCGCGGCGAGCCGACCTCGCGCGTCGTCTTCACGCTCGAACCCTTCGGCTCGCTCGTGCGTTTGACCGTACTGCACGATGGTTTCGTCGAGGGCGGCAAATATCTCGGCGCCGTCTCCAACGGCTGGCCGGCGATCCTGTCCGGGCTGAAGACCCTGTTGGAGAGAGGACAGGTCCTTTCCATCCCGCGCACGGCGCTCAACAAGGGATTCGACGCGAAATGAACCTCGATCAATTCAAGCCGCTGACCGTCTACACTATCTACATCGCCTCGTCACCGGAGAAGGTGTGGGAGGCACTCACGTCCGCTGAGTTCAGCAAGCAGTACTTCTTCGGCAACACCGTCGAGGTCGAGCCACGCCTCGGCGGCGCATTCATCGTGCGCACGCCCGATGGCGCGCTGCACATCAGCGGCGAGGTTCTCGCCTACGATCCGCCGCGAAAGCTGTCGGTCACGTTCAACGTCAACTGGCCCGAGCTGATCGAGAAGTTAGGGCCGACACTCGTGACCTACGAGATCGAACACGTCGGCGATGCGGTCCGCCTCACCATGAGCGAAGGCCACGATCGGCCGCTCAGCGACGATATCCTTG
This sequence comes from Bradyrhizobium glycinis, assembly GCF_016031655.1. Lineage (GTDB taxonomy): Bacteria > Pseudomonadota > Alphaproteobacteria > Rhizobiales > Xanthobacteraceae > Bradyrhizobium > Bradyrhizobium glycinis. Next base: position 69,851 of record NZ_JACCHQ010000026.1, read on the forward strand.
AAGGGGGACGGCAGGGCTGGCCGGCGATCCTTTCCGGTCTCAAGAGCGTGCTTGAGACCGGAAAGCCGCTGGTGGTGAAGATGGGCCCGCCGCAGCGGATGCTCGATGCGCTGAAGGCGATGGGGATCAAGACGCCGTAGACGAGAGACAAGCGGCGGCCACTTACCCTCTCCCCTTGTGGGAGAGGGTGGCTCGCCGCAAAGCGGCGAGACGGGTGAGGGGTATCTCTCCGCGCGTGAATCTCGTGCGATCGAATCCGCTGCAGCAACCCTCATCCGGCGCTTCGCGCCACCTTCTCCCACAGGGGGAGAAGGAAGGCAGCAGAAACTACGGCACCGGCGCCACCAGCCGCCGGTACAGATGCCAGGTCGCATGCCCCAGCACGGGCAGCGTGACCACCAGCCCGAGAAAATAGGGCAGCGCCGAGACGATCAGCAGCATCACGATCACGGCGGCCCATGAGATCATCGGCAGCGGGCTTGTGACGACGGCACGCACGCTCGTCACCATGGCCGTGACGAAATCGACCTCGCGATCGAGCAGCAGCGGGAACGACACCACGGTCAGCGAGAACAGGATCAGCGACAGCACGGCCCCGACCGCATTGCCGATAGCCAGGAACAGCAGGCCCTCGCTGGTCGTCAGCACCACCGTCATGAACTCCTGCAGGCTCGAGAACGAGGCATTGAGGCCGAGCAGCAGCGCGATCAGGAGTCGCACCTGGTACATCCAGACCACGAACACGAACAACGTCACGAAGGCCATCCAGCCGATCTCGCTGCGCGAGCGGATCGTCGACCAGATCGCACCGAACGAGACCGGCTCGCCGCATTCGCGGCGCCGGCTGACTTCGTAGAGGCCGATCGCAACGAACGGTCCGATGAGCGCGAAGCCGGCAGCCAGGGGATAGACCAGATAGACCATGCCGAAGGCGGTGAGGCAGAGCATGATGGCGATGCCGCCGACGGCGTAGAGCGCGCCGAAGCAGAGACCGTAGAGCGGCAGCGCCTGGAAATCGCGCAGGCCTTCGACCAGCGCCTCGGCGATGTCGACCGCCGCCACCGGACGCACCATCGGATCGACCTTGCCCGAGATGGACATCAGCTTCCTCCGCACATCGGCGCGATCTTCGTCGCGCGCATGCCGCGATATTAGCGCTGCTGCGTGGCGGCGCAACTCGATGTCGGCCGGAAGAGGAACAGCGACGCAACACTGCTCGCGCTCCGAAATCGTTAGCCTTTCGTGCGCTTTTCGCGCCGATCGCTATGGACGGGGCAGATGATCGTGCCTCAAATTGTACCTCCGAGCCCCCTCGCCCGAGAGCGGATATCGCCCACCGATGAGCCTGCGTACCCGGTTACTGATCCTCGTCCTCACAGCCATGCTCGTCCCGGCGCTTCTGGTCGGGCTGCGCTTCGTGCAGAACCGGGCCAGCGAGATCGACGCGGCGCTGGCTAATCTCGCCGCATCCGCCGATGACATTGCGAGCGATCTCGGCGAGAAGATCCAGGGAACTGCCCAGCTTCATTACGGGCTCGCCCGTGCCCGCGACCTCGACACGCGCGACAAGGCGGCATGCTCGGCGTTTCTGTCGGATGTCCGCGAGGCATATCCGCAGTTCACGGGTATCCTGACCATCGATCCCGACGGAAGGCTGTTCTGCGACTCGCTGCGGACCAACCGCACGCTCGACCTGAACGACCGCGGCTATTTCAAAGAGGTCAAGGATCTTCACGGCGTTGTCGCCGTGGAGCCGGTGTTCGGCCGCCTCACCGGACTGTCGGTGCTGCAGATCGCCTATCCCGTGCGATCGGAGGCGGGCGCGCTGAAGTTCGTTCTGCTGGCGTCCTTCAACCTGAACAAATTCGCGGAGTTTCACGACAAGCGGCTGCTCGCCGAGAAGGACATCCTGCTGGTCGACGCCAAGGGCACGGTCCTGACGGCCCCCAAGGGCGGCGGCTGGAGCGTACCCATCGGCGGCTCCATTGCGGGCTCCGACCTGTTCCGCTTCGCGGCAGCGCCCGATGGCGAGCCATTCCGGGAGATCGCCGATGGCGGAGGCCGCACGCAGATTTGGGGCGTTGCCCGCTCGCCCTCGATCCGCAAGGCCGGACTCTACATTTTGGTGGGGCGGTCCAAGGACGGGCTGATCGCAGCAGCGAATCGCCGGCTTTACGAGGACATGGCGATCCTGGCGGTGGCCTCGCTGCTGCTCCTCGCCGGCCTCTGGATCCTCACGAGCGTGAGTATCGGACGGCAGGTCGGACGGCTCGCCGCCATGGCGAAGAGCCTCGGGCGCGGCGATCTCAGCGCGCGCATTCCGGAGCCTCACCCGGGCGGCGAGCTCGGCGGATTGATGACCCTGCTCAACAGCACAGCCGAATCGCTCGAGCAGCAGCGCGCCGCCATCGCGGATCTCAGCCACAAGCTCAGCCAGTCGCAGAAGATGGAAGCCATGGGCCAGCTCACGGGCGGCGTAGCGCACGATTTCAACAATCTCCTGACCGTCATTCTCGGCAATTCCGAGCACCTCGCCGACAGGCTTGCGGGCAACGAGGAATTGCACCGGATCGCCGACGACATTGCGACCGCCGCCGAGCGCGGTTCCGATCTGACGCGGAGCCTGCTCGCCTTCGCGCGCAAGCAGCCGCTGCGGCCGCGCGAGATCAACATCGCCGAGCAGGTAACCGGCATGACGCAGCTTCTGCAGCGGACCCTGGGCGAGCATATCGAATCCAGCTTCACTCTCGCGCCGGATCTCTGGCTCGCCAGCGTCGATCCAGGTCAATTGGCGACGGCCGTGCTCAACCTCGTGCTCAACGCGCGCGATGCGATGCCTAACGGCGGCAAGCTGACGGTCGAGGTGCGCAATGCATCGCTCGGCGAATCCGACCTCGACGTCAACGGCGAGCCGCGGCAAGGCGACTACGTCATGCTGGCTGTGAAGGATACCGGGTCCGGCATGAGCAGCGAGGTGTTGGCGCGCGCATTCGAGCCGTTCTTCACCACCAAGGAGGTCGGCAAGGGGACCGGCCTTGGCCTCAGCATGGTCTACGGGTTTGCGCAACAATCCGGCGGATTTGTGCAGATGCAGTCCGAACCGGGTCAAGGCAGCGTGGTCAGGCTGTTCTTTCCTCGCCTCGCGACGTCGCCGAACGCGGAGCCGGCGGCGGCAGAGCGGGTCGCCGCACCGGAGGGACGCGAGACGATTCTCGTCGTCGAGGACGATGACATGGTGCGCGCCTACGTCGAGAACGAGCTGAAGGCGCTCGGCTACCGCGTCATCACGACATCGAACGGACCCGCGGCGCTGGACGTGCTGCGGCGGTCCGGGGACATCCAGCTGCTGTTCACCGACGTCGTGATGCCCGGCGGCATGTTCGGACCGGAGCTGGCGGGGCAGGCCCTTCAACTGCGGTCTGGCCTCAAGGTGCTCTTCACGTCCGGCTACAGCCAGGATCCGGTCAAGACGCCCGACGGGATCGACGCGCGCATTCTGACCAAGCCGTTCCGGCGCAAGGATCTCGCCGCGATGCTGCGCGCGGCCCTCTCGGAGCCGCCGCCTTAGATCAGGGCGCGATCGTGAGCTGCAGCGCCACTGCGAGATTGGCCGCGAACAGCGCCGCATCGATGACGAAGATCCGGAGCATCGGGCCCTTCAACACCGGCCAATAGGCCACCCCGACGCGGCCGCCGCGCATCAGCACCGGGACGTTATAGGCGAACTGGCTGAAATGGCAGGCAGCAAAGAACAGGAAGAGCGCGAGCTGCGCTTCGACCGGCTGGAAGAAGGACGGACGGGCGGCGAGAAGATAGAGCGACAAAAGCCCGATCGGCAGATTCATGCCGCCGAGGAAGGCGACGCTCGCCGCAAGGGTCGGCGCGATCGGATTGCTGCGCTCCTCCCGCGGCAGCAGGATCTTCAATGTGTTGGTTTGCGCGATGCTGAACTGGATGAACGCGCCGACGAACCAGAGCGTGTTGAGGAGCAGGACGATATTCGAAAATCGCATCGCTATTTCCCATAAAAGGCTTCGCTGCGCACCACACGGCCCGCATCGTCGAAGTCCATGAATTCGCTGGCGCGCGTGTCGCCCAATTGCCACCACACCGTCAGTCGCGCGATCGCCTCGTCCCAGCTCCAGTCCAGGATCTTCAGGTCGGCACTTTCGATGTGGCCATAGGCCTTCCGCCAGTAGGCGCGGATGTTCTCGGCGCCGGTAACGGTCGGAGACCCCGTCAGGGTGAGAGCGAGAGGGCTTCGCATTTGCGCATCGTCGGCGAAATGGGCGACGACCGCGTCGATGTCCACTTTGCACCAATTCGCGCACCATGCCGCGACGAAGCTTGCAGCGGCCGCGCGGTCCATTGCCTCTCCGCTCACGACACGGATCCTCCCCTCGGCTTGTGACCGGGAAGGTGGCAAAGCGCGCGCCTCATGTCAACCATATTGACTTGAGATTTCCATCAATTGTTATCGGCGATCGCCTCCATCACGCCCATCCATCCCGCCGCACCGCTCGCCCCGACGCGCTCGAACGCCTCGCGCAGGACCTCACGCTCGTGGTCCGAGGCCCGCTGCTCGATGCGCCGCCCCGCTTCCGTAAGGCGCAGCAATTTCGAGCGGTGCTGCTCCGGCGAGCGCTTCGAGGTCAGGAGCTTGCGCTCCAGGAGCAGATTGAGCGGCCGGTTGAGGGCCTGCTTCGAAACGCCGAGAATCTCGATCAGCGCGCCGATGGCGATGTCGGGCCGGCGCGCCACAACGTAGAGGATGCGATGGTGCGGACGCGACAGGCCCTGCTTGGCCAGATATGCGTCCGCCTGCAGCGTCATGCCGCGCCAGCCGTAGTACATGAGCTCCAGCGCCGTATCGAGTTCGTGCAGCTTTACAAGCGAGGCGCGGTGAAGCCCCGCGGCTTGAGACGTCTTTGCCATGGTCAGAAGCTAGCCTCTCGCCCGCAGTTCGCGGCGCAGCACCTTGCCGGTCGCCGTCATCGGCAGCGTCTCGGCGAATTCGACGAAGCGCGGATATTCGTGCGCGGCGAGCTGCACCTTGACGAACTCCTGGATCTCGCGCGCGAGCGCGTCGTTGCCGGTAAAGCCTGGACGCAGCACGATCCAGGCCTTGATCGATTCGGTGCGGATCGGATCGGGAATGCCGACCACCGCAGCCATTGCCACCGACGGGTGTTTCATCAGCGTGTGCTCGATCTCGGAGGGGCCGACGCGATAGCCGGCGGTGGTGATGACGTCGTCCTCGCGACTGACGTACCAGAAATAGCCGTCCTCGTCCTGCACGCCAAGATCGCCCGTGAGCAGGAAGTCGCCGGCATATTTCTTCGCGGTCGCCTCCGGGTTGCGCCAATATTCGAGCATGGTGACGGGGCACGGCTGGCGCACGCCGATGATGCCGCGCTGACCACGCGGCAATTCCTCGCCCTTGTCGTTGACGATGCGGACATCGAAGCCCGGCGTCGCCTTGCCCATCGCACCGGGACGGATCGGAAACAGATTCGCGTTGCTGCCGATCACGAGGTTGCACTCGGTCTGGCCGAACACCTCATGCGCGTCGATGCCAAACGTCTCGCGCACCCAGCCGAGCAATTCACCGCCGAGCGATTCGCCACCGGTGAAGATGCTGCGCAGCTTCACGCCGGAATGCTTGACGCCGGCCTGCCGCATCAGCTTGAGGGCCGTCGGCGGCAGGAAGACGTTGCGAACGGAAAGATCGGCCATCATCTGCATCGCCTCCTGCGGCTCGAATTTTCGCGCGCGATGGCCGACCAGGGGAATGCCGTGGTACCAGAACGCGAGCAGGCCGTTGATGAGCCCGCCGATCCAGGCCCAGTCGGCCGGCGTCCACATGAGATCGCCGGGTCTGGGCAAGAAGTTGTGGCACATCTCCACATTCGGCAGATGGCCGAGGACGACACGATGCGCATGCAGCGCGCCCTTGGGATTGCCCGTCGTGCCCGAGGTGTAGATGATCAGCGCGGGATCGTCGGCCGAGGTGTCGACGTTTGCAAAATCCTCGGACGCGGTTTCGATCGCTGGCCAGAATGGCTTTGCGCCGGCGTGGACGGCGCCGCTTGTGACATAGATATCCTGCAGATAGGGCAGCCGATCGCGGATATTCGTCAGCTTCTCCCAGCCAGCCTCATCGGTAATGATGGCTCTTGCTTGCGAATTCGACAGGCGGAATTCCAGCGCGTCCTCGCCGAACAGGGCGAACAGCGGGACCGAGATCATGCCGGAGCGAAACGCCGCCATATGCGCGATCGGCAATTCCAGCGACTGCGACAGGAACACCGCGACGCGGTCGCCGCGGACAAGCCCGTCCGCCTTCAGCACATTGGCGAAGCGGCGCGACATCTCCGCGACCTCGTCAAAGGTCGTGCGGCTGGTGGCGCCGGTCTCGTCCACATAGATCAGCGCGAGCCGGCCGGTGCCGTCGGCATGGCGATCGCAGCACGCCTCCGCCATGTTGAAGCGCGCGGGGATGTCCCAGCGGAAATTGCGCACAAGCTCGTCGTAAGTTGCGGCTTCGGTCAGCATGGGCCTGGCGTTTCCCAGTATCGGAGTCATGGCCGGACTTGTTCCGGCCATCCACGTTCTTCTTACTTCACCGCCAGTTTAGAGACGTGGATGCCCGGGACAAGCCCGGGCATGACGATGCAGCGTCATTCCTGGGCGGTCCGCAGGACCGAACCCGGAATCTCGAGATTCCGGGCTCGACGCTGGCGCGCCGCCCCGGAATGACAGCGAGAGAGTTACCGCACCGTCGCGAAGAACTTCCGGACATCGCGCACGAACAGCTCCGGCTGCTCGAAGGCAGCGAAGTGACCGCCCTTCTCCATCTCGCTCCAATGCGTGATGGCATGGAAGTTCGGCTCCATCCAGCGGCGCACCGGCGTGATGATCTCCTTCGGAAACACCGCGACGCCCGTCGGCACCTTCACCACCGGCGTGGTGCGACGCTTGCCAAAGCTCTCCCAATAGAGCCGCGCCGACGAGGTCGCGGTCTGCGTCGCCCAATAGAGCATCACGTTGTCGAGCAGTTCGTCCTTGCTGAAGATGTTCTCGGGGTGGCCATTGCAGTCGGTCCAGGCCCAGAATTTTTCCAGGATCCAGGCCGCTTGCCCGCTTGGCGAATCCGTCAGGCCATAGCCGAGCGTCTGCGGCCGCGTCGATTGCTGCTTTGAATAGCCGGAATCGAGATCGACATAATGCTTGAGGCCGGCGAGCGCGCGCTTCTCCTCTGGCGTCGGCTCGCCCTCGAGCTTCGGCGCCGCGTTGAAGGCCAGCGTGATGTGGATGCCGGCGCAATGCGTGGGGTCCTGCGCGCCGAGCGAGGTCGTCACCGCCGAACCCCAGTCGCCGCCTTGCGCGCCATAACGTGCGTAGCCGAGACGGTCCATCAGCTTGGCCCAGGTTGCGGCGATGCGATCGACGCCCCAGCCAGTGGTCCTTGGCTTGCCCGAGAAGCCGAACCCAGGCAGCGAGGGGCAGATCACGTGAAAGACATCGGCGGGATTGCCGCCATGTGCGGCGGGATCGGTGAGCGGCGCGATCACCTTCTGGAACTCGACGATGGAGCCGGGCCAGCCGTGGGTGATGATCAACGGAAGCGCCGACGGCTCCTTCGAGCGGGTATGGATGAAGTGGATGTCAAGCCCATCGATCTCGGTGGTGAACTGCGCGAAGCGGTTGAGCTTTGCCTCGCGCGAGCGCCAGTCATACTCGTTGGCCCAGTAGGTGCAAATCTCCTGGATCCATTTCAGCGGCGCGCCCTGGCTCCAGTCTTCAACCAGCTCGGCGTCCGGCCAGCGCGTGCGGGCAAGGCGTGACTTGAGATCCGTGAGGACGTCGTCGCTGATGGCGATGCGAAATGGATTGATGGCGGTCATCGTGCCTCCCCGCTTCTTCTTGTTGGGAGAGTAGACCGAACTGATGCCGCATCAAGGCTGCCCATCCTCCCCTGGAGGGGGAGGATCGGTTCGCATAAAGCGAAGCGGCATGCGAACCGAGGTGGGGTGACAGTCTTTCCGCGGATGCGCTGCCCGAGTGGAGAGATCACCCCACCCCGCTCGCGCTGCGCGCGATCGACCACGGGCGAGCTACGCTCGTCCCGGACCCCTCCAGGGGAGGGTTAAGACAGAGCTAGCCCGACAGCGCAGCCTTCACGAGACCAGACGCCTTGCCGAAATCCATCTGCCCCGCGTATTTCGCGCGCAGCACGGCGATCACCTTGCCCATGTCCTTCATGCCGCTCGCGCCCGTCTCGGCGATCGCATCCGCGATCGCCTTCCTCGCGTCGTCCTCGGACATTTGCTTCGGCAGATACGCCGAGATCACCGCGATCTCCTCGCGCTCCTGCGCGGCAAGCTCGGCGCGGCCGCCCTTGTCGTAGAGCTCGACCGCCTCCTGGCGCTGCTTGATCATCTTCTGCAGCACGGCGAGGATGTCGGCGTCCGACAGCGGGGGCTTGCCGCTGCCGCGCGCGTCGATGTCGGCGTTCTTGATGGTCGAGTTGACCATGCGCAGCGTGGACAGCTTGCGCTCGTCCTTGGCCTTCATGGCCTCCTTGACCGCATTGTTGATGTCGTCGCGCAGCATGATCGTGATCCCTTCGATATAGACGCCTGATCTAGGCCCTTTGCGGCCGTCGCACAACCTAGCTCTCCAGCCATTCGGTGAGCGCCCGCACAGTCGCCTGCGGCTGTTCGGCTTGCGGCAGGTGCCCACAGCGTTCGAGGATTACGAGCCTGGCGCCGGCGATCCCCTCGGCCATTTCCTTCGAGAAGGCGCTAGGGATGGTGTTGTCGGCATCACCCGTCAGCACCAGCGTCGGGCATGTGATCGTCGCCAGGGTCGGCCGCGAATCCACCCGTGCGATGATCGCGGTCTGCTGCCGCAGGTAGCCTTCGACGCCGACGTCCTCGTCCTGCGCATGCACGAGCTCGAGAATCTCGGCGTCATCGCGCCGCGACGGATGCACGAGCTCCGGAAAGCTCTCCTCGCGCAGGGCACGCAGCTCGCCGCGTCTGGCGCGCTCCATCAGGCCAAGACGGCGTGCGGTTGCCTCCGGCGTGTCGGGTCGCGCCTGCGTGTTGATCAGCGCGAGCTGGGTCACGCGCTCGCTGGCCTGGCGCATCATCTCGAAGGCGATGTAGCCGCCCATGGAATGACCAGCGAGCGCGAAGCGCGGCGGCGCCTCGGCGAGGATGCGGCCGGCGATCGCAGCCATGCTGTCGTCGCGGATGTGGTTGGCAACCGTCACCGGCCCGAAACGCCAGAGCGCGGGGATCATGGGCGCATAGATCCGGGCCGAGGACGCCAGCCCCGGAACCAGCACAATGGGGATGGTCTGGTCCATTATTGCCTCGCAAGCCCAGGAAATTGCCGGAAATTGTGCGGCCAAGCTTAAGGGCGGGAGGAGGCCTGTCAAATATGCAAAAACGCATGTGAATCGTCCCTCTCTCGCTTTGACGTGCACACGCGGGGGGCTTATGAAGCGGGCTCATGACACAACATGACAACGATCCCGCCTGGCCGGACCACAAACCGACCGCGCTCCTCGTGCTTGCCGACGGCACGGTGCTGGAGGGCTTTGGTCTCGGCGCCGAGGGCCACGCCGTCGGCGAGGTCTGCTTCAACACCGCGATGACGGGCTATGAGGAGATCCTGACCGATCCCTCCTATGCCGGCCAGCTCATCACCTTCACCTTCCCGCATATCGGCAATGTCGGCACCAACGAGGACGACATCGAGACGGTGAACATGGCCGCGACGCCCGGCGCGCGCGGCGTGATCCTGCGCACCGCGATCACCAATCCCTCGAACTACCGCGCCACCAAGCATCTCGACGCCTGGCTCAAGGCGCGCGGCATCATCGGTCTCTCCGGCATCGACACCCGCGCGCTGACCGCGCTGATCCGCAGCAAGGGCATGCCCAACGCCGTGATCGCGCATTCCAGGACCGGCGAGTTCGACCTGCATGGCCTCAAGGAAGAAGCGCGCGAGTGGCCGGGGCTCGAAGGCATGGACCTCGTGCCCATGGTCACCAGCGGCCAGCGCTTCACCTGGGACGAGACGCCGTGGGCCTGGGACAAGGGCTTCGGCCGCCAGGACAAGCCCGAGTTCAACGTCGTCGCCATCGACTACGGCATCAAACGCAACATCCTGCGCCTGCTCGCCGGCGTCGGCTGCAAGGTGACGGTTGTGCCGGCGACGACCTCAGCCGAAGACATCCTGGCGTTGAAGCCGGACGGCGTGTTCCTGTCCAACGGTCCGGGCGATCCGGCTGCGACCGGCAAATATGCGGTGCCCGTGATCCGCGACGTGATCAAGTCGGGCACGCCGACCTTTGGCATCTGCCTCGGCCACCAGATGCTGGGCCTTGCCGTCGGCGCCAAGACGAAGAAAATGCATCAGGGCCATCACGGGGCCAATCACCCGGTGAAGGACGAGACCACCGGCAAGGTCGAGATCACCTCGATGAACCACGGCTTCGCCGTGGACGAGACGACACTGCCGAAGGGCGCGACGCAGACCCACGTTTCCTTGTTTGATGGGTCCAACTGCGGCATCCAGCTCGACGGCAAGCCGGTGTTCTCGGTGCAATACCATCCCGAGGCCTCACCCGGCCCGCGCGACTCGCATTATCTGTTCCAGCGCTTTGCCGACCTGATGCGGCAGAGGAAGAGCGCGTAAGACGCGTTCTCCCCGAATACTTCACGACAAAAGCCCGGGCTCGCCCGGGCTTTTTCGTCATTCCGGGGCGTGCGTAGCACGAGCCCGGAATCCATCTGGCAACAGACTCTGCAGCGCGATGGATTCCGGGCTCGACGCTACGCGTCGCCCCGGAATGACGGTGGAACGAGGAACGCCGTCTCACGCCTCTCGTTGATTCCTGCTACCCTGATGCAGGTGTCCCGCCATGTCCGTCGTCCGCGACAAGGCCGAGCCGCTCGCCATTGTTTTCGAGGATGACGGGCTCGTGCCGAACAACATCCTTCCGTTCCTGGTCTACCAGGGCGTGGTGCAGCTCGATCCGAGGCGCCCGGAAGAGACCATCGAGAATCTGTTCGAAGCGAACGGCTGGGGCGGGACGTGGCGCAACGGCGTCTACGATTATCTGCATTATCACGCGACGGTGCACGAGGTGCTCGGCGTCGCGCGCGGCAGCGCCCGCGTCCGTTTTGGCGGCGATCATGGCCAGGAGCTGGACATCAAGGCCGGCGACGTTGCTATCCTGCCCGCCGGCACCGGACATCAATGCATCAAGGCGAGCGACGATTTCTGCGTGATCGGCGCCTATCCGCCAGGCGCCAAGATGGAGATCACGCGCGCAACGCCGGAGAACCATGCGAAAGCGCTGAAGACGATTCCGCACGTCGCGCTACCGCCGGCTGATCCCGTAACGGGGAAGGACGGCGCAATGATGAGGCTGTGGCGGCAGCCATAAAGGCGGTGCCCTAGGGTGGGTTAGCCGAAGGCGTAACCCACCTCTTCTGTTTCCGCGGACAGTGGTGGGTTACGCCTTGCAGATGCGCTTCGCGCTTCTGCAAGGCTAACCCACCCTACGCATCCCGTTAAGCCTCGTTGGCGCCTTCCTGCCGGGTCGCTTCGAACAGGAACCAAGTCCGGCGCTCGGTCTCGTCGATGAAGTTCTCCAGAATGCTGGCGCTGGCGACGTCGCCGGCCTCGTCGCAGACATCGTGCGCCTTGCGCATCGCGGCTGCGACATGCTTGTTGTCCTGCATCAGTTCGCGCAGCATCTCGCGCGGCGGGACATAGTCCTCGTTGTTGTCCTTGATGGTCTGGAGCTTTGCGACCTGGCCGATCGACTTCAGCGTGGTGCCGCCGATCTTGCGGACGCGCTCGGCGAGCTGGTCGGTGGTGGCGAAGATCTGGTCGGACTGCTCGTCGAGCAGCAGGTGGTAATCCCGGAAATGGCGCCCGCTGATGTGCCAGTGGAAATTCTTGGTCTTGAGATAAAGCGCGAACGCGTCGGCCAGAAGCACGTTGAGCGCCTCGGATACTTTCTTGACCCCGTCGGGCGACAGATCGGTGGGGGTGTCGAGTTCGGGCGAGACCTTGTTGTTGGTTTTGCTCACGGGAGACCTTCCTGTTAGGACGCGGACATTGACGGCGCGCCGTCGCACCCCTAACGCAAGGCGGGCAGCGCCGGTTCCTCTATCGGAACCGTTGGCCGGGACCTTCGCATACCATGGACGATTGGATCGATTATTACGACTCGACGCATACGATCTATGTCAGCAAGCTGCATCGCGACTTGCACTTCCAGATCATTGCGCGGGACATCATCGGCTACATCCCCTCGCCCGACGCGACGGTGCTGGACTATGCCTGCGGCGAGGCGCTGTCGGCGAGCCAGGTGGCAGCCGCCTGCGGCAAGCTGATCCTGGCCGAGCCCGCGCCGGGCGTACGCGGCCGGCTGATCGCGCGGTTTGCCCCAAACACCAAGATCCGCGTCCGCTCGCTCGAGGACGTCCGCAACATGCAGGACCAGTCGATCGATCTCGTCGTGATGAACTCGGTCGCGCAATACATGACGCCGGACGAGCTCGATGCGGCGCTGTTGAACATCCGCCGAATCCTGAAACCCTCCGGCAAGCTGGTGCTTGGCGACGTTCTACAGCCCAATGTCGGCATGGTCAGGGATGTGATGGCGCTGCTCGGCTTCGGCCTGCGCCACGGTTTCCTGAAGGACGCGCTGGTCGGGCTGATCAGCACCGCGCTATCGGATTACCGCCAGTTGCGCTCGCGCATCGGGCTGCAGCGCTACAGCGAGGACGAGATCACGGCCAAGCTGAAGGCGGGGGGCTTCGCCGTGCAGCGCGCCCACAGCAATATCGGCCACAACAGCTGGCGCATGACCTTCATCGCGAGGCCGCCTCTCGTCCGTTAAGCATAACAATTAGCCGTTGTAGCTTGTCGCACTGCAATCGGTAATGATCGCCACGGCCCGGTGGCGGAAGCGTCTACGCGAGGGCGGTGCAACGCTCTACATCCTGGTTCAAATCCAGGCCGGGTCTCCACGCTTCGCTGGCTCCGCCACCTTCGGCTCGGCAAGCCCTTTCGTAGCGAAGGCTGCCTCGGCGAAGCGCGAAGGGCCAAGACGGGCACGCTTCGGCGGGCGCCCAAACCTCGCGCAACCGTCTTATTTTCGGTCAACCTCGATCAAGTCGCAGCCGGACACGAGCGGAAGCCGGTCCGCATCCTTGGCCGCTGATTTGATCACCGCATCGAGCAGGCCCGGAAAGCGCGCCTCCAGATCCTCTCGTCGCAGCCGCATGAAGCGGTTGGTGCCGGCGATGCGCGTCTGCATCAAGCCGCATTCGCGCAGCTTGGCGAAATGATAGGCGAGGTTCGACTTTCCGCTCAGCGCGCTGAAATCGCTGCAGCGGAGTTCGCTACTGACACGTTCCTGCTGGGCGAGCTGATAGACGATCGCCAGACGGATCGGATCGCTCAGGCAATCCAGGACCATCGGCAGCTCGATCTGGTCGCGGGTGGGATGGTGCGGCGTGCGGCTCATGGTCCGGCAATCATAGCGATGCGACCGCAATGTTCAATAGTTCTTGAACCAATTGACAGAGAAATCGCTTCGTTCGATAGTTCAATCAATCTTGAACAAATGGATCGTTTCCAATGAGCGTGTTCTGGCTGGCCCTGGCGGCCTTTGCGATCGGCACCGAAGGCTTTGTGATCGCAGGGCTTTTACCGGCGATCGCCACCGACCTTGCGATTTCCGTCTCGGCCGCGGGCCAATTGGTCACGGCCTACGCCCTCACCTATGCGGTGGGCTCGCCCATCCTCGCAGTGGCGCTGAACAACATCGACCGCCGCACCCTGCTGGCCCTCGCGCTATCGACCTTCATCGCCGGCAACCTCGCCGCGATGGTGGCATCCAACTATGGCCTGCTGCTGGCCTCGCGGATGCTGATGGCGCTGGGCTCGGGGCTGTGCATGCCGACGGCGCTTGCCGTGTCCGTGGCGGTCGCCGCGCCCGAACGGCGCGGCCGCGCGGTGGCACTCGTCACCGCGGGCCTCACGGTTGCGACCGTGATCGGCGTTCCCTTCGGCAATCTCGTCGGCAGCCTGTTCGGCTGGCGTGCAACCTTCGCCATGGTCGCCCTGATCGGGGCTGTAGCGCTCGCTGGCCTGCTGCTCGGCCTGCCACGCGGCCTGCCGCGCAATACGGCCTCGCTCGGCGAGAGGCTGGCGGTGGCGCGCCATCGCGACGTTGTGGTCGCATTGCTGATCACGATGTTGTGGGCACTGGGCGGTTTCACGGTCTTCACCTATTTCGCAGTCCCGCTGCGCGGCCTCGGCTTCGACGCCTCGCAGATCAGCCTTGCTCTGCTGGTGTTCGGCGGCGCGGCAGCGATCGGGAACATGCTCGGCGGCGTCCTGGCCGATCGGCTCGGCACGCTTGCGACCGCAGGCCTCGGGCTCGCCGGCATGGCGGGCGCCCTGATCCTGCATTCGCTGGTCCTGAAGCTGATGCCTGCACAGGCGCATTATGCTGTGCTCGGCGCCATCTTCCTCTGGGGCCTGTCGGGCTGGGCGTTCTATCCGGCCCAGATCGCCAGCATCATCCGGATCGAGCCGCAGGCTTCGATGATCGCGCTCTCGCTCAACGCCTCGTCGATGTATCTCGGCTTCGCCATTGGCGGAGCGCTCGGCGGCGCGGTGCTGGCCACCCTCTCGCCGACCGACCTCGGCTGGATCGGCGGAACGAGCGTTGCGGCCTCGCTTCTGGTGCACCTCGCCCGCGGCTGGCAGGGGCGGCCAAAACCCGTCAAAATTGCCGGTTGATGGGCGTTTTTCGGGGTTTCGCCGCTCCGAAAACTGGTCTAAGACCCACCCGCGCGCGAGGGAGACCACCGCGCTCTCGGCCACAGGGACGCGCAACAAGCGCGCCCTTTTTTTGTGCCCAAATTCCACTTCGGCGAGAGTTGATGCCCAAACGTACTGACATCACCACCATCCTGATCATCGGCGCCGGCCCCATCGTGATCGGCCAGGCTTGCGAGTTCGACTATTCGGGCACGCAGGCGGTGAAGACGCTGAAGGAAGAGGGCTATCGCATCGTCCTCGTCAATTCCAACCCGGCCACCATCATGACCGACCCGGAATTGGCCGATGCCACCTATATCGAGCCGATCACGCCCGAGATCGTCGCCAAGATCATCGAGAAGGAACGTCACGTCGTTCCCGGCGGCTTCGCGCTGCTGCCGACCATGGGCGGCCAGACCGCGCTGAACTGCGCGCTGTCGCTGCGCCGGCAGGGCACGCTGGAGAAGTTCGACGTCGAGATGATCGGCGCCACCGCCGATGCCATCGACAAGGCCGAAGACCGCCAGCTGTTCCGCAACGCCATGCAGAAGATCGGGCTGCAGACGCCGAAGTCGCGGCTTGCCAACGCCTCCGAGCTGAAGAAGTCATTCCGCGACAAATATCTCGCCGAACGCGAGAAGCTGTCGGGCGCGGCACTCGAAGAGCACGACCGGCAATGGACCCTCGGCGAAGGCGACCGCCGCAAGCGCTACCAGGAATATGCGCTGGGCCAGGCGATGATGGCGCTGTCCGAGATCGGCCTGCCTGCGATCATCCGTCCCTCCTTCACCATGGGCGGCACCGGCGGCGGCATCGCCTACAACAAGGAAGAGTTCCTCGACATCATCGAGCGCGGCCTGGACGCGTCTCCCACCAACGAAGTGCTGATCGAAGAATCCGTGCTCGGCTGGAAGGAGTACGAGATGGAGGTGGTGCGCGACAAGAACGACAATTGCATCATCGTCTGCTCGATCGAGAACCTCGATCCGATGGGCGTGCACACCGGCGATTCTATCACGGTGGCGCCGGCGCTGACGCTGACCGACAAGGAATACCAGATCATGCGCGACGCCTCGCTGGCGGTGCTGCGCGAGATCGGGGTCGAGACCGGCGGCTCCAACGTGCAGTTCGGCGTCAATCCCGACGACGGCCGCATGGTCGTCATCGAGATGAATCCGCGCGTGTCGCGCTCCTCCGCGCTGGCCTCGAAAGCCACCGGCTTTCCGATCGCCAAGGTCGCCGCCAAGCTTGCGGTCGGCTACACGCTCGACGAGATCGCCAATGACATCACCGGCGGTGCCACGCCGGCCTCGTTCGAGCCGACCATCGATTACGTGGTCACCAAGGTGCCGCGTTTTGCCTTCGAGAAATTCCCGGGCGCCTCGACCACGCTGACCACCTCGATGAAGTCGGTCGGCGAAGTCATGGCAATCGGCCGCACCTTCCAGGAAAGCCTGCAAAAGGCCCTGCGCGGGCTCGAGACCGGATTGACCGGCCTCGACGAGATCGAGATCGAGGGCCTCGGCCGCGACGATGACAAGAACGCGATCCGCGCCGCGCTCGGCACCCCGACGCCGAGCCGCATTCTCCAGGTCGCCCAGGCCATGCGGCTCGGCTGGTCGAACGAAGACATCTTCAACTCCTGCAAGATCGATCCCTGGTTCCTCGCCGAGATGCGCGGCATCGTCGAGATGGAGGAGAAGGTCAGGAAGAACGGCCTGCCTGGCAACGCCTTCGGCATGCGCACGCTGAAGGCCATGGGCTTCTCCGACGCGCGGCTCGCCGTGCTCGCCGAGACGACGGAGGCCGAGGTCAAGGCGAAGCGCCACGCGCTCGGCGTTCACCCGGTGTACAAGCGCATCGACACCTGCGCGGCCGAGTTCGCCTCGCCGACCGCCTACATGTATTCGACCTATGAGGCGCCGTTCGCGGGCGCACCCGCGGACGAGAGCACGCCGTCCGACAAGAAGAAGGTCATCATTCTGGGCGGCGGTCCCAATCGCATCGGCCAGGGCATCGAGTTCGACTATTGCTGCTGTCACGCCTGCTTCGCGCTGCATGACGCCGGCTACGAATCCATCATGGTCAACTGCAATCCGGAGACGGTGTCGACCGACTACGACACCGCCGATAGGCTCTATTTCGAGCCGCTCACCGCCGAGGACGTGCTGGAGATCATCGCCAAGGAACGCAGCAAGGGCACGCTGCACGGCGTGATCGTGCAGTTCGGCGGCCAGACGCCGCTGAAGCTGGCGCGCGCGCTGGAAGCCGCCGAAGTGCCGATCCTCGGCACCTCGCCCGACGCGATCGATCTCGCCGAGGACCGCGACCGCTTCAAGCGCGTGCTCGACAAGCTGCGCCTCAAGCAGCCGAAGAACGGCATCGCCTATTCGGTCGAGCAGGCACGGCTCGTCTCGGCCGATCTCGGCCTGCCGCTGGTGGTGCGCCCGTCCTACGTGCTCGGCGGCCGCGCGATGCAGATCATCCGCGAAGAGAACCAGCTCAACGATTATCTGCTCGGCACGCTGCCGGAGCTGGTGCCGGCCGACGTCAAGGCGC
This sequence comes from Bradyrhizobium glycinis, assembly GCF_016031655.1. Classification (GTDB taxonomy): domain Bacteria; phylum Pseudomonadota; class Alphaproteobacteria; order Rhizobiales; family Xanthobacteraceae; genus Bradyrhizobium; species Bradyrhizobium glycinis. Next base: position 87,278 of record NZ_JACCHQ010000026.1, read on the forward strand.
GCTATCCGAACGACAAGACCGGGCAGATCAACACCGTGCTCGGCAAGAACCCGCTGCTGTTCGACCGCTATCTGTCGGACGCCACGGAAATCGACGTCGACTGCCTGAGCGACGGCAAGGACACCTTCATCGTCGGCATCATGGAGCACATCGAAGAAGCCGGCATCCATTCCGGCGACAGCGCCTGCTCGCTACCGCCGCACTCGCTCGAACCTGAGACGATCGTGGAGCTGGAGCGGCAGACCCGCGAGCTCGCGCTCGGCCTCGATGTCATTGGCCTGATGAACGTGCAATACGCGATCAAGGACGGCGAGATCTACGTGCTCGAGGTCAATCCGCGCGCCTCGCGCACCGTGCCGTTCGTCGCCAAGGTGATCGGCACGCCGGTCGCCAAGATCGCCGCGCGCATCATGGCCGGCGAAAAGCTCGCCGATTTCAAGCTGAAGAAGGCAGCGCTCAAGCACGTCGGCGTCAAGGAATCGGTCTTCCCGTTCGCGCGCTTCCCCGGCGTCGACACCGTGCTCGGCCCCGAGATGCGCTCGACCGGCGAAGTCATGGGCATCGACCGCTCGTTTGCGGTGGCCTTCGCCAAAAGTCAGCTCGGCGGCGGCACGCGGGTGCCCCGCAAGGGCACTGTGTTCGTCTCGGTGCGCGAGAGCGACAAGACGCGCATCGCCGATGCCGTGCGCGAATTGCATTCGCTCGGCTTCAAGGTGCTGGCGACCTCGGGCACTCAGCGCTTCCTGACCGACCAGGGCATCCCGACTGAGAAGGTGAACAAGGTGCTGGAAGGGCGGCCGCACATCGTCGATGCCATCACCAATGGTGACGTCCAGCTCGTCTTCAACACCACCGAAGGCCCGCAGGCGCTGGCCGACAGCCGCTCGCTGCGGCGCGCGGCCCTCTTGCATAAAGTGCCATATTACACCACTCTTTCCGGGGCCGTGGCGGCCGCGCAGGGCATCCGCGCCTATCTGGGTGGGGACCTTGAGGTTCGTACCCTGCAGAGCTACTTTTCGGAAACCTGATCGCTAGCGGCAGCGAAGCTTCCGCTAAGTGATTGGCAATGAAGCCACAATGGCCGGAGGAACTGTCCGGCCAGGTGGCAGTTCTGTTCCGGCGCTAAAGCCCATATCTGTCAAGGTCCGGCAGCCCCTCTTTGGGCTCTGGAGGACTGACGAATCAAGGTTGCGGCGCCCATCCGCATCTGGGGCGCACGATCGAAGGACGAGAGAGACGATGGAAAAGGTTCCGATGACCCAGGCCGGCTTTGTCGCGCTCGGGGAAGAATTGAAGCAGCGCCAGTCCGTGGACCGTCCGCGGATCATCGAGCATATCGCCGAGGCGCGCTCGCACGGAGACCTGTCGGAGAACGCGGAATATCATGCCGCGAAGGAAGAGCAGTCGCACAATGAGGGCCGCATCGCCGAGCTCGAGGACAAGCTCGCGCGCGCCGACATCATCGACATCTCCAAGCTCTCCGGAGACACCATCAAGTTCGGCGCCACCGTGACGCTGGTCGATGAGGACACCGAGAAGAAGACGGTGTGGCAGATCGTCGGCGAGGTCGAAGCGGACGCCAAGAAGGGCCGCATCTCGATCACCTCGCCGCTCGCGCGCGCTTTGATCGGCAAGAAGAAGGGTGCCACGGTCGAGGTCAACACGCCGGGCGGCGCCAAGGCCTACGAGATCACCAAGGTGGAGTGGCGGTAAGGATTTGCCGCTGCGTTGATGATGGTTTGAAAAGACCGCGCGATCCGCGGCCTTTTTGTTTCGGCGGGTTGCTGGGTTGTGGCGGACACACGCTCTCACCACACGTCATTGCGAGCGCAGCGAAGCAATCCAGACTGCCTCTGCGGAAAGACTCTGGATTGCTTCGCTGCTCGCAATGACGGAGAGCACCGTGGACAGGTCTTCACCTGTCCCCGTAAGAACGGGAGAGGGAGAAGACCCTCACCTCCGTCCCTTCACCTCCAGCGGCACGGCCGCCTCGTATTTCGAATTGTGCAGCACCAATGAGGTGCGCACGTTGCGCACGTGCGGCGCCGCCGTCAGGTGCGTGACGAAATCCTGGAAGGTCGCCATGTCGGGGGCGACGCACTTCAGGATGAAATCGACCTCGCCGGATAGCATCCAGCATTCCCGCACCAGGGGCTCGGCGCGGACGAATTCCTCGAACGCGCGCAAATCCGCCTCGGCTTGGCTGGACAGGTGCACGGCGGCGAAAACGGTGACGTCGAAGCCCAGCTTGCGCGCGTCCAAGAGGCCGCGATAGCCGTGGATGTAGCCCTCCTCCTCCAGCGCCCGGACGCGGCGCAGACAGGGGGGCGGCGAGATGCCGACGCGCTTGGCCAGCTCGACATTTGTGATTCGACCGTCGGCCTGGATCTCGGTGAGAATCTTCAGGTCGATCTCGTCTAGGTTCCGCGACACGTGATTGGAACTCCTGGCCTTTGCGGCGGTATTGGGTGATTTGTCGAAATCCTCATAGCCCAACCCGCACCGCTAGCGCAATTTTATTGCGCGTGCGGCGCAATCGACTTTTGTTCCCTGTTGGAAAAATCCGCCGATAGGGAATGCAATTCTTGCATGGCTCGCCAGATTGCTTAGATTAGCTCTGATATTTCAGCGCCTCCGCGAGGCCTCCCGGCACATTCCGCGCCCGCGCTGCGAATCCCCCGTGAAAGGCGTCCATCGAAATGTCCGCTCCTGTTCATGCAAAGGTCGTTATCATCGGCTCCGGCCCGGCCGGCTACACCGCCGCGATCTACGCCGCGCGTGCGATGCTGGAGCCGATCCTGATCCAGGGCATCCAGCCAGGCGGCCAGCTCACCATCACGACCGACGTGGAGAACTATCCAGGCTTCGCCGACGTGATCCAGGGCCCCTGGCTGATGGAGCAGATGGAGAAGCAGGCTGTCCATGTCGGCACCAAGATCGTCTCCGATCTGGTCACCAAGCTGGAGACGGCGCGGCGGCCGTTCCGCCTCACCTGCGACAGCGGCGACGTCTATCTCGCCGAGACCGTGATCCTGGCCACCGGCGCGCAAGCGCGCTGGCTCGGGCTGCCGTCGGAAGCCAAGTTCCAGGGCGGCGGCGTGTCGGCCTGCGCCACCTGCGACGGCTTCTTCTACCGTGGCAAGGACGTGATCGTGGTCGGCGGCGGCAACACCGCGGTCGAGGAAGCCTTGTACCTCACCAACCATGCCTCGCAGGTCACGATCGTGCATCGTCGCGATCACTTCCGCGCTGAGCGCATCCTGCAGGAGCGCCTGTTCAAGCATCCGAAGATCAAGGTGATCTGGGACGCCGCCGTCGACGAGATCTGCGGTACCGAGAACCCCAACAAGGTCACCCATGTCCGGCTCAAGAACGTCAAGACCGGCGCGCTCACGAACGTGAAGGCCGACGGCGTCTTCATCGCCATCGGGCACGCGCCGGCGACCGAGCTCGTCAAGGATCAGGTCAAGCTGAAACCCTCGGGCTATATCGAGGTCGCCCCGAACTCGACCGCGACCTCGGTGCCCGGCCTGTTCGCCGCCGGCGACGTCGCCGACGAAACTTATCGCCAGGCCGTGACGGCCGCCGGCCTCGGCTGCATGGCCGCACTCGAAGCCGAACGTTTCTTGGCCCTTCGCGCCAGCGAGCGCGCGGCAGCGGAATAGAATCATGCCCCGAACACGCGACGGATTTACGGATATGGACTGGGACAAGCTGAAGGTGTTTCACGCCGCGGCGGAAGCGGGCAGCTTCACGCATGCGGGCGAGCAGCTCGGCCTGTCGCAATCGGCGGTGTCGCGTCAGGTCTCGGCACTGGAGCAGGAGCTCTCGGTCTCGCTGTTCCACCGCCATGCCCGCGGCCTGATCCTCACCGAGCAGGGCGACCTGTTGTTCCGCACCGCGCATGACGTGTTCATGCAGCTGCAGGCGGCGCGCGCCAAGCTGACCGACAGCCGCGAGCGGCCGAGCGGCGATCTCAAGATCACCACCACGCCCGGCGTCGGCATCAACTGGCTGATCCCGCGGCTCGGCGAATTCACAGCGCTCTATCCCGAGATCCGCATCTCGCTGATCGTTACCGACGAAGAGCTCGATCTGTCGATGCGCGAGGCGGATGTCGCGATCCGCACCCGCAAGCCGACGCAGCCGGATCTCATCCAGCGCAAGCTGTTCGCGATGGGCTTCCACGCCTATTGCTCGCCGGAATACATCAAGCGCTTCGGCACGCCGCGCACGCTGGAGGAGCTCGACTCCCACCGCATCATCACGCTCGCCGACGGCAACTTCGCGCCGCATCTGCAGAACCGCAACTGGCTGGTCGAAGCCGGCCGCAACGGCTCGGGTCCGCGTGAAGCCTATTTCAAGGTCAACAACATCCTCGGTCTCGTGCGCGCCTGTCAGCAAGGTCTCGGCATCGCCGCCCTTCCCGATTACCTGGTCGAGGAGCAGAGCAAGCTCGTGCAGTTGTTCGGCGAGTCGGATTCGATCCAGCTCGACACCTACTTCGTCTATCCCGAGGAGTTGAAGACGGTCGCGCGCGTGCAGGTGTTCCGGGACTTCGTGGTGAGCAAGGCGCAACGCTGGCCGTCCTGATTTCCGCATGACTGACATGCGGCCTCGGCTGTTGCTGCAAGGCACTCGGCAAGCCCATAATGTTTGCACGCTGAGCCTTCGCGTTGCGCATTTGTCCCCCTCCTCCAGTGGCGCGGGAGTTCAGTAATCCCTCTTGGAAGGTGATTGTGTCGGCCTCACGTGGCCAATACCTAAGCCGGGCCCTCGGGTCCGGCTTTTTTTCGTCAAAATGTGGCTTCGCCCTCCACGTGTATTGACAGTTCCACGCCTACCCCGCATCATTCGCCCATGATCACGAAGTTGTGCGCAATCTCGTTCGAGACCATCGTCTCGAAAAAAGGCCCCCATCCCGGGGCCTCGGATTTTTGCGCGCGCTAGCCGACTTCGTCATCGCTGCAAATCTTCGAAAACCCCGCCGCCTGGACGGGGTTTTTTCATGTGCCCTCCGTCTCAGGCTTTTCCCGAGAAGGAGATGGAAACATGACCGGACTACGAGATCACTTGCATGGCCTCTGGCTGCCGCTGGTGACGCCGTTCCAGGACGGCGCGCTGGACGAGAGGTCGCTGCGGCGGCTGACACGGCACTACGGCGCGTACGGCATCGACGGATTCATCCTGGGCGCGACCTCCGGTGAAGGCATGACGCTGCGCGCGGCCGAGCTCGAGCGCCTCGTCGCCGTGGTGCGCGAGGAGATGGCGGCCGCCGGCTGCAACCTTCCGATCTGCCTCGGACTGTCGGGTGCGGACACTTCGCGCCTGCAAGAACGCCTTGACGAGACCGCGGACTGGCCGATCGACGGTTACCTGATCGCCAGCCCCTATTATGTGCGGCCGTCGCAGCGCGGCCTCTTGGCGCATTTCGAGGCGCTCGCCGACCATGCGGCCTGGCCGATCGCGCTCTACAACATTCCCTATCGCTGCGCGGTCAATATCACCAACCAGACCATGCTGCGGCTGGCCGAGCACAAGAACATCGTCGGCCTGAAGGATTGCGGCGCGAGCCGCGAGCAATCGATCGCGCTGCTGCGCGACCGGCCGAAGGACTTCCGCGTGCTCACCGGCGAGGATGCCAATTATTTCGAGGCGCTCGGTGACGGTGCCGACGGCGGCATCGTGCTCTCGGCCCATGTCGAGACCGCGACCTTTGCAGCCGTCCATGCCGAGTTCAAGCGCGGCAACCACGATGCGGCGCTGGCGCGCTGGCACGAGGTCGCCGAGCTGACGCGGCTGTTGTTCGCCGAGCCGAGCCCCGCGCCGGCGAAGTACTGGCTGTGGCGATCCGGCCTGATCGACAGCCCGGAGGTGCGCTTGCCGATGGTGGAAGTGAGCAGCGAGCTCGCGGCGACGATCGATCGCGAGATCGAGCGACGGATCAAGGTCGCGGCGTAGCGCGTCTTTCGCCTCTCCCCGCTTGCGCGGAGAGGCCGGAATTTGCGCCTGCGCAAATTCCGGGTGAGGGGGAGCCTCCGCGAGTCCAGCTTCCAAGGCATTTGCGGAGACAGCCCCTCACCCCACCCTCTCCCCGTAAGAACGGGGAGAGGGAGCGAGAGAGCGCCACCGTGGTTAACCGCGCCTCAACGGCCTTCGCAGCTGCCGCAAGGTGCATCCACGTCTCGTTTACGTGACCGCGCCTATCGTCCAGTTCAAAGTTACCGAAGGGGGAATGACCATGGGGTATCGCAACCGGCCTACGGCCGCGAGCCAGTTCGCGCCCGCCGATCTCTTGAAGGGAATTCTCGTCGTCTCGTCGTTCGGGTTCTGGGCGGTGATGCTCGGCCTGATGCCGGTGCTGCTGTTTCGCGTCTGGCTGGTCGGCTGACGCGCGCGCGGGATGGTTAATCCGTGGTAGCACCTGTGTTCAAAATGCACGGGCAGATGCGATCCGGATCTTAAAACATCGCTGCTATCACTGACGCCCATTAGCGAAGAAATCGCGGGGGCGTTTGTGAATAGTCAGAATGAGATGGCGTCGCATTTCGACGCCGAACAGCAGGGCTTTAGCACCGAGGACATTCTTTGGGCCGTTGGCATCTGGTCGGTGATCCTCACCCTGTCGCCGGTCATCGTGTTCTACATGCTGATGGTGGCGTGAAAGCTTAGAAACGCAAAACGCGCGGACCTCCCGCGCGTTTTTCGCCGCTCGAAATGACCAATGAAAATTAAGCCGCCTGCTTGTGCATTGCCCCGGAGGCCGACGCGGTGCCGCGAATAGCCTTGACCGAGCGCTCGATCGCCGCCCAGAGTCTTGCGATTTCCTGAGCCGCACGGCTCTCGGCCTGATATTCGCGCGCGCCTTCGCCGTGGCTGAGCGCCATCAGCAGATCCGAACGATTGGTGATCTGGCCGCCCCACACCGGAGCCCGGAATTTCGCCAGTGCTTCGCGGGCGATGGTGACGATCGGGCTTTCGGCTTCGTCGCGCTTGGCCGGCGCACCGTTGAGCACGACCGCGTAGGGCTTGCGCGCCGCGCGGCACATCTGAATGGTTTCCTGCACCGCGTTGACGTCGAACACGCCGGGACGGGCGGGAATGACCACCATGGTGGCATTCTTGATCGCGTCGTCGACGACGGCCGACAGGTTCGGCGGCGTGTCGATCAACACCCATTCATAACCGTCGCGCTTGGCCGCCGAGACGATGCCGCTGACGGAGTTGACGGCAGCCTTGATCGGCGGCTCGTTGGTGCCGCGCAGCTTGTGCCACAGCGTGAGCGAACCTTGCGGATCCGCGTCCACCAGCATGACCTGCTTGCTCGCCTTGATCTGAGCGGCAAGATGCGCGGCGAGGGTACTCTTGCCCGAACCGCCTTTACGTGATGCAAAAACAATAACGTTCATACCTTCGGCCTCCAGATTGACCCCAGGCCGCGAAAATGAATCAGCGCGCTGATTCGTGAAAGATAAATTTATCGAAGGTTGCGCCGACGCCACGAAATAACAGGGCGTGTTGGCTTTTGAGTCACACTGAATACTGTGACGTTACGCACAAATCGCAGCAGAACGCGTGCCGCGGCGGCGATCGTGCGTTTTTTGAGCAGCGCGCGGGAAAAAACGGAATGCAACCCCGCCGGGCAAATCCTCTTGGACCTATCCGCCTGGTCCCGCCATCCCACTCAGCCTGCGCGGCGTTGCGTGAACAAAACGAGTCCGAAGGCTGTCGCCGAGCTGATGCCGCAACCGGCGCAACTGGTCGCGCGCCTCGGCATGACCCGGTTTCAAGACAGGAACGCGCCTCGCCTGACGCTCAGCCTTCGCTGGATTTCTTCTTCTTCGCCGCGGGCTTGCTGCTCTTCTTCGCAGTCTTCGGAGCGATACTGGTCGGCTTGCCGGCGCGCGGCTCCGGCCCGCGGCGGAAGAACACCGCGCATTGCGGCGAGAGCTGCGCCTTCTTCTTGATCATGCAGGCGGTGATGGCATCGACGTTCGGGATGAACTCGCTGCAGAGCCGCATCGCATCCGGCGTGCAGGCCTGCTGCTCCTCCTGGGTGTAGGCGAAACCAGCGCGCGGCAGCGCCAGGATGGCCAAGGCAAGCGAGAGGCTTGCAACGGCCACGGGCTTTGCAAAGGACTTGAAGCGAAACGCCGGCATCGATCCCCCCACATGACGAGTCGGTGCGAATAGTGGGTGAACGGCGGTTCGTTGGCAACCGAGGGGGATTGCGAAAGCCGGCACGTGTGCGCTCTCGGCAACAGGGTGGGGTCAGGAGCCTCGGCAGTTCCGGGGGAACGCGACGAAGACGCCGCTGTCTGCGCTCCCAAACACAAAACTGCGAAAACAACCCCATGCACAGTAGCCAAGTGCCGGCAATCGCTACGCTTTCATCTCTTAGGATTTTGCGAAACGCGGTTTGACTTGTCGGGCAAAACAGGGGCATCATGTCACCCTCAAGAAGATGCGCGTGAGGTGGCCGACCTGTCTCCTGCGCTGGTCGAAAAGCGCACGTGAGGAGGACAGTCGCATGACGGGAAATGAGGCGGAGCTGCCGCTGTCGGGTGTGACGGTGGTTTCGCTGGAGCAGGCGATCGCGGCGCCGCTGGCCAGCCGGCACCTCGCCGATTGGGGCGCGCGGGTGATCAAGATCGAGCGGCCCGGCACGGGGGATTTCTGCCGCGACTACGATCACGTGATGAACGGCCTATCGAGCCAGTTCGTGTGGACCAACCGTTCCAAGGAAAGCCTTGCGATTGACATCAAGAGCCCTGAGGGGCGCAAGGTGCTCGACGCCCTGCTGCCGCGCGCCGACGTGTTCATCCAGAACCTCGCGCCCGGCGCGGCGGAGCGGCTCGGCCTCGATGCCGCTTCGCTGCTGCGCAAATATCCGCGCCTGATCGCCTGCGACGTCTCGGGCTATGGCAGCGGCGGCCCTTACAGCGACAAGAAGGCCTATGATCTGCTGGTGCAGTGCGAGGCCGGCGTGCTCGCCATCAACGGCACCGAGGCGGAGCCCGCCAAAGTGGGGCTCTCCGTGGTCGATATCGCCACCGGCATGTACATCCTGAACGGCGTCTTGATGGCGCTGTACGCCCGCGAGCGGACCGGCAAGGGCACGGCGTTCCAGGCCTCGCTGTTCGATTCGATCACGGACTGGATGAGCTATCCCGCGTTCTACACCGAGAGTACCGGCCGGCCACTGCCGCGCACCGGCGCCAGGCATGCGACCATCGCGCCTTACGGCCCGTTCCGTGTCGGCGACGGCAACACCATTTTCTTCGGCATCCAGAACGACCGGGAATGGCGGTCGCTCTGCCGCATCGTGCTCGGCGATGCCGGCTTTGCCGACGACCCGCGCTTCCGCACCAATCCGCTGCGCATGCAGAACCGCGACGAGCTGCAGGCGCATATCGAGCAGCGCTTTGCAGCCATGACCAGCGAAGAGGTGCTGCGGCTGCTGGATGGAGCCGGGGTCGCCAATGCGCATCTGAACTCGGTCGAGGCCTTCCTGCAGCATGAGCAGCTGCATGCCCGCGCGCGGGTGCAAAGCGTGGGATCGCCGTGCGGGCCGGTGATGAGCTTCCTGCCCGCGCTGACGATTCCCGGCGTGACGCCGCGGATGGATCCGGTGCCTGACGTCGGCGAGCATAACGAAGCCATCCTCGGCGAACTCGGCCTCGTTAAGGGAACGTGACAATGGTCTCGCAGCGCCCGACGCGCGCCTATTTCGCCGTTCCCGCGCATCGCGCCCGTCTCGTCGCAAAGGCTGCGGCATCAGTGGCGGACGCGGTGTTCATGGACCTCGAAGACGCCGTGCCGCCCGCCGAGAAGGGCGTTGCGCTGGCGGAAGCCGCCCGCGCGCTGTCCTCTCTCGATTGGGGCAACAAGCACGTCGCCATCAGGCTCAACGCCGTCGACAGCCCGTTCATTGCGGAGGAGATCTGCCACCTGGCCGCCCTGCCCCGGCTCGATGCCTTGATCGTGCCGAAGGCGGAGCGGGTGAGCGACATCGTCGCGCTCGCCGATCGCTTGCGCGCGGCCGCGCCGGATCGCGCTACGCCTGTCGCCCTCGAACTGCTGATCGAGACCGCGCTCGGCCTCGTCAACGTCGATGCCCTTGCCGCCGCGCACGAGAGCGTCGCCGCGCTGCATCTCGGCGTCGGCGACCTCGCGGCCTCGCTCGGCGCCCGCAGCTCCGACGTCGGCATTTCGCCGGATGGCTATCGCCACGTCGGCTCGGCGCAAAGCGGCTACGCCACTGCGCCGCTCGACCTGTTCGCCTATCCCATGATGCGCCTTCTGGTCGCCGCCCGCGCGCGCGGCCTGCGCGCGATCGACGGCCCCTGCGGCGCGTTCCGCGATGCCAAGCTGACCGAGGCCAGCGCGCAAAAGGCCGCCGCGATGGGCTTTGACGGCAAGCAGGTGATCCATCCCGACCAGATCGAGCCGACGCTGCGCGCGTTCACGCCGTCGGCCGAGGAGCTGACCCAAGCGCGGCGGGTGGTCGAGGCGATGGAGAGCGCAGAGGCGAACGGCCAGGGCGCAGTGACGCTGGACGGCAAGATGATCGACTATGCCAATGTGCGGATGGCGCGCCGGATCATCGAGCTGGGGTCGTAGCGACACATGGCCACCTAGTTGATCGTCGCCCCGGTGTTCGCGCTGATCGCGGCGATGGCGACCGGCGCGAATGCATACATTTTTGCCGTGCAGTATCAGCGGCTGGTGAACCCGGTCTCGGGCGCGGCCGACAGAAACTCAGCTGCTGGGTTTACCGTGCTCGGCATGACCTATCGAAGCCGAGCATTTGAACTCAGCCTAGGCAGCCCAGTCCATGATCGCGTCGATGAAGGTCTGAGCCTGGCGGATCGCGTCGCGCCTCGTCGCACAGACACCGACCGACACTGTTCGGCCCTTTCCGACAGTCCACTTCCAACCAGCCGGGTAGCTCATCTTAACGATCGAGAAGCTTACGCCGCGATGTTCCACGGAGAACCTCCGCTAACATGTTGCTGTGTCTGAAAAGACTACTCCCAATGGCGAATTTGTCCAGCCGAACGCAGGCCCACAATTCGCTCGCGCGGCTTGGATACAGGATCCTGAAAAGGTTCGCCGGTGCTCGCCGCTGTTTTCTCGCGGTGTCGGGGAACGAAAACGAACGATGCTGCTTCGGCGCGCTCGAGCCCTTCGCACCACCCTCGATAGTTTTGCCTTTACACGCAAAGGTCACTAATCTGCCCTGATACGTTGCAGGGAGGGTAACATGGCACAGCGCGAAGACATGCTCGCAACGATCCGGCACGCCTACGCCGCGCGCGGCGACAATGACGTCGAGGGCTTGGTGACGACCTTTCATCCCGAGGGCGCATTCACTTTGATGGGCGACAGGAGCACGCTCGAACTGACAGGAAGCGTGCAGGGTCACCCAGCCCTGCGAGGGGTTTTCGGTCAATTGATCAAGAACTTCGGCTTCGAAAACCGCAAAATTCTGGCTGAGCTGGTCGACGGTGATCGCGTTGCCGTCCATTCCCGCGTTGACGTCCGCTACCATCCAACTGGAAAGACGTTCAGCACCGAGCTTTTGGACCTATTCAGATTTCAGGATGGCAAGATCGTCGAGCTGAATGAGTTTGCGGATACAGCGCAGGTCAAGGCGATGATCTCCTGAAGGACGATGAGGTTCGGTTTGCTTCCGGGCGGGCAGCAAGCCGGCATACAAGTGGGCAGAGCACTGGCCGGCCTGCCCACCATGTTCGAACGTCGACTTGTTCTGCTATCTCAAGCCTTGATGCCTCGATGTCGAGCGCTTCTCGACCTCTGTGCGGTTCGCAGTTTACCTACACGCCGGCTTACTGCTTCGGTTCAGCTCGCGCTTCCAGCCCGCGAAGCTGTGTCCCGACAACCAAGTCACCGATCTTACGGCCCATGTCCTTTCCGACCTCCGTCGAGAAACGGTAATGGAAACCGGCATAGATGCGCGAATTGGCGACCTCGTTGCTATAATCCTGGAGCTTGGTCCATTTGCGAGTCACCCCTGGCGCAGTGGGGCTGGTCATCGTTAGCTCTCCGACCTCGTCGCCGGCGATGGACCGGAGAACCGTGGAAACCGCCGCCGATATGATGCAGTGGGCGCAGGGGTATTCGGGATGCAACGGCGTTTCACCCAGCGGCAACCAGGACGGTTCGCGTGGCGTCATCGGGTTGTGCGTGATGTCCGCGTTGCGTATGGCCGTTACAGGCCGCCAGAAGTTGTAATGATACTTCGCATCAAGGACAGCAACGATTGCGTCGTTCGCAGCAATCTCGGTGAGGGCGAAAAGGCGCGCGCAGTCAACGAGGTCCATGTGCTTGGCCAAGGCGACCTGCCGGACGATTGGATTGAAGCTGGGCGGCCCGACCAGAAACCAGACTCGTCCGATCGCGGTCTGCTCTGCCGTTCGGGTGGTGCTGTTGCGAGCGCCGAGCTCCCGAATTTCATTGACGTCTCTGGTCCAGGTCTCGGAATCAAGCGCCGGTGGTGGCGCTGGACGGAATTGTGAGGCTGATGTCATGACCCAAGGGGACATTCTTCCAGCCGTCGTGCCGATCGGCACCACAGTCGGCACATAGGCCCCCGGGGCTGTATAGGGACGATAAGTCTCCTGAACGTCACTGCCGTCATCCCTTCGCAACGCTATCACACCGGAAGCGGCAAGCTTTCCAAGCTCGATTCCATTCGCCTTTCCCTCCGTGTCCGGAATGCCGGAAAGCGATGCAATCAATGCCGCATCAAGGGCGGGTTTCTGGTCCGGATAGATCGTGAGAAGAATGTTGTAAGCTGCAGTCGACGCTGCGGCTTCCTTGGACGTGGAGCGGTCTGCCACGAGATCCAGCTTGTATGGAGTATATCGCCTGTCGATCGCGTTGACGGCCTCGAACATGGCAACGTGAAGCATCGACATCGTGCGGGCCTGTGGCACAGGCAGAACCTTCTTTTCAGCGGCAATCGCATCTGCTTTCGCGTTCCAATCCATAATGACATCGGCACGCGCAGTGCCGATGCAAACTGCAAGAGCAGCGACGATCAGGAATGGCGATTTCGTTGCAAGAAACGTCTTCATCTTCATGCTCCTCGTTGTTTCAACAGAGAGCGACATCTTGTACGGACGGGCCGCGCAAGAACGTGGAAGTGCAGAACGATCTTAAGGTCGCAGCAAGCCGGCTGCTGTGAAACAGTTTACACCCGCCCTCGCTTTCACCGAAAAGACTTTGAGGCCGCGACCCAAAGAGTAAGATCGAATGCCTTACCTGATGCACGACCTGCTATTACGGCAGCCTCCGAACAATCATCACATCCTTTGCGCATTCGGGCTCGCCGACGGCGCTGATCGTGCTCGGCTCCTATTTGTTTCGCGCCAGGTGAAGAGCGAGAGGCTGAGCATTTTGGTGATGCGTACGCTCAAGCTTGCGGCGCTGCCGGCCGCCGCGTTCGTGTCGGCAAGACTGCTCGACCTGCCGCCGATCGCCGGCGGCGTCATCGTGCTGTTCGCGGCGATGCCGACCGGCGCGGAATGCGTACATCTCTGCCGTGCAGTATCAGCGGCTGGTGAACCCGGTCTCGGGCGCGGTGGCGCTGGGGACGCTGCTGGCGGCGGCGACGTTGCCGGTGGTGGTGTGGGTGGTGGCGGGAGGTAACGCAGCACGGCTCCGATCATTTTGCCTTTACACGCAAAGGTCGCTAGGCTGCCCCGATACCTATTGCAGGGAGGGGCACATGGCACAGCGCGAAGAGATGCTCGCATTGATCAGGACCGCCTACGCCGCGCGCGGCAAGGGCGACATCGAGGGCTTGGTGGCGGCTTTCCATCCCGAGGGCCACTTCACGTTGATGGGCGACAAGAGCGCGCTCGAACTGACGGGGCGCATGGAGGGGCACCCGACCCTGCGCGCGGCTTTCACTCAGTTCACTGACACCTTCGGCTTCGAAAGCCGCGAGATCCTGGCTGAACTGGTCGACGGGGATCGCGTCGCAGTCCATTCCCGGGTTCTCGTTCGATACAATCCAAGCGGAAAGACTTTCAGCACCGAGATCCTGGACCTGTTCAGATTTCAAGACGGCAAGATCGTCGAGCTGATCGAGTTTGCGGATACGGCGCAGATCAAGGCGGTGATCTCTTGAAGGACGATGAGGCTCGCCTTCAGTGCGGGCAGCAAGCCGCCATATAAGTGGGCAGAGCACTGACGGCCCTGCTCACCATGTTCGAACGTCGACTTGTTCTGCTATCTCCAATGGTGGAGGCGATGGACGACACTGCACCGGAGGTGGCGGGCAATACTTCGCTTGATTTCCTCCAAGCCGTCTATCGCGATCCTTGCCAGCCGATGCATCGCCGGATGCGGGCTGCCGTGGCTGCGCTGCCTTTTGAGCATCCGAAGCTAGCAGTGACAGCCGTGGTCAACACCGAGGGCTTTGCAGCGCGGCTAGAAGCTGCACGTGAGCGAAGTGAAAAGGTTTCGGCCATCCGGAGCCGTCAAGCCATTGAGACAACTGAAGTCGGGAGCTGAGGCGCCGCGTCAAATGTGGTTGCAATTGAGCAACAATGCGACGTATCCTAGAGGCTAGGTATTCTGCTGTTTTGCCTGCGCCTCGCGCGGCGAGTTAATTTGCTCGATCGATTTGGAGTTGAAGAATGGCTGAGGTCGATTGGGGGCCGGATTCAGACCGTTCCAAAGCAGCATCTTCCGTTACGATTAGCCTTCGGCCCTACGGGTTTGAGTCCGGGAGCTCACGTAGTGGCTTCTGGAGTTCGTTTAGAGATATCGCGCGTCATGCTCATTCCCAGCCCGGAATTGCTGGGCAGGACCTTTCTCCCGCTGAATTTGAGGAGCACGTAAGAGAAAGGTTTCCTTACGAATTGAGTACCAGATTTCGCAATTTCTTGGAGGGCTACCACAACCGATCATATACCGGCCGACTGAGCGGTAGACAGCAAGATGCACTTCGAAGCATGGAAATGCACGTAGCAGACATTTCGTATGGCTCGATCGAAATAAAGACGATCATAGACAACTTAGATCAGATAATTAGTGCGTTCGGCCTCACTGTCGACCTTGTAACAGCAATATTGATGGCCACTTCACCGGATGCCTTAAACGCGGTGTTGGGCATACCTGGAATGCAATGGTCGGTCGCTATCCCCGCTATCAGCATCCCGAGCACTACGCCACAGCCTGGCCCGTCTCCCAACAACCCATCGCCAACTCCAACACCTTCTAGCAATACCGAGTCGGCAGGACCTCTCGCGCGCTTCTCCAGCCCGACGTTCGTATGGAAGTTATTGAATGCGCTGTGGATCCTACCAATTGTGGTTTCGCTGGCTGTGTTGGCCTTGGCGTATCGAGAGATGAACCGCATAACCATGATGCTGACCGTTCGAAGCTATTAGCCGACGAAATTGTGCGGGTGGCCACGCGCTCAGATCGCTTTGACGAAAAACACGGGCTGTTGCTGCAGCGCCATGAAAATGTTTTGAAAGAAGCCACTGAGGTGATCAAAACAATCCTGGCAAATGAGGTTAAACGGGTCGCAGCACGATCTGACTACTACGATCAGCAACAGGTTCTCCTGCTACAACGATACGAAAACTTGTCTAAGGAGAATTCCGAAATCATCAAAGCGCTCATTCAACAGCCCGAGGGTTGTTGCAGAGGCTGCGAATGCGACTGCAAGAAGCCGAAGGACCCCTGCCAGAAAACCAATGGCTCGAAGTAGCAATCGAGATCAGCGAAGCCGACTGAGCCTAGCGCCGTGCCAAGGCCTCGCGCTGCTGATAAGGCGTTAGCGTCGAAGGTCTGCCCATATGCACACCGCGTGCCTTCACTCTCTCGCGCCCTTCGCCCGTCCGAGCCTTTATCAACTCACGCTCGAATTCAGCTAGCCCGCCTAGGACCGTGAGCATCAACCGCCCGTGCGGTGTAGTTGGATCGGCCCAGGTATCAGCCGGGCTCTTGAACCCAGCTCCGGCCTTGCCAATCGCGTCCAGCACCTTCAAAAGGTTCCGTGTCGAGCGCGCCAGCCGGTCCAGCCGGGTCACCCGCAATACGTCACGTTCCTTCAGCGCAGCTAATGCCCGCGCCAGCGCCTTTCGATTCGCCGCGCTGGCCCCACTGATCTTCTCCGAGAACACCTTGACCGCGCCGGCCGCCGCTAACTGCACCTCTTGGACCGCCAGCGTCTGGCCCTCAGTGCTCACTCTCGCATACCCGTAGACCGTGATCTCCGCGCTCCACTTGGCAACATCCACTGTGCTCTCCACATCGAACGCAAAACGACCACCAAAACCATCATCGCAATAATTAATTATGTGCGGCCAAGAAAATAAGGCGCAACGTATCGTGGTAGCTCGGTGGTAGCTATGCGTACTTCGCTAAACCTAATTTAGGGCGAAGTGTCTAATCCCGCTGGTACAGTTGGGTGGGTACCGTAATTCCGCAGTTTACCCGTTGATAAACCTAGCATATTTTGCGCGCCGACCACGCCGTTTGTATTGGGGTTTTGTATTTGGTTCAAGGACCGAGTTATGGTCATCGACATCGAGCACGTGGAGAAATGGCCTGTCGAATTGCTCGACTGCTTGAGCGCGAACTACGGCGTTCTTTATAGATGGCAGAGTGATCAGAACCGACCTTCCGGCGCCGACTACGACCGATCTATTTTGGATGTGAACAAAGCCCTCCAGCCCCACTCCATGATTGGCTGGCATTGCACTCGCCTGACGGATGAGGAAATTGCCTCCATTTGCTCAGCCGGCCTTTCACTTCCCAACGCAACGGTTTTGCATGCACGGATTGACACGGTCGTCAGCAGCGGCCGGTTGCCGCTCGATGTCGCCACGAGCCTGAAGGTTCGAAATCAAGCCCACGAGCCAAATCGGGCTGGCAGGCTTTGGTTTTGCTTTTTCGTCCCATCGAGAGCTGGAGAGTAAGCGTCGTTTTCAAGCCACGGCTTTGAGGGCTTGAGCGCGGTAGGACCAGGGCAGTAGCTGGTCGATGTCGCGGTTTGGATGCCCGTTGACGATCCTGGTCAGGACATCGGTGAGATAGGCGAGCGGATCGACGTCGTTGATCTTACAGGTCTCGACCAAGGACGCGATAACAGCCCAATGTTCCGCGCCACCGTCAGATCCAGCAAACAGCGCGTTTTTGCGGCTGAGCTTGATGCCGCGGATCGATCGTTCGACCGTGTTGTTGTCGAGTTCGATGCGGCCGTCATCGATGAA
>NZ_JACCHQ010000027.1 GCF_016031655.1 Bradyrhizobium glycinis
GCCCAAGCGGATGTCCTGCGTGGGGTCTTGAGTGGCAAAGACCGGACTCCCCGTCCCAGTTCTGTGGCTTTGGTGACATAGAACGCCCTGGTGAGATCTTCCAGCGATCAATGAGGCGTCCTATGAGTATACACTAGAAGCGCACATTCTTGAGCAATACATCACCTTCCACGGCGCGTGGGTAGTGGGCAGCCACCTCGAATGAAGGTAACAGGTCCAGAATGGCTCGCATGGACAACTGCCCTTCGTAGAGCTCGCGATCGCTATATTCCGTGTAGATGAAACGCGTGTTGCTTAATGTCTGCATGCCGCCGGCGATAACATCAGCTTCGGCTCCCTGGACATCCATCCAGATGAAATCGACTGTGTTCAGCTTGGCTTCGCTGCACCAGTCGTCCAATCTCCGCGTTTCGACCGAAATAGGGCGGTCGAACCGAACCCAATCATACTCGGTCAGATGATTTTTCGGGCGGCGTATTGAGCCGGAGAGGTCCCATTCCTTCGCCTCACCATCTGCATTGCTTGGATGGAAGTCGATCATCCCGTTCCGATCGCTGATGGCGATTTCAAGCAACTTCACCCTGTTGAGAGATGCGCCCAACTTCTTCTTGAAGCGCGCGATTGCTCTGGGGTCTGGTTCAAAGCAGTAGAGCTGAGCTTGCGGGCACAGGTTGAGAAACTGTTGCGTATCGGTCCCGTCATTGCAGCCAATGTCCAGGATGACGGGATTCGGCTTCTGAAGTAGCGAGACTATGTGCTGGTGTACTTCTAGAGATGACACGGTGCTTGTTCCATTGGGCGCGGGGCTCGGGTGAATTTCGACTCCGAAGCCGAAATCACACGCTAGACGCGGCCGCACAACGCATATCAAGGTATACAATTCATATGTCGGCCCGTCCCCTTGATCCATGACGGCTATCGCGTGCCATCGACATCAAAAGGGAAACCTGTCGCACCGAGAGGTACGGCGCCCCCCCGCAATCCAAATTCGAACCCACGCCGGCAGACGCGCTCTCCGTGGGCCAGATCATTGTCTGCGGCTCGCGATGGCCGAAAGATCGGCTTCGCTTGAATGTCACCTGTCGGCTATTCTCTTGGAGCGTTCCGGGCAGAGTGATCTCTCGTGCTCAGCAATAGCCAATCAGCTCGATCACGGTTGCGCGAATGTGCTCTGCCGACCGCAGTTTGCCATCTCGGATTCGCTAACGCAATTTGCAAGCAGCTGCGGGGGATCCCATCCTCGGAATACTTTATTCTTCTGAGAAGCGCGGCCGCTCTCAAAGCCCAAATCCTGCGGGCAAGCAAGCCTCCGCGGCGTTGGCGCAGATCTGTTCGACCGCTATCGGTCTTCAAACGATCGGGAAATTCAACAGATTTTGAGCGACAGTGCCGCGGCTGGGCGTCGACAATTCGATACAAATCGATCATGTCCTCTCTTGAAGCACGCCCTCTTACGGGAAACATAGGCTGATCTTTTCGAGATAGTTGGTACTTGCTGTATGCGAGGCTAAGTCAAATTTATCGAGCGCCGCGCTTCGATGAGTCTGGTGCACCGTAGGTTGCGCCGGCATCAGCTGGTAAGTATCAACGGCAAAGCCGGGCCTTGCGAATTGAGACGCTCGAAGCGGCCATGGGCGACGCTGGCGCGCCCCGGTTTTATTGGCCGCCCGAAGGCGACCTTTGCGCCACATGTTCATTGGTCGAGCCGGGCGTCCTCGGCCTCCTGCTTACGGGTTTATTCCATGATCACCGCTTCGTCTCGACCGGCGGTGGAAACGACGTATCCCCGGGTCCAGAAGTGCTGCCTACGAAGTTGTGCTTCCTCTCTCCATAGACCCGCGCCAGATGGACAGCGTTCTTGTCCTAGATGTACCCTACCACTTGCGACACCGCACATCCGGCTGTGATAACGCTCATCATGTGAACATGAGCGCGCATCAACTGCCTCTCCTCGAATCCGAATTCCTTCTGCACTGCCAATCTGCGGAACACACCGCGGAGCTGCTGCCTCAACTCGTCTACAGCGTTCCTGCAACACTTGGTAATGAAGAGCACATGATCTTTGCACTCGCATTTGCGTTGGCTTAGGCTCTCGTGGTGATGGTGGGTCGAAAAGTTCCTTCTCGTTTCCGTGGTGGCTCACCAGCCGCAAATTTCGTCGATGGACGCGCCTGAAATGTCAAACTTCTGCTGCCTTCCCGGCGGAGCCGGGGGGTAACCTAGATGCCGCCGTCAGAGCTAGCAATATGTGCGGTCCGGCCACCGTCCTCGAAACACGCGGCGCTTCGATCGGTATAACGCGCGACCGTGCTATGTTGAGAGACGCTCGTCTCAATCCGGGTGTTTCGGCGAAACGTGATGTCATTTTCGCAACAGCTTGACGAGCTGTGTACATGAGGGCGTTTGATTTCAGACAAAGACACGGAGCACAGGCAACTGTTCATCGGAATTTCAGCGTACAGCTCATTTGGCCTGACTTTTGCTACACTTGGGCTGGTCACTATGTGACTATCTCTAACTTGTTCGAACGCTCAGGAGACTTGCATGGATTTCCGTCCGCTTCACGACCGCGTCGTGGTCAAGCGCATCGACGCCGATGAGAAGACCGCTGGCGGCATTATCATTCCGGACACAGCCAAGGAAAAGCCCTCGCAGGGCGAAGTCGTCGCCGTTGGCCCGGGTGGCCGCGACGAAGCTGGCAAGCTGATCCCGATCGACATTGAGGTCGGCGACCGCGTGCTGTTCGGCAAATGGTCCGGCACGGAGGTCAGGATCGAGGGGCGCGACCTGTTGATCATGAAGGAGAGCGACATCCTGGGCGTTCTCACCGACGAGATTCCCAAGAAGAAAGCCGCCTAACTCGCACAGCTCACCTCCTACGAGCGCCCACCGGGCGTCTTGAAGGAACAACAATAAGAACTGAGGAATTCTTTATGTCAGCCAAGGAAGTCAAATTCGGAGTAGACGCGCGGGATCGCATGCTGCGCGGTGTCGACATCCTCGCCAATGCAGTGCAGGTCACGCTCGGTCCGAAGGGTCGCAACGTCGTGCTCGACAAGTCGTTCGGTGCTCCCCGCATCACGAAGGACGGCGTTGCCGTCGCCAAGGAGATCGAGCTCGACGACAAGTTCGAGAACATGGGCGCGCAGATGGTGCGCGAAGTCGCCTCCAAGTCCGCTGACGCGGCCGGCGACGGCACCACCACCGCGACCGTCCTAGCCGCCGCGATCGTCCGTGAAGGGGCCAAGTCGGTTGCCGCCGGCATGAACCCGATGGACCTCAAGCGCGGTATCGACCTCGCGGTCGACGCTGTCGTGGCCGACCTCGAGAAGAACTCGAAGAAAGTCACGTCCAATGACGAGATCGCCCAGGTCGGCACCATCTCGGCCAACGGTGATGCCGAGATCGGCAAGTTCCTTGCCGACGCCGTGAAGAAGGTCGGCAACGAGGGCGTCATCACCGTCGAGGAGGCCAAGTCGCTCGAGACCGAGCTCGACGTCGTCGAGGGCATGCAGTTCGACCGCGGCTATATCTCGCCCTACTTCGTCACCAACGCCGAGAAGATGCGCGTTGAGATGGACGACGCCTACATCCTCATCAACGAGAAGAAGCTCTCTTCGCTGAACGAGCTACTGCCGCTGCTTGAGGCCGTGGTGCAGAGTGGCAAGCCGCTGGTCATCGTTGCTGAGGACGTCGAAGGCGAAGCCCTCGCCACCCTGGTCGTGAACCGCCTGCGTGGCGGCCTGAAGGTCGCGGCCGTCAAGGCTCCGGGCTTCGGCGATCGCCGCAAGGCCATGCTGCAGGACATCGCGATCCTGACCGGCGGCCAGGCGATCTCGGAAGACCTCGGCATCAAGCTCGAGAACGTCACGCTCAACATGCTCGGTCGCGCCAAGAAGGTGATGATCGACAAGGAGAACACCACGATCGTCAACGGCGCCGGCAAGAAGGCCGACATCGAGGCGCGCGTCGCCCAGATCAAGGCGCAGATCGAGGAGACCACCTCGGACTACGACCGTGAGAAGCTCCAGGAGCGTCTCGCCAAGCTCGCGGGCGGCGTCGCGGTGATCCGCGTCGGCGGCGCGACCGAGGTCGAGGTGAAGGAGCGCAAGGATCGCGTTGATGACGCGATGCATGCGACCCGCGCCGCCGTCGAGGAAGGCATCCTGCCGGGCGGCGGCGTCGCCCTGCTCCGTGCCTCCGAGCAGCTCAAGGGCCTGCACACCGAGAACGACGACCAGAAGACCGGCGTCGAGATCGTGCGCAAGGCGCTGTCCTGGCCGGCCCGCCAGATCGCGATCAACGCCGGTGAAGACGGTTCGATCGTGGTCGGCAAAGTCCTCGACAACGAGCAGTACTCTTACGGCTTCGATGCCCAGACAGGCGAGTACAGCGACCTTGTCTCCAAGGGCATAATTGACCCGACAAAGGTCGTTCGTACCGCGGTCCAGAACGCCTCCTCCGTGGCGGCACTGCTGATTACGACGGAAGCGATGGTTGCCGAGCTGCCGAAGAAGGCCGCGGCTGGTCCAGCAATGCCTCCGGGCGCCGGCATGGGCGGGATGGACTTCTGATCCACACTCTCGAAGTGTCGATGACATGCAGACCCTGGCAGGAATGCCAGGGTTTTTATTTCGGGCGAGCTTGCAATGCAAAGCACAACCCTCTGCCTACCCATATGAGGGTAGGGCCAGACTTAATTTGCTTGCGGCTTTTCTTCGGTAACAACAGGGTCTAAGTCACGGGTGCCTGTGGCGAGAGATCAAGGTCGGCGGCGGTGAGCACGATGAAAGTGATCTGCTCGCAGGCTCGAGATCATTCGCTTAATTGGCGCGGCGCGTCTTTCTTCGGTATCTCGAAGTGGCAGTGAACATGATAAATGCCATAAGTCACGTGCCGCCTCCCTATGCTGGCGATAGGGCACGACGGACGTCTCCACAGGAGGCCATCTTTTTTACGAAACACCACTCGACCGCGCTGAGTGTCTTGAGGAGAATGGAACGAGACTGAAAACGAGCGTGCACTCCGGTAGGTCATAGCGACAAGACGCATCTTAAAGCCCGCGGGGCGGTCGCAACCAATCCAAGTCCCAGGCAGCGTGCTTATACTGCCCCCACATCCATACTATACCAATGTCTAACCGAGCGAGCCACCGGGATGAATTGGCACGAAGCGCGGCCGGGATCATTGTGGGGCTTATGGCTATGAACACTCAGGTTTACGCTCGTTTCGGCGAGCCGCAAGAACGCACAGCTGAAGGCCGTGCAGCTGCACTATACTCCAGTTTGATCGCTGATCTCAGCCAGCTGAACTTCGCGGACGCGGATGACCGCCGAGCATTCCCGCCAACCCTGCACAGCACATTGGCAAAGCATGGACTGTTCGGGCTCACCACACCAGGAGAGCACGGCGGATTAGGCCTTTCCCTGCAGGAGGCCATCGACCTCATCTCCGCCACTGCATCCTTCGATGTCTCCGCTGCCTCTACCCTCGTCATCCATAACTTTTTGGCGTTGCCCTGCATCGAAGCGGCACCGCACATCCCCGAACAAAAACATATCATTTGTGGTGCAACACGCGGCGATCTCTGCGCTTTCGCGTTGACCGAGCCTGGAGCTGGCTCCGCCCCGAGGCATATAGAGGCTTCCGCTCTCATGCACGGAGATAGAGTTCGTATCTCGGGCCGCAAGATCTGGATCGGCCTGGCTGACTGGGCTCGCTGGATCGTTTGCTTTGCGCGCGCGTCTGGTCCCGATGCGAAAGGTCGGCTCGTTGGTGTACTCGTTGATAGGCAGGCCCCAGGCCTAAAGGTCACGCACGAACATCGCACACTCGGTCTACGTGGCATTATTCAGAATACTCTGGAGTTTCAGGATGTCGAGGTGCCGCGTGCTTACGTGCTCTCTCGCGATCAAGACGGCTGGGGCGCGGCGGCGTCTAGTATGAACCGCGGCCGTATCGGTGTGGCTGCTATGGGTCTTGGAGCGCTTGAGCGCGCTATCCAGCTCGCAGCCTCTTATGCAAGCCATCGCCGACTTGGTAAACTTCGCATGATCGAGAACAGCTACATCTGGCAGTTGTTTGGGCAGATGGTGCTGCGGCGGGAAGTAGTAAAGGCGATGCTGGCCGCTTCCTGCCGACTAATTTCAGCGCAGGGCGCGCCCAACGTGCACCTTGCTTCGGCAACGAAGGTTTTGTCCTCGGAGTGGTGCGGCATTGTCGCTGATCAATGCGTCCAGCTGGTAGGCGGCCGTGGTTACGATGAGGGGACGCCTCTAGCCAAAATATACCGAGACGCTCGCATCCTCCGCATCTTCGAAGGTCCGACTGAGGCGCTCCTATCACATCTCGGCCGCTGCCTGCTCTCCAAAGCCACACGTGACGAGATAAGCGATCTCTTTCGGTCACTTGGTGCGTCATCAGTCCATGCTGCTGCAATTGAGGAACTCTCTGCGTTGAATGAGACAGACGGTGCCGTGCTGATCTATGCGGGTTGGCTCACCACGCTGGGGCTGGCCCACGCTGTGATGTCTTCTGGTCGGTTTTCTATCTCCGATTGCACAGAAGCAGCGTCCGACCTGGTCAGGTCCGAATTGGCAGTGCTCCGTACACGCGCACCGGCACCGCAATCTTTCGAGGATCGCAATCGCGCGAGCCGGACTCTAGCCACCTTCCTTCGAGACATCTCTTGTTCCATTCGCTCCCCTGTCCTTACAGATGATCACCTCAAGTTGGTGCAGTATGTCTGAGGCGTAGCGGATTCCGGACGTGTTTCCGCGTGCTAATGCCGCGCGCGATGAGACAGCTTCGGAAGCCTAAGGTGTGCCTGAGCACTGCCGGAATCCGGCAGCCTCAGCTATGAGGCCGTAACCGAGATCGGGCCGGGGCAGCGCTGGCCGCAGCCAAGGCTTACGCGTTCAGCGGGCGACCGTGCTGCCACGTCGACCAACAGCGACGAGACAGGGGTGGGCCGCCACGGTGTGCTACCAGCCTGGCTCCAGCCCGGCTGATGGAGCGCGGACTGCCATCGGGAGACATGTCACGCCGTCAGTCCCGATTACATCGTGGTGATCTCGCAAGGCATCGATCCCCTGTGTTCGCCGTCGAACCAGGAGATCACTCGTTGAACGCCTTCTCGGCGCTGTTGACGCCCACAATGGGCATTGTTGGTCGAGACGCGGCTTCGGCTATTGCTTTCCGCGTCCCACGCCTCTTTGTAGGGATGGATCAGCCGAACATCGCGGCCGAATTTACCGATCTCCCGTGCCTAATCATGGACGCTGGCGCAGGCCTTCAACGCGAATCAGCGAGCAATCTGCTGTGGTTGAGCTTTCCTACCGAGAACGGTCCTTTCGTCTACCTAGCGCCGTGGAACTGGAATACGTCCTCGGCCAATGCACCAATCATACTATGCTCAGAGCACGGATGCCCTCCGTTGACGATCCTTAACGAGACCTTCGGAGGCAAGCTGATCGACCTGATAACCGTAACAGGCGAAGGCTGGCCAGAGGGGTGGGTTCTAGACAGACGGAACCGCCCCACTCCGGCTATCCTTCTTTTGGCAAATCGCGTCGGGATCGTCAGCTTTCGGAAAGCTGGTCCACGTACAATGCCTTTGAAGTTAGCGGAGCGTGGCAGGGACAGCGCTTGCCCCGTGTATGCGTGGGGTGTTTGGGCGCCGAGTCACGTTTCTGCTAACTTCGATCAGTAGTGCGGGCGTGGCAGGGACAGCGACTGATCCATCCCAGCCCGATTGGCGCCGAGTCGCGCCCGCGCTACTTCCGGTGTGAGACTGGGATTATATCGAAGCCACGGGACGACAATCGTAATAGCGACTTGCGCGCTACGCGGAGAGGGTTAGGGGCCGTAAGTTTAGAATGCCACCTCCCATTGTTCGGGAAGTAAATTGGCAAATGACCTTGTAGTTTAGCTCGGTGCAACGCTCGACCAGTTCCAAAGAGTTATGGATCCGGCTGAGGACATCGCTCCCGGTCTGTTTGAACCGTGAGGCTTAGAACGAACACGGTGCAGACTATTATCGCTCTCGGTTCGGGGTCTCGAGGTCTTCACCAGAGCCGAGCGTCAGCTGAAGTGCAGGAACGAGACAATGCGGCGGTTGCTGCGGAGCGCGTGGCGAGCGTCGACTGTCCTGTTCGCTGGGGCGACCGGCATGCATTGTCGGCCGTGGTCGCTGTTTGGCTGGCGCCGTCGGTAGAAAAGAGGCCGGCGATGCTCGAAGCCGGCGAACCACAGTTTGTGTCGTCCATGGTGGATGCCTGGTGCCCGGAGGGGCATAGAGGATCAAAAACCATACGAGGAGCTTAACCTTCACACGGGAGAGGTCCACCCACCACCACTATCGCGTCATTGCCGACATTCACAGCGTTGCCACCCACAAGACCGTGGTCCATTCGCGTGACGAGTATGTCCGCTACGAAGCTGGCGAAGCGATCTCGACCAACATGGTTGAGGCCTACTATTCGATCTTCAAGCGCGGCATGAAGGGCGTCTATCAGCATTGCAGCGAGAAGCACCTGCATCGCTACCTTGCCGAATTTGACTTCCGCTATTCCAACCGCTCCGCGACCGGCGTTGAGGACGGTGAACGTGCAGACCTTGCCGTCAAGGGCGCGGCTGGCAAGCGTCTGCCGTATCGTCAATCTCACTAAGCGCGATCTATCGCGGCTGGCCCGGCGATTCGTGAGACGGCGCGCAAAGCGCAAAAGTAAAAAGCGCGAAAGTAAATAGCTGTTAACGACTAGGTATGGACTCCATACCGATTCGCATCCACACTTGTGCGTTGAGTCGGAAAAGCCCGCCCTTGCCGGGGCGGGCCTCCGATACCGCAACCGACATCTGGGGTCGATCGCGGTCCAATGGGTCAGTTAACAACTGGAGTAGACTCCAGATTCCGCGTCGATCACGCCATGGGCAGATGCGTGACCGAAGATATTCAGTTCCGGCAACGTTCCAAGATGCTGGGCAAACTTATCCAAGCTCAGCACCATCCGATTTCTGAAGTGTGGAAGAACGTCGCCTCCGACCTTCAAGACCTAGAACAAGATCGCAATCTCATTGTTCACGGACTTTGGCAGCGCGTAGATGGCGTTCCTCATGCCGCCGCCTATTCCCTTCGAAGGCGCCGAAAAGGCGCGCCACCGTCAAAGGTCTATGGCGAAGGCTTCCCTCCTGAGTGAATTCTGGAAATCAGTGAACGCATTTCCGCCGCGTGCCACTACCTTGAAGAACTACGCGGCGTCATCGCTCACGCAAACGAAGCATCTCAGAAAAAATCCGAGAAACCAACTCGGTCTCGTTAGTCCACCCCCGCAAGCTCGTTACGCCCAGCCTGGATCATGGCTGGAGTTATCTCGACATCGGGCGCGCCAGCGGGCAGCGCCGAAGCACCGCCCACAGCGCGCCAACTAGGTTCTGTACCGTGTGGTGTCAAGCATATAATCCCCAAAACGAAAGCCCGCTCGGGTTGACCGCAGAGGGCTTTAAGCGTTCTGGCGGCGCTTCCATCCCTGCGGGGGTGGGATCGCGTCATGAGCCTGCGCGAGAGTCTCAAGCCACGCCGCAACGCTCGCCGGGATGTCCGCCTCTCCCGATGCCCAGCGCCGGACCAGTCGGTCGTCGCATTCGAGGATCGCGGCGAGGCCCCGCTGCGTCCACCGCAGCGAGGCCAGACACTCGGCGAAGCGGTTCGGGGTCATGCCCCGAACAACTTCATAAACGCCGCGCCAGCGCCGAACAGAGCGGCCTCGGCCGTCATTCCAGCGACTGCGATCTGCCAAGGCGCGAGGACCATGTCGCGGGACAGCTTGCCACGTTCGGCCATCAGGTTGTGTTGCTCGGCGACGAACTTGCGGGTCTCTTCTTGCATGCGCTCGATGCGCGCGACCTGGTCTTGCTGATCCATCGTCGTAGCTTCCGTCATTGGGGTTTCCCTCACAATCGGCCGGGGACAATTCCGCTCAGCCTTGTCCGCAATATGCGGACATAATCGCGAATGTCAATAGCGGACTCCACTTCCGTAAGATGGTGACTACATCCCGCACATGCAAAAGCGTATCGAGTATTGCACGCCGAAGGCCGTGAAAGCCGCACCGGACGGACCCGACTGGATTCTTGAAATCAAGATGGACGGTTATCGCGGTCTCCTTCAGCGGGATGGCGACCGCGTCCGACTGTTGTCCAAGGCGGGTCTCGATTGGACGTGGCGCTACCCACTGATCGTCGAAGCCGCCCTGAAGCTGCGGACCCAGCACTTCGTGCTCGACGGCGAGATCGTCATCCTCACGGATATTGGCGATGCCGACTTCGACGCCGTGCAGGCCACTGCTGCTACGGATCAGTGTGCCGCATTACTGTGCTGGGGCTGAAGTCATCGAGGGATCGTGTCCGACAATGTCGCGCCGATCATCTGCTGCACGCTGTGATGGCGCAACGAGTACTTGATTGTCACGTGGCCCCTGAAGCTCATCAAGTAACTGTTGTTCCAGCCGCTGAAGCTCATCTGAAGCGTCAGGGGCTGGCCAGGGCTGGGCTTCATCAAGATGATCCATCATGCGCGGAAGCTCACCCTCAGGGAGCTGCTCTGAACGGAATGCGGCTTGCGCCTCGCTGAAAGCCGATGGAGCGGAGTGATCATCTCGCCGTTCCTGAAGCTCCTCTGCTGGTTCGTCATCAAGCAGCCGCCGAAGCTCCTCTGGCAGGAGCTGGTCGCGATCAAAGTAAGGTCACCCTGATCGACGGAGAACGACAGAGCAGGTTGGCTGTCCCGTCGTCCCTGAAGCTCATCAGGCAACTCTTGTTCCAGTCGTTGAAGCTCCGCGACGGAGGCTGGTGGCGGCATGGCTTCATCGTCCCAGATGATCCAGCACTCGCCGAAGCTCACCCGCAGGGAGCTGCTCTGAACGGAATGCGGCTTGCGCCTCGCTGAAAGCTGCCGGTGCGCGGTCCGCGTCGCGGCTGTACGGGTTAAACCATCCGGTGCGGACCTCTACGCTAAGCGCGTCGTCATTTAATCGCCGGTGGCTGACTCAACTCTTCCGCAAGTTCAGAAAAGCGCTTTCGGCACCTTGCAATCTGGTCATCCAATTCACCGGTAAGTCCGAAGCAAATGCCGTCCCAGAAGTTTCGCTCGGTTTTCCATTTTTTGTGATCCGGTTCGCCGCTGACCGCAGCTCCATCAATAAAGCAGCAAAGCACATTCGCACCTTTTCTTCGGGCGATGATGGAAACTCGTCATCAAGGGCAAGCGTTTAGCGCCTCGCCTTCTTGTGTGCCAGCGCTTGCTGTAGTCGATTAGAGCTTGGCGACGGAACTAAAGCGCATCGTGAACACAGGATCTGTCATCGATCCATCTAGCGTGACACTCTGCTCGCGCACGCAATCGACGTCAGACGACGTGAAGCTCCCAGAGAATCGGACGAGATCGCCACGCTTCATTCCAGCAAGACTCTTGAATAGGGAAGAGGTAGGCTCAATGAGCGTGCGAGCACCTATGTCGGAGAGAGCGTTGTTCCAAGTAGCGACATGCACGTCAGGAGCCAATTCGATACTGACGACACCTTTTCCGTCGCCGTTCGAGGTGAGCTGTGCGATCTTTCCCACCCATCCCGTGGCGCTTTGACCTTGCAGCGCGTTGCAGATCGCTTGCTTCCGACTGCTACGAGCTCCCCCGGCAGCCAGCTGGTTGTTTGCAGCTTTATAGGCGGACTTTGCTGTAGCAACAGAGCGAACAAAGCCCACTTGATCGTATGGAAGCGGAACAGATGGGGGCGGCGGAGCCGATTTTCCGTTGCCAACGATCATACCAATGAGCAGCGCACCAATTCCGCAGCCAGCAGCGAGCTTGATCGCGATATTCATGAATCCTCTCCCCCCATATCAAAGGTTGCCGCACCAATTACATTCGCGCGGTCACTGGCCTGTTAACGACACACGAGCGCAGTAGTCGTGCTTAGCTAATTGCTTTCGCATTTGGATGGATTTTAGCTATCGAGGATCGCATTTAGATGCTTTGCAAATGCGCCCAGCGCCTCGCGCTTCTCGTCTGCATATTGGTGCTTGTTATACCTGCGCTGTAAGCCCTGACTATGTGCCCGAGGACGGCATCGCGTACCTCCTGCGGGAAGCCCAACGAGGCGAGCCTTGTTTCGCAACTAACTGGGAAGTCGTGGAGCGGTAAGGCGCCTTCACGCCCGAGGCCTCTCCAGCTGGGTCTTGGCCTTGCTGAAGCCCGACACCGGCGTCGTCCCGCTGGTGGTGAACAGGTTGCCGTTGCGCTCCGGGAGCGCGTCAATGATTGCCATGGTTGCATCGCAGATTGGCACGAGGTGGTCGCGCTTGGACTTGTATCGACCGGAAGGTATCTCCAGCAGGCGCTTGCCCTGGTCCTGCTCCGAACGCTACGCCGCGGCCCAATCGCCGCGCCCTTGGCAGGTCAGTAGGAGCAGCTAGTAGGTCGGCCCGAAGGGGTAGCTCATCTCGGCCGCGCTGCGCCAAAAATCTGCCGGAGTTCGTCGTCGGTCAGCGCCCTACCCGCCTCGTAGTTGGCGCTCAGGACGCGTCGCCGCAGGCCGTCCAGCGGGTTGGCGTGCACCAACTCGCGGTTGATGCACTAGTTGAAAAAGCGCGACAGGTTCTTCCACACCTCTGGGGCCATGCCGAGCCGGCCCTCCTCTACCATCGTGTCGAGCAAAAGCGGTCGCTGGCCCAAGCGAAGTCGTCAGGTTGATTTCCCGCTGGGCTGGCGCGGGTCGCGGCCTTCGCTCGCGGCCTGGAGCGCCTGCCGGGGTTTGTCCCGGGCCTCCCGCAATGCAACGTGCGGCCATGTGCTCAAGGTGATTCGGTGCGCCTTACCGGTGAGCAGCCATCCGCTGGGCGAGATGCCGCCCTCCCTGGCACCTTGTAGACGACTGTAGGACTTCAGGCCGCTCGGCCGGACTCGGAGGAATAGCCCAGGGCAGAGTTCGTCCTCGTGGGCGATATCGCCGCTCGGCGCCGCCTCCCGGCGGTCGTACCGCAGCTGTTCGAGGAGAAGATCTTTAAACGTAGGCAGGCCATTCGCGCGTGCTCCGGGGAAACGAGGGGAAACGAACCCTATCCCGCATATCCCACAATGAGCAACATTCCATCTCCTTTACTGCAGGTTGAGGGGCCTCCGAAACTCCTCTTCAGCCAAGCTCTAACGAGGCGTCAGTCTTGCTTGAATGCAAGCGCAGACCACCCAGACTCTGACGCGCCATAGCATATCAACCCGAGTGATTGGCGGCTTCTATCTCTGAACATTCGCCCTCTCTGCACTGCTTCCGAGAGCTACTGTCGAGCGTACCGCTCCAACATCTGACGGGCCGCGGTAAACTCCGGTATCACGTCGGGCGTACGTTGGGGGCGGCAACACTCCGTGTTTCCGGCCGTGGTTTTGCACCGTCGGAGCTGGTGCGGCTGTCCGGTGTCGATCACGAAAGGATCGGTCTGTGGGATCGACAAGGCGCGTTGCACTACGTCCCCTTTGTGTGGCGACCCTCGATCTATGAGGTCCGTTGGGTTGTTGTTACTGTCTGCGGCTTTTGAGGAGATCACCATCTGATCTGACCGAACAGTAACTTCTCCACTGTTAGGATCAAAGAAGGTCGTCATTCCATTCAATGCCGACGCGGCGAATGTGAGCGCCAAAACGCAAGCTAGATTGTCGGCGGCCCCGGCTCGTGGCCGACCTGGCTCCTGGACAGCGCCTTCGTCAAATTGTGTTCGGCGGTCGCTTTGGCTTCGATTTCGGCATTTCACGTTATGCTGTTCGGCCACATGCGTTTCGCTCCAGAGAGCGCGCAATCGCTCCGACCGATCGCAAGTGATTGCCTTGTGGCAAGCCGTCGGCCGGATGAGACGTCGTTGTTGGGCCAAACCGACCTTCAGCACTGTTACACAAACTCCGGTTTGAATGCCGCCAAGATTCCAATTCCAATCTTTGTTCCTCCGAAGCATATTGGTCTCACGCGCATGCGAGACATCTCTTGAACCGGATCAGTGCGCTGTCAGCGGCTCCTTCGAAAGCGCCGGATTCAGGCTTGGCACCGCCGCACGGTGCAACAAGCGACCAGTCCTGACATATATCCGCCTGTGACGCCTCATTCTGGCGGCGCCAACCGCTGCTTCAGCACTGCTCGGCCTCAGCGCGGGATATCGCTAGCTTGAGCCCCATCATTCCGCCGCGCCCATCCGGGCAAATAACGTTGCCGCTTCTGATGGCCCTAACCCAACGACGCCTACAAAGCTCGGCGGCGGCATTGGGATGTCCCAATGGATGGGTCTCCACAAGTGCAGGCAGTATCGGCTGTTATTCACATACCGCGAATGTGGCGGGTGCAATTGCATGACGCACTCCTCTTCATCCCAGAACAGATCTTTGACAAAGCACATTTCGTCCCAATTCGGACAGCGCCGCGGCGTCGAGACAGCAACGTGCTCCCAGCCAGGCCGGACAAATGCAGTTATCTTGAGTTCGCACCCGCAAGGCCCCTGCACAAAGAACAGGCCGCAAGGACCGGATCCAGGAAGGGTCGCGAGCCGGCCGCTTTGCACGCGGCCGGCCTCCAGCTTCTCTATGATCTGTGCTCGCACGCTGCCTCCTTTGCCTCTCGGATCGCCTTGAACTCGACATAGATGACGTTGTCTCGCGACTGAGCAACCGGCTCGGTCCTCCCGCCGCCGTTCCTGTACCACTCTTCAGCGAACCATCCGAGAAAGCCGTAGATCTCCATCATCGCCGTTCTCTTCTGTTAGCCATTCTAACGCACGCATTGTCGCCGCTTAGCATTGCAACGGCCCGCTTATTGCCTGACCACGAGCCGTGCACGATCCGCCGAAGGCGACTCAGTCCGGGGACTGCAGATTCCAGCTCATAGTGGGCCGACGGGCCAGGCACACTCCGTCCAAGCCGCTCTCATGCGGCGCATCTTGCTCATCGATACCAGCTAGTGCTGGACGTACATCGACTGAGACAGAGCAAGTGCGTCATCACCACCAATATCTACCATCGCGCTAAGCAAGCGTTCGTGGCCGCGCCATTTTATGTGTCTGGTGGCAACCTGCTTGAGCCCATGATGTCCGCCGTAATGGCGCGTTACAGTCTTCGATCAAGCGATCGTCATCCTGGCAGGCTCCCCGTAGTGGATCCTTGAAGTTTACGTTGCATGACCTCGCCTAACCAGTGGCGACACTAGTTAAGCTTCGCGGCGATGCCGCTTTATCGGGCTCTGATACAATGTCAATGCGCATCTATGTAAGCCCGATCGATTCGCATCGGGCCCAAAGCGAACGGGCTCGCACCAGAGCCGTGGACGACTGGCATGAACTGTCTGCGAGCGGATAACATCCAGCGCACCGACTGCTCTCATTGAATGCAACTTTGACCGTCGGGCGATTATTCCGCGCCATCACGTGCAACTCCTGACGCATTGTTTCTGGTGCGACGCTCGCGACGCGCTCAGCCCTTCGCTGCTAACGCAAGTGTTCTCTTTCAGACGCCTACGTCGTGAATCCGACCACCTGCCGCGGCTCCGTGCCACCCAAGGCCGTCGAACGCGCCTTCTTTCCTTCCATCAAAGCGGTCCCAGCACTTCCGCGTCGTGGCATGTAGATTGCTGTGGTGATGGAACGCGCCCTCCCCGTGGCGATGATGCGCGAGCATATCATCTGCTAGATGCTCGCCGCGCAACAAACCGGGAATCTGATCCCCGCGCTTTGAGAGAGGACCGCGATCGTATGAGCGATACCAGGCATGCAAACTCTCGCCGTTTTCCATGGACCCGCGTGACGCGTGATGAAATGACACATTGGCGCGCACCAAAGCACTCAACGGTCGTATACTTAAGACCCGATTGTCGCTCCCCGCACGCGCGGAGGAGGTGGAACGTGGGGCTTCTGGCTGCACTACTCGTAAATGCGCTGCTTTGGGTTGGCATCTGCTGGATCCTCGCAGCGCTCTTCTGAAATGATCTAGCGGATGACACGCGTACGAGGGGCTTTCCGGAGCCGCTCGCATGCCGCGGCCGCGACGAATGCGCGCAACCAATCGGAAGACCTCTTTCACAGACTTGGTTCAAGGCCTCACTTGGGGCGCTTACCTGGTCGTAAGACCCACACCTCCGGCCGACACAAATCGAATATTGAGGCATGAGGCAATGGTCTCGAGTTCGATATGCTGCCAACTCACCGGCCTGGACCGCAGACGCGACGAAGCGCCAAACAAAGGACCTGTAACGGATCAACACGCCCACCGCGGATGGCGCGGCGGCCTCTATCTTCAGCGCGAAGTCCTGACCGCAATGGAGGTCTAGGGTTGCGTGCCCTCTAATAAGAGAATTACCTTTCGAGAAGCTGACTAACACGAGTAGACCTGAAGCGAGCGGTGGGCAGGCGGCCTCCTTCGCTGCGGCCTCTCGCCCTCGATGTAGGGTCGCGATCTAGAGCGCGACACAGGACCGCCGGGATGCCTCGCCAGACTGTCCGCCTCACGGTCCGTGCAAGCGCCACCAACATGCATGTTGAGCCACCGCTTGCCTAGTTCTTTGGGCCGCGGAGCGATCAACAGGCCCGAATCTGCGCTCTACAGCTCTTCCTCAGGCCACGTATCGTCCTCTTTTCTGCGCGCCCGCCACAGGTAGGCACGCTGAGCCAGCTTGTCGTATTCCATGGCAATCTTAAGCAGCCTGTCCTTTGCTTTGCCATCAGCAAGCGCTTCCGCTTTTCTACGCGTTGCCTCCGCACGGCCTCGCCAGTGGTCGGATTGAAAGAGTATGCTTTTCGGATTCATGCTGAGAGCATGGAGTTTTTAGATCAAAGAAATGAGACACCGGCACTCCGTATAATCACGTAACAGCAACGCTAGCGGCCTCGGTCGCCGACGGTGACAGTCGCCATTCAGAACATGAAAGTCCGTTGCAGCTTAGGCTCCTGAAGAGTGCGCAGCTCTGACATCCTCAGACGATCGGACGCACAAGGGGCTTGAAACGCACGTAGCGTTAGATTGTACGATCCTGGACAGGTGAAAACCGCCTCCGAACTTCCTGACAGATCATGAGAATTGCGAATGTCTCAATCTGCCCGTACCGACGATGCGCGAGCATATCATCGACTAGATGCTCGCCGCGCAACAAACCGGGTTTCTGATCCTCGCGCTTTGAGAGAGGACCGTGATCCTATGAGTGATACCAGGCATGCAAACTCTGGCCGTTTTCCGTGAACCGGCGCGACGCGTGATGAAATGACACATTGGCGCGCACCGAAGCACTCAACAGTCATATACTTAAGCCGCGATGGTCACTCCCGGCACGCGCGGAGGAGGTGGAACGTGGGACTTCTGGCCGAACTCCTCGTAAAGGCGCTGCTTTGGGTTGGCATCTGCTGGATCATCGCAGCGCTTTTCTGAAATGATCTCGCGGATGACACGGGCACGAGGGGCGTTCCGACGCCTCTACCAACCGCGGCCGAGTACGGCGTATTCCGACTGTAAGGCAGGATCGAACACGGGGCGCTCACCGCCTCATGCGGGCGCTCGATCTACCCAGTGCCAATACTCCGAAGCAGGTAGAGGAAGCCGCTTCAATGATCCAAGACGCGGCGGCGCGCACAGCTAAAAGGCTATGAAGCTTGCGGTGATCCGGCCGGAACACCGCAATACAGAGACCGCTGCCGACGCGGCAAGCGGGCGCAACAGTTCCATCGGTCCTGAGCACCAAGAAGCCACAATGTTCTGACTGGCCGGCGATCTCCTTCGACGGCACCACGAAATGTCGAGCTTGATCCTCACGTTGCGTCAGGTTGTACCCTCGCCGCG
The DNA here is from genome assembly GCF_016031655.1 of Bradyrhizobium glycinis. GTDB lineage: Bacteria > Pseudomonadota > Alphaproteobacteria > Rhizobiales > Xanthobacteraceae > Bradyrhizobium > Bradyrhizobium glycinis. The sequence continues at coordinate 17,849 of NZ_JACCHQ010000027.1, forward strand.
GGTGCCCATAGTCGATGACTGCCGCCTCAACCCTCAATAAGGCCATGCCACGTGCGGATGGGTCGGGCAGCTGTGTAAAGGCGCCCGCGCCAAGTCTCTTCGACCATACCTCGTTAGACGGCAGAGACCGAGGTTTGAAAAAGGAACGTTTTAAGTTCGATGGAAGCGCTTAGATTGATCATCGGAAAAGTTGCGAGCGGCGCCACTCTGACACGAGAGGAAACTGCGGCAGCCTTCGATAGCATGATGTCGGGTGACGCGACTCCCTCCCAAATTGGTGGCTTGTTGATGGGGATGCGCGTCAGGGGCGAGACGATCGACGAAGTCACCGGCGCCGCGTCCGCGGTGCAGAGTAGAATGCCGCGGCTCGAGGCGGCGTGCGACGCCGTCGGTATCACTGGCACCGGCGACACCGCTGCGTATTCGCTCAACGTGTCGACGTGTGCTTCCTTCATCGTTGCTGGTGCCGGCATTCCTGTCACTAAGCATGTCAACTGCGCTGCGTCTTCGGCCTCAAGCGCCGCAGACGTGTTGACGCGCCTGGGCGTGAAGGTCGATCTCAAGCCTGAGACTATTGCACGTTGTGTGCAAGAAGCCGACATTGGCTTCTTGTTTGCGTCAGCCCGCTACCCGGCAATGCAGCGTATCGGCCAGATCCGGACCGCACTTGGAACCCACACGATCTTTAATCTGGTCGAGCTTCTGTGCAATCCGGCGCGGCTCAAGCGGCAGATTGTTGGGGTATTCTCTCCCGAATGGGTGAAGCCTCTGGCGTACGTTTTGAGAAACCTTGGTGCCGAGTCGGTATGGGTTGTTCATGGCTCGGACGGGCTCGATGAGCTAACCCTCACAGGTCCAACCTATGTTGCCGTGCTTGAGGCAGGTATAGTCCGCACTTTCGAAGTAACGCCTGAAGACGCCGGGCTCCCCCGCACCCGGGACGGGCTTGAGAGCAGCGATGCCGAGGCGAATGCGGTTGCTCTGAAAAATGTGCTTGATGGCGCGCCAGGCCGATTTCGCGACGCGGCGCTTTTGAACGCGGCCGCGGCATTAGTCGTAGCCGGGCGGGCCTCGACACTACGGGAAGGCGTCGCGCTTGGACAAGAATCACTTGATGGCGGCGCGGCGTCCGCTCGATTGAAGCGCCTGATCGCGGTTTCGAACCCGTGAGAGGGAGCTAACTGATGTTGCGGTATTTCGACCAAGACTGCTGCTCACTAGCGCCAAAGTGCGAACCGGGGTCACTCGTGCGGAACTTCAAAGAGCGTGCGCCGCCTGCGCTCGCGGTAATCAAGGCAAGTTGGGCCGAGAACCGACCTGAGGGCCGACTTTATCGAAGACAGCTTGTTGCAGCTCCCGTTCCCGCCGAGCTGACGACCGTGACGAAGCGCTGCACGCCGAAGGAGAGAATGGATGAAGTTCGCGCAGCACCTTGAAACGCTCGAATCTATCGCAGTCATCGAACACATTATTCGGAAGTTCCGGGAATTGATCGATACAGATGGCTCGATTCCGCCGGAGCTACGGGGTGCGCTGCACGCGACGCTCGATAAGCATCTTCTTGAGGCCAAAAAGCGTATTCTCCTAAAGGTGCATTAGGTACGGGTGCCGTCTACAGACGGAGACATTCTGGCGGCGCGCGCCGGTCCGCAGTAGGCATCCCCGCGGCCCAGCGACGCTCCAGCCCATTTGGTCGGATCGCGACCAAACTGCATCATCGGCCGCCGTCCTATGCGGCTTCCTAGTTGAGGCGCGTTCTGCTGAAGCCCGTTGCGGTGCCAATTCCCAGTTCTGCCGCTGTAATCGCCGGTCCCGGTAACAAGGCGAGATACTGCATCCATCTGGTCATGCGAACTATCGCGAGCGGTGTCACCATCGTGACGACCGGAACGGCAGCCGCACGTGGACCGATGGTAAGCTTTATGACGAGGAGCGGCCTGCCTGGTTCATCAATGCCTGCTCTGACTGCTCCGTCCGGCGATGAACGTGATACGTCAGCGTTGGTTAGCGAGCGACCTGTGTCCAAACTCGTAGGGTCACTTAGTGAGGGCAATGCCATTTGAGCGGACGTCGTAGGAAGATCCGATAAGAATAATTCACCCCACCAGCACTGCCTTCTCATCGGGCCGCAATGTGCTGAAAACTACCAGCTTTGGTAGCTCAGTTAAACTCGACAGTCTCATAGATAGTTGGCGCAGCAAGATCAGATCCGGAGGCAGGCCTTCAGTCGCAACGGCTCGCGACTCTTTAGATCCTTCGGACTCGACACTGGTGTGAGTACATTGGCGATGTGATCTTGCCGATGCGAGGACAATCGAATTCAAAGGCGTCAGACAAGCATGTCCAGCAACTCATTCGAAATCGTCCCAATTCTCGACGGTATTCGCCGCTGGGTCATGATCGAATCTCCCACGGAGCAGCCGGATCAGGTCAACAGACTGGCTGATGTCGTCGCAGCAGGCTATCGCGGCCTGCCGGCCAGCGTCGAGCGCGTTGCGGGACGTGACGGCTGCGGCGATCATTTGATCATCCGCTCTTCTTGGGGGCAGGGCGTACCGGGCATTTTGGTCTTGAGTCATCTCGACACCGTTCATCCAATGGGATTTATCGAACGGCTACCATTCAAAATTGAAGGCAACAGTGCTTTCGGCCCCGGCATCTACGACATGAAGGGCGGCGCCTATCTCGCCTATCAGGCATTTCGGCAAATCTGCGCTGATGACGTACGCCCGCCACTCGGCATTACCCAGCTCTACGTTTCGGACGAGGAGATCGGCAGTCCAACTTCGCGCTCGCTGATCGAGGCCGAAGGCCGGCAGGCCAAGTACGTGCTGGTGACCGAGCCGGCGCGCAAGGGCGGCGAGGTCGTCACCGGGCGCAAAGGCGTTGCGCGCTTCAACGTATTCATCAGGGGTGCGCCCGCGCATGCCGGCACGCGGCCTGAGGACGGCCGCAGCGCGATCCGAGAACTCGGCCATGTAATCCAGACTCTGGAGTCAATGAACGATCTTACGCGCGGTATCACCGTCAATGTGGGCGTCGTCCGCGGCGGCACCAGGCCGAACGTGATCGCGGAACTGGCCCATGCGCAGGTCGACGTGCGTGTCCCAACCATGTCGCATGCCGACGAGCTGTTGCCCAAGATTTTGGGCATCAGCTCGCGCACCGAAGGCATCAGGGTGAAGGTATCAGGCGAATTGATCCGTCCGCCATATGAGAAGACTAGCGCCGGCGCTGCGCTTTTCGCACACGCCAAAACGCTTGCCGCCGAGCTTGGACTAGAGCTGCTCGACAGCTTCAGTGGCGGCGGCTCCGATGCCAATTTCACCGCGCGGTATACCGCGACCCTTGACGGTCTTGGCGTCGAGGGCAAGGGAGCGCACACCCATTATGAGCAACTCTACATCTCGTCGATCGAACCTCGGACGCGGCTTCTGTACCGCCTGTATCAGACGCTACGATAGTGCTGGCATCGATCGAAGTCGGTAGCAACGACCCCCGTTGATGACGGCCTCCCGGCACGTTTGCAGGGTCGTTTCTCAACGACGCTGCGCCGAGGCTGCCGGCTCATCCAAAGCTACGGATCGGCAGCATTTGCCATCGCACGGTTGGCGCTCGATAGAAGTGACTAAGCTATCCAATGACGACGACGCGGATTTCAGGCGCGCAATCGGCCGTAAGGCCAGCGAGCACGAGATCTCCCGGCAGGGCAGCCTTTTCGACAATAACTCATCGGCAGCGACTCTGATCTCACGGCAGACGAACCTTCTTGACGCGAATCGCAGCGCTGGATGCTTCGACGCCAGACCAGCCGGCGGACCTTTTCGGCAGCCTGAGAGCTTGGCCATGTTCTCACAGGCGATCAAAAAGAGCTTGAATCTGACGTAACGTTAAATTGTACGGTCTTGAGGTTGGCACCTATCTTGGTCTGCCGCCAAGATCGTGAAGGATTGGGAATGTCTCAGCTGATCAGATCCACGCCCCGATGGTTGGTCATGATCCTTACCTCCGATGGCGGATCGCTCCGAAGGGCTATGCAGCGAGTGCCGGCTACCGCGCTATCCCTCACATATAGCTATGAAACCGTCGGCAGCCTAGAACGGAGACTATGTGGCTCTCTTTGGAGAGCCGTTGAGGTCAGAATTGATCGGGCCAGAACTCCAGGCGAAGCCTGCGGAGGACGCTGCTTCCTGAATCTGAACCAAAGGCCTCCTGCAGCTCGACAGCGCGCCAAACTTGGTCGGCTGAATCGGCTTTCCGCTCTGTTCAAACCGCTTTCCCGAGGCTGCAGTGACTTTTCATCGCGCAAAGGGGCGACAAACTGCCGGTCTGCGCAGGCTATGAAAGTGCCTGAGCTGCAAGTGCCGCTCTGCCCAACACGCGGGGTCGCAGATATTGCTTGGCATTCCGGAGCAGCAAGTTGAAAGAGCCCGACGGTGTCAAAAAGGTTCTGTTAGTCAACCATATGGAAGGCCAATGCCGTTGCATCATCGGCTTCAAAGATGGAGACGCCAGAGAGCCCTATATGTGCGGTGAACCTGTATATCAAAAACGCGACAAGAAGCCGTCGTCCTGGTGTGCCTATCACTACCGACAGATGCACGCGACCACCGCCGAGCAGAACAGAGTGAGTGATGACTCGCCCGAAATCCCTCAAGTAGCATTCATTGTTCGCAACCCATGACATGCATCAAGCAACCGGATTGAGAGGCTGTGTCTATATGTTGCTGAAGGAACTCGCGACGCGTTCAGCCTGAGAGGAGCGTCAATTGAGATCGGCGTATGGAGGCGGCTTGTGCTCTCCTGCTACATCGTAGGTGACATCGAGACGTTGCGAAATCAACCTTCGCGCGGCGCTTCACCACGGCGCAGCAAGTGCATCATTGTTGGCATGATGATCACTGCCTGATCGCGCCTAGATGCCCGAAGGCCGCACATGCCGCGAATCTTGATCATGAATGCCGGTACGGCTCAAATGTCGGGCGCTGATCTGACACCAGCCCAACTTTCGCTGGCCGCGCACTCGGCACACCGTTCAGCGTGGTTTGCTCAGCCCGGCGACGTAATAGTCTCCCCGGTAGTGATCCCGGCCGACGTGTTCGCCTCCATTGGAGCGACACTCGATTTCGACGCATCGACCGTTTTTCTGCTTGTACCTGAAGGCGACGGCCAATCGCCGGTGCTTGATGACTGCACACTGCTTTCTGAGGCTGTCGTTGAGCGGATCAAGAAACATATTCGTCAGAACTCAAACTGGCGATTGTATCCCTGCTACTTTACTGAAGGCGTCGCACGCCTGGCGGCCATGCTGGGCATACCGCAGACCGGCGACGGCTTCGCTCTGCAGCGAGGACCTGATCTGTTGAATCGCAAGAGCCACTTCCGTCAATTGGCAACAAGCGTCGCACTTCCGCTGCCCAATGGATCTGTTACGACAGACTCAAACGAACTATTGAGAGCGATCACTTCCCTCAGATCCGAAACCGGTAGAGTCATCGTAAAGCTGGACAATGGAGCCGGCGGAGTCGGAAATGTCATCCTGACGAGCAATGAAAGCGATCCACTACCTGGGGCAAGAGATACCCGCCGAATTCCATGGCGATCTTTTGATCCTGACGCGCTTTGGTCTGAGATGACAACAGCCTCGTGTAGGACGCTGGTCGTGGAATCGTACCACCTGGCGCGATCTTTGTTTTATCTTGAGTATGAAATCGAGGAAGATGGTTCAATCGTTTATATCAACAGTGGAAACATACGTCTGCGTAAAAGCACCGATCGAACCGAAAGAGCTTTGATCTGGACAGGACTTGAGCTTCCAAGCAATTTGAGGAACGAACAATGGCTGGCTGCCCAGGCGCACGCCTATCGATTTGTGGCGCTCGCGCGAGACCTGGGTTATCGCGGGATGATCAACATTGACGCCATTCTCGCGAAAGACGGACGGTTGCTGTTTAATGAAGCGAACGGCCGCTGGGGCGGCGGCTCGGTGTTACACAGTATTGCCGTTCGGCTGCTGGGCTTCGGCTATTCTGGCTGTAACGTTATTTTGTCAGTCAGAGACGTTCGATCACGGTCCGTCCAAACCGCGCATGATCGTTTCCGCAAGGAAGGATTTCTGTTCGACCGCACACGCAAAGAGGGGGTGATCCCGCTTGCCGCCGACGAAGAGGCAGGCACGGTGGAGTGCCTCGTGATTGCGCGCGACAGGCCCGCAGCCCGCCATCTGGAGCACCGGCTACTGGGAACAGTCTGATTGACATCCCGTCGACCATATCTGTGGGCCGCTCAATTCACCCGAACTTCTTCGTCTGGCCCCACTTTGTCAGCTCCAAGGGCTGACAATCCTTGGTCCGTCGGTCCTCAACTGCCTGCCGATGAGGTGTCGATGAGCAGCGGTTCATCATCGGGCGCCGCCCGCCAGAATCGTTCGCTCCGCAAATCATGGCCGTTCTGCTGCCGGGCCATGCAGGCAGGAGCCGAAACGTGCAGCGATCTGTCCTGCGACGGTGTTGTTGTGAGACCCGGCAGAGTCATGGTGATAAAGCAACGGGCCGGCACACGCCGATCAACCAGCAGCAGCGACCAATTGGCGCCGCCGCCAACCGTTGTTCGCCGACACGAAGAGAACTAGCCGGTAATGTTGTTATTGGGACTATTGACGATCTGCCGGAAGCTTTGGGCGCGCTCGCTCCGGCGCAGGCTGCTTGCTCGGATTGAACGAATAGAGTCTGGGCGGCGGGGAAGCCTCCGAGTTCTGTCGCGGAGCCCGCCCTATCCGACTGCTGAATCCCCCGCCGAGTCGAGGTAAAGTCCATCCGTTCTCACCTCCGGAATGAATACTTGGGATCGGCTGCAAGGACCGTCGACATAAAGACGCGCGACCCGGGACTTCAGACGAGGCTCCTGCCGCCCTCAATCACTGCAAGTGGCCTCGGACCAGCATTGTGGCAGCCTTCGCGGAAGGACAGTCCGATCAGGAGGGGCCACGTTTAGCAACCTCTCCTGAGAGCTCACCTTACCCAAGTCATCAGAAAGCCATTTCAGCCAGCTCAAACCCCGCTAGAGCTTTCGATGATCCGGCGGTTCGGGCCGCTGCGCTTTGAACAGAAATAGACCAGTGATCGGCGCTCCCCGGTCAGCACCGGCTTCACCTCATGCCGAAGCTTACATGTGGTGACAAGCACGGCGCCAAGTGGTGGTCGGAATACCTGCTGCTCGTACCTGGTTGGATATACCACGAACTCGCCGCCCTCAAAGTCACTCGCGAGCTGCACGATTACCGAGTACTCGAAATCAGGATCGCTCGCGGCATCCAGATGGATGCCAACAAAGGAGCCGGGAGGCATCCGATGCATTTGACATCTGCGGATTACGTGATCTGATGTGGCTCCCAAGATCTTTTTTAGCGCGAAGCTACGGTCTCCCCGTTCAAGTAATTGCATAATCTGCCCGGGAGCTGCACCACTCACGTTGCGAGGAGCGCGGCCAGGCGGGTCGACCCTCACCCGTTTGACGAAGACATTGTGCGAGTCGCCGGCATCTCCCTCCCGCACTTCTTCTTCGTGAATGTCAGCCTGCAGCTGATCGATCCTGGCCAGGTCAGCTTGGGTGAACAAGATCTGCGGGCCGATCACGACCGTCCCCTTCACCAACAGCTCTATGCGGTACTTTGTCAAAGCTTCTTCTGAAAGCAGACGGGATTTATCATTCATTGCACGTGCCATTCGACTCCATTCCAACCTTTTGATCTTCGACGCAGAACCCCAGACCCTGGTGCATCGAGTGGAAGGCTTCCTCCCAATACTCGCCATCGAACTCGTTTATTCTTATGCCTTCGATGGTTCTTCTATCTAGGCATCGAATATTGACGCTGAATCCAGAAGGATTCGATCGCGGCCTATAGAACGGCTTTACGCCACAAACCCGGCAAAACGTGTGCCGAGCGATGTTCTTGTTGAATCGGTACGTGGAGAGGAATTCCTCGCCGCACTCAATGCCGAGCTTGTCCCCACGTACGAGCAAGTGCAGAAATCCAGACATTTGGCAGATTGAGCAATTGCATCGAATCGCAGAGAGCTCACGCGGCGCTCGGACGCAGAACTTAACAGAGCCACAATGGCAACGACCATGGTGTTCAATCTCCGCGTGACCATCTCCCCCAAGTGGGACAATATGGAGCAGATCGCGGCACCATTGTAAGCTGAGCCGATAGGCTCGATCGAACTCATCCAAAAACCGACCATTGCGGTTCGCGGGGACAAGTTCGCTAATCAGACGACTTGTCATTTCTCCGTGATACTTCTCCGCGGGATCTTCTCCGCCGACGTGGCAGCGGAAGTACTCAAGATCGTCAGACCGCGCGTTGAAGGTTTTAACCAGACTGGTCCATAGCGACTGGATCATCTCCGCAGCATGTAGCTCAAATGCGACCATGTAGGCGCAACGCACTAAGGGATCATTCGATGACAATCCGGCATAGAGAGAATGTAGGTAACGCTTCGTTCTTGCGCTGTAGTTGGGCCGTATTGCTCTGTCGAGTAGTCGCGACGCATCCTTTCTAAGCAGGTTTGAATGAAAGTTCTCAGTCGCCAGAATATCGGGTAGCGCCGCCTTGCCGCCCTGGAGAACGCGGCCAAACCCACCTGTTTCATCCCAACAGATGAAATTCGCAACCACGCTGGTCAGTTCAATGTCCTTTGCAAGATCTCGGTTGTAATGCATTGCGTCGAATATGAGATCCCTTTGCGAGCCGGCTTGAAGGTACGGAAAGGCTTGTGACATCGCCAGGTATTCAGGCAATAGGCTCGCGACCTGCTCTTCGGACATCTCCGCGGCGAAGGGGTGCGGGCCGAACAGGGCCCGCGCCTGCTCAGTCAAATACTCGCAGCATATATGCGGAGGCTGATCGTGTGTAAATCGAGACGCTTGAGATCTCATTTGATCCCTGCCGATAAGGAGAGAAGCCCCCTTGACGAAGCAAGCTCGGATCCCGGCCAACCATTGGCCGCCGCGATCGAGAAGTTCATTGGTTCGATGGGCCTATGATCGCGTTCACCATCCAGGCGAAACTCTTGATGGTTATCCCGCGGCATCAGACAGCGGCATGTCTCACTCCTGCTCACGCGCATCCAGGGAACGCTTTCATCAGTTTGAGCGGCGGCGATCCAACCGATTCAGGTCCACTAGTAGTCCGATAGCGCGAATGTCCAGCACGGCTAGCATTGACTTGCAGACTCATGGCGTAAGCGGGAGGTTACGTCACGTGGCCGAGTGGCGCGTCTGGTCGCCCGGCGCTTCGAGCTTTCGCGAGCTGTCATGATGGACCACGCCCCGCGGTTGCTGCTCCTGCAGGTTAATCGAATGGCTGTGAGCTTGGTACAGCATTGCAAGAACCAATCTGCATCTATCGGGCTACTGAAGCCTTCGGCCGCAAGCTGCGCGAAGAGCCGGCTGCTGGCCGGCTCAAGCGCCGTAAAGAGAGCGCCGCTAGCTTTCGCGTTCGCGAGCACCACCACGAGGCTGTGTTCTTGGAAGCTTCAAGCAATCAGCGTGCCAACCTGTGCAGTCTCTCAAATATTGTGAATACGTTGAGAAGTGTCGCGCCCCCTCATGGAAGGTGTATTGAACCTGACAGGCCTTGCACCGCCGTCGAAAACCAAACAGTGCGCAATCAGCCACGGCTAGGGCGCTGTTTGAAGTACGGAGATTGCTCCAAAGCTGCCACGTAGGTGACCTTCGCGCCCGCGGCGCACTCGCATTGCGATGCTGTCGCTGACGTATTCCGTATTCATTCAACAACTACGCGCGCCCCCCGGCTTCACCGCTGTCAAGCACGACCATACAGTAGGATCTGGACGCACGCGCAGCCCTTTATCGATGCGCTTGGCACTCGCGGTCGGCTCCGGGCTCCGATCGAGGAAAATTTAGCCGATGGAAGGATGGGGCCGAGGTGATCGCAAGCAATCTAAGAAGGTCAATGGACCAGAATGCGCAGGTCGGCCGGCTGAGATGCGTAGCTATACGTTGCGAGCTCGCTGGACGCCGGTGCCTCCCGGCGTTCCGACATCCTTTGACGTTTGGATCCATCGTTGCCAGGACTCTGGAGATCAACCGGCTCGGGCCAGTGCGGCAAGATCAGCTTCGAGCTTCGGCTGATGCTTGAAAATCGCGTCTATCAGTGCCTGCGCCGGTTGCTCGGCCGCCTCAACCAGCACCGCCTTCTCAGCCCGCGCAGAGGGAGCGAATACTCGCTTGACAACTGTCGGCGAGCCCTTGAGGCCGCATTTGGTGATGTCTTCGACACCGGCGTCGTGCGCACTCCATTTCACGATTTGGGCCCGCGCGGCACGCAAGGCGTCCGCCATCGCGCCCCGCCGAATTTGATTCGTTGCCTCTAGCATGGTGATGAGACACGGCAGCCTTGTGCGCAGCACCTGGACGCCTCCTTCGGAGCGTCGTTCCGCTTCGATTGTATGGGCGGCGAGATTTAAGGATCTGACCTTGGCGACGTAGGTTAGCTGCAGAACGCCTAGCCGCTTTGCGATGCCGGGCCCAACCTGCGCGGTATCACCGTCGATGGTCTGCTTTCCCGTGAAGATGAGGTTTGTCGGGCCATATTCCTTGCCAATTTTGCGGATGGCTGTTGCAAGTGCGTATGTTGTGGCCAGGGTGTCCGAGCCTGCAAAGCAGCGATCGGTGAGTAGTACGGCGCGATCGGCGCCATAGGTCAGTGCCTTTCGCAAGGAATCTTCCGCCGATGGCGGTCCCATTGTAAGCACGGTAATTTCGCCGCCGAACCGATCGCGTAGCTCCAGCGCGGCTTCGAGTGCGAATAGGTCATATGGGTTGATGATAGTCGGCACTCCCTGACGCATGATTGTATTGGTCACGGGGTGCACGCGGATCTGGGCCGAATCCGGAACCTGTTTGATGCAGACGACATTGTGCACGGTGTTGCTCCAAATTGGCGACACTGCCAAGACAACAGCAAACTTTGTGCCATCGCCGCCCTTTTCGAATCGTCTAGCCACCCAGAGGCTTAGACCGTTGATGCTCCCCTCTAACCGGCTCTTCATGACGAGCGAATGCCGACACACGTCGGGGCTACGACAGCGCTGTTCCGAAAGGCGTCTGCTGAGCGGCACCAGGTCAGCTTGCGACAGATTACCGCCGTTGTCACGAGCGGCCGGCGGACCGGTTGGGTGGTCAATGAGCATTGCCGCTCACGCAGGCCGAGCCGGATTGAGGGATAAGCAACATAGCTGGTTAGATGTCGACCAACTGGCGGTTCGCGCTTGCATGGCGAGCAGGTGACATTCTGTATGTCACTGCGTGCAAGTCCGTCTGTCAGCGAACCGGGTGAGCTCTGCGACAGAAAGGCCGCAAGCAGGCGGCTGCCTTTCGCTCATGGCCAAGTCGTGCGCTGAGGGCGGACTCAGTCCCTTCAGACTGCGATGGAATTTCTCACCGGAGATGGACCAACTAGCTAATGGCTCAACTATAGTGCAGTTCCGGCAGATTTGGTCGTTCAGAACCGCTTTATCTCGATTCCATATTTCCTCAGGGCATAGCCGATCTGGCGCGGCGTTAGTCCGAGCAGGCGAGCTGCCTTTGCCTGCACCCAGCCAGATTTTTCCATTGCCGCAATGACCCGCTCGCGATCGGCCGGCTTCGGACCACTTACGAGAGCAGTGCCGGGGGGCACCGGTGGGGCCAGTTCGTCGTCGATGGACGCGAGCGGCGAGGTTGCTTCACCTAGCGGAGTGATGGACTTTGCGGGCACCAGCGCAGTGGGTCCCGGGCGATTCCTCTGGTCCGATGTACTTCTCCCTAGCCTCGCAGAAAGACACTGGCCCTGTGAGCAAGCAAAATCGCTTCGCACGATTGACGATCCGGCGCACAGCGTCGCTGTCCGCTCGATGCAATTTTCGAGTTCGCGGACATTTCCTGGAAAGTCGCAGTTCATCAGTACATCGATCGCACTCGCCTCGAAGGTCAGCGTACGGCCATTCTGGTTGTTGAAATTTCTGAGAAATTCGCCGGCGAGTAGCGGAATATCACTGCGTCTTTCGCGCAGCGCTGGTAACAGCAGGGGAACTACGCTGATGCGATAGTAAAGGTCGGCGCGAAACTCGCTTTTTGCCACGGCCTCTTCAAGGTTCTTGTTGGTCGCAGCTATGACTCGAACATCGACCTTAATAGTCTGGTTACTGCCGACGCGCTCGAACTCCTGCTCTTGCAGGACGCGCAGCAACTTTGCTTGGAAGGGAGCTGAGATCTCGCCGATCTCGTCCAGAAATAGCGTTCCTTTGTCAGCAAGTTCGAAACGTCCCTTGCGTGAGCTGAACGCACCAGTAAAGGCGCCTTTCTCATGGCCAAATAATTCCGATTCCAGGACGGTCTCAGGAAGCGCCGCGCAATTCAGCTTGACGAACGGCCGCTTGGCGCGGGGCGACGATTCGTGGATGGCCTTGGCTACGAGTTCCTTGCCAGTGCCGGATTCGCCACGTAGCAGAACCGTGCTGTTCGATTTAGCTATGACGGCAATCTTCTCGAGGAGCCCGCGCACCGCCGGGCTGTTGCCAATGATCCCATGGACATTTACTTTCTTCCGTTCCCGAGCGGGCGGCCTGAGCTCAACAATCTGCTTTTGTAGATGGTTTTTCTCCGCCATCAACCGTTCGTGATCGCCGGCAAACCAGCGATGTAACTTCACTGTGTGTCCCACCAGGTTTGCGATCATGTCGAGCAGCCGCGCATCGTAATCGAGTCGGAGGCTTGAGCTATCGTCCCGGATGCGATCGATGGTCAGTGTACCCACGACCTTCGCATCAATGCGGATCGGAACCCCGATAAACGACACCGGGACATCATCGGAGGCGCCGAACACTTCCCGGTCGGCAGCGCTGAATGCCGGCTCGGCGGCCACGTCCTCGGCGACAAGAGGCCTGTCCGTCGCGACGATCCGGTCGATTGGCGCCCGCGGCAGGCGCATCAGGTAACGTTCGTCGCTGCCTTCGCTCAGGCCGGCACCCACTGTAATGTCCGGCATGCCGTCATCGCCGAACAGCGAGACGATGCCGTGGCGCATCTGCACAAACGATTGCAGAACACCAACAACATTTGCCAACGTGGCTTCGAGCGGATGAGGGGCGGTCAGTATCTTCGATATTTCGAAGATGCCGGTCAGCGCGCTCTCAGGCAACGCCTGCCCCGAGTGATTGCGCTCCTGCTCAGGTTCTGACGCAAGTCCTTCGCGTAAGGAAGGGATGTCCAGCATCAGGCGGTCTCCGTTATCTTGATCATCCTCCCTGGTACCTTCTTTGGGCTGGCGAGCTTCGGTGGGCATGTCTTTCTCGGGTGTAGCGCCAAATATTATCGAGATGACATCGAACCGTGACACATTTCCAGGGCAGCACGGTAAACTTACAGTGTGCCGTTATTTCATTTTTTGCGAGTTGGGTGCGCGTCATCAGCGGAGAACATAAGCACCGCTGCTGCAGCTCAAGTCATCTGCTTCGCCGAGCCTGGCTGATTCAAAGATGTTGCCCACCATTGATCGGCACCTCGGCCCCCGTTACATAGCTCGCCGCGTCTGAGCACAGGAAGAAGATGACCTTGGCCACTTCGTCCGGCGTTCCCACTCTGCGTAGCGGGATAGCTGGCACGAGACGCGCTTCTGTGTCCGGCGACAACATGTCCGTCTTGATTTCACCGGGCGCGATCGCGTTCACGCGAACGCCATGCGGCGCATAATCGTGGGCCATTTCGCGTGTGAGGCTCGCAAGGGCAGCTTTCGACGTCGCATAGGCGCTTCCTGCAAACGGGTGCACCCGCGAACCCGCAATCGAAGTCACATTTACGATCGATCCTGACGCGGCTCTCAACTCCTCAAACAAACCCTGCGCAAGCAGGATCGGCGCCACCAGATTGAGATGGAATACCCTCATCCAGGTCTCGGTTGATGTCGTCAACGAGGTCATCCGATCGCCAGTAGACGTTTTCGGCGAGACACCGGCATTATTCACCAGCGCGTGCAAAGGCGCGCCGGCCAAGCGTTTCTTGACCTCGGCAATCACGCCGGGCAGCATTCGATGGTCGCTGAGATCGACCTGGACATGATCCTCGTTTGCTGCCTCCCAGGGGCATCGCTCGCTGTCGAACGTTTGGCGGGCGCAAGAAATGACGCGCCAGCCCGCCTGCGAGAACAATTTGGCAGTGGCATGACCAATTCCGCGCGATGCTCCGGTCAGCAACATGGTCTTCCGTTTCCCGGGATGAACACGGGCTTCATGGACTTGGAAGAGGCAACCGAACTGTGCTTCGGGTAGCGGCCCTCTGATCAGATCATCATTTGGCAGATCGAGACCCACGCGCGCCTCCTCTCCTGTTGCGCCGGCGTACGGGTAGCAGGATTTGCGCCACTGTGATGCACGTAAATTCGCTTAAGTTTTGCGTCCTAATGTCGCGTACACAGAATGCTTGGCGGGTTCAAGACGACGTGTGTGTGCTTTGTGACAGCGATGATGCATCACCTACGTCATGTCGCGAGCACACTCACCCTGTGTCCAGACTAGGCTACGATCCTCGCTCTCGCGGTGATCGCACCACCGAAAAAGCGCGCGGATGGCCAGCGCCTCTCGTTGGACCAACGACCGATCAGGACAGTGGGGCGGCCAGTACGCCGCGCCAACTGAAAACTGACGTCATCAGCTTCGTACGTCAGATTCTTCGGCACATGATGCTGCTTCACCGCGCCCTGCCCTGTTGTGTCCAACAATGGCGACTTTCCGGGCCGTGCAAGCGGCCACCGTTTGGTGTACCATCAATTGCGGATATCGAGTGCGCCCGCCCGCACCAGAAAGTGCCCGACAGCGACGACGGAACTCGCTAACTGTTCATCAGCGATCGACCATCGGTCAGCCTCGACTTTCGATCCGCCGAGGCGAAGACGAAGACGTTTCCACCTATTTAACGCGGCGGCAACACGTCAAGGCCATTGAGGTCGCGTTTTAGGAGGTGGCATTCGGCTGTCGCACCGTTCTGATCTTCCGTGGAAGTTCGGGGCAGAGCCGATATCGACGTTTCCGAGACCATCGGCCCTATCTTTGGCCGGCAATTTCCTGCGCGAAACCAGTACTGCTGGATGCAAAAAGCGACAATCAGATCGATCAAGCG
Source organism: Bradyrhizobium glycinis (assembly GCF_016031655.1). Lineage (GTDB taxonomy): Bacteria > Pseudomonadota > Alphaproteobacteria > Rhizobiales > Xanthobacteraceae > Bradyrhizobium > Bradyrhizobium glycinis. Next base: position 33,026 of record NZ_JACCHQ010000027.1, read on the forward strand.
AGCTACGACCTTCATGAAAAAGCCAGCTCTTGCGACGTTTCTTCAATCAAGATCAATCGGCGCGGATCGTTCAAATCGAATTCTATTACGCGTGGGGCAAAGAGACGCGCATAGCGCGTGAACGCGCTTGTTGGGGGAAAGCGGATCACGGTGTTGCACCGCGCAAGGAGATACATTTCGATAAGGGCGGAAAAGCCGCCCTCGGCTCCGAGCCCGGCGCTGTGCAATGGGCCGGCATGAGGCGCCTGGAACCGTTTTGGAATCGTGAAAACATCAGGAAATACAGCCGAAACCCTCTCAAGCACGAGCGAACTGTCCGTGCACAGGAAAGCCATCACGGGCTTTGCGTGAGGTAACCTCCTGGCTTTGTCAATGGCATTACAGACCTGTCGCAAGGCGCCCTCCGGGTCGGTCCAGTAGGGAGCATGCCCCATAATATCCTCGCCGTTGCCATGCCGGACGTGGATGCCGATAACGCTGTGCGGCTCAAAGTGCTCGCGGTAAATAGCATCAATCCGAGCCTGAATTTCAGGTCGCGGCTTGATGCTCCGAAAGATCTCTCGTTCGGCCTGCTGATCGCAGCGCCACATCAGGCAGGCGTCACATACAACCGTGTTAGCGTCACTATCTTTCTTACTTTGGAACAGTTGATCAAGTTCGTCGCGTTCCCGGAAGATCTGCTCGTCCGGGCGATAGACGCAATCGATGGATGGCTTGTTCCACCATGTAGGGAAGAATGGTCCCGGAAACGAACACTCATTGATCGCGTCGTCGCAAATCACCTGCACGCCAGCAATGTCTTGGACCGGCTCGAAGAAGACTGGAAAAGCATTCGTGAATGGCTCATCGAGATAGCACGATCCCCGCCAATCAATGGCTAGCGTCCGTCCTGTCTGCTTTGCAAAGCGCCAGGCTGCGGCCAATGACCAGAGGCAGTCGCCAAACCCTGTACGTCGCCGGGAAACCACGAACCGGTTACTTCTAGAACCGCTAAGCATCTGCATTGCCTCTTCCCGGGCTCCTGGTTGGACAAGAGATGTCACTGGAGACATCTCACGCATCTTCTCGTCCAACGCCACCGTCTGAAATCTCGGTGCCGGCGAGCTGCGTCGGTAGAACTTCATAGCAGCGCTATCCCTGATCTGCGGCGTTCTCTCAACACTTTCCGTGTCTTCCTCAGCGGTTTTGCATCGACGTGCCCGGAGTCGGTGCCCGATGACCCATCTGCGCCGGATGGCCTTGCCCCCTCACTTGCAGGCATCGGCAGGGCATGCTCATGAGATCCGGCTATGTTTCGCTTTGCACCCTATTGTGGTCGCACGCCGCTCGCGGGGGATGCAGGCGAACGCACCGCAGCTCCCATACAAGCCGCAATTCCTCTACGAGATCTTCCCGCTTGGCCTGGTCCAGCATGGTGGCGTCGAAAAGCCAGCCGAGCGACGCTACGCCCTCGATTCGCATCAAGATCTCGAAGAGCTCATGTGAGATACGCATACTAGAGTGGGCGGAATGTCCCGTGCGGATCTCGCAGGCCGTTTCCTGACGATCTGGCGCTGTGTGGGAGCGAACACGATGAATCGATGCATATGGCGGCAATGACACGCCCATTGCACTCCAGTCCTGCAGTGATGCTGACCGCTTCTTGACGAGGAACGGCCCAACAACAAGTCCGTCCAGGTTTGTCGTCAAGAACGTGGTGATCGCATCCGACACGGACTGCACGATCGGCTCAGCATGGTTGTTGAATGAGGTATTTAGAAGAATGGGGATGCCCGTTCGCCTTTTGAACGCATTAATTAGATCCCAATAGGTGGGATTTGTCTTGCGCGATACAGTCTGCAGCCGAGCAGTCCCATCAACGTGCGTGATGGCACCGAGCACGTTACACTTGGCCTCACGCACACGAACCACGAAGTTCATAAAGGGGAGCTGCTGAGTGCCGTCCGGGAGCTCAAAGAACTCGCTCGCATCCTCCTCCAGTACAGATGGCGCAAAGGGGCGATAGCCCTCGCGCTTCTTGACCATCGCGTTGATGCGGTCCTTATTTGCCGCAGGCCGCGGGTCCGCAAGAATGCTGCGGTTACCGAGCGCACGTGGGCCGAACTCAGAGCGGCCCTGAACCCAGCCGATAACAGCGCCATTTGCCATCCAGTCTGCCGCACTGGATGCTATGTCATCACTTCGTTGAATGTCGAGGTGGCCCGACCATGCGTTGAGCTCATGCTCTATGGCTTCCTCGTTCCCGAGATCGGGCCCCCAATAAACGTCCGGTAGTCGCTCGCGCGGCGCTGGCCTCCCTAGCTCGCGTGATGCAATCAAAGCAGCGCCGAGTGCGCAACCGGCGTCGTGCGCCGCGGGTTGAACAAAGATGTCGTCAAATAGCCCAGAATAAAGCAGCTTACCGTTCAGCGTACAATTATGGGCAACCCCGCCAGCCAGGCACAAGCGCGCCATGCCCGTCGTTTCGCGATGGTACCGCAGGATATGAAATACGATTCGCTCCAGCGCCTCCTGCAGCGAAGCGCTGACATCTCGATGCTGCTGGGTGAATGGCATTCCTTTTCGCCGGACTTCGATGTTGCGGACCAGGGCCGGACCAATTCGATCCAAATGAACGCGATATCCGCCGCTGTCCAACAACTCGTAGAATTGCGCGAAGAGCTCGCGATAGCGAGCGGGATCACCATACGGTGCAAGCCCCATCACCTTGTACTCGTCAAACAACCCGTAGCCGAGATACCGGATCGTCTCGAGATAGAACAGCCCCAAGGAGTTATGTTCCGGGAAGCTTACAAGTGGCTCAATCTCGGTGCCGGACCCCACGCCCAATAAGCCTGAGAGAAAGTCGCCACGGCCGTCAATCGCAAGAACAAGACTTTGCTCGAAGCCGGACATGGCAAACGCGCTCACGGCATGCGCTTCGTGGTGATTTACGAAGGAAACCCGGGACGGATCGATCTCCGTCCCGAACTCCCGTATCAGCAGCTGCCGCAGCAGCAATTTGGGGTCCAACGGAAGGGGGCGCGAAACAGAAAGACGCTCGAGCATGGTTTTGCAGTAGGCTTCAGTCGCGTAGAACGCGATACGGTCAATCTCGCCAAGCTCAACTCCTGCGGCAGAAAGGCAGTATTGGATCGAATTGCCCGGGAATTTGTTGGAGTGCTTGACGCGGTTGAGGCGTTCCTCTTCGATAGCCGCAACTACGCGGCCATCTTGCACAAGAACCGCCGCGCCATCGTGAAGAAATGTACCCGGCAGCTCCGGAGAGCTTTCATAGATTCTGTCAAGACCACCGCTTACTCCCAGGCACAACATCCCGTTCTCCATTCATTATGACGAGAAGGCCAACGGCCGTCCCGCCGATCCAATCCGTACCTTCATGCTCCGCCGGCTGCGCAGGCCAGACAGCACACCACAACTGCAACGTGCGCCTTGGCGCCTAGCAACAGGCGCTCAGAAATAGCAGCCAAGGCTTCCGACGCGATCGACCGAACAGTCGGCCGTAGACTGGCTCGACGCGCCCTCTCGAGGCCATTGCAGAAACTGCGGTAACACGCCAGGTCATCCCGAGTTACGGTAGAAAGCATCGTGACTTGCATCGATTTGACTTCCCCATTTCGCTCAACTTACGTCAACGTAGCAGACGGCGCTGAAGTAGTGCTGTCGATGCGAAAAAGGGCAAGATCGCGTAGAGGCAGAGCGCACCTACGTGCATGGCTGTACTTTCGGCGCCCCGCTCAAGCATGGCTAGGCGCACAAGGTCGACCGAATGTGCGAGCGGCAACAAGCTGGCGAAGTGCTGAAATGAGCCGGGCAGCTGGCTTGTTGGAAAGACAACACCACACAAGAACACCATAGGGGTGATGACGAGTGTCTGGTAAAACGCGAAGTAATCGTAACTCGGCGCTAGAGATATGACGACCATCGCCAGGCTGGCGAAGACAAGGCCAGTAAGGGCTATTGTTGGCATCGCATACAGGATGGATGGCCATGACGCATAACCCAGCGTGGCGGCGACGATCCCGATCGCTGTTCCGGCCAGAACAGCCTTACTGGCCGCCCACACCAGTTCACCCAGAACGATATCACCCAGCGTGAGCTGAGTAGAGAGGATTGCTTCCCAGGTGCGCTTGGTATCCATGCGTGCAAAGGCTGCATACATGGTTTCAAACGTGGCGGACGTCATGGCGCTGGTTGCGACCATGCCTGCCGCGAGGAACGCGATGTAAGACGTTCCCTCAACGCGCCCCACCAAAAGTCCAAGGCCAAAGCCGAGGCCAAACAGATTGGTTAATGGATCTGCGAGGTTGCCGAGAATCGACGCAAGCGCGCCTTTCCTCCATGCCAGGAAATTTCGACGCCATACCGCGATCCAGTTGTACGCGTTAGCCGGCATTACCGCCGCATAACTTTCGCCCATCGCTCATTTCTCCATCTCGCGCCCGGTCAACCGCAAAAACACGTCTTCGAGATTGGGCGGGCGCTGCAAAATACGAAGGTCCGCCCGCCCGCGCAGGTGCACGCGTACCTGCTCTGGGCGTGGCGCATAACAGAAAAGCGTCTCTCCACTTACTTCGATGTGTCGAGCATAAGGCCTGATCAGATCGCGGAGCTGATGAGGATCCCCGCCATAAATTTCAATCACGTTGCAGCCGATATGCTCGTTGATCAAGGCGTCGGGTTTGCCTTCCGCGATCTTGCATCCGCTCTCGAGCACGCACAGCCGATCGCACAGGCGTTCGGCCTCTTCCATGAAGTGAGTGGTCAACAGGATCGTCTTGCCACGCGCGAGCAGCACTCGCAGGCGCTCCCAAATCAGGTGGCGCGCATGCGGGTCCAGGCCAGTTGTAGGCTCGTCCATCACGAGTAGATGTGGATCATTAATCAGGGCGCGCGCCAGCGTCAGCCGCCGCTTCATGCCACCGGACAACTCGGAGACGCGCACGTCCGCCTTGCTTTCGAGGCGCGCAAACTCGAGTAGCGAGGGCGCGACCGCCTCGATCTCGCCTGTGCTCATGCCAAAATAACGGCCAAAAACAAATAGGTTCTCTCGCACGGTGAACTCGAGTTCGAGGTTATCGAACTGCGGCACCACGCCGATGCGCGCACGCGCCACACGAGCGCGGGAAGGCACAGGCTCATCAAGGACCGTAATCTTGCCTCCGTCCGGCGACATCATGCCGAGAAGCATACGCGCAATCGTACTCTTACCGGCTCCATTGGGCCCAAGCAGACCGAAGCACTCTCCGCGCGCAACCGAGAACGACAGTTCATTGACGATGACCTTGTCGCCAAAAGACTTCTTCACGCCGGCAAGGTCGATCGCTACCGTGGACATGGGCATCTCAGGCTAGCAGAAGTCGTTCCGCGGACGATGGCTTCTGAACGGCTGTTTTGGTCCAGAGCAGGCCATCGCACCAAACGTGCTCGACACGCCCCCATTGGCAGGCCGCCGCAGCATCCGGAAAAAAGCCCCGTCCGTGGAGGTTAGCGCTGGTGTTGCAGAGCAGCGGAATGCCCGTAAGTTGCTCAAATTCCACGAGCAGCGCGGCAATTTTGTGCGCAGAGTTGCGCGAGATTGTCTGCAGCCGCGCCGAGCCGTCAAGATGAACCACGGCGGGGACCTTGTCACGCCATTCCGTCCGGGTTTGGTGATCGAACAGCATGTACGGATCTGGCGTACCAGGGCTGAAGATCTCCGGTGCTCGATCCTCCAGACAGATCGGCGCCACCGGTCGGAAGTGCTCGCGACGCTTGATGTTGTTGAGATGATCCTTCATTGCAGGGGACGTCGGGGCTGCAAGAATGCTTCTGCCGCCCAACGCCCGCGGCCCAAGTTCGGCGCGCCCGGAAAGGAAGATGATCGGCTTATTGCCAGCCAAAATCACCGCTAGTTCACGCAGACTGCAAGGCGCGGCTTCCCAATCCGACGGAAGCTCGCTGTCCTGCAGGGACGGACCACTGTAGACTGTCCATTCCAACGGCCCGAAGCCATCTTGCGCCGCCATCGCGCTGCAAGCAGCGCCGATTGCCGAGCCGCTGTCATTCGGAAACGGCGGCACCCAGACATCATCGAACAATCCCGTCGCACGAAGCGCGCTATTCCACTTGATATTGAGGCCGCAACCTCCGGCGATACATAGATTTCGCGCTCCTGGAAGCGACGAGTGCCGCAGCAGAACCATCGCCATTTCCTTGACAAGGAGACGTTCCAGGAACACGTGAAACGACGCGAGAACGTCCTCCGCTCGCTTGTCTGTCAGGCGCCAAGCGCTTGCCTCGAAGAACTCGTGGATAGCTGCAAGAGACGATTCCGCATTATGAATGTCCGCGCGGTAGCGACGAGCCTGCTCCGTGTCGGCCGCGAAGCGCTTTTCATAGAGCTCCTGAAAAACCGCCACGATGCTTTCGTCGACAGCGCCAAGGGCGACGTATGCCATCAGCTTGCCTGCGATGCCCAAGTCCCAACTGGCGCGGTTCGGCTGCTTGTAAGGCCCGAAGTGGAGGCCCGCGGCGGCATAGGCGTGGCCGATGATTGGAAACAGCGATGCAATGAGCCGCGCGCCCCGAGGTTCAACATAGTAAAGGCGTGGGAAGATGCTTCCGTCCCATACCAGACAGAACGCCGGGTTTCCCGCGCTGGCGAAAGGACTGGTGCAATATGCTGACGCGACGTGGCCAGTGACGTGAGGGTAGCTCTTGTATGGAAACGTCTTGCCGCCGAGGATCAGGCCAAAGCCGTCGACGGAATCAAGAAGCCCCTCATTAGCGCGTTCGACGTATGGCGCCCCCTTCAGCCCGATCGGCACAGCTCCACTCAGGACTTGGAACTGCGACTCAATCTCCCCATCCCAGCCGTCGATGACGAACTGATCGATATCTCGTGGATCGAGGCCGTGCTCCGCCAAGGCGAGCACGACTGCATCAAGATTCTCGACTGATTGATAGCGTGGACTGTTGTCGCGCTTCTCTTGCTCCGTGCAAAAGAGAAGCCGCCCATCTTCGACGACCGCAACCGCGCCGTCATGTGTTAATTTGATGCCGCAGATACGCATACGCCCTCCTAACCTAGCAACCGACGTTTGATTGTTCTGACGAGTGACCCTGCTTTTGGAACCTCACGATCAGGCAATCTTCGTTCGGCAACTCGGTGTGGCAGTGAAGACGCTCGACCTCGGATAGACTCTCGTTGAAGAGAGCGATCATCGTCTCGGCGCCAGCAGCATGCTGCCAGCGTTCACACGTGGCATCACGTGCGGACCCGAAAATCAGAGCTCCATTCGGCGCAAGCATGCCCACCAGGTTCCGAATGGCTGCGTGCATCTCGAAAACGTCCTTCAGGTAGTAGAGAACCTCGGCCACTACAATCAAATCGAACTTCTCAGTGGTCGAGAATCGTTGAATGTCGCAGGTTACCCACTTGATATGTGACCACTTCCTGGTGCGTCGTTGCGCTCGCTCGATCGCCTGCGGCATGACATCGACTACGGTGAGTCGCTTGCAGAGTGGCGCCAGCATCTCGGTGAATGAACCGGCTGCACATCCTACTTCGAGGGCGCAGGCAACATCTCCGCTGCGACGGGACATCGTGAGCATTTGCGCGTATCGCTCCTGCTCGAACGAACTACTGTCGAAGCGCCATGGATCGTCGACGGCCAACTCTCGCTCTAGCAGCTGACGGTTTTTGTCCGAGGTCATGAGCCACCCACTTTTTGTCGGGCAGTCAAACGATCGCGGCCGCGAGCACTCTCCGTCGTCACCAGGCTCGATGGACCGTGTGAGAACGTATTACACAGTCCTGCATTGTTTGCAGAACCTCGTCCTGCGTTCGGGTGCAGGACGACGGGCTGCTTTTCCCCTTGGCTCGGTACATTGGCGACTTTACGAGATAGCCAATCGCTGTTGCCCAACGTACAAAGCGCATAGGCCTTCAAAGGAAGGAGGAGAAAGATATTAATCGGTGTATGGAGCGAGAAGCCGAGAAATCGCACTTCGCGCGCACGGACTGCTGCCACACTGCACCGGACCATCGTCATTGCTGCGATCGTCAATCCGGTCCACCAGGGTACCGAGCCGCCTATTACGAGCTGCGCGAGCGCAGCCAAAGCTGAAAGGGCGAGAAGCAATGGTCCGAGATTTTGCCCGATAACGTCTAGCGTAAGATAGCCATCGAGCTCCGGCAGCAGACGTAATGCAAGAAACGTGTCTCGAAAGGTGCTGCGCGCCCAGCGGAGTTGCTGACGGAGATATGGCGCAAGGCTGTCCGGGACGACTGTTGCAGCTATCGCGTCCGGGACATATTCGGTTCGGAACCCCGCCTTGAGCATGAGGATCGTTAAATGCCGATCCTCGCCGAAATCGCTCGGCTTCCCACGAAAGAATTGCGTTTCGTATTGATCAAGCAGGAGAGCGAGCGCGGAGCGGCGATACATGGCACATGGGCCGCAGCAGCACATGACCGCACCGAAGCGAGCCTGTGCCGCGCGCTCTTCGTTGCACGCCAACCAGTATTCCATATCGATCAGCCTGGTCAGCCAGCTTTTGCTGCGATTGCTCGCTATCAACTGGCCCATGGCCGCGCCGATTTCCGGGTCACGCATCTTCAATGCAAGCTTCGTGACGACGTCAGCAGCAAGTATAGTATCCGAGTCGACGTTGAGCACGAGATCGCCGGATGAGCTGCGTATCGCAGCGATCTGCGCTTTGCGCTTGCCAACGTTGTTTGCCAGCAAGATGACGCTGAACCTAGGATCGTTCGCGTAAATTTCGTGGACAGGTGCGACAAGGCCGCGATTTGCTGACCCGTCGTCGACCACATAAACGCGTAGCTTTCCGGCGTAGTCTTGATTAGCAAGCGACTCGAGACATTCGGCGAGCGTGTTTGGATCCTCATTGAAGCACGGCACGATGACGTCTACACTGGGAAGGACCGCCTCAGGTTTGTCGTGCAGCGACGAGTTATTCACCGGTTGGGCATAAAGCGCTTGCGCGCTCTTGTAGATAGTCGAGAGCAGCGCATAAGCCGAAACGGCGACAGCACTGGTTGTGGCGAGAACGTCCATAGGTACTCAGTTTTCTTTTCAGTGAAGTTGAGGGAGCGGACGAATTACAAACCCGCGCCGTTGTAGTGCCGGTATCAGGTATGACAGGGCCATCGTGGTCTGATCACGCAGCGTGGCTTCAGTGCACAGTCCCCCCTCATCAGGAGGATATCCGTCGTGCAGGAGCACAATCGCACCTGGCCGAACGCTGGCCAGCACTGAATTCACGATTTCATCGACCCCGGGGCGGGACCAATCTCTCGGATCAACCGACCAGTGTACCGCTGTGAGACCAGCGCTCGCTGACATAGCGAGCACCTCTCGTGTCCATATGCCGTAAGGTGCTCGCATGTGCCTGGGAGAGGCCTGCGGGCACACGGAACGGATCGCCTCGCTCGCCTTCAGCACTTCGTCGCGTATCTCCGCAGGTCCGCATCTGGATAGATCCGGATGCGTCATCGTGTGGTTCGCGACCTCGTGCCCTTCTGCGATCATTCGTCGAATGAGTTCAGGTTGCTCGGTTGCGTACGTGCCAATCACGAAGAATGTCGCTGGAACGCCATGTCGCGAAAGCACATCGAGCACCTCTGGCGTGCAAAATGGATTTGGCCCGTCGTCGAAGGTCAAATAGATAGGGCGGCTGCCGCTCACGTCAGCGTAGTCGCAGCGCACAGCGGATGGCGGGACAAGCTTGTTCACAGCTCAGGCCCGTTACGATCGATGATCGTCCCGGTCGGCCACTCGCTAATCGAGCGTCCAACCGGGAACACCACCACGATCACGTCTTCGATCCGGATCGGCGATAAATTGGGATAGACATCCACATGCGTGGAGCGGACGCGAATGCCAGACATGAGGGTAGCAAGCCCCTGCCTTCCGACCAGCCGAGTCATATGTCTCTCAAGCGCGGGCCGAACCGTGCCAAAGCCGAATGGAACCCCAACCTCGTGCAGTAAGGGATACGTCACGCGCATAGCGTGGCTAATTCCCAGCCCTTCAAGATCCGGACGCACCGCATACAGCCCGAGTTCGGCCACGAGGAGATCGACCCCACCAACCTTGATGAAGCGGCGCAGTAGCCCGAGGTGAGCGGCTATCCCGCGCGCGTCGTAACCGATGACGCGGACTTCAGGTCTTGCACCGGCCCAACTCCGATTGCCCTCAAATGGCTGCGCATTGAACGCTCCGGTCGGCCCGTAACTGTTGCGGAAGAACTCGGCGAGCTCGGCATGATCGGCGAGTTGCAGTTCGTTTTCCCAGCGACGGGTCCACTGCACTTTAGCGCGCGAAGAAGGGCCAGTCGGGGATACGACGATGTTCATGGCGGGCTTCCTTGCGCCAGCGAAAATAGGAGCGGAGATGGACACGTGAACTCGCTACTCGGCGACCCGCTGACCAATGCTGAAATGCCGCGCCATGCCCGCTCGCAGCTCGGCACCGCACTCTTGCACCGCGCGATGCGCCTTTGTTTCAGACGAAGCGACCCCACGATTCGAAATCGTCATCCGGCCAATGCCCCGCCCGAGATATGTCGAAAGATGCCGACGAGGTGATTGGACGACCCAGAACCTGTCCCCCGGCATGAACTTTTCCACCACGTCCCGTGCCGCTGTCGACGCTTTGACGTCTGAGGTCAGGCTATCGATGCGAGGAGCCTCAATGGCGCGTCGGAGTGGCATCAGATCAATCTGTTTTTTATGCATCTTCGACACGCCCCAAATGCGGTGGAGAGGCGAGCCCTGAGAGTCGCCGGCATTACTTGGCATCCGCAATCCGCGCCTGCCGCTATGTCGTGAACGTAGAATGAGGTTGAACGCGCTCTCAAGTGTACGCCGGTAAACCACCGATATGGAAACGGATGAGATACGCATACGAACGTTTATGCGGCGGGCGTCGGATCGAGCGCGCTTCACACCAAGAAGATCCAGCGTGGCCCGCACGGCACGCGTAATGCCGCCCTCGCAACGAATATGGCGGATGCTCGCGCGTCCAGGAGTTTCAGTCTGAGCCCTGGAGCGACCAGCAGCCATCTTGGTATGCCTGATTAATCTTCTAAACTGATGTTTGCTATCCAACATCCCGCAATTTGGTAAAATCGATTGTTTTGATAGAACACATCCACACGATGGATAGACTCACGACATGCGGTTCAAGGGACTTGATCTAAATCTTCTCGTTGCGCTCGATGCTCTGATGACGGAGCGCAACCTCACGGCGGCGGCGCGCAAGATTAACCTGAGCCAGCCCGCTATGAGCGCCGCGATCGGGCGGCTGCGCACCTATTTCCGCGATGAACTGTTTACCATGAGAGGTCGCGAACTCGTCCCGACACCTGGGGCGGAGGCGCTTGCAGGTCCGGTTCGTGAGACCCTGCTGCACATCCAACTCTCGATCATATCGCGGGACGCGTTCGATCCGACCCAGTCGAGCCGACGCTTCAGGATTATTCTCTCCGATTTCATGACAATCGTTTTTTTCCGAAGAATCATGGACCGTATTGCAAAAGAAGCCCCTGCGGTACGCTTCGAATTGCTGCCATTCTCGGATGAACCCGATGAGCTACTCCGCCGGAGCGAGGTGGACTTCCTCATACTGCCGGAAGTGTTCATGTCGAGCGCGCACCCTAAGGCGACGCTTTTTGACGAGACCATGGTATGCGTGGCATGTCCTACGAACAAGCAGCTATCGCGGCAGCTTACGTTCGAGACATACAGTTCGATGGGGCACGTTACGGCCCAGTTCGGACGGCCGCTGAGACCAAACCTGGAAGAATGGTTTTTGCTTGAGCACGGCCTGAAGAGACGCATTGAGGTCGTGGTGCAGGGCTTTAGCCTAATTCCGCCGATATTGTTGGACACGAGCCGCATCGGCACGATGCCATTACGGCTCGCCAGACACTTCGAGAAGCTGATGCCACTGCGGATCGTCGAACCTCCGGTAGCCTTGCCCAAATTTACCGAAGCGGTGCAATGGCCTGCGTCCCACAATACCGACCCGGCAAGCATTTGGATGAGACGGATATTGCTGGAGGAGGCATCAAACATGGCGTCTGGGCATCGGAAGCCTCCCCCTCGCAGCGGTTGCTAGGCTCACCAGAAAGCCGCTCTCGGGACGTTTTAAATACGCTACTAAGTCCTTTCAGTGTGCTCGCCGGCTTACTTGTTTGGACCTCTAAGGCGCGAGCTATTCGAGGCCGCAGCTGGGCGGCAATCGATTGCAAAGACTTTCCTGGTGTGAGCGTTCTGATGGCGGAGTTGCGGTTTGACGCGCTTGGATTGCAAACAGGTGACGCCCGGCGATATCGCGCACGCACATTCCAGTGCAATGTGCTTTTCCTACCTAATAAAATCGCTTGAACCCCACACTGCGTCAGGTTGTAGGTTCGCCCTCGCAACTAACGTACGCTACGAATCCCGTTGACGGGGCGCTTTGGCGAGCTCACGGCGCCGGCCTGACACTAACGAACTGACCAGGGGTGTTGCGAAGCTCTACGGAAGCGGCGAGATCGATCTGCTTCGGAACTCCTGTTGGTTTCTGACCGCTGGTGGTCCAGCTACCGCCTGCTTGCCGTTCTTGCGATCATTTCGCGAGCGTTTTCGCGCGATCTCACGGTAGATCCGATTCGGGAGAAGCAACAAAACCGCTTCAGGCTCAGCCGTAGCCGCTCGCTAGATGCACGCAAGCTTGTTTCTGTTGGATATGAAGACATGCGTTTCAAAGGCTTGGATCTGAATCTTCTCGTGGCGCTGGATGCTCTAATGACTGAGCGCAACCTCACGGCAGCGGCACGCAAGATTAACCTAAGTCAGCCGGCGATGAGCGCGGCCGTTGCCCGGCTTCGCACTTATTTTCGTGATGAGCTGTTTGCGATGAAGGGGCGGGAACTGGTCCCGACGTCACGCGCGGAAGAACTCGCAGCTCCTGTCCGCGAGGCCATGATGCATATCGAGCTCTCAATCATCGCGCGAACCGCGTTCGATCCGGCTCAATCGAAGCGGTGCTTCAGGATCGGCCTTTCTGATTTTACAACAATCGTACTCTTCCGAAGTGTCGTGGAGCGCGCCGCGCGAGAGGCACCCGCGGTGAGCTTCGAACTGGTGCCGCCCACTCAGCACGATGAGCTTCTGCGCCGCGGCGAAGTCGATTTTGTTATCCTGCCGGAATTCTTCTTGTCTAACGCGCACCCCAGAGCGGCTCTGTTCGAGGAGAGACTCGTCTGCGTAGGCTGTTGCACGAACAACGAGCTCCTACGGCGGCTTACATTCGATCGGTATATGTCGATGGGCCACGTTGCGGTTAACCTCGGAGGTACGCGCAAGAGGCCGGTCGACGAATCCTTTTTACTGGATTTCGGCCTCAATCGGCGTATCGAGGTTCTCGTGCAGAGCTTCAGCATGATTCCGCCGCTGCTGCTAGGCACGAACCGCATAGGAACGATGCCACTAAGGCTCGCAAAGCATTATCAAAACACGATGCCTCTTCGGATTGCCGAGCTTCCTCAGCTATTCCCCGCCTTCACTGAGGCGGTCCAATGGCCCGTGCTTCACGACAGCGACCCAGAAAGCCTCTGGATGCGAGAGATACTATTGCAGGAGGCTACCCGCATGGCTACCGCACAAGAGCCGTCCATGATCCGCAGTTTGGAACCAGCGGATGCCGCCAACGTATTCGCGCGATCTGGCTCGCCGTCGTCGTAAGGACGTACGCAAGGTCCGCGAACGTCATACCCCAACGAACGGTTCGAGGCACGCCTCACTCAAACACGTCGGTGCTCAATGGGATCGCCGCAGCGCAACGCTGTCACGACCACCTTGTGTAACTCTTCCGCAGGTTGGCATTAGGCTCGACATGCGGGCGGCAACTGGACTAGTGGTTTGGCGTCAGAGACAGCTAGGCACGGCCGCAATCAGGCCGCCAGGTGCACTGCCTTGATACAGCAGGATTAACCACGGGGCTGTCGTTGTCACCCCCTCAGAATCGGTAGTGGCTCACGATAAGCCTGACGGTTCAGCTTCCTCGGAAGAGATCTCACCACGCGCGGTGAGCGTGGGGGGCATTGGCGATGCATATGGCGACAACTCTTGCGCTATCGAAAGCTATCGTTGCGCTCGCATGTTGCTCAGTCGCATCGCTCTGGAGTACATCGCGTCTTCATCGCTTCATACCGCTGGTCTGACTTCTTTTAGCCCCACCGCAGCCAAACGTCTTGACGGCGTGCGATGCCCTGACGCCACGACAAACAGGGAGCCCAACGTTGCAAAAATGTACTGGGGTGTACGATCCGGAAGAGCTTTCCGCGCTGGGACGCCTTTATGATGGCGCGGTCAACGCGCTACCCCCATCGATGCGAAATCCGGAAAATCGCACAGCTATCGCCAAGCTGATCCTGGAGCGTACAGCTTCTGGCGACGCTCAACTGGCATACCTGACGAACTTGTTGATCGCTATTCGCCCTCAGGGTTGATCCCCCGCCATTCTGAGGATAGTCACCACTCTCGCGCCGGAATGGAAGACGACGCGGCTAGAGCTTTGAAATCGCTTGAATCATACGTGACGTTAGGTTGTAGGCTTTGAAATTGAACACCATGAGCAAAGCTACACCACGAAGGCGTCGATGGCGCATTGGCGAACTTGCAGAGGCGACCGGAGTAACGGTACGCACGCTGCACCATTATGAACACACGGGGCTCCTAGCCGCCTCAGAGCGTACTGACGGTGGCCACCGGATGTACGATCGCGAAAGCGTTCAACGGGTTCACCAGATTCGGGCTCTACGAGAGCTTGGTTTCTCCCTTGTCGAGATTCGCAAAGCTATGGAGGGAACGACCTCACTCACTGACCTGCTGCGCAAACATCTAGAGCGGATAGAACTTCAAGTCGCTCGAGCAACTCTGTTGCGAGATCGTCTTCGTAACATGACCATCGACAGTCAGACCCAGGTAAGTGTAGACGAGCTGCCTGCCACCCTGAATGCCATGTCGCGGGTCGAGACGCGCAGTCAGACATCCCGATGCACCTGCAAGCTTGCTGCAGATCGCGAGGAGCGGTGGCGGCGGATCCGCGACGACTTGCGGGATTGCATGGATCGGGGCGAGCACCCTTGCGGCGAGCGGGCAAAGGCTGTCGCGACTGCGGCGCGCCTGCTGATCAGCGAAATCTCCGGCGCTGATTCACGCGTTTCGATCATCTTGAAGGTACTTGCCCGATTGAGCGCCCCCCGTAGTCTGGCTGGTTGGGATCCCCGCCTCATGCAATATCTCGATCGTGCCCTTGGGGGGTTGGAGGATCAGCCGTACTGTGGTTGATCGGCGGCTCTGATGCCGGCCGGCAGATCTCGGATTGGACCGGACAAATCTAACGGACCTCGACAATCCGAGTCTCCCCGACGACGCCTTATCGAGATTCCCTACAAACGGGCCTTGAACCGCACGTAACGTCACATTGTAGACTCTACCCTGATCGCAATCTGGCCGCCCTAACGCACGCTTCGCGTGACCGGTGACTTCAACCTATAGGCTCGCCTGGTTACAGCTGCTGGCGTGTCACTTCATGTGAGCATTGGGAGCTCAGCAATGTTGAATAGGCATTATGCTTCTGCCGCGAGTGCAGCGCTTCTCTTCTGGGCCCTTGCCTCGGCTGCGCGCGGCTCCGAGGTCAATATTGCCATGACTGGGCCAATGAACGGAAAGAGCGCTGTGTTGGGCTTGCAAACGCGCGACTCTGCGGCTGCCGCGATCGAGGTGTTGAACGCCTCGGGGCGACTTCCCGATCTCAGGATGATCTCAAGCGTCGCCTACTCCGCCTGCGACCCGAGCCAAGCTGTCGCAATCGCGAATAGGTTCGCAACAGGGCGGCTACGGATGGTCATTGACCATTCTTGTTCCTCTTTGTCGGTCGCGGTTTCCGGACTCTACGTCGAAGCAGGCATCGTTCAGCTGTCATTTAACTCGACAATTCCTCGGTTAACAGAACGCAGCCTTCAGATCGTGTTTCGGATCTGCAGCCGCCACGGCCAACATGGCGCCGCCGCCGCTGAGTACATTCACAGAAACTTCCCTAACGACAAGATCGCAGTGCTCGGCGACAGGGGCACCACGGGCACGTTTGTCGCCGACCTGGTTGAGTCACAGCTTGAAATGTTGGGGCAACATGTCATTCGGCAAAGCTACGTAGCCGGCGAAACGGACTTCACAGCGCTGGTCTCAAGAATGGAGAAGGATGGGGTCCGCACCGTGTATATCGCCGGCTGTCATACTGAAATCGCTTATTCATACACCGGCCATCCGAAGCAGGGCGGCCGCATCGTCACGGTGAGCGATACCTTGATGACCTCTGAATTCTTCGACATTACAAGCAGCGCTGGAGATGGCACAGTCTTTGACTTCATGTCGGCCCCGCCAGGACTGCCAATGCGCCGGCGAGGGCCGGACTCAAGCGTCCAGCCTGTCCGCTGAAGGCACGACGCGCCTATGCCGCCGTGAAAGCATGGCCAGGGGAGATGAACCGGACCGGCTCTCTCAATGCTGAGCGCGCCGCAAGCGCACTTCGTTCATTGGCGATCAAGACCGTGGTTGGGCCAGTTCGGATCGGCACAACGAACCACAATGCTGTTCCTGGTTTTCTGGTTTGCCGCTGGCGCGACGGCCGTGTTGAGACTCTCGAATAGAACTGATTGGCGTCGACGCCCCTTCCCCGAGCCCAAAGTGACACAGATGATGAGATGCCCTCAGCACGCTGGAGCAGCGATACTCGCAAGCTCCCTTATACTTGCTGCTTTCGTAGCGTTCGTCGCGTTCGTTGCAGCTCTAGCAGAATTACCCGATGTCGACCTGAACGAGACGCTGCATCCAATGATTGACAAGTAGTCGCCGTGCCGAGCTGAGCCAGCTCGCAGGCACAGGATCTCTGAAGCGTCCCTGTACGATTGAGCTAGGTCGCGTCGGCGTGGACGTTTCTGCTTCTTCGTTCGCCATATGGAAGGGGCAGGTGCCAACTACTTTCTTTCAGTGCATTTGGAAACCTTCCGCTGGAGATTTCCCTGCACACGGCAACCGCAATCAAAGCGGAAATCCTCGATCGCTTTGGCGGACCGTCTACATTTGGCAGTGATGCTTGGCAAGGAGCCCCGCGCACGAGGTTCTTCGAGTCTGGTTGCGATTTTGGCTGCTTGTTAGCGTTGGGCGAAGGCGATCGTCAGCCTCAACGGCAGTGATGTCCGCCTCATCTTTTGGCCGCACTTCTTCTTACTTCAGCGGATGAAACTCTGCTTCCGAAGGGAATTTCCTCGTAGTGAGCGTTTTTTACGCAATGAGTTTGGTCGGCACAGGCGGAATTGGCGGCGGTGCCGTCCACGTCGGCAACGGCAAGATTGCCGGGATGGACGGTGCAAACGTCCGCTGTGATAGCACCTACATCCGAGCAAGCTCAATGCGCCAGCCACACGGTCAACGTCGCGACCTTGTATTTTAAATCTTAGCAGGCCATCAACGAATCAGCAGGCTCGCTGAAAGCATTAAGGTCACTGAAACCAAGTCGGCGGCAAACACTAATTAACCGGTTTAGAGGATGAGACTAGTCGCGCGCGCTATCCACGAACTGAATGCATTGCTATCAACACTTTCGATTTTACCAATTTCAGCCAAATACCCCATAACTCGATCGCCGGTTTCCGGGAAGCACATTTCACGGCTCTTGTGTGACAATGTATCATCTTTGCTTTCAGCATAGTCACAGACCACTTGACGCTTCTCGTGGCTGCATCCGCAACGACACTCCTCAATCTTTGAAGTCGACGCAGGTGTGGCGCAAATGCAGTGGGATAGCCGATCGCAGCGGCGGCCGCCCAATCTACCGCACTGCCGCCTCCCTCTTTCCCATCACGCTAAAGCTGTGCAAGAAGGCCGGCTCTTACGCAAACTGCTCGGCCAGGGAAAATGCGTGCGCGACATAGGGTTTGGGCAGGGAGACTCCCCTCTGCAGCGGCGCGGGATGGACTTGTGGCCCTGACCAAGCGGCCAGCGTCGACAATCCGCCGCTGCGCCGGCCTGCAGACAAAGCAATGCAGTCAGCTATGGGACTGCCCGAGTACAAGACACATATCCTCCAGCCTAAGACGAGGCACTGATATCGATCCGTGTGATGAGACCAGCCTCGCAATCTTACCCACCTCCCTAGCTTGTGATCGCAGATTCTCACCCCGCTCGCGTGGTCAGTTTTCGTCGGCGTGCCGTGCGCACACGCCATGTCATGCTATGCGCCGACTCTCCTCGATCGTATTACGCGGTTATGCCTCGTCAGCGCTTCCTACATCACCATTTGAACGGGCGGCGGCCGCGCGCGATCTACCTGTCGATCTCAGCACGCGCAGCTTCCAAAAGTCGATCCGCGCGTTCAGCTTGCCAGGCATCATCTCTAGCCAAGGACCGCTACGGGAAAGCGCAACGTATGTAGCGGATCATGGTGGTGTTGGGTTGCCTCGCATGGGCTGGCGCACCATTCTCCGGTGTGGTGAGGAGTCCGGTTCTGGGGCCGCTAACGAGCCATCTTCAGCAACTGCGGCCGGATTGCTTGCAGCGTGGTGGACCAGCTGTAACCAAAGGGCTCGGCAGAGACGGGATGAAGCCTTTCGCCGCGTCTGCCGTCTCGCGACCAGAAAGAACGAACAACCGCTAATCAACCTAAGTAATTTGGAGCAATACCGTGGAACTTGACCCTTCCAATTCACGCATACAGGATCTCGAGGATCGCGTCGACCTGCAGCTCGACATCGTGGCCGCCCTCATACGCGAGGAAGGCAACGAGGTCGAAGCTATCCGACTCCTTAACGCACTCACAGATCAGATGATTGCGGCGGAACTAGAGCTTGGTCAGCTCGGCGATACCAGGACCCGTCGCCATGCCGTCGGCCGGCGGGTGGGGCGACTGTCGCAAGATCTTGGCGTTTACTACCCAGAAGACCTGCAAGTTTTGGGACGCCTTCTCGACCAGGCAGTGGCGGCATTACCGATAGCGCTGCGAACTCCCGCCAACAAAATCACAATCGCCAAGCTAATTCTGGCACGTGCAGCAGCGGAATGACATTTCGCTGGCTTCTTCAGGCAGATGGCGGAGCGCATTATCGCTGGCCGAGATGCATGCGACGAGCCGTACTCACTTGCGATCGACGGCTTGGGGTCGAGGGCTCATCGTCCCCGTAAGTGACGCCTTTCCGCCGTTTTTTCCCAACTGCTCGCCCCCCACAGTTCGTGGCAGGTGCGCCTTATTACCCGGCTCGCGCCGGAGATGACACCGCTACGTTTGCTCAAGGCCTTGAATGACCTGCGGCCTACTCCAAAAGCTAGCAGCTGGGAAGCGCAACCCAGCCCATGCGCATCAGACATCGCGCGGACTCACCTGGAGCAGAAACCTCCTCACGGAGAGCTGGACGCGATGCGCAGGGTCCAACGGGATGACGGGCCGCGGAATCATGTCAAGCAAACGAGCAGCGTTCGGAATACGCCACATCGGTCCAAAAAGGACAACTCAAGCACTTTTACGACTAGAACGAATAATTCTTCCGATCGTAAGAAGAAGATCCGCAAATGTGACCATGCCAAGCAAAAAGAGCACGGTGGCAACGACGCGCGCGAACTACGCGCGCTCATTTCTGGTGTTTCATAATCTATCGAACTTGCCTTGGAATACCAAGTTTGGTCATCGGAAGTTCAACAAGCATCTATATACGTCATTGCAGCGCTGAGAGCAGATCGATACGCAAGCGGGCTGCTGATCCCGCATCTTACCTTGCGGGGACAAGCCACAAGCCCTCGGTTAGCGGCAAGAGCTTTCTTGTATCTGAGCGTTGAGGAGTGTTGAGATGAGTCAGTTCTTACCAGAGCAAACGCGGGTGTCAGATGCTACCGTGAGCGTCGTATTTGATAAGGCTTGGCGATTTGTCGAGAAAGACCCGTTGCTGGCGCACAATCTCAAAACGGTCCTTCATAGCCGGTTGCGAACTGTCCTTGAGTGTTCGATAAGGAACGGCGAACGGAATACACTAGATTTGGCAAACGAGGCGATACGTAATTTGAGGGCTGAACTGGCGCCGACCCAGCGATAAGGAGCTTGCATCTACTGGCAGATGGCTGGGTTCGTTAAGGCTCTTGGGGATCTGGTGAAAACAACAGGGTCAGAGGCGTGTTCGAGCTAACCGTCCTCCACTCATGTTCCGCCCCGCCGAAGAGGAGCACATTCCCGACCGCTGTTGTCAGTGCGGCTCTTCGGCGAACCCACACACCACTAAGCTGAAACTCGAAGCGCATCAGCGACGAGCCGGGTCAGCCGCCATTCGCCGGCGCCGAGAAAAGGCATGCCGCCCGACTTTGGTTCGATACGCGCTCGCGCAACGTCGAAGTTGCCACTTCAGGCCGACCCATTCCTCGAGGCTGCGCATCGCACGTTGCGCGCTTCGCAATCTAACGCGGCGTGCGATTGCACCCTTTCTTTCGAAGACGTGTTGTGCCCCGGTTACAGCAATTGGCGACCTTATTGTTGAACGTACGCCGCCGGGGCGTAGGGAAACAACACCCGAACGAAGAATTTTCTCGTTCTGACCGCAAGCATCGGCGCACTCAGTGCGGCAGCTCCCGCATTCGGCACGGACCTCTCCGAGCAGCACGTCAAGATCAAGGCACCCCCGCTCTTGGTCGCAGCCCCGATTTCGATCTGTCCGGCTACTATATCGTTGTCAATGGCGGCTGGGGCACGAGCCACAATTGCTGGGATTTCAATGGCGTCACTGCCGAGGTTGCCATAATTCAGCTGGCGCCACTATTGGCGAGCAGATGGCTTTCGTTGGTACATCTTCAAAATGGTCTATGGCATAGAGGGCAACTGGGCTGACTTCAGCGGCTCCAACGTCAGCACCGCCTTCCCAGCAATCGCCAATGGCACCAAGACACATGCATCCGGTCTGCTCACCGATCATATCGGCTACGCGTTCGATACTGTGCTGCTTTACACCAAGGGTGGTGCTGCGGTGACAGCAACCTATCACATCGACTTGGTGGCGACTGGCACTGAGCTTGCCAAAAGCAATGACGTGCGTTGGGGCGGTGCGCTGGGCGCCGGTGCCGAAGTCAGCATCACACCCGCACCGGTCAGCTGGCGTCGAGGATGCCCACCTGTTCATGCAGCCCAGCAACGCAAGCTCCCCAACCCCTGTTGGCACCGATCGCGTCCACCAGGACGTCGATCTCATCACGGCACGTCTCAATTACAAGTTTGGTCCGGCGTTTGCCAAATGGTGATCTCCACGCGCTTGTTTCAATCTGGAGCCCCGACCAGGGTCGGGGCTCTTTCTTCAGACGCTCCTCTGCCGCGCATTCCTGTCGCACTTCCGAAGCAGCAGGCGAGCTCCGCTAAAGGCCGGGTCACCAGCTGGATGGAGCGAAAACGCCTCGCTCCACGTTAGCAGACCAGATCAGTCGATTCCACGTCGTTGAGGGTCCTTGCAAAAATGGGACGTTGGTGCTCGTTCCGTTCGACTGATGAATTCAAAGAACATCGAGGCGAATAGCCGTAACGATCGCTTGAATCCGGCTGGTCGCATCCAGCTTTCGCATCGCATTCTTCATGTGAAAATTGACAGTATTCTCGCTGACTCCGAGTATCCTTCCAATTTCCCATGACGATTTCCCCTCTGCCGCCCATCGCATGCAGCTGAGCTCCCGCTGCGATAGTGCGACTTTCCGGTCGCACTCACTATTGGAGGGAGGAGCGATCTCGCCATAGGCGGTATGAAAGAGGCAAGCCAGCGCGTTAAGATGACCGATGCGGTCCTGAGGGTCAGCGTCTTCGGATGGAGATGCAAACGATACCACAGATATCCGACCCAACGGGCCGAACAATGGCACGCTCATACCATGTTTCAGGCCCGCCTCTCTCGCTTCGTCCAGTACGCGTCTCTCGTCTGGTTGTAGTTGGTAGTGGTCGGCAAGTTGATCCCACAAAAACGGCCGCTTGTGCATTGGCGTCCGCCGCACCACTGGATCAATAGTATGGTACTTGCGTTTGAAGTATCGATCGCACCAGTCTGCCGGCCACTTCACAGCCACGGTCGGAGGTGGATACTCCGCCAGGGGCTCGATGAAGTTGAGAGCGCCGTAAGCGACCTCACTAAATCCTTCTTCGGTGGCACAGCTTACAAGGAGCTCGAACAACGCTTTGAGCGAACGGGTCTGGTTCGCACATTCCGTGAAGCTAAAGAGCCGTTCCATGGCCTGAACTCTTGCGTGTGTTCTTTGTGAATTCTGAGCGCTCGCCCGGTGCGTCAGACCGCTCGCCAAGTCGTTGCCCCGCCGCCGGATGCGTCGGCTTGATCGTCACATCAAACAGCCGAAATGCCGCGGCCATCCCTGGTCCCAGCTGAGCGGCACGCCGTGATCGGAGCGCCCTTGCAAATGCAAAGTAATCGGTCCAGCTCGTCGATGACGGGCTGGCCAGATCGGGGATCACCGCGCCCTCATCCGTGTTGATGGCCTGTGCCATCGAGGGGTTCTGTCCGGACAACGCTTCTCTTTGTCTGCAGGGCGCGCACGAGGAGATCCTGGGCACTGAACTCAGCGATACAGAGAAAGCAGAGGACGCCGATGCCCCTCGCGGTGACGGACTTGACCCGCGCGTGCTCGGTATCCATTGTTTGCTCGCCGATGAAGACGACAGGAGCGTCATGTTTCCTCCCCATCTTGCGAATTGCCATCGCCTATTGTTGGCAGAACTTCCTCCCTGTGACGGCGTCGGGGATGCGATCGATGAGCAATGCGCAATACCCGAAGCCGTACTCCTCGCATCCTCGCCCGGCGTCTCAGCGAAGCCGTCCGGCAGGTCCGGCGCGAATGAATCGAAGGGGGAGAAAATGGCCACCTCGAAGGCGCAACGGGCGGTACGCACAGTCGCGAGGCTTGCTTGATGCAGAGGATACTTTGCATGCGCATCTCCAGAAGGAGGGTCCTGGACGACTAGCAAGTGTCGTACCAACTGTGATTTCGCGAAAATCAACCCTCAGAATATCGGTTTGTAGTCCGATTTGTGGTTCGCCGGTAAATGCGTGAAGCAATCATGACATCGGGAGGAAATGCAACAGGGCCATTTGCGCGGGTGTCGCGGCACCAGTGACCGCGCGTATGAAATGTAGAGCTCCTCTCGGCGGCAGCCTCAAGTCTGTGTTTGCTCCTAACCGTCGACGTCGCAAGCGTAGCCCTCTCGCAACTCAACTACCATCTTGGAAACTGAGAAAGACGTGGCACGTGAAGTCCAGACCTTGAGCGGGCTATACCTTGCATCGCCCGGATCCCCGAATAGGCGCGCGGAATCGGCCTTAGCGGAATGACAATTGCGCCGGCACCTTACGTTCGGATCATGATGTGGCTGACCTTTTGCGAAATATGGTCCGCGGACGCGCGGTAATTACCGCCCCCCGCCACGAAGCCACCAAATGTCGCGCATGTCTCTTGAGTTCTTCGGCGCCTCCGTTGCGTTCCAGAAGGGGTATGCTGGCGCATGGCGGGACGACCCTACCATTCCTTGGCCTTGTCTAGAGCCTAGAACACGCTGAGACCATCTGACGCGGTATCGCTCAACGTGCTAACGATCTCGAGCAGGGGACAGACTCAAGCGGTTCGCAGGCGTAAGCATTGATTGTTTGATTAGCGAGCTGAAGGCCGTGATGGCCATCGATCAGATCCCCACGTATGTAGCCGTCGCTGTGGCTTCTTGATTGTTGCCGCCAACCGTCTTCGGGGTAGTCGTCACCTGCTGGCCCGGCGAATCGAGCTGTTCCATTATGACATCGCGTGCTGTGCCCGGCTTCTAGCCTAGTAAAACTGTTCGGCGGGAAACATCTCGCTGCCTTGATATGCCGAAGCAGAATAGCAACGCATCTCAGATAATGTCACATGCGAGGTATGTGGCCGGGCTCGCACTAGGGTCTGTACTCAATAAGGATTCCCCTCGAATGGGAATTGTGATTCAAGCTTTCCGATGGAGGGAGGCTTGGATGGCGAAGCAGGTCGATTGGCTGAGCGATGCGGAATGGAGGCGAATCGAGCCGCTGTTGCCACGAGGTCGTCGCGGCGCACATCGGGTGGATGATTCGCCGGGTGAAGATTGACCGTATCTGCTAAGGACCAGACCGGCCCATCGCGCGAAGACGATCGGCGTATCATCAGCAGTAGTTTTCATGTGCGTCAGCGCGGCGGAGTGCCCGCCCACACGACGATCTACGAGCATCAATCGCTGGGCCAAGCGCCCCATGGGCAGCTGTTCTTGAAGCTCTCGCCCGCAGCGGGAACGACAGCGTGACTTTGTCCATGGGCTCTGCCTAGATCGAGGCGAACCGATCCGTTAGCGCGAAAAGGGGAGCATAGACATGCTGTCGCCCGTTTGTGCGGTGGGCGGACGACGAAAATCCGCGCGCTGGCGCCCTGATTGGAAACCTTACACGACGTCAGCTTGCCGACAGCTTCTACCTGCAATCCGCTGCGATGAGAATCAACTACTACGCCGACCTTACCGACGAGCAAAGTCTGGACCAGCAGCGCGATGCGCTGGCCGGCGCCGCCCGCGCGGATACGACCAGTTTTAGGGCCGCTCTAGCAGCCCAGGGACCAGCCTCTTTCGCTATCGACAAGAGGAGCGGTGAGCAAGTGAAGCTCTACAGAGCGATTAGCGATAGCGGCAATGTCCAACGTGTTTCTGTGTTTTCTGATGCCGGTGAACGCAATAACGTGGGAAGTATGAGCGTAGCGCCAAGTGGCGGCACCTTGCGAATTCTCACCATAGAGAGTCACGAGCGATCCAGGTACAAAGGAATCGGGACTGCTATGCTGGACATTGCCGACCGAATTAGGGATTCAGCGGGCCTTTCCAGTCTATCCCTTATTTCTCAAGACGAGGGAGCATCAGAATTTTTTTACAAGAAGGGATTCCGATTCACGGGGCAAAGACACGGCCAGAAGAATTCAGAAATGCGGCATCACATTAGTGATCCACGGTACGTCGTTCCAGACGATGTCATCCTTATTGGCGATATGGAACGACCAAGCTAGCGTCCTCTGGCGGCATGAATTGCGCCCCACTGCCGGGCTGGCAATTCGTCACGTGTCTCAACTGTACCGCTAGGAGGCCCCATGGTTTGTACTTGATCAGCGAATTCTGATTCCGTCGCCCAATTTGATTGGGCGCGGGGACTTCGATGCGCAAAGGACCGTTCTGGCTCGACGACAAGCAGTGGTCTCAGATTGAGGCGCATCTGCCAATGAACCAGACCGGCCTTTCGCGCGAAAACGACCGAAGCATCCGCAGCGGTATCGTTCACATGCTTCAGTGCGGCGCACGCTGGCGCGGTTGCCCGGCCCGGCTATGATCCTTCCACGACGACTACAATCGGTTCAATCGCTGAGCCAAGCGCGCCACTGGCAGCTGATCTTCGAAAGGGCGGAAACGCCAGCGTGACTTTGTCCACCGACTCCACGTCGATTAGGCGCATCGCTCCGCTAGCGGCGGAAAGGGGCAGGTGGATAGGCGATCTGCCGTTCGCGTGGTGGGTGGACGACGAAAATCCACGCGCTGAGCGACCCTGATTCCAGACCTTGCGTATTTCATCTCACTTAAGGTCACGACGCCGTTATAGCCGCAGGTCCGGCTCTTTTGAAACTCGTGCATCCTATGTCTACTCTCATTGGCAGACAAAGGCTACGACGGCTTTCGCGCCGACATTATCAATCGTGGCGCGAAGCCCGTCATTCTAAACAAAGCCAACAGGGTGACCCTCCACAGCTTCAGCAAACGCGCCTGCAGAGGGCCGCAATGGCATCGAGCGCGGCTTCTGCCGGCTCAAGGATTTTCGGCGCGTTGTAACCCGCTACGACAAACTTGCGAGAAGCTTCCTGGCTTCCGTGTACCTCGTCGTCATCCTCGCCGATCGGATCAATTGAGTCTGAACCCCAGCTATGAGTGAGGACCTGAAAGTTGTTGTGAGTTGGTGAGCTGCATTGGAGCTGGCGCGGCACGCCGAGCCAAGGCGCCCCGACGCACTTTGCCGGGTACGAAAGTGCGCCGGGCCGGCCCCAACATCATCAGTACATCCGTGATGATGTTAGCTGCAATGAGACAAGCAGCGTGGCGGAATTGAGGCTCATGCATTCTATGCTTGAATCCAAAAATGTTTTTGTGAGTTGCTCAAAAGCCCTTGAATCGCACGTTGTGTCACGTCGTACGATGGCGCACTTGGCACTCGTCATCTAGGAGCAACATATTTCCGTGACACCGCTTCGACAGGAACCCTCCGACTCATGGCGTCTGCTGAGAGTGCTTGCGCCTATCGGAGCTGAGCGGCGAGACGCCCCTCGCCTCCCTGGCAACTGATTTCGTACCCTTGGATTCTCGAACGGTGCAACTGGCTGGACGACTGATCGAGCCTTCGACCTGCTAGACGACCTCGGCGCCCCCCGCTTAGCCGATCGCTTCAGCCCGGCAGTGCGAGCCTGCTCCACCTTGCTCGTCAACTCCTCGATCGTCTGGGTTATCGACTCAATCGTTTGATTCTTCTGGAGCACACGCTAGCGCGCGGCTTCGTCGGCGTCCTGCCTGAATATCGCCGGATGTCCTCGATTGAGACATGTACGCTGTTTGATTGTCAAAACGAGTTCACATTTCTCTTAGCGAGGCACGCTTTGCGGATCAGCTCGGCTTGAGCCTGCTGCGCCCGCGGCAAGCTCGGCATTGCTGGACTCCAAGGTTTGACGAAGCTCTGCCGGCTCGCAGTTTGTGCCATCAGCTCGGCTGCCGCAGCGTCTCGAGCCTTGTTGCTTTCGTGGCGACGAGCTGGCCGCCATCGGCCGCAAACTGCTCGGCGACCTGGTCCTCGATCTGGTCGCGCTGCGTGGCCTTTGCTCCTGGCGCGGGGGCCTAGAGCGGCTCCCACACCCGCTGTCAGCGCGCCCCTAAAGCGGTTGGCGTCACATCGAGAGCGGGGTCAGATCTCAGGAACAGTTAGGCGCGTTTGACATGCGCAAGGACACAAGAAGAGGTCTCGGTCACCTTTATGCTGTCTGAGCATTGGAAAGTTAAGCCTTGCAGACCTCGCTCCTGAACAAGTACTGCGATGCTCGCCTGCCTTGGTACACGATCTACCCCACCGTACCGGATTTCTCCGCGACGTTTGGTGCCAAGACTTGTGAGTTATGGTTGAGGCGGCTGCCGCCTGACGAACCCGTATCGCTCTACATCCACGTTCCGTTCTGCCCTTCGATCTGCTGGTATTGCGGCTTCCCTACAAGCCTCACACGCAACGAGCGACCTATCCGCAACTACTTGGCGGCGATTCATGAGGAGATCCGCTTGGTCGCGGAGCGAGCGCCGCGCGCTTTGCCGGCGAGCGACCTGCATTTCGGCGGCGGGACGCCGACTACCATTGGGGGAAACGCTTTCCTGGCCTTGATGAAGCTCCTGCGCCGCCACTTCGCGTTCAGAAAACCAGCTACCATCGCGATAGAAATCGATCCGCGTGCGTTCACTGCCGAGATGATCGAAACGTTACAAGAAGTCGGCGTCAACCGCGCGAGCATCGGCGTGCAAAGCTTCGCCCCCCTTGTTCAAAGGTCGGTCAACCGCGTCCAGAGCGAGCTGCAGACGGCTTCTGTTGGAAAGTCTTCGCCAGCATGGGGTAAGCTGCATCAATTTCGACCTTCTGTTCTGGCTTCCGCATCAGTCGGTGCGGTCGTGCGTGGAGTCGGCGCGAACGGCTCTGGCGATGCGGCCAGACCGGCTTGCCGTTTTTGGCTATGCGCACGTCCCCTCCTACATAAAGCGTCAGCGCCAGATCGATGAGGCAGCGCTGCCGGACAATGTCGCCCGCGCTGAGCAAGCCGAGGCCATCGCAGATACGCTGGTCTCGGCCGGCTACAGACATATCGGGCTCGACCATTTCGCCCTGCCCAACGACGAGCTCGCGCTGGCGCAGAATGCCGGTGAGCTGCGCCGCAATTCGTTGGGTTATTCGTCTGATACCTGCAAAACCGTGATCAGCTTGGGTCCGTCAGCCATTGGCGGCCTGCGTGACGGTTACGTCCAGAACGAGATCGCAACCACTTCCTATCATCAACACATTCGGGCTGGTCGTCTGGCGACCTCAAAAGGCTACTGCCTCTCCGCCGAAGATCGCCTCCGCGCTGAGATTATCGAGCGTCTGATGTGCGATTTGCAGGCCGACGTTCCAAAGATCTGTGCTGCTCACGGATTTGATCCCATTCCTCTTCTCGATTCGGCGGACCGCCTGCGAATGCTTGTCGAAGACGGGATAGTCGACATTGAAGAGGAATTCATTCGGGTCAAGCAGGAACACCGGTTTGTCATTCGTGCCGTTGCCGCCGCATTCGACAATTATCTCGACCGTACCCCCTATTAACTTATCGAAGCACGTAAGCAGATCCGAAATTTAAGCTCTTCGTGAGGAAATGATCCGAAGAGGCGCCTCCGGCAGACAGGCCAGATTTCAAGGATGCAGCGGCAGTGTGATGACAGGACCTTATTTAGCCTCAAACCGGCGGGGCTGATTAGAAAAGAAGCAGACTTAGAGGAGAGGCGCAGGGGATTACGCCGTTCAGCGGTACGCTCGTGCGAAAAGGGCTCTGGCCCAACTTCCCCGGAGTGCTCTTGATGATGGTGAGGACCTCAGCGATATGCCGCTGGAGAAGCCCCGGCGGCTGCACCAGCTTCTGGTAGTCACGGGCGGAGCCAGCTTTGCCAATTTACGATGTACCCATCGAGCGCAGTTGGACGATTATCCACCCCTCGCAGCGATCTGAGACCTCAAGGCTCGACTGTCTTCGGTCCTGCGATCACTGGGGCGCCTCCGACGGAAACAGGTCCATGTGGTTTGGACCGCTTGAGGCGTTTTCTGGCGGCGCTTGAAACGGCCCGGGCTGGCGACAACGGAGGCTCGGAAGCAGCAGAAGGGGCAGGTGTTGAACTCTGCAGCGAATCGATCCGCGAAGTCAGCACGGTGATCTGATCCAGGATTCCGTTGAGGACATCGCGCTGGGCATCGATCCGGCGGTTGAGTTCTGCGATCTCATCGCCAGCTTTCTGCTGTGCCCATTTCATCTCGGAAAGGGATGCCCTGTCCTCCGGTGACAGGCTCATCGTTGAAGCGACTTCCCGGGTTTCCCGCGTCTCGACAAACTCTTCAAGGTTGGCCCAAAGCCAGGCCCCAGCAGCACACGAGATGATCAGGACAAGCGGGAGCACCAAAATCGAGAGAATCCGTGTTGACGGCCGGCGCAAGAGCGGCCGCAAGTCGGAAGCGGCCGCTTGATCAATCAAGTCCATGGTCCCTCGCAAAACATCCCTATTCCAGCAGACTTATTTCAGCGGCGCGACAGCCTGCGATGCTCTCGCGCTCCAAAAGCTACCAGCGTGCCGACCTTCCCGATCGGCTGCCCGTATGAACGCTTCTTCTTGAGCAACGCAACGCGACAATTTGCGCACGTTCTCCATGATAGCGTCCTCAGCTAGCAATGACTCTCGACTTCGGCGGCGATGGCGCAGCATTTTCTCCTCATTCAGACGAACCTTGCAGGTTTTCTTACCTTGCTGTTGCACCAACTGCACACCGCCCGATGAATCCTGCAATGCGTTCGATGGAGCCCGCCTCGGCCTTGCCGAGACCAGCAACTGGGAGCTAGCCACGTATGCGCACGCCTGGTCGGCCAAGCCGAAATGGCCGACTGAACCAGCGGGCATTGCGCCTGGTCAACTACCGATTCCGGCAGTGTTCGAGACGACGGGCACATGGCAAGGGTGACCAACGACCGCCCATGTCAAGGATTCGGATGCAAGACAGATTTCGGCGCGCCAAAGGCGCTTACGGAGCCAGCAACTGCTCGCCGATACGTAGCAAAGCTGCCCGATGGCCCAGTCCTCCGCATTCCTGGGCCACCGCGTTAGGCCTTGTGGAGTTGCCGGCCGCGCCAATTCAAAGGCTCTTCGGCCTTCGAGCCTCGCGATTGTCTCGTCTTTCCAAGACAACAAAACCAATGAAGTGCTTCGTGAAGCCAGGCCTCTTGCCCTGCGAGCCTTGCTTTTCGTTAGCTGCCGTTTCCTCGAGAAAGCCGCCTTCAATGCAAATGCGCGGCACCGCCGAAATCGCGTGAGCAAGGTAGAGATTTGCGATGTCGTGTGGCCAGGACAGCGAAGCTCCACGCGCTCATCAGGAGCATTTTTCGGAGCGAGCGATCGCCGCTGGGTCTGGCGCACCGGCGTCATGCACAAGCAAAGCTTCGGACCGCACCATCATCGCGCCCCGAGGTGAGAGGTTCGGGAAGTCCGAGTGGCTCTCTTCGGATACATCAAGTTCTAGCTCGTCTGGCTCGCCCTCGGGCGCGAAAACGCAGGGAGCTTACTCTGAGTCGATCAGGGCGCGGCTCAATCCATTCAGGGACGACAGGGGCCCGAACTGCGGCATGCGCGATTGCTTTCTCGCGACGACCTCGCCTGGGCCATACTCGGCTCTGCCAGCAGCTTCTTTCAATTTTGGACCAAGGGCTAAGCAACGTGGGCTTCTTGTTGCACTTTCGCTAGCGGCTTGTCTGGTCGGCAGTTCCGTACTGGCACAAAGCGCGAGTGGGCTTGATCCCAGTCGGCACCATGTGGATCAGGCCAGCACAAGACGAAGGACCTCCGATCAAGCCGCAAAGCTCCCGATCGATTTGGTCCGCCAGGCAATCCGCCCTCTTGCCCCGGCGCCAACAGCGGGTCCCGGTCTGCCGAACGAGCGGTGCGGCAATGCAGGCGAGACTGCTCAGACGAGAATGCAAAAGAGCAACGAGCCCTTCGCGAGGTACGACAATCTGCGTGAAAAAGGTTTGTGGTTCCCGATCCCTGGTCCTGCAGATACGATTGATCAGGACAAGGGCGGCGTTAGATCGGCGCTGGCGGACGTCGGCATCGGCTACATCGGCTGGACACACAACATCTTTGCAAACAACCAGCTACCGAATGCAGCGAGAAGCCCTATCGCAAACCAGCTCTATATGGGCCAGAATCCGACCTTCGCGTCGGCAAACTTCATGATCGTCACCTACGATCTCAGCCCGTTTGGTATTGCCGACGGACAGATTGTCGTGGGAGCCGAGCAGCAATATTGGACGTGGGATCGCCCAGGGCCAGATCGAGTGGGGCTCAATACGCTCGCCTACTACCAGACGTTCTTCGACAGGACATTAGAGCTCAAACTTGGCTATCTCAGAAACCAAAATGAATTCACCGGCACATTGTTCGGGGGGGTCACAGGATCGAACATGTCTGCTTTGATCCAGGCAGGGATGAGCACCAATGCCGCGCCCACGCCGGCGATCAATTTGAAGCTCAATTTCGACGATCGCTTGTACAACAAGGTCTCCGTCCAGCGCTCAATCAGTCCAGATGGTCCATATGCCCAGATAGCAGAAAATCCGACTGGTTTAAACTGGAGCACGGCCAATGCAGGCTTCCTTCTCGTTGAAGAAGCCGGCTACAAGAGCAAGGCTGCTCCCGGCGTACCCGAGACGTGGCTGCGGGCGGGAGTTGGCTTCAACAGTAGCCGATACAGCAATTTGGCGGATTCCAAGCAACAAAGGGAGAGCGGGAATAATTTTCACTACATCGCGGCGGACAGGCAGCTCTGGCAGAGTGACGCCGCTGGCTCGCCATCTCGCGGCATCTATGGCGGCTTCTCCGTCATGGGAGCTCCACCTGACCTCAACAAGATCAGCCGGTATTACGAGCTTCGTCTTTATGCGAAGGGAGCTTTTGATAGTCGGCCCAGTGATCTGATTGCTCTCGTTGCGACCAACACGGCCTGGAGCAAGCTTGCAGTGGATGCTGCCCTGGCCAACGGCCAGCTTACGCACCGCGATACCGCGGCAATCACGGGAACATACACCGCGCATCTCGCTCCGGGGATATATGCAAGCGTCGGACTCTCATACATTCATAATCCGACAAGCATCACACACACGCCCCGAACGGAACACGCGCTTAATCTGTTGGTATCTACGTTGATATTCTTCTGATCATCGAAAGCGCCCGTTCTACTCCTACCTTTTCGTGACGCTTGGGAGCAGATGACCTTGCCCCCAAGTTTTTATCCAGTCCTGAGTTCGCCCCGATGGAGGCCACGGCCTTCAGTTTTTCTATATCACAGCGATTATTGAATTTGCCGCTTATGCCACCCGGCACCATCATGCGGATGTGGGATGGTCGGTCATCGCCGAACCCGAGGTATAGCACCGCGGCGATGCGATACGTGCGCCGAGATGCTCGGATTTGCGGCGATGATCGTCATCGCCTCGGAAGCCGGGTGGAACAGCAGGCCATAAGTGCCGATCGCACCCGATAATCGGCACACTAGCGAATCTAAACGCGCGGTAAGCGCGCCGCAGGCAAGCGGACGACGATTTTGCTGTCGGTGATGTCGACCACTTCCTTGCGCTTTCTCCCCTCATCGTACCGCCATTCGAACGTCACTCCCGATGCAGATGGGGCAAAGGGCTCCGGCGTTAGGCTGATACACCCCTCCCCCAGATTCAGAACGATCGGTCGATCCGCCCGGAATCGGGCGTCGAGCAGCACCATGTCCAATCGGAGAGACTGAAGCCGCACGTTGAGCCGTCGCCGCACCCCATCACGTGGCCAGATACGCAGGGTGTGAGCGAACGTCTCCATGATGCCGCCGTAACAAACCCGGCCAAAGATGGGATCGTCGGCAACGATCGTCCTAGCAGCGCGGACGGCCCCACAAAATCCCAGGTCCATCTCGCACGAGTAATACCAAGTTCCACGGTGATGCGGTTGACCGAGCCACGTGGTCCCGCTCGGCGCCGGCTCGAAGCCGCCACCGGCCGCGCCGTCATTCTCCTCGCCCGGATACCAATAGCCATGACCGGCCGACGCAGGGCCGCTGTTCAGCAAAGCCCACGCGCTGAGTTGTGATGCATAGCCGAGACGAAGGAGCGGATGCGGGTCGCCTGCATCGTTCAGCGCATGATCAAGTACCGCCCAGCCACCCATCTGCGCCATGTAAGTCAGCGTATAGGCGTCCCCCGCAGTCACGCGATAATCGCTGCCCAGGTAGTAATAAGCAGGTTCCAGCCAGCCACGGCAGAACAGATTTGCAGCGATCTGACGCTCCGCGAAGACACGCGCTGCCGCCTTCGAAACTCCCATGGGGGCAGGGTCGTCAAGGGCCGAGCGCGCCAGTGCCTGCGTTGATTCGAAGGCT
This sequence comes from Bradyrhizobium glycinis, assembly GCF_016031655.1. Classification (GTDB taxonomy): domain Bacteria; phylum Pseudomonadota; class Alphaproteobacteria; order Rhizobiales; family Xanthobacteraceae; genus Bradyrhizobium; species Bradyrhizobium glycinis. The sequence goes on from NZ_JACCHQ010000027.1 coordinate 66,365, forward strand.
GTCGAATCGAACGGATATTCAGACTTGAACAGGTCCGCCTTCGGATCGACGAAGGCGCGCACCTTACGCGCCCAGTGCACCTCTAACGTTGCCGCCTCGCGCGTCAAGCCCGCCGTCGTGAGCGCCGAAACCAGTTCGGGGATCACACATTCGTTGTTGCAGCCAGTGCGGTAGGCAGACCACTTCACCACGCGCATCGGCAACGTAAACATGGCTAGCGCAGTACCGTAAGCGCGTACCAAATAATCTCGTGCGCTTTGGCGGGTGGGTATTGCCGGATGGTCACGCGCGATGCGGTGCATGGCCAAATACATCGCGAAGATGTGCGGATAGTCATAAGGCCGCCAGATATGCAGGCGCCCCTGCGGGCCGGGATCGCTGCTTTCCCTATTCTGCTTCCAATCCGGTATCCCGTAGAGGCCATAGGCGTATGCCTCCTGTGTGGTACGTTGCAGCCCGCCCCAAACGAACCTATCTATATACCGATCCAGCGCTGCCACTTCCGCCACATCAGGATGCTCGGCATTTTTGGTCGCGAGGTAAGCGGGCTTGCTCAGCCCGGGATCGTCGCACGTCACCTCGTAGATGCGCCAGCCCTTGATCCGGTCGTAATTGTCCGGGCCAAGCAGGACCTGCGTCTCCATATTCCACTCGCCAAACAAACCGTCGTACCATTTGGACGGGTCACGATGCTGCCGTTTCACGATGAAGGCAGCGCGCTTCTTCATCATCGTCTCGACGGGCTCGGTAGCGAAGAATTCAAGAAAGGTCTGGCGGGCACCCGGCTGGTGCAGGGTCAGCCGGTTCTCGCCCAATCGCGAAAAGCGAACCCGCCACAGTCGCCTGCCAGCCCGGTCCGGCAACTGTTGCACCGCCGTATCGGCGGCAAATTCCGCTTCGATTCTCTCAACCGGAATGGAGGACGCGAGCGCGATGTCGACATGCAGGTCGTTGGGAACCGTCATGCCCGGTATTACTTCCACGTCCACCAGGCCGGCGTCCGCGATAGCCCTGCGCGCCGCCTCGTAATCGGCAACCCACTGGAAGCGGAGACGGTAACGCCGTTGCTCGGTCGGCGACAGAGACAGGGAATGGGTCGGCTGTCGCCAGCGAGTCCCGCCCGCCAGTGCCTCCCCGGCGGCGGCCCCGCCCAAGATGTAGGCGCACCACGTCCCGCTGGCTTCGCCTGATTCCTTGTGGACATCCCAATATTCCAGTGAGGTGTCCGCTTCCGGTAAGAGCATGAGGAAGGGTCCCGTGCTGTTGCCGCGAATCCAGAAGATGTGCGATCCATGCCCCGAGACGAAGCTGTGCTTCAAAACAGCCCTCGATATCGGTTGCCCTGCCGGAAATTCGGTGTTCATCGGCATGGGCAAATAGAGGTCGCCAACCTCCACGCTCGCCATGCCGTCGTTGTGCAGTATGATCTCCCACGTCAATCTAGCGTCGTCGACTGCGAGGCGGGTCGTGAGAAGGATGCCGGCATCGCGGGCTGCTAGTTCAATGGCCGCGCTATGCATCAGCTTTGTTGCATCAGCTCCGGTTCGAAGCACATGCCACTCGGATCCGGCACGCCGAACTCTAGCGTGAACCGTCCCCAGCACGGCTCCAGGCCGTACATAATCCGTGTCATACGGATCGTTGCGATAACGCAACGAGGTAATGCCGTCTTGTGTACACTCAACGACGAAAGGAGAGTCGGCCGCCTTCAACATCATGGTACCCTTGCGCTAGCGCCGATTGGGTGTAGGCACCGTAACGCACCCCGAACAACACGCTACCCAAGAAGCTACTGCCCAACAGCATCGTACGACAGTATACATCCAGGCTTTAGACATGCCTTTGATCTTCGTCAGCAGCCGTATCCGCTATCGCTACATACGGATGATCAAGGCGTGCCCTTTGGCGCCGTGCGCGTCAACACGACAAAGCGACATACGTACGGGCAACGGCTTTGCGGTTCTAAGAGGGCGTCACCACTTCTTTTCTTTCTCAGGAGGCCCCTTGACGCCGCATTGTACAGCATGGCGTCGGCCAAACGCCGCTTCAGCCGCGTGTTCTCATAGCGTCCTCAGCTGCTTGGCTTCCCAGACCTCCTTCCTGCCGAACTTGGCTTTTCATTTGTAGATGCTGCCATCACTGACGCCGTGCTTCTGGCACAGATCGACAACCGACACGCCAGCCTCGTGCTCCTTCAAAATCCTGATGATCGCTCTTCCGTAAAGCGGCTGCGCGTCATGCTCTGATCCTCATATGGGCCAGAGCGACCTTCAATCTGGATTGAGCCCGGGGGCAAGGTCAGCAAGATTTTGACCCACTTGATGTACCAGCTTGGTCGCAGGTGCAGCACGCCGTCTCGGAAGAGCCGCAGATGAGCCAGGCCGCGCAACTTGGCTTTGAGCAGCACTCCGCCGAGGCAAGGCAGGTCCGCTCGCGTCGACGGCGGGGCCCCATCCCTATCTACAGAAGACCGGGACCTTATGGACAGGGCTTAATATGCGTCTCAGAAAACCCGCAACCAACACGGCTGCGGCGCCTATCACTTTCGACCCAATACTGCGATGTTATTGCCGTCCCCGAGCTCATGGTTGAGGCCAACCGCCTGGTCGCGCCCCATTTCTTGGCGAGGGCCGATTTGCCCCACATCGCGGGCGAGGTTGGCTGCTTGTACCTGGTAGACGCGAGTTGTGAGGTTATTGCGATCAGGCAGAGTTTGTTGTTACGAGCTGCCGGCTGTACCGCAAGAACGTTCAGGCATTCGGTGAGCAGAAGATTTGTTCGACCCTGCAGCGAATGGTCGGCTCCACGCCCCACCTCTGCAATCTGCATCGATGGGGTACATGGCCGGTCAAGCGCCGCGTGGATCGAACCCCTCGCGCGAGCTCCCCGCCGAGCATTTGGAATGGCACCAACCTGCATTCTTCACCGAGGTTCGGGATAGACGCGAACGCGCTGGCGTCCTTCCCTTTCCACCAACTCGCCTCTGTAAGGCACTCCGTGGATCGCGAAATAGGTTGGGCGGCCGAGCTCCGGCATGATGCGCTGGTCTTCCAGGACGCGGACGAGATAAGGCGGAAGGAATCGCTCTCGGTGCTGCCATCCACCGCGGATCAGATAGCCAAGATCGATTAGACCTTCACCGGATTGCGTTGCTCTAATGACCTGCGGAGGACGATAGAGCGGTTGGGATGGGCCAGCTTCGTTTATCCCTCCAGCTCGCGAGTGATGAATCAGGCGAATATCCCTGCGGCCTCCCGGTCCAAATGTCGCCGAATAGCGCTCTCCATTGATCGCAAACTGACTTGGCCCGAACTGGTTTGGCAGCAGATTGATGTTGCCTGATACATCCATCAACACGTCTGAAGCAGCCTGGGAGCCGTGGCGCCAGTTGGCGCCAACGATCGCTCCAATATCCCGCAGCTCCGCCGCCCCCGGCGGTCTTGCGTAGGACGAGGCGGCTGCAAATTCAGGTGCCGGCGCAGACCGCGCATCGTCGCGCAAGTCGTGCGGCGTGGGCGGATCCAGATCAACAAAGGAGTCGAGACCGCCGTAGATGTTTGATGATCGGGGCCTCACGGATGATGGCGATGCGGGTTCTTGCATCTGTTGCCCAAGCCAGGCCCAGGCTCCCTCGCTCGGGGTAGCTGGAGTGGCAGGAAGCTCGGGCGGCAGATGAGCCTGCGCGCCCCAGTGCGGCGCCGGCGCTGGTGAGGCGGGTCCATGGATCTGCTCACCAAGCCAATCCCAGGCACCGGCGCTCGGCGTCGCCGGCGTTGCGGGAAGCAGTTGGGACGAGCCGGCTTGCCAGCCGCTTTGCGGCGCAAGCATCGATGAGCCAGATCCGTGCAATTGACCTTCAAGCCATTCCCAAGCTCCCGCACTCGGAGTGGCTGGCGTTGCGGGAAGCTCCTGTGGCGAGTGGGCCTGCCGAGCAGGTTCCGCAAAAGGCTGACCCTCCTCAGGGGGCGGCAATCCAAGTGCCCTGTTTGCCTCAAGGATTTGCTGGTAGCGTCCAAGCCTCACCAGATCAGCGTTGATCTTGCTGTCCCCGGTTTCGCGTTTGTACTCCTCGACGTCCTGAGCAAGCCCAGGGGTCGAAAGTCGGCCGGCGATCGGCCGTCTGCCATGCGTCTGCAGCCACTCACTCAGCCTGAACATGCGGCGAGTTTGCCTGTCGATCGTCCTTGGATCGATTCTGGCTGGTGCCTTTTCTGCGGCCGCCCACATGCTGATGAGGTTTGCGTCCTCAGCATGAGGGGCCAGCCGGCGGAGATCGGCTGCCAAAGTGTTTCCGGCACCGACTTCACGAAGCTTCTTCAGGGCCGCCTTGATGCGCTTGCCGCGGTCCTCTGCGTAGGTGTCGACGTCCTCATCGAGCTCAGCTTCCAGCTGGTGGTTTTCCACCTCTGGATTTTCAAGCTGCGCGTTTTCCAATTCCCGGCGAATTCGATCGGCAATCGAGGGCCTGCCGGCGTCACTAAGGCGCGCGCTGAAATGACGCAAATCCGTTGCGGCATTCTTGATGGTTCCATCGCTGAGGTTACCCGCCGCCTTGTTTCGGAAATCTTTAATAAGCTCCTCGTCGTCCGCAGAGACCCCGCGCGTCCGGCCCGGCTGCCTGGCGTAATCAATTCGTAAATTCGTCGAAGCTACGTCAGATTGCCCGCCGTCGCGCGACAACTTTCCGCTGCCGCTCCCGCCGAGGGCCTTGCCAATTCCCGACTTGAAGCGTGACCATAATCCGCGGCTTTTTCCGCTCTTGGCCGACGCGGCAGACTCTGCGTCCGGAAAGCTGTAGCGTGCGCTGCTGAACAGATCATCTCGCAAACTGGACTGCGGCACTTGCGCCGAAGCGGGAAGCTGGAAGGTGGGAATGTCTACGCTCTGGCGCGTGCCGCCTAGCGCACCCTCCCTGAAGCTGGAGTGCGGCGGCACCCGCATCGAACCGCCGAAATCGTCCCGCCGGACTGCTCGACCACCTCTTGCGGGAGCCCGATCAAGCGAAGTTGACTCGCTTTCATCAGACGGATCGAGATTCAAACCCTCCAGCCGCCGTTCAAAGTCGCCGTGCTCGCTTGCGTTGCCCGCTCGCTGCCCAGTCCGCCCCTGCAGGCCGGCGTACTCCCGCATCCAGGCTCCTGAATCGAAGAATGGGTCAACCGGATCCATCCTGCTCTCCTCTTGTTTTTATAACCCTGCGGCATCCTGCACGACCTGGACTACGGCCAGGTAGCAGCTTGTTCAGCAAAAATCAGATCCTCAATTGTTGTAGCCAGAGCCTTTCGAAAAGCTGACGAGCTATTCGAGCATCACGGCGGGGCTCACATGACCGCTTCCAGTCTCCGATGGATCATAGGTGACGAGCATGTCGCCCTTGGCACCAACTTTGGCGCTGAGCTTGCCTTCTTGCAGGCGCTCATTGATTCGACCGTACGCAGATGCGCCCTCGCCTCGCGCGGGATTTTTCGTCAGCCGCGTTGGACGATAGCTCCGCCGCTTGAAAAGTTGATGAGGAGATCAAGGCGCGCAGCGGTGAAATTATCGGTTCCGGAGACGCTGCCGCAGCCAACTAGCTCGATTTGGCGAGGCAGCTACCTGTTCGGACGGTCTATCTGACTTCGGATACTTCCCGCCGAGCTCCATCTTGGCAAGCAAGTTGTGGACTTCAAGCATGCACGGCGGTCGTGCGCGCGTTTGACCGGGTCGGTCCCCAGACTTCACGACAAGCGTTGCGGTCCGCTCGGCAAGAACCGAAAGGCCCTGATCGGCAGCAGCGCACGTTCCAAGGTGCAGTACCTTGGCCCCGATGGGCGAGGCTTCACGATCATTCTTTAAGTACCGCCAGAGCGCAATGATAAATATCTCTGCGACGGGGCTCTGGGCGAAGACGATGGTGGCCTCCGGCGGCAGATGAGCGCTCGGCTCGCCGAGCGGCTGACATCTGGGAACGTGGCGAAGTCATCGCGACTGGACGGCTATCGCTTTGTAGTCCTGGTCAACATCCGCGCGATGCAGGCTCGGGCCGAAGGTCCCATTTTGGTGATGACATGATCCACGTCTTTGACATCGATCCGCGCAATTCGCGCCGTTGCTTGCGCACCGGACGGCTCCAAGCAGGAGCTTAGCCGGACAGTCATTGGCGCCGTCCGGATTACCCCTTGCTTCATCAAACATATATTTGATGTGTGGCTCTCCCATGAGGAGAAGCCGTTCTCAGCGTCCGCTCCCCAACATCTTTGGGAGCCTCATAGTTCGAGACCACGCTCTGCGAGCACACGATGCATGACCTCGCCTTTGATCTCACTAGCGAGCTCGTTTCGGACTTGGGCTCCGAGCGCTCGCTCGGCATCCGGATCGCCTAGCAGACCATACTCGGCCAGTCGTTGATCCAAACGGGTTTGAAACTCATCGCCCATGGCTTCGACGAGCCGTTCTTGCATCGCTTCGTATTCGCCCGGGGCGATGCGCCTCAGTACCTTCTCCCAAGGTTGCCAGCGAGTTGCCATATAATCGGTGAATTGATTCGCTTCCCGCTCCCGGACCAAGTCCAGCGCCTCCGTCGCATCATCCTCGCTTACGTGGGAGACCGCCAGAAAGCGCATGTCAGGCGCCAAGTGATTGAGCTCCAGCGGCTCGCGCAGCCGATGTTGATAGGCCAAGTAGACTTCGACATCGTCTACATTCGGGTCGTAGCTAACCAGCGAGTTGACCCTTTCGGCCGCGATGTCGTCAAGCGCCTCCAAGCGGAACGCGACTCGGCCACGCTGGATGAGCTCGCTAAGATCATCGTCATACACCCCGCTATCGACGTCAGCGTTGAGGCTCGCGGTCCGCATACCGTTCCAGTGCAAGGTAACTCGATCCTCGCAGCTCGCATTGGCCTCTGAAGCCTGCGCAAAAAACTGCTCGCGCAATCTCGGATTGGTCGCCGCCTGCCGCAGATCATGAGCCACTATCTGCCGAAACTCGCCATTGCCGGAATTCACGGTCTCGCGTAGCCTCTCCAGGAACCGTGCGTAGTCCTGGGCGCCTGGCTCATTCGCAAATTGCTGCCATTCGGCCAGCGTCGCGGGATCATCGGTAAGCCAGTACGCGGCAGCCTCATCCAGAGATTGTTGCGCAAGCTGCGGTGGCGCTTCAGCCGCCGCCAAATTAGCGAGGACGTCGTCCGGCAGTGGGTTATCTCCGGACTGGAGGTCCTCCAAATGCGGGTAGCTAAAGCTATTATTCGGTACGAGACCCTCAGGCAGGCTGGTCAGCCGGTTACCGCTGACATTGAGCGATTCGAGCCTGCTGGGAAGAGGGTCTGGGAGGTTGGTCAATTGATTGCTGCTGACATCAAGTGCAATAAGCCCCGATGGGAGGGTCTCGGGGAGGTCAGTCAGCTGATTGCCACCAACCGCGAGCAAGATGAGCCTGCTCGGAAGAGCGTCCGGCAAGCTAGTCAATCGGTTGTTATTTGCGTTCAGGATCTGGAGCCCATCCGGAAGGTTGGTTGGCAGCCTGGTCAGGCTGTTATCAGCTACCTCAAGCTGAGAGAGGGTTTCCGGAAGAGCGTCCGGCAAACTGGTCAAACGGTTATGGCTAATGAGAAGATGCTGGAGACCGGGTGGGAAGCTAGCGGGCAGATTGCTTAGTTCGTTGCGCCTGGCTCGTAGCTCCAGCAACCTCGGCGGCAAGGCGACGGGTAAAGCAGTCAGCGCGAGGGATGACAAATCCAATGAACGCCAGTGCCTGTTTTCTGTCGCCCTAATTAACGAGCGCCCCTGTCGTCGATTCTCCCTTTCGCCCTGTCCCTCTTCGGCAGCCCATTGGTCCAGACTTCGGGCGCGTGAGGAGGCGGCGGTCCGATACCCCGTCAAGGCTTCGACCCAATCAGCAACGGCTCGGTTGAACCCGCCCAGGTAGCTTTCTTGCTCTCCCTCTTCAAAGTCCGTGGAGGAACCCGCGCTCCGCTGTGCCTGTCCCGCGTCCATCGATCTCTCCATAGTCAAAATAAGGTTCGACACCCGCCACTTCTCAAGGTCACGAAGCAGGTGGCTGCGCAACGCACCGATCATGCAAGAGCGTGTGCGCGTACGGTGCGGCTGCCGCCCCGCTCTGGTGGATCCGGATTCGCAGAGCCTAAGCTCGGCAAATAGCCATTCGTTGACCAGGCAAGTCCGAGGACCGCCAACGTGGCAGCGCTCTGTCCTTAGTTGGTCGACCTGTCGATCAGCTGACGAGTGTCGCTGCAGAAACAACCAGATTCTCGAGTTTGCCACGGGTGGCAAAGCCCAGCATGGCACCGATCGCGTTGGCGCGCGCGATGGCCACCGCGAACTCGGGGCGTTCGAGCGCCTGCCGTCTTCTGATCACGGGCCAAATGCGCGTTAAGTTTCCGCTGCATCGGCCGAAAAGGCTCCTCCGCCGCCGTTGAGTACGCACCACCGCTGCGATGGGGCTCGATCCACAAAGAACCGCATGACTTCATGGATGTGACTGAAGAGGCTCTGCGGCGCCAGGCAGAAATAGGCACTGCCGACCTTGAGAACAGGGGAACGCCAGACTTGATTGGCCATAAACAGGCGCTCCGGGTCCTGACCACTCAGGTCACCGGGATGCAGGACAACGCATCTAATACGGCGCCCGTGGGGTCCACAGCGAGCCCCGTGCCTTGCGCCACTTGCGGAGCGGTGAAGCTCATGGCGGCCACATACCAGATGCTCGCCTGCGCTAAGAGCCTGAACTTCACTTGTTCGAGCGTCACGTTGCCCGGGATGGCGGCCAAGAATTTTTCGACGTCCCCCTTCATCTCAGGATGATGTTTGAAGAAGGCCCGCACCAGGCGCGGAGTCGTCCTTTCACGAAAGGCGAGCTTCAACCTCTTGAAGTTCTCGGTGTTGCGGTCTTCGAGCACCCACACGAGATGCCGGCCCGTTGCAATGAGATCGGACGCGCTAAAGCCGAGAGCTTTGCGAAGCGCATCATCCAAGGGGGCATAGAGCTCGGACGAGATCTGCACGACCTCGGAGAAATAACCCCAATTCCGCACCATTTGTGTGTGCACTCGCAGTCTTTCCTGGAGCGCCAAAACCGTCCGGGCTTGGAGATCGGTTGCATCTTCGACAGCCTTGTAGCGCCGCGCGAAAAATGCGTCGGCTAGCTCAACAATGGTATCGATTGTGTTCTGGATATCGACTGGTGATGCACGGTATTCGCCCCACTCTGAAATGGGGAGCATCAGCATCAGCGCCTGGAGGAGTTCGATATGATGCTGCTCGATCTTTGAGGTGAGCCGTTTCGCGGAAACGCCTGCATCTGACACCCGGGGCGGTTAAGCCGTAACCTGCCATGACCGCGATTATGTGCGGCGGATAATTTTTGCGAAAGCCCTGTAGGATTGCTTCGATGAGGGTGGGGAATTCTTTGGTTTTGCGCTCCGCCATTTTTGAGGAACGCATCCCTGACGGCTGCAGGCTCAGCGGCTGATAGGGTGCCGAAACAGCCTGAAACCGTGCTCCGGCTTTTTCTGCTTGCCGTTTTGATGATTTCTTCGCCTTTCATTGACTATCATTCAGTTGAAGAAGCGACACTCTTGCTAGTCTATCATGAGCGACGCGCTGTGAGCTTCAGGAGTGGCTTACACATTTGGAGTTACAGCTCGAGACGCACGAAATGGCCGGTCTCGGGATCTTAAGGTCACCTTGGAAACGAACGCACAATCGATCTCTGCGGCTCGGTGTTGAGCGGCCTGCCGGTTCGAGGCGACTTCAATCAGTTTTTCGTTTGCGTCGAGAACTGCAAAGCAAAGGAACGAACCAGGCTTGGACGGGTCCAAGTTTCGCAGCGTTTGATGCACACGACCCCAACCGCCGAAAATCATCGCGGTGGAGGTCGTCGCGTCGAACCCTGAACTGATAATCCCAATGACGTTCCCAGCAGCATTGAAAACGGGGCCTCCACTCATCCCACCTGGCCAGTCTGCGTTCACACGTACCATTGGCCAAGATCGGCTTCGTCCGAGGTCGAGAGGTTCGATTTCAGTGATGGCCCCGTAGGCACCATACATATCTTGCGAAAATGGGACGATCATCTGGCCCATCCTCATCCTTGTCGAGATTGGGATAACCTACGCCTAAGACAACTTCCCCTATGGAGGGCCGCCACCCATTCAAATGGACGTGCAGAAACTCGGTGCCGTTGGCCTTCGGTGCCGACGGCAGGATGGAGAGGGCAAGCAGCTTGGTGACGTTCTGCAAGCGCGGAGACTGTAGAGGTCGGCTTTGGATCCCGGCAAAGGAAAAAGCGCCGTTCATTGGCCGCCACTGGCTTTGCGCAACAGGCGCAGCGCCGAAAGTAATTCCGTCAAGCCTCCAGTGCGACGATACTGCGGTCCTGACGTATCAGCATCTCCCGGCCGTCGTACTGCCAAGATAAAAGGCGCTCTCGAATACATGGAACGCTGTGACGCAGTTTCCAAAGGGATCAACGCGAAACTTGAAGCCGCTGCCATCGAGCCGCTTCCAATACATCACGAGGCCGCTGCCGTCCCAGACGACACCCGATCGGCGCGCTTCGCACGGAATCCGTGCCTTGGCCGACGACGCGGCTTTCCGGCTCGCCTGGCGCAAATTCGAACAGCGGAAGAATCCGTTTTCGGTGTTCGGGGTCCTGGATTAGGAACCGCCCCGCGTCGTGGACAACGTTTGCTTCGAATGGAAATCGCATAGGTCCACCCAGAGATGGTCGCTGAATTGGCTCATGCCGTGTGTGAGGGTCCGGCCCCAGGAACGGCCAGCACTTCCTCAAGTCTCGCGACGAGGACAGCGCGTTCTTTTGGTGAGAGCTTGTCGAGATTCTGCTGGCGCCAGCGCACCGCGGGGAGCTCGGCCGCCATGCAAAACCCGACATATCTCGCGCCTCGCCTGTGTCGACATTCCATTTGAGGATGTTAGCGAGCTCCATTTCTGACAGTCGTGTGCTTGATCTTCTGAATGCCGGAGCGGCCCTTTCCAGGCGAAGTTTCACTGTAGCAGCCCTTGGCAATGAGCTCGCTTGACCGGTCAACGCCGCTTTCATCAAAAGCGAGCTCATCTAGCGGCGGCCGTCGTGGCTCCAGAGTCGCGAAATGCTTGCGCGTTTTGGCCATCAGCAACATCTGCCCTCCGGGCATCGTTTGCGGAGGACTTATGCCGCAGCAAATCGTGTTTTCTAGCAGCTTTGAGTGGGTTGTTGAAGGAAGAGTCGACGAGCATCAATCCTGACATCTGGTTGACCGGTACACCCTTTTCTCTGCCCAAATAGGTCACAGCCATCAGGATCGTCCACCGTGGCCGAGTGATGCCCAGCACATCTAATTTGGCAAGTGCTTCGAGACGCGCACGGATCGATCTGATCTCCCACATGAATCACCGGACAATCTCGTCTCCGTCCGTAGAGATGGGCAAGCGCGCTTGCTGGATCAGGGAAATCCGTAGGCATCTTGAGTCAGGTTCCAGCCTTTACAAGCCTCCTTAGTGCCGATTAGGCGGGCAACGTTCCAAGAGCAGGCAAGCAAACACTTGGTATCCTTCGCAACGATAGGCAAGCGAACAACAGACTGGTCGGAGCTAGGGCTCAGTGTCTTGGCGGACCAAGGGCAGCATTCACGGTTGGAGCGATACGCGCTGACGAGATTGCTGCACCTTGCCACACCGAGATGTCCGCGACATAGTCTGCTCTTTGCCGCGCCTGCCGAGCTGTCTGCTCCCTTGCCGAGCCTTTTTCGGTGTATGCCGAGCATCAGCGGGGTGCATGTCGCATTTACGTCTTTAATACAGAGGACGTAATAACCCTCCATGTGCCGTGGGCGGACCGTCAAACGTCCGTATAGTTCGTTTCAACCTTCCCATAACGCCAACAACTCTTCGTGTAATTGAGCTGGCGCGTGACTTCGTTTCAACTGTCGAGTAATCGAGGAGGCATTCCAGTGTCCTTTTGCGATCCAGTCGATCGATCAAACTGACGGTTCTCAAATCATGAGTGATAGACAAACTTGTCGTTCTAGCGCTTTGCGGCTGGCCTGGTGTCGCTCAATCGAGCGAGCGCCCACAGGATTCGCGTTTCAAGAACGAGAGTGTGGACGGTGAGCGGACGCTTTGGCCGTTCGCCTACGGTGTGCTTTCTCCTCGGACTTCCACGATCCGGGACGACACTCCTGGCGCATTTGCTCCAGCACCATCCAGACATTGTGGCTCCGCCTGAACCCTGGTTGATGCTGGCGCTTGGAGCATTTGGCAGGGTGGATCAGCGCCATCCGGCGGGTAGCTCACTGATTGAGGCCGCGACCTCTGAATTCCTGGGGCGCATAGATCACACGATCCCCAGCCGCGCTTTTGCAGATGCAGCATATGACCAGTATCTGGCACAAGCGGGCAAGCGCATCATCCTAGACAAGACACCACGCTATTGGATGGCGCTTGAGTTTCTTGAATCTGTCTATCCAGAAGCGCCACACGTCCTTTTGATGCGCAATCCCTATGCCATCGCGGCTTCACTGAAATCGACGTGGGGCATCCCACTGCGGGCAGAAATCTCGCATCCGGTCAGCGTCTCCAGTCTCGCCGATCTCATGCTCCGTCTGCCCGACGGCATCATAACTTCACTCGCTGATTTGGTTCTGGGCCTTCCCAAGCTCGCCGCCCACCGCACTCGCCCGCACACACGGTTCGTGCAATACGAACGGCTCGTGGCGTATCCGGACGAGGAAATCCGGCATCTGTTGACGGGGCTCGGCTGTGATCCAGCGGCCGTCGCATTGGCGCGGATGAGACAAGCGGATTATCTTCGATCGAGCAGCTTCGGGGACCGAAAAATCTTGGAACGAAACGCCGTCGACCAAAGCTCTGTCAAGGCATGGCAATCTCAATTGAGCGTCGAAGAGATGCAAACCGTGACCGATCTTGTAGGCGCCGAGCTTTTGCTAGAACTCGGATATGAGCAGGAGCTGCTACATGCACAGCGAGCCGGAGTCCTGGATAGGGGAAGGGAGGTAACTGAACTTTATCGTCAAATATTCCGAACTTGGTGGGATTTGCGAACTACCAAGGCGGAAGCATTTTCCGGCTTATCTGACGCCGGAGGGCCGGTCCACACGATGGCTGCCCAGTTGCAACAAAAACTGTTAGCGTCAGAAGCTGATCGAGCTGCGGGGCTGGATGGCATTCGCAACCGCGACGCGGCGATCGAGATGTTGCGAGGCGAAGTCGCGCGGCTTGAGCGGATCATCAATATCCGCTAGGGCATCTGAATGCTTGCGAACAAAACACGCTGCATGATTTAGCCAAGATCCTTAACCCGCACGAGGCTGATCTCCCGATCAGGTGTGACGCAGGCGCTGGCCGCACCAGCGGCGGAATGCGACATGCTCGCGCATCTGCAAGTCTGGTGTTCAGCGGGGCTTGGGCTCATCGAGAGCCCATGCGTCTTAGCCGGCCGTTTCGCCGCGGATATTCCCACTCTCGGCTGGAGCCATAGAACGGCGAAGAACAGAGATCCTGCATCGAAAAGAAGACATATGCTACCGAAACATCTGCGCCGCCTCGAAGCTGAATCGATTGAAATCATGCGTGATGTGGTCGCCGAGTTCAAAAGGCCGGTCATGCTTTACTCGATCGGAAAAGATTCAAGCGTAATGCTGCACATTGCGGTCAAGGCGTTCTATCCGGCAAAATTGCCTTTTCCCTTGCTTCACGTTGATACGACCTGGAAGTTCCGCGAGATGATCAGCTTCCGGGACGCGACAACCAGGCGACTCGGCCTCGACCTGATCGTCCATGTCAACAACGAGGGCCTCGCGCGCGGGATCAATCCGATCGATTCCGGCTCCGCGCTTCATACCCAGGTGATGAAGACCGACGCGCTGAAGCAGGCGCTCGACCTGCACGGATTTGATGCCGCCTTTGGCGGAGCCCGGCGCGATGAGGAAAAGAGTCGCGCAAAAGAACGGATACTCTCATTCCGTTCGGCCGGACACGTATGGGACCCCCGTAACCAGCGGCCGGAGCTCTGGAGCCTGTTCAACACACGGATCCGGCAGGGCGAAACCATGCGCGTGTTTGCGATGTCAAACTGGACCGAGCTCGAGGTGTGGGAATACATCATGATCGAAAAGATTCCGGTCGTTCCGCTCTACTTCGCAAAACAAAGACCGGTAGTGCGTCGAAATGGTGCGACGATCATGGTCGATGACCAGCGATTGCCCCTTAACCTCGATGAGAAGCCGGAAATGCGGATGGTCCGCTTCCGCACGCTTGGATGTTATCCTTTGAGCGGAGCTATTGAATCCGATGCCACGACGATCGAAGATATCGTCGCGGAAATGCAGACTACGACTGTGTCGGAGCGCCAGGGACGCCTAATTGATACCGACGAAGCTGCTTCAATGGAGAAGAAGAAGCGGGAAGGCTACTTTTAATGTTTACGAATCCGACAACGGAACCGGTCCTGGCCAGGACAAAGGATCAGCTGCGATTCATCACATGTGGCTCGGTGGACGACGGCAAATCGACGCTGATTGGCCGATTACTGCACGACAGCAAGATGATCTACCACGATCAGCTCAAGGCGCTGGAACGCGACAGCCTCAAGTACGGTAGCACCGGCAATGATATCGACTTCGCGCTGCTCGTGGACGGGCTGGAGGCCGAACAGGAGCAGGGCATCACGATCGACGTCGCCTACCGCTTCTTCACGACGCCACGGCGCTCCTTCATGGTGGCCGACACTCCCGGCCACGAGCAGTATACCCGCAATATGGCTACCGGGGCCTCGCATGCCCAGCTCGCCATCATCCTGATCGATGCCCGCAAAGGCGTGATGGTTCAGACCCGCCGCCACTCGTTTATCTGTTCGCTGCTCGGTATTCGTCATGTCGTGCTGGCAGTGAACAAGATCGATCTTGTCGCATATAAGAAAGAGTGCTTCGATCGGATCGCCCGTGACTATCTGGCCTTTGCCGCCGGTCTCAGCTTCACCTCGATCATTCCGATCCCGATCTCGGCCCGCTACGGGGACAACGTCGTGGACCGCTCCGCTCATACCAAGTGGTATCATGGTCCCTGCTTGCTCGAGCATTTGGAGAGCATTGACATCCAATCCGACACCGAAAGCCAAGCTTTCCGCTTTCCGGTCCAATGGGTAAACCGGCCAAACCCGGATTTTCGGGGCTATGCCGGGTCGGTGGCTTCCGGGAGGATCTCGACAGGAGACGAGATCGTGGTCGCTGCGTCGGGGCGCACCACGCGCGTCAAGCGGATCGTGACCTACGATGGCGACCTTGTCGCCGCCGAAGCCGGGGATGCGGTTATCATTACGTTGGAAGACGAAATCGATATCAGTCGTGGTGACATTCTGTCGCAGCCCAATGACCGACCGAAGGTGGCCGACCAGCTTGCCGCTTATGTGATCTGGATGGACAACGAGCCGCTCTCTCCCGGACGCAATTACGTCCTGCGGATTGGATCGCAGACGATTTCCGGCAGCATTACTGCAATTAGGCATCGAATCGACGTCAACACTTGTGAGCATCTGGCCGCCGCCACGCTTTCCCTCAACGAGATCGCGTTCTGCGATTTTGTGACCGCAACGCCCGCAGTATTCGATCCTTACAACCTCAATCGAAAAACCGGATCATTTATCGTCATCGATCGTTACACGAATCGTACGGTCGGGGCAGGAATGATTGCGTTCCCGCTACGAGGGGCCACCAATATTGCTGAGCAAGCGCTATCCGTGGACAGGCGGGAGCGCGCCGCGCTCAAGAATCAGAAGCCTTGCGTCATCTGGTTCACTGGCTTGTCTGGCGCGGGAAAGTCGACGATTGCCAACCTCCTTGATCAAAAGCTGTTTGCGATGTCGCGGCATACCATGCTTTTGGATGGCGACAACCTCCGGCACGGACTGAACGCGGACCTCGGCTTCTCGGAGACGGACCGCGAGGAGAACATCCGGCGTGTCGGCGAAGTTGCCAAGTTGATGGCGGACAGCGGCTTGATCGTGATCTGCTCGTTCATTTCGCCCACTAGGGCCGAGCGGGACAGGGTGCGCAGCCTGGTTGGCAAGGAAGAGTTCATAGAAGTCTTTGTCGATACGCCGCTCGAGGAATGCGCGCGGCGAGACCCAAAAGGCCTGTATTCAAAGGTAAAATCCGGCAAGATCAAGAACTTCACTGGGATCGATTCGTGCTACGAAGCACCAACAACACCTGAGGTTCATCTCAGGACCGTGGAGCAGACCCTGGAGCATTCAGCGGAAGCGGTGGTGGATGTCTTGAGGGCGCGCTCAGTTCTTGATGGTTAAAGGTCCCACGCGTCGCACCGTCGATTCGCCTATAAAGAAACAAAATGGTCTCATCCACTTGTCGCTTGCCCGCTTCCCGTTATCTCCTCGAAGTGCATGGTCAATTCAAAACCGAGTACGCGAGCAGAGATGGAGCATGGGCGGGAGCGGAGGAGCTCAAGAAACGTCGTCCCATGCTTCAGATCAGAATCTACGATTCGACAACAAAGGCCAGAGAAGAAGTCCGACTTCCAGTAAGTTCAATTTTCGCTTGGCGCTTCTTGCTGCGCGTGCGGTCAGCGACACGCCGAGCACCCGTTAAAGCCGAGCCGGGCAGCGTCTCGGCCGGCTTCGATCTCTCACGCAGTATGAGGGACCTCGGTATCCGGGCCCAGCCGCGTCCGGTGAGCGGGCACTTGCTTTCCAGTATATTGACCAATTCGAACTTGGGAGTGGACCACGACTCCCTCCTGTCGCGGCCATGCCGGCTTTCGGCAAGCTTGCTTCCTTTTGGCCCGCCGCTCGACGGCGGACAACGCCTGCCTACGCCCGCGCCTTCGCATTGCGAGACAAAGTAGGCGCGGGCCTCAGCCCTCCCGTGTTGCGCTAAGGACCTCCGCCGGGTTTGGGCTTCTGCAGCCGCCTGCCCTCGTTGATCGCCATGAAGGCGGTCATGGCGCGGCCGAAAAGGCCAGCGAGCTCTTCCATATCTGTTGATGATCTGCTCTGGTCGACCGTCAACCGGACGACGGCTGAGATCGTATGCTTTTGCATGGGGTGCTCCAGTACTCTTGACCAGCCCGCCATGAGCCCTGCTGCTACACCACCGAGCACTCCGGCGCCGGTGTGGAAGGCCCAGGTGCCGATCGTCAGGCCAACGAAGAAAGGCAGTGCAAAAACAGCGAACGTGAACAGCAACGAGCAGAAGAAGCTGATGCCAACGAGGACAAGCAGTGGTCCAAAGACGATTATGGTAGTGGTCTCCGTGAGATAAAGGTCTGACGGTCGCGCCTCCACCACCACGGCGCAATCGACAGCATAGCCAAAAACGGCGGCGACGGGGAGCGGAAATCCTAAAGGACCTCCGCTCACCAGCAGCGCCAACCGTTCGCTGGATCCCACCACCATGCTGGAGATTGGACTGTAGGAGCGATGGATGGGAAGTTACTGCGGAATCTATTTCGATAGGACCGAGATCTGTGGCGCAAAGTCCGTCGTTCCCGATCATTTTTGCGCGCTATTCCAGGAAAGCGACCGAGCCGTCAGGCCGTCGGTCGATGAAGAGGAAAGTTCTGACGTGGTCTACGACGCGCCCCGAGCGGTCGTCTTGTCCCGCCTGGATCTCTTGGGCTGCACAGCCGCTACGGCGCGTGAACGGCTGGAGGCTTGGCTCGCAACAACGCGCGAGACCTGGGAGGAATACAGCGCCGATGGCGACTGGGCAGAGGAGACGGCCGCCGCACTGCGCTCATTCTCTGTCGAGGATTGGTATCGGCGGGCGCCCGATGTACTCGCGACCATGTACACGCGAGAAGGCACCGGACGAGATCGATCGCCGGATGCGTGATCGCGACGGCTGGCTTTGGTTCGATGGCGACAATCTGCCGGACGCGCGAAAGCTTCTCGCCGCGGTCGTCGGATCGCAGCGTAGCGTAGGTTAAAAATAGGACGCCTTCGGCCAAGGCGATCTCGCGCCCCTGAGGAAAGCGCGAGAGGGGCGTGAGCAACAGACGCTCCATCCCTAGCGCGGACCAGTCGCGCTGGGCGCCCTCGAGCAGCTTGTCGACTTCGAGACCCAGACCGCCTTGCGCCCATCCTGCAGCCAGTTGTCAAGAATAATACCGGCGGATTGGCGACCCTTGCCGGCGCCGGTCCCGTCGCCGAGCATAAAACCTCGACGGAAGCGGACGGCGTTCGGTACATCATCGCGGGCGGCCGTGACGAGGTCGAAGGTCTCGTCTACGGTCCAGGTGCCGACCTTCGTAAATGGCGTCGCTGAGGCGTGCCCCCTCGGCCGGCGTCCAATCGAATGTCTCGTACGCGAGGTCAACGCCCTCGGGATCGGCGACCGATGCGTTGACCGACTGCGCGGCGGCCCGCGCGAGATAGCCGCGCACGGTGCGAGGTGGCGGCAACGCTGACATGAGACACGGAACGGTTGATGCGACGCTCAGGCGAGGTGGAACGTGTTCGTCGATCCAGCGGAGCAGCGTCGCGACGTCGGGCGCCATTCCCGGCGATTGCGCGAACGCGTTCCGGTCATCGGCCAGCGTCTTATCGATGACGGTGAGGCGCGTCTCGATCGTCGCGCCGTGCCTGGCATAGACCGCGCCGGCGATCGCAGCGGTGAACACCACGCTGCTGCGTTCCTGCAATCGGGCGAAAGCATCGCGCCAGGCTGAGGCCTCGGGTGAGAAGCTTGCGCGTGATATCGTGACCAGCCGGCCGCCATCGGCGAGGCGCGCCAGGGCCGAGGCGATGTGACGATACGCGGTGTCGGCTATGCGGCCGGAAACGTTCGCTATTGCCGAGAACGGCGGGTTCATCAGCACGACACTCGGCACGATGGCGGGATCAAGATGATCGTCGATTTCGGCCGCGTCCCGCGATCCTGCGCTTTGCGGCGAGCAAGAAAAACCCCGACTTCCTTTCGGAGGCCGGGGCTCTGGATGGCTCGCTTCGCAAGCATCGGTGGTTGCGGGGATAGGATTTGAACCTATGACCTTCAGGTTATGAGACGGATAGCAATTGGAATAAGTACTTGATATGAATTGATAAATTTGGCTTGAAAATTTTTCTGTGCTAGAGTTTGTGCTAAATCAGAGACTTAAACAACCTCAAGTGTGATAGATGTCACACATTTAAGCAACGATCTTGACGAGCTCCCCAGCCGGGATGGATGGTCTGCTATCGCCTCGCTACCGAGCTCATCGGGCGGAGCCTCTGCCCTGCTCTTCCAACAACCCTTGAATAACTGCCGTGAGCGCCGCTTCGTTGCCGCCGAAGCTTGCGATGACGGCTTTCATGATCCGCTCCGGATCGAGCCGCCTGAGCACTAAGGGGTGGCCCGCCTTCTCCGCCAGAAGCGTTAGGAAGGTCAATTGCACCCGGCCGTTCCCTTCGCGAAAGGGATGGATAGCGTTCAACTCGGCGAGGAAATGGGCCGCCTGTTTGGCGAAAGCCTGGGGATTGCTGCCCTTGAAATGCTTCGCTCTGGCTAGGGCCTTGAACAGCTTGCTCATCTCCTGGTCGATATGCTCAGGATAGCAAAATGTGCTTCCTCCCTTGGAAATCCGTACATTCCGCACCTTTCCCGCCCACGTGTATACATCCTGGAAGAGATGCCGGTGTATCGCTCGGTAGTGCGTGTAACTAAGCCTGCCCGGAGGCATCGCCTCGGTCGATCGCTGGAACGAGATTTCCGTCTCGAAAGCATCGAGATCGCGCTGCTCGCGGAGGCCTAGCTTGTTTTTGAGGACGGTCGTGCCGGGATAGCAGTACGGGTCATCAATGGCCGCGTACATGGGACTCGATCATCAACCTTTGCGATAAGCCTTGATGATCTCACGGCGCCGCTCGCTAGCCGAAAGCCCCCTCACCTCAAAGTCAGAGGCACGCTTTTTCATGGCTGCGGTCGGCTTGATGCCTTCTACGGCACTGATCTTCGCAAAACGCTCCCTGCCAAGCACGAACTTAGCGGAGACGCGCTTGTTAGAACCAGACTTTTTGCGAATGGGCATATCGCGAATCTATCACATTTGGCGCTAAATTCCACTCACTAAGCTTAGAGATCGCATCCCCTGTTGCTTAGTTGTCAGTCTCGGCAGACCTGAATCGTCTTTGACAGCCAAGGTTCTCCGGCAGGAATATTTGGAACAGATGGAAAAGATCCTCTACCTATTTCCCGATACCAATCTCTTTGCCCAATGCCGAGCCCTCGACGAACTTGATTGGGCACGTTGGGGCGATGCTGATGAAATACACCTCATCGTCTCGCGACCGGTTCAGGCCGAAATCGACCGCCAAAAGAACAAGGGGAGCGACCGTCTGGCGCGCCGCGCCAAAGCAACCTCCAGCCTGTTCCGCGAGATTATTCTCAGTACATCGGATCACAAGGTCGTCGCTGGCCCCTCCCCCACCGTGAAGCTGTTCATCCTCAACAGTCTTAAGCCGGACTCAGCTCTCAAGGATCAACTCGACTACGAGCATAACGACGATGCTCTCGTCGGTATCGCGCATGCCTTCGCAAGCAAGCATTCTGGCAAGGATGTCCGTGTTCTCACCCACGACACCGGCCCTATGGCTTCCGCCAAAATGGTCGGAGTCGCGATCGCTCCCATACCGGACGACTGGCTGCTTGAGCCTGAGTCGACCGAGAAGGACAAAATAATCAAGGCCCTTGAAACCAAGGTAAAACAACTCGAACGGTCAGAGCCGGCCATAAGAATTGCGTGCATTGATGTCGATCAGAAGCCATTGAAGCGGCTTGAAGGCGAAGTGATCGTCTATCAGATCATCATCCGAAGTTTCGGAGTTGATGGGCAAAATTTCTGGGCAGTTCCCTATGGTTACGGATTTTACGACGCCACCGACAAAGTTTCCACAAATCGGGGGACACTCGTTCTCGAACGCGGTGTACCAATACGAACCTCCGAGCAAGCCTGCGATTGCGCGATACAGAGATAAGCACTACCCGGCCTGGGTCTCGCAATGCGAATCCATTCTCAAAGGCCTGCACCACATCATGCAGGCTGAACAGAACGACAATAGGTTTGCATTCTATGCAGCCAACACCGGCAGCCGACCAGCTAAAGACGTGCTCGTGACCGTCAAGGCGAAGGGCAACTTCGAACTCGTCAATCGCGAAAAGGATGACGACGAACCGTTGGTTTCCGAGTTTCAACCACCACCCACGGCTCCCACTGGGACTTGGGCTCCTCAAGGCAGCTTTGCATTGTCCGCTCTCGCAAGAGTCCCCGTAGTGGGAGCAGAAGTTTCTCAGCGGCCGCTCGACCTATTGGGCCTACGCAGCTTGCATAATTTCCGGGATCGAAAGCGAGATCCGAACAAGTTCTTTTGGAAGCCGCGCCCGGATAATGGAATTCCCGTTCCTCAGTTCGTCTACGAATGCGAGCAATGGCGACACGGAGGTGACCCCGAGTCGTTCTGGGGATACATTTGGTTCAGCCCTGACCAGGACACGGTTTCAGGCGCTATCGAATGTGAAATCCAGGCCGAGAATCTGACAAGCCCGGCAAAGCTTCTGGTCCCCGTACGGCTAACCGTGGCGCGGAAGAGCGTCCTTAGCACCGCTGAAGAAAAGGTCGAGATGCTCTTGAAGTCGAAAAACTTTCGCTTCGGTACCAAGCGCTGAGCATCTACCAACATCGCCTGTCCGGAGCCATTCTTTTCAAATAGTTAGATGATGGTCGGCCCCTCACCTGCTCGTGGTACAGTACCTTCATGACCAACTCAGATTTCGCAGTTGCAATCTTCCCCTTCCTTAAGACGTCTTCGCCGGCACGCATCGGCGGCTATAATTTCCGGTCAACTGAGGACGTGGAAGGATTGCCACCACATCAAGCAACTGCAATCGATGAGCTTGCACGGATGCTCTTTGTGCAAAGCGATCTCCGTGTGAAATCGGCCTCTTATGCAATTCTACCGGATATCGAGGTTCACTCCGGCGATCCGCGCCTCCGCCACCTCGCCCACTTAAGGGATGTCGTAGCTTACTTATACGCAGCTCCTCATGATGTCTTCGAAACCGTGTTCCTATCGCCCGAAGAGATCAGCCTTGTGCTGTTCACACCTAGCCGCGTGAGCACTCTTCTTACTCGTCCAGAACATCACACGGAAAGCGTCACCCCCTTATCGGGGCCAGACCCCGATAAGGGAGACTATGTCCCCGGCTACAATGGCCTCTATAATCTCAGACATGCCTTCTGGGTCGAACCCGGCTCACGCCTGTATGGCCCGAAGCCGCAAATGACATTGAACATCTCGCAAGACATCCACATTGATTTCGAGCACCGAATGGCTCGTCGCCCTTATCACCACCTGCTGCTTGATCTATTGGAGAAACCAGAAACGCCGACATCCCTGCGCGTTTTTTCCGCCCTGCATTGGTTCAATGCCGCCAACGAAAATGGCCTTAGTCAAAGCCAGGCGGTCCTCAACCTGGCCGTAGCCTTCGAAACACTTCTACGCTTGCCGGAATCTTCGAAGACTGACCGTCTGGTGGACGCGATCTCGCTGTTGCTTGGTCGAACGGAGCGCCTCGATGAGTGGGCTCACCAATTCTACAAGGCACGTTCTCAGGTGGCTCATGAAGGCAATGTGGGTGATCAATTTTTCTATCCTAGCGGCGCCAGCAAGGGCCAGAGCACGGGAGTTTTCGGCTCGCTTATGCTCTATGGTCGCCAGATCTTCCAGCTTTGCGTGAACACCCTGCTTGTGGGCATAGACCTCGCGGAACGCGCGGACCTTCGAGAAAAGCTAGTTTCCAATAATGAGCGCTTTCAAAAGCTCTGCGAATTGCTCCAAAGAACGGCAGATAGCGCCAGCAATCGATTGGCCGCCGTCGAGCCAGTCTTGCGGGCGTTAGAACGCTATCGCTTCGTGTACGGCGGCATAGACGTTGGCACTCAA
This sequence comes from Bradyrhizobium glycinis, assembly GCF_016031655.1. Lineage (GTDB taxonomy): Bacteria > Pseudomonadota > Alphaproteobacteria > Rhizobiales > Xanthobacteraceae > Bradyrhizobium > Bradyrhizobium glycinis. Next base: position 89,315 of record NZ_JACCHQ010000027.1, read on the forward strand.
CTCACTGCAGTGCGGCTTTCGGCCTCCGTACTTGGGGACTGTACCCTGAGTCTAGCTGAGGATGTCGCAAACGCCGTCGCCGCCTGCGCAGCAAGCAAGCGTGCTGACGGCGAATTCAAGCAGCTCACCGCTATCGAAGCACTCCATTCAGTATTTAAGAAACAAGACCTGGCCACATTAGCTCCTGAGATACGTATAGTTCGCGACCTCGTAGAGTTGGTGTGGAGGAACGTATTTACTCGATATTACTGGCTCAAGGAGCGCAATCAGGACAAAGCCTAAGCGATGTTCCGGGACCTATGCCGAGTTTTCAGCTTCGGTGATAAGGGGAGCCTGCGACGGACTAGGCGCGAATTGAGAAGCAGCCATGCCGCTCGTCCTGACCCTTGACGCGAGATCAGTGCGGTGCGGATTTATTCCCGTTGAGCCTCTTCGTGCTTCTCCGCAGGAGTCTTGAAGTTCCTGGCTCGCTCGACCAGCTCACTTGTTCTGTCGAGCCATTGCGTCGCCTCTTGTGCGGTATCCAGCTTTCTAAGCTCGGCAACTAACCTCGTAAGTACAGGGATGGAGCGCTTAAGGATTTCGTGAAGGCCAACCTCGCTCTCGCGTTCCAACGATAGGCTCTCAGTAAGGTGAGCAACTTCCTTGTTGACCGTCTCCCGCTCATCTTTCGATAAAAATTTTTCCCCGACTTCACCAAGCACGCCGGGAACATCAATTCCGAAATCGGCGGCTGTGAGGTCCCCGGCTTTTGGCTTCACTCCACCAAAGAAATCATCCAGCTTGCGGAGCGCAAGAAAGCTCTGCAGCCGAGTTGCATCTGACACCAGGTCAAATGCTCTAGCCTGGCCCGCCATCATGTCTTCCGGGTTGACAAATGGCGCGAAGTCTTCACACCATAGGGCGAAAGAAAAGCAGTGATCGATGTTTTCACAGATTGTGACGATCTCGGCTGAACGCTTTTCCATAATCAGCTACCTTAGATTAAGTTCAAAACATTTAGCACCGGCGTACGCACTAGAAACCGTACTTTCGCTGCCGGTCTTTGAAAGCCGTTTCCCCGCCTTCCATCGTGTTTGTAATAGCCAGTCGAAGCGGCGGGTGATCGATTGCGCCACAATGCTCAATGATGCGCTTCCCGGAGCTGCTGTTCGCCATGTAGGCCACGAGCTCCGCCGATCCATTCACAACCAGGTTGGCGTTGTGGGTGGCGAAAAAGAGCTGCCTGCGATTCTTCATCGTATGAAGAAGATCAACCACCTTCGAGATCACACTGTTGTCAAGGTCGCTTTCGGGCTGATCGATGATGAGCGGTCCGCCCTCCTGCTTCAACAGCATGGTCAGCAATACGGCAGCTCGCTGCCCCTCCGAAGCCTTCTCGAAAGCAATTTCTTGGCCATCTGCCTTGTACTTGAAGGTTACCTGCGGCTTTGGCGCCGCCTGAACGACGGAGAGGTACCTCGCTTCGTCAACCATATCGGCGGTGGCGCGCTTGGTCGTGTCCGATTCGCCTAGGATAGAGGAAACGGTCGAATAGTCGGGCACTCCCTTGGCCTTCTCACCATCGGCGCCTAGCTTCCATCCCAGGAGCGATCCGACTTCGCTTGAGAGCTTATCGAGGGTATTCCACGCCCCGTCGGCCGAAATCCGTTCGTTTAACTTCTTATTGCGCGCCGCTTCCTGGGAATACGTGCGCACGGCGAGAGTATCGAGCGCCACATAGATGTCCGACAAGTCGCCATCCTCATCGATGTCGATAGATACGCTACCGCCGGACAGGTCCTCGATTTGACTTGCCCACTTTTTGTAGCCTTCAGCTTGGTCTTCGACGCTCTTTCTCAATGCGGTGCGCGCGTCTCGGTACCGTTTATTAAGGTCCCCCAAAGCGGAGATTTTTTTGCCAAGTTGGCTGATCTTGTCCTTTTCAGTTGCGCACGCCTTCTGCAACTCGGCAATCTGCTTGGCAACCGTCCTCTGCGTGCCAATCTTGGATACGATGCCATCATGCGTCTTCTTATGATCGGCGACAAATTTCTCCAGCTTCTTATAGCTGGGCGCCAATCCCTTAAGACCAGCCGTCAGTTCCTTGCTCAGAGCATCGAGCTTAGTCCCGACCTGGCTCAAAACCTTATCTGTGGAGGTTTTGACTTCTGATACGACTGCGTCAGGCAAGGTGCTTCTAAGTCTTTGGGCGCTCGCCAGCCTGCCGGAAAGGTCCTCAACCAATTCTTGGAGTTCTTCGATGTCAGCTTGTTGTCGCTCCGCCTGCTGGCCTATGTCTATGACCGCCTGGTTCTTATCGAGGACGGCTTGGTCCCCTTCCTGAAGCTTGGTTAAGGTCGCCTGCAAGGCGGCGATGCGGGCAGTGGCGGCTGCAAGCTGATTTTCAGCTTTCGTTTTCTCAGCCGTTAGTGTCCAAAGCTGCGAAAAGTCACGGGCGACCTTAGCCATGCCATCCTTCGCCCTTCGAATGGCCGTCTCTGCTTCGTCGGCCTCGACCTTGTATGGCGCACGAATGAACGTCAACAGATCATCTACGCTTGTCTTGTCACGAGCCTCGCGCCCCAGCTCGGAAAGCTCACCCTGGCTGTACGCAATAGCAGGAAATAGAGAGCGAAGTTCCTTGGCGCTCAACGTCTCCTTCTTGCCATTGGGATATTTTACCTGTGGTTCGAACCGAGTTGTGGCTGCTCGCTTGATCTCGAAATCTGCACCGTCTTGGGTAACGACGAGCGTGACTTCGCCTCCCTTTGCAATGACCGTCTCTTTGATCAGGTCAGTTAGGCGCGCCAAGCCGCTGTACGGCTTCTCGGAGAGGTCGAAGCAACTTCGTCCGAGGCCGAACGCGATGTATTCAAGAAGGGTACTCTTTCCCGAGCCGCGTCCACCGATGACCGTGTTGAATTCGGGGCTGAATTCGAGATCGATGTCTGCTAGCGGGTCGGTACCCTTCACCTTGATGGATTTGACGACGATCGAGGGGTACGCCGGGGCTTCGAGCGAGATCCGGGAGTTGCAGCCAAGAAATGCTTGCCGGATGGATTCAGCCGTTGGCGCTGAGATCTTGATCCAGGTTTCATTCGTACCCAAGCGAGGGTAGCCCGCTTCGCGAGAGTCCGTAGTTGGCAAAGGATAGATGTATTTGTCGCCCCATACGTTGTCCTTGCCCGATAAACGGTTTTTCAGGCGAGGCGGGATGTTGTCGATGTTCTGTCCCTTGTCGAGATAGCCCCCAACGTACGGCATCTCGCGGAAGTTCTTATGCTCACCTTCGGTGACGACCGTATACTGGCCACCGCCTGACACGTTGGGAAGAACGATGTAGCGGCCTTTGAGCCCCTTGATAGCGTCGAGGCGGGAGGCGATTTCAACATAGGGGTATGACAACTGGGTTACAGATGCGCCCTTGGCGGTATGTTCGTCAATAGCCGCATGGTTGATGCCCAAGGTGCCTTTCGCCTGCACCCACCATCGCGGTTCAAGCTCGGCATCGAAGAGGATGAGGCACTGGCATCCCCCTTGGAGCGTCAACTCCATTCCTGGAAAAACCCAAAGATCCGGATCAGCGCCCGCGCTCCTTCGAGTCTGCACTTCCTCCAACACGTAGCGCACCATGACCATTTCATGGTGGTCCGTTAGCGCGATCGCCCTGAGTTTCTTAGCGACACACTTGTCGACGAGAGACTTAGCCCAAGCTTTGCGTGAGGCTTCTACGTCGACCGCCGAGGCCTTCGCCCCTCCGGGCTTGGCATCTCCGACGCCAAGCGGACGCTGACCTTCCCAGTTGGGGTCGCGACAAGAATGAATTTGGAAGTCGCACTTCCGGAAGGATGCAAAGGACGCCATCTCGAGCAATCAAATCAAGGAATATTCGTGCAGATTACGATAGGTAACGGCTTAAATCTACTTAAAGTAGGCGTCGTCTTAGCGGGTTGCACCGTAACAATCTTTTCTGCGATCCTTGTTTCGACTCGCCGACGACGTTGGCCTGTGTTCTTGCGATCGCAGCGCGGCACAATGCCGACTCGTCGGCATTGGTGATGCCAAGCCGCTCGCGACGGGCACGGACCGCGTCAAGGGCGGCTTTGCCGCTCGTCTCGACCCTTGATGCGCTTCGGGCGCGGCGCGATCCCCCTTGGTCGATCTTGACTCTTAGTTCACGTTTCGTTCTTATGCTGCACGTCCAGCCAAGGAGCGAGCCATGGACAACCGTATCAACGAAATTCGTAGATTAATCAGGGCACTGCGCGTGAGCATGCGCGAGGCTGAGGCCATCATGCATGAGCAAAGCAACCGGGACGAGGATTGCACCTTCGTGGCCGAAGAGATCCTCAAGATGCGGACCGTCATGAGCGGCCTGGTCCAGGAGCGCGCGGCGCTGGGCGATACCGACCCGATCGTCGTCGCTAGCCTCTTCATCCCGCGTCGGGCACCTGCACCGTCGCGGCCCCACCCGGTCAAGCGGCGCCTTGTCCCTCCCGGCTCAGGACTCCGTCTGCTCGCGAGATAGCCGCATGTCATGGACAACCTCCGGCGCTTTCCTGCTCCATGGACTGTGGAGGAGGAACAGGAGTGCTTCCGCGTGAAGGACGGCAACGGCTTTACGCTCTGCTGCATCCTTCACCGAGAGGACCTGCATTCGTGGGGTTACCAGTACGCCGGCAACTACCTGTCACGCGATGAAGCCAGACGGATCGCGAAGGCGATCTCCCGACTTCCCGAGCTGCTGAGGCGCCCTCAGTATTGAAAGCGCTCTTCGAGGATGGACCGAAAACAACCGGCGTCGGTTAATACAACTTGAAGTTTTATCGTCGTTGGGGTATATATGTCTTGCTCGCTAACGCACGAGCTTGGTTTAGCTAGGAGGGCCCCACTGCAATGGGGCCTTTTCCTTTTCCTAGAGCCTGATGGTGAGCATGAACGCGAGTTCAAGCCCTTTCCATGCGAGCCTTAGGAAGGCGCTCGCTGTACGCATCGCGTCCTCCTTTTTCTTCTTGGTCTAGCACGGAGGTGCGTTGCCCTTGCGAGCTCTGGCAGTGTGTGCGAGGCGCAGCAGGTGCGGCAAGGTATTCCGGCCGCGAAAGGCCCAAATGCTCTCGTTTGCGGGCAGCACGTCGGACGGCCGACGACCGACAATAAAAGCATAAACCCGCGGAAAACCAACGTCCGTGGCTCCGGCTGCCGCTCATTCCTTGCTCCTGTCGCAGGTCAGCTCACACTGAGGGCGCAGATACCTGCGCATCTATCAACATTTGAAAGAGTGGACCATGGGTGAGAACACCAAACCCAAACCGGCTTACGAAGCGTTCGTCGTCGATGAAACCGGCAACAGCCCTTATTGGACAAAGGTGGGCGCGGCCTGGCAGCACGAAGACGGCGAGGGCCTGAACGTGTCATTGGCCGCAGGGATCGCGGTGAGCGGCAAGCTTGTGCTTCGCGCGCCTGATACCAGACGGCAGAATAAGCCCTCGACTAAGAAATAGCTTGAGCCGGACGCTTAGAGGGCATGTCGCGGCTAAATGCTGCGGCGTGTCCTTAAGAGAGCTCGCGCGGTTAGGTCTGGCTTCCTTGCGCGAGGGATCGTGACCGAAGGCCGGGACCTCCAGGCCCGGCGCGCTTGCGCGTAGAGCCCGGTTGGCGCGCCAACGCGCGGAACCGCTTGTCAAATGACGAGCTGCGTTTCTGCGCGGGAGTGCTTTAGCCGCGCGGCAGGCAATGATCTGATTGGTTGAGTCCAGCCGTTTTTGCCGCAATCGCCAAGTGTAGAGGGGACGGGTGCCGGCAATCGTTTACATGCTTCTGAGCCCCTCACTATCCCTTCTTGCAAAAATAAAGAGAGAGGTAGGGGGGCAACGGCAGTGGGGTCGGATTATTGGTGCCTGCAGGAGAAGTTAGGCCGGTCTTGAACGTGCCGGCGCTCGCTCCCACAACAATGTTCCCTTTTACATCACCGAGCCCCCACCGCCCTTGAGAGTCCAAAACGCCCACAACGTATCATGTTGATGCGAGGGCAACTCAGCCGCTGCTAAGCGATGATCTTGTTCTCCCCCTGTCTTCGTACCCGCGTAGACCGTGAGAGCGCGATTCGCGGCATCAGTATTTTTGTGCTCTCCCGCACCTATAATGAAGCGACCACCGGCTTGAGAATACATTGACCACCCGGATGGACATTCCCGATCGAAAGTTACGATCGCGCCGGCGTAGATCGAATCCAGAGTCGATTGGACCAATGTCACAAAATCCCGATTCTTTGCGAGGGCGTCTGCCACATCTGCCGGCGCGCTCAAGACCGCCTTATTCGCCTCGTGCAACTCCTTCAGCTTCTTGATAGTTGAATTTGCCTCGTCCAATTGCGCCAACGCATTCTTCAACACTTCGTCACTCCTGCCACGAGCCTGATAAATGGCTCCCAAGGAGTCAGTGCTTTCCTTGCGTGTGGCAATCGATTGATCGTTTATGTCCTTAATGCGCGCTGACAGCTCATCAAGACGCTTACGCGCTTCGCTCTCGCTGGATGAACGCGCAGTTTCAAGCACGACCTGCGAAACCAAGACTGAAACCGCGGTAACCGCGGCGACGACAAGCGAGCCTACGATGCCGAGCCACTTCCAGAATGTTATGAACAGGGCTCGCTCTACTTGAGGATCGAGCTGGACTCCGACAGGAGCGCTCGCATCCGAACTATTCGTTAGATCTTGCGCGGGGTCTTGGGGATCGCTGCCTGTCTGGTTGGTATTGGGCAATTTAGTCTCCAACGATCAATCCTGAAAACCTCAACCTTACGCATCATTGTTTTTCTACGCAACTCGTATGAGACCGAGAGGTCCAGACGTACGACGGTGTTTAGCTTTGAATCCCGACGTTAAGCCTGTGAACTGGCCGTTCGCGAACCCAATGCCCGCCGCCGACTTGTACCTTCCCCAAGTTTAAGACGCCGGCGCGCTTGCGCGTGGAGCCGGCGACGCGCCGAACCGTTTGTCTTCGGACGAGCTGCGTTCCTGCGCAGGCGTGGTTAGCGGGGACGCAAACCTGCACGCTGTTCGCGGCGGTATTGTTATTTGGTCGGGCTTTGGCCTTGGATTTGATTTGGATCAACCCGGTGCCGGCTTGTCCGTGACGATCTGACGATGAAAAAGCCCGTGAAAGAGGATTGCAGCGGTTTATCGAAGAGTACGTCAACCACCTGCGGGGGATCATCCGCAAGCTTCGCGGACGGCTTCACTGAGCAGTCGTCCAACGCGGGCATGATCGGCGGGGGCGACGACGCCTACTTCTGAAGGGAGGGGAGAGAGTAACCCCATCCCTTCTCAATCGATTCCCTGATCTGGTGCGCTAGCTGGATGGACGGTCCTTTGAGGGCGTCCTGCGCTTGGGCACACTCGCCGTCCTTCGCCACACACGTCTCGAGTTCGTTTAACCGCTGCCCGAAGTGCGCCATCGCCCGCGCGACTTCAGGACTCTCCACAGCCGCAAGCTCACCCCAGTAAAGCTCCCAGAACCGCCTGCGGGCCCAGGCCCAATCCTCGGTCGGGGCCCGGTCAGGTGTAGCAGAGGTTTTGACAGGGGCGGAGGTAGCCAATTTCGCCGTCACCTTTGCGGCCTCGAAGTAGAACGCCAGCTGCCGCTCCAGGAAGGGCTTCTGCGATTCCCGTATCGCGATTTGCGTGGCCTGCTCGCGACGGGACACCTCCGCGGCGGCAGCGTCCGACGCCTGCTGGTGTTGCGTGTACAGCCAGGTCGTCGCGGTCCAGAGACCCGCTATGACCACAGCGACGCCTGTGCCATACCTCACGAGAAAGCGCCAAGCCCGCCGACGCTCGCCACCCGTCGCTGATGTTGATGGCTGCGTGTCCGCCATAGAATAGTCCCCTTCGCAAAGCCGTCTTTCGGCAGGGCGCCTCCAAACAATCAGCCTAGCTCCAAGCACCGGGTAACCGTGTGAGACGGTTCACAGTCATCGAGCGGAAAACCCATCCAAACGCTAAACTGAGCATCAAGATTGCGGTTAGCCGAACGTGAGCTCCATGGATTGGAGGATCAACGTAATCTAGGCCCAGAACCACTTAATCATCGTGGCAATGGACAGGAAGCAAAGCAGCCATAGGATCACTTCCCCTGATGCGCCTTTGAACTCCAATCCTAATCCCTTGAATTCCATGGGAGCGTGGCCCTGCCGAAACAATGCCACTACAACGAATGCAGCGATAAAAGCGAACGGCAAACCAATAATCGTTGGGAAATTTCTCAACACCAAATCTGTTACTACTGGATCGAACCGATTCCGAAAGAGGGCAAATATCAATAGTCCTACTATGGCGATAAGGAGCACGGCGATCGTGATATTGAGCTTCTGCCTCCAGTCCATAAGGGCACCTCGTCCAAACATACGTTATGCGTAGCAGCTGCGCCCAATTACTTCCTGTTCGCCGCTTGTAGGTCTGCCGCCAACCGCTGAATGGTGGTGACGTCTTTCCGCAGCTGTTCAGCAAGCAGAAACTCCTGGCCAGCGCTCAATCTGATAGCTGCGCCCCCCGAGTAGATCTGACCTCTGCAAGATACAATGCAGTAATAAAGAGCGCCGTCGTGCGCAAAGTTTCCGATGTCGATTCCAAGCGAGGCATTGCTTGCAATCCACTGCCTATCGATCGCGGCGAAGTCTGTCTGGATCTTCTGGTATTGGTCCTTTATCTTTGAAAATTGCTGATTCAGTGCAAATACTTTTGTCGAGCTATCGCCGGGCGATTGATCCAGCTGCTCAATCATAGTCGCCAGCGACAGCTCCAACCCGGAAAGAACCGAGAGGTCGATCACCAGTTGCCCGACGCCGTCGGACGGAGGACGGCCGGAGCGCTTTCCGAGCGCTCTTATGAGTCCTTCGCCGAAGTCGGTGATGGTCCTTGTCGTTGATTCAAGGGGATACTGCCGTCCAACGTGAGGTTGGCCTGCGCTGCCGGAAAGACTTTGCGCTTGGGCCCCGCAAGAGGAAACCGCAGCGATGATGCACGCAGCAAGCGACGTTTTCCAGCTCATGATTGCGTCCGCGTTGATGTTCGCCGGCGCTGCCGCCGAGCGTCAGCTATTTCATCTCGTATGATCCTCGGCAGCCGTCAGGTCCGTGGTATCAACCGGGACCGCGAGGATTTCGCCTGATCGCGCGAGACAGGCTTCGCCATGAGCAATGCAACAACCACGCAGAAGTTTTTCGCGAACATGTGCCCCTCCGCTCGGGCCACATCGTGACCCAACACGCCCCTCTGGCAGCTTGAGCTTTAATGCACAATCTTTCGTTGTGTCCAGAGCCAGGTGCTCTGAATTAGCGCGGGACGCAGTCGCATGCGGCCGGTAACCGGGTTGTAGCGGCTCTTGCCCGCCCTCACGCGACCGCTACGCAACAATCAGTGGGGATATCCAAGCTGTGTCAGCGCGCCGCAGGGGTTTTGCTGACCCATTCAGTCGTGTCTTATTTCCATCGGCAAAATCAGTGGTTGTATGGGGGAATTTCAACCACCGGAATCGATCTTTTTCATTGTTTGAGGAATCTCATGTTTTATGCAGGCTTGAGGGATGTCAAAGACGGCAAGCAGCGCCTGAGGATCGTGGAAGGGCTTGGAAGACTGCGCACTGGGCTGAAGAAGAAGGTACCTGCCACGAGTGACGGAACGCTGCTTCTGGCGACCTGGAATATCCGCGAGTTCGGCGGGACCAAGGGCGGCGGGCGAACAACAGACGCCATGTACTACATCGCGGAGTGCATGAGCCGCTTCGACCTGATTGCTGTCCAAGAGGTGCGCGCCAATCTCAAGGCGCTTAAGGAGATATTGCGTCTGCTCGGCCGGCAATGGGACGTTATTTTCACCGACGTCAGCCACGCGGACGGCGGCAATTTCGAGCGGCTCGCTTTTGTCTACAATACGGCCAAGGTCAGTTTTACGGGACTTGCCGGCGAATTGGTTCTTCCCAGCAAGGCTGCCACTGAAAAGATGAGCCAGGTCTCCCGGACTCCGTTCATCTGCGGCTTCCAGGTTGGCTGGGCCAAATTCAACCTGTGTACGGTCCACATCTACTACGGCACAGCCAAAGCGGAAGATCCCCGGCGCATCGACGAGATCAATGCGCTGGCGAAGCTGCTTGCCGCCAAGGCGAAGGACTACATCGAGACAAAGGCGCCCATCGACTATTCGCCTGAACACCTGGTGCTGCTCGGCGACTTCAACATCTTCTCGCGGACAGACAAGACGTACGAGGCGCTCACCAAGAACAAGTTCGTGGTGCCGGCCGAGCTTCAAAAGCTGCCTAGCGGCAGTAACGTGGACCAGAGCAAGTTTTACGACCAGATTGCCTTCTTCAAGCAGAAGGTCGGAGTAAAGAACACCAACGCGGGCGTTTTCAATTTCTTCGACTATGTCTTCAATGATCCGAAGGAATTCAAAGGTGGAAAGGGCGCGCCTACCACGAAGACCTTCAGCCAGTGGCGAACCTATCAGATGTCTGACCACCTTATCATGTGGTGTGAGTTCAGCGTCGATCAGACAGACGTGTATCTCAAATCGCTAGCCGGTTGGGACGCAAGTAAGCAAGGCTCCTGCAGCTAACCGCGCAGTTTACCGGCCGAAGGCACAGGCTTCACGGCCAGATGGTATTCAGAACCGCCGCCAGCCTGGCGCCTGCCTTTGCCAGTTGCCTGCGCTTTATGGCGTCCGCCTGCCGCAGGTAGGCATCGCGGTCGCCAAACGTTATAGCCCACTTGCTGCCGCTCGGGGCGAAGCTCGCGCCGGTAAACGCCTCCTGGGCGACAAGAAGTGTGTCGGTTGCCCAAGCCACCGACCAGTTCTCAATGCGTCCTGGAATGGCCGCAACGGCTTTAGCCGCCATGAGCAACTCCGGGGTTGACGCCTCGCCGAGATCATCGGGAATGTCGTCCCATTCGCTATGAAAATTTCTATTCCTGTCCAGGATGCTATTGGCGCCCGCGGTCTCGGTTGCCGGATCAATCGTATGCGTCACTTCCGGGTCCACCAGATTGCCGGCCTTGTCGAGGTAGACCGAGCCTACATGCATGGGCTGGTGAAGATCCCCCATCAGATGGGAGAGCACAAAAAGTGCTTCCTTCTTGTCCTTGATTGAGAAGGGAGGCGGAGATGGCCGCCCGAGCAGGACAGCTATGGTGGCATTCGTCGCAGCAACCAGATCATGGTCATTCGTGCCCTGGTAGTTGCGATCGAACCGGTCACGCTGGATTGCCACATCGTCAAAGTGATAGGTGTTATGGCATCCGCGTTCCACGTTCCCTGCCTTGTAGCTGCACTGCGTCCAGTTGCGCGCGACATAGTCTTCCATGCGCTGCTGCTCGTCCGCCGTCCTGAACTGGGTGCATGGGGTCTCGTATTCCGGATGATTCGGGTTGGTGGTGTAGACGAAGGTGCCGTCGGCCTGGCGCGCGACACTTTTTACGCAGTCGAGCCAGGGGCCGGCAGTCTTCAGGTCGAAGCCGAGGATATGTGCCACCTGCTGCCTGGCGTTTGCGGTGAGCATCTGGTCGGCAATGGAGCCGACCACGCGGTGGCCCTTGTACCCCCAGGCGTGCGCGGATGCCGGGCCCAGCGCCAAACCCAGGAGAATGACAAGAGCAGGATACCAGCGCAAAATGGGAAATTTGGCGAACATGCGGCTTACCGGAATGTCGAAGCGCCGGAGCGCCTGTGGAAAAATGTGTCGGTTGAAAATTCTACTTGAACTTGTACGGCGGTTTTATAACCTGCCCTCGGGGGGTTCAATAAAATTCGGCGATCCCGGATGCTGAAGCCACCGGCAGTCAGCGTGCGTTCTTCTTTTCACTGCCATGTGGCTGGTGGGAAGAGTGGGGGCGCGTGCTCTTTTTCGACGGAGCCGGCGGCGGATTTTCCCGCAGGTTATTGAGCAGGCGCTCCGCCGCGCCTGGAGACGTTTGCTCTATTCTGCTTTGCAAGTTGGGATCGGCCCCACCAATTAGCGGGTCAGCCCCGGCGCCATTTCCCGGCACTAGGCAGCCCGAAGTAATCAGCACTGCTACTGCGAACAGATCATTCTTGCGCGTTTGTTGCTTCATGTTTTTTCCAGGAGTTGGCCATGCAGAGGGGTTTTCTGAGGTTTATCTGCCTGATTGCGGCGCTTGTCGTCCTTCCAACGGTCACTGCTTTCGCCCAGGTTGATCCAAACCTGCAGGTGCGCATTGAGACCCTTACACCGCCCAGGGACCGTAAGCCGGATCTACCTGAAACGGAAGTCATAACAAAAAGGAGCGTGCGCACGTACACGACGAAAGAAGTCGTCGCCGTGCCACTCGCAGAGCAACAACGCCGCCTGAATAAAATCCTCGTAGAAAAGAACCTGATGCTGCCGATGGCTGCGGACGCGCGCGAGAAGGCCATCAAAGAATTCGGCCTCGACCGCGAGACGCGGACGGTGACCAAGAAGAAGGTCGTCACCGAGAACGTTGTCGTACCGAAGCCGCGGGCGACGAAGGTAACGGTGGCGGCCTCAACCCAATCCGTTTTCGACTCCAACGCCGCCAAAACGCCTAGCGCAGTGGGCGATACGGTCTTCGGCACGACGGGCTCGATCACAGTCAATGTCCCGGTCGGAGTCGCGGACAGCTTCATTTTCCAAACCGGTGTGAGTGACCAGCGCTACGCCAAGCTCGTGGCAAAAAACGTCGACATCTTCATCAACAGCGCCACCTACAATCGGGTTCTCAACATTGTCGCGCAGGGGAAGACGGACGGCACCACGACCTCAGACGTGATGAGCTATTCCCTGGGTTCAAGCACTGTATATGGCTCTGGATTCAACCCGTACCTGGTCGAGCTCTTCACACCGTCGGTCGCTTGGGCGCGCAACAACATGGATCTCGGGGGCACACTCTGCGGTCCCAAAGGCAAAGAAGCGTTCTGCGTTGCAGGTACGTTCGTCGCCGTCGGCGATTTCACGTTCTCCGACGTGGCAACCCAGCGCAACGCCTCCGCGAGGCTGGCAGGGGCCGTGACCTGGCAAACGCCGATCGCAGGCCTCACCGCCTCGGCCGGCGGCTTCATCCAGGGCAGGCACTTTACGGAATTCCCAGGCGGTCGCGAAGACCTTATCATCCAGGCTTCGGCGCGGGCGGATTGGACACCGAACCCGTACGTTCAGGTGAGCGGCGTGCTGCAAGCCACCCAGCAGTTTTCAACGGTCAAGGCGCTCGAATGGAACGGGCTCGCGGTGTTTCCCTATCTGAAGCTGAAAGTCACGTTCTGAAGCTGTTGCATCCAAGGATCGGAGGCAGGAGGTAGTCTCGTCGTTTAACCGTGCAGGAACGCTACAGCTTCGCCAGCCTTGGAGGCTGCGGTGAAGATGGCCCGCTTGTCGGCCGTCAGGACCTTCAACCAGTGGGCCAGGTATTGCGCATGGTCGGCACGCGGCTCAACCGCGATCCCCAGCTCGGCGCACAGGAACGCAGCGCCAAGCTCGGCGACCAGTTCTTCCATCGCATAGGCCTGGCTACCAAAGCGCCCGGACAGGTCACGATCGCAGCGGTGTGCCGGTCCGGTCCAGTGGGTCAACTCGTGGAGCAGAGTGGAGTAGTAGGCCTCGGTCGGGCTTGACGTGGCTGAGCCCATGAACGCTTCACGCGGCGGCATGTGGATCTCGTCCAGCTTCGGGATGAAGCAGGCCCGGTTGCCGCCATGGACGATCTTCGCCTCCGTGCGGGCAATGAAGGCGTCGACGTCACCCAGCTCATCGACGGGTGCAGCAATGGGCGCTTCCTCAGGTCCGTCCACCTGGTCGGCGTTGAACACCGGTGTGGCCCTGGCGAACAGGCGGCTCTTGCGTTCGTCTTCGGAGTTCTCGTCGGCCTCGACCTCGATCTCCTTGTAGAAAACGACGTAGGAGGCCTTCTGGCCCTTGCGGACGGTGGCCCCCTTCTCCGCCTAGGGGAATCGCATATGGCGTTGGTAGTGTATTGCAAAGCGATTTGAACTGGATTCTTTGGGTTTCTCTCGATTGTCGAGGGAGACCCAAATGCGCAAACTCAGGCGCCTGCTCCGACCTCTCAAGGATCCACGCGCCGATAACTCGCGGCACGCGCTGGCTGATATCGTCATCATCGCTTTGGCGGCAACGCTGGCTGGCGCCAAGAGCTGTACCGAGTTCGAATTCTTCGGGAGGGGCCGAGAGGAACTGTTGCGGGAGTTTCTGGAGCTCAAACACGGCATTCCCAGCCACGATA
>NZ_JACCHQ010000028.1 GCF_016031655.1 Bradyrhizobium glycinis
TCGGCGACGTCGGAAGCGACCGCGATCTCGATGCGCAGCTTGGGCAGGAAGTTCACGACATATTCGGCGCCGCGATAGATCTCGGTGTGGCCCTTCTGCCGGCCATAGCCTTTCACCTCGGTCACGGTCATGCCGTGCACGCCGATCGCTGTCAGGGCCTGGCGGACCTCATCGAGCTTGAAGGGTTTGATGATCGCGACGACGAGTTTCATGGTCAGGCCTATTCCCCGGAAATGCGCCGCGCCGTATGTCCCCGGCGCTGCGTCAATCTGGCATCTTTCCGGGCAAATGGCACAAAAAAGTTGCAGATTGAAGCGGAAAAACGTTTGGCCGACGGCGGTCATGTGAACGGCCGCCTCTGTACAGGGCAGCTGTTCATCATTCACAATGCATTTTTGGCATGGATGCGGTGAACCCAGGCGTCCCGGCCGGCACATACGTAAGTTCGAGGGGGGACGTTCCATGGCGAGTTGGTTCTACGCATCCGAGGGCAAGCAGCAGGGGCCCTTTGCGGAAGGGCAATTCCGCGACCTCGTCGCCCAGGGTGTCGTGCGCTCGGACACGCTGGTGTGGACCGAGGGTATGGCCGGCTGGCAGAAGGCCGCCGAAATTCCCGGCCTGATCGGCGGCGGTGCGCCGCCGATCATGGGCGGAAGCGGCTATGGCGGCGCCGGCGGCTACGCTGCGACCACCAGCGGCGGACCACTCGGCGTCGATTTCGGCATCCTCGAATTCACCTGGCGCAGCATCGTGCTGCTGATCGGAATGATCCTCGTCATCCCGGCGCCCTGGGTCTTCGTCTGGTACACCAGATGGATCGTCTCCTGCGTGAAGGTCCCTGGGCGGCCGAACCTCAGCTTCATCGGCAATGCGATGACGATCGTGCCGTGGTATTTCGGTTTGATCGTTCTCGCCATCGCGCTCGGCTACGTCGGCAGCGAGATCCTGAGCAATTTGCTGTTCATCGTGCAGATCGTTCTCTACTGGCTGCTGATCAAATGGATGGTTGCGAACCTCGCCTCCAACGGGCAGCCGCTGGGCCTCAGCTTCACCGGTTCGATCTGGGCCTATATCGGCTGGAATCTGCTGTTCGCGATTTCCATCATCACCATCATCGGGTGGGCCTGGGTGGCCGCGGCCCAGATGCGCTGGTTCTGCCGCAACATCGAAGGTACGCGGCGCGAGATCGTCTTCAAGGGCTCGGGTCTCGACATCCTCTGGCGCGGCATCGTGGCCGGCATCCTGATGTGCTTCATCATCCCGATCCCGTGGGTGTACCGCTGGATCATGAACTGGTTCGCCTCGCAGACCGAGCTCGCGCCGCGCGGCTCGCTCAGGGCATGATCTGAATGCTTCAGGCGCTGCTGATCGCGTTTGAAGCGATTAGGCCTTCCGCTCGCGCACCGAGCCTTCCTGCGCGACGGAGGCGACCAGCGTGCCGTCCGGCTTGAAGATCGAGCCGCGGGTCAGGCCGCGGCCCGATTGCGCGCTCGGCGAATCCTGCGCGTAGAGCAGCCATTCGTCGGCGCGGAACGGGCGGTGAAACCACATCGCGTGGTCGAGGCTCGCCGGCATCATGCGCTTGTCGAACAGCGTGCGGCCATAGCGCGCCATGATGGCGTCGAGCAGCGAGAAGTCCGAGGCATAGGCGAGCGCACACATGTGCAGCGCGGGATCGTCGGGCAGCTTCGCGGCGGTCTTGATCCAGACGTGGATGCGGCCGTCGTCGATCTTCTGGCCGAAGTAACGGCCTAGCTCGACCGGGCGCAGCTCGATCGGCCGATCGGATTCGTAATAGCGGCGGATGAAATCCGGCATCTCCTTGAACATCGGCTGCTTCGCCACCTCCTCCGCCGTGAGCTTTTCCGGCGGCGGCACGTCCGGCATCCTGTCCTGGTGGTCGAACGCAGTCTCCTCCTCGGCGTGGAACGAGACCATGATCGAGAAGATCGCGTTGCCGTGCTGGATCGCGGTGACGCGGCGGGTCGAGTAGCTCTTGCCGTCGCGCAGGCGCTCGACCTGATAGATGATCGGGATCTGCGGATCGCCCGGCAGGATGAAATAGCAATGCAGCGAGTGCGGCAGCCGTCCTTCCACGGTGCGGCAGGCCGCGACCATCGCCTGCCCGATCACCTGGCCGCCGAACACCCGTTGCCAGCTCGTCTTCGGGCTGTTGCCGCGGAACAGGTTCACCTCGAGCTGCTCGAGGTCGAGGATCGCGATGAGGTCGATCAGGCCTTTGGACATGACTTGTGCTTTCGAACTGTCGTCATTCCGGGGCGATGCGGAGCATCGAACCCGAAAATCTCGAGCCCATAACCTCTGGATTCCGGGTTCGCGCGTGGCGCGCCCCGGAATGACGGAACGAAGGGCTGGCCGCCCTCGTTTCACCGCACTGTTTCGCCCAGCTCAAGTCTGCTAGCAAGACCGAGAATTGTCCGGGAAGCTTGGTATGTCGGTACAGGGTAGCATTGTCATTGGTGGCGGCGCGTTCGCGGGGCTTGCGCTGGCCTTGGCGCTGCGCCAGGGGCTCGGGCCCGAGATCCCCGTCGTCGTCGCCGATCCCGCGCTCGGCACGCGGCCGAGCCGCGACCCCCGCGCCACCGCGATCGTCGCCGCCTGCCGCCGCCTGTTCGAGACGATCGGCGCCTGGGACGACGTCCGGGACGAGGCCCAGCCGATCCTCGACATGGTCGTCACCGATTCCAAGCTGGAGGACGCCACCCGCCCGGTGTTCCTGAACTTCGCCGGCGACGTCGCGCCGGGCGAGCCCTTCGCGCATATGGTCGAGAACCGCCGCCTGATCGACGCGCTGGTGGTGCGAGCTGAGGCCGAGGGCATCGATCTCCGCGCCACCCCGGTCGCGTCCTACGACGCGCGCACTGACGGCATCGACGTGACGTTCGGCGACGGCAGCGTGATCGCGGCGGGCCTCTTGGTCGCCGCCGATGGCGCGCGCTCGAAATTGCGCGAGCGCGCCGGCATTGCCACCCATGGCTGGGAGTACGACCAGTCCGGCATCGTCGTCACCGTCGGCCACGAGCGCGATCATGAGGGCCGCGCCGAAGAACACTTTCTGCCGGCCGGCCCGTTCGCGATCCTGCCGCTCACCGGCAAACGCTCCTCGCTGGTGTGGACCGAGCGCCGCACGGAGGCCGCGCGCATCATCGCCCTCAGCGACCAGGAATTCCACGCCGAGCTCGAGCAGCGCTTCGGCCTGCATCTCGGCGAGGTCAAGGTGCTCGACAAGCCGCGGGCATTTCCGCTGTCTTATTTCGTCGCGCGGTCCTTCATCGCCGAGCGCCTCGCGCTGGTCGGCGATGCCGCCCATGTCATTCACCCCATCGCGGGCCAGGGCCTCAACATGGGCCTGAAGGACGTCGCTGCGCTGGCGGAAGTAGTGGTCGATGCCGCGCGGCTCGGCATGGATATCGGCGGGGCGGACGTGCTCGAACGCTACCAGCGCTGGCGCCGCTTCGACACCATGGCGATGGGCGTCGCCACCAACTCGCTGAACTTCCTGTTCTCAAACCAGTCGACGCTGTTGCGCACCGTGCGCGACATCGGCCTCGGCCTCGTCGACCGCGCCCCGCCGCTGAAGAACCTCTTCATCCGCCAGGCCGCAGGTCTCACCGGCGAGGTGCCGCGGCTGTTGAAGGGCGAGGCGTTGTAGCCGCAACCTCTCCTTGTCATCCCGGGGGCGCGCGTAGCGCGAGCCCGGGATCCATAGCCACAGGATGTAGTTTGGCGAAGACCGGGAATTACCAGCTCGCGTCATAACCACTCCCTTTGGTTATGGGTCCCGGGCTCGCTTCGCGCCCCGGGACGACAGCGAGAGTGTTGCATGGCCGTCGTGCAATATGGCCATCCCTTCAATCGATCTTGCGCGCCTCTTCCGGCAGCATGATCGGGATGCCGTCGCGAATCGGATAGGCGAGCTTGGCGCTGCGCGAGATCAGCTCCTGCTTTGCAGAATCGAACTCAAGCGGTCCCTTGGTCAACGGGCAGACCAGGATCTCCAGCAGTTTGGGATCGACACTGGGTTCAGGGCGTTCCGTGGGCGCGTTCATGAATGGTCTCCGTCGGTCGGGCTGCCTCTAGCATAGAAAATCCCGCCCGCCCATCGCGCTCAAGCCGAGACCATGCGCAGGATCTCGTCGAGCAGGGCCTGAAGCCGCGCGGCCGTGATCGACGGGCCTGACAGGGCGAAGCCGAGAAATGTCCAGTACAGGATCTGCGCGCGGGCCTGCGCCGTTGCCGGGCCGAGCCCCTGCTTCTGCAGCAGCTCCTCGATATAGTCGAGCCTGCGGCGGTCGATTGCACGCACCGCCGCTTGCGCGCTTGCATCGAACGCCGCCCAATTGCGCACGGCGCGCTCGAGGTCGAGCCGCGCACCGAACGATCTCCGCAGCAGCAACTTGACCGGCTCGTCGCCGGCGGCTTCGACATCGGCGATGATCCGCTCGGCCGCAATCTCGCGCCAGCGCTTCAGCACTGCGGCGTGAAACGCGGCGAGATCGGCGAAGTGCCAATAGAAGCTGCCGCGCGACACGCCCATGGCCTTGGCGAGCGGCTCGGCCTTCAAGGCCGTGAAGCCGCTCTTCGCCAGGGCCTTGAGGCCTTGGGCAGTCCAGTCGTCGGCGGAGCGCTGCTGGTTCATGTCGTTTCCCGAAAAGCGCACCATACACTAGTGTATTGACAAGCGCTTGGCTAGGCGTTATCGGACCATACATAAGCGTATGGAGGCGTTGATGCGAGATCTGCTGCTCCTGTGCGCGGGCGTCGTGACCATCGCCGTTGCCCTCATTCACGGCTACCTCGGCGAAGCCAAGGTCTTCGCCTGCGCGCGCATCGAGCCGGAACGGCTCCGCACCTTGATCCGGCTGGTGTGGCAGGCCTCGACGGTGGCCTGGATCGGCGGTGGCGTGCTGCTGATCGCGGCGCCGTGGCTGCAATCCGAGCCAGCTCGCCACTGGATCGTCGCCACCATGGCTTGGGTGTTCGGCTGCTCGGCCCTCGCCAACGCATGGGCGACGCGCGGCCGGCATTTCGGCCGGATGGCGCTCAGTGCGGTCGTCGTGATGTCGGTTGCCGGGTACTAGCTGTGCTTCCACCCGTAAGGCGTAGGGCCGCGGCGGTGCTAGCTCCTGTTAGAACGAGTCTAAACTCAACCCTAGAACTTATCTAAAGCGGATCAAGCCCGTCACCGATTGACTCCATCCCGCTCTTTGCTTCCTTCGGTGCGCTCCGCGGCCCCGCGCCGTGCCCACGAACAGGAGGATAAGCTCGTGAAGGTCATTCGTGTTGTTGCCATTGCACTGACGGTCGGGATTGGCGCGGGATCGACCGCCATGGCCGACGGTTTCAAGAATTGCACCAAGCTCGACAAGGCGTCATGGAAGCCGGCCAGCGAAGCCGAAGCCAAAGCCAAGGCATTGGGCTATGAGGTGCGGCGCTCCAAGGTCGAAGGTTCCTGCTACGAGGTCTATGGCGTCAAGGAAGGCAAGCTCTACGAGCTGTTCTACAGCCCGGAAGATCTCAGCCTGAAGCACACGATCGCCAAGTAGGTCGCAAGTCGGCCGGCTGCGCGCCGCGATCTGCGCAAAGCAGGGCTTTTAGGATGGTCTTTGCTTGATTGAAGAAGCGATGCCAGAAGCTCGCGGGGTATCCGGAAGGGTCCCCGCCGAGCGAACTGCTCCGCGCACGATCGAGGTCTGGGACCTCCCGCTGCGCCTCTGGCACTGGACTCTCGCGGCCGGCGTTCTGGCCGCGTGGTTCACGCCCACCGTCTATGACGGCCTTCACCGCGTGCTCGGCTATACGGTGCTCGGGCTTCTCGCGTTTCGTCTCATCTGGGGCTTCTGGGGCAGCCGCTATTCACGTTTCCGCATGGTCGGCGTTCGGCTGCGCGCCTCGCCTCGTTATCTCTGGAATCTGCGCCGCGGCATCACCGGCCGCTATATCGGGCTCAATCCCGCCGGCACGCTGATGCTGGTCGCGCTGCTGGTCTCGCTGGCGGTTTCGACCATCACGGGAGCGATGTCGGTCACCGTCACGTTCTTCGGCGTGTGGTGGGTCGAGGACGCGCACCATTATTCATCGGATGCCATCATCGTCCTCGTCGTGCTCCACGTCGCCGGCGTGGTGCTGATGGGACTCCTGCAGCGCGAGAACCTGGTCCGCGCGATGATCACCGGACGCAAGCGCATCCGCGGCCATCTCTAGCAATCCGCAAACGCGCGCAGCCTGTTTCCCGCGCGACCAACGCGCGCTAGCGCCCGACAGATCAAATTGTACGGACGGTGTTGGCATGCCGCTAAGCATGCGATCAGGCGCGGCACAAAATTAACGCGAAGGGCAATTAGCCGGTCCAGCATCAACAAATCGATGATGAGGCGAGACTGGATGTTCCGCGTTTTCTCCTGCCTTACGGCCGAGCACGATTGGCGGCTCGTCGTCCTCGCTGCCCTGCTCTGCTTCGTTGCCAGCATCGTCGCGGTCAGCATCTTTCACCGCGCGATCGCGACGCGCGCGAGAACCCGGTGGATCTGGATCGCCATTGCCGGCGCGGCTATCGGATACGGAATCTGGGCTACGCATTTCGTCGCTATGCTCGCCTACGAGCCCGGGGTCACGACGGGCTACGGCATCGTGTTGACGGCGTCCTCTCTCGCGGCGGCAATGCTGCTGACCTCGGTCGGTTTCGGCGTCGCGGTCGCCACGTCCGGCCGCTGGCGCGCGGCGGCTGGCGGCGTCATCATCGGTGGCGGCATTGCCAGCATGCACTATCTCGGAATGTGGGCACTTGAAGTACCGGGCCGAATCTCGTGGTCCGTGGACCTCGTGCTCCTCTCCATCGTTCTGGGCATGTGTCTCGGCTACGCGGCGCTGGCGGCCGCGCTCGCCCGTCAGGATTATCGGAGCACGCTCGCCGCGGCCATCCTGCTGACGCTCGCCATCGTGTCGCATCACTTCACGGCCATGGGGGCCGTGCAGATCACGCCGGATCCGGCGCTCGCGACCGGTACGCTTTCGCTGTCTCCGGCCTTGCTCGCGCTCGCCATCGCCGGCGTCGCATTGTCCGTGCTGGGGATGAGCCTGATCGGCGTGCTGGCCGATCGTCGTCTGGCGACCAGAACTGCCAGGTTCGAGGAGATCATCAGCCAGCTCTCCATTGCCCGGCAGCAGCTCGAAGGCTCGCAGAACGAGCTCAAGGAACAAAAGCTGAGGCTGGACACGGCCATCAACCACATGGTCGAGGGCCTTTGCATGTTCGACGCCGAAAAGCGGCTCGTCATCTGCAACGAGCGTTACGGCCGGTTGTACCGGCTGCCGCCGGAATTGCTGCGTGCGGGAACTCCGCACCGCGACATCATCAGACATCGCGTCACGAGCGGCATACTCGAAGGCGAGGCCAGCGATTTCGCCGCCGAACGGCAGATCGCCAAGCTCGATGCGCTGCCGATCCATGCCGTTTCGAGCCGCATCGACGCATTCGCCGATGGCCGGCTGATCTGCGTGACGCGGCAGCCGATGGCCGGCGGCGGCTGGGTGGCTACGCACCTGGATGTCACCGAGCAACGCCGGTCCGAAGCCAAGATCACCTACATGGCGCAACACGACGCGCTGACCGAGCTGCCGAACCGCGTGCTGCTCAAGGCGCGCCTGGAGCCTGCACTTGCCGATACGCGTGGCGGAAATCTCCATTTGGCGGTTCTCTTGCTCGATCTCGACCGCTTCAAGGAGGTCAACGACACGCTCGGACATCCGGCGGGCGACCTGCTGCTGCGCTCGGTCGCGGCGCGCCTGCTGGATTGCGTCAAGGAGACGACGTTTGTCGCCCGACTGGGCGGCGACGAATTCGCAATCGTCGATTATGTGACAAATCCGGCTGCGGACGCGGCCTCTCTCGCCGAGGCGGTCCATGGCGCGCTCAGCGAGCCGTTCGATCTTGGCGATCATCAGGTCATTGTAGGCACCAGCATCGGGATCGCCCTTGCGCCCCGAGATGGCGCCGATTCCGACACGATCCTCAGGAGCGCAGATCTTGCCCTCTACTCGGCCAAGAGCGGCGGACGTGGTGCATTCCGCTTCTTCGAGCCGGAGCTGGACCAGCTCCTGCATGCGCGCCGCAACCTGGAGCGGGATCTGCG
Organism: Bradyrhizobium glycinis; assembly: GCF_016031655.1. Taxonomy (GTDB): domain Bacteria; phylum Pseudomonadota; class Alphaproteobacteria; order Rhizobiales; family Xanthobacteraceae; genus Bradyrhizobium; species Bradyrhizobium glycinis. Next base: position 8,154 of record NZ_JACCHQ010000028.1, read on the forward strand.
CAAGGCGCTTGCGAGGAGCGAATTCGAGCTCCACTACCAGCCGTTCGTGAATTTGAAGAGCGGCGAGACCTGCGGCTTTGAGGCGTTGCTGCGTTGGCATCATCCCGAGCGGGGCCTGGTCTCGCCCGGCGAATTCATTCCCGTCGCGGAGGAAACCGGCTTGATCCTGCCGCTGGGGGACTGGGTCTTGAGAACCGCCTGTGCCGAAGCGGCGAAATGGCGTTCCGACCTGAAGATCGCGATCAATCTGTCTCCAGCGCAATTCAGGAGCAAGGAGCTCGTGTCGACGATCGTGGGCGCCCTGGCGGCTTCGGGGATTGCGTCAGACCGGCTCGAGCTCGAGGTCACCGAAACCGTCATCATGCACGACAGCGGGATCGTATTCGCAGCACTCAGCCAGCTGCGCGAGCTCGGGGTGCGGATTGCCCTCGACGATTTCGGCACCGGCTATTCGTCGCTCAGCTTTCTGCAGAAGTTTCCGTTCGACAAGATCAAGATCGATCGCAGCTTCGTCAGCGAGCTGTCCAGTCCGATGGAGGAGCCGCATCGGATCGCGCGGGCCGTAGTCCAATTCGCCACGAGTCTCGGCAAGACGTCCACCGCCGAAGGCGTCGAAACCGCCGAGCAGCTGGACATCCTGCGCCAAGAGGGCTGCGTCGAGGCGCAGGGCTTCCACCTCAGCCCGCCGATTCGGGCCTCGACGATCGCACGGCTGGTGAACCGAAAGGCCGAGGCCGGCGAGTATGCCGCCTAGAGCATGATCCGGACCCGAAGGGCCGCGTCAGCGCAAAGTGTGAAGCGGTTTTCCGAGAAGATCATGCTCAAACAAGGACCTAAAAGCGCGATAACGATTCGTCCGAATCTCATCGCGCTTTAGCTCGGGCGCGAGGATCACTGCAGCGGCGGATCGCCGCTGGTGCGCTTCTTGGCGAGGTCCATCTCGGTGACGGCGATCAGGATCTCGGCGCGGGTCTTCAGGTCGGGCGCCTCCAGCATCGCCTGCTTTTCCGCGGGGCCATAGGGCGACATCATCGCGAGCGCGTTGACGAGCGCCTCGTTGGGCGCGCTCTCGACGCCTTCCCAGTCGACCTTGAGATTGTTGGCCTTCAGGAAGTCCGCCAGCACGGCCAGCAGCGCCTCGCGGTCGACCTCCTCCTCGCCCCGGCGCGCGGTGAAGTCGTCGACGAAAGCGAAGAAGTCCACCTTGCACTGCCGATAGGGGGTGAGCACCTCGAGCTCCTCGACCACCTTGAAGCGAGCAACGCCGGTGAGCTCGAGGATATAGCGGCCGTCGCCGGACTCGGCGAGCTGGGTGATGCGGCCGACGCAGCCGACGCGGAACAGCGCCGGCTTATCGGAATCCTTCCGTGAATGCGCAACGTCGGGCTGGATCATGCCGATCAGGCGATGCCCGTCACGGAAGGAATCGTCGACCATCGCGAGGTAGCGCGGCTCGAAGATGTTGAGCGGCATCTGGCCGCGGGGCAGCAGCAGCGCGCCCGGCAGCGGAAAGACCGGGATGATCTCCGGGAGGTCGGCGGGCCCGCGATATTCGATGTTGATCGGCATCTGCCCGGTCCCACTGGCGTTGCTAGCGCATGATCCGGAAAAGTGTGCAGCGGTTTTTCGAACAGATCATGCTCAAAAGAGGCGTTACGAAAACAGGATCGTCGACAAACGTTTGCGGCCTTCAACGGTTGCATCATCCGTGCCGCCCCAGGCCTCGAAGAACTGCACCAGCTGTTTGCGGGCGCCGTCGTCGTTCCATTTGCGGTCGCGCTTGATGATCTCGAGCAGCTGCTCGGTCGCCGCCACGCGCTTGCCTTGGGCGTTGAGCGCGGTGGCGAGATCGAATCGGGCCTGATGATCGAGCGGGTTTGCGGCGACTTTCTGTTCCAGCTCGGCGACCGGTCCGAGCGATTTCGCCTGCTCGGCGAGATCGATCGCGGTCTGCACCGCCTTCACGGCCGGATCGTTGCGCTTGGATTCCGGCACCATGGCCAGCGTCTGCTTGGCTTGCTCCATCGCGCCGGAGACGGCGTAGCACTTCGCAAGGCCCGCAAGCGCCGCGATGTTGGTCGAATCATGCTGCAGCGCCTCGGCATAGATCTGCGCCGCCGCCGCCGCGTCGCCCTCGGCGAGCACCGCCTCGGCCTCCTGCACGATCTCGGCGACGTTGACCTCGCCCGGCGCGGTGACGCCCTTGGTCAGGCGCTCGATGAAGGCGTTGACCTGGCTCTCCGGCACCGCGCCCATGAAGCCGTCGGCCGGCTGGCCGTTGACGAAGGCGATCACGGCCGGGATCGACTGGATGCCCATCTGGCCCGGAATCGCCGGATGGTGGTCGATGTTCATCTTGACCAGCTTGACCTTGCCCTTGGCCGCCTTCACCGCCTTTTCCAGGACCGGGGTGAGCTGCTTGCAGGGGCCGCACCATTCCGCCCAGAAATCGATCAGCACGGGCTGGCGCTTCGATTCCTCGATGACGTCCTTCACGAAGGTCTGGGTGGTGGTGTCCTTGATCAGGTCGGCCGCAGCCGGGCCCGCCGCTCCGTTACCCTGGTCGATGATCGTCACGGGATTCCCTCGTCATGTCTGGAATGGCGGCTCTTTAGCACGCCGCCGCATCATATGCTTGTGGTCGGCTCCTAAATTGGGCCGAATGGGCCGAATTTCAATCCACGCGCCCCGATTCGCCGGTTCCGGGACGTTTCCGGTCGATTTGGCCAGCTTCGGGCTCCATATGGGACCCGAATTGCGAATTGATGCCGCCCGTAGCTGTTGCATTCCCCTCCCGCTTTTGGCATACGACAGCCGTTGCCGGCGCGTCACGCGACCGACACAGGATGCGGGTGTAGCTCAGTGGTAGAGCACGACCTTGCCAAGGTCGGGGTCGAGGGTTCGAGCCCCTTCGCCCGCTCCAAATTTTCTCCAAAGCATCCAGCCAAACCGGAACGGGCCGCGGTTTTCCGCGCTGGCGGCTGTTCGGGTCTCAAATGACAATTCTGGTCACAGGCAGCGCCGGCCACCTCGGCGAGGGCATCCTGCGGACGCTCCGCGGGCGCGGGTCGGTTGCCCGCGGGCTTGATCTCAAGCCTTCCCCCTTCACCGATGCCGTCGGCTCCATCGTCGATCCCGGCTTCGTGCGGCGCCAGATGGATGGCGTCACCGCCGTGATCCACACCGCGACGCTGCACAAGCCGCATGTGGCGACCCATTCCAAGCAGGATTTTGTCGACACCAACGTCACCGGCACGCTGAACCTGCTCGAGGCAGCCGCGGCGGCCGGCGTGAAGAGCTTCGTCTTCACCAGCACCACCAGCGCGTTCGGCTCGCAGCTGCGGCCCGAGGCGGGACAGGCGGCGGTGTGGGTCACCGAGGAGCTGCCGTCGGTGCCGAAGAACATCTACGGCACGACCAAGCTGATGGCCGAGAATCTCTGCGAGCTGTTCTTTCGCGAGCGCGCCCTGCCCCTCGTGGTCCTGCGGACCTCGCGCTTCTTTCCGGAGGACGACGATGATCCGGCGATGCGGTCGGCCTACGCGCTGGAGAACGCGCAGGCCAACGAGCTGCTCTATCGCCGGCTGGATATCGCGGACGCGGTGAGCGCGCATCTGCTCGCCGTCGAGCGCGCGCCCGGCATCGGCTTCGCCCGCTACATCGTTTCGGCGACGAGCCCGTTCGAGCAAGGCCATCTCGGGGCGCTGGCGCGCGATGCCGCGGGCATCGTGCGCGAGCTCTATCCGGAGTGCGTGAAGCTCTATGCGGCGCGCGGCTGGCGGCTCTTTCCCGCAATTGATCGGGTCTATGTCAACGAGCGCGCGCGGCGAGAGCTCGGCTGGCGACCCGAATTCGACTTCGCGCATGTGCTGCGCAGCCTGCGCGATAACCGCGACTTCCGCAGCACGCTGGCGCGCGAGGTCGGGTCGAAAGGCTATCACGACACGCTGTTTGACGACGGACCCTACCCCGTCGCCCCGTAAGCGCCGCGATTGCTATTTTACTCGACACTTCAGATGACTGTCCGGCGTCACCGCGAGCGGATCGACGTGCGCGGTTCTACTGTGCATGGGGTTGTTTTCGCACTTTTGTATGTGCAGCCCTCGGGTCGCCTGACAACGACGCGCCCGCGCCGAAGGGCCCCGAGGACAAGGATCCGGACCTGTCGAAGAAAGGCGCGCAGGTTGCCGCCGGCCGCCGCTGCGCCTCATGCCACACGGACAGCTATACCGGCACCAAGGCGGTGGCGCGGCTCGCCGGCCAGCGCGAGGAATATCTCGTCAAGGCACTGCACGATTACAAGGCCGGCCAGCGCGTCGGCGGCGGCGTCGCCGCGATGGCCGACGTCGCCTATCACATGAGCGATGAGGAAATCACCGCGGTCTCGCACTATCTCGCGCATTTGAAATAGCGCGGAGCCGCTTCGGCAAACTGTCGTCCTGGGGCGCGCGCTTGGGGCGCGCTTGTCCGGGACGACAGCGGTGTGTTGCGCGCACCCTACCCCGCCCGCTGTTGCTCATACGCCTTCAGATGCGTATATGCGATGCGCAGCTTCGGCACCGGCACCTTGGCGGCGTCGGCGCGGGCGATGAGGTCGCCGATGACGTGATCGGCTTCGACAGGCAGGCCCGCCTTGATGTCGCGGAACATCGATGCCGTCAACGGCGAGCCTTCGGTGGTGAGATTGCCTTTGACGCGATCGAAGAACGGGCCGCCCGGCGGATAGCCTGACGCTGCGGCAACCGCGCTGGTCTCATCCAGCATGCCGAGCAGGAAATCCCGGCCGCCGGGCGCGGCAAGGATGTTGCCGACGGACGTCCGCATCAGGCTGGTGCTTGCCGCGAGCGAGGACAGGAACACCCACTTCTCCCACATGTCCTGCATGATGTTCTGGCTGGCGCTGGCGCCATTGATGCCGCTCTTGAAGGCCTCGTCGATCGCCTTCACCCGGTCCGACATCGTGCCGTCGCGCTCGCCGTAGCTGAGCGACTGCATCGGCTGGAGCTGCACCACCTCGCGCTTCTCGTTCAAGGTCGCGGCGATGGCGCAGAGGCCGCCGAGCACGCGCTCCTTGCCGAACCTCATATCCAGCGTGTCGAGATGCTTCATGCCGTTGAGCATCGGGATGATCGCGGTGTTGGGCCCGACCGCCGGGGCGAACGACTTGATGGCGTCGTCGAGGTCGAACGCCTTGCAGCTGAGCAGCACGACGTCGAACTTGTCCTTGAGCGCGTCGGCCTGAACCGTCGGCGGGTTCTTCAAGGTCACATCGCCGTTCGGGCTCTTGATGACGAGGCCGGCGCTCGCGAGCTCGCCGGCGCGGCGCGGCCGGACCAGGAAGGTCACGTCGCGGCCGGCCTGCAACAGCCTGCCACCGAAATAGCCGCCGATGGCGCCGGCGCCGACCACGAGGATACGCATGGGAGAACTCCGCTTTTATTATTGGCGAATGGCGAATAGGGAGTAGCGAATAGTGGGTGCGATTTCCACTCGCTATTCGCTACGCGCCATTCGCGCGCTTCACTTTCCCGACACCATCTCCTCGACCTCGCGCAGCTGCTCCTTGCCGAAGAACATTTCGTTGCCGACGAAGAAAGTCGGCGAACCGAACGCGCCGCGGGCGACCGCCTCCTCGGTGTTCTTGATCAGTCTGGCCTTGACCTCGGGTTCCTGGCTGCGGGCAAACAACTTTTGCGCATCGAGGCCGGACGAGGCCAGCGCCTTCGCCGCAATCTCGGGATCGTCCATCTTCTTCGGCTCGCGCCACATGTGGTGGAAGGCGGCCTCGACATATCTCTCAAACGCGCCCTCGAGCTGCGCCGCGATCGCCGCACGCATCAGGTTCAGCGTGTTGACGGGAAAGTGCGGATTCCAGACATAGGGCTGGACATGGAAGCGCTTGATGAAACGCTCGGTCTCGATCTGCTGGAACTCCCGCTTGTTCTTGATGCCGGCGAGCGTCTCGGCCGGTGACTTGTTGTTCGTCGATTTGAAGATGCCGCCGAGCAGGATCGGCACATATTCGAACTTGACGCCGATCCGCTGTTCGATGGCCGGTATCGCCAGATGGCTGAGATAGGCGTTGGGGCTACCGAAATCGAACAGGAATTGCGGGGCGGTGCGGGTCAAAATCATTCTCCCTGGCCTGGCTCTCTGAGTTGCCTTTTCCTCATTGTGACGCAGGGCGCGCCACAGGTCCATCGTTTAATGACGGTCATAATACTTTGACGGTCAGATCAGGCGCCGGATCGCACGCTTGCGCCACACCAGGTGGTAATAGCCCGTCTGCAGGATCAACATGGTGCAGAACACGATTGGGTAAGCGGCCCATACGCCGGTCAGGCCGACCGTATGGCTGAGGATGATTGCGGCCGGCAGCTCGATTGCGGCAATCGCGAAGATGGACAGCAGCATCGGCGTCAACGCGACGCCGGCGCCGCGCATCGCGCCCGAGAACACGGTGGCGAGCCCGAACGGTACCGAGCTCCACAAGGCAATGTTGAGCAATTCCTTCGCCAGATCCAGCACGGCGCCGTCGGTGATGAAGATACCGAGCACCGCGCGCGGCGCGAGGTAGATAAGCGCCACCAGCCCGCCGGTCAGGACGATGTTGAACGCAAGGCCCGTCCGCACGATGCCGTCAAGCCGGGCTAGGTCGCCGCCGCCGACGGCCTGGGCACCGAGGATCGAGACGGCGATCGAGATCGACATCGCCGTGAACTGGGTGTAGCCCATTACCTGGTTGACGGCGCCATAGGCCGCGGTGGCATTCGAACCGAAGCCGTTGACGAGGCCGAGCAGCACAAGCTCGGCGATGGCCATCACCACCATGCCGATCGCGCTCGGCAGGCCGATGCCGAGGACTTTGCCGAGCACGGCGCCGTTCAGCCGCAGGTGACGCAGCAGCGTCGCGTCCGGCGCGAGTGCGTGCTTTCTCCGCAGCAGGTAGGCGGCCAGCAAGATCAGCGTCAGCGTGTTCGAGATCGCAGCCGCCCAGGCAGGACTGGTGATGCCGACGGCCGGCAATCCGATCGTGCCGCGGATCAGCATCGGCGTCAGGATCAAGCCGATCGCTGTCGACAAGGCCAGCGCCAGCAGCGGCGTCAGTCCATCGCCGACGCCGCGGATCATCGCCGTCATCAGCAGGAACACGAAGCCGAGCGGCATCGTCAACAGCATAATGCGCGCATAGGCGCTGGCTTGATCGAGAATGTCCGCGGGCGTCGCGAGCGCCATCATCAGTTCACGACTGAAGATGCCGCCAACGAGTGCAATCGCAATCGAGAGCAGCAGGCCGACGGCGAGTGTCGTGCCGACGATGATCTTGATCCGGTCATGCTCGCCCGCGCCGAAGGCCTGGCCGATCAGCACGGTGGCGCCGGTGCTCAGGCCGATGACGAAGGCGAACAGGAAGAACATCACCGGGAAGAACGCCGAGACCGCGGCGAGCGCGTCGACGCCGATCATCTGGCCGAGATAGACGTTGCTGACGGTGCCGAACAGCGATTGCAGCGCGTTGCTCAGAATCAGGGGTGCGAGGAAGCGGAGGAATGTGGTCCAGAGCGACTTTGCGGCAGACATGGCATTGGCCTTTCATCAGGGCGTGCGAGGCCGTTGCCGCGCAATGCGCGGCTTGGCCGTCGATGGGGTTGTGAGACGCGGCGCGCGGTTTAAGCGCGGTCGCTGTAGGCGAGCTTGACGATGTGGTCGCGGATGTCGGCCGGCCAGTCCGCGATCAGGACGGTGAAGCGTCGCCGGTCATTTGCGAACAGCGCGCGCGAGGCTTCCTCGAACTGCGGCAGATCGCCGGCCATGGTCGACATGAAGTGATAGGCCGCATCGCGCGCCTGCCGCTCGCGGTCCTTGTCGCCGCTGGCGCGCCTGGCCTCGTCGACGAGCTTGCGCAGCGCGACCGAAGCGCCGCCGGCCTGCGCGTTGAGCCACTCCCAGTGCCGCGGCAGCAAGGTCACCTCGCGCGCGACCACGCCGAGTTTCGGCCGGCCGCGTCCGCGCGGCTCTGCGGGTGCGTCAGTCGTCTCGGCTTGCGGCATGAGCGTTGCCAGCCGGGCCAGCACCTCGCGATCCTCGCCGCGCAGGTCGAAATCGATCGACCGCCCGGTGGCGTCGTCAAAGATGATGATCGGCTGGTCCAGCGGCTCTGTCGCCCGTTTCACCGCGAGCGCGACATCGCCCGCAGTGCCAGAGGCCAGCCGGCGCTGGCCGGCGAAGGCTGTGTAGGTCCCTTGCATTGGAATCATTGCCATATTTGATCGCGTTATTGGATTTAATACCCGGGTAAATTCTCCGCGTCAATATACCCGGGTGAAAATACCTGCAATGACGGCTCGACAATGTGTTCCCGGGCTGGCACCAACGGCGCGGCCGATCGACCACGCCTAAGCCCAAGTCCAAGCCTTGAGGACCCCGCGATGCTGACCGTTCACCACCTCAACAATTCCCGCTCGCAGCGTGTGCTGTGGCTGCTCGAGGAGCTGGGCGTCCCTTACGAGATCGTGCGCTATCAGCGCCAGCCGGACATGCGCGCGCCGAAGGAGCTGCGCGCCATCCATCCGCTCGGCAAATCGCCCGTCATCACCGACAACGGCAACACCATCGCCGAGTCCGGCGCGATCATCGAATACCTCATCGCCACCTACGGCAACGGACGGCTGATCCCGCCGCCGAACACGCCGGAGCGGCTGCGCTACACCTATTGGCTGCACTATGCGGAAGGGTCCGCGATGCAGCCGCTGCTGCTCAAGCTGCTGTTCACGCTGATGCCGAAGCGCGCGCCCGCCCTGCTGCGCCCGCTGGTGCGCAAGGTCTGCAACCAGGCGCTGACCGCGCTGGTCAATCCGCAGCTCAAGCAGCACATGGATTATTGGGAAGGCGAGCTCGGCAAGAGCGAATGGTTCGCCGGCAGTGAGTTCACCGCGGCCGATATCCAGATGAGCTTTCCGCTCGAAGCGGCCCAAGCCCGCGGCGGGCTCGAGCAGGGTCATCCCAAGGCGATGACGTTCCTGGAGCGCATTCACGCCCGGCCTGCGTATGCGCGCGCGCTGGAGAAGGGCGGGCCGTATCAGGTCGGGCGGTAAAGTTTCTACCCCGTCATTCCGGAGCAGGTTACTGCCCGGCTGCCTCCGCACCGCGCGTGCGCGGGTCGGCTGCGCCCAGCGGTCCGTTCGGTGTCACCATGATCGAATTCGCCGAAGTCTGCCCCATCGGCTCGACGACGAGGTGCCCCATCGCCTTCAGCTCGAGCAGCACGCCCTCGGGAAAGCCCCGCTCGACGCGCACTTCATCCGGCAGCCATTGATGGTGCAGCCGCGGCGTCGCGACCGCGGCCGCAACATCCATCTTGTAGTCGAGCACGTTGACGATCACCTGAAGCACGGTCGAGATGATGCGGCTGCCGCCGGGCGAGCCTGTCACCAGCACCGGCTTGCCGTCCCTCAGCACGATGGTCGGTGACATCGACGACAGCGGCCGCTTACTGGGTCCGGGAAGATTCGCTTCGAAGCCGACGAGGCCATAGGCATTGGAAGCACCGATTGCCGCGGTGAAATCGTCGAGCTCGTTGTTGAGCAACACGCCCGTGCCGTCGGCGACGAGGCCGACGCCATAGCTGAAATTCAACGTATAAGTGTTGCTGACGGCGTTGCCGCGGGCATCGACGACGGAAAAGTGCGTGGTGTTGCTGCCCTCACGCGGCGCGGCAGAAGCAGACACGAGCTCCTTCGAGGGCGTGGCGCGCTCGGGGGAAATGTTCGCCCGCAGCTTGGCGGCATAGTCCTTCGCGACGAGCGTCTCGATCGGCGCGTTGACGAAGGCGGGATCACCGAGATAGCGGGCGCGGTCGGCATAAGCGCGCTTCATGGCTTCGATCAACAGATGCAGCGACGCCGCCGATCCCTGCTTTAGATCGGCAAGCGGAAAGCCCTCGAGAATGTTGAGCGTCTCCACCAGCACGACGCCGCCGGACGATGGCAGCGGCATCGAGACGATGTCATAGCCGCGGTAGCTGCCACGCACCGGCGTGCGGATGACCGGCTGATAGGCCTTGAGGTCGGCCGGCGTCATGACGCCGCCGGCATCGGTCACGGCCTTGGCAAGTTTCTCGGCGACCGGCCCCTCGTAGAATCCCCGCGGTCCGAGCGCGGCGACGGCCGCCAGTGTTTCGGCGAGATCGCCCTGCACCAGCCGATCGCCTTCCCCCAGCGGCGCGCCATCCGGACGCGAGAAGATCCTGGCCGAGGAAGGCCAGCGTGCCAGCCGCCGGTGCCAGCTCGGGAGCGTATCGGCCATGTCGTCGCTGATGATGAAGCCATCGCGTGCGAGCCCGATGGCGGGCGCCAGCAGTTGCGCCAGCGTGAACTGACCCGAGCCGTATTTCTCGAGCGCGAGCGCGAGGCCGGCGACGGTGCCAGGCACGCCGATGCCGAGCGCGGAATCGCGTGACTTCGTCGCGTCGGGCTTGCCGTCGGCGCCGAGGAAGATCTGCGGCGTGGTCGCGGCCGGCGCGGTCTCGCGATAGTCGATCGTGATGTCTTCATTGCGGTCGGCGGAATGGATCACCATGAAGCCGCCGCCGCCGATATTGCCGGCACGCGGATAGGTCACCGCCATCGCAAAGCCGGTCGCGACCGCAGCGTCGACCGCGTTGCCGCCTCGCCGCAGTATCTCGGCGCCGATCTGCGCGGAGATCCTCTCCTGCGCCGCCACCATGCCTTGCTCGGCGGCGACGGCGCGCACCGCCTCGCGTGCCGGCGGGACATAGCCCTGCCGTGCGTCCTGAGCGGTCGCGGGAGCGAGAGCGAACGCCAGAATGGCTGTGAAGGCGAAGAATGTCCGCCGTGTCGAATATGATGACATCGTCAAAATTTCCGCCGCGGCCTCGGGCCAGTTCACACGCCTCACGGCAATGCTATACCGTTTGCTCAAAGAGAGGCAAAACTGTTCGTGATGAGGACCGCGTGATGACGACGATCGCCCCGGATCTGCGCGTGGCCGGCGCGCAGCGGTCTTATCCGCCGCGCGCCGCCGTCGTCAGCTGGATCTTCTTCGACTGGGCCGCGCAGCCCTATTTCACGCTGATCACGACTTTCGTGTTCGCGCCCTATTTCGCGACCAGCGTGGCGCCCAATCCCGCCGCCGGGCAGTCGCTGTGGGGCTTTGCGATGGCTGCGGCGGGCCTTGCGATCGCGCTGCTGTCCCCGGTGCTGGGAGCGATCGCCGACTCGGCCGGCCGCAGGAAGCCATGGATCGCCGGATTCGGCCTGGTGCTGGTGCTGGCATCTTGCACGCTGTGGATCGGCAAGCCGGGCGATGTCGCCGTGATTGCCCCGCTGCTTACGGCGGTGGCGCTCGCCAGCGTCGGCGCGGAATTCGCCACCCTCTTCAACAATGCGATGATGCCGACCCTGGTGCCGCCGGAACGGATCGGACGGCTTTCCGGCACCGGCTGGGCCACGGGCTACATCGGCGGCATCGTCAGCCTGATCATCGTGCTCGGCTTCCTCGCTGCCAATCCCGAGACCGGCCGCACGCTGCTCGGCTTCGCGCCGTTGTTCGGGCTCGATCCCGTCACGCATCAGGGCGACCGTGCCGCCGGCCCGCTCACCGGGCTCTGGTTCATCATCTTCGTGACGCCGATGTTCCTGTTCACGCCGGATTATCCGGCGAAGCGCCCGTTGCGCGAGGCGCTGCGCGAGGGTCTGTCGGAACTGAAGCAGTCGATCAAGAATCTGCCGAGGCAGAAATCGCTCGCGGCATTCCTGCTCGCCAACATGATCTACACCGATGGCCTGGTGTCGCTGTTCGCCTTCGGTGGCATCTATGCCGCCGGCACCTTCGGCTGGCACACGATCCAGATCGGGACGTTCGGCATCATGCTCGCGATTGCCGGCGCGCTCGGCGCGTGGCTCGGCGGCAAGCTGGATGATCGTCTCGGGCCGAAGCGCGTCATCGCCGGCAGCCTGCTGGTCCTGCTGCTGTCGGTGGCCGCGATTCTTCTGGTCGACAAGGACAGTGTCCTGTTCGTCAAGACCGCGCCGCCGCAAGCCGGCGCTCCTCTGTTCTCGAGCGCGGCCGAGCGGGCTTATCTGGTGCTGGGCTGCCTGATCGGTGCCGCTGGCGGCCCGCTCCAGGCTGCTTCCCGCACGCTGTTGATCCATCTCGCACCGAAGGATCGCATCGCGCAATATTTCGGCCTGTTCGCGCTGACGGGAAAGGTGACGTCGTTCATCGGCCCGCTCCTGATCGGCATGGTCACCGCGCTGACCGCCAGCCAGAAGGCCGGCATGGCCGTGCTCGTCGTGTTCTTCGTCGCGGGATTGGGGCTGTTGATGCGGGTGCGGGACTAGCCCGCATACCGTAGCCCGGATTACGCTGCGCTCCCGGGCTACGCAGATCGTGTCAGTGCCTGAAGTGCCGCGTTCCCGTGAACACCATGGCGATGCCGTGCTCGTCGGCGGCTTTGATGACCTCGTCGTCGCGCATGGAGCCGCCGGGCTGCACCACGGCGGTGGCGCCGGCTTCGATGCAGGCGAGCATGCCGTCGGCGAACGGGAAGAACGCATCCGAGGCCACCACCGAGCCCTTGGTGAGCGGCTCGGCGAGCTTCAGCTCGGCTGCCGCATCCTGCGCCTTGCGCGCGGCGATCCGCGCTGAATCCACCCGGCTCATCTGGCCCGCGCCGATACCGACGGTGGCGAGATCCCTAGCGTAGATGATGGTGTTGGACTTGACGTGTTTTGCAACCCGGAACGCGAATTTCAGGTCGCGCATTTCCGCATCCGTCGGCGCGCGCTTGGTCACGACCTTGAACGTCATGTCGTCGACCACGGCGTTGTCGCGGCTCTGCACCAGCAGGCCGCCGGCTACAGTCTTGGCAGTCAGGCCCGGCGCACGCGGATCGGGCAGGCTGCCGGCTAGCAGCAGGCGCAGGTTCTTCTTGCCGCCGATGATGGCGATCGCCTCTTCGCTGGCATCGGGCGCGATAATGACCTCGGTGAAGATCTTGGTGATCTCGCGCGCGGTGTCGGCATCGAGCGGACGGTTCATCGCGATGATGCCGCCGAACGCGGACGTTGAATCGCAGGCCAGTGCCCTGCGATAGGCCTCGACGAGGTTCGGCCCTTCGGCGACGCCGCAGGGATTGGCATGCTTGACGATGACGCAGGCCGCGGTGCGCCTGGCGTCGAACTCGCCGATGCATTCATAGGCCGCATCGGTGTCGTTGATGTTGTTGTAGGAGAGCTCCTTGCCCTGGAGCTGCCGCGCGGTCGAGACGCCAGGACGCTTCTCCGGCGTCGCATAGAACGCGGCGGTCTGGTGCGGGTTCTCGCCATAACGCAGCGACTGGATCAGCCGGCCGCCGAAAGCGCGGAAGTCGGGCGCGTCGATCTCGAGCTGACAGTTGAACCAGTTCGAGATCGCGGCGTCATAGGCCGCGGTGCGCGCATAGGCCTTTGCGGCCAGCCGACGGCGCAGCTTCAGGGTGGTCGCGCCCTTGTTGGCGGCGAGCTCGTCGAGCACGGCCTGATAGTCCTGCGCCTCGACGACGACGGCGACATCGTCGTGGTTCTTGGCAGCGGCCCGGATCATCGCGGGGCCGCCGATGTCGATGTTCTCGATGCAATCCTCGAAGCCCGCGCCTTTGTCGACGGTCGCTTCGAACGGATAGAGATTGACGACGAGCAGGTCGATCGGCGCGATGCCGTGCGCCTTCATCGCCTCCGCATGGTCCTTGTTGTCGCGGATCGCGAGCAGGCCGCCATGCACCTTCGGATGCAGCGTCTTGACGCGGCCGTCCATCATCTCGGGGAAGCCGGTTAGGTCGGAGACGTCCTTCACCTTAAGGCCGGCCGCGGCGATCGCTTTCGCGGTGCCACCGGTCGAGACAAGCTCGACATCGTGCGCGGCGAGCGCCTTGGCGAACTCGATCAGGCCGGTCTTGTCGGAGACGGAAAGAAGGGCGCGGGTGACGCGGCGGGGATTGTCAGTCATGAGCAAGATCCTCTGTTCAGGGAGTGTCTATGCCCAGGCGCGCGGCGGATCTGTCCCGCGCTTCCCGATGGTGCTCCATCCAAGGTCGCCAGTCGCGCGAGCGAGCGCTCGATAGCAGCTTTCGTCGTTTTTCACAACGACGAGATAGGGCCGGATCGCGCCTGTTTACAACGGAAGTTCCGGCTCGCGGCGGGCGTTGCGGCGGGCATTGGTCACCGCGGGCGAGGCGGTGGAGCGGATAAAGCTCCAGCGGATCGACGGCGCCTGGCGGGCGTTCTGACGGATCACGATCTGGGCGGTGCGGCGCGGGCCGTCATTGCCGGCCAGGAATACGCTGTCCTCGAGATCGACCTTGTCGTCCAATGCCTCGAAGGTCCAGACGTCGCGGTTCGGTAGCACCAGCATGACACCGCGCGCATCCGACAGCCGGCTCGCCTTCACTGCGGGATGCAGATGGAAGCGCAGCGCGAAATCGGCATCGGCGCCCTTGAAGCGCCCGCCCTGCGGCGGCGATAGCGTGTCCTCGCCGTCGATGCGCGCGCCGTCATTGGCGATCATCAGCACGCGGCGGTGAATTGCGCCGAACTTGGCGAGATAGCCGTCATGCGAGGTCGTGAGCAGTGTGCCGTTCTGCACGATTTCGCGATAGCTCTCGACCTCGACGGGGCCGCTGGTGACGGGCGCACCGTGCAGGAGCCGCTTCATCGCCGACATCTCGACGAACTGACATGACGACGTCTCGTGGTAGGTCAGCGTCGAATGCGCCGCCGTGCTGCGCGCGAACGGTCGCCAATTGTCGCGGCCTGTGGTCGGCATGCCGCAATTGGTGACGATACGGCTGATGCCGGACGACAGTTCGAACGACAGGCAGCCGGCATGGGCGTCGTGGCTGACGCCGGCGGGCGGCGGCGGGCCGGTGTCGATGATCACAGTGGTCTGGCCGGCATCGAGGCGCTGAAAGCCGGTATGCGGCATGTTCGCCATCGGCGCGCCGTGGGTGTCGTCATAGGCGAGCAGCGTGGCGAGCAGGTCTGAAGACGTCGCGCTCATGCCGTTGAACAGGGCAAAATTGCCGTCGCCGTGCCGGAAGAAGCGCAGCATCGGCATCATGCGGTCGATCGCATTGAGCAGCGCCGGCGGCGGTGCGATATTGCGCGCGGCAAAAGTCTGCCGCAGTGGCAAGAGGTCGATCAAGAGCTCGATCAGCGCGCCCGGATTGCGCGAGATGTGGCCGCCATCGGGCAGGATCTGCCGTTGCAATTCGTCGGATAGCTTCTTGGAGGCGCTGCGGATGTGACGCGTCTGATTGGCGAGGCACAGGGACGCATAGCACAGCGCGATCAGCACCTGCAGCTTCGGCACCCCGTCCGGAATGTCGACCATGGTGTAACGCAGGAAGCGGATCTCGCGCGCGAGGGCGCGCAAGTAACGGCGGTAGAACTTGTTGTCGGTCTCGTTCAGCACCAGCGGCGCCTGCGACAGCAGCGAGATCACGCGCCGCGCCAGCACGTCGGCGCGGCGCGCGACGGGACGGCGCTTGTTGGCGGGGTTGCCGATCCAGTCCTCGATGAGCGCGCGCGCGTTCGCCCGCGTCAGCGCCGTGTCGGCGGCGCGCAAGTGCCGCAGCCAGCCGAAGCCGAGCAGCGCAACCTCCCAATCCTCCGACGGCGGCTCGAGATCGAAGATCGAGCGGCCGTGGCAATTGACGATCTTGCCGGCGAAGACGAAGCGGCCGGCATAGATCTCGGCGGCGCGGGTCGCATCAGCGGTACGCAAATCATGCGGCGCGATGATCAGCCGGTCGGTACGGCCGGGCCAGACCCGCGACAGCGCAACGGAACCGCCGCTCGCGCGCGCGAGCATGTTCCGCGCGAAGCGGTTCATGACCAGCGTCGAGATACGTCTGCGTTGAGCGACCGACACGCCTTGCCTTGATGGGGGAGAGAGGATTCCGACGAATCCTTATTAATCCCAAAATCGGACGCCTGACACCACCTTGAACGGCGCGAATCAGCGTCGTGATCGCAAAATCCAGTGCAAAATCAGGATTTAACGAGCCGGGCCGCGAAAAATCCGTCGAGCCCGCCGAGCCTGGGATCGGCGTTCGGCAGATGGCAGGGCAGGGTGCGCAGGTCGCCGTCCCGGTTGAGGATTTCGTCGAGGCCTGCAACCTCCGATGCCACGATCGGAGCGCGGCGAAGCGCGGGCTCGGCGGCGAGCAGTGCCGCCACCGCCTGTTCACCCTCCTCGGGTTCCAGCGAACAGGTGCAATAGACCAGCGTCCCGCCCGGCTTGAGCAGCGACACCGACTTGCGCAGCAGCCGCTGCTGGAGCGCGGCCAGGGGAGCGATGTCGGAGTCCTGCCGCAGCCATGCGACGTCGGGATGCCGGCGGATCGTGCCGGTGGAGGTGCAGGGCGCATCGATCAGAATACCATCAAAGGCCTCGGCCGGGCCGGCCCATTCCACGGCGTCAGCGACGATGGTCTCGGCCTGCAGCGACAGCCGCGTCAGGTTTTCGCGCAAACGCGCCACCCGCGCCGGCGAGCGGTCGATCGCCGTGACTTGCGCGCCTGAGAGCACCAGCTGGGCGGTCTTGCCGCCGGGGGCGGCGCAGAGATCGGCAATGGACTTGCCTTTGACGTCGCCGAACAGTCGGGCGGGCAACGCGGCGGCGGCGTCCTGCACCCACCATTGTCCTTCGGCGAAGCCGGGCAGCATGGTCACCGAACCGTGCAGCAGCATCCGCACCGTTCCCGTCGGCAGCATCTCGCCATGCAGGCGGCTCGCCCATTGGGCGGGATCCGATTTCACCGTGAGATCGAGCGAAGGTTCGTGGCCGAGCGCCGATGCCATGTCTCGTGCGGTCGCCTCGCCATAATGCGCGCTCCAGCGCGCGAGCAGCCATGGCGGCAGATCCAGCGATTGCGTCGCGACCTCCTCGGCCAGCGCCTTGCCCTCGCGCGCACAGCGGCGCAGCACGGCATTGACGAGACCGGCATAGCGCGCGGCGCGGCGGTCGGATTGCACGAGGCGGACGGAGAGATCGACCGCGGCGTGATCCGGCACGTCCATCCAAAGGATCTGCGCGGCTCCGATCAAAAGTGCGCTCTGCGCCCGCGGCGCATCGGAGGGAATGCCCTTGTCGAGCAGGCGGGACAGCACATGGCCGAGCGTGCCGAGCCGGCGCAGCACGGTGGCGACCAGGCGGCGCATCAGCGCGCGGTCGCGGTCGGCCAGCGTCTTCAGTCCGGGATGGGCACCGCCGCCGTCGAGCTGGTCGTCGAGCGTGCGGTGCTTGTGCAGAACGCCGTCAACGATGTCGGCGGCAATCCGTCGCGCCGCAAGGCCGGGCACTTCGGATGGAGGGACGAAACGTTGAGATGGCATGCGGAAGCAAGGTTCTGAACGAGCGGCAGTTCCGCCGCGATGGCGCATGCCTTGAGAAGGCGATCTCTGACATGCGAATATGCCAAATGTAAGAATCGCTTGCGGGTTTTTCAGCGCTCCGAGCCGATTTCAGAAATGCGTTATTGGGCATCGCGTTGTGCCCGGTCCTGGGCTAGAAAGCGCGGCGATGAGTGACCCCGTTCCCGATCGCAAACCGCTGTCGCCGGCCGCCCAGCGCGCGCTGGCCGAGGCCGAGGCGCGCCGGCAAGCTGCGGCCGCCAATGACGAGACCAAGGCGAAGGAGTTGCAGGGTCCGCAGGGGCCCGAGCCCACCCGCTACGGCGATTGGGAGCGCAAGGGCATCGCGTCCGACTTCTGATCTCGCGGTCGGAGCGGTTGGATACGCCGGGCAGAACTCGTCCCGGTCGTCACAGGTAATTGTGCTCTCGCAAGTAGCGGATGATGCGTTCGCAGGCCGCCTCGCTCGACAGTTCCGAGGTGTCGATGGTGATGTCCGGCGCCAGCGGCGCTTCGTAGGGGTGATCGATGCCGGTGAATGCCGGCAACTGGCCCGCCCGGGCCTTGCGATAGAGCCCCTTGGGATCGCGGCGCTCGCATTCGGCAAGCGGCGTCGCGACATGGATCTCGATGAACTCGCCCGCTTCGAGCCGCTGGCGCGCCAGCTCGCGCTCGCTGCGGAACGGCGAGATCAGCGCCACCAGCGCGATCAAGCCGGCATCGACGAACAGCGCCGCGATCTCCGCGACGCGCCGGACGTTCTCGGTTCTCTCCGCATTGGTAAAGCCGAGGTCGCGGTTGATGCCGTGACGGAGATTGTCGCCGTCGAGCAACGCGGCATGGCGCCCGAGCTCGGCAAGCCGGCTGTCGACGAGATTGGCGATGGTCGATTTGCCGGCGCCGCTCAACCCCGTGAACCAGAGCACGCAGGGCCGTTGCTGCTTCAGCCGGGCCCGCACGGATTTGTCGACCGCAAGCCGCTGCCAATGAACGTTGGTGGCGCGGCGGAGCGACATGTCGATCATTCCCGCCGCGGCAGTGCGATGGCTGATCGGGTCGATCAGGATGAAGCTGCCCATGTCGCGGTTGTCGCGATAGGCCTCGAACACCAGCGGGCGGTCGAGATCGAGATGGACATAGCCGATCTCGTTGACGTCGAGCGTGGTGGCGCTTTCCCGCGCCATGGTGTCGATGGCGATCCGATGCTTGAGTTCCGTGATCACCGCGCCGGTCGAGGCGGTGCCGCACCGGAGCAAATAGCGCCGGCCGGTGACCATGGCCTCGCCATCGAACCAGACGAGATGAGCCGCGAGCTGATCCGACACCGGCGCTGCAGATCCGGCGGTCAGCACGTCGCCGCGGCTGACGTCGATCTCGTCGGCGAGCGTGAGGGTGATGGACTCGCCCGGTCTTGCATGATTGCGTTCGCCGGCGGGCGTGAGAATGCGTGCGATGCGGGTCTGGTGTCCCGACGGCTGCGCGCGAACGGCATCGCCTAGCGCGATCGTTCCGCTCGCGATCCGTCCGCAGAAGCCGCGAAAATCCGCATGCGGTCGGCTCACCCATTGCACCGGCAGCCGGAACGGCTGCTGCGAGGCGTCCCCGGCCACGTTGACCGATTCCAGATAGGCCGTAATGGTCGGCCCCTCGTACCAGAGCATGCGCGCGCTCGCAGCGACGATGTTGTCGCCATCGGGCGCCACGACCGGGATGCACTGGACCTGCGAGATCCCGAGCTGGCCGGCCAGAGTCAGGTATTCGGCGGTGATGGAAGCGAAGCGATCGCCGTCGAATCCGATCAGGTCCATCTTGTTCACGGCGAGCACGACGTGGCGGATGCCGAGCAGCGACAGGATGTGGCTGTGGCGCCGCGTCTGCGTGATCACGCCCTTGCGCGCGTCGACCAGCACCACGGCAAGGTCGGCATTGGAGGCGCCGGTCGCCATGTTGCGCGTATATTGCGCGTGTCCCGGCGTATCGGCGACGATGAAGCGGCGCAGCTTCGTGGCGAAGAAGCGGTAGGCCACGTCGATGGTGATGCCCTGCTCGCGCTCGGCCTGCAACCCGTCGACCAGGAGCGCGAAGTCGAGGTCGCCGGCGGTGGTGCCGGCGGTCTTGCTCTCCGAGGCGAGCGCGTCGAGCTGGTCGTCGAGCAGCGTCTTCGAATCGTAGAGCAGCCGGCCGACCAGTGTGCTCTTGCCGTCGTCGACGCTGCCGCAGGTGACGAAACGCAGCGTCGGGCGATCGTCCTGGTCGAGCCGCGGCGCATCGGCGGCGGCGATCGTCGATGCCTCGTGATAGGACATCAGAAATATCCTTCCGCCTTCTTGCGCTCCATCGATGCGGGACTGTCCCGGTCGATCATGCGTCCCTGTCGCTCGGAGGTGCGCGACGCCGTCATCTCCTGCACGATCTCGGGCAGGGTTGCCGCCGTCGAGCTCGTTGCGCCGGTGAGGGGATAGCAGCCGAGGGTGCGAAACCTGACGGAGCGCCATTGCGGCGCTTCGCCAGGCTGCAGCGGCATCCGGTCGTCGTCCACCATGATCAACGCGCCGTCGCGCTCGACCACGGGACGCGAGGCTGCGAGATAGAGCGGAACGATCGGGATGTCCTCGAGCAGGATATAGTCCCACACGTCGAGCTCGGTCCAGTTCGACAGCGGAAATACCCGCATGCTCTCGCCGGGCGCGAGCCTCGTGTTGTACAGGCCCCACAGCTCCGGCCGCTGGTTCTTCGGATCCCAGCGATGCGCCGCGCTCCGATGCGAGAACACGCGCTCCTTGGCGCGCGACTTCTCCTCGTCCCGCCGCGCGCCTCCGATCGCGGCGTCGAAGCCGTGGAAGTCCAGCGCCTGTCGCAGCGCTTGCGTCTTCATGACGTCGGTGTAGCGGGCCGAGCCGTGGCTGAAAGGGTCGATGCCCTGGCTCAATCCGTCATTGTTGGTATGGACGATCAGGTCGAGGCCGAGCTCGCGCGCGCGTCGGTCCCGAAACGCGATCATCTCGCGAAACTTCCAAGTCGTATCGACATGCAGCAGCGGAAACGGCGGCTTGCCGGGATCAAAGGCCTTCATCGCCAGATGCAGCAGCACCGACGAGTCCTTCCCGATGGAATACAGCATGACCGGCTTGCGGAACTCGGCCGCCGTCTCTCGCAGGATGTGGATGCTTTCCGCCTCCAGCCGTCGAAGATGGCTGGTGGTGATACGGCGCTGCTTGCCATCGGCCATGCCGGGGACGGCTGGCGCGTCGATCGTGGGCACTTCCAACATGGTCATGCGGCCGCAGCGAACCAATCGCCAAACAACTTCGCCGACGTCGCCCGAGTGAGGCCGAGATCGCCAACGCAGCCTGCAACCGAAGCGCGATAGACGTCATTGACGCCGCAACACTCAAGAACGTCCAGCACCGTCTGGCTCAGCGAGGACGTCGCGCGGCGTTGGTAGCGGTAGGCTGTATCGGAGGTATGCAGATTGGGGACGTCGTAAATAATCGCCTCACTGGGCCATATAACTCGTGCGTTATCCGCTTGGTCCGGTCCTGTCTCCCGCCAGCACGTCACCGCCTTTTCGGCAAAGCTGTTCGAAAGTCCGAGCCGGTCGAAGAGGATGCGCACCGATGATACGGGCTCCTTGCTCACTTCATACACGTAACGGGTGACCGGAATGCCGTGTCGCCTGGCATAATTCTCCACCCGCACCGCGTTAAGGGCGGCGGCAACGTAATTGTGGACCAGCGTTTTTTCAGAAGCGCGGTCCGACCATTTTTCGATCCACGACGCCAGTGAACTTGCCGGTTCGCGGTCGAGCATGATGCAATGGAGCCGGTGTCGCGGATAGCCCGCATCAATCAATATCTGTAGCGGATTGAACAGACTTTCCGCGAGCACATAGGGCCCCATCGTCTCCTTGCTGAAGATATTCGGGCTATTGCTTGCTGAGGGCACGATCCAAGGTCTCAATGAGCTACCGACCATTGCATCGCGCAGGATGGCTTTCACCGGCTGGTAGTATGAGGGCATTCCCATCGTGCCAAACAGGTTAGTCAGCGCCGTCGACCCGACGCGGCATTTCCCCCATGCGAAATGCAGCATCGGAAAATCGTGCGCCGGCCGCTGCCGAAAGCTTGCGGAAAGGCACTCAGTAACTTCCCGCATCAAAGTCTCGAGACTGACTGTTCTGGTTTGGAATTCGCCAACTGGCGAGAGCGGCATCATGTCGAGCGAGCTGGGCTGCTGGCGTATCAGATCGGCCATTCGGTGCAGGGAGTCGGCGAAGACCTGGTTGTTGTTCATGTTGGGGCTCCCTGGAACAGATACCGCTGGCGATGATGATCGCGCTTTTCGGGGCTCCTCCTACCTATAGTTGTTTTATGGTTGCCGTCAAACCCGTGGTTTATCGGGGTTGCGACGGGCGAGCATCGACGCGATGCTCGCCGCTTCGCCGCAAATCAGGCCGCGCGCACCGTCTCGAGGAACTTCTCGACCTCGGCTTTCAGGAGTCCGCTCTCGCTGGAGAGTGTGCGCGCCGATGATAGCACCTGTCCGGACGCAGCGCCGGTGGCGCTGGCGCCCTGGCTGACCTGAGCGATCTTGTCCGCAACTTCGACGGTTCCCTTCGCTGCCTCGTTGACATTGCGCGCAATCTCGGCCGTCGCAGCACCCTGCTCTTCAATGGTTGCAGCGATGGTCGTCGAGATGTCCGAGATCCTGCCGATGGTGGCGCTGATCTCCTTGATCGCGCCAACGGAGTCCTCCGTCGCGCTCTGCATGCCGGCGATCTGCGCTCCGATTTCCTCCGTGGCCTTCGCGGTCTGTGCCGCAAGGGCCTTGACCTCGCTCGCGACCACGGCGAAGCCGCGGCCGGACTCGCCGGCGCGAGCTGCCTCGATCGTGGCGTTCAGAGCCAGCAGGTTGGTCTGCTCCGCAATCGCGGTGATCAACTTGACGACGTCGCCGATCCGGCCCGCAGCCTTGAGCAATTCGTTGATCTGCGCGTCGGTGCGCTCGGCCTGCCTCACCGCTTCGCCGGCGATGCGGCTGGAATCGTGCACCTGCCGGCCGATCTCGACTACCGACGTGCTCATCTCTTCTGCGGCGGAAGCCACAGCGCCGACATTGGCGGAGGCCTCTTCGGAAGCTGCGGCCACCATCCCGGAGAGTTGCTGCGTCTCCTCTGCCGTCCCCGACAGCGTGCCGGCGGCGGATTCGAGTTGCTGGGAGGCTGACGATACCGAGTTGATGATGCTACCGACCGCGGCTTCGAACGCACCGGCGAGCTTCATCATCTCGTCCTTGCGCCGGGCGGCGGCTGCGGCCTCCAGATCCTTCTGCTCGGCTTCCATCCGCTCGATGCGGATCAGATTGTCTTTGAAGGTACGGGCCGCACGGGCGTTGTCACCGATTTCGTCGCCACGGGTCGTGAAGGGAATCTCGATGGCCTTGTTGCCGTCGGCGAGCTGCCGCAGCACATCGCCGATATGCCGGATCGGCCGGGCGATGTTCAGCACCGCGAAGACTGCGGAACCGATCAGCGTCAACATGACGGCCACGCCTATGATCAGCGCCAAATTGGCGGTAGAATCCAATTCCTCCAGCACCTGGCTCTTACGCTTGGCCGCGTATTCGTTGGCGATGTCCACTCCCTTGTCAATGGCAGCGTTGACTTGCCCAGCCGCCGGGAATGTACGCTCGTTAAGAACGCGGGCTTTCTCCGCTTCCGCCTCGGCCTTGGCCCCTCCATTGGAGCCAATGACGCGCTTTTGCGCCTCCGCAAGCTCGATGGCGCTGGTCAGATACGCATCCACAGCTTTCCGGGCCGCCTGGTAGGCATCCTTTGTAAACTGTTGTCTGGCCCGATCGCGCGCGGCATCAATCTCCGTGTCGGCTTTGGTCACGTTGGTGCGGAGAACCTGAAGGAGCTCGTCGATTCTTGCGACTGACTGCGCGGACGCGATCTCAAGAGCCGTTGTCTGCGCCCGCGCTATCGCTGTCTGCGCCGACTGCGCATTGCCCTTGTTGAGATAGTTGAGAATTAACAAGCCGTTGGATGCCACAATCGACCGATTGCCCAGCGCCTGATTGACCAGCATGCCACCGACCAGCAGAATGCTGATCGCTGAGACGATGCCGAGCTTTGTGCCGATACGTAATTTGAAGGATGCCATCGTGAACCCCCGTCCCAGCAATTACCCGAGCCAGTTGGCAACCAAAAATTGAAATTCGCGTAAACGAATTGCAGCTTTATGCAAGTAGGCGCAGAAACATTTTTACACCTGGTAGTAGAATTACGGGATCGCGCTGCTTCAGCCAATCGTGATCAGCCGAAACGAGGCTGGTGACGGCGATGATGGCGTCGTTCAGCGCGTGGATGCGGCGACAAAGAGCAATTCGCCGCAGAGGCCGGTACCAACTCCGTCAGCAAGTCGACCATTTGTGGTGCCGAGCGAGAGGTGGCTGCCGAGATCGGAAATGTCCCCGTTCAGTGTGCGAATGGGAACCATAGGATACAAGCCCACCGATCGATCCGGGCCTGTTGGTGATGCGAATCGCCATTCTCCTCCGGCATATGCATTGAATGTCGTTGACACATCTTAAGATAGCACTAGCCTAGGTGAAAGAATCTTGAGCGGAGCCGGACAACCAGTTCCGGACACCGCGCCCGCCGAGCTGGCGGAACTGCTCACACGATTGGAACTTATGGTTGAATCGCCGGTGCTGATCTTCCCGTCGCCAACGTTATGAGAATTCCGGCTTAGCGTCGGTCTCCGAGAGCGATGCTAACACCCGAATTGAAAGTGAAATCAACCAAAGCACCCGGATTCCGCCGATGTCGAACGCCACGAAACCTGCCCATTCCTTTCACAACCCACTGTTCTCTAGTATTACTCATGTCAGACTGCTCGCACGAGTCGATCGCACCATGGCCGTTGCCCGCGCCATCGAACGGCTCATCCGACCCGGAATGCGCGTGCTCGACGCCGGCTGCGGTACCGGGCTCATGTCGTTCCTCGCTGCGAAGGCGGGCGCTTCTGAGGTCGTTGCGATCGATCGCGAGAACGTGGAGCTCGCGCGCGCCCTGGCAGAGGAGAATGGTCTTTCAAACAAGATCCGCTTCGTCGAAGGCGATCTCACAACCCAGTCGCGCGACACGCTCAATGGTGGCTTCGATGCCATTATCGCCTTCGTCTATACGAATCATCTCGTTGTCGACGAGGCTCGCTCAACGCTCGTTTATGCTTTGCGCGAGCAATTCGGCAGGCCGAATTGCATCATCATACCGGACCGGGTTCGCTATTCGGGTGTTGCTTGTGAATGGCCCGGTGTCGACGCCGGTACCGAACTAGACGATCTGCGCCGCACAATCTCCGATATGGAAAAGCGGTATCAGCTTAGCTTGAAGACGCTGTTCGAGACGGCACGCATGGAGTTACAGCACACGATGGCGCGCCCGCGCATCAGTGCTGACTACGAATGGTCTCCATCATGGGGAAGTGGAGGTTATCGTTATCTGCGCGGCGCATTCCGCAAACTGAGCAGAGAAAGCCAGGTTGCCGACATCAACTACGGTGCTGAGACGCAAACGGCACCTTATCCAAGCGAGTTGGGCCTGGACCTTGTCGCGCCGGGCTTATGCAATGCCATCCTTTGGACACAAGAACTCTGGTCCGACAGCCATCTGCTGTGGACGGCAGAGCATATGAGCACTCTAGCCACGGCCGTCACCCTCGAAGCTAGCGATCGGCTCGTGGTAAAGCTCGATGCAGCTTGGCGTAAAACCAACTCCATCGGAGATGCAGCGCGCGTAGAGCGGGCGAGTTAATTGACAACGGGATCGTTGTGGCTGCCTTATCCGTCGCGCTTGGACCAGCGTTCTCTGCATGGGTGGAATTTACGACCGGCCATGATCCGGACGAGGCGCGCGTTGGCAGCAGGCCGCGCGCCTTGCCGTCATCCCAGACTCAGCCTTAGCATCGGTTGATGCGTTTCCAGGATCGCCCGAATGCTTATCGGCCGCGGTTCGGCGGCTCGCCATTCGGCCGTCGCTTTGCCGGACTGGTGCCGTGGGTGTTCGTGATCGGGCTTGTCGGGTCGGTCGTGCTCACATTCCGGCACGGCACGAACTGGCCGGTTCCGCATCCGGGAGACGAGCGCGCGCAGGACGCCGAGATCATCCTCCAGCACTCAGGCAATCCCGACGATCGCCTGCCGATCGATGTCATCCGCACCATCGATGGCGACACTATCCTGGCGCGCGTACATCAACGCGATGGCCGCGATCTCGTCGCACGCGTTCGCCTGCGCGGCATCGATGCACCGGAGCTGAAGGCGTCCTGTCAGGAGGAATTGAGCAAGGCTGAAGCCGCGGCCGACGCACTGCGCGCGCTGCTCGGCCAGGGCGGCGTCACGGTCACCAATCTCGGGGCCGACAAGTACGGGCGCGTTCTTGCCGATGTCGCGACCAGACGCACCGCCGACGTCGCGGCCGCCCTGCTCGCGGGCGGCTATGTGCGCCGCTACAATGGCGGCCACCGCGACGGCTGGTGCGCGCGGGGCTGGCGCTTCTGGTAACAAGAAAGCCACGTCGCACGACGCGGCTTTGGTTGTCCTCTCAGGATCTGCTCGATCAGCGCGTCACGACCACCGTCGTGCCGACGGAGACGCGGCCGTAGAGATCGGTGATGTCGTCGTTGAGCATGCGGATGCAGCCATAGGATACGAAGCCGCCGATCGAGCCCGGCACGTTGGTGCCGTGGATCGCATATTCGCCGCCGGCGAGCGTCATCGCCGCAACGCCCATTGGGTTGCGCGGCGAACCGCCCGGAATGACGTCGGGGATGTTCGGCTTGTCGCGCTTCACCTCGGCGGGCGGCGCCCAGGCCGGATTGAGATATTTGCCGTCGATCTTCGTGGTGCCGGCCCATTGCTTGCCGGCCTTGCCGACGCCGACCGGATAGCGCACCGCGTGGCCATTCCCGAGGATGAGATAAAGCCGCCGCTCGCTGGTTTTGACCACGATGGTGCCCGGCGAATAGTCGGCCAGGTGTGCCCCCACCATTTCCGGTCGCGCCTGCGCCGCCGTCGACGTCAAGACCCCAGCCGCGATGGTGGCGGCCACCGCCACCGCAATCCTCATCGACATCGATGCTTCCCCTTGCCCAAAACGGATCGTCCAAAATGACGCAGAACTGGCAATCGCCGGCGCACCAAGCCCTCGTC
The DNA here is from genome assembly GCF_016031655.1 of Bradyrhizobium glycinis. Classification (GTDB taxonomy): domain Bacteria; phylum Pseudomonadota; class Alphaproteobacteria; order Rhizobiales; family Xanthobacteraceae; genus Bradyrhizobium; species Bradyrhizobium glycinis. The sequence goes on from NZ_JACCHQ010000028.1 coordinate 34,784, forward strand.
GATGCTGATTCTGAACCGCGCCCGTTAACCGAATGGTTTCCACGCGCGGCTGCCGAGGGCTGGCCAGCAGGGGGAACAAAGGAAATGTTCGAAATAAAGTAAATGACCAGAAAACAACACTCGGCGGGAAAGATGAGAGGCGCGCTGCCGCGCCCGCTGACAACAGCGTGAGGGTGTTAATGGCAGTTGGTTGAGAGGGGCGCGACACGCTCGTGTCCCGGACAAGCGCAGCGACGCGGAGCGCCGATCCGGGACCCAGTTCTTTCTTTCGGTCGATCGCTGGGCCCGGCTCAGCAGCGCATCACTTGCGTGCTGCGCTGCGTCCGGGGCACGAGATCGGATCTTTACGCCGACTTCTTGTTCTGCCGGTTCTTGACGAGATCATCGACAACGGCGGGATCGGCGAGCGTCGAGGTGTCGCCGAGGCTCCCCGGCTCGTCCTCGGCGATCTTGCGCAGGATGCGGCGCATGATCTTGCCGGAACGGGTCTTGGGCAGGCCCGGGGCGAACTGGATCTGGTCGGGCGAGGCGATCGGACCGATCTCCTTGCGCACCCAGGTCACGAGCTCCTTGCGCAGCTCGTCGCTCGGCTGCACGCCGGCCATCAGGGTGACATAGGCGTAGATGCCCTGACCCTTGATGTCGTGCGGGAAGCCGACGACCGCCGCTTCCGACACCTTCTCATGCGCGACCAGCGCGCTCTCGACTTCGGCGGTGCCCATGCGGTGGCCGGAGACGTTGATGACGTCGTCGACGCGGCCGGTGATCCAGTAATAGCCGTCGGCATCGCGGCGGCAGCCGTCGCCGGTGAAGTACTTGCCCTTGTAGGTCGAGAAATAGGTCTGCTCGAACCGGGCGTGGTCGCCATAGACCGTGCGCATCTGGCCGGGCCACGAGCGCGTCAGGCAGAGATTGCCTGATGTCTCGCCTTCGAGCACGTTGCCGTCGGCATCGACGATTTCAGGCACCACGCCGAAGAAGGGTTGCGTCGCCGAGCCCGGCTTCAGCCTGGTCGCACCCGGCAGCGGCGTGATCAGGATGCCGCCGGTCTCGGTCTGCCACCAGGTGTCGACGATCGGGCAGCGGTCGTCGCCGACGACGCGGTGATACCACTCCCAGGCTTCGGGATTGATGGGCTCGCCAACCGAGCCGAGCAGGCGGAGCGAGGCGCGCGAGGTCTTCTTCACCGGCTCGTCGCCCGATTGCATCAGCGCGCGGATCGCGGTCGGCGCGGTGTAGAAGATGTTGACCTTGTGCTTGTCGATGACGTTCCAGAACCGCGAATTGTCCGGATAATTCGGCACGCCCTCGAACATCAGCGTGGTGGCGCCGTTGGCGAGCGGCCCGTAGAGAATGTAGCTGTGGCCGGTGACCCAGCCGACGTCGGCGGTGCACCAGTAGATGTCGCCGTCGTGATAGTCGAAGACGTATTGATGCGTCATCGAAGCGAACACGAGATAGCCGCCGGAGGTGTGCAGCACGCCCTTGGGCTGGCCAGTCGAGCCCGACGTGTAGAGGATGAACAGCGGGTCCTCGGCGTGCATGTGCTCGACCGGACATTCCGTGGTCACCATTGCCGCCGCCTCGTGGTACCAGAGGTCGCGCGTCGGGTTCATGTCGACCTTGGCGCCGGTGCGCTTGACCACGACGACCCAGTCGACGCCGTCGGCCTTGCTGAGCGCGGCATCGACATTGGCCTTCAGCGGCACCTTCTTGCCGCCGCGCAGGCCTTCGTCCGCGGTGATGATGACCTTGGATTTGCAATCGTTGATGCGCTGGGCGAGGGAATCAGGTGAGAAGCCCGCGAACACCACGGAGTGGATCGCGCCGATCCGCGCGCAGGCCAGCATCGCGTAAGCAGCTTCCGGGATCATCGGCAGGTAGATGGTGACGCGGTCGCCCTTCCCGACGTTGCGGGTGCGCAGGATGTTGGCCATCCGGCAGACCTCGTCGTGCAGCTCCTTGTAGGTAATGTGCTTGGACTGCGAGGGATCGTCGCCTTCCCAGATGATCGCGGTCTGGTTGGCGCGTTTGGCGAGATGCCGGTCGATGCAATTGTAGGCGACGTTGAGGATGCCGTCCTCGAACCACTTGATCGAGATGTTGCCGGGCGCGAATGAGACGTTCTCGATTTTCGTCGGCGCGTGCATCCAGTCGATACGCTTGGCCTGTTCCGCCCAGAAACCGTTCGGGTCCGAGATCGAGCGGGCGTACATCTCCTTGTACTTGGCCTGGTCGACCCAGGCGCGCTTCGCCCACTCCGCGGGGACATCGTAGATCTTCTCGGACATGCTTCCCTCCACATGCGGCAAGCTCAGGCAGTGCCGACACCATCATTTGATGGATTATGCGTCGGGCTAACCGGACCCGACAAGGAGCACAAGCTGGACCTTCGACGGGCAGCGGGCCATGCGGAGGATCAAGGTCCGGGAGGCCCACTGTCGCAAATCTGAAACAGGGCCGAGGGGCGCCTTTCGGCTCTTCCCCCAAACCGTCAGAAGGGACGCCGCAGAGCCCCTATGCGCCAGTCGGAGGTATTTAGCAACCTCTTCTCACTGATTCGGGACTCGCAATCGTGTTCGGAACACCCTAAATGGCCAACCCGGGTCCAAAGAGACCCCTCGGAACAAAAATCACAACAGCGGCATTGATCGATAACAGACAGGGCTAAGGCGTAACACCATGATGGATCAGCAGAATCTCGGGACGATACGGCCCGCTTCAGCCGATCCTGCAGCAATTGCCCTGGCCAAGGCCCTCGGACAATGGCCGAAACCGGGCGGTTTCAGGCGCCCGAGCCCCAAGAAGACCTACGACACGGCGCCTGCGGCGACGGTCGAGGCCCTTGCCAAGGAGCTGGGCTTGCGGCTCGGGGACCAGAACGAGCTGACCATCCGCCGTATCAAACGCGGCAAGGGCTATTTGTTCGTCCGTCCCAACGGTGCGCATATCCGCGACGCCCGCATCATCCGGCGGCTGCACGCCATGGCGGTGCCGCCGGCCTATCGCGAGGTGCGCTACTCCGCCGATCCGAACTCGCACCTTCAGGCGGTGGGCCGCGATGCCGCGGGCCGGCTGCAATATCGCTATCACGCCGACTGGGAGAAAGTCCGCGAGCAGCGCAAGGCGCATCGCCTGGCAAAGCTCGTCGGCGCGCTGCCGAAAATCCGGCGCAAGGTCTCGGCGTTCCTGTCTGGGGACGAGCCGACGCGCGAGTTCGCGCTCTCGGCCGTGATCGAGCTGATCGCGCGCACCGCGATCCGCCCCGGCAATGAATCCTACGCCCGCCTCAACGGCACCCGCGGCGCGACCACGCTGCTGAAGTCCAACGTCACGCTGGAAGACGATTGTTTCGTGCTGACCTTCAAGGCCAAGGGCGGCAAGGCGGTGCGCAAAGAGTGCGACGCCGCCAAGCTGGTGCGCGCCATCGGCATTTTGCAAAGCGTTCCCGGCAAGCGCATGTTCCAGTATCGCGATGCCTCCGGCGTCGTCCGCGCGGTCAACACCACCCAGGTGAACGCGTTTCTGCGCGAGATCGCCGGCATCAAGATCTCGCTGAAGGATTTCCGTACGCTGATGGCGTCCGCCGTCGTGGTCGAATCGCTATCGCGGATCACGCCGGCGAGCAGCCAGCGCGGCCGCAAGAAGCAGGTGCTGGACGCGATCCGCGCCGCCGCCGACCAGCTCTCCAACACGCCGGCGATCTGCCGCAAGAGCTACGTCCACGACACCATCGTCACCGCCTTCGAGGAGGGCATCCTCGAGCGCTTCGCCGCGACCATGACGGGCCAGCGCTCGCAGGCCAGGCGGGAGCAGCTGCTGGCGCAGGTGGTGGCGACCGCGGCGGTGTAACGAAGCGCCGCTCTCGTATGGTGGGCAAAGCGAAGCGTGCCCACCATTTGCTTATGGTGAAAGGTGGTGGGCACGGCGCGAAGAGCGCGCCTTTGCCCACCCTACAAGAGCTCCGTCTAAAGCTACGTCTGGGCCGAGACACCCTGGTCAGGACCGGGATCGCCGCCTGCGGCTGCAATCGTGAGCCGCGCCAGATAGTGCGCCCAACCCGTTGCATGGGCCGCGGCCTGCGCTTCGCTCGGCAGGCCGCTATGGGTCATGCGCAGCAGCGTGCCGCCGTCCTGTTCGATCAGGTCGATCTCGATCAGGCTCGAGCCGGGCGGCACTTCCTGACCGCCCTCCCAGCCGAACGTGTAGGCCAGACGATGCACCGGCACGACCTCGCGGAACGCGCCGCGGGCGACGCCGCCGCGCGGGCTGACGCCCTTGAGCAGGTAGAGCCCGCCGGGATACGGCTCGGTGGTCGCGTCGGAGCCCATCCAGCTCAGGATCTTTTCGGGGTCGGTGAGGTAGGCGAAGACGGTGGCGCGCGGGGCCGCGATCTGGGTCTCGCGTCGCACTATGAATGGCTCGGGCATCGGCGATCATCCCTGGTCTGACCATGGGACATGGCGGCGGCCCTGCGCTCCGTCAAGGATTGCCCGTGGCAAAGACGGCCCTGTTTCGCCATGATCGCCTCATGCAGCTCTCCCCGACCCTCGCCTGGCTCCTCGATGCGGCCTCGGATTGTCGCGGGGCCGACCGCCTGCTCGCGGAGCTCGGCGCGCATCTGGCCGCCGACGGCGTGCCGCTCGCGGCAGGCGCCCTGACGCTGGAGGTGCCACATCCGCTGATCGCGAAGCGGACCTGGCTGTGGCGTGCCGATAGCGGCCAAGTGATCGAAGCGCTCGGCTTCGCGCCGGGCGGCCTTGCGCCCGATCCACCCAACGACGCCGGCCGCCGCTGGCTGCGCGATAGTGCCGGCGGCGAGGTGCATGAAGATGTCGCCGGACGGTCCGATGGGCCGCTGCTCGGCTGGATCGGACCGCGTCCGTTCACGGCGGATGAGATCGAGCAATTGCGTCAGGCCGCACGTTTCGCCGCGACGCCGCTTGCCGTGCTCGCCGCGCGCGCCACCTTGCGGGCAACGCTCGATGCATACCTTGGCAAGCGCAGCGCGGAGCGGGTGTTGGCGGCGCCTCTGCGCCGCGACCTCGGCGAGACCATCCGGGCCGCGTTGCTCTATGCGGACCTGCGCAATTTCACGAGCCTGTCGGAGACCACAGCGCCGGCCGATGTCATTGCGGCGCTCGACGCCTGGTTCGATCGCATCGCCGGCGCGGTTCACGCCTTCGGCGGCGAGGTGCTGAAATTCATCGGCGACGGCGTGCTCGCGATCTTTCCGGTGCTCGAGGCGTCACCGCGCCGCGCCTGTGACGCGGCTTTGCGCGCCGCAAGTGCAGCCGAAGCCGGCATGGCGTACCTCAATAAGGAGCGCCGCGAGCAAGGGTTGCCGCATTTGTCGTTTGGCGCCGCGCTCCATCTCGGCGAGATGCTTTGGGGCAATATCGGCGCCGCCAACCGGCTCGACTTCACCGCGATCGGGCCCGCCGTCAATCTCGTCAGCCGGCTGGAGGGACTGTGCAAGCCGCTGGGCCGGACAGTGCTGGTGTCGGGCGCGCTCGCCGCCGAGACGGAGATGCCGCTGGTCGCGCTCGGGACGCATGAGCTGCGCGGCATTGCCGCGCCGTGCAAGGTGTTTGCGCTGCCGGACCAGTAGGGTGGGCAAAGGCGCGCTCTTCGCGCGCCGTGCCCACCATTCAACCGCTGGCTTTCATCCTGAATCGTGGACACTCTGCGCTCTGCCCACCCTACAAATCCAGCGCAAAATACGACTAAACCCCACCCATTTTGCAGACGAGCTTCCACTCTTCTGCCGTCACCGGCTGCACCGACAGGCGTGAATATTTCACCAGCGCCATATCCGCGAGCTTCTTCTCGGCCTTGATCGCGGCCATCGTCACCGGCGTCTTCAGGGGCTTGTCGGCCTTGATGTCGACGCAGACAAATTTGCCGGTCTTGTCGGTCGGATCGGGATAGGCCTCCTTGATGATCTCGGCGATGCCGACGATCTCCTTGCCCTCGTTGGAATGATAGAAGAACGCCTTGTCGCCCTTCTTCATGTTCACGAGGTTCTGACGCGCGGTGAAATTGCGTACGCCGGTCCAGGCTTCGCCCTTGGCGCCCTTCGCAACCTGCTGGTCCCAGGACCACACCGACGGTTCGGATTTCACGAGCCAGTACGCCATGCTTATTCCTCTGCCTTGAAGGGGCGCGTCATCAGCGCCGAGATCGCGGCATCGATCGTGCTTCGGCCGCTCAGGATCGATGCGACCGCTTCCGATACCGGCAACTCGATGTTTTGCGAAGCGGCGAGCTCGATCAGCACGGGGGCGGTGAACTCGCCCTCGGCTAGCCTACCGGCGGGAGGCTGCTCGCCGCGCCCGAGCGCGAGGCCGAGCGCGAAGTTGCGCGATTGCGGGCTCGAGCAGGTCAGAATGAGATCACCGAGGCCCGACAGGCCGGTGAGCGTCTCGTGGCGTGCGCCGAGCGCGCGGCCGAGGCGGGTGAGCTCGGCAAAGCCGCGGGTCGTGAGCGCCGCCTGCGCGGAGGCGCCGAGCTTGCGTCCGACCGCGATGCCGACCGCGATCGCCAGCACGTTCTTGGCGGCCCCGCCGATCTCGACGCCGCGGATGTCGGTGGAGTGATAGGGGCGGAACGTCGGCGAGCCCAGTGCCTGCACCAGGCTGCTGGCCAGCGCCTCATCGCTTGCCGCCAGGGTCACCGCCGTCGGCAGGCCGCGTGCGACGTCGTCGGCAAAGCTCGGCCCCGACAGGATCGCCGGCTGCGCGTGCGGCGCGGCCTCGGCGATCACATCGGTCATGAACTTGTGGGTGCCGTGCTCGATGCCCTTGGCGCAGGCGACGATCGGCACCGCCTTCCTGATGTGCGAGGCCAGCATGTTGACCGCGCCGCGCAAATGTTGCGCCGGCGTTGCGATCAGCAGCATGTCTGCGCGCGCGGCGAGCGCCAGATCGCTCGTCACCGCGATCTCAGGCACGATTCGCACCCCGGGCAGCCGTGGATTGTCGCGCGTCGATGCGATCCGCGCGCCATGCTCGGCATTGCGTGCCCACAGCGTCACGTTTCGACCGGCTCGCGCCGCCACCGTCGCCAGCGCCGTACCCCAGGCGCCCGCGCCGATCACTGCGACGGATTGCGGCGCGATCATCGCTAGTATCCCGCCCGCGTGTTGCCGTAACCCGCGGGCGCCGCCGCATTCGCATCGAGCAGCCAGCGTGCGCGCGGCTGCGCGTCCATGGTGTCTGTCATACCCAGCGCGAGGCGCTCGGCGCCGGCCCAGGCGATCATGGCGCCATTGTCGGTGCAAAGCGCGGGCGGTGGCATGATCAGCTGCGTCCCGGCCTGCCTCGCGACATCGTCAAGCGCGCCGCGGATCGCCTGATTGGCGGCGACGCCGCCGGCGGCGACCAGCGCGCGCGGCGCGCCGAACTTTTCGCGGAAAAGCCTGAGGCCGACGCTCAGCCGGTCGGCCGTTGAATCGAGCACGGCGGCCTGGAAGCTCGCGCAGAGATCGCTGATATCCTGCGGCGTGAGCTCGGCCAGCCGGCTCGCTTCCGTGCGCACCGCCGTCTTTAGTCCCGACAGCGAGAAATTGGCATCGGGGCGCCCCTGCATCGGCCGCGGAAGCGCAAACCGCGTGGCATCGCCGCCTGCCGCCGCGCGCTCGACCTGCGGGCCGCCGGGATAGGGCAGGCCCAGCATCTTCGCAACCTTGTCGAAGGCCTCGCCGATGGCGTCGTCGACCGTGGTGCCGAGCCGCACATATTGGCTGACGCCGGTGACCGCGACGATCTGGGTATGACCGCCGGAGGCAAGGAAGAGGCAATAGGGAAATTCGATGCCGTCGGTGAGGCGCGGCGTCAGCGCATGCGCTTCGAGATGGTTCACCGCGACCAGCGGCGTGTCGTGCACCATCGCGATCGCCTTCGCGGTGGTGAGCCCGACGATGACGCCGCCGATCAGCCCGGGCCCCGCGGCTGCCGCGACGCCGTCGAGCTCGGCATAATCGATGCCGGCCTCGTTCATGGCGCGGTCGATGATCCCGTCGAGCACGTCGACATGCGCGCGCGCGGCGATCTCCGGCACCACACCGCCAAAGCGGGCGTGCTCCTCGATCTGCGACCGCACGATATTGGACAGGATCCTGCCCTTGCCATCGGCCGCGCGTTCGATCACGGCCGCGGCGGTCTCGTCGCAGGTGGTTTCGATGCCCAGCACCAGCATTGGCGAATTGTTATCCAATTTGCGCCCTTGCGCTCATCCGTAAAGCAGAGTTCTGGTACGTCCGGTAGCATCCCGGGGTCGGCTTGCGCAATCGTCACGCGCGGCCGTTCTGGTCAATGCGTCACCGCCAAATGGTCCGGGAACAGCAGCGATGTCCATTCTTGTCACACGGCCGCATCCCTACAATGCGGCGACGGCGGACCATCTGCGCGCGCGCGGGCATACGGTGCTGCTTGCGCCGGCGCTCAAGCTCGAGCCGGTCGCCTTCCTCGGCGAGAGCGAAGCTTCCTTTGATGCCGTTCTCGTCACCTCGGCCAACGCGATCCGCGCCGTGGCGCCGCAATTGCCGGACCTCGGTCTGTTGCAGCTGCCGTTGTTCGCGGTCGGCGAGCATACGGCTGCTGCGGCGCGCGAGGCCGGTTTTGCCGAGGTGATCGTCGCCGGGGGCGACGCCGCGTCCTTGCGTGACAAGGTGATGCAGAGCGCGCGCGACAAGGTGCTGAAGAAAAACAGCACGCTATTGTATCTCGCGGGCGCGGATCTGTCGCGCGATCTCGGCGGCGAGCTCGGCGCGGAAGGTTTCCGCGTGGTGACGCAGACGACCTACCGCATGGCGGCTGTGAAGCATCTGCCGCGCGAGGTCTGCGAAGGCTTTGCCGCCCATGGGATCGAGGCGGTGCTGCACTACTCCCGGCGCAGCGCATGTGCGTTCCTCGATGCGGCGCGGGACGAAGGTGTCGAAATTTCGGCGCTGGCGATCCCGCATTGCTGCCTGTCCGAGACGGTTGCGGGCGTGCTGCGCGATGCCGGCGCGTCACAGGTTCTGGTAGCGGCAACGCCGGACGAAACTGCCTTGTTCGACACCTTGGAGCGTGCGTTGCGGACCCGTTTGGCGTAAAGGTCGAGCCGAATCCGACGCAATCTGATCCACCCAAGGATCTATGCAACGTATGGAAGTGTGAGGAACCGTCACGATGGCCGACGACAAGCCTGAAGACGCTGGATTGGCGCCCGATCCGGGTCGTGCCAAGCGCGCCCCGCCCACCATCGACCTCGAGGCGACGGAAGTCTCGACCCAGCCGCAGCAGGTCGCGGGCGAGCCCGAGGCATCCGAGCATGTCGCGCAGGAGCAGGCCAGGGTGGAAGAGCCCGGCTCGGAAGAGGTCAGGGCCGAGCCTCAGTCCGAATCGGCAGAGCAGCAGGCCTCCGCGGCGGCGCCTGGATCGGCGCCGATTTCCGCTTGGGTCATTGCGCCGTTCTCCGGCGCTGTCGCAGCTGCGGTCGTGATCGCAGTCGGCTGGATGCTGGGCTGGCCGGCGGTGCAAGCCCCGCCGGCCGCCCCGCAGGTCGCCAGTGCGACCGTCGATGCGCTGAGCGGGCGCGTTGCCGCGGTCGAAGCCAGGGCCGCGAGGCCCGCTGCCGATCCGGCCCAAGTCGCGCGGATCGACGCGTTGGAGAAAGCGGCGAGCGCGCTGCGCGGCGACATCGCCAATTTGCGTGCACAATTGGACAAGACCGCGAGCGCGCTGAACGATGCGAAATCCGCAGCCCCGAGTGCCGCGCCCGATCTTGCCGCCCTCACCGACCGCGTCGTTCAGCTCGAGCGCGCCAGCAAGGCCGAGCGTGCGGAGCTTGCGCAGCAAGGCGAGAAGATCGCCGAGGCCAAGACGATGGACGACAAGCCGCTCCGCTATGTGGTGGCGGCGTCCCTGCTCGACGTTGCCGTTCGCCACGGCGATCCCTATCGATCGCAACTGGCCGCGGCGCGGTCACTGACGGCGAAGCCCGACATGCTCAAACCGCTCGAGGTGTTTGCATCGTCCGGCATCCCGACGGCAGCGGCGCTGAGCCGCGAGCTCCTCAACATCGTGCCGAAGCTTTCGCCGCCGGCTGAAGCTCCGTCGAGCGAGGCCGGCATTGTCGAGCGTCTCCAGGCGGGCGCGTCGAAGCTCGTGCGGATCGAGCGCACCGATGGTGTTGGCAACGATCGCGGCGCCATCGTGACGCGCGTGACGGCGGCGGCGCTCCGCAGCGATTTCGCCGAGGCGCGGCGCGAGCTGAAGACGCTGCCCGAGGCTGATCGCGCCGCGGCGCAGGCCTGGCTCGACAAGGCCGATGCCCGCGATGCCGCGCTCGCTGCGTCCCGCAAATTCGCCGACGATGCCATGGCGGATCTCGCCAAGTCTGCTCAATAAGATTCGCGCAACAAGCGGCGCGTAAAGGGATCGCCATGCTTCGCATCGTCCTGTTTCTCGTGTTGATCGCATTGGCGGCGGCCGGGGCGGCCTGGATTGCCGACCAGCCCGGCGATCTCGTCCTGACCGCGGGCGGCTTTCGCATCTCGACGACGTTGCCGAGGTTCGTGTTCTTGCTCGGGCTCTTTGCCGTCGCCGTGGTGCTGGTCTGGAGCATCCTGACGACGATCTGGCGCATGCCAGGGCGCTTGCGCCGCCGGCGCCACGAAAAGCGCCATGCCCGCGGCCGTCATGCCATCACCCATGGCCTGCTCGCGATCGGCCACGGCGATTCCGCGCTCGCGCGCCGGCACGCCGAGGCGGCCCGGCGGCATGCGCCGAACGATCCGCTCGCGCTGCTCTTGCACGCGCAGTCGGCGCAGCTCGAGGGCAACCGCGACGAGGCGCAGCGCGTCTTCCGCGCCATGGCCGAACGCGAGGATACGCGGCTGCTCGGCCTGCGCGGTCTCTTCATCGAGGCGCAACGCGCAGACGATGCGGTCGTCGCCGTGATGATCGCGGAGGAAGCGATCAAGCTGTCGCCGTCCGCGACCTGGGCCTCGCACGCGGTGCTCGGCTTCCGCTGCGCGCGCGGCGATTGGAGCGGCGCGCTCGCGATCCTCGATTCGAATCTGTCCGCGGGCCTGATCGACAAGCGGACCTATCGCCGGCAGCGCGGCGTGCTGCTCACCGCGCGCGCACTGGAGTTGGAAACGATAGACCGCGACGTCGCGCGCGAGAGCGTGATGGAAGCGGTTAAGCTCGCACCGACCCTGGTGCCGGCGGCCGTGCTGGCGGCAAAATTCGAGAGCGAGGCGCATCAGGTGCGCCGCGCCATGAAGCTGGTGGAGGCCGCCTGGCTCGCCAATCCGCATCCCGATCTCGCGGACGCCTATGCGCATGTGAAGCTCGGCGATACCGCATGGCACCGCTTGCAGCGGGTGGAAACTCTCGCCGCGAAGACCCCCGCCGACAAGCCCGGTTATGACGAAGGGCAGCTCGCGATCGCGCGCGCTGCGATCGAGGCCTCGGAGTTTGCCCGCGCGCGCGAGGTGCTCGTGCCTTATCTCAAGGACCCGACCCAGCGCGTCGCGCTGCTGATGACCGAGCTCGAGCGCACCGAGCATGGTGACGGCGGCCGCGCCCGCGCTTGGACCTTGCGTGCGGTGCGCGCCCGGCTCGATCCCGCCTGGACCGCGGACGGCTATGTCAGCGACCGCTGGCGTCCGGTCTCCCCGGTCACCGGGCGTCTCGATGCGTTCCAATGGCAGGCGCCGGTCGCAAGCCTGCCCTCGGACAAGGGCCCCACGCTCGAATCTTCGGCCTTCGAGGAAGCCATGCTGGCGGCGCCGCCGCCGAAGCGGGTGACCGCCGCGCCCAGCGAAGCCGCGGCGGAACCGCCGGAGGTGGTCCCGGCGCCGGCACCGGCTGCGCAGGACAATTCACCCCCTCAGGCCAAGGACGTCGCGAAGGAGGCTGCCAAGGCCAAGGAGACTGTGGAGCAAGCTGCGAAGGACGCCGAGCCGGCCGTGACGCCCGCCGAGCCGGCGAACCCGGCTCCGGCGCCCGCCGAATCATCGTCGCCGGCCGCGACACCGGTGTTTCGGACCAGGGCCGACCTCGGTAAGCCCGCCTCGGCGCCGATCCAGACCGTCATCCCCATCGTCCGTGCACCCGATGATCCCGGGATCGATGACGACGGTCCAAGCGATGAATTTACGGAACAAATCGGCACGCCCAAAGCCCAGGCGGGCGGCTGGCGCGGATTCTGGTCCCGCTGGGGCGCGTGAGCCGCATTTCGCCTCCCGCTTGTCCTTGCCAATTCAGGCCATGCCCGATATCAGGAGCGCGCGTATCGGGGCCGGCATTGCCTTGGTCCCGGCAGGTTCGCCGCAATAGCTCAGTCGGTAGAGCACGTCATTCGTAATGACGGGGTCGGGGGTTCGAATCCCTCTTGCGGCACCAGCAGTTAGCCTCATCCGATCCCTCAAGCGCTCCGAGCCACCAGGACATCAGCCTGCATCAGGGCTCGCTCGGCTGCGTGATCGCGATCACATAACCGCAGACATGGCTCCCCTAACCTCCGTCACGCCAACACGGGGAGACTTCACATGCGCAAGATCATTCTGATTGCCGCCATGCTCCTGGCTTCTGCCTCCGCCCAGGCAGGCGGCTCCCGCGGTCTGTCGCTGGCCGCGGCAGGCGAACAAACCTCCACTGCGCAAACCACGACATCGGCGAGCCCCATGACGACGCAGGTGAGCGAAGCCGCGCCGGCCGCCGAGGCTCAGAAATATCATGATCGTCCGCCGGCGGTGTCGCTCTCAGCGCCAACTGCAGCGGCCGCTCCGACCGCGACCGCACCCACGACGGCGTCCGCGCCGGTCACGACGACCAAGCCCGCCACCAAGACCACGGCAAAGGCGGACAAGCCGAAGCCCAAGCCCAAGCGCAGCTGGACAGAGCGCCGCATCATCAGCGAGCTGCATCGCCACGGCATCTATTGGTGAGCCGTAGACTGTACCCCGATCTCGCCGTCATGCCCGGGCTTGACCCGGGCATCCACGTCTTTGCGCCTGATCCAAAAACGTGGATGGCCGGGACAAGCCCGGCCATGACGCAAGAGTTTGGATCTGGAGCGCTTACTGCGAGACCGTCTGCACCACGCTCGAGATCGGGCGCGTGTTGGTGCCCGCGGTCGGCACCTTCATGTCCTTCATCAGCGCCTCGTCATATTCCGGCAGCGTCTGGAGGCTCGTCTTGGCCTTCATCTGCACGACCTTGTAACCGCCGGCCTTAAGCCGCGCGAGCAGTGTCGGCAGGGCGAGGCCCGTGTTCTTCTGGAAGTCGTGCATCAGGATGATGCCCTTGCCGAGCTTGTCCAGCCTCGTCATCACGGTCTCGACGATCTTCTCCGGCGTCGCGCCCTTCCTGAAGTCGAAGGAGTCGATTTCGGTCGAGAACATCGCGACGTTGCGGGTGCCGAAATAGCTCACCATCGCGGGATTGTGCTGAAGCTGCGGGAAACGGAAGAACGGCGCCGGGTTGGTGCCGAGCGCGAACCGCACTGCGCTGAAGCCCTTCTCAACCTCGTCCTTGACTTGCTGCTCGGTCAACTTCTTGCTGTTCAGATTGACATGCGACCAGGTGTGCGTGCCCACCGTGTGGCCCTGGGCCAGCACCTGCTTCAGGATCTCCGGATGGTAGGTCGCGTGCTTTCCGACCGAGAAGAACAGGCCCTTGGTGCATTCGTCCGCGAGCGCCTTCAGCACGGTGGGCGTGTTGACCGGCCACGGACCATCGTCGAACGTCAGCACGACCTCCTTCTCGATCAGGAAGTCGAACTGCTTGAAGTGCTCGAAGCCGAAGCCGGGGCCGCCCGTCGTGTCGATCTCGACGACGCGGGACACACCCAACGCGTTCGGATTGGCGCAGGCCTGCTTCGGCTGCATCGGCATGACCGGCATGGGGGCAGGTGCCGGCGCGGCTGCGGCCGGCTTAGCCGCGACGGCCGCGGTGGTCTCGACGTCGTCCTTTGCGGCGAGCTTCGCCTGTGCCGGCAATGGGTCGGCGGCACGGGCGGCAACTGTCTTGGGAGCGCCCTGGTCGGCGCGCGCGGAATAATAAAACCAACCGCCGGCGGCGATCACGACCGCCGCAACTACACTGGCCAACATCAGGCCCAACGCATTACGCATCGCTACTCTTTCCAATTACGCAACCAAACCGGCGGAATTTCCCGCGCGACGAGCCATTAATGCGAAGTAAGAGTTAACGTGACACCAACACGACAGCGGTTGCGGAGGAATTTCAGCGGGCTGCGCCTAAGTGACTGAGATCACAGAGGGTAGGTCTCCCGTGAGCGTCATCACAGTGGAAACGGTTTTGCCGGAGCATCGTAGCTCCCATCGATAACGGGCCCGCTGTGGCGGTGCCAATGGGAGCTTCAAATGACCAAGTCGTTTACCAGCAAGATCCGCGACACCAGCCTGGCCCTGGGCTTTGCCGCCATCGTCTCGATCGCCTCGACGGATACGAGCTTCGCCTTCTCGGCCGAGGCGCAGCAGATGTGCACGGGCGATGCCTTCCGTCTCTGCTCGGCGGAGATCCCCAATATCCCGAAGATCACCGCGTGCATGATCAAGCATCGCTCGGACCTCAGCGCCGGGTGCCGCGCGGTGATGGACAAGGACCTCGCCAAGGGCGCCTCGCGCAAGGTCGCTGACGCTCAAGACAAGCAGTAAGAGAGCGGCAGCAACGCCGCGACCGTTGCGTCAGTGAGCTCCTCCGCGATGTGCCCCGGCGTCAAAGCCGGGGCCAAGCGGCATGTGGTTGCGAGCAACAAAGCCGTTGCAGCCCTGGGATCGTCGCACTAGCTTCGCCCGCACATTCTTTGGCGTAAGAGGCATTCCGCGATGACCAGATTTCTTTTCATCATTCCTTTGCTCTTGTGCGCTTCGGCTGCATCCGCGCAACAGCAGCCCGGCCATGATGCCTGCGCGCGCGATGTCAGCCGCTTCTGCCGCGCCGTGATGAACAATGGCGACGGTGCCGTGCTCGCCTGCCTGAAGCAGAACCGCACCCGCCTCAGCAAGGGCTGCGATAAGGTGCTGACGGATCACGGGCAGTGATCGTCATTCCGGGGCGCGCGAAGCGCGAACCCGGAATCCATCAAACGACAAGGTTCTGAGATAAATGGATTGCGGGTTCGCGCCTGACGGCGCGCCCCGGAATGACGAGAGACTTACGTACTGCTTCCCGCAGCGGTCGCGACCACCGGCAGCACCTCGCTGTTGGCGCGGTCCGGCGTGTCGTCCTTCCAGCGCACCGAACCAAAGGGGCGCTCCAGCATGCGGCGGATCCGTACCGGCTCGGGTCCGATGTGGAAGTCGATCGCCTGCTGATGCAGCGCGCGTTCGGACTGGGTCGAACGGTTGCGCTGACGCAGATAATCGAACCAGGTCGGGCAGTGATAGCGCTCGGTCCACAGCTCGGGGTCGGCGATGTCGCGCGCGATCGACCAGCCATAGGCGCCGTTGCGCTGGCGGGAGAGCTGCACATCCTGCATCACGTTGTGAAACGCGCGCGCATTCTCTTGCGCCACGCGATATTCGATCTCGACCACGAGCGGTCCGCTGCGCCCCGTCAGCGACAGCTTCACCTCGGGATCGGCGAGCATGTCAGCATCCTCGTTGCGGGCGCCGACGCGCGGCATCGTGAGCCAGATGCCGAGCAGCGGCGAGATCAGCATCAGGCCTGCCGCTGTCAGCAGCGCCATCTCGACGCCGGCATAGTCGGTGAGATGACCCCAGCCCCAGGCGCCGATCGCGATGCCGCCGGCGATCGCGGCCTGGAACGCCGCGAGCGAGCGGCCGGCGACCCAGCGCGGCGCCGAGAGCTGCACGCCGATATTGAACAGCGCGATTGCGGCCATCCAAACCGCGCCGGCCAGGACCAGCGCGGTGGCCGTCAGCACCGGCTCCGTACTCAAAGCAAGGGCGGCCATGGCGAATGCCATCGAGATGGTGCAGGCGCGGATCGCTGCCTCGCCGCTCATGCGCTTGCGCAATTCGTGGATGTTGAGCGCGCCGATCACCGCACCCATGCCGAAGGCGCCGAGCATGATGCCGTAGGTCTGCGCGCCGCCATGCAGGAGGTCGCGCGCGACCAGTGGCATCAGCGCCATCACGGCGCCGCCGATCAGGCCCATCACCAGCGTGCGCAACAGCACGATCTTGATCGGCGGCGAATTGGTGATGTAGCGCACGCCCGAAACCATGGCGCGGTTGAGCTTTTCCCGCGGCAGGCGAGACGGCTCGGTGCTGCGGCGCCAGAGCAACAGCACCACCAGCAGCGGCAAATAGAGGATCGCATTGCAGGCGAATGCGGCCACCGCACCGAGCGCGGCGACGATGACGCCGCCGACCGCCGGACCGAAGCTGCGCGCGATGTTGTAGCTGATGCCGTTCAGCGCCACCGCTGACGCCAAGGCTTCGGGCGGCACCTGTTCGCTGACCGAGGACTGCCAGGCCGGGCCGAACAGCGCATTGCCGCTGCCGACGATGAAGCAGAAGGCGAGCAGCAATTCGGGGGTGATCAGGTTGAAGCCGGCCAGCACGGTGAGCGCGCTCGCGCCGATCAGCGCGATCGACAGCGAGATCACGCTGACGATGCGGCGGTCGTACATGTCGGCGATAGCGCCGGCCGGCATCGAGATCAGCATGATCGGCAGCATCAAGGCGGTCTGCACCAGGGCCACCTTGTCCGCCGAGGCCGCCATCTGCGTCATCGCCCAGGCCGCGCCCACGCCCTGGATCAGGAGGCCGAGATTGGAGAGCAGGCTGGCGAGCCAGATTCGCCGGAACACGGTGTACCGCAGGGGCGCAGTGATGCCGTCGGCGGCCATTTTCGGGCGGTTCGGCTGCTCGGTCATATCCCCTTCCATATCGGATGCAGAAGTGGTCGTGGTGATTCCGGCCGATTCAGTGATGCCCGCGAAAGTCCTTCGCTGTCCAGTGCTTGGGCCGGTATAAGCAGTGCAAAGAGGCAGGCTTGCCGGGAGGAACTGATGAGGCTGTCGCGACGGACGATTTTGCAAGGGGCTGCGAGCGTGCCTTTCGCACTTGCGAGCTTGCGGACGGACGCGCTGGCGCAGACCGTGCCCGCCGCCGCGCCCGGCACGGAGCTGCCGCCGATTCTGTTCGTCCACGGCAACGGCGATTACGGCGCGCTCTGGATGACCACCTTGTGGCGGATGGAGTCCAATGGCGTTGCCCCGGATCGCATGATGGCGATCAATTTCACCGATCCCCTGGCGCGTAGTGACGACAAGGTCGAGCAGGCGAACCGCTCCTCGACCGAGGACCAGCGCCGCGAGCTCGCTGTCGCCATCACTGAACTGAAGCGCCGCACCGGCGCAGCGCGCGTGGCGCTGGTCGGCAGCTCGCGCGGCGGCTATGCGATCCGCAACGTCATCAAGAATGGCGGCGCCGGCGATGTCAGTCACGCGGTGCTGTGCGGCACGCCCAATCATGGCGTGTTCGCGACCGACGACCAGCCCAACAACGAATTCAACGGCCGCGGCACGTTCCTGCGCGGCCTGAATGAAGGCGAGAGCGAAGTGACGCCAGGCGTTGCCTTCCTCACGCTGCGCAGCGAAGGCATGGACAAATATGCGCAGAGCGACGGCCGCTTCATCGGCAAGCCCGGCACCCCGACCAATGTCACGGTCGAAGGGCCGGAGCTGAAGGGCGCCACCAATCTCGTGCTCGGCGCGCTCGATCATCGCGAGGTGGCGTTCCACCCGCGCGCGTTCCGGGAGATCTACAAGTTCGTCGCCGGGCGCGAGCCCGCGCGTATCGCGATCGTGCCGGAGACCAGCGTAAGGTTGAGCGGCCTCGTCACGGGCGCGCCCGGCGGCGCGCCGACCAATCGCCCGGTCGCGAGTGCAATCGTCGATGTCTTCCGTGTCGATCCTGATACCGGTGAGCGCAAAGACGGTGCGCTGTACAGCTCGAAGACGGGCGCCGATGGCCGCTGGGGGCCGGCACAGGTCGATCCCGCCTGGTCGCTCGAATTCGTGCTGACCTCTCCGGATGCGCCGACGACGCACATCTACCGCTCGCCCTTCCCGCGCTCGTCCGAGGTCGTGCATCTGCGGCCTGCGCGCCCGCTCGGGCCGGCCGATAAGGACGCCGGCGCCGTCGTGATCATGTCGCGTCCGCGCGGCTATTTCGGCCTGCCGCGCGATGTGGTGCTGCTCGACGGCAAGGAGCCGGCCGACGTCAAGCCAGGTGTGCCCACGGATGCGGCAGCAACCCTGCGGCTTCCGGCCAGCGACGTCGGGCGTAACATCGTAGGCCAATTCGGCGAAGAACGGATTGTGGCACGCGCCTGGCCTGCGTCCGAGAACCGGATTGCCATCGCCGAGCTGACTTACTAGCTATTTAGCTGCGTCCCATCTTGCGGGAGAGAGCCATGAATATCGCCAGCGTGCGTCGGCCCATCATCCCTCCGGCTCCCCCGCGAGCGCCCGACGATATGTCGTTCTTCGGCCGGCTCGCAGTTATCAGGCAGAACATGATCGCGACCTGGGGGCAACGCGCCTATGAGGAAGAGGTCATCCCGGGCCGCTTCTTCTTCCGCAACAGTTTCATCCTGAACCAGCCGGACTCGATCCGGCACGTCCTGCTCAGCAATTACGAGAACTACACGCGCACGCCGGCCGGCATCCGCATGCTGCGCCCCGTGCTCGGCGACGGCCTTCTGATCGCGGAAGGTCATTCCTGGACGTTTCAGCGCCGCACGCTCGCGCCGGCCTTCACGCCGCGCGCGACCGCGAACCTCGTTCCGCATATGACGGCGGTGCTCGACGAAACCATCGCCAAGCTGGACGCGCAAACCGGTGAGCCGGTCGACCTGCGCGCGATCATGCAGCGCATGACGCTCGAGATCGCCGGGCGCACGATGTTCTCGTTCGGCATGGACCAGCACGGCGCGACCCTGCGCAACTTCATCATGGAATATGCCGCGCGGTTGGGGCGTCCCTATTTCCTCGACATGGTGCTGCCGGTGTCCTGGCCGAGTCCGATGGATTTTGCCCGCGCCCGTTTCCGCAAGCGCTGGACCAAGTTCGTGGCCATGCTGATCGCCGAGCGGCGTAAGGCGGGCAAGAAGGACGGCGCGCCGCCGCGCGATTTGTTCGATCTGATGGACGAGGCACGCGATCCCGAAACGGGCAAGGGCTTCTCGGACGCGCAGCTCGTGGACGAGGTCGCGACCATGATCCTCGCCGGTCACGAAACCACGGCAACGGCGCTGTTTTGGGCGCTCTACCTGCTCGCGCTCGATCCCGACACGCAGGAAGAGGTAGCGTCCGAGACCCGCGGCGAGCATCTCGACAGCGTGATCGACATCGACCGCCAGAAATTCACCCGCGCGGTGATCGACGAAACCATGCGGCTCTATCCGCCGGCCTTCCTGGTCGCGCGTGCCGCGCGCGATAGGGACAACGCGGCGGGCGTCGAGATCGGCAAGGGCGACATCATCATGATCGCGCCCTGGCTCTTGCACCGGCATGAGAAGCTGTGGGATCAGCCGAATGCGTTCATTCCAAAGCGCTTCATGTCGAAGGAGGCACCGGACCGTTTCGCTTACCTGCCGTTCGGCGCAGGTCCGCGCGTCTGCATCGGCGCGCCGTTTGCCCAGGCCGAATCCGTGCTGGCGCTGGCGCGGCTGATCGGAGCGTTCCGCATCGAGCTTGCCGACCCCGCGGACCCCGTGATCCCGCTCGGCGTCGTCACCACCCAGCCGGACCACTCACCCATGTTCCGCATCACGCGTCGGTGACAGTCGTGCGTCTGGCCGCTGGCGTGACCTACCTTAGATAGAGTTTCGCCATGAGCGACATCCAGGCCCAGTTCTCCGTTCTGAAGCAGACCGCCGATCCCAAGGTGGTCGATGCGATTGCGCAGCTGATCGCCAATGGTCAGGACCGCGAGCTCAACCGTATCAATGTGCTCGATTTTGCCGACCGTGCCGGGCTCGACCAGGAGAAGGTCATCTCCGGATTCCTGCACGCATCGCGGCTGGGCCTGTTCGACATGAGTTGGAACGTGCTGTGTCCCGGCTGCGGAGGAGTTCTGGGCGCACATGCAACGTTGAAATCGCTGAAACACGAGGATTACAACTGCGCGCTCTGCGCAGCCGGATACGAGGCGTCTGTCGACGAGATGGTCGAGGTGGCCTTTACCGTCAGTCCGCGTGTCCGCCGTATCGGCGCTCACGATCCCGACACGCTGCCGATATGGGAATACGTGCGACAGATGTTCTGGAGCTCCGGTGTCGACATCAGCGACGAGTCGTTCGCGCGCCTCATCAACGAAGTGACGCTCGAAGCGCTCGAATTGCCGGCCGGCGAAAAGGCGATTCTCTCGCTGAACCTGCCTAGCCAGTTCATCATCGTTTTCGAGCCGGTCACCCATTCCGCCCATTTCCTGGATGTTCAGGGTGAGCCGACCAGCGAACGTCAGCAGCTTTCGATCATGTTCAACAAGCTGGAGGCGCCCACGGGGACCACCGTGATGCGCCCAGGACCGTTGCGG
This sequence comes from Bradyrhizobium glycinis, assembly GCF_016031655.1. Classification (GTDB taxonomy): domain Bacteria; phylum Pseudomonadota; class Alphaproteobacteria; order Rhizobiales; family Xanthobacteraceae; genus Bradyrhizobium; species Bradyrhizobium glycinis. The sequence continues at coordinate 55,320 of NZ_JACCHQ010000028.1, forward strand.
CTCACGCTCGAGAATCAATCAGGCAATCGCGTATTGCCGTCGGTCTGGATTGCCGCCGATGCGTTGCATGAGATGATCGGCAAGCGCAAGCCGATCCTGACGGCCAAGCGGATGCTGTCCAATCAGACGTTCCGCGACGTCTTCAAGGCGGACAACCTCAACGTCGACCAGCGATTGAAGATCACGTCCCTGACCTTCCTGTTCACCGACCTGAAGGGGTCGACGGCCTTGTACGAGCGCGTCGGGGACCTCAGTGCTTTCGATCTTGTGCGCGCGCATTTTCGTGCGCTGCTGGAGATCATCGCTGCCGAGAAGGGTGCAGTCGTGAAGACGATCGGCGATGCCGTCATGGCGACCTTCGTCAGACCTGAGCACGCCATCACCGCCGGACTGCGCATGCGTGCAGCCATGGACGAATTGAACAAGCAGCGCGGCGCCAACGATCTCATTCTCAAGATCGGAATCCATGAAGGTCCCTGCCTTGCGGTGATGCTTAACGAGCGGCAGGACTATTTCGGCCAGACCGTCAATATCGCCGCACGCGTGCAAAGCCTGTCGACTGCGCAGGAGATCCACATCACCGGCCCGGTGCTCGATGTGCCGGCGGTTGCCGAAATCCTTCAGCAGCGCGAGATCAAACCGATCCAGAAACAGGCCGCGCTCCGTGGTATCGCCGACAAGATGGTGGTGTACGAGATCCCGTGAGTCTCAAAACCGTCATTCCGGGTTCGATGCTGGCGCATCGCCCCGGAATGACGTGAATAGATTGCCGAAACGTAATACGCGCGCGGAACTGACGCACGTTGCGCCGGTTGGGTTTCCTGTTCATATAGTGCTGGTAACGGCCGCGCTCCTTGCGGCGTCATCGATCTCGGTAGGACTTATGCTCGAAGGCTTGCGCCAGTTCATCGCCGACATTGTCGGTCCCCAAGCCCAGGACCGCGCATTCGGCGACAGTGATTATCGGCTGGCCGCGACCGCGCTGCTGGTCCATGTGGTCTCGCTGGACGGCCAGCCGAGCGCGGCCGAGCAGCGCAAGCTGCACAGCCTGATCGAAAGCCATTTCGGGCTCGACCGCGGCACCGCTGACCGTCTCATCGTAAACGCCACCCAGGTCGAAGGCGAGGCCGTCGACCTCTATCACTTCACCAGTGTCATCATGCGCTCGCTCGACGAAGCGGGTCGCAAGCGGATCGTGCAGATGATGTGGGAGCTGGTCTATGCCGACGGAGAGGTCAGCGAGTTCGAGGACAATGTAGTGTGGCGCGCGTCCGACCTGCTTGGCATCTCCCAGCGCGACCGGATCGAGCTGAAGCACGCCGTTGCGGAGCGTGCCGGTGGCAAGGTTAGGGATCGCGCCGTCGGACCGGCCCCCGGCGGATTGCCTGGCCTTCGAGCCACATGACGAAACTTTAATGTAGGCCGGCGATCCCCGCGCTTTCGCGAATTCGGCTGCAAATTCCGGTCTTTCCTGTTCGCCCTGTCGCCCTCCACAAGCAGCCATGCTGCCGGCGCCGCTTGCCTCGTGCGCACGGCCTATGCTCTCGTTCAGCGATTGCCGGGGCCACAGACTTCAATTCAAGAGACTTATGTCGTGACTGAGCGGGTAACGTTGATCACCGGTGCCTCGGCGGGCATCGGGATGGAGCTGGCGCGTGTATTTGCCGCCAATGGACATCGCCTCGCATTGACGGCGAGACGGGCGGATCGGCTCGAAGCGCTCGCGAACGAGCTCGCCGCCAAGGGCGGCAAGAAGCCGATCGTGATCGCCTGCGGTCTCGAGGACCCGCATGCAGGCGAGAGGATCGCCGCAGCACTTGCCGCCGAAGGTGTCGAGCTCGATCATCTCGTCAACAATGCCGGCTTCGGCGTGTTCGGCGATGCCATCGAGCGTGATCGCGTCGCGCAGCTCGGCATCGTCGATGTCAACGTCCGGGCCCTGACGGATCTGTCGCTGCGCTTCGCCGATCAGCTCATCCGGAATAAGGGCGGTCTTCTCAATGTCGGCTCGGTCGCAGGCTTCCTGCCAGGCCCCGGCATGGCCGTGTATTACGCGTCCAAGGCCTATGTCATCTCGTTCACCGAAGCATTGCGGGCGGAGCTCGCGCCCCGCGGCGTCCGCGTCACCGTGCTTTGCCCGGGCCCGGTGCCCACGGAATTCCAGGCTCGCGCCGGCGTTGGATCGCAACATGATACGGCCATGCTCAACGTCTCTGCCGCCGAGGTTGCGCGGGAGGCGTATCGCGGCCTGATGGCCAACAAACGGGCAGTGCTGCCGGGTCTCGGCATCAAGATTGTGCCGTTCGCGCTGCGCTTCTTCCCGCGCGGCTTCATCCTGGCCGCCACCAGCCGGTTCCAGCGGCAGAGGCACTGAACGACGCCGCCCGCGTCCGTAGTGGCCCGGAGCTTGCTTCCAGCACGAGGCGTGTGTGCGCAAACTCACACGATGTTAACCATCGCTTAGCTATGCTGGCGGTCTGAACCGATAGCACTCGCAGAGGCCATGTCGTTCCGGACGGACAGGTTTGGTGGCGCAGAGGTGGTCGCCTTCCCACAGAGGGCGGCGAGCGTCGCCGCCGCTGAAACCCGGCTGCCGGTTCTGATCGTCCTGCATCAGGAATGCTCGACACCCGGCCGCGTCGGCAATGCGCTGCGCGCGCTCGGCCATCGCCTCGACATCCGCCGTCCCCGCTTTGGCGATCCCCTGCCCGAGACGCTCGATCAGCATGCCGGCGCCGTGATCTTCGGCGGGCCGATGAGCGCCAACGATTCCGACGACTACATTCGCCGTGAGATCGACTGGATCGAAATCCCGCTCCGCGAGCAGCGCCCGTTGCTCGGCATCTGCTTAGGTGCGCAGATGCTGGCGATGCAGCTCGGGGCCCGTGTCGCGCCGCATGCGCAGGCGCTGACGCAGATCGGGTACTACCCGATCAGGCCGACCACCGCGGGCCGCGCGCTCTGCCCGCACTGGCCGGCGCAGGTTTATCACTGGCATCGCGAGGGCTTTGAGCTGCCAGTCGGCGCCGACTTGCTCGCCGAGGGCGATGATTTCCCGGTGCAGGCGTTCCGCACGGGCAACGCTTTCGGCGTGCAGTTCCACCCCGATGTGACCTATGCGATGATGTGCCGCTGGACCACGCGCGGCTACGACGGATTCAGCGCGCCCGGTGCACGTCAGCGGCATCATCACTTCGCGGATCGCGCCGTCTACGATGTCGCCGAACGCGCCTGGCTCGATCATTTCCTCGACAGCTGGCTGGAGCGCCGGCCGGTGCTGGCGCAAGCCGCAGAGTGATCGCGGCTTCGCGCAGGTCCTTGGCGCAAGTCCTTGCCTCTTCCTTGGATATGCTAGGCTCTCTGCAAGAGAGCACGCACCAATGCGTGCCAGCCGATAAGGGAGAGCGTCATGGCCTACGAGCACATTCTCTATGAGGTGAGCGACAAGATCGCGACCATCACGCTCAACCGCCCCGATCGCATGAATGCATGGACGCCGATCATGGAGCGCGACGTGCGCCACGAGATGGAGGCGTCGAGCGCCGACGACAATGTCCGCGTCATCGTCCTCACCGGCGCGGGCCGCGCCTTCTGTGCCGGCGCCGACATGGACGCGCTGAAGGGTCTTGATCCCAACGACGTCAGGCGTGCCTCGAACCTGCCGCCGTTCGACATGAATCGCCGGCCGGACTGGCAGACGCGGTACGGCTATTATCCTTCGATCAAGAAGCCGGTCATCGCGATGCTCAACGGTGCGACCGCCGGCATCGGCCTCGTCCACGCACTCTATTGCGACCTGCGCTTTGCCGCCGACAACACCGTCTTCACCACCGCCTTCGCGCGCCGCGGCCTGATCGCCGAGCACGGCATCAGCTGGATGCTGCCGCGCATCGTCGGTCATGCCAATGCGCTGGATCTGCTGCTCTCGGCGCGGCGCGTGTCGAGCGAGGAGGCGTTACGGATCGGGCTGGTCAACCGGCTCTGTTCGCCTACGATGCTGCGTGAAGAGACGTATGCTTACGCGCGCGATCTCGCCGATTTCGTCTCGCCGAGCGCGATGGCCGTGATCAAGCGTCAGCTCTACGAGGTGCCGTTCCAGACGCTGGCCGAGGCGACGATGGAGGCCAACCGCGAGATGATGGTGGCGTTGGCCGGGAGCGATTTCAGGGAAGGCGTGGCGAGCTTCATGGAGAAGCGACCGCCGAAGTTTACGGGGAGGTAGGGGAATTCGCCGAGCCAGTCCGTCTTCGCCCTGCGGGCTTCGCCGGACACCACGCTTCGTGCTTCGGGCTCCGACGTGGCCGCGCCACGCGTAGCCCGAAGGGCGAAGCGTGGTGGAGCCAGGCGGGATCGAACCGCCGACCTCGTCATTGCGAACGACGCGCTCTCCCAGCTGAGCTATGGCCCCTTTGCTGGCCGCTCTGGTGAACGCGGCCGACAACCGGGCGCCATTTAAGTCCCCGCCAAGGTCAAGTCAAGGACGCGTGTAACCGGGTTTTAGCTGTCCGGGCGCCGACTTCCCTTGTTTGGGCCAGGGGGAACCGATATCTAGCAAACGGGGCGTCAATCCCGATTGAGCCAGAGTCTTCAAAAGCCAGAGGCCTCAGAAGCCATGCGTGCCGTTCTCGACATCGTTATCATCGTGCTCGACCTCTACGTCTGGCTGCTGATCGCCTCCGCGATCCTGTCCTGGCTGATCGCCTTCAACGTGGTGAACACGCGTAATCAGTTCGTGTCGGCGGTGGCGGAGTTCCTGTACCGGATCACCGAGCCTCTGCTGGCGCCGATTCGCAATTTCCTGCCCAGCCTCGGCGGTCTCGACATCTCGCCGATCATCCTGATCCTAATCATCATGTTCATCGAGCGGGTGATCCTGTACTACATCTACCCGAACGTGATCTGAGCGGGCGGGAGCGCCTTGGTCGTCAACAAGGAGCCCTGTTGTCAGGAGCCTTGGCGCTACTCGGCCGGAGGAATCAGCATCGCGCTGCGGGTGACGCCGCGCGGAGGCCGCGACGACATCGACGGGATCGAGCAGCTTTCGGATGGCCGCAGCGTGCTCAAGGTGCGGGTGCGCGCCATCGCCGACGGCGGCGAGGCGAACAAGGCCGTTCTCGCGCTGCTGGCGAAATCGCTCGGCGTGCCCAAGGCCAGCGTAAAATTGCTATCCGGAGCCACGTCGCGGCTGAAGCAGATCGCGGTCGATGGCGATCCGGCGCGGCTGGGCGAAACCCTGCGCCAGCTCACATCGGCCAAACCGATAGATTGAGAGAACGGACATGACCGCTGAGATCATCGATGGAAAAGTCATTGCGGCGGAACTCCGTGGCCGCGTCGCTGAGGAGGTCGCCCGCGTCAAGCGCGAGCACAATCTGGTGCCGGGACTTGCGGTGGTCCTTGTCGGCAACGACCCCGCCAGCGAAGTCTATGTCCGTTCAAAACACACCCAGACCCAGGCCGCGGGCATGGCCTCGTTCGAGCACAAGCTGCCGGCCGACGTCTCGCAGGCAGATCTGCTGGCACTGGTCGCAAAGCTCAACCGCGATCCTGCCGTGCACGGCATTCTCGTGCAATTGCCGTTGCCGAAGGGGCTGAACACCGAGGCCGTCATCAACGCCATCGATCCCGCCAAAGACGTCGACGGGCTGCATCCTAACAATGCCGGCCGGCTCGCCGGCGGCTTCGAGGCGCTGTCGCCCTGCACGCCGCTCGGCTGCATCATCCTGACCAAGAGCGTGCACGCCTCGCTGGAGGGCATGAACGCCATCGTCATCGGCCGCTCGAACCTGGTCGGCCGCCCGCTCGTGCAATTGCTGCTGAACGAGAATGCCACAGTGACGATCGCGCATTCGCGCTCGCGCGACCTGCCTGGCCTCGTGAAGAAGGCGGATCTCGTCTATGCAGCAGTGGGCAAACCAGAGATGGTGCGCGGCGACTGGCTGAAGCCGGGTGCGACCGTGATCGATATCGGCATCAACCGCATCCCGAAGGAGGACGGCAAGACCCGCCTTGTCGGCGACGTCGCCTATCAGGAAGCGCATGCCGTTGCCGGCGCGATCACGCCGGTGCCGGGCGGTGTCGGCCAGATGACGGTGGCGTGCCTCTTGGTGAACACGCTCCGCGCGGCCTGCGCGATCGCCGGCCTACCGAAGCCGGCGGTGTAGCTTTCGTCATTCCGGGGCGGCTCGAAGAGCGGAACCCGGAATCTCGAGCCGCCAAACCTCTGGATTCCGGGTTCGCGCTTCGCGCGCCCCGGAATGACGGTGAGTTACCCCTTCTTCTTCTTCTCGCGCTCGATGCCTTCTTGGATTAGCTTGTGCGCTTCCTCCGGGCCGCCCCAGCGCAGGATCTTCACCCACTTGCCCTTTTCGAGATCCTTGTAGTGCTCGAAGAAGTGCTGGATCTGCTGCAGCGTGATATCAGGCAGATCGGAGTACGACTTCACCTTGTCGTAGCGCTGCGTCAGCTTCGATGACGGCACCGCCAGGATCTTCTCGTCGCCGCCGGCTTCGTCTTCCATGAACAGCACCCCGACCGGGCGCACGCTCATGACGGCGCCGGGGATGATGGCGCGGGTGTTAATGATCAGCACGTCGCAGGGGTCGCCGTCATCCGACAGCGTATGCGGGATGAAGCCGTAATTGCCGGGGTAGCGCATCGGCGTGTAGAGGAAGCGGTCGACCACCAGCGTGCCGGCCTCCTTGTCCATCTCGTACTTGATCGGTTCGCCGCCCACGGGGACCTCGATGATGACATTGACGTCGTGGGGGACGTTCTTTCCGATCGAGACCGCATCGATTCGCATTCAAGGCTCCGTTGTTGCCGAGGATAAATCGCGCCCGGCAGCGATTTTGGCGCTGTCATACGCGGGCTTGGCCCGCTGATCCATCGCGTTTTTGTGAAATAATGAATCCGACGATCACCGGCGCGAGCGGCCTGCGGTATCGACGGATGGGAACGCTGCCCGGTTAGGGTTTCAGCAGCTCAATTGGTCCAAGCGAAGGCAACCTTGTCGAGCGCCTTCGGCCCGAACCGCTCCGACGAACGCGCCACCATGCGGCCACCCAAAGCACGGTAGAACTCGGTGGCCGGGTCATTGTCCGAGAGCGCCCACACCACCATGCTCTTCAGCCCGCTCTGCATCAGGTCGCGGCGGGCGGCGGCAAACAGGCGGCGGCCGAAGCCGAGGCCCTGAAATTCGGGCCGCAGATAAAGCTCGTAGATCTCGCCGTCGAAATGCAGGCTGCGAGCCCGGTTGCGGCCGTAATTGGCATAGCCGGCGATCTTGTCACCGAACACCAGCACGCTGACGCGGCTGCCCTTGCGAATCGCGCTGTCCCACCATTGCGGACCGCGGCGGTTGATCAGCTTCTCCAGCTCGGCGCCAGGAATGATGCCCTGATAGGCCGAACGCCAGGCTTCGTCATGGGTCGACGCCACCGCAGTTGCATCTGCAGCTTTGGCCGGCCGGACCTCGATCAGGGTTGTGCTCATGGACGCGATCAAACCAAGTCGCCGCGCCGGCGGCAAGACCTATCGTTAATTATCGGTTAACCTGTGGACTTTCTGCATCAGTATCTTAACCATGTTGTGCCGAAAAAAGACAGGACGCCAACTCCGAGGGCACCGGCGTGCCGTGCGTCGGTGCAAAACTCCTGTCGCGGCTGCGAATGAACGGCAATGGGCACCGCAGAAAGTCCGCCCATGGTGATTCGTTCCTACTAGTGTGGCTGTCGCTATTCTTGTTCGCCCTCGACAATTCATGCGGCTCCTCAACACCATCGCGCTCCTGCCTCTGCTGGTTTTGCTGACTGCGCCGCCTCTGTGCGCGCAGGTCAGGTTCGGTCCATCAGGAGAGGAGGGCGAGCCGTTTCGTCGGCAGGAGTGGCTGGTGCCATCGCCGGATACCGACCTTGCTGCGCATGCCCTCCTGTTTCGCCCCTCGGGCCCAGGTCCGTTCCGGCTCGCGGTGATCGCACACGCCTCGACGCAGAACACGTTGCGTCGGGCGCAAATGCCGCAGCCGGAATACCGCCCGCTCGCCGCCTATCTCGTCGCGCGCGGCTTTGCGGTGCTGGTGCCGGAGCGGCCCGGCCATGGTGCGACCGGCGGCCGCTACCTCGAGGATCAAGGCGGCTGCGACGAGGCCGACTACGCACGCTCGGGCCGCGCAATGGCCGACGCAATCAAGCTGGCGCTGGTCCATTTGCAAAAGCAGGATTTCATTCACAAGGATGGCGCGATCGTGATCGGCCATTCCGCCGGCGGATGGGGTGCGCTGGCGCTCGCCGGTGCCGATCCGAAGGCGATCTCCGCCATCACCGTGTTTGCACCGGGACGCGGCGGCCGTGCCAATGATGAGCCGAATCGAATCTGCGCGCCGCATACGCTGCTCGCCGCAGCAGCGGAATTCGGCAAGACCGCGCGCATCCCCGTCACATGGCTTGTCGCGGGCAATGACAGCTATTTCGCGCCCGCATTCTCGCAGAAACTCGTCGATGCGTTTCGCGGCACTGGCGGCAAGGTCGAGTTTCGCCCGCTGCCGGCCGTCGGCAGCGAAGGCCATTGGATAATCGAAAGCGAAGCCGGCGTCAAAGCTGCCAGCGGCGAGCTCGCGCGCACCCTGAACCCGAGCGGGCCTGTGGCGACCAAGAAGCCATGACGCTGTATTTCCTGGTCAAATTTGTTCACGTGCTCGGCGCCATCGTCATCCTCGGCACCGGAACCGGCATCGCCTTCTTCATGCTGATGGCGCATCGCACGCAGGATCCGGAATTCATCGCGCGCACCGCTTCGGTCGTTGTCATCGCGGACGCGATCTTCACGCTGTCGGCCGTGATCCTCCAGCCGGTCAGCGGCGGCGTGCTGATGATGCTGTCGGCGACCTCGATCACGGAGCGCTGGCTGCTGGCCTCGCTCGCGCTCTACGCGATTGCCGGCTTGTTCTGGGTGCCGGTCGTGTTCATGCAGATCGAGATGCGCGACCTCGCGCGCAAGGCTGCTGCGCAGCGCAGTGCGCTGCCGCCGCGCTATTTCTTGCTGTTCCGCCGCTGGTTCGCGTTCGGCTTCCCCGGCTTCGGCGCGACCGTGCTGATCCTGTGGCTGATGATCGCGAAACCGTTCTGAGAGAAGCGATGAGTGAGCGAACCATTTTGGTGCTCGGCGCCTCCGGCCTGATCGGCCGCTTCGTCACCGACGATCTGCGCGCGCGGGGCTATCGCGTCGTCGGCGTGGCGCGGAGCCTGTCGCCGGCGCAGAGGATGAGCGCGCTGGACATCGAGCTGCCGATCCTCATCCTCGACGCGGCCGCGCTGATGCGCCTTCTCAGCGAGCAAGCTGTGGACATCGTTGTGAACTGCCTCGGCGTGCTCCAGGATGGTCCCGGCAGCAACACGAGCGCGGTGCATCGCGATTTCGTCGCGCGCCTGCTTCAGGCGATCCGCGGCAGCGGCCGCGCAATCCGGCTGGTGCATATCTCGATCCCGGGCACCGCGGAGGCAGATCGCACCGCCTTCGCCACGACCAAGCGCGAGGCCGAGCGCCTGATCGGGGCTAGCGGCATTCCCCACGCCATCCTGCGGCCCGGCTTCGTGGTCGCGCCGTCCGCCTATGGCGGCAGCGCCATGCTCCGCGCGCTTGCAGCCTTTCCGGTCGATTTGCCGGCCAAGGAAATGGCAACGCCAATCCAGCCCGTGGCGATCCAGGATATTTCCGCGACCATCGCCTGGCTCGCCGCACGCGTCATCGGCGATGCCTCCGTAAGGGCGGTGAGCTGGGACCTGATGCAGGCAGAACCGGTCACCATGGCCGGCGTCATCAAGCCGTTTCGCCATGCGTTCGGCACGGCCGGCTGGCCGCGCATCGCGATGCCGCGCTTCCTGCTCGATCTCGGCGCGAAACTCGGCGATGTCGCCAGCTATCTCGGCTGGATGCCGCCGATGCGCTCCACCGCCATTGCCGAGCTTCGTCGTGGCGTGGCAGGCGATCCGTCAGCGTGGATCGCTGCGACGGGCATCGCGCCGAAGACCCTGGCCGAGGCGATCGGACGCCACCCTGCCAGCATCCAGGACAAATGGTTCGCGCGCCTGTTTCTGGTCAAGGCGCTGATTTTCGCAAGCCTGGTCGCGTTCTGGGTCGTCTCCGGTTTCATCGCCTTGTTCGTGTCCTACCGTGCCGCCGCCGGCATTTTGACCGCGCACGATTTTCCGCACGCGCTGGTCGATCCCATCACCATCGGCACCAGCCTGATGGACATGAGCATCGGCGTCTTGATCGCCTTCCGCCGGACAGCGGCGGTCGGGCTGATCGCGGGTATCTTCGCTTCGCTCGGCTATATGGTTGGCGCAGCGATTCTCACGCCCGACCTCTGGATCGAGCCGGTTGGCGCGCTGGTGAAGACCGGACCGGCGATCGTCTTGATGGTCGTCGCGCTCCTGATGCTGGATAATCGGTAGCGTTTTCGAGCGAAGTGGATTCCGGTTCGCGTGAAGAAAACGCGTCAAAAAGAGAGTCTGATGCCCAAATGGCCTGACGACGACGTCATTCTGTTCGACGGCGTCTGCATCTTCTGCTCACGCTGGGTCCGCTTCGTCGCCAAGCGCGACACGGCGAAGCGATTTCGCTTCACGCCGATCCAATCGGATTATGGGAAGCGGCTCGCGCGCACGTTCGGCGTCGACCCCGATGATCCCGACACCAACGCGGTTGTCCACGGCGGCGAGGTGTTCATGAAGTCCGACGCCGCGCTGACGGTGCTGTCGCAGCTCCCCGCCTGGGGCTGGGTGCGTGTGCTGTTTGCCATGCCGAAGCCGCTGCGGGACGCGGTCTACAGCCTCGTCGCGCGCAACCGCTATCGTATTTTTGGGAGGTATGACGCCTGCTTCGTGCCGGATGCGGACTTGCGGGCGCGGGTGATCGAGTGACTCGTCGTTGGGCAACTCTATCCGCCGTCATTGCGAGGAGCCCTTGCGACGAAGCAATCCAGAATCCCACCGCGGGAAGATTCTGGATTGCTTCGCGGAGCCTGTCATCGGGCCGCGCTACACGCGGACCCGTTGGCTTGCAATGACGAATTTGGGGTTACTGCCGACCCAGAGCAGCCAGCACTTCTGCCGCCGCCCGCTCGCCGCTGTCTCGCGCCCCGTGCGCCGTCGTGAAGAACGTTGGGGAGGTCGCTTCTCCCGCGAAAAACAACCGCCCGTCCACCGGCGCGGCCAGCACCGCGCGGTCCCCGGCATGGCCGGGCAGCGCATGCGAATACGCCCCCCGAGCAAACGGATCGTACGCCCAACGTGATTCGTACAGCGGTTTGAGCTTGCGCCTGATATCGTTGCCGAGAAAGCCCGCGATCTCGTTGATGGCTTGGGCGGCGATGGCGCCTTCGCCGGCAGCCTCGAGTTCGCGGGCAAAGCTGCCGCCGAAAAAGCCCTCGATGCAGGGCTGGCCGAACGGGCGGATGTGATAGGTGCCCATCTCGGTGCGCATAGTGGCGCCGCGTAAGTTGCCCTCCTTCGGGAAGGCCTCGGCTTCGCCAAGCGCCAGCGTCACCTTGTCGTCGACGCCGAGCGGCAGGCCGGCCGCGGCGTTCACCTTTGCGGGGAGCGGCGGCGAGAAGCGGATGGCTTCCTCCGCAATGAGATTGGTCGGCACGGTGACGATCACCTTGTCCGCGGTCAGGGTGCCCCGCGACGTCTCGATGCGGACGCGTTTGTCCGAATGATCGATCAGCGTGACGTTGCAGTTCAGCGCCACCGGGCAGGGCGCACCATAGGCCGCAATCAGCGCGCCATAGCCGCGGCGGACGCGCCAATTGAAGTTCGTGTCCTCATAAGCGTCCCAGTCCAGCGTGGACATGTCCTTCAGCTCGCAGCCATTAATATAGGTCGAGATCGCGTCGAGCATTGGATTCCAGCGATTGCCGGGCTCCAGGCTCAAGCTCGCGGGTTCGTCCTTGCCCTTCTGCGCGGCCTCCCACAGGCGCTCGTAGAACGCGTCCATCGCGTTCATGAAATCGTCGCGCGCGCTTTCCGGAAAGGCATTGCCGTAGGCCCGCTCGCGCCAGGGCGGCAGGTCCTTGTTGAGCTCGAAACCGAGCTGTCGTGCGATCGGCACGAAGGAGTTCTTGTCGGCCGAATGCAGCCAGCCGCAGCCGACGTCGAACGTCACCTCGGGCGAGGCCTGCACAGTCCAGGCCCGGCCGCCGAGCCGGTCACGCGCCTCCAGCACAATGACGGAGAGGCCGGTGTCCGTCAGCGCATGGGCGGCGCCGAGGCCGGCGGCACCGGCGCCGATGATCGCGACGTCGACGGAGGAGGGGAGGGAGGTCATGGGCGGGCTCTAGCACGTTCGTAAAGAGTGCTGAAGCCGGTCAGGTATGCAGCTCTCGTGTCCCGGACGCGCTGCAGCGCGCAGCGGTGCGGCGCAGAGCCGGGACCCAAGGTGATGCGTGGGTGCTGAGAGTAGTATCTGGGCCCCGGCTCAGCGGCGCATCACTGGCGTGCTGCGCTGCGTCCGGGGCACGAGACAGCCGCGCCCTTACGCCACCGCCTCCTTGGCCTTTTCCGCACGCTTGCGCTCGTTCGGATCGAGGTGCTTCTTGCGCAGGCGGATCGACTTCGGGGTGACCTCGACGAGCTCGTCGTCCTCGATATAGGCAAGCGCCTTTTCCAGTGTCATCCGGATCGGCGGGGTCAGGCGCACCGCTTCGTCCTTCGAGGTCGTGCGGATGTTGGTGAGCTGCTTGCCCTTGAGCACGTTGATCTCGAGATCGTTGTCGCGGGTGTGCTCGCCGACGATCATGCCGCGATAGACCTTCCAGCCCGGCTCGATCATCATCGGGCCGCGGTCCTCCAGCTTGAACATGGCGTAAGCCACCGCCTCGCCCTGGTCGTTGGAGATCAAGACGCCGTTGCGGCGGCCCTGGATCTCGCCCTTGTAAGGGGCATAGCCGTGGAACAGGCGGTTCATGATCGCGGTGCCGCGGGTGTCGGTGAGCAATTCGCCCTGGTAGCCGATCAGGCCGCGGGTGGGCGCGTAGAACACCAGGCGCTGACGATTGCCGCCCGAGGGCTTCATCTCGATCAGCTCGGATTTGCGCTCGCTCATCTTCTGCACGACGACGCCCGAATGCTCCTCGTCGACGTCGATCACGACCTCCTCGATCGGCTCCATGGTGGCGCCGGTCGCTTCGTCCTTCTGATAGACGACGCGCGGACGCGACACCGAGAGCTCGAAGCCTTCGCGGCGCATGGTCTCGATCAGGATCGCGAGCTGGAGTTCGCCGCGGCCGGACACTTCCATCGCGTCCTTGTCGGCGGATTCGACGACGCGCAGCGCGACATTGCCTTCGGCCTCGCGGAGCAGACGGTCGCGGATCATGCGGCTCGTCACCTTGTCGCCTTCGGTGCCGGCGAGCGGGGAGTTGTTGACGATGAACGACATCGACACGGTCGGCGGATCGATCGGCTGAGCCGGCAGCGGCACCTCCACGGTCGGATCGCAGAAGGTGTCGGCGACGGTGCCCTTGGTGAGGCCCGCGATCGCGACGATGTCGCCGGCTTCGGCTTCATCGAGCGGGGTGCGCTCGAGGCCGCGGAACGCCAGGATCTTGGTGATGCGCCCGGACTCGACCAGCTTGCCGTCAGCGTTCAGCACCTTGACCTGCTGGTTCGGCTTCAGCGTGCCGGAGGAGATGCGGCCGGTGATGATGCGGCCGAGATAGGGGTTGGCTTCGAGGATGGTGCCGATCATGCGGAACGGACCTTCCTCGACCTTCGGCGGGGCGACGTGGCGTAGAATCAGGTCGAACAGCGGCTCCATGCCCTTGTCCTGCGGACCTTCGGGGCTCTCCGCCATCCAGCCCTGCTTGGCCGACCCGTAGAGGATCGGGAAATCGAGCTGCTCCTCGCTGGCATCGAGCGCCGCGAACAGGTCGAACACCTCGTTGATGACTTCGGTCGGGCGCGCGTCGGGGCGGTCGACCTTGTTGATGACGACGATCGGCTTGAGGCCGACCTTGAGCGCCTTGGAGACCACGAACTTGGTCTGCGGCAGCGGGCCTTCGGCGGCGTCCACCAGCACCAGGGCGCCGTCCACCATGTTGAGGATGCGCTCGACCTCGCCGCCGAAATCGGCGTGGCCGGGGGTGTCGACGATGTTGATGCGGGTGTCCTTCCACTGCACCGAGGCGGCCTTGGCCAGAATGGTGATGCCGCGCTCGCGTTCCAGATCGTTGGAGTCCATGGCGCGATCGGTCACCTTCTGGTTCTCGCGGAACGTGCCGGACTGCTGCAGGAGTTTGTCGACCAGGGTGGTCTTGCCGTGGTCGACGTGGGCGATGATGGCGACGTTACGAAGATTCATGAGTGAGCTTCTTTGCGGTCGAACAATGGGTTAAGCGCGATCTCGCCGGTCGGACCGGGACCTCTTCTCGAAACAACGCTGGAAGACTGGAAACGGGGCGCTTTCCGCCCAAAAAGGAAGCCCGGCCATATCCGACCGGGCGCCCTGCGCGTTGCGGCGCAATATATGCAAAAACGACCAAAAAACAATGTGTTCTTTGGCCGTTGGTTGACTGAATTTTGTCCGGGAATCCCCGGGACTTAAGGCCCGGTCCCAGGACGGTTGGGAGCCTTTCGCCCCTTGATGGCCGCCCAGATCATGGCGACCCCACCGATCCCCACGATCAGTCCCAGAATGACCAATGGCGCGATATCAGCAGCGATCTTGCCGTCCTCGAACACCGATACTCCGCCGAACAGGAGTGCGCAGAGACCCGGCAGCAGCATGAAAATCCCGGCGATCGCCATCAGCGCGGTGAGGCAGCCGCTGCGCTTTTCCGTCTGAAGCGCCGGCGGTCCCGGGGGCGGTGGTGGGTCGCTGATGCTCATGCCTGCATGACTCCCTCGGTCGCGTGCACAGCCAGCGCGGCGCGGATGCCGTCGATCTTTCCGTCGCGGTAGAACAGATTGTAGGTGTCGAACGGGATGATCGCGCCCTGCTCGGTCACGAAATGGATGCAGCTGCGCTTGACGTTGCCGACGCAGAAATTGAAGCGGTCGAGAAACTGCACGATGGTGACGCGGAAGACGTTCTCGTAAGTGAGTCCCTCCGGAACCTGAAAGCTCGGCAGGCAGCACAGCAGCTCGCAGACGCGTTCGCTGGTGTTGAGCGGTCCTGAGGACAGCGAGAACAAGTCGACGAATTTCTCGCGCAGCACCGGATATTTCTCCGGACTGATCGTGTTTGGCATCACCGCAACCAGCTGCTCCTGCTGTAACAGTGAGGTCAGCGGCAGCACCTTCTCGCCGTTGCGCAGGCCATAGCCGATCGAGATGCTCTCGGGGTTGCAGGGCAGCGGGATCATGTCCTTGTCGCCGAACACGCCGGTTTCAATCACGCGCTTGCGGATCTCCGACAGCATGATGCGGTCGGTATTCTTGTCGAAACTCTCGTTGCGGCCGGCATCCTGGACCGGCTGCAATGTCACCCCACGCACGCATTTCCAGGTCAGCGCGTGGCGCACGATGTCGCCGATCTCGGCATCGTTGACGCCGCGCTTGATGGTCGCGACCAGCGTGGTCGAGACGCCGTATTGCTCGAGATTCTCCAGCGCCTGCTGGCGGATTTTTCGCAAGTCCGCGCCGCGTAGATTGATCAGCGCATCGCGCTGCAGCGAATCGAACTGGAGATAGACTTCCAGCCCGCGCCTGTTCTCGGCAAGCCGCGCCACAAAATCCTTTTCGCGGGCGATGCGCAGGCCATTGGTGTTGATCATGACGTGGCGGATCGGCCGGGCGCGCACGGCGTCCAGGATCTCGAAAAAGTCCGGGTGCAGCGTCGGCTCGCCGCCGGAAATCTGCACGAGGTCGGGCTCGCCTTCGCTCGCGACCAGCGCGTCGAGCATCTTCTCCACCGTCGCGAGCGGAGTGAATTTGGTTCGTGCCGGCGAGGACTCCGCGAAGCAGACCGGGCAGGTGAGATTGCAATGCTCGGTGATTTCGATCAGCGCCAGGCAGGAATGCTGCTCGTGGTCGGGACAGAGGCCGCAATCATAGGGGCAGCCGAATTCGGTGCGCTCCTGGAATTGCAGCGGCCGGTCGCCCGGCTTGATGAAATCCTTGCAGAGCCGCCAATAGGCGGCATCGGTCGACACCAGGGTCGATTGCACGCCGTGCTCCCTGCAGCGCTTTTCGTACCAGACCTCGTTGCCGAGAATCTGGATCTTGGTCGGCACCAGCTTCAGGCAGGTCTCGCAAAGAGATTGGGTCTGGCCCCAGAAGATGTAGGGACGCGACTTACGCAACGGCGCGTTCATGCATGGGTCTCGTTTTGGACGCCGTCGCCAGCATGAATGCGGCGTAGAGCAGGACGGACAGCGACAACAGGTGAAACAGGGTGAGGGGCCCGACCAGCGTGCCATAGGGCTTGAGGAATTCCCATAGGAAGCGTTGCGCTCCGTAATAGGCGAGCACCAGGTAGAAACCATTGGTGATCGTGAAAGCGTTCCGGTTCAAGACCGCCAGCACATAGACGAGCGCGAACAAGGCCATGGCCGCGCTCTCGTAGAGCTGCACGGGATGGCGGCGAACGCCGTCGCCGAAATCATGGCCGAACGGAAGCGCCGTCGGCGTGCCATAGGTGAAATCGTCGAGGCCCGCGGAGTAACAGCCGATCCGGCCGATCGCGATGCCGAGCGCCAGCGGCAGCGCGAACCGCGCGCCTGTTCGCACCGTGACGCCGGCGGACCATTTGTAGAGCTCGATCGCCACGATGCCGCCGGCCAGCGCGCCCTCGACCGAGCGCGCAATGCCGCTTTGCCCTGACAGCCACAGATTGGCGGAGCCGAACAGATAGGCGCCAAGGCCTGCGCCAAACACCAGCGCGGCGACATAGGGCAACGCGAAAGATTGCGAGGCAAACTGCAAGCCCCGTCGCGACAGCCAGTAAACGGCGGCGGCCGCCGCCAGCCAGGCCAAAATGTCGAAGAAGGTGTGAAGGAAAGCCCCGCTCATGCGCGGGCAGTATAGCACGATCGCGGTTACAACGGCGCGCCGCGCATAGCGCCACCAGGGGAAAAGGAAGAAGCTACCCTGCCTCCCGCTCCTCGGTCGGATAGACCCCGCGCAGCACCTCCTCGAAATGCATCTTCACGGCATCGTTGCATAGGCAGGCGCGCAGCCTCAGGCCGTCGCGGTTGCGGACCAGGATCGAGCCGCGCCTCGTGTCGAGCACGCTCTCAGCCCTGAACGACTGAAGCACGCGGCTGGCATAGGAGCGGCCAACGCCGAGCAGGGTCGCGAGCTGTTCGTGGGTCAGCGGCACGCTGGTCTCGTCGCCGGTCCGCTCCATCGCCGCCAAGATCCATTTGGCGGTGCGCTGCTCGATCGAATGGATCGCGTTGCAGGCGGTCGACTGGAAGATCTGGGCCAGCATGCAATCGGCATAGCGGGCAAAGATGTTGCGCAGCGACGCCGAGCGCAGCTTGGCCGCTTCCAGCTTGGCGACGTGAATGCGTGCAAAGGGTCCACCGAATTTGACGCAGATCCGGGTATAGGCGGGCAGAAATCCCTCGCTGACGATGCCGCCCACCGCGCCTTCGCGGCCGACCAGAATGGTTTCGACGTCGCGGCCATCCTCGTTGGGGACGAGGAAGGTCGCGAGCGACGGGCCGCAGGGGAAGTGGACGACCTGCACGTCATCGCCGGGATTGTAGAGCAAGTGCCCCGCTGCAGAGTCCTCGACGGTCACGTGCGGCGCCAGGAGGCCGTAGTCGACCGGGCTCAAACGCCGCAGCAGATTGTTGGCCGGCCGGCTCTCGACCTCGGTGACCTTGCCGATACGCGCATCCATCCTGAACTCCCACCCTTCCTCCCACCTTAGCGAGTTCCATCCGTTTCCTGTGTGCACAAGTGGACAGACCAGAGAACGATGATGTGGTGAGTTTCGTTCCGGGAACCCTCCGGTGCGCTGGGCGCAGGCATCGTGTCGCGGCAGTCCTGATCCCGAAACCCCGAACCAAGATGCGATCATGGCACCCGCAAACTGCAATGGCACAGGCTGGCCGGCCGATGTTCTGATCGTCGAGGACGATCCGATCATCGCGATCGATTTCGAGGATCGCCTGCTCGGATTTGGTGTGGCCGCCGTGCGGACCGTGGGTTCGGTGACGCAGGCGTTGAACGCCATCGCGAAACGGACACCCGATTTCGCGCTGCTCGATGTCGAGCTGATCCGCGAGACGAGCTTTGCGATCGCCGAGCGGCTGATCGCGCTGAAGGTTCCGTTCGTGTTCGTCACCGGCTACGGCGCCGAGGCGCGCATTCCGTCCGAATTGGCGGGCCGGCCGCGGCTGCAGAAGCCGTGCTCGAGCGAGGCACTGGAGGCGGCGCTGCAGGCCCGCGCCAAATAGCGATCAGCTCTGCTTCGGATCGAGCGTGGTCGACCACAGCGCGACGTCGGCGCGGTCGCGCAGGGTCACCGTCATCTGGCCGGACGCGCCGTTGATCTTGACGTGACCGAAGAACTGCATGCCCGCCGACGGCGGCAGGTTCTGCTTGTCGAGGCCGGGCGCCTTGACGAAACGCACCTCGGGTCCAAACGTGTTGTCCATCTCGCCAGGCCCGAACGTTCCCGCATGCAGCGGACCCGACACGAATTCCCAGAACGGCTCGAAGTCCTGGAATTGCGCCTTGTCGGGATTGTAGTAGTTCGCGGCGGTGTAATGGACGTCGGCGGTCAGCCACACCGTATTTTTGACCGGCGCCATCTTGATGAAGCGCAGGAGGTCGGCGATCTCGAGCTCGCGCCCGCGCGGCGGGCCGTCGCCCTGCGCGAAGGCTTCCGACCCCTTCTTGTTCGCGGCATCGTCGTAAACGAGGATGCTGAGCGGCATGTCGGAGGCGATCACCTTCCATGTCGCGCGCGAATTGAGCAGGCCGCGCTTCAGCCAGGCCATCTGCTCCGGGCCGAGGAAGTAGCTGGCCGGACCGTACTCGGTCTCGACATTCGCGCCGTTCGAACCGCGATAGCTGCGCTCGTCGAGCACGAACACGTCGAGATGCGGGCCGTAGGAGATCTGGCGATAGACGCGGCCGGGCTCGGCGATGCTCTCCCGCATTGGGTACATTTCGTGGAAGGCGCGGCCTGCGCGCGCCGCGAGGAGCGAGATGTCGCGCACCTTGTAGGCGGCCGGCAGCTCTTTCGACAGCGACCAGTTGTTGGTGACTTCGTGGTCGTCCCACTGCACGAAGATCGGCACCTCGGCATTGAAGGCGCGGAGATTGTCGTCTGTGAGATTGTATTTGTGCGCGGCGCGGTACTCGTCCAGCGTCTCGGCGACCTTGGCCTTCTCCGGGATGGTCAGATTCTTCCAGATCTTGCCGTCGGCGAGCTTCACCTCGGATTGGATCGGGCCATCGGCATAGATCGTGTCGCCGGAGTGCAGGAAGAAATCGGGGCGGTGCTTGCGCATGGTCGAGAAGGTGAACATGCCGCCATCGTCAGGGTTGATGCCCCAGCCCTGACCTGCGACGTCGCCGCCCCAGACGAAGCTGACGTCGCGGCGGTCGGCCGGCGCGGTGCGGAAGCGGCCGGTCACCGACTCGCCCTCGATGGCGCTGTGCGAGAGATCGCGGAAGCGGACGCGGTAGAAGATGTCCTGGCCGGCCGGAAGATTCTCGACCAGCATCTTCGCGGTGAAGTCGCTCTCGGGCAGCGCCGCGATCGGCGGCAATGCGCGGGCGTCCTTGAAGGACTCGCTCGTCGCCACCTCGACCAGCATTTGCGCGGGCCGGTCGGTTCGCGCCCACACCATGCCGCCGTCGACGGTGACGTCGCCGGATTGCACGCCGTGGGTGACCGCCGGCCGGTCGGCCGCGCGCGAAAGATACGGCATCGCCATCGTGCCGAGCGCACCGGCGCTGGTCGTGAGGAAGCGGCGCCGGGAGAATTTGATGTTCATGAGATGGCTCACGGGCTGGCGATCTTGCGATGTCATTCCAGAGCGCGCGAAGCGCGAATCCGGAATCTCGAGATTCCGGGTCTGGTTCTTTGGACCATCCCGGACTGACGGCGAAAGCTATATTGAGACAATGTGACGCAGCAATAACGCGGGCAAGCGTTGCTCAGGCGTTCCCGGCGGCCCGGAATTGCGCGCCGGCCCGCTGCAGGTTCTGCGGCAGGCTCATCAGCACCGTCTTGCGGTCGGCGACGGCGGCGTGGAATTGATCGAGCGCAATGTTGAAGGCGGTGAGCGCGCCTTCCTCGATTGCGCCGTGATCGTAACAGCGCAGCGTATCGCGCAGGATTCCGTCGGCTTCGGTCTGCATCTGGTCGAGCTCTTCCGTCGTCTCGCATTTGCGCGCCGCCGTGATCATGTCGAGCAGACGTTCGCGCAGATGATTGTTGCTGTCGCGCTCGTCCTTCTTCAGGTAGCCCGCGAACCAGGCGCCGATCGAGCCCATGGCAGACAGCGCCATCAGGCCCCACCAGATGTAATCGCTGTACTTGTCGAGAAAGGTCTTCTCCTCGCCGTCGACGAAAGCGGCTGCACCGGGATGCACCGGGATCACGGCGTCCTTGTCGGTATCGGGCGTCTCGATCTTCGCCGCCAGCGGGAATTCCGTCACCAATTGCTGCCGCACGGCGAACAGCTGGCGCGTGAACGCCGCGATGGTGGTTTCGGAGACGCCTTTGCGCGCCACGATGTGGTGCGCGAAGCTGATGGTCTTGACCTCGTCCTCGGGGCGGTCGGGCGAGCCGCCGTAGGCGCCGGCGGGAATCTCGGACGCTTCATAGACCGGATGATTCTGCGCGATCGCGTCCGCCGAATCGATGGCGAGGAAGGTGGGCGAGCCGCCTTCCTTGATCGATGCCGCAATTGCGTCCGCGGTGATCTTGCTGTTGACCGGGCCTGCCGCGAGGTAGACGTCGGCCTTCTGCGCCTTGATCGCCTCGGCAACTTCATTGGCGGGAAATTGCACGATCTCGACCTTGGCCGGGTCGACGCCGTATTGCTGCAGGATCACCTTGAGCAGATTGACGTTGGCCTGGGTGCGGCCGACGACGCCGATGCGATGACCGGCGAGTTGCGCGATCTTGGTGATCTTCGCGCCCTTCTTCTTGCCCTTGGCGGGCACGGACCACAACACCACGACGTTCTTGCGCAGGGTCGCGACAGCCTGTGCGTTCTTCGGCACGTCGAGGTCGCCGCGCACGATGGCGAGATCGACCTTGCCTTCGGCGAGCGCATTGGCGCTGGCGGTTGCGCCGTCGGTCTGGATCGGGCGCAGCCGCACGTAGCTCTTGTGCTGCGCAAAGCCTTGCGTCAGGGCCTGTACGACCTTGACGTCGTCGCTGTTGGCGGGACCGACCGCGATCCTGAGCGTCACGGGACGCATCGCGAAGTAATAGCCGCCGGCGAGGGCGCCGAGGATCGCGAGCACCAGGGCCAGAGACACGAGCGCCGTCTTCCGCGCCGCGGATCGCGGCGAAGGCGGAGGGGGTGCTTCGGCCAGGTCCAATCCCCCGGTCATCGATCTCCCAAACAGGCGCTTCAGGCTCAGTTTCATCTTGGCCGGCGATCTACGGCTGCAATTGTAGCAAATTTCTTGTCCTGCGGGGTTACATCTCCGTCATGGTTAGCGGATGGAGGAAATCCCCGTATGAACCCGGGCGTCAGCACGGGGTTAGGGTAAAGTTCCCCTGAAGGATGGAGATGGTCATGGCAGAACGGCTCTCGGCGGAGGCGCGCAGGCAGGCGTTGGGCGGACTGCCCGGCTGGAGTGACGTCCCAGGCCGCGACGCCATCGGGAAAACCTTTGTCTTCAAGGATTTCAACGAGGCGTTCGGCTTCATGACCCGCGCCGCGCTGGTCGCCGAGAAGATGGATCACCACCCCGAATGGCGCAACGTCTACAAGACGGTGGAGGTGGTGCTGTCGACCCACGATGCCGGCGGCGTCACCGCGCGCGACATTGCGCTGGCGAAGGCGATGGACGCCATCGCCGGCTGACACCAGGCTGACGTCTTGCAGGGACCGGCTGCATCCCCATGTTGTGATCAGCCGGGATGGGGCGGTCCGCCCCCTTGGGCCGAAGGGAGTTTGTCGCACATGGCTGCCGAGCACAGCGTTGGCTTCGAGCCGGCCGATCGGCTCGCGGAAGATCGCGAGAGCGTGCGCCGCCGCTTCTGGCGCAAGCTGAAGCGGGTCGCTGCGCAACTGCCGTTCGCGGAGGATCTGCTTGCCGCCTATTACTGCGCGTTCGACCGGCAGACGCCGCGCCACGTCCAGGCTTCGCTGTTAGGTGCGATCGCCTATTTCATCCTGCCGTTCGACTTCGTCGCGGACGTGATGCCCATGCTCGGCTTCGCCGATGACGCCGCCGTGCTCGCCACCGCCATCCGCATGGTTGCCAGCCACATCACGAACGAGCATCGCGAAGCCGCCCGCGCCGCGCTGAAGCGCGGCGTAGATGAGACGGACGTCGAGGCAGCGTAACAGTTTCGCCACCCCTTTCCGCTGTCATTCTCCGTAACCCGGCTACGCCGAGGCTTCGCCGGGGTTGAGATCCACGGGCGCCGAGGCTTTGCGTAGGCGGCAAGCGGCGAGTCGGGGTGCTGCTTGCCCTAAGCATCGTCATCGCGAGCCAACGGGTCCGCGCGGAGCGCGGCCCGATGACGGGCTCGAGAAGCAATCCAGAAGTTCTTCCGCGGGGGCGAATTGGAGTGCTTCGTCGCTACGCTCCACGCAATGACGGCCTCTACTTCTTCTTAGCTCCTGCCTCCGCCCGCGCGTTCTCCGCGTCCCACGCCTGGAATTGCCTGAACAGCGTCTCCTTGTCCGCATCGGAGACGGTTGCTGCCGCAGGGCTCTGCTTTAAGAACGCCTCGAAGCGCTGCCGTGTCACCGGTTCGATGCCGTGCTTGTCGAGCCATTGCTGCGCCACCGGCAATCTGTTCCAGCCGGATAGCGGCGCCGCCAGCGAGACCTCCTTCCACTTGGGATGGAAGGGCGGGTTCTGCAGCGTCGGAAATTTCGTGAAGAACGCGTCCACGAACAGCGCGAGCTTGCGATAACGCTCGGTGTTGGGCGCCCAATTATAGGCCGCAAGCACCGCGGGCACCGCGATCGTGTCGACGCTCTCGCCTTCCTTGATCAGGTTCGGGTAGTCCTTAGCGGTCAGGGTTGCCGGCAGATAGTCGCTCTGCAGCGGCTTTGCATAGTCCACCTTCGCCAGATGGAAGCGACCGTCATTGCTGAAGGTCGAGACCGATTTGTACGGCTTGCCGCCGACCACGATGACAGCGTCGATCTCTCCGGCCTTCAGCTTCTCCATCGCGATGCGCTGCTCGACATAGATGAATCTCGCCTTGATCCCAAGCCGCTCGAACACGGTGAGCGCGGTGACGAAGGTGCCGCCGTTCGGCAGGTCGACGCTGACGGTCTTGCCTTCCAGATCCTTCAGTGCCGCCACCGATTTCGGCGCGATCACCTGCATCTCCTCGTTGTACAGTTTCGTCACATAGGTGAACTGCCGCTTGATGTCCTTGGCGAAACCCTTGCGCTCGAGATAGTCGAGCGTGTCGGCCCGCACGATGCCGAGATCGACGCCTTGCAGGAACAGGATGTCGGCGACGCTCTGCACCGAGCCGCGGCCGACGATCGGCAGCACGCGGATCTTGTTGCCGTCGTCGAGCACGGAGGCGAGGTCGGCGCCGAACTGCACATAGGTGCCGCCGATCGTCCCCGTGATCAGCGTGACGGTGTTGGCGTTCAGCGCCTGCTTGGTCGAGCTCGAGCCGAACTGAAAGATGGCCTTCAGGCTGTCCGAGACCTTGGCCGGATCGTATTCGGCCTGCTCGGCGTGGGCCGCGAAGGCACAGATGGTCGTGATGGCGGCAAGCGCCATTTTCAAAGCGTTACGCATGATGTTCCCTCTGAAGTGGCCTAGTTCGAGAATTGGGCGAGGCGCTGGCGCGCTTCCGCCGATCCGAGTGCCGCGGCCTTTTGATACCAGTCGCGCGCGGCGGTCGCGTCAGCGGCGATGCGCCGCGAGTCGCTAGTGCCGAGCACGGCCGGGTCATAGCTCTGCGCCAGCAGAAACGCAGCCGTCGCATCCTGTGCATTGGCCGCGTGTTCAAGCAGCAGGCGGGCAGCAACAATATCGCCGACGCCCAACAGGCTCTTCGCGCGCGTCATCAGCCCGGCCAGCGTGTCGGCGTCGAGCGTCTTCGCGGGCGCAGGCGGTGCGGGCGGCGCCGCGACGGGCGCTGGTTGGGTTTGTCCCTGGGCTTGCAGCGCCGTCTGATAGGCGGTCGCGATCGCCTCGCGGCTCGGCGCGGCAGGTGCTGAGAGAGCCTGCGTGTCGGCGCTCGCCAGCCTCGTGTCGCTCACGCGGGCCGCATCCTTGCGCGGGGTCTGCGGTCTGGTCGGTGCGCTGGCCGACGCCATCGCTTGGTCCGCAGTGAAGCGAACCCAGCTACCGGCATAAGCGGCGAAGAGGCCGCGAAAGTCGGACTGAAACAGTGTGGCCAGAACTGCCAGGCTGAATGCCGCCAGAACGGCCGCGAGCACACGCGGGACAATTCTGGAGCGCAATGTCGCCGGCGCATATTCGCTCGGGTCGGGTGCGCCGAGCGGGTCGGACAGAAACAGTGGAACTGGATCGTCCTGTGGAAGCTCCGCGCGCTTGGCACGTGCGCGGATATAGGACGCGACAGGCGGATGTGATGCAGATCGATCGGAGTCGGGCATGCGCGACTCCCTCGACGGACGGTAGGCCGTCGTCTCCATGGTGTGATGCTCCCCATTACTGACGCAACGCAGGGGCAGTCCCGGCTTCAGTCTTCTTGTTGTTGTCCAGAAGTCCCCGCTAACTGGAACCGGTAAATCGCCGTCCGATTCAGCCCAAAAAACGACGGCGGTTTGCGCGAATCTGGAGATATTTGGGTTTGATTACGGCGGCGCCGCGGAATGCACCGGAATTTTGCTCGCGATGGTTGAGGGGATTTTACGAGCGGCGGCGTGCGCAACCTTGCGATGTCGCGGTCGTCGACGCTGCCCGTCTCGCCCTCCGCTGTCATGTTCCGGCCTGACCGGGGCATCCAATACACTGAGGCGTCTCGGCTAAATCACTAACGTCTCGGATCGCCCAGTCGAGCCGGGCGATGACCGCTTTGTATGTTGAAACAGCGTCGCGATGACATCGCGATCACGGATGCAGGATCACCTTGCCCATGGCCTGCCGTCCCGCCAGCACCTTCAACGCATCGGCCGTCTGCGCCAGCGGGAAGGTGCGGTCGACATGCGATGAGATCTTGCCTTCCGCGGTCCACTTCACCAGCTTCTCGAGATTGGCGCGGTTTTTCGCCGGATTGAGCCGGGTCCAGGCGCCCCAGAACACGCCGCGGATGTCGCAGCCCTTCAGGAGCGCGAGGTTCAGCGGCATCTTGGGAATGTCGCCGGCGGCAAAGCCGATGACGAGGAAGCGGCCTTCCCAGGCAATCGAGCGCAGCGCCTGTTCGGCGTAAGCACCACCCACGGGATCGAAGATGATGTCGACGCCCTTGCCGCCGGTGAGCTTGCGCAAGCCTTCCTTCAAATCTTCCTTGCCGTAGTTCAGCGTCAGCTCGGCGCCGTGCGCCTTGGCGAATTCGAGCTTCTCGTCCGACGAGGCGCAGGCGATCACCTTCAAGCCCATCAGCTTGCCGAGCTCGCAGGCTGCAAGGCCGGTGCCGCCGGCCGCGCCCAGCACGGCGAGCGTCTCGCCCGGCTTGGGGCTGGCGCGATCTTCCAGCGCATGCAGCGCGGTGCCGTAGATGATGATGATGCCGGCCGCGCGGTCGTAGTCGAGATTATCAGGGATCTTCACGAT
The DNA here is from genome assembly GCF_016031655.1 of Bradyrhizobium glycinis. Lineage (GTDB taxonomy): Bacteria > Pseudomonadota > Alphaproteobacteria > Rhizobiales > Xanthobacteraceae > Bradyrhizobium > Bradyrhizobium glycinis. The sequence continues at coordinate 81,194 of NZ_JACCHQ010000028.1, forward strand.
CGATGCCGCCGGCAGCGCGATCTTCTCGCGCGCGCCATTGTGGCCGCAGGAGGCGACCACGCGATCGCCGACCTTGAGATCAGTGACACCGGGGCCGATGCTCTCGATCACGCCGGCGACTTCCGCCGCCGGCGAAAACGGGAATGGCGGCTTGATCTGGTACTTGCCCTGGATCATCAGGATGTCGAAGAAATTCAGCGCCGCCGCCTTGATCGCGATCACGGCTTCGCCGGGCCCGGCCACCGGATCCGGCACCTCAGTCAGAACGAGGTCGTCAGGCTGGCAATATTGCGAGCAGAGGATGGCTTTCATGGCGGCACCTTGAGGACGTTTCGGTGGAATTATAGTTAGGCCGTTTCTGCCGGATTTAGGCAGTGGCGACAATCCGGATTCTTTGTCTGAGGTCACGCGACGGCCTATCCTCCCGTCACTGCGAGCCACCGGGTCCGCGCGAAGCGCGGCCCGATGACAGGCTCCGTGAAGCAATCCAGAATCCGTCCTGCGGAAATAGTCTGGATTGCTTCGCTGCTCTCGCAATGACGCGGTGTATCGAAACAGCGAGGATTCAAACGATGTTTGAAACAACCCTCCTCAAGAACAAGCGCATCCTCGTCACGGGCGGCGGCTCGGGTCTTGGCGCTGCGATGGGGCGTCGCTTCCTCACGCTCGGCGCCGAGGTCGTGATCTGCGGCCGCAAGCTCGACCGGCTCGAGGCGACGGCGCGCGAGATGCGCGAAGAGACCGGCGGCAAAGTTACGACGATCGCCTGCGATATCCGTGAAGGTGCGGCGGTCGACAGCATGATGGATGCGATCTGGCGCGAGGCGCCGCTCGATATCCTCGTCAACAATGCCGCTGCCACCTTCATCGCACAGAGCGAGCGCCTCTCCTTCCGTGCCGCGGACGCGACCCTGGCGCCGACGCTGCATGGCGCGATGTATTGCACGCTCGGCGCCGGCAGGCGCTGGATCGAGGCCGAGCATGGCGGCGTCGTGCTGTCGATCCTTTCGACCTCCACCATTACCGGCCGCGCCTTCACCGTGCCCTCGGCGATGGCGAAATCCGCACTGCTGGCGATGACCAGGAGCCTTGCGGTGGAATGGGGCCCGAAGGGCATCCGCACCGTCGCGATCGCGCCGGGCCCGTTTCCGACCGCAGGGGCCACCGGGCAGCTCCGTCCCGAAGGCCGCGACGAAGGCTGGACCGCGCGCAACCCGCTTGGCCGTACCGGCGAGCACAGCGAGCTTGCCGATCTCGCCAGCTTCCTGGTCTCGGACCGCGCCGCCTACATCAATGGCGAGATGGTGGTGATCGATGGCGGTGCGCATCTGCGCAGTTCCGGCGCCGAGGATTTGCTCGGCTGGACCGAGGCGCAATGGGCAGCGCAACGCGCCGCCCGATCCAAGGCCTAGCCGCCGCCGATAACGCTAACTGCCTTCCCAAATTGAACTTTCCCGGCTATCCCTGCCCGGGGACAAAGCGCACTCGGGCCATCTTCCAGTCACAATATTGAGGGAACCACAGCGGCATGTGGCGGGTGCTGATTTTAGCTTTGATGACTGGCGTGGCAGCCGGGGGAATAGCCGTCTCTGCATGGGCGCAGACGGCGCAACCGGCGTCCAAGTCCGGTCCAGCTCCAAAAGAGGCGGCACCGAAGCCGGCCGCGCCGCCGGCCAACACCAACGCAAAGGCGACCCCGAAGCCCGAGAGCAAGCCGGCGGCCCCGGCTGCGACCGTGGCGGGGGGCGCGGAGCCGACCCTGATCGGGCAGTTCGGCACCTGGGGCGCCTATTCGGCGACGCCGAACGGCAAGAAGGTCTGCTTCGCGCTGGCCAAGCCGTCATCGTCGAAGACCAATCCGCCGAACCGGCCGCGCGATCCCGCCTATGCCTTCGTCTCGACCCGGCCGGCGGAGAAGGTCAACAACGAAGTCTCGGTCATGATCGGCTATGCGCTGAAGCCGGGCTCGGAATCGACCGTCGAGGTCGGCGGTGCCTCCTTCGCCATGTACACACAGGGCGACGGGCTCTGGATCAAGAACGCGGCCGAGGAGGAGCGGATGGTCGAAGCCATGCGCAAATCCGCCGACCTCGTCGTCAAGGGCGTCTCGGCCAAGGGCACCGAGACGACCGACACGTTTTCGCTGAAGGGCCTCGCCCAGGCGCTCGACAAGATCGCGCAGGACTGCAAGCGGTAAGAGCGTCGGCGTTAAGGCTGCGGGCGACAAGGTCGCAATCGGCAGTCCCGGCTGCTATATAGAGGCCGTTCCAAATTTCGCCCGTCATTCCGGGGCGATGCGTAGCATCGAACCCGGAATCTCGAGGTTCCGGGCTCAGCTCTTCGAGCTGCCCCGGAACGACCACAGCTATTAGGTCCATTCAATGCAACCGACGACCGAGCCGCACAACGGCCTCCTGGTGGAGAAGACCCCGCTTGAAACCTATGTGCCGCCGGCCAAGCCGTCGCTGATCGGCCTGTCGCGCGCCGAGCTTGCTGATCGCCTCGGCGAGATCGGCGTCGCTCCGGCGCAGCGCAAGATGCGCGTGCAGCAGCTATGGCACTGGATCTATTTCCGCGGCGTCCAGAGTTTTGACGAGATGACCTCGATCTCGAAGGGCATCCGCGCCGAGCTCGCGCAGCATTTCACCGTGGACCGGCCGGAAGTCGTGGCCGAGCAGATCTCCAACGACGGCACCCGCAAATGGCTGTTGCGCCTGCCGAGCGGCGACAATGTTCAGAAGGCGCATGAAGTCGAGTGCGTCTACATCCCCGAGACCGACCGCGGCACGCTCTGCGTCTCCTCGCAGGTCGGCTGCACGCTGAACTGCGCCTTTTGCCACACCGGCACGCAGCGCCTGGTGCGCAATCTCACCGCTGGCGAGATCGTCGGGCAGGTGATGGTGGCGCGCGATCGTCTCAACGACTGGGCCGATCGCGAGGACGGCACGCGCCGCGTCACCAACATCGTGATGATGGGGATGGGCGAGCCGCTCTACAATTTTGACGCGGTGCGCGATGCGCTTCTGATCGTCGGCGACAACGAAGGCATCGGCATCTCCCGCCGCCGCATCACGCTGTCGACCTCGGGCGTGGTGCCGAACATCGTGCGCGCCGGCGAGGAGATCGGGGTCATGCTCGCGATCTCGCTGCACGCGGTCCGCGATGAGCTGCGCAACGAGCTCGTGCCGCTCAACCGCAAATATCCGATCAAGGAGCTGTTGCAGGCCTGCCGCGACTATCCCGGCGCCTCGAACGCGCGCCGCATCACCTTCGAATATGTGATGCTCAAGGGCGTCAACGATTCGCTCGACGATGCCAAGCTGCTGGTGAAGATGCTCAAGGGCATCCCTGCCAAGATCAACCTGATCCCGTTCAATCCGTGGCCCGGCACGGCCTATGAATGCTCGGACTGGGACCAGATCGAGAAATTCTCCGAATACATCTTCAACGCCGGCTATTCCTCGCCGGTGCGCACTCCGCGCGGCCGTGACATCCTCGCCGCCTGTGGCCAGCTCAAGTCGGAGACGGAAAAGCTCTCGGCGCGCGAGCGCCAGGCGCTGCGCGCCATGGCGATGACGGATTGATGGATGATGACGTCCTCGATGCTCGTCATGGCCGGGCTTGACCCGGCCATCCACGTCGAGCCACGAGCACGAAAGTCGTGGATGCCCGGGTCAAGCCCGGGCATGACGGTTGTGAGCGTCGCGACATCCTTGATTGGCAACCTGCTTATCTCATGTCCCTGATCGGCCGCCTCGTCGTCATCTTCATCGGCTTTCTCGCCGCATGTTTCGTCGGCGGCATGATTGTGGTCGTCGCACTGCTGTTTCCCGAATTCGCCGATCTAGGCGCCGGTCCCGTCGATCAGGGCACCATCGACATCCTGCTTGGCTTCGGCTTCATCTTCGTCTCGGGCTTCGCACTGGTGCCGGCGGCGGTGATCGTCGCGATCACCGAGGCGCTCTACATCCGCAGCGCGCTGGCCTATGCCGTGGGCGGCGGCCTCGTCGGGCTTGCCTGCTATCTCGGCCTCGTTCCCTTCCACGCCGACACCTTGCAGTTCGAAGGCATCGTGCGCCGTCACCTGGAGATCATGACCGGCGCCGGCATCGTTGCCGGCGTGGTCTACTGGCTGATCGCCGGCCGCAACGCCGGCGCCTGGCGCATCCCGCCGCCCCCACGCAAGCCACCGCCGCCACTGCCATCGAATTCGCGGCCGGATGCGCGGTGACTCTTCTCACCCTCCAGGGGAGGATGGGCACCTCCGTTGGGGTTTCCATCCCCGCTCCACTCCGCTAAACCGCGCGCCATGAACCGTACCGGACTCTTCATCGCTCTGGCGCTGTGGCTCGTGATCGGCGTCGTCTTCGGCCTCTATCCCGAGCTCGACCTCAAGCTCGCTTCGCTGTTCTTCGACGCGGAGACCAAGACCTTTCCGCTCAAGCTGAACGGGTGGGCCGGCTTTGCGCGCGATGCGGCGATGTGGATCGCCTGGGCCTTCGCCCTTCCCTCGATCGTCGCGATCGTGGTCAAGATGATCCGGCCCGACCGGCCGCTGATGGTGCGGGGGCGCACGGTCATCTTCCTGCTGGTGACGCTGACCATGTCGGCCGGCATTTTGACCAATCTGACGTTCAAGAATTATTGGGGCCGTCCGCGTCCGGTGGTGGTGACCGAGTTTGCCGGCGATCAGCAATTCGTGCCGTGGTGGGATCCGCGCGGCGCCTGCGGGCGCAACTGCTCGTTCTTCTCCGGCGAAGGCGCGACGGCATTCTGGACACTGGCGCCGGCCGCGCTGGCGCCGCCGGCGTGGCGGCCGCTCGCCTATGCCGCCGCCGTGGTGTTCGGCGCCTTGACCAGCGGCCTGCGCATGGCCTTCGGCGGCCACTTCTTCACCGACGTGTCGATCGCCGGCCTCGTCACCTTCGTCGTGATCTGGTTCGCCTATGCGCTGATCTACCGCTGGCCGCGGACACGGTTCTCGGACGAAGCCGTGGATGCCGCCTTGACCCGGCTGAACATGCCCGCCTACCGGCTGCGCCAGCGCCTGTTCGGCCGCAAGACCGGCCCCGAGCCCTCGGTTTGAGCCATTAAAGGGGTGCCGAGCCCTGCGAAATTTGATATTCGCGCGGTCAAACCCACCCGTCACATCAGCTTGAGACCCGATTGGAAGCCCCATGACCACGATCCTGAAAAGCCTGCCCAAGGGTGAGAAAGTCGGCATCGCTTTTTCGGGCGGCCTCGACACCTCTGCGGCGCTGCTCTGGATGAAGCAGAAGGGCGCGCGCTGCTACGCCTACACCGCCAATCTCGGCCAGCCGGATGAAGCCGACTACAACGAGATCCCGCGCAAGGCGATGGAGTTCGGCGCCGAGAACGCGCGGCTCGTCGATTGCCGCACGCAGCTGGTCCACGAGGGCATCGCCGCGATCCAAGCCGGCGCCTTCCATATCTCCACCGGCGGCATCACCTATTTCAACACCACGCCGCTCGGGCGCGCCGTGACGGGCACGATGCTGGTCGCGGCCATGAAGGAGGACGGCGTCAACATCTGGGGCGACGGCTCGACCTTCAAGGGTAACGACATCGAGCGCTTCTATCGCTACGGCCTGCTCACCAATCCCGGCCTGAAGATCTACAAGCCCTGGCTCGACCAGCAGTTCATCGACGAGCTCGGCGGTCGCGCCGAGATGTCGGCGTTCATGACCGCGCAGGGCTTCGCCTACAAGATGAGCGCCGAGAAGGCGTACTCGACCGACAGCAATCTGCTCGGCGCCACCCATGAGGCGAAGGATCTCGAAAGCCTCGACAGCGGCATCAAGATCGTCAACCCGATCATGGGCGTGCCGTTCTGGCGCGACGATTGCAATGTCAAGGCCGAGAAGGTCGTAGTGCGCTTCGAGGAGGGGCAGCCCACGGCTCTGAACGGGCAGACCTTCTCCGATCCGGTCGCGCTGTTCCTCGAGGCCAACGCGATCGGCGGCCGTCACGGCCTCGGCATGAGCGACCAGATCGAGAACCGCATCATCGAGGCCAAGAGCCGCGGCATCTATGAGGCGCCCGGCATGGCGCTGCTGCACATTGCCTATGAGCGCCTCGTCACCGGCATCCACAACGAGGACACGATCGAGCAGTACCGCATCAGCGGCATGCGCCTGGGACGCCTGCTGTATCAAGGCCGCTGGTTCGATTCGCAGGCGTTGATGCTGCGCGAGACCGCACAGCGCTGGGTCGCGCGCGCCGTCACCGGCGAAGTCACGCTCGAGCTGCGCCGCGGCAACGATTATTCGATCCTCAACACCGAGAGCCCCAACCTGACCTATGCGCCGGAGCGGCTGAGCATGGAGAAGGTCGAGGACGCCGCCTTCACGCCGGCCGACCGCATCGGCCAGCTCACCATGCGCAACCTCGACATTGCCGACACCCGCACCAAGCTCGGTCTCTATTCGAAGACCGGCCTGTTGTCGGGCAGCGAAGGCTCGCAGATCTTCCGGCTCGAGAGCGACAAGGGCTGAGATCCTCGCTGTCGTGGGGTGGGCAAAGCGAAAGCGTGCCCACCATCTTTCCGCGACCGAGATCGAGATAATGGTGGGCACGGCGCTCTCGCGCCTTTGCCCACCCTACGATGACTGATGCTCCATCCGGGCTTACGTGCTTAATGACGCTGTCATTCTCGGCCGCTACGCTTTCACCTTCTGTCGGAACGGAATTGCGGAGCATCGCACATGGTCAGGGGATCGGCACTCGCCTCTCTCATTGTTCTCTGTTGGGCATCATCATCGTCGGCGCAGACGATCTATCCGATCGATCGCGCCGAGATCCTCGCGGGAGCCAAGTTCGACTTCAAGGTCGAGCTCCCGGGACTGGTCGATCCCGCCAAGTTGAAGGTGACGGTGAACGGCGCGGATTACGCGGCCGCGTTCGGCCGCTCCGGAACCTTCGTCGAGCGCGAGGACGGCAAGGAGCAGTCGGCCCTGATCCTGCGCGACGTCACGCTGACCAAGCCGGGCAGCGTCGCCGTGGACGTGAGCGACGGCACGCGCCAGCGCAGCGTCACATGGACGGTTTACGACACCGGCCCGCGCAAGGCGAAGAACGTCATCCTGTTCATCGGCGACGGCATGTCGCCGGCGCATCGGGTCGCCGCGCGGATCCTGTCCAAGGGCATTTCGGAAGGCAAGAGCCGCGGCAAGCTCGCCATCGACGACATGCCCCATATGGCGCTGGTGGCAACCGCTGGCTCGGACTCGATCATCACGGATTCCGCGAACTCGGCGAGCGCCTATGCGACCGGGCACAAGAGCGCCGTCAATGCCCTCGGCGTCTATGCCGACCGCACCGCAAGCCCGCTCGACGATCCCAAGGTCGAAACCATCACCAGCCTCGCCAAAGGACGGCTCGGCATGGCGATCGGCATCGTCACCAATACCGAGATCGAAGACGCGACGCCGGCGGCGATGGTCGCGCACACCCGCCGCCGCGCCGCCTATGACGAAATCGTCGAGCAGTTCTTCGCGGCAAAGCCGGATGTGATGATGGGCGGCGGCAGCGCGAATTTTCTGCCGAAGTCGGCTGCCGGCTCCAAACGCAAGGACGAGAGCGACTATATCGCGAAGTTTCGCGATGCCGGCTATCAGGTGGCGACCACCGCGAGCGAGCTCAGCGCCTCTGCCGCCAAGCAAGAGACGAGCAGGCTGCTCGGCCTGTTCGCCACCGGCAACATGGACGGCGCGCTGGACCGCAAATTCCTGAAAGGAGGCGGCGTCAAGAAATTCCCCGAGCAGCCTGATCTGACCGAACAGGTGCAGGCGGCGTTGAAAATCCTCTCGAAGAACGAAGCCGGCTTCTTCCTGATGGTCGAATCCGGAATGATCGACAAATACGCGCATTTGCTCGACATGGAGCGCGCCGTCTACGACACGATCATGCTCGACAATGCGGTGCGTCAGACGCGCGAATGGGCGCGCGCACGCGGCGACGACACCCTCATCCTGGTGCTGGCCGATCACAATCATCCCAACAGCCTCGTCGGCACGGTGAATGACGACATGGGCACGACGCCCAACGTGCCCTTGCGCGAGCGCGTCGGCGTCTACGATCAGGCTGGATTTCCTAACTATCCCGCGCCGGATGCGGAAGGTTATCCGTCACGGGTCGACGTGAGCCGGCGGCTTGCCATCTTCTCGGCGAGCCTGCCCGATCATTACGAGACGTTCCGTCCGAAGCTCGACAATCCCAACGAGCCGACCGTCAAAGTCGGCGACGACGGCACCTTCAAGGCCAACGACAAATACAAGGAGGTCCCGGGCGCGGTGCTGCGCCCCGGCAACCTATCGTCGCTGGTCGGCGCCAGCGTGCATTCGGGCGAGGACGTCATTGTCACGGCGACGGGCCCGGGGAGCGAGCGCGTGCACGGCTCGATGGACAATACCGAAGTGTTCCGTGTCATGGCAGATGCTTTGGGATTGGCTGCGCGAGAATGATGGGGGGCGACTGCCAACCTGCGCACAATTACATTCCTGCCGCAGGCGAGCGCGGCAGGGCGGGCCGCCCTGGTTCGCTCACGTTCTATGAATTCACGACGAGTGAGGCGGCGTGAAGACCAGCTTCACGCAGCTGCGGAAGAGCATGATCTGCCGCTCCAGCCGCTTCGGGTCGTTGAGCGTCTTCGACATGATGATTGCGCCGTCGACCACGCACGAGATCATCTCCGCGAGATCGTCGAGGTCGATCGGCTCGCGGGGCGGATAGACCGCGGCGATGCCGTCGAGAATCTCGCGGAAGTGGGCATTCCAGCTCCGGACCGATTGCGCGGTCAGATCGCGAACATCCCGGTCGAACAGGCGCTCCTGATAGCAGATGCTGGCGATCAGGCAGCCGGGATGGCCGTTCGGCAGATCGGCCATGACTTCGGCGAGTAGTTTCAGCGAGATCAGGAACGACTGCAGCGGGTCGTCGGAGAGCTCACGTCCGCGCCGGAAGATCTCGTCGAACAGGCGGTCATTCGTATCCACGTAGCGGCGCAGCATCTCCCGTGCGAGCGCGTTCTTGTCCCTGAAGTGATAGAAGAAGCCGCTCTTGGTCAGTCCGGCCTCGGCAATGACCTCCTCGATCGAGGTGGCGCCGAAGCCCTTTGCGAGCACCGCCGCTTCCGCGATCTCGAGAATGCGCTCGCGCGTCGCTTCGCCCTTTCCCATCGATGTCTCCAGAACTGTACCGACGGTGCGGAAATTGGCCCTTGGGGCCAACGACCCCTCCGAGTGACTCATGCAAATCTTTGATTTGTCTCCGCTTGCGGGTGGAAGTTCAGCCGCACCACGGGACTTCTAGAGCGACGCGACATTATGCGGCACCAAATGCCGCGACCGAACACGGGCATGGCGCGACCGAGTGAAGAGAGCGGGCCCGTCCAAATCATGGAGCGATCAATGGCCAGATACAGACATGGTCTGCCGCAGCGCAGCGGCGGCATTTTCCTGACCGACGGCGGCATGGAAACAACCCTTATCTTTCACCACGGGCTGGAGCTGCCCCACTTCGCGGCATTCGTGCTGCTCGACAGCGCGGATGGCCGCGCGCATTTGAGGCGGTATTACGAAGCCTATCTGCGTATCGCGCGGCAGCATGGGCTCGGCTTTGTCCTCGACAGTCCGACCTGGCGCGCCAACCCTGATTGGGGCGCCAAGCTCGGCTACGATGCGGCCCAGCTCGAGGCCATCAACATGCGCGCCATCCGCTTCCTCGACGAATTGCGGGGCGCTTGGGAGTCCCCCGGCACGCCTTGCGTCATCAACGGCGCGATCGGTCCGCGAGGCGACGGCTACAAGGCAGGAAACATGGACGCGGCGGAGGCGGAAGCCTACCACTCAGGCCAGATCGCGGCCTTCACCGAGGCGGGCGCCGACATGGTGACTGCATTCACGCTGAACAGCATCAACGAAGCCGTGGGCGTGGTCCGCGCAGCCAAGAGACGCGATATTCCGGTCGCGATCTCTTTCACGGTCGAAACCGATGGCCGCCTCGTCCGGGGAGAGTCACTGCGCGAGGCGATCGAGGCGGTAGACGACGCAACTGAGCGAGCTTGCGAATACTTCCTGATCAATTGCGCGCATCCAACTCACTTCGAGAGTGCACTCGCCACAGGCGAGGCGTGGGTTCAGCGCATCCACGGCATCAGAGCCAATGCATCGGTCAAGAGCCACGCCGAGCTCGACGAATCGGAGGCGCTGGACAGTGGTGATCCCGCAGATTTCGGACGCCGCTATCGTTTGCTCAGGCGCGCATTCGCCGGCATGCGCATTCTCGGTGGCTGTTGCGGCACTGATCACCGGCATGTTGCCGCCGTTTGTGAGGCATGTCTGCCGTCGGAAGCAATGACGGCGTGACAAAAAAATGGCCGGGATTGCTCCCGGCCATTGTCTTCTTGCGGAGGTCTTACTGGCGCGGCGGAGGCGCCGCGTTGGCCTGGCCGCCGTTGAGCAACGGCGTGATGCGGCGGACGGTGACGCGCCGGTTGATCAGGCTCGGGCCTTGCGTCTGCTCCTTCAGATACTGCTCGCCATAGCCCTGCGACGTCAGGTTCTCCGCGGGCACACCGAATTGTTGCGTCAGCAATTCGGCTGCGGCCTGCGCGCGGCGGTCCGACAGCGACAGATTGTCGACTTCGTTGCCGACCGCGTCGGTGTGGCCCTCGATCAGGAACACCTCCTGCGGGTTGGCCTGGAGCGCCTGGTTGATGCCGTCGGCGATCACTTGGAGCCGCGCCGCCTGATCCGGCGGAATGGTCCACGATCCCGTCGCGAAGTTGATCGTGTTGACGTCGATGCTCGGCATCTGCATGCGAACATTCGGGCTGTAGCGGATCTCGTCGAGCGAGTAGCGCCGATCGATCCGCTGCACCGGCGGGGCCCGCATCGTTTCGTAGATCACCTCTGGCGGCGCCTCCTGGGCGTCGACGATGTAGCGATCATAGGGAATGCTGACCACCGGCGGCGGCACGTCGACGTAGAAGCCGCCGACCGCCCGCGGATCGCGGTAGGTGTTGTCGATGATCACGATCTCGCGCCCGCCGGGATCCCTGCGGATGCGCCGCAGCAGCGAGCCGTCCGGCCCGACCACGGTGATCACCTCGCTGCCGTCAGGGCGGATCACGACCGTGCGGGTTTCGCCGCCGACGGTGTCGGTGCGGATGTCACGGGCGCCATAGCGGAAGCGATAGAGATCGTTGCCGCGAACATAGGCCTGCCCGCCCGGATCGCGGACGATGATGCGGTCCGGCTCGGTGTAGACGGTGCGGCCGCCCTCGACGACCTCGCGCCGCTGGTTATGAAGATCGGCGATGGTGGCCCCGATCACGGCGCCGGCCACCACGCCCGCGCCGATCGCGAGCGGCGTCAGGTCGCGCTGCTGCGGACGCGGCGGCGGCGGCAAGGGCGCTGCGACCGTCGGCGCGGCGCGGAAGGCCGGCGCGACCGTCGGCGGTCTGTATTGTGCCCTGTCGGGCGGCGGCGCTGCGGCGGGCGTGCCGGGCACCACGGTCGGGGCCGCGGCGCCCGCGGGAGGTGCCGGCGGCCGGGCGGGCGCACCAGCCTGCGGGGGCGCAGCCGGAGTCCCGGCGGCGGGCGCGCCGGCAGGAGGCGTTCCACCCTGTTGTCCCGGGGCTGGCGTTGCCGTCGGGGTCGGGGTTGCGCCGGGCGCGGGCGTTGCCGACCCCGGACGTCCGGCCGGCGGCGTCGGCGTGCTTCCGGGCGCGGGCGTAGCCGTTGGAGCGGGCGTGGCGCCGGGGGCCGGTGATCCCGCCGGGGGCGGAGGCGCGCCAGGGCGTCCGGGCGGCGGTGTACCGGGGCGGCCAGCCGGCGGTGCGCCGGGCGTGCTGCCTGGAGCTGGTGTCGCGGTCGGCGCGGGTGTCGTCGTTGGAGCCGGCGTACCTGCCGGCGCAGGCGCGCCGGGGCGAGCGGGGGGCGCAGCTGTCGGAGCAGGCGGCGTTGCGGTCGGTGCAGGCGCGCCGGGGCGGGCCGGGGGCGCAGCCGTTGGAGCAGGCGGTGTTGCCGTCGGCGCAGGCGCGGGGGTCGGCCGGGCCGGCGGAGCCGCTGCGGGAGGCGGCGGCGTCGGCCGAGCCGCAGG
>NZ_JACCHQ010000029.1 GCF_016031655.1 Bradyrhizobium glycinis
CGCCGGCGGCGATCCGGTTAACGATCTGTTCGGGAAGTTGGCGGACGGGCATGGGCTCACTCGGCGAATGTCCCAGTCTAATGCCGCCTCGCAACAAATGCATGGGGAAGGTCACACTTCCCACATACCAGATGTGGGAAATCCCGAGCTTCGGGCAGTTCCAACGAATGCGGCGGTGTCGCCGCGCCGCCGCATATGAGGAGCACAATTCCGCGAAAGCGCCCCGAAAACCCTAAACGATCACCACACGACGCGGCTTGCATCACAGCGCGCCGTTCGAAGTCTCTTCGCGATGAACCGGTCCGGTGCAGGCGAACGGTGCAGAAGGCAGCCGAACGGTTCATCGCGACATTCCAGGAGAAATGGATGAAGTTGGTGAAGACCTCTGCGATCGCTTGCGCTCTCGCGGCCCTCGTTGCAACGCCCGTTCTCGCCCAAGGCACCTCGTCTGGGACGAGGCCTGGCGGCACCGTACAAAGCAAGCCCATGCAAGGCGGCGCGTCAGGCAGCGAGGATGAGGATCTCGGTGCCCAGCAGGGCGCAGCCGGCGAGAAGGTCGGCATGAAGTCGAGCAAGGGCACGAAGGGGTCCGCCGGAACCACCGGCAGCGCGACGCGCAAGGGCACCGCGGACGATGCGGCGACCGGCGGTGCTGCGGCCGGCAAGCGCTACTGACGCCAGCTTGCGAACGGCAAACCTCCGGTCGCGCGCGATCGGAGGTTTTTTCGCATCAATCGTCGAAGCTTCGGCCGCGGCCGGCCTTGATGTCGCTGCGCCGTTTCTTGCCCTCGAGCCGGCGCTGCTTGGAGGCGAAGGTCGGCCGCGTCGCGCGGCGAGGCGTCGGCCGGACCATGGCCTCCTTGAGGATTTCGACGAGACGGTCGATGGCATCCTGACGGTTGCGCTCCTGGGTGCGAAAGCGCTGCGCGTGGATCACGATGACGCCGTCCTTGGTCATGCGCTGGCCGGCAATGCGGGCAAGGCGCAGCGCCGCGTCCTCGGGCAAGGTCAGCTTGCGGGTGTCGAAGCGCAGCTGCGCGGAGGTTGCGACCTTGTTGACGTTCTGCCCGCCCGGGCCGGAGGCGCGGACAAAGCCGATCTCGATGTCGTCCTCGTCGATGACGAGATCGCGGGATATCCGCAGCATGCTGGCACCATTCGTGATGTCAGGACATACCGCGGACATCCGCCGTCAGCAATGGCGCTGCCGCGAAACGCAAATGGCCGGGATGGACCCGGCCATTCAGGAAACCTCGAGAAAAGAGATCAGTTCGACTTCGTCGCCGGTGCAGCCGCCGGTTGCGCGGCGGCCTGGGGGGCCCGGCCGACGACGACGGTCAGCAGCCCTTGGCCCCAGAGCCGCTTGGCGGCCGCCTTGGCATCGTCCAGAGTCACGGCGTCGACGATGGCGTTGCGCTTCTCGATATAGTCGATCGGCAGCTTGTCCTGCTGATATTGCAGCAGCGCCTGCGCCAGCTTGGACGAGGTGTCGAGCGCCAGCATCTGCGAGCCCTTGAGGTAGGACTTGGCCTCATCGAGCTCCTTCTGCGTCGGGCCCTCCTCGGCGATGCGGCGCACCTCCTGTTCGATGGCCTCGATGGTGTCGCCGGCGCGGTCGGCGCGGGTGCCGGTGTTGCCGATGAAAACCGCCGAGTGCTGCATCCAGAGCAGCGACTCGTACACGGAATAGGCCAGACCGCGCTTTTCGCGCACCTCGCGATAGAGCCGGGATGACAAGCCGCCGCCGCCGAGAATGTGATTGACCACATAGGCCGCCATGAAGTTCGGATCACTTCGCTTCACGCCGGGTCCACCGAAGGTGATCACCGTCTGCGGCACGTCGAGGGTCACGAAGGCGCGTTGCGGCGGCTTTGCAGCCTCGATGTCGGGGACTGGCGTCAGATTGGCCTTGGCCGGCAGGCTGCCGAAGGTGTGGTCGAGCAGCTTTCCGAGCGTGGCCGGATCGACGTCGCCGACGACCGCAATCTTGAGCCCATCCTTGGCGAGGACACGGCCGACATAATTCCTCAGGTCGGCAACCGTGATGGTCGGCACGCTGTCGAGGTTGCCGTTGCTCTGCCGGCTGTAGGGGTGATCGCCGAATGCGACCTCCAGGAACTTGCGGCTCGCCAGCGAGGTCGGATTGGTGGTCTCGCGGCGCAGGCCCGAGATGACCTGCGAGCGGATGCGTTCGACATCGGCCGTGTGGAAATGCGGCGAGGTCAGTGCCATCCTGAGCAGGTCGAAGGCCTCGTCCTTGTTGTCGCGCAGCATGCGCAGGCTCCCGCGGAAGGTATCGCGGGTGGCGCTGAAGGAGAGCTCGATGGCGCGGCGGTCGAGCCGTTCATGGAACGTCTTGGAATCGAGATCGCCAGAGCCCTCGTCGAGGAGATCGCCGACCAGGTTGGCGACACCGGGCTTGTCCTTGGGATCCTGCGCCGAGCCGCCGGCGAAGGAATATTCCATCGCGATCAGCGGCACGGTCGCATCCTGCACGAACCAGGCTTCGATGCCGCCCGGCGAGATCAGGTGCTGGATCTTTGCGGCGGCCTGCGAGGGCGAGGCCGCAGAGAACGCGAGGACCGCGCCGGCGACAACGGAGAATGCAACGCGTCGAAGGAAGGAATAGGTCACGAGCGCTTCTCCTCGCGCTTGGCGGTTGCAGTGTCCTTGATCAGATAGCCGGTCACCGAGCGCCTCTTCTCGAGCCATTTCTGCGCAACGGCGCGGACCTGCTCGGCGGTGACGGCGCGGATGCGGTCGGGCCAGCTCCTGATGTCCTCGATCGACAGGCCCGTGGTCAGCGCGCCGCCGTACCAGCGCGCCAGCACAGCCTGGTTGTCCTGGGCGTAGATCGCTTCGGCGATGAGCTGGGTCTTGACGCGCTCCAGATCCTCCGCGCGGATCGGGTTCTGCGCCACGTTGGCAATGACGCCGTCGACCGCCTGTTCCACTTCGGCGAAGCTGACGCCGGGTTTCGGCGCAGCCGAGATCGCGAATTGGGTCGGGTCGAGCGAGATGCTCGAATAGCTGGCGTTGGCGGAGACCGCGAGCGGCTTGTCGACCACGAGGGCGCGGTAGAGATAGGAATTGCTGCCGCTGCCCATCAGCTGCGCCAGCACGTCGAGTGCCGCGCTCTCGCCCGCCGCGGCCGTGGTTGCCGAGGGCACGAGATAATAGCGCCGCATGTTCGGCTGCTCGACGCGCGGATCAGCCAGCGTGACGGTGCGCGGGGCAGCAGGCTCCGGCTCCTGCGGACGAACGCGCCGCGGCGGGATCGCGGGCTGCGCGGGGATCGAGCCGAAATTGCGCTCGACTAGCGGGCGGATTTCGGCGGCGTCCACGTCGCCGGCGATCACCAGGATCGCGTTGTTCGGCGCATAGAAGCGACGATAGAAGGCGAGCGCATCCTCGCGATCGAGCTTCTCGATCTCCTGGTGCCAGCCGATCACCGGCCGCCCGTAGGGATGGTTGAGATAGAGCGCGGCCATGATCTGCTCGTTCAACCGCGCATCCGGATTATTGGCGACGCGCATATTGTACTCTTCGAGCACGACGTCGCGCTCGGGCAGCACGTTCTCGTCCTTGAGGATGAGGCCCGTCATGCGGTCGGCCTCGAACTCCATCATGGTCGGCAGCTGCTCTTTCGGCACGCGCTGATAGTAGTTGGTGTAGTCGACCGAGGTCGAAGCGTTCTCGTTGCCGCCGACGCGCAGCACGGTCTGGGAGAATTCGCCGGCCGGATGCTTCGAGGTGCCCTTGAACATCAGGTGCTCGAGGAAATGGGCGAGGCCGGACTTGCCGGGCGTCTCGTCAGCCGAGCCGACCTTGTACCAGATCATCTCGGTGACGACGGGGGTGCGGCGGTCCGGGATCACCACGACCTGCATGCCGTTGGCAAGCGTGAAGCTGGCGGGCGGAGCCGATGTCACCGTGGTCTGGGCAAGGGCGGCGCCGGCCGAAAGGACACTCGTCGAAAGCAGCGCGGCAAGGAGGCAGGCAGCCGATCGGTAAGAGGACATCATGATCCCTGGTTGTGAGATGCCGAGCCCGGATCTCCGGCTCGGAGGGCACGGCATGCTACACCGTGCGGCTGAGGCTTCGCGTCACGAAGCAGAGAACGCTATCAACTCGGGAGCAGCCAGCAGTTGAAGCTGCGTGGCGTGCCGGCAGCCCCGGCGCGGCTGCGCAATGTCGGGGCAAGAGCAGGAACGCTATTGCTCCTTCTCCTTGCCAGATCGGACGTCAAAATAGGTTCGCTTCGAATTATCCGGGCCGGCGCCGTAGGCGTAGTTCGGCGACGGGGTCTGATATCCGGGCGGCGGCTCCACCAGCGATGTGCGCGGTGGCTCCGACGTAAACTGCTTCGACTCGGGCCCATTCCCTTTGAACAGTTTCCACAGCCCGCCGGTATATCCGAGTTCGGCAGGGCTCATGGTCGGGTTGGCGACGTTGGTGCCTGGCTGAACCGGATCATTGCTGGTCTTGTCGGCGGCCGCCGTCCTGTGAGCGTTCAACTCGGCGGGCGACAGCGGCTGGGCGTTCTTCCAGTACTCCGCTGCCTTGTTGCCGGACTTCTTCCGCTGGGCGATGGCTTCCTTGCGGCGCTTCTCGTCAGGGTCCTTCGGCCAGTTTGGCGCGGCCGCGGCCTCGGTTGCGGCAGGCGGCGGCAGGTCGAGCTTGGGCGGCACGACCAGTGGCGAGCGCTCGCGGTATTCGATGCCGGGTTTTTCCATGCTCTTGGCGCCAAGGCCGGTCATCAGATTGTCGATGAGCTTCTCTTCGAAGGTCATGTCGTCGTCGTCATCGTCAGCCGCGCGGGCGGCGCCGGCCGACACGACCAGACCAATGCCGAGCGCGACGGCGGACAATTTCAGTGCCCGCCGGCCCCCCGATCGGGAGCCTCGAACCATCGAACCGCTGGTCTTCGAGCTGCGCATTACCGTACCTGTTTCATATTGTGGCAGATTGCCGCTCGCACGCGGCTCCAACCCTTGCAAAACCGGGTTCCACCTGCCCGTCCGTATCGGCCGGGATCAGGGCGCTTTTGCGGCGGGTACCCCCAGGAAGGAATCATACAATAGCGCTGCCACCCCAGCAACGATGGCCACGTCCGCGAGATTAAACACATACCAATGATAGGTATTTCCGGCGATCTCGATGTGGAACAGGGCGAAATCCACCACCGCGCCATAGGCCAGGCGGTCGATGCCATTGCCGATGGCGCCGCCGATGATCAGGCCGAGCGCGACGGTCGCGAGCACGGTGTGCGAGCGCGCCATCCAGATCGCCAGCGCAACCACCGCGATCGCTTTGACCGCCATCAGCGCGAGCTGCGCGGCCTGGCCGTCGTTCTGGAGCCAACCGAAGCTGATGCCGATGTTCCAGGCCAGCACCAGGTCGAAGAACGGCGTCACCCGGACCGCGCCGCGACGGGCGAGGTCGAACACGTTCAACAGCCAGAGCTTCGAGGCCTGGTCGACCACGAGCGTGACCATTGCCGCGAGGATGCCGGCACGGAGTGGGGTCATGGCCGACCGATCAGACGCTCACCCCCAGCGCCTTCCACTCGCGCAGTGCCTTGGCGTCGCGCGGGGTGACGTCGGGGTACTCAGGATCCTCGCCGACCGCCGGCGAAATCTTCCAGGAGCGGGCGCATTTGGTGCCGACCGCCTTCTCCACCACGACCGCGACGCCGGGGACGGCATCGAGGCGGAACGCCGAGGCCGGCGCCTCGCCCTCCCGCACCTCGTAATTCGAGGTGATGCAGACTTCAGCCAGATCGATGTCGAACAAGGTCGCCAGCATGCCGCGATCGGCGACATAGATCACCGGCGATGCCTCGAGCGAGGAGCCGATGTTCTTGGCGGCGCGTTCCAGCTCGAGTGCGCCGGTGACGACGCGACGCACGTTGCGGATCATCTCCCATTTCGCGGCGAGCTTGTCGTCGCGCAAGGCTTCGAGATCGGTCGGGAACAGCGTCAGATGCACGGACGGCTCGGCGTCGGGCCGGTACATGCGCCAGGCCTCCTCAGCAGTGAAGCTGAGGATCGGCGCCAGCCATTTCAGGATCGAGGCGCACAACAGGTCGATGGTCGTCAGCGCCGCCTTGCGCGTCAGCGACGAAGGCGGATCGCAATACAGCGTATCCTTGCGGATGTCGAAGTAGAAGGCGGAGAGCTCGCTGTTCAGGAAGGCGGACAGGATCGCGACCACGGTCTTGTAGTCGAACTCCCGATAGGCCTTGCCGATGGCAGAGGCGCGCACCGCGAGCTCGTGTAGCATCAAGCGCTCGAGCTCGGGCATCTCGGCCGGCGCGACTGCGTCGGCCGGCTTGTAATGATGTAGCGTTCCCAACATCCAGCGCACCGTGTTGCGCAGCTTGCGATAGGTCTCGACGGTGTTCTTCAGGATCTCGGGGCCGATGCGCTGGTCGTCGGTGTAGTCGCAGGACGCGACCCAGAGCCTTAAGATGTCGGCGCCGGATTCCTTGATGACGGCCTGCGGCTCGATGGTGTTGCCGAGCGACTTCGACATCTTGCGGCCGTCCTCGGCCTGCGTGAAGCCGTGGGTCAGCACGATGTCGTAAGGCGCGCGGCCGCGCGTGCCGCAGCTTTCCAGCAGCGAGGAATGGAACCAGCCGCGGTGCTGGTCCGAGCCTTCCAGATACATCACCGTGTCGGCGCCGCCGTCGACCTTGCGCTTGATGCCTGACAGGCCCGGGAATTGCACGGGGTCTTCCAGCACGAAGGCGTGGGTGGAGCCGGAATCGAACCAGACGTCGAGAATGTCGTCGACCTTCTGCCAATCTTCGTTCGCGCGGGGCCCTAGGAAGCGCTCGCGCGCGCCCGTCGCGTACCAGGCGTCGGCGCCTTCCTTCTCGAAGGCTTCGCCGATGCGCGCATTGACGGCCTCGTCCTGGAGGATCTCGGCGGAGCCGTCACCTTTCTCGCGCACGAACACGGCGATCGGCACGCCCCAGGCGCGCTGGCGCGAGATCACCCAGTCGGGACGTGCCTCGATCATGCCGTTGATGCGGTTCTCGCCCGACGGCGGCACCCATTGGGTGACCGAGATCGCGTGCAGCGCGCGGGCGCGCAGCGTGTCGCCGCTCTTGGCTTTGCCGCCCTGCGCGATGTTCTTATCCATCGCGATGAACCATTGCGGCGTGTTGCGGAAGATCACCGGCTTCTTGGAACGCCAGGAGTGCGGATATTGATGCTTGAGCCGGCCGCGGGCGAGCAGCATGCCTCTGTCGACGAGCGCCTTGATCACGGCCTCGTTGGCATCGCCCTTCTCGCCCTTGTCGGTGATGACGCGCTTGCCGGCAAAGCCCGGCGCATGATCGGTGTAGGCGCCGTTCTCGTCGACGGTATAGGGGATGGCGGTGTTGATGCCGCGCGCGTCGAGATCGCGCGTCTGCGACGTCCAGGCGTCGAAGTCCTCGCGGCCATGGCCGGGCGCCGTGTGCACGAAGCCGGTGCCGGTGTCGTCGGTGACGTGGTCGCCGGGCAATAGCGGCACGACGAAGTCGTAGCCGCCGCCGACGCCTTTGAGCGGATGGGCACACTCGATCGCGTCCATGGTGTCGCCGGGGACGTCGCGGACCTTCTCATAAGCCGTCACGCGCGCCTGCTTGAAAACGTCTGCAGCGAGCGCGTCGGCGAGGATGAGGAGGTCGCCGGTCTTGGCCCAATTGTCGGCGGGGGCGTCCGTCACCTTGTAGAGGCCATAGGCAATCTTCGGCGAGAACGAGATGGCGCGATTGCCGGGGAGCGTCCAGGGCGTCGTGGTCCAGATCACAACGCTTGCGGAGGCGAGCGCACCGTGCGCGGGCGAGGTCACCGGGAATTTCACCCACACCGTATCGGAAGTGTGGTCCTCGTATTCGACCTCGGCCTCGGCGAGCGCGGTCTTCTCGACCACGCTCCACATCACCGGCTTGGAGCCGCGATAGAGCGTGCCGTTGGCGGCGAACTTCATCAGCTCGCGCGCGATCTGGGCTTCGGCCGGATAGCTCATGGTGGCGTAGGGATGATCCCAATCGCCGATCACGCCGAGGCGCTTGAACTCCTCGCGCTGCACGCCGAGCCAGTGCGTGGCATAGGCGCGGCACTCCTTGCGGAAATCGATCATCGCGGCGGAGTCGCGGAAGTCGGGCTTCTGCTTGCCCTTCTTGCGATAATGCTCCTCCTCGACCTTCCACTCGATCGGCAGGCCGTGGCAGTCCCAGCCCGGCACGTAGTTGGAATCGAAGCCGAGCATCTGCTGGCTCTTGGTGACGAGATCCTTCAGGATCTTGTTCAGTGCCGTGCCGATATGGATGTTGCCGTTGGCGTAGGGCGGACCGTCATGCAGCACGAACTTGGCGCGGCCCTTCGCACTCTGGCGCAGCTTCTCGTAGAGGCCGATCTCGTACCAGCGCTTGAGGATCTCCGGCTCGCGCTGCGGCAGGCCGGCGCGCATCGGGAATTCGGTCTGCGGCAGGAACAGGGTCTTTGAATAGTCTTTGGCTTCAGACTTCGGGGACTTTTGCGGCTTTTCGGACATGAGGCTGACTGGCTCGGAAAGGGCGCGGAAACGAATGGCGATGCGGAATCGCGGGCGAAACGACGAAATCCCGGTCTTGCGCCGAGCCTTCAGGCTCAGGCGGAAGCCGGGCCGCTAATCCCTATGATGCGCCGCGCAAACATGGGCTCTCCATAGCAGGGGGGCGGAGGAAGCGCAAAGGGCCGGCGAGGCCTGGTTTCGCCTCTCAATCGATCACGCCCAGCCGCGGAAACGCGTCCGGGGCGGCGGCGAGCAAGGCGCGGGCGCGGGCGGAATCGTCGTCCATCTGCCGGATCAGGGCCTCAATGCCCTCGAATTTCAGCTCCTCGCGGATGAAGCCGATGAAGGCGCAGTCGAGCGCCTGCCCGTAGAGGTCGCCCTTGAAGTCGAACAGGAAGATTTCGAGGAGCGGGGCGCCATTGTCGAAGGTCGGGCGGCGGCCGAAGCTGGCCACCCCGTCCAGACGCTCGGTGCCGCGGCCGACCCGGACCGCGTAGATGCCGTGCTTGAGGCCGCAATTGGCGTCCAGGCGGATGTTGGCGGTGGGATAGCCGAGGTCGCGGCCGCGCTTTTCACCATGGATCACCTCGCCGGTGATGAACCAAGGCGCGCCCAGCATGGTCGTGGCCTCGTCGAGCTGGCCCTCGGCGAGGGCGATCCGGATCGCGCTGGAGGAGACCGGCCGCTCGTCGATATCGACATGCGGCTGGACGTCGACCTCGATGCCGAGCCGGGGCGCCTCGTTGACTAGGAGGCTCGGAGAGCCGACGCGACCCTTGCCGAAATGGAAGTCGTAGCCGACCGCGATGCCGCTGACGCCGAGCCGCCCGATCAGGTCATGGTGAATGAAATCTTGCGCGCTGGTTCCGGCACGGGCCTTGTCGAAGGTCATGACCACGGCGCCGGCAAGTCCGGTGCCGGCCAGAAGCCGCAGCTTGGCCCGCTCGTCCGTCAGGCGGAATTGCGGGGTGTTGGGGCTGAAAAACCGCCGCGGATGCGGCTCGAAGGTCAAGGCCAGCGCAGGCCGGCCATGCGCCCTGCCCATCTCCAAGGCGGCCGCGATGACGGCGCGATGGCCGAGATGAACGCCGTCGAAATTGCCCATGGCAACCACGGCGCCCCTCGGAATCGCGGAAACCGGCGTTGTATCGCGGATGACGGTAAAAGGCGGAGCCATCAGGGGAATTCTCGAACCGGGCAGGACCGGCCGGACCGTGGCGCGACCGGCCCTGCGAAGTCAAGCGGCGGGCACTGAACAAGATTTCAATCCTTCGGGGCCGCCCGCAGTTAACGCGCTGTTTAAGGCCTTGGTGCTAGTCCTTGAGGCGTGGAACTGCCGGGCGCCGGCCTGGCAGGTCCGATCGTAATATTCCTGGGTTTGCGTTGGGGGAGTCGAGATGGCGGTTGATTTGTCGATGCCGGTTCTGGTGGTGGATGACTACAGCACCATGATCCGTATCATCCGGAATCTGCTGAAGCAGCTTGGCTTCGAGAACATCGATGATGCCAGCGACGGTTCGGCCGCGCTGAACAAGATGCGCGGCAAGAAGTACGGGCTCGTGATCTCCGACTGGAACATGGAGCCGATGACGGGCTACGACCTGTTGCGCGAAGTCCGCGCGGATCCGAACCTCGCCACCACGCCTTTCATCATGATCACGGCCGAATCCAAGACCGAGAACGTGATCGCGGCCAAGAAGGCCGGCGTGAACAATTACATCGTCAAGCCGTTCAACGCGGCGACGCTGAAGACCAAGATCGAGGCGGTCTTCCCGGACATGGCGAGCGCGTAAGCGCGAGCTCTTCGCCCGACGCAATTTTCCATTTGGAACGTCATGCCCGGGCTTGTCCCGGGCATCCACGTTCTTGGATGCCGGAAGAAAGACGTGGATGGCCGGGTCAAGCCCGGCCATGACGGCGTCTAACAACTAGCAATTCGTCTAAGCCTGCAGAGCTTATCGAGCTATTCCGTCACCACTTCAATTCGCGCATCAGCGCCTTCGGCGGGTGGCCGAACAGCTCCATCACCGAATTCGGGTCGAGCTGGTCGAGGCCCTCGAACTCCTCGGCATGGATGCCGCGGGTGACGAACAGGCAGTCGATGCCGAATTCGCGGGCGCCGGTTAAGTCGGTGCGGACGGAATCGCCGATCGCGAGCACCTTCTTCCGGTCGATCTGGTAGCCTTGGCGCTCCCCCGCGAGCGCCATGGCGCGCTCGTAGATCGGCCGGTGCGGCTTGCCGTAGAAGATCACCTCGCCGCCGAGCTCGCGATAGAGCTCCGCGATCGCGCCGGCGCAGTAGATCAGCCGGTCGCCGCGTTCCACCACGATGTCGGGATTGGCGCAGACCAGCGTCAGCTTGCGCTCGCGTGCCTTCAGCATCATGCCGCGATAGTCTTCCGCCGTCTCGGTCTCGTCGTCGTAGAGGCCGGTGCAGACGATGTAATCGGCTTCCTCCAGCGGCGCGGTCACCGCATCGAGGCCGCGATAGATCGAGTTGTCGCGCTCGGGGCCGAGCCAGAACATCTTGCGGCCGGGATGCTCGGCGACATAGAGCCGCGTCAGGTCGCCTGAAGATACGATCGCGTCATAGGTCTCATCGGGGACGCCGAGCTTGCGCAATTGCCGCTGCACGGAATCGGCCGGGCGCGGCGCGTTGGTAATCAGGATGACCGTACCGCCACGGCTGCGATAGGTGTGCAGCGCCTCGCAGGCTTCGGGGAAGGATTCCAGCCCGTTATGGACCACGCCCCAGATATCGCTGAGCACGACCTCCACACCAGCCACGAGCTCGCGCAGGCCTTCGGCAAAGTGCAGCGCGGTCATGACGTGCGCGGCCGATCAGATGCGGCGCGCGAGCGCTGCGTTGCCGGTGATGCGTTGGGGCGGAGGCGCCGAAGAGGTCGCGCCTGAGCTGGGTGTGGCGGAGCCATTGGATCCCTGAATGTCCTGCGCCTGGTTCGGCGAGGCCCCGCCGGTAGCAGATGCCCCCTCCGGCCGCAATGGCCGGGGCGGCGCGAACAGGAAGCCCTGTCCAAACCGCACGTCATAGTCGAGCAGATCGACCACGGCGCGCTCGCCTTCGATCCGTTCGGCGATCAGGTCGATGCCGAAGCGGCCGAGCAGGTCGGAGAGATCGGAGGGGTGGATGTCGGAGGCGGACGCCTGCTTGGGATCGAGCAGCAACGCGGCCGGCACCTTGATGAAGCGGACTCCGCGATCGGCCAGCTCGCGCGGCTCGATGCGCAAATCCGTGACATGGTCGATCGAGAAACGGAAGCCGCGCTGGGCGAGCGCCGCGAGGTTCTCGGTCTCGGCAGGGCCGAGATTGCGGAAGGTCGACTGCTTGAACTCCAGCACCAGCGAGGGCGCCAGCGCGCGGTTGGCTTCCAGGAAATCGAGGCATTGCGCGAAGGTGGTGGAATTGCCCAGCGTGGAAGCCGCGACGTTGCAAAACACGCCGACGTCCTTGTTGCGCACCATCAGGCGCCGCAGCACCTGCACGCAGCGCAGCATCACCATGTTGTCGATGCGCCCGATCAGGCCCGAGGCTTCCGCGATGCTGATGAACTCCTCGGCGGCGATCAGCTGGTCGCGCTCGTCGCGCAGGCGCGTCACCGCCTCGTAGAACCGCACCTTGCGCTGCGGCAGCGTCACCATCGGCTGCAGGAAGATATCGATGCGGTTCTCGTCGACCGCATTGCGCAGCGTCGCCAGCAACTGGGTCTGGTTGCGTCCATTGGCGGTCTGAACCGGGGTGGCGGCCTGGACCTGCACTGCCGGCGGCGCCGGCCGTGGCGGGGGCTGCGGAAGCGGAGGAGCAGCGACTGGCTTCTCCTCGAAGGGGGCAGCCAGGTCGATCGGCGTTTCCGGCTCGGGCCTTGTGACCGGGGCGTGTGCCGGCGCGTTGCCGACGAGCAGGTCCTCGTGAGCCGCCACGGTGGTGGCGAGCTGCCTGACCAATCCGCCCAGTTCGTTGATCTCGCCGATGACCGACTGGATGCGGTCGGAATTGGTCGAATTGGACGCGGCGACGCGGCTCTCGATTGCAGCCAACCGGCGGCCGAACTCGGCCACCTGGCGGGCGAGGTCGGCGGTGCCGCGCGACAGGTCGGCGATCTGGCCGCCGACATCGCTGCGGTCGCGCAGCCGCATCGACACGGCGTTGTAGAGGATCAGGAAGGTCAGCGCGGTCAGCGCCACGATGGCCGATTCCGTTCCGCTGATGCCGGCGACCGAATAGAGCACGAGCCCGAGCGAGGCCGCGACCAGGACCATGCAGATGGCGATGAAGATCGTCGAAATGCGAATCATGCCGCGCGTTATGCCTTTAAGGGCTGACTGCCTCACCCGGGAAAACACGGGTCGCGCTCGACACCGTCACGCCTCATGCTTCCCAAGCATCGATGAGCCTAACATCATTGTTGATTCGAGGGGATAGTGACTGTGTCGGAGCCGATTCAGGCCCGTGCCGCGAAAGCCTTACGTCACACGTCTTCCGGCTCCGGTGCGGAAATCAAGACGCTCTCAGCGGAAAATCATGCCGCCCTCAAGGCCAGCGAGCCGCATGCGCCCTATCGTCCCGGCGTTTTCAACCGCAGGAGATTGCCATGTCGACATCCGCCGCGCTCAAGCCAGCCGCCCCCCAACCCGATCTTGCCGCCGTCAAGCAGCGCCAGCACGGCGCCTGGTCGTCGGGCGATTATGCCGTGGTCGGCACCACCTTGCAGATCGTCGGGGAACAGCTCTGCGAGGCCATCGACTTGCGCGCCGGCAGCAAGGTGCTGGACGTCGCGGCGGGCAACGGCAATGCGACGCTGGCGGCGGCGCGGCGCTGGTGTGACGTCACATCCACCGACTACGTGCCGGCGCTGCTCAAGCGCGGGCGCGAGCGCGCCATGGCCGAACACCTCGCCGTCGAGTTCCGCGAGGCGGATGCCGAGGCGCTGCCGTTTGCGGATGCCGCCTTCGACGTCGTGCTCTCGACTTTCGGCGTGATGTTCACACCGGATCAGGACAAGGCCGCTTCCGAGCTCGCGCGGGTCTGCAGATCCGGCGGCAAGATCGGCCTTGCCAACTGGACGCCGCAAGGCTTCATCGGCCAGCTGTTCAAGACCATCGGCAAGCACTTGCCGCCGCCGGCGGGGGTGAAATCGCCCGCCATGTGGGGCACGACGGCACGGCTCAAGGAGATGTTCGGCGGCGTGGCCGCGGAGATCGCCGCCGAGCCGCGCATGTTCGTGTTCCGCTATCGCTCGCCGGGCCACTGGCTCGACATCTTCAAGACCTTCTACGGCCCCACGCTGAAGGCGTTTGCTGCGCTCGACGCGAACGGGCAGGCCACGCTGACGCGCGATCTCCTGGCGCTGCTCGAAGAGTTCAACCACGCCGATGACGGCACGATCGTGGTGCACAGCGAATATCTGGAAGCCGTGATCACCAAGCGCTGATCGCGCCTGAGATGCGGTCAGGCCGGCCTCGGGCCTGACCGCCGCCAATCAAAATGGCGCGGTGGCGCCGACCGTGTCGGCGGAGACGGCGTCCCGGGTGCCGAGCGGCTTCGGCCGCCCGGTGGTGGTGTCGCGCAGCGTCTGCCGCTCGATCTCCGAATTCAGCTCGGCGCCGAACATGATGACGATCGCCGACATCCACATCCACATCATCAGGCCGATCGCCGCGCCCAGCGAGCCGTAGGTCGCGTTGTAATTGGCGAATTCCGAGAGATACCACGACAGCAGCGCAGAGCCCGCGATCCAGAGGATCGCGGCCGTGACGGCGCCGAGGCTTAGCCATTGCCAGCGCGGCGCGTCACGGCTGGGCGCGAACCGATAGAGGATGGCGAGTGCGACCAGCAGGATGACGAACAGCAGCGGCCATCGTGCCAGTGCCACGATCAGCTTGCTTTCCGGCGCCATGCCGAGATGGTTGAGCGCAAGCGGGAAGGCGACGACCGCTCCCACCATCAACAGCAGCGCCACGATGCCGCCGACGGTGAAGGCCAGCGAGACCATGTTCAGCCGGATGAAGCTGCGCTTCTCGCGTTCCTCATAGGCGACGTTGAGGGCGTCGAAGATCGCCTTGACGCCGGCATTGGCGCTCCAGATCGCAAGCAGCAGGCCGACCAGGAAGGCGACGCCGAGGGTCGTATTGCCGTTCGACACCACGCGCGCGACTTGGTCCTCGACGATCTGGAACGAACCCTCGGGCAGCATGGTGGCAAGCGTGTGCAGATTGGAGCTGATCGTGGCGGGATCGGCGAACAGGGCATAAGAGGAGACGAGCGCGGTGACTGCGGGGAAGAGCGCGAGCAGCCCGAAGAAGACGACGCCGCCCGCCGTCGCGAGCAGGCGATCCTCGTCGATGCGCTGATAGGTCCGCCAGAAAATATCCGTCCAGCCCGCCCAGGGAATCTCGAACGGACTTTTCGCCCGGCGGCCGCGGCCCGGCTGCATCGCCGCACCGGCCGGGTGCGTTTCCGGGGAATTCGCTTCGCCCTTGCGGTGGTCTTTCGGAGGCCCCGGCCTCGCCAGGCCGGACTCCTGGAAGTAGCGCTCCGCGGTCAGCACGAACACGGCCGTCGCCGCCACCAGCAGCCAGGAATCGATCCGGGAGTCGATCTGTTCGGAGCGCCGCGCCAGCATCACGCCCCCAGACTGTGCCTGTTGCGTCGCCGCCGGGCGGCCGTCAGCCCGACCAGGCCGACCGCCGCGAGCATCAGGCCAAGCTGCACGGGCCGATTGGCGCGGGCCGGCCAGGTCTTGATGCCGCCGCGCTCGCCGGGTGCGAGCGGCGCGAGGGGAATCGTCGTTGCGACCTCCTTCACCGCCTCCTTGACCGTGCCACGCGGGATCCGGGGCGTGGCGACGGCCACGCGCAGGCGGCTCGCGAGCGGCACAACCGGCTTGGCCTTGCGTTTCATCTGGGCCACGGCCACCCCGGCACAGACTGCAGCCAGCACCAGCAGGACTGCGGCAACGGCGCCAAATCCCCAGAACTGCCCGTAGGTGATCCCGACCCAGCGGTACAGGGCGATCAGTCCGACGAAAAATGCCGCGATCACGAACAGGCCGGCGGCCGCGAACAGCCCGCCGGCCACCGCGTATGACGTCACCTTGCCCGTTGCCTGGCTGGTCTGGTCACGCAGATAGGATTGAGCAGCGCGTTTGACGTGATTGAGCTTGAGCGCCATCCCGGCGCGCAGCAATTCGCCCGATGGCGCGAGCATGCGGACATCCTCCAAGGACTAGAAAATTCGTCGGGGGATGAACGTGGCGATATTTGACTTGTTCCGACGGAGCGTGACCCGCCGCGATGAATCAGCCGAGATCGGCGGCTGCGATCCAGAACACCTCGCCCTCGGATTCTTCGGTGTCGAGCCAGAGCAGCGGCAGTTCCGGAAAGGCCTGGTCGACCAGCTCGCGGCCGCGGCCGATCTCGCAGATCAGCCCGCCATCCGGCGTCAGGTGATCGGGCGCATCGCGCAGGATCCGGCGCACCACGTCGAGCCCGTCGGCGCCGCCATCGAAGGCGAGCTTCGGCTCGGCCCGGCACTCCGGCGGCAATGCGGCCATGCCCTCGGCGTCGACGTAGGGCGGGTTGGTGATGATCAGGTCGTATCTCTTGCCGCCGAGCGGGGCGAACAGGTCGCCGCGATAGAGGCTGATGCGGTCCTCGAGCCCGTATTCGCCGACATTGCGCGCAGCGACCTCGAGCGCGCCCTTGGAGATGTCGACCGCGTCGACGGTGGCGTTCGGGAAATGATGCGCGGCGAGGATCGCAAGGCAGCCCGAGCCCGTGCAGAGATCAAGCACGCGCTCGACCGCCGTCGGGTCGTCGATCAGCGATCCGGCCTCGCCGTCGGCGCCGAAATGCGACTCCAGGAGCTCGCCGATGAAGGAGCGCGGAACGATGACGCGCTCGTCGACATAGAAGGGCAGGCCCCGCATGTAGATCTTGTTGACGAGATAGGCGGCCGGTTTGCGCGTCGTGACGCGCTGATGGATGAGATCGAGGATGCGCTTGCCTTCCGCGGCGGTGACGCGCGCGTTGGCAAAGGTGTCGAGCTGCTCAGGATGCAGGTGCAGCGCCTCGCAGACCAGGAACGCGGCTTCCGCCACCGGATCGGTCGTGCCGTGGGCAAAGGCGAGCTTGGCCTCGACGAAGCGGCTCACGGCATAGCGGACGAAGTCGAGCAGCGTGAGAAGCTCGCCGGGTCCCACCTTCGCGAGCTTCGGCGCGGCGCGGCCGCGCGCGGTCTTTTTCGTAACTTTGGCCATCAGGATTTGGTCCAGCGTGCGGCGGCTTCGTCGTCACGGGCATGGGCCTCGACCCAGCCGGTGCCGGTGGCGCTCTCTTCCTTCTTCCAGAACGGCGCGCTGGTCTTGAGATAGTCCATCAGGAACTCGGCGGCCGCGAACGCCGCCTGTCGGTGCTGCGAGGCGGTCACCACCAGCACGATGTTCTGGCCCGGCATGAGGCGGCCGACGCGGTGGATCACCGTGATGCCGTCGAGCGGCCAGCGCGCCATGGCTTCGTCGGCGTGGCGCCTGATCTCTTCCTCGGCCATGCCGGGATAATGTTCGAGCGTCAGCGCGGCGACCTTGGCGCTGTCCTCGTCGGCGCGGCAGATGCCGGAAAATGTCACCACAGCGCCGCTATCGGTCCGGCCGTTCGTCAGGACCGCGATCTCGCGCGCGATGTCGAAATCGTCTTCCTGGATACGGATGGTGACGGGGCAGGTCATGAGCCTAGCCGCCGGTCATGGGCGGAAAGAACGCGATCTCGCGGGCGCCTGCGATGGCAGCGTCCTGCCTGACGTGAGCGCGGTCGATCGCGGCGCGGATCACCTTCGGCTTCTCGAACGCATGCGCATAGGCCTCGCTTTGGCCGGAGAGCCAGGCGATCAGCTCCTCGACGGTGCGCACGCTCGCGGGAGGCTCGATCGTCTCTTCGGCCTTGCCGACGCGCTCGCGCACCCATGCGAAATACTTCACCTTCATCCCTCGTCCTCCTTGATGAGGTGATGGATGCCGGCGCGGAAATAGTCGTAGCCGGTGTACATGGTCAGGAGCGCCGAGGCCCACAGCAGCGCGAGGCCAATCATCGAGACGACAGGCACGACCTCGTCGCCGGCAGGTCCCGCGAGCAGGAAGCCGATAGCGACGAGCTGAACAGTTGTCTTCCACTTGGCGAGCTTGGTCACGGGCACGCTGACGCGCAGCGCGGCGAGATATTCGCGCAGGCCCGAGACCAGGATCTCGCGGCACAGGATCACGATGGCGGCCCACAGCGACCAGCCGTGGATGATGCCGTCCGCGGCCAACATCAATAGGCACGATGCGACCAGCAGCTTGTCGGCGATCGGATCGAGCATGCGGCCGAATGCCGATTGCTGATTCCAGATCCGCGCGTAATAGCCGTCAAGGTAATCGGTCACCGCGGCGCCGATGAAGATGGCCACTGCGACCCAGCGCAGCCAGAGCGGCTGATCCAGGATCGACTGTGCATAGATGCATCCGACCACGACCGGGATCGCGGCGATCCGGCCATAGGTCAGGATGTTGGGGAGGGACATCGCGCGGCTGGTCGTCCCTCGTGTGGTGGCGATGTTCATCCGTCCTACCAATACCGCTGCTGCCTGAACGTCAACCGTCCCGCGCCCCAAATGAGGTGCGGACACGACGATCATATGACTGCGGTCCCCCTTTAGTTCATCCCGGCTGGGGATGGAAATACTCGAAAATCCTGCGCGCGCTCTCGGCGCTCACCCCCGGAACCTTGCCGAGATCGGCGATCGAGGCCCGTTCGATCTCCTTCAGGGTTCCGAAATGGTGCAGCAAGGCACGTTTGCGTGACGGGCCGATGCCCGGAATCTCCTGCAAGCCGGCCTCGCGGATGTCCTTCTTGCGCAGCTTGCGGTGCGAGCCGATGACGAAGCGGTGGGCTTCGTCGCGCAGGCGCTGGATGAAATAGAGCACGGGATCGCGCGGCTCCAGCTTGATCGCCTCGCGCTCCGGCATGAACAGGGTCTCGCGGCCGGCATCCCGGTCCGGTCCCTTGGCGACCGACATCAGCGACACCTGGGTCAGGCCGAGATTGGCGAAGATCTCGCGCACGGCGTTGAGCTGGCCGCGGCCGCCGTCGATGATCACGAGGTCGGGCCATTGCGGGAAATCGTCGTCCTTGGCCTTGCTGGCGGCGTCCTCGGGCGGATTGATCAGGCGCTTGAAGCGGCGCTCCAGCACCTCGCGCATCATGGCGAAGTCGTCGCCGGGCGTGATCCCTTCCGACTTGATGTTGAACTTGCGGTACTGGTTCTTCACGAAGCCATCGGGGCCCGCGACGATCATGGCGCCGACCGCGTTGGTGCCCTGGATGTGGCTGTTGTCGTAGACCTCGATGCGCTTGGGCACGTGCGGCAGGCTCAGCGTCGCGGCCATGGCCTCGAGCAGCCGGCTTTGCGTCGCGGTGTCCGCGAGCTTGCGGCCGAGCGCCTCGCGCGCATTGGTCAGCGCGTGGGTGACCAGCTCTTTCTTTTCGCCGCGCTTGGGCGCGGTGACCTCGACCTTGTGGCCGGCCTTGATCGACAGCGCGTTGGCGAGCAGCTCGCTCTCCTCGATTTCGTGCGAGAGCAGGATGTTCTTCGGCGGCGGCTTGTCGTCGTAGAACTGGGCGAGGAAGGAGCCGAGCACTTCCTCAGGCGTAAAGCTCTTCTCCGCCCGCGGAAAATAAGCGCGGTTGCCCCAGTTCTGTCCGGTGCGGAAGAAGAACACCTCGACGCAGGAGAAGCCGCCCTCCTGGTGGATGGCGAACACGTCGGCTTCTTCGACCGTGCGCGGGTTGATGCCCTGCTGCGACTGGATCGCCGACAGCGCAGCGAGGCGGTCGCGGTAGAGCGCGGCGCGCTCGAATTCGAGCTCGCTCGAGGCCTTCTCCATCTCGCCGGCGAGCTCCTGCTTCACCGCATGGCTCTTGCCGGAGAGGAAGTCGCTCGCCTCGCGCACCAGCGTCGAATAGCCGCCGAAATCGATCTCGCGGGTGCAGGGGCCGGCGCAGCGGCGGATCTGGTGGAGCAGGCAGGGCCGGGTGCGGCTCTCGAAGAAGGAATCGGTGCAGGAGCGGATCAAAAACGCGCGCTGCAGCGCCGTGATGGTGCGGTTGACCGCGCCGGCGGAGGCGAACGGGCCGAAATAGCGCCCGGGCCGGGTCTGCGCGCCGCGATGTTTCAGGATCTGCGGCGCCCAATGGTCGCCGGTGATCAGGATGTAGGGAAACGATTTGTCGTCGCGAAGCTGCACGTTGAAGCGCGGCCGCAGCTGCTTGATCAGGTTGGCTTCCAGCAGCAGCGCCTCGGTCTCGGTCGCGGTCGAGACGATCTCCACCGTGACGGTGGCCGCGATCATGCGCAGGATGCGGGCCGGCAGCGGCGCACTCTGGCGCGCATAACTGGACAGGCGCTTTTTGACGTTCTTGGCCTTGCCGACATAGAGCACGTCGGCGTTCGCATTGAGCATGCGATAGACGCCGGGTGAGGTCGGCGCGAGGCGGACCGCGCGCTCGATCGCCTCGTGACCGGTCGCGAGCGGGCCTTCGCCGACGGCGCCGCTCTCTTCCAGGATGTCCGGCAGCAGGGCATCGTCCTCGTCATCGCCCCCTGCCGCCGCGGGATCGACGTCCGGCGCGGCCAGCCGCTCGGGCGGCGCGTCGCTCGCAGCAGCCGGCGACTTGCGCGCGCGGTCGTCCGGATTGTCGGAGGAATCGTGAACCATGGAGCGAATTTAGGCGCTGGGGATGCCGATTTGAAGTTCCGGCCATGCGGCACGCACAGGCGGCCAGTTCCCGGTAACGCTTCCTTAAGTCTGTTAAGCGGGCGGTAACCCGACTTAACAGCCCTTTAACTTAAAACTCTCGATAAATCCTACGCGAAAAGTTCTTGGTTCCGTAACCATGCGGTTTTGCTCGCGCGGCGGCGCGGGCATGGCTCGGGTTGCGACAGTTGCGTTGGAGTGAGTGATGAAGAGGCTCGTTGTGGGCGCAGCCGCGTTGGTTGCAGCCGGCTGGACAGCTTCGGCAGAGGCCGCCGATCTCAATTACGGGCAGCGTGCGCCCTACACCGTCAATCAGCCGCTCAATGCCTATAGCTGGGCGGGCCCCTATCTCGGCGGCAACATCGGCTATGAATGGGGCTCGGTCGACAACAACCCCACCAAGCCGTCCGGCTTCGTCGGCGGTGTGCAGGCCGGCTACAATTTCCAGAACGGCCCGTGGGTGTTCGGCGTTGAGGGCGACATCCAGGCAGCTGGCGCCGACGATACCTTCGCGCCGTGGAAATTCTCCAATCCGTGGTTCGGCACCCTGCGCGGCCGCGCCGGCTATACGTTCAGCAACGTGCTGTTCTACGGCACCGCCGGCCTCGCCTTCGGCGAGCTGCGGGCGCAGACCTTCGGCTGGACGGAGTCGCACACCACCGCCGGCTGGACCATCGGTGCCGGTGCGGAAGTCGGCCTCGCACCGAACTGGAGCGCCAAGCTCGAATATCTCTACATCGATCTGTCGACCAGCCAGTTCGCAATTACGGGCGTGTCAAACGGCTATAGCGCCAGCGTTGTCCGCGCAGGCGTGAACTATCACTTCTGACATCCAAAGAAGAAAATACCGGACCAGCCTCCCGGCCGCTCGCGGCCGGGATTTTTTTTCGCGCCAGACTCGCTAGGAGAGGATCACCAGATTGACCGCCTTCGGTCCCTTCCCCTTCTTGTCCGGTTCGACTTCGAAAGTAATACGCTGTCCTTCAGCAAGGTCCTTCAGTCCAGCCCGCTCCACAGCGGTGATGTGAACGAAGACATCGCGACCGCCGTCGTCAGGCTTGATGAAGCCGTAGCCGCGCTCGCCGTTGAAGAACTTGACCGTTCCCGTCATGGCCATCGGGAAACTCCCCCTCATTGCTCCTCCGCCGCGACGCAGACTCACGTCACGACATGACCGGGCCTTACGGAGCCCGGGAGCTGGCCATCCTTGGACGGACCTATCGGTCCGGCGGGATCTTTCTTAGGGCCTTCACTCCGCCGCAACCATTCGCGGAAGCGGAACGTAAAGCCAGTCATGGAAATAGCATAATACGGTTCTTTGCAGATTGACTACCGGTCCTGCATATTTTTCCCAAGAATGCCGGAGTGTTACGGCCTGGCGTTAAGGCTTGGGCACCTCCAGTCGGAATCTGGCAGCCCCGCCCTGGCCGAGCGGTATTTCCAGCTCCGGCAGAATGGTCTTGAGCTCGCCGTGCAGCGTGTAGGGCGGGTTGACGATCAGGAGACCGGTGGAGGTGAGGGCGGCGCTGTCGGCTTGCGGCGCGACGCTGAATTCGAGCCGCAGGCATTTTCCGAGCGGCTTTGCTGCAGCTGCGAGCCGCGCCACGGTTTGTGCCAGCGTGTCGGTGGCCCGCCGGTTCTTGGCGGGATACCAGATTACGTAGATACCGGTCGGCCATTTCGCGAACGCCGCCGCGAAGGCTTCGCCGAGCCGCTCGAACTCGTCCTTGGCCTCGAAGGGCGGATCGATCAGCACGAGCCCACGCCGCTCCTTCGGCGGCACGAAGGCCGGCAGCGCCACCCAGCCGTCGAGATCGACCACGCGGGCCTGCTCGTCGCGGCGCAGCGCATCAATCAGCGCTTTCCGTGCCTTCAGCTCGAGCTCGCAGGCGACGAGCCGGTCCTGCGGCCTGAGCAGGCCGCGCGCGATCAACGGCGAGCCCGGATAGACCTTGAGCTTCCCCTTCGGATTGAAGGCGCGGACGATGTCGAGATAGGGCTTCGTCAGCGCCGCGCTCTCGTTCGACAGGCGGGCCTGCAGCAGCCGCGCAATGCCGGTCAGCCATTCGCCGCCGCGGCGCGCCTCGTCGCTGTCGAGATCGTAGAGGCCGGCGCCGGCATGGGTGTCGATGACGCGGAACGCTGCCGGCTTGTCCTGCAGATAAGTGAGGATGCGCGCCAGCACGATGTGCTTGATGACATCGGCGAAGCTGCCGGCGTGGAAGGCGTGGCGGTAGTTCATGGAAAGATCTGCGGCTCAGAAAAGAGAATGCGCAGCATCTTTTACTCGTCATGCCCGGGCTTGTCCCGGGCATCCACGTCCTTCGCGCCGCGTTGTGAAACGTGGATGGCCGGGACAAGCCCGGCCATGACGGTGCGGGCGCTACGTACGCAGAACTAACCGCCCCTGATCGGCGGCATGGTCACCTGGTCGCGGCGGCAGGCGCGGCGCTCGATCTCGTCGCAAGCGCGGAATTGCAGGTCCTTGCTGAGGCAGATGCGGACCTCGGACAGCCGTGTCCGGTTGCAGGTGACCGAGACGGCGGCATTGCTGAGACCCGGATTGGCTTTGATGAAGGCCTCCTCCACCTCCGCCGGCGCCACGGTCTTGGCCTGCGACAGATCGAGATATTCAGCCGGGATCTTGATCGCGGCGCGCGCTTTCCGGATCGTCTCGAAATAGCCGCGGCCCTCGAGCCCGGAGCAGGTGCCGTGCTTGTCCCATTCGTTGAAGATCAGGCCCGGCGCCGGCATCAGGTCGAGCATCGAGGAGACGATGTTGCGGTTCAGCCGCGGCGCCGGCCGCTGGCAGTATTCCGGAAAACCGTTCTCGTATTGCGGCCACAGCCCATGCACCACGAAGGCGTAGGGCCGTCCGCCGCATTGCATCTGGGACCGGCCGCCGCGCTCGGCGGCTTCCTCGCAGAACGAGGGCGACCACGACAGCGACAGCACATAGAAATCGAACTCGCCCGGTGCGTTCTGCCGCTTGTCCTGCGCCTTCGCACCGCCGGCGAGGGTGGCCAACCCCGCAGCGAGGGTCAGCGAGATCATCAGGCGGGACAACGAACGCAATCTGGAGTCAAACATGACGACGCCCCTCAACTAGACTGTGTACACAGCCTAGCAGGGAGCTGGAACATTTCAAGAACAAAATGCGGGCGGCACTCGTCTGCCGTGAGTTCAACCCGAATCAGCCGCTTCGGGATCAGGGCTTGGCGGCGCGGCAGGCCGGGTTATAGGCCCAGTTGCGGTCGAGTCCGACCACGCACCATTCGACGCCGTTGCCGTAACCGGCAAAGCCGCCGTCTTCGATCAGCGAAAAATGCACCTTGCGCACCTTGCCGTCGGTGAGCATGGCCTCAGCGGTGCAATAGCGGCGCGGAATGTTGTCGGACTGCCAGGGACGGAACGCGACCTCACGAACGGCAGAGAAGCCGGTGATCTTCAACGGGGAATTCCAGAACGAGCTTTCCTTTTCCCAGAACTGGGTGGCGATCGTCGGCAGCGCCCTGTCGCAATCGGCGACGGCACCGTCATAACGCGGCCCGCTCAGCCAGAAATTCAACTCGAGCGGATTGGCAGCCTTGGCCTCGCCGAGCGATAGTGCTCCGAACATGAGGCCGAGCACGGCGGCAAAGCGGAGCGATTTCTGGGAGGGGGCGGGCATGGTCAATCCGGGCAGCTAAGGTCTTGCGAAGGTCGGACGGTGCCGCGAAGGCTGGGGGAGGTCAAGTGCAGCGCGGCAACACTTCGCCAGGACTTGACCAGGATGTCGCGGCCAACAGGGGTTCGGTTCTTTTCACGTCCGTCCCGGCACCGTAAACTGGCCCCAAGCCAATTGGAGTAACGGGAATGCGAATCATTGCGGCCGCGGGCCTTCTTGCCAGCCTGATTGTCTCGGGCATGGCGAGCCAGTCGGCGCGCGCCGACATCTTTTCTCCGGTGCCGCCGTTCAAGGGCAACGACACTGGCGGCATCATCGCCTATTCGATGGCGACCCAGGTCGATGCGCGTCAGGTCGCGGTCGATCACTGCGCCCGCTACGGCAAGGTCGCGAAATTCCTGGGCGTGCAGGCCTATGAGGGCGGCTACGTCTCGTTCGCCTGCCGCTGGGTGCCCTATGGCGCCGCCGATCGGCCGATCCGCACGCTCTACTGAGGCGCTGTCGTAGCGCCGCACGTCTCTCAGCCGGGAGTCTTCGACATGACGCGCAAACTCGCTTTGCTCGGCTGGATGCTTTGCCTCGGATTGTCGGCAGGCAGCGCCGACGCCGACGACCTCCCGCTGCGCAAGGCAGGTCTTTGGGAAATGAAGCTGATCACTTCAGGTTCGCCCGTGCCCGAGATGACCATGCAGCACTGCACCGACGAGACTGTTGACAAGGAGATGAGCAACAACGTCTCCCCGATGGCCAAGCAGATCTGCGCCAAGCAGGAGATCAAGAAGACCGCGACCGGCTATGTCAGCGATTCCGAGTGCAACGTCGCCGGCGTCAGCACGACCTCGCATGCCGAGATATCAGGCGATTTCAACTCGGCCTACACGGTGAAGACGACCTCGCACGCAAAAGGCGGCGTTGCCGGTGCGGCCGGGCGCGACAGCACCACGACTTTGCAGGCCAAGTGGCTCGGAGCCTGCAAGCCGGATCAGAAGCCCGGCGACATCGTCATGCCCGGCGGCTTCAAGATGAACACGCGCGACATGGACAAGCTGAAGGCGCTGCTGCCGAAGTAGTGTGCTCGCCGCGCAGCCGGTGCGCTCCCTCGCCCCGTTCTTACGGGGAGAGGGTTGGGGTGAGGGGCCTCTCTCCGCGAATGAGATTGTCACGAGACCTGTACCCCCTCACCCGGATCGCAAGAGCGATCCGACCTCTCCCCGCAAGCGGGGAGAGGCAAGAAAGGCTACACTGGTATCCTTACGCTCGCCCGCAATCCCCCCATCGGGCTGTCACCCAGCGTGATGTCGCCGCCATGCGAGCGGGCGATGTCGCGGGCGATCGCGAGCCCCAGGCCGGTGCCGCCTTCATCCTGGTTGCGGGCGTTGTCCAGCCGCAGGAACGGCTTGAACACCTCTTCGCGCAAGTGCGCGGGAATGCCCGGACCGTCGTCATCAACGGTGACGGTCAAATAACGGTGATCGCGCTGGCCGGTGATGGCGATGTTCTTGCCGTAGCGCGCTGCGTTGGTGACGAGGTTGGCGAGGCAGCGCTTGAACGAAGCCGGCTTCACCGTCACCACGGGCAGGCCGTTGAACGCGACGGTCGCGGTGTGGCCGTGACGTTCGGCATCGCTGCGCAGCTCCTCGAGTGCCTGCGCCATGTCGGTCGGCTGCGACTGCTCGCCGGAATCGCCTCGGGCGAAGGCGAGGTAATCCTCCAGCATCATCGACATCTCGTCGACGTCCTTGCGCATGCCCTCGAGCTCGGGGCTGTCGCCGATCAGTGCCAGCTCGAGCTTGAAGCGGGTCAGGATGGTGCGCAGATCGTGGCTGACGCCGGCGAGCATCGCGGTGCGCTGCTCCATCGTGCGCTCGATGCGCGACTTCATCTCCAGGAAGGCGACCGCCGCGCGCCGCACCTCGCGCGCGCCGCGAGGGCGAAAATTCGGCGCCTCGCGGCCCTTGCCGAAACTCTCGGCGGCATCGGCAAGGCGCAGGATCGGCTTGATCTGGTTGCGCAGGAACAGCACCGCGACGATCAAGAGGATCGAGGACGTGCCGACCATCCAGAACAGGAAGATCTCCGAGTTCGAGGCATAGGCGGCGCTGCGCTGCGCGAACACGCGCATCACGGCATCGTCGAGCTGGATGCGGATCTCGACCAGGTTGGAGCGGCCGACCGTGTCGATCCAGAACGAGCGGCCGATCTGGCGGCCGAGCTGCACCGACAGCGTCTGGTCGAGCAGCGAGAAGAACGGTTTTGGTCCCGGCGGCGGCATGTCGCCGGCGGGCAGGAAATCGACGACGAGGCCGAGCCGCTGCTGCGCGATGCGGCGGATCTGGTCGCGATCCCGGTCCTGCGGATAGCCCTTGTAGACGTCGATGAGTGCGGCGATATCCTGCACCACTGCGGCCGACAGGCGGCGCGTGACCGTGTTCCAGTGCCGCTCCATGAACACGAAGGCGACGACCGATTGCAGGATCACCATCGGCACGATCATGATGAGGAGCGCGCGGGCGTAGAGGCCGGTCGGCATCCAGCCCTTGAACGCGTTGCCCATCCAGCCGTTGGCGGCCGAGACGCGGCCGGCGGCGCTCTTCAGAAGCGTCAGGCCGGTATCGATCGTGCTCATCTGGCGCGCTTCACTGCGGTCTAGGGCGAGGCCACCAGGCGGTAGCCGATGCCGCGCACCGCCTGCAGGAACAGCGGATTGGCAGGGTCGGTCTCGATCTTGCGCCGGAGGCGGTTGATCTGCACGTCGACGGCGCGCTCGTTGACGCTGCCATTGCCAGTCAGCGCGCTGCGCGGCACGGTCTCGCCCGGCGTCTCCGCGAGAATTCGCAGCATCTCGCGCTCGCGGTCGGTGAGGTGGATGACCTCCTCGCCCTGGCGCAATTCGCCGCGCTCGAGATGGTAGACATAGGGCCCGAAGGCGATCTTCTCGATCGTCGTGGCCTGCGGCGGCGGCGCGGCGCGCTTGAGGATGTTGTTGATGCGCAGCGCCAGTTCGCGGGGCTCGAACGGCTTTGCGACGTAATCGTCGGCGCCGATCTGCAAGCCCTCGATGCGGGCTTCCGCCTCGTGGCGCGCCGTCAGCATCACGATTGGCACCGACGACGAGGTGCGGATGAAGCGGGCGAGGTCAAAGCCGGTCTCGCCGGGCATCATGACGTCGAGGATCAGGAGATCGAAATGCAGGCCCAGCAGCTTCGAGCGCGCATCGCCGGCGCTCGCCGCGGTGGTGACGCGGTAGCCTTCGCTCGCAAGAAAGCGCGAGAGCAGGTCGCGGATGCGGCGGTCGTCATCGACCAGCAAGAGATGCGGGGCATCGTCGGCCGGTTGCACCGGCGGGCGGGCGAGCGTGGCAGCGAGCGGCACGGTCACTCCTTGGCGTCTTGGTTGACGGAAGCGAAGATCGTCTCCAGCACCTTGTCCGGATCGTCACGGTCGATCATCGCGCGCAGGAAGCGCTTCACAGTCTCGGCGTCCTGCGGACCCATCTCCGCAAGCGCCCTGGTGATCCGCGTGGTCTGCAGCCCGGCGAGCTTCTGCACCAGCGCCTCGCCCTTCGGCGTCGCGTAGAGCAGGCGCTGGCGACGGTCATTGTCGCCGGTCTTCTGCACGATGTAGCCCTCGTCCAGGAGCTGCTTCAGCACCCGGCCGAGCGACTGTTTGGTGATGCGCAGGACGTCGAGCAGGTCGGCGACCTTCAGCCCGGGATAGCGGTAGACGAAATGCATGACCCGGTGGTGGGCCCGGCCGAAGCCGAACGCCTCCAACTCCTGGTCGGGATCGCCGACGAAATCGCGATAGGCGAAGAACAGCAGCTCGATGATATCCCAGCGCAAATTGCCTCCATCCGACGCGGCGGGCCGAGATTCGGCGACGTCAGGAGGAGCGGCTGCGAAATTTATGTCAGGCATATTGACGTATCTTGGGTTCTATGTTACAAAACGATCGACCCGCACGAAATTTTAGATCGTTTCGCGCCGGGTGGCATCATAGCAGGACGGCCGGAGAGAGCCGGGCAGCGGCGACGGCCGAAGCAGATCTACCGTGCGATTGTCGAGCGGCATTTCGGCAAAACATACTGGACTTCCGCCTTCCGCAAAAGCATGTCCTGCCCGACATGCTGGCCGCGGAAACCGGCCGTAACATGGCTGGCGGCGGTCCGGCCAGAAACCAATCAAGCCAGCCGGGCCCGAACGGGCAAGGCGGGCGCGAGAACAGCGCCGCCACCGGCAGCGGGAGGCAAGGACATGAGCATGACATTCGACATCCAGCCCGCATCCAATCCGACACCTGAGAAGGACCGCGTCGCCAAGCTGGTGGATCCCGGCTTCGGGCGGGTCTTCACCGATCACATGGCGATCGTCCGCTACAACCAGGCCAAGGGCGGCTGGTACGAGGCGAAGATCGAGGCGCGCGCCAACTTCCAGCTCGATCCCGCCGGCGCGGTCCTGCACTATGCGCAGGAGATCTTCGAAGGCCTGAAGGCCTACAAGCGCGACGACGGCGGCGTGAACCTGTTCCGTCCCGACGCCAATGCGCGGCGTTTTAGGGACTCGGCCGATCGCATGGCGATGGCGCAGCTGCCTGAAGACGTCTTCATCGAGGCGGTCGAGCAGGTCGTGCGCATCGACCGCGCCTGGATGCCGGGCGGCGAGGGCAGCCTTTACTTGCGCCCGTTCATGATCGCGAGCGAGACCTTCCTCGGCGTCAAGCCGTCGTCCGAATACATCTTTGCGGTGATCGCCTCGCCCGTCGGCTCGTACTTCAAGGGCGGGCCTGCGCCGGTCTCGATCTGGGTGTCGGAGAACTACACGCGCGCCGCGATCGGCGGCACTGGCGCGGTCAAATGCGGCGGCAATTATGCCGCGAGCCTGCGCGCTCAGGCCGAGGCGATCCAGCACGGCTGCGACCAGGTCGTCTTCCTCGATGCGGTGGAGCGCCGCTACATCGAAGAGCTCGGCGGCATGAACGTGTTCTTCGTGTTCGACGATGGCTCGCTGTCGACGCCGCCGCTCGGCACCATCCTGCCCGGCATCACCCGCGACTCCATCATCACGCTCGCCCGCGATGCCGGCAAGACGGTGCGCGAAGAACCCTATTCGCTCGAGCAGTGGCGCAAGGATGCGGCGAGCGGCAAACTCAAGGAAGCCTTCGCCTGCGGCACCGCCGCCGTGATCTCGCCGATCGGCAAGGTGCGTTCGGTCAGCGGCGACTTCGAGATTTCGGGCGGCGCCGCCGGCCCCGTCGCCATGGGCCTGCGCAAGCAGCTCGTCGACATCCAGTACGGCCGCACCAACGATCCGCACAACTGGATCCGCAAGGTGTTTTGAGGTCTCGTGTCCCGGACGCGCAAAGCGCGAGCCGGGACCCAGAGTGCCAGCGGCTGGACCCCGGATTAGCAGCGCACCACGCCGCCAAGAGGCGGCGCGTTGCGCAGCATCCGGGGAACACCAGGCGACAGGCCGGCATGCCATGAACGGCCCGCCACGATCCCGCGACAAAGCCCGTAGACATTGACGCATCCTGGATATCGCGGTCATGGCGACAAAGCTCTCCCAACCCATGAAATGGGTCGTTCTCGCCGCCATCACCGGCGTTTGCGTTTTCGGCATCCTGGCCATCGGCCCGACCCACGAGGTCGCCGCGCAGGACCGCTCGCCGATCGTCGACGTCCGCACCAGCGATCCCGAGATGAACGCTGCGATCGCGCGGGCCCGCGCCACGCTCCCCACCTTCTGGACCTCCTATGAATCGCCAAAGCCGTCCGAGACCGGCCACGCCCTGAAGGTGCACTTCACGACCCGCAGGGGCGGCGAGCATGTCTGGATCGGCGAGCTGAAGAAGCAGCCCGGCGGGACGTATTCGGGCCTGTTCGCCAACGAACCGCGCGATTTGCCGGGCAAACACGCAGGCGACCCGGTCAAGTTCACCGCGGCCGACATCTCGGACTGGATGTTCATGCGGAACGGCAAGATCGTCGGCGGCGAAACCATCAAGCCGCTGCTCAAATCCATGCCGAAAGCCGACGCCGACGCGCTCCGGGCGCGGATGGAGCAGCCGTAAGTATAGGGCGTCATTCCGGGGCGCCCGAGGGGCGAACTATGGTGCGCAATCGCGCACCTAAGAATCTCGAGATTCCGGGTTCTCGTTTCGCGAGCCCCGGAATGACGTCGGCCTCTAAGCCGCGGTTGCCGCCTCCCGCGCCGGCTGGTAAACGCCGCGCATGGCCGAGAAACCCAAAAAACCCCAGAAACTGAAGGCGCGCCTGCCGCGCGGGCTTGAGGATCGCGATCCTGCCGCGATCCGGGCGACGCGCGAGATGGTCGAGAAGATCCGCGCCGTCTACGAGCTCTACGGTTTCGAGCCGGTGGAGACGCCGGCGATGGAATACACCGACGCGCTCGGCAAATTCCTGCCCGACCAGGACCGTCCGAACGAGGGCGTGTTCTCGTTCCAGGACGACGACGAGCAATGGATCAGCCTGCGCTACGACCTGACCGCGCCGCTCGCGCGTTACGTCGGTGAGCGCTACGGCACCGACGGTCTGGTTCTGCCCTATCGCAGCTACCGAGTCGGTTATGTCTTCCGCAACGAAAAGCCCGGTCCCGGCCGCTTCCGCCAGTTCATGCAGTTCGATGCCGATACGGTGGGCTCGGCGACGCCGGCGGCGGATGCCGAGATCTGCATGATGGCGGCGGACACGATGGAGGCGCTCGGTATCGCGCGCGGCCAGTACGTGGTGAAGGTGAACAATCGCAAGGTGCTCGACGGCGTTCTGGAGGCCATTGGCCTTGCGGGTGAGGACAATGCGGCGCGCAGACTGACCGTGCTGCGGGCGATCGACAAGCTCGACAAGTTTTCCGCGGACGAAGTGCGCAAGCTGCTCGGTCCCGGACGCTGGGACGGCGGCGAGGAAGGCAAGGGCGACTTCACCAAAGGCGCCAATTTGAGCGCGGCGGAAGCCGACGTTGTTCTCGCCATCACCAAGCCGCGCGAGGATTGGAAAGAAGCAATTGCCGCAGCAGAAGCCTATCTCGCCAAGAGCGAGGTCGGCCAGGCCGGCGTCAGCGAGCTGGAAGAGATTGCAAAACTGGTCACCGCGTCGGGCTATGGCGCGGATCGCATCAAGATCGATCCGTCCGTGGTGCGCGGCCTCGAATATTACACCGGCCCCGTGTACGAGGTCGAACTCCTCCTCGACACCAAGGACGAGAAGGGCCGCCCAGTGCGGTTCGGCTCAGTCGGCGGCGGCGGACGTTACGACGGCCTCGTCTCGCGCTTCCGCGGCGAGCCGGTGCCGGCAACCGGATTCTCGATCGGCGTGTCACGGCTGCAAGCGGCGCTGACGCTGCTCGGCAAGCTCGACACGCGGCCCGAATTCGGCCCCGTCGTCGTCACCGTGTTCGACCGCGACCGCGTCGCCGACTACCAGAAGATGGTCGCGAGCTTGCGCACCGCCGGCATCCGCGCCGAGCTTTATCTCGGCAACCCAAAGAACATGGGCAACCAGCTCAAATATGCCGACCGCCGCAACTCACCGTGCGTCATCATCCAGGGCTCGGACGAAAAGGCGCGCGGCGAGGTGCAGGTCAAGGACCTGATCGAAGGCGCCAAGGCGGCCGCCGCGATCGCTTCCAACCAGGAATGGCGCGAGACCCGGCCGGCACAGTTCTCGTGCAGCGAAGCCGATCTCGTCGCCAAGGTGCGCGAGGTCCTGGCCCGCCATGACGTGAAGTGGGGCTAGCTATTCGCCTCGATCGTCATGCGCGGGCTTGACCCGCGCATCCATCTTCAAAATGATGGATTGCCGGGTCAAGCCCGGCAATGACGAGTGGACGAGGAAAGAGCAACAGGGAGACGACGATGCCTGAGATCACCATCAGCATGGCCGAAGGCCGTACCGATGAGCAGAAGGCCGGCATGATGCGCGACATCACCCAGGCGCTGGTGAAGAACCTCGGTATCGATGCCGATGCCGTCGTCATCCAGATCAATGAAGCCCCGCTCCGCCACAAGATGAAG
Organism: Bradyrhizobium glycinis; assembly: GCF_016031655.1. GTDB lineage: Bacteria > Pseudomonadota > Alphaproteobacteria > Rhizobiales > Xanthobacteraceae > Bradyrhizobium > Bradyrhizobium glycinis. The sequence continues at coordinate 32,053 of NZ_JACCHQ010000029.1, forward strand.
GGCGGCAAGACCTTCGTGGAGCGCGCGGCGGCCGCGAAAAAATAGCCATTGCCGTTGCGGCAAACGCCGCTGTCGTCCCGGACAAGCGTCAGCGCAGGTCGGGGACGACACTGAGTGTGAGGGTCCATGGACGCACGCGACTTCATCACAACAGGCATGAGCGCCGAGCGCACGCTGGTGGTGCCGGTGGAGCGCACCGTCGGGCATTTCGTGCCCGGTATGCCGTTTGTCTACGCGACCCCGATGATGATCCTGGAGATGGAGATGACATCGGGCGATGCGATCCGCTCAGCGCTCCAGCCGGGCTGGGTCACTGTCGGTACCGAGGTCGACATCCGCCATCTTGCCGCCGCGCTCGTCGGCGCGACCGTGCGGACCACCGCAAAGGTGGTCGCGGTCGAGCGCCGCGTCATCCGCTTCGAGGTCGAGGCGTTCGAGGGCACGCGCAAGCTCGGCGAAGGCCGCCACGCGCGCGGGCTCGTCAATGTCGAGATGTTCAACAAGCGACTGGGGGCAAAGCCCGGAGTTTCGTAGGGTGGATTAGCCGAAGGCGTAATCCACCAACTTCATTCCGCAATCGCTGAGACCATGGTGGGTTACGGCTTCGCCTAACCCACCCTACCGCACCGTCTTACTTCGCCAATTCCTTCGACCGCTGCGTCGCCGCGGCGATCGCGCGGATCATGAGATCGCGCAATCCCGGCTCGCCCATCAGCACGCCGAGCGCTGCGGCCGTGGTGCCGCCGGGCGAGGTGACGTTCTGGCGCAACGTGCTCGACGGAAGCTCCGACTGGTGCAGCAGCTCGCCGGAGCCGGCGACGGTCTCGCGGGCGAGCCGCGTCGCCAGGGCTTCGGGCAATCCCGCCTCAATGCCGGCGCGGGCGAGCTCTTCGGCGAGCAGGAACACATAGGCCGGGCCCGAGCCGGACACGGCGGTGACCGCGTCCATCAATCCTTCGTCCTCGACCCATTCGACCGCGCCGGTGGCGCGCAGCAGCGCATCGGCCACCGCGCGCTGCGCGGCGCTGACGTCGTCCGCCGCAACGGCGACGGTGATGCCGCGGCCGATCGCGGCCGGCGTGTTCGGCATCGCGCGCACCACGGCGCCGCCGCAGACCTGCTGGAGCGCGGCGATCGTGGTGCCCGCCATGATCGAGACCACCGAGGTCTTGTCCGAGACGAACGGCTTCAGCTTGGCGCCGGCCTCGCGGAACATCTGCGGCTTCACCGCCACGACGAGTGTCTCGACAACGCCGGCAGTGCTCACATCAGGATTGAGCACGACGCCCTTGGCGGCCAGCGCGGAGATCTCCGGCGCAATGTGCGGATCGATCACCGCGACGCGGCGCGGATCGAGCCCGCCTGCCAGCCATCCCGTGAGCATCGCGCCGCCCATCTTGCCGGCGCCAGCGAGCAGGATGGTGCCGGAGATGCTTTGGAGAGGATTGTTTGCCATCGCCGTTGCCACACACTCAGGCGTCATCCCCGCGAAGGCGGGGATCCATAACCACAGGCGGTTCTAGTGGATCGAGGTGTTGGCAACAAGCCGCGTGCTACAAGTGGCCATCACGCCGGATGGATCCCGGATCGGCGCGCGCTTTGGGCGCGCTTGTCCGGGATGACGTAGGGAGGGAGCTGCGGCTCCCCATGCATTGCGAGCCCTACGCTTCTCCGACCGTATCGAACATCGCCGCGTCCATCGCCTCCGCCGTGCTCTTGCCGGCCCACACCACGAACTGGAACGCCGGGAAGTAGCGCTCGCAGGCATGAATGGCGCCGGCGAGCATGACTTCGCATTGCGCGGGCGAGGCGGTGAGGCCGCCCGGCAGCACCAGCGCCTGACGGTGCATCACCATGCCGGTGTTGGTCCACAGGTCGAAATGGCCGACCCAGAGCTGCTCGTTCACGGCAGCGACGAGCCGCTGCACCTCGCTGCGGCGCGCGAGCGGAATCTTCATGTCGAAGGCGCAGGCCAGATGCAGCGCCTCGATCTCCCCCATCCAGGTGAAGGAGAGCTGGTAGTCGGTCCATTGCCCCTTGGAGACAATGGTGAGCTCGTCCTCGCCGGAACGTTCGAACGGCCAGTTGTTGCTGGCGGCGATGTCCTCGACCACCGCGAGCGGATGGTTCCTGGAATCGATAGTGCCTTCGAGCAGGGACATGCCGTCTCGACCTCTTGCCTTCTTGTTGTCTTTGATACGCACGCGGTTGGGCCCGACGCGCGCTCCCTAAACGTCGCTACGGCGTCCCCTCGAAATCGCCTTTGCAATCTCCTCAGAGTCGCTGTTGCGATCCCTCGGATCAGCGCGGGCCTGTCGCGGATCAAGTGATGTGATTTGCGGAATCTGCGCAACGGGGTCGCGAGTCCGTCCACAAGCCAGGACTCGTTCGTCCACAGCTCATCTCCGCCACAATTCTTAACAGACGAGAACAAACCGGAATCGGATTCCGCAAAAGCGCCCGCCGCAAATTCCGCCGGGCGAGGGCGGGACCGCCGTGCGGGCATGGGACCATGCGCTCTGCCCATGCGGAACGCGCTTGCCGCGCCGCCATGCCGGCGGCATAGTTCCGCCCAGGCCGTTCATTCCGGACGGCCGATGTTCTCAGGGCGGGGTGAAAGTCCCCACCGGCGGTAAGGGCCGAAAGGCCCAAGCCCGCGAGCGCCTTCCGCGAGGGTTATCCCGAAGGGAAGGGTCAGCAGATTCGGTGCGACTCCGAAGCCGACGGTTAAAGTCCGGATGAAAGAGAACGGTCGCTGGCAGACGCATCGCGAGGTGCGGCTGTTTTGTCGTTCCGTGTGCCCTGATTCTGGTCCTTAAACCGAGGAAAGCCATGAATCAGATGCTGCAAGATCCCCAAACCGAAACGTCCCACACACAGCCGCCGCCGGTTCCCGCGGACCCGGCACCTTCGCATCCGCGCTTCGCCAAGCCGCAGCGGGTGGCCTTCGTGCAGGCCTGCTGGCACTGCGACGTTGTCGCGGAAGCCCGCATCGCCTTCATGAAGGAGGCGGAAGCCCGCCACCTCACCCACGTCGATGTGTTCGAGGTGCCGGGCTCGTTCGAGATCCCGCTGCACGCGCAGGTCCTCGCCAAGACGCGGCGCTACACCGCGATCGTCGCGGCCGGCCTCGTCGTCGACGGCGGCATCTACCGCCATGAATTCGTCGCCGACACCGTGATCAAGGCGCTGATGGACGTGCAGCTGCGCACCGAGGTGCCGGTGTTCTCGGCCGTGCTGACGCCGCAGCAATTCCACGAGACCGAGGTGCACTACGACTTCTTCCGCAAGCACTTTGCGATCAAGGGCGTCGAGGTCGCGACCGCCTGCGCGGAGACGTTGCACGGCCTGGAGCGGCTGCGCGGCCAGGTCGCGGCGGGGATCGTGGGGTAGGCAATGGTCATTCCGGGGCGCGCGAAGCGCGAACCCGGAATCCATTGATCGACAAGAAATTGCTGCAGGATGGATTCCGGGTTCGGCGCTGGCGCGCCGCCCCGGAATGACGGTGTCAGTCGAACAGGCTCGACACCGATTCTTCCGCCGCCGTGCGCGCGATCGCGTCCGAGATCAGGCTAGCGATCGGCAGGGTGCGGATGTTCGGCGCCTTGGTCACCGCCTCGGTCGGCAGAATGGAGTCGGTGATCACCAGCTCCTTCAGCCTGGAGCCGGCGATGCGCGCGGCGGCGCCGCCGGAGAGCACACCGTGGGTGATGTAGGCGTAGACGTCCTTGGCGCCCTTGGCGAGCAGCGCATCGGCCGCATTCACCAGCGTGCCGCCGGAATCAACGATGTCGTCGACGAGGATGCAGGTGTGGCCGGAGACGTCGCCGATCACGTTCATGACCTCGGACTCGCCCGGCCGCTCACGGCGCTTGTCGACGATCGCGAGCGGGGTATTGATGCGCTTGGCGAGGCCGCGCGCGCGGGCGACGCCGCCGACGTCGGGCGAGACCACCATCGTCTTTGTCAGGTCGAACTTGTCCTTGATGTCGCGCACCATCAGCGGCGCAGCGAAGAGGTTGTCGGTCGGGATGTCGAAGAAGCCCTGGATCTGGCCGGCGTGCAGGTCGAGCGTCATGACGCGGTCGACGCCGGCCTGCGTGATCATGTTGGCGACGAGCTTGGCCGAGATCGGCGTGCGCGAACCGGACTTACGGTCCTGCCTGGCGTAGCCGAAATAGGGCAGCACCGCGGTGATGCGGCGCGCCGAGGAGCGGCGCAGCGCGTCGGTGATGATGAGCAATTCCATCAGATGGTCGTTGGCGGGGAACGAGGTCGACTGGATGATGAAGGCATCCGAGCCGCGGACGTTCTCCTGGATCTCGACAAAGATCTCCATGTCGGCGAAGCGCCGCACCACCGCCTTGGTCAGCGGCAGGTCGAGGCCCTGCGCGATCGCCTGGGCGAGGGCCGGATTGGAGTTGCCGGCGACGAGCTTGATGGAGCCGTTTTTGGCCGACATGGACGCTTCCTCCCGCGCTTTGCTGGATACGACCTTCAACATCAGAAAATACCCGCTGGCAGCACGGTTACGACGGGCGAGGAAATATCAGGCGGAAGGCCGCAATGGCAACCCGGGATGCTACGTTTTCCCTTTGAAAATCCTGAGTCGGGCCAACGGCTTGGCCGCAAGTTGGGGCCGTGGTTTAGCGGGGGTTATGGCTCGGCATAGCCGAGCACTGATGCCGACATATCCGGCGCGGGAGCGTCCTTGACGACACCGGCCACCGCCGGTCCCCGCAATGCCGGAGCCGCGCCAGGGGCATCCGGCGTTCCGTTGATCATGTTGGAAAGTCCGCTGAATCCGGCCTGGGCGATCTTCCGCAGCACGAGGTCGTCGGCAGCAGCCCAGGCATCACGTGTCGCGTCGCGCCCAGCCTTGGCCGAGGTCGGTTCCTCGCCGGACAGGCGCAGCGCGCGCTGTTGGTTGGCGTCGTAGACGTCCCAGACCCAGGCGATCACGGTCTTGCCGCGCACCACCTGGGCGGAGAGGTAGCTGCGCACACGATAGGCAGCCGTGCCCTCGCGGGAGACCACGGACAGGCTGCGCAGCTTGGATTCGCTGTCGAGCACGCCGACCATGCGGTCGAACACTTGCGGTGGCGGCCCGTCGATCGATTCGAAGGCGACCGTGGCTCCGCTGCTGGCGCTCGGGGCCATCGCATAGGAATTGACGGCACTGCCGCCACCACCGGCGCAGCCGCCCAGCGCGGCCGCTGCCGCCAGCAGCATGACGGCCAGCACGCGCGAACCCGCGCGGCGGAAGATGAATGACGCGTCCCTCATTATGGAGGGCAGCGATATCGTTAAAATCGATTAAGGTCTAGGGCGGGCGCGACACAGGCCACTGTCTGCGCACGGTCATTCCGGGGCGCGCCTACTTGGCGCGAACCCGGAATCCATTTCTCCGGGTTCTCGCTTCGCGAGCCCCGGAATGACACGGGGTTGCCCCTGTGTTCACGCTTCAAGCGCGATGGCGTGAACGTGGCGGCCGTAATCGGGCTCCTTGCGATGCACCGAGCGGCGATAGCTGAAGAAGCGCTCGTCGGCGTAAGTGTCGAGACCGAGGTCGTCGATCATCAGGATGCCGGCGGCTTCCAGCCGCTGGCGGATGTAGCCGGCGAGATCGAACATCGCGTGGCCCTCGCGCACCGAGGGGATGAAGAACATGGCGTTCTCCGCATCCGCCTCGATGAAGCGCGCGACGAATTCGTTGCCGACCTCGTAGCTGTCCTGGCGGATCAACGGGCCGATCGCGGCGATGATGCCGCCGCGCGTGGCGCCGAGCTTCTCCATCGCCGCGATGGTGGCTTCCAGCACGCCCGTCAGCGCGCCCTTCCACCCCGCATGCGCGCCGCCGATCACCCGCGCTTTCGGATCGACGAACAGCACCGGCCCGCAATCGGCGGTGGAGACGCCGAGTGCGATGCCTGGCGTTTTCGTCACTAGCGCATCGCCTTTCGGCCGCGGTCCGCTCGGCCACGGTGTCTCCGCAATGAGCACGTCGGGCGAATGGATCTGGTGCAGGCTGAGGAAGCGCTCAGGCGCAACGCCGACATGCTCGGCCATGCGGCGCCGGTTCTCGGCGACCAGCGCCTGATCGTCGTTGGAGCCGAGCCCGCCGTTCAGCGCGGAATAGATGCCGCCGGAGACGCCACCTTCGCGGGTGAAGAAGGCATGGCGCAGGCCGGGCACGGCGGACAGCAGCGACGAAGCAATCGTCATGAGGCCTCTCCTGCCTGTTCGAGATCGCTGAGGCCGGCAAGACCTGTCAGTCGCGGCTCGGAGATGCCGAGCACCTTGAACATCGAGCCCATGCCGCCACGCCCGGTATCGGTCAGGCGCTTGAGCGCCACCGAAATGTCGGTGGCGACGTCGGGCGCTGCTTTCTGCATCAAGGCGGCGGCGCGGGTGTCGATGCCGATCCGCTTGAGGAAGTCGCCTTGCGTCACCGGCCCATGCACGCGCGCGCCGACATCTTCGGCCGCGCGCGCCAGCGCCTGGAAGTCGACATGGGCGGTGACGTCGGCCTGGCCCGGCGCCTTCAAGGGATCGGCGAAGGTGTGGCGCGCGATGGCCTGGAACGTATCGCCGGCATCGCTGCGCAGATGGCCGTAATCGATGATCAGCGCCGCGCCGTCCTGGTCGCGCACGCGCGTGGCGAGCTTCATGATCTCGCCGTCCGGCCGCCACTCGAACACGGCGCCAATGGGGGCGGCGCGCACCAGGGGCGGCAGCAGCACGTCGAAGCGGGGCGTCGGCTCCGGCGCCGCGCCGAACTGAAGCTTGCCGTTGGGATCGATCTCGATCACGCGCTCGTGCCAGCCGTTCTCGTGGCGGATCATCTGGTGGATCGGCAGCACGTCGAAATATTCGTTGGCGAGGATGACGCTCGGGCCCTCCGGCACCTCGTCGATGCTGTCGTGCCAGGCGATGTTGCGCACGTTGGCGAGCGTCGCGCTCTGCCGTTCCCGCAACACGGGATTGACCTCGACCATGTGGATGTGGAGCGCCTGGTAGAGCGGCGGCAGCACGCGGAGCGCGCGCAGCGCATCCGCCATCATGGTGCCGCGGCCGGGGCCGAGCTCGATCAACCGCAAGAATTGCGGCGAGCCCATCTGCTTCCAGACCGAGGCGGTCCACAGGCCCAGCAGCTCGCCGAACATCTGGCTGACTTCGGGCGCCGTGGTGAAGTCGCCCTCGCGCCCGAGCGGATCGCGCGAGACGTAATAGCCGTAGCGCGGATGCATCAGGCACAGTTCCATGTACCGCCAGACCGGCATGGGCCCGGATGATTTGATCAGCGCCTTGATCTCGTTGAGGAGCGGCTGGTCGGTCACGGCGATCTTCTCGAAATGAATTAACGAATTGCCTGGACGGGCGTCGGCGCACCGCGCCTGACAGCCCATACAATAAGTATGAGGCCGACAATAAGCATCGGAATCGACAGCAGCATGCCCATGGTTAATCCGCCCCAGAGAAAACCGAGCTGCGCGTCCGGTTCGCGAAAATGCTCGCCGGCAATGCGGGCCAGGCCATAGACCAGGATGAAGGCGCCAAGGATCATGCCGGGCCGCTTCAGCGCACCGAACCGGATCATGATCGCCAGCACCGTGAACAGCAGGATGCCCTCCATGCCGGCTTGGTAGAGCTGGCTCGGATGGCGCGGCAGCTGCGTCGGATCGTTGGGGAAGATCATCGCCCAGGGCAGGCTCGGGTCGGTGGCGCGGCCCCACAATTCGCCGTTGATGAAATTGGCAATGCGTCCGAGCAAGAGCCCGACCGGGGCGACCGCGGTGGTGATGTCGCCAAGCGACAGGATCGAGATGCCATTGCGGTGGGCGAACCACATCACCGCGACGACGCAGCCCAGGAAGCCGCCGTGGAACGACATGCCGCCCTCCCACAATTTGAAGATCGCGGCGGGATGATCGATGAAGAACGGCAGGTTGTAGAACAGCACGTAGCCGGCGCGGCCGCCGAGGATGATGCCGAGCGTGACCCACAGGATGAAGTCGTCGATTTGCACCAGCGAGATCGGTGCCGGTCCGCCCCACAGGCGTTCGCTCTTCAGCAGCGCGCGGGCATAGAGCCAGCCGAATACGATGCCGCAGATATAGGCCAGGGCGTACCATTTGATCGCGAATGGACCGATCTCGAGCGCGATCGGGTTGAAGGCGGGGAAGTCGATCAGCAGAAGCGGCATCGCGCCTTCTATGTCGAAGCGGGGTCGCGGCGGTCGGGCGCCGGCTGACGCCCCGTGATTCCTCTTATGCAGGGACGTTGAATACGATTGCAAGGAAACCGGCGCATGACAAGGATACCGCCCGCTTCGCCCTTGAACCGACCCCGTCGGATTGCCATTGTCTCGGTGAGTTCGCGCAAAGTTTATCGGAGGCCCGCAATGACCCAGACCAGCAACCGGTTTTTCGACGAGATCGGCCGCCTGATGAACGACGCCGCCGGTGCTGCTCAGGGCGTCAAGCGCGAATTCGATTCCGTGATGCGCAGCCAGGCCGAAAAATTCCTGCGCGACATGGACCTCGTCAAGCGTGAGGAGTTCGAGGCGGTCAAGGACATGGCGCGCCTGGCGCGCGAGGAGAACGAGGCGCTGAAAGCGCGGATCGCAGCGCTGGAGGCAAGGCTGGGGGGGACCCCGACGTCGTAAAGCGCGGTCTCTCTAACCCTCCCCCTCCAGGGGAGGGTACCAGCCCATTCTCCTTGTCATTTCCGCAGCTTCCGGGTAAAAGCCCGCCACGTCCGCGGCCCCCGCACCCCTGGAGGCTTGCTGCGGACCATGCCATGGGCCGCCTTGCGGCCCATTAACTTTTGCAAAAACAAGGACTTAACGACATGGCGACGACCGTCAAGGAATTGAAGGCGACCGCACGTCCGAAGAGCGGCAAGGGGGCCGCCCGGGCTGAGCGTCGCGCCGGGCGAGTGCCCGGAGTGATCTACGGCAACAACCAGCCCCCGCTCACGATCTCGATCGAGGATCGTGAACTGCGCCAGCGCATCCTTGCCGGCCGGTTCCTGACCACGCTGGTCGACATCGACCTCGAGGGCAAGAAGCACCGCGTCATTCCCCGCGACTACCACCTCGACCCGGTCAAGGACTTCCCGATCCATGTCGACTTCATGCGGCTGGGTGAAGGCGCCACCATCCGCATCAGCGTTCCCCTGCACGTCGTGAAGGCGGAAACCTCCCCGGGCGTGAAGCGCGGCGGCACCGTCAACATCGTCGCCCACGCGATCGAGCTCGAATGCGGCGTCGAGAGCATCCCGCAATCCATCGAGGCCGATGTCGGCTCGCTCGAGATCGGCCACTCGCTGCATCTGGCCGACATCAAGCTGCCGGCCGGCGTCAAGGCGCTGACCCGCGAGGACGCGACCCTCGTCACCATCGTGCCGCCGTCCGGGTACGCCGAAGAGCAGAAGGCTGCTGCTGCGGCTGCCGCTGCTGGTGCGGCCCCGGGCGCTGCGGCAGCTCCGGCCGCTGGTGCCGCGGCTCCGGCTGCTGCTGCTCCCGCCGCTGCTGCCAAGGCTCCCGCCGGCGGCGACAAGAAGAAGTAATCTCTCAAAGCTGGCGCGCGGCTCCTCGCCGCGCGCCGAGCGAGGGGCGCGCCGCGTCATGCGACTCTTTGTTGGGCTTGGCAATCCCGGCGCGAAATACGCACGCAACCGGCACAACATCGGCTTCATGGCCGTCGACGAAATCGCGCGGCGTCATGGCTTTGCGCCGTGGCGCCGCCGCTTTCAGGGCGAGACCTCGGAAGGTGCACTCGGACCTGAGCGCGTGATCCTGCTCAAGCCCACGACCTACATGAACGAGTCCGGCCGCAGCGTTCAGGAAGCGGCGAGCTTCTTCAAGATCGCCCCAGGCGACACCACCGTGTTCCACGACGAGCTCGAGCTGCCGCCGGGCAAGGTGCGGGTGAAGATCGGCGGCGGCATCGCCGGCCATAACGGCCTGCGCTCGATCTCGGCGCATATCGGCAACGATTATCGCCGGGTCCGGCTCGGCATCGGTCATCCCGGCGTCAAGGAACTGGTGCACGGCCACGTGCTGTCGGACTTCGCCAAGGCCGACAACGAATGGGTGACGACGCTCTGCGACGCGGTGGCCGAGCACGCCGGGCTGCTTGCCAAGGGTACGGATGCGACCTTCGCCAACAGGGTGCATCTGGCCATGCAGGCGAAGGGATTTTTGACCAAGGACGAGAACGGCAAGGAATAACGCCTGTCATCGCCGGACTTGATCCGGCGATCCATCCTGCGAAGACGATGGATGCGCGGGTCAAGCCCGCGCATGACGACTTCGGAATACATTGACGCGCGGAGCGCGGAGGCCAGGACCACCATGGGATTCAAATGCGGGATCGTCGGATTGCCCAATGTCGGCAAGTCGACCTTGTTCAATGCGCTGACCGAGACGGCCGCGGCGCAGGCCGCGAACTATCCGTTCTGCACCATCGAGCCGAATGTCGGCGAGGTCGCCGTCCCTGATCCGCGGCTCGACAAGCTCGCGGCGATCGCCAAGTCGGGCCAGATCATCCCGACCCGGCTGACCTTCGTCGACATCGCCGGGCTCGTGCGCGGCGCTTCCAAGGGTGAAGGTCTCGGCAACCAGTTCCTGGCCAATATCCGGGAGGTCGACGCCATCGCGCATGTGGTGCGCTGCTTCGAGGATTCCGACATCACCCATGTCGAGGGCAAGATCGCCCCGCTCGCGGACATCGAGACCATCGAGACCGAGCTGATGCTCGCCGACCTCGACAGTCTCGAGAAGCGCGTCGACAATCTCACCAAGAAGGCCAAGGGCAACGACAAGGACGCCAAGGAGCAGCTCGATCTCGTCAACCGCACCCTGGTGCTGCTCCGTGACGGCAAGCCCGCGCGCCTCGTCGAGCGCAAGGCGGAGGAGGAGCGGGCGTTCTCGATGCTCGGCCTGTTGTCGTCAAAGCCCGTGCTCTATGTCTGCAACGTCGAGGAAGGCTCGGCTGCAACCGGCAACGCATTCTCCAAGGCGGTTGAGGAGCAGGCGGCGAAGGAGGGCGCGGTCGCTGTCGTCATTTCCGCCAAGATCGAATCCGAGATCGCGACCATCTCACGTGACGAGCGCGCGGATTTCCTGGAGACGCTGGGCCTCGAAGAAGCCGGCCTCGATCGCCTGATCCGCGCCGGCTACACCCTGCTCGACCTCATCACCTACTTCACCGTGGGCCCGAAGGAAGCGCGCGCCTGGACCATCCATCGCGGCACCAAGGCGCCGGCGGCGGCCGGCGTGATCCACACCGATTTCGAGAAGGGTTTTATCCGCGCCGAGACCATCGCGTATGACGATTACGTCGCGCTCGGCGGCGAAGCCGGTGCCCGCGATGCCGGCAAGCTCCGCCTCGAAGGCAAGGACTACGTCGTCGCCGACGGCGACGTGATGCATTTCAGGTTCAATACGTAGGCACCAACATCGGTGCTGTAGGGTGGGCAAAGCGAAGCGTGCCCACCGCCTTCCTCATATCGCGGAATGATCGTGGGCACGGCGCTTTGCGCCTTTGCCCACCCTACGGCGCTGCGCGCGCCCCGGAATGACGGGCTACCGCATCCCTGATCCCTGGTCCCTGATGGCGCCGAGATGCTCGTTGATGCGGAAGACGATCAGGATCAGCTCGGCGACGATGCGCGAGAACACGATGCCGACGACGACGCTGGCGATCGACGACAGCAGCACCAGAAAGCCGCCGAACGGGCTGATCGCCATCGCAGCCAACCCTGAGAAGATGCCGGAGAGGCCGAACAGGCAGATCAGCGCGATCACCAGCCAGTAGAAGGTCTTGATGATCGTCGGCGTGATGAAGCGGTCCCATTGGAACAGGTCGCTGAATGAAAACATTGCTCTCCCCAGGGCAGATCGGGACTTCAAATCGGGACTTCAAATCGGGCTTCGGCCGTCGACCGATCCGACTCAAATCAACGCCGATCCCGAGTATGTAGCACGAGCCATGCGGGCCGGCGGGTTGAGATTGCCGCAAAGTGCGGCCACAATCTGTCATTCCCGCAAAGCTTTCCCGAGATGACCCTGACCTTCGAAGATTTCCCGCCCGGCCGGTTCGGAACGTTCGGCCCGCGCCATGTCACCCGCGACGAGATCCTGGCCTTTGCCGCCGAGTTCGATCCGCAGCCGATGCACCTCGACGAGGCGGCAGCGGCCAAGAGCATGCTGCGCGGCCTGTCCGGTTCGGGCTGGCACCTGTGCTCGTTGATGATGCGGATGATGGCCGACGGCTTCATCACGCGCGCCGCGTCACTGGGATCTCCTGGCGTCGACGAGGTGCGCTGGCTGTCGCCGCTGCGGCCCGGCGACGATCTCACGCTTGATGTTGACGTCGTGGAGGCGCGGGTCTCGAAGAGCCGACCTGAGCTCGGCATCGTCAAGTTCAAATGCACCGCGCGCAATGCGGCGGGGCAGGCGCTCGCCGAGATGACCTCGCCGATCCTGATCAAGCGGCGCGAGGGAGCGGCCTGATGCGGTTTTTCGAAGACATTGCGATCGGTCAGCGCCGCGAGATCGGCACCTATACGTTCACGGCGGAGTCGATCAAGACATTCGCCGCCAAGTTCGATCCGCAGCGCTTTCACCTCGACGAGGAGGAGGGCAAGAACTCGCTGTTCGGCGGGCTCGCCGCGTCGGGCTGGCATGTCGGCTCGGCCTGCATGAGCCTGCTTGTCGCCGACGGCCAGCATCTGGCGCGCGAGGCCGTCTCGCGCGGCGAAGAGGTTGCGGTGTGGGGCCCGTCGCCGGGCTTTCGCGACCTGCGCTGGATCAGGCCGGTGCTCGCGGGCGACACGGTCAATTACGTCAGCGAGGTCGTCGACAAGCGCACCTCGGCATCGCGTCCCGGCTGGGGCATTTTGACGGTCCGCACCACCGGCACCAACGAGCGCGGCGAGGAGGTCTATTCCATCACCGCGACTGCCTTCGTGCCGCTGCGCAAGGGGTGATTTAGAATCGATCGAGCTGATCGCGATTCCTTTACCTCTCCCGGCTCGCGGGGAGAGGTCGAATTCGATCGCAGATCGAATTCGGGTGAGGGGGTACAGAGCTTTCGACAACCGCATCTGCGGAGAGAGGCCCCTCACCCCAACCCTCTCCCCGTAAGAACGGGGAGAGGGAGAAGAGAAACCAGCCGAGTGTTGCCCGCGCGCTATGGACGCGATTCCGGGTGGCTGCCATAAGCCTGCGCAACATGGTGACCCCGCGTTTTGGCGGAACCAGTGAGTTGCTAACTAATTATGAACCTGTCGCTGTCTATTTGAAACGAATTGGCAGACGACAGGGGACGAGGACCATGGCTGACCGCGGCGCACTCAAATTTGTTGGATTCATCTTCGCGACTGCGACGCTGGCCGTGATGCTCGTCGCCGGCATGGTGGTGAAGGGCTATGCCGATGGCGCCTACACCCTGGAAGCCTCGACCGTGGAAGCGGCCCGGTAAGAATTCGTTAACGATCGCGGCCGGCATCCGGCCGCAGCTCAGCGGCTATAGACAAACGCCAGGATGGCGATCGCGACCGCCAGCAGCCCGACAAAGCGCAGCATGATCGTGCCGAATTGATTCGGCGCGGGCCGCAACGGGATCGGATCCGTGGTGTCGGGCCGAATGCTTTCCATCTGAAATGTCCCCTGAGCCCGGCCGTAGCTGCACGGGCAATTGGCGTTGGTCGTCGGGAAGGGGCGGAGGGTTCAAAGCGGAGTCTCGTGTCCCGGACGCGCTGCAGCGTGCAACGCTGCTGCGCAGAGCCGGGACCCAGTGGCCACACTGGAGAAATGCTGAGACATGGGCCCCGGCTCTGCGACGCGTCACTGCGTGCCGCATCGCGTCCGGGGCACGAGACCAACCAAATCAAAACCGCCGCGTCCCTTCCGGAACGCGGCGGCCAATGATGCGTTCGCGCTGGCGATCAGCTGTTGCGCAGGCCGTCGGCGGCGCGCTTCCACTGCGCGACGTTGTCGGCGATCATGCGGGTCGACTTCATCGCGGCCTGGCTGAGCTGGGCGTAGCCGGAGATCTCGCGCTGGACGCGCTGGCCTTCGGCGTGCAGCAGGTCGCGCAGGCTCTCGAGCTCGGAGATCAGGTTCTCGATCTCGGCGAGCGAGGTGCCGGCGACGCGCTGGATCAGCGAGTTGACGTTGTTGACGGTGGCTTCGGCGCTCGGGTCGAGCGGCGGCGCGTCGGTGGTGCCAGACGCCGGACGGCGTAGATAGGCGATGTCGTTGCGGACGAAATCGCGGATGCCGGCTTCGACCTCGGTCACGGCGGCGAGGTTGGTATCGACCGTTTCGGTCTCGGTGGCTTCGACCTTTTCAGGACGCATGGCGTTCATCGTTGTTCCCCTGTTCGCGTTGAGCGCAGCGCGAGTGTCCCCCGCACGACGACGTCTGTGAGGCAGGCCGCATCAGGGCGTCCGATTTTGACCGCAAATGGGCCGAGATGCGGCAAGGCCGGACGATTCGGGGGTTTTGCCGTGGCGTATGGTTAGGGAAGTGTGAATGGGGGGCCGGAAACCGAACCTCTACCCCTCATGGTGAGGAGCGCGCCCTTCGCGCGCGTCTCGAACCATGCAGGCCCCGCCGTAGCAGCGCAGGCTTCGATCCTTCGAGACCCGCTCCTTCGGAGCCCCTCAGGATGAGGGGAAAGAGTGGAGGCTTCGGCTCACCAGCTCTTCTTGAATCCCGCCGTCACGCTCTTGTTCAGCGTGCCTTGCGGGGTTTCACCGACCGAGCCTGATACGGTGACGTTGTCGAACAGCTTCTGCTCCGCGCCGAGCTTGCGCAGCCATTTGTCATCGGTGGTGGACAGCGTCTGGCCGGCAATGATGCTGGTGCCGGTGTCGGTCACCGTGACCTTGGCGCTCTGGTCGGTCTCGTAATTGCGCGTGACGTGGCCGCCGATGCCCGGGACCGCTGTGGTGCCTTGCTGGTTGACGCTGTAGCCGTTTCGCAGCGTCAGGGAGGTGTCGCCCGACAGCGGCACCGATTTGGTCAGTGACGCCCCGATCTTGCTGTGCTCGGCGCCGGGATCGACCCTGGCTTCCACCGCGGTCTTGTCCCAGATCGCGCCCGCGCCCGGCGCGGTTGCCGTCGCCCAGGCGCTGCCCGAGGATTGCGGCAGGCTGCCGCCGTTGGTGGCCTTCTGCGCCAGCAGCTCGGACATCGTCCTGGGCTCGCTCGTCACCGTCATGTCGGCACCGATCCGCGCATCCCAGAACGAGGACACCGATTGCTTCACGGTCACCGCCGAGGAGCCGTTGGCATTGGGGTTCGACGACCAGTCGAGGCCTTCCCTGGCGGCGGCCTGCGCGCGTTTCTTGGCGGCCATCGGGTCGATGCCGGTCCCGGCATCGACCGCGAGCTGACTCCAGTCGAGCTTGTCGACGTCGATGCCCTTCATGATGTCGGGATCATTGACCTCGGGGGCTTCGGCCGCCTCGGCCTCGTCGTCGGCTGCCGGTGAGGAGAAGGGCGGAATGATCTGTGCCTGTAACGTCAGCACCGAGCCCAGGATGAATGCGGCCGCCAGCAAAGGCAGCCTGGTCCAGCCAAACCCTGTCGAGAATTCCATCGTCCTGCCCACGAGCCCCAGCGCATGCTATCCGCCTCACTGTAGCGGCCGCACTGACCATGCGCCATTCCGCCGCCAAAAGTGCCGATTTATCGTTGCGGAATTGTGGCGGTTCGCCAGGGGGCGCGAACCAACGGGCCGCGCGAAAGGCGCGCGCCCGATGACGAGCTCGTGATGCGATGGCATCCGGCGGGGCTGGAGGCCGGGATGTCGCGATCGCCTCGTCATCGGTCCCGAACAGCGGGGCCCGTTGGCGTCCCCCCTAAAGCGCGATGATCATCATCGCGCTTCAGGTTGTTGTTTGCGCAGGATCTTTTCGGAAGACCGCTCCGCACTTTGCGCTAACGCGGCCCTTCGGGGCCGGATCATGCGTTAGCCGACGCTCGTCATCTTCGGCAGATGAATGGCGCGGCCGAGTGCCTGCTCGACCAGGTCGAACGTGTCGATCAGGACGCGCATGCTGATCAGCTTGCCCGCCTTGAACTGGGCGAACTGCGCCACGCGCAAGCTGATCGGCTTGTTGGAATCGAGCGCCGTCAGCGAATAGCGCAGCATCGAGGCGGCGGAATCGACGCCCAGCATGATGCTCTCGCGGTCGAAGCGGCGGACGTGGAAATTGTCGGCGAGCTGGCGGATGACGTCGAGCACGGCATCCTTGCCTTGGCGCGCGCCGAGGAACGGAAACATGTCGATCGGGCCGTAGAGCGCCCATTCGACGTCCTCGTCGATCAAGGCCTCGATATCCCTGAAATGCCGGTCGTTGATCGCGCGGTGCAACGCGCGCGAGAAACGCCAGAGGCTGTGCTCTGTCATTTGGGGCAGTCCTGAAGCTGGCTTTACGGAAAAACGGCAAACAACCCCACGCACACTCGGGCGCCGGGGCTCAACTCATTTGTATACGAATAAATTAGCAGATTTCGGCCAAAACGCTATTCACGTTTTCGCAATGCACACTTGATCGTTCTTTGTGAAATTTACAATAGAACCCCGTAATTGTCCGGTCCCGACGCTCACTCCACCCCGGCGAGCAGCGGCCCGATCTCCCGTTCCAGCACCTGCTGCACCAGGTCGTAGGAATCGATGATCTCGCGGATCTCAGCCACCAGGGCGCCCCGGAAGGTATAGAACACCGCCATGTCGAACTGCACCATGCGGCCGTTGCTGCGCTTCTTGAAATAAGCGTGCATGTAGGTCGCGACCGCCTCGCCCTCGGCGACGATGTGCGGCGTCTTGTAACGAACTTCCGAATAGCGCGACCAGACCGTCTGCCAGAGATCGCGCAGCTCCTGCTTGCCATGGCGCGGCACCATGTGCGGCAGCACGTCGATCGGCGCGTGGGTGAGGAAGTCGACGTCGTCGGTGCAGCAGGCCAGCGCCGCCTCGATATCGCCGCGCGCGAAGGCATCGAGCAGGTGCACGACGCGTTGGCGATTCAGCTTCTCCACCGTCATTCCGCCCCGCCCTGATTAGGCTCCGCGGCGGTCCGCAACGCTAACGCGTGGCATCGCCGATCGACAATCGGAAGATTTCACAGGGTTTGACGCAGGAGCGCAATGCCCGGTTCATGGTGTGCAATTACCGGTTGAGTCACGGCATGGCTGCACGAATCCGCACGGCATGCGGTGGCCTGGCGCGCAACGCGCATGGAGCCGTGCGCAAGGTCACCTCGATCAGCTGTCTCCACAGCGTCATGGCCGGGCTTGTCCCGGCCATCCACGTCTTTCCACGCCGCACCAAGAACGTGGATGCCCGGGACAAGCCCGGGCGTGACGACCTCTGCAAAATTCAAATGCGATTGCCCTGTCGCGTGGAAGTCTCTCCGGGGCCGCTGAGTGGGTTCGCGGAGACTGACCGCATCCGAAGAGCGCCGCCGCTCCCGCGTGACCCATCTCACATCACCCCACCGGCGCTGCGACTACCGTCATCGGCATGTCATCAGGGAGACGTGCCATGGCCGCCATTGCCACCGCCAGAAAGTCCCGCCTGCATAACGCGCTCGAAGGCCTCGCGCTGACCGCGACCCTGCAGAGCTTCCCGACCTTCGCCGCTGCGGCCTTCCTGCTCAAGCTCTGCGGCGACCACGACCTCGTCGGCGATCCCGGCGTCGCCATCTTCGTCGCGGTTGCCTCGCTCGCCCACGCGATGCTGGCCGTGACCTTGGGTCCGAGCTTCCCGCACCTGTTCAAGACCGTCTATGAGCCGAAATTTTTCGAGGCCCATCTGTCGCTCGACGACAAGATCACGGCCTGGCGCACCCAGCCGGCGGCCTCGCTGCAATTGGTGACGATTGTGCTGCTGCTGTCGGTGATGGCGGTCGTGACGGCGAGCGTGGGGTGAGGGATAATCTCTCCTCGTGTCATTCCGGGGCGCCGCAGAGCGGCGAGCCATGATGCGCAATTGCGCATCTGAGACTCCATAACCACGAACGTCGCGGATGACCCTACGCGCGCCTACCTCTTCTTCCACCCGCCGCGCCGGCCCGGCGCGCCGCCCGTCGACTTCGGCGCCGGCCCGAACTCCGGCCCCGACTGCCGTGAATCCGTCGGCTGGATGATGCGGCTGGTGCTCCCGAACGGCTTTGACGGCAGCGCGCGGCTCTCGCGATAGGGCAGCGATTCCGGGCCGTGCATCTCGTCGAGATGCGGCTTGTGCACGCGGGAGCCCTTAGCCCCGCCGGCTTTGAGCGCGGTTGCGGCGCTCTTGTTCTTCATGGCGCTGACGGGGAGGTTGGCGGCATCGCCATATTTCTTCGCCCCCGCATAGGCGCCGGCCTTGCCCGCGACAATGCGCTGCTTGGCAGTGGGATCGTCGACCACGGCGAGCTCGGTGGCGCGCAGGCGCTTGACCTCGTCGCGCAGGCGCGCGGCTTCCTCGAAATTCAGATCGGCGGCGGCCTCGCGCATCCTCGTTTCGAGATCGGCGAGCACCGCCTCGAAATTGTGGCCGATCGAAATGACGTCGTCGGTCATGTCGTGGCCGCCGACCTCGACCAGCACGTGGTCGCGCTCGTAGACCGAGTTGAGGATGTCGCCGATCTGCTTCTTCACGCTCTCCGGCGTGATGCCGTTGGCGTTGTTGTACTCGACCTGCTTCTCGCGGCGGCGGTTGGTCTCGGCGATGGCGCGCTCCATCGAGCCGGTCATCTGGTCGGCGTAGAGGATCACCTTGCCGTCGACATTGCGCGCAGCGCGGCCGATGGTCTGGATCAGCGAGGTCTCGCTGCGCAGAAAGCCTTCCTTGTCGGCGTCGAGAATGGCGACCAGCGCGCATTCGGGAATGTCGAGGCCTTCGCGGAGCAGGTTGATGCCGACCAGCGCGTCGAAGGCACCGAGCCGCAGATCGCGGATGATCTCGATGCGCTCGATCGTGTCGATGTCCGAGTGCATGTAGCGGACGCGAATGCCCTGCTCGTGCAGATATTCGGTGAGGTCCTCGGCCATGCGTTTTGTGAGTACCGTGATCAGCGAGCGATAGCCCGCTTGCGCGGTGGCGCGGACTTCGCCGACGAGATCGTCGACTTGCGTGCGGGCGGGGCGAATATCAACGGGAGGATCAATCAGCCCGGTGGGGCGAATGACCTGCTCGACGAACACGCCGCCGCTCTCGTTCAGCTCCCAGCTGCCCGGGGTTGCCGAGACCGCGATGGTCTGCGGCCGCATCATGTCCCATTCCTCGAAGCGCAAGGGCCGGTTGTCCATGCAGGACGGCAGGCGGAAGCCGTATTCGGCCAGCGTCGCCTTGCGGCGGAAGTCGCCGCGGAACATGGCGCCGATCTGCGGGATGGTGACGTGGCTCTCGTCCGCGAAAATGAGCGCGTTGTCGGGCACGTATTCGAACAGCGTCGGCGGCGGCTCGCCGGGGCGGCGGCCGGTGAGGTAGCGCGAATAGTTCTCGATGCCGGCGCAGCTGCCCGTCGCCTCCATCATCTCAAGATCGAAGGTGGTGCGCTGCTCCAGCCGCTGCGCTTCCAATAGGCGCCCCTGGTTGTGGAGCTGGTCGAGCCGCTGCTTGAGCTCTGATTTGATCGACTTGATCGCCTGCACCAGCGTCGGCCGCGGCGTCACATAGTGCGAGTTGGCGTACATCTTGATGAATTCGAGCTCGTCCTGCTTGTGGCCGGTGAGCGGATCGAACTCCTCGATATTCTCGATGGTGTCGCCGAACAGGTTCACGCGCCAGGCGCGGTCTTCATAGTGCGCCGGAAAGATGTCGATGACGTCGCCGCGCACGCGAAACGTGCCGCGGGTGAAATCGGCCTGGGTGCGCTTGTATTGCAGCGCGACGAGATCGGCGATCAGCTGGCGCTGGTCGATGCGCTCGCCCTTCTTCAGCGCGAAGGTCATCGCGGTGTAGGTCTCGACCGAGCCGATACCGTAGATGCAGGACACCGAGGCGACGATGATGACGTCGTCGCGTTCGAGCAGCGCGCGCGTCGCCGAGTGGCGCATGCGGTCGATCTGCTCGTTGATCGACGAATCCTTTTCGATGTACGTGTCCGTGCGGGGCACATACGCTTCCGGCTGGTAGTAGTCGTAATAGCTGACGAAATACTCGACCGCGTTGTCAGGGAAGAAGTTCTTGAACTCGCCATAGAGCTGGGCGGCCAGCGTCTTGTTCGGCGCCAGGATCAGGGCCGGGCGCTGCGTCGCCTCGATCACCTTGGCCATGGTGTAGGTCTTGCCGGAGCCGGTGACGCCTAACAGCACCTGCGAACGGTCGTTGCGGTTGATGCCCTCGACCAGTTCGGCGATCGCGGTCGGCTGGTCGCCCTTGGGCTCGTAGGACGACTTGATCTCGAAGCGCACGCCGCCTTCGGACTTCTCCGGGCGCGGCGGCCGGTGCGGCGTCCACACCTTCATGGAGCCGTCGTCCTTGCGGAACTCCGGCCGGCCCTCGCGGATCAGCGATTCCAGCGCGTCCGCGGTGGCCTTGACGCCGAGTGCCTCCATCTTGGAACGCGGCGGCCGTGCCAGCGCCTCGGCATCGTCCTCCTCGGTGGGCAAGCCGAGTTGCCGCGCCAGTTCCGGATCGAGTGTCGGAATGGTGGCCGCGGTTCCGTAATTGGCCTGCGGCGCCTCCTCCAGCCCAGCTAGCTCACTGGACTGCCGGGCGCCCGGCGGTTGCGGATTGGGCCGCAGCGGCATCGGCCGCGCCGCGTCTTGCGGAAACTCCTTCGGCGTCGAAGCCCGCGCGCGATGCGCGGCGGCCTCGCCCCCGGCACGGCGGTCGCGCGAATTGTCCGGCGGCGGCTGCAGGCCGGTGCCCGATCCCAGGCCCGCATCGCCGCGATTGATCGCGGGATTGAGCAATTCGGCCAGCGCCGGCCCGATCGGCTGCACATCGGGGCGATGCGCCTTCGAGTTCGGAGCCTTGGTCTTGGGGGATTTGCCGGATTTTTCGGAGGATGCAGGTTTCTTCGCCATGGAGCGAATATGGGACGAGTCCGCCCCGCGATAAAGGGCGAATGCCCGTCGCGATGCAGGCTGCTGACAGCAGGTTGGCAGCAGCCTTGCGGTTCACGCCGTCGGTCGCGGCCCCTCGTCTCCGGCGGTGACGTTCGGCTCGAGGATATCGAGATGAATGCCGCCGCAATCGGTGCAGCGCATGGTCCAGTACTCGCATCCGGCGCGGCCGCCGATCACGCGGAGCACCGTGAGATCGCCGTCGCATTCCGGGCAGTTGGACAGCACTGCGCGGGCGTAGATCCGCGGCTGCGCCGCGTCGGTTTCGATGAAGGACATGACCGGTTTCCCCCTTTGCGCCGCCCTGTCGTCTGGTCCGTCTGCGGACCCCCTATCTGTCGTCGCCGGCCCGCCGCCGGAAACGATCGATGTGGTGCTTGGCATCGGCGATCGCGGCATCGCGATCGGGCCAGGCGAAGCCGACCTCCATGGCCGGAAACAGCACGCCGTCGATGGCCACCGGGCTGAGATCGGCACGGCGGATCCGCGCGTGCCACAGCCCCTTGCCAGCTTCGAAGGATTCGATGTCAAAGCCGTCGTAGAGGGTCGTCATAGTGTAGGTCCCACGTTTCTTTTCGGAGAGTCAGGGGACCACGTTTGCGGATTTTGGGATGTGAAGCCGTTCACAAGCAGGCGGCTTTTTTGCCGCCCGGCATCAGTTCCGCGCTGCGGCACGGCCGATCTTACGCGGCCGGGCGGCGGGTTCCGACGCCGCCCGCATGATCCAGCGGCGGAAGGCGGCAAAGTCGCGCTGCTCGGTCTGGAAGCTGCGATAGACGAGGTACCAGCGCATGCCCTTGGGTACCGACAGAGCGAACGGCGCCACCAGCCGGCCGGCCGCGAGATCGTCGTCGATATAGGGGCGGATGCCCATGGCGATGCCGAGCCCGTCGGCCGCAGCCTGCAGCGCCTGGCCGTAGAACTGGAACTCGGGCCCGCGCGCGTTGATCCTCGCGGTGCCGGCCGCCTTCAGCCAGATCGGCCAGTCCTCGGGTGAGTGCGCGACGCGGATCAGGCTCGGTCCTTTCAGGTCGCCCGGGCGCTTCAATCCGCCGGCAAGGCGCGGCACGCAGACGGGGGTGAGGTCGCCCGCGAACAGCGGCTCGGCGACGAGGCCGGGCCAATCCCCGGTGCCGAGCTTGATGCCGCAGTTCCAGTCCTCACCGAATGGCACCGCGGCGCCGCCGGTGGTGAAGCGCACCTCGATGTCGGGCTCCTCGCTGCGAAACTCCGACAGGCGGGGGATCAGCCAGCGCATCGCAAAGGTGTGGCCGACGCCGATGGTGAGCACGCGCACGCTCGCAGGCGCCGTGACCTGCGCGGTGAGGCTCGCCAGCGCATCGAAGATCGGTGTCAGCCCGCTCTGATAGGCGCGGCCGGCCTGCGTCAGCACGAGCCTGTTGGCCTTGCGCTCGAACAAGGCGACGCCGAGCCGCTCTTCGAGCAGGTGCACCATGCGGCTGACGGCGGCCGCCGATACGCTCAGCTCAAGCCCCGCCGCAGCAAAGCTGCCGGTCCGCGCCGCCGCCTCGAACGCCTTGATGCCGTTGAGAAACAGCAGCCGCCGCAAATGACCCACCCTCAGGAAAACTGATGCCAGGGCAAGATAACTCAGTTTGCGGAATAGGCGCAAGCGAGGCACAAACATCAGCGTAATTCGTGCTGATTTGTTGAAGGAGGCGCGATGCCGTCACCTCTCCCCGCCCGCGGGGAGAGGCCGGAATTTGCGAGAGCAAATTCCGGGTGAGGGGGACACTCCGCGAGTCTCGTTCTCACCGTCCGCGCGGAGACTCCCCCTCACCCCACCCTCTTCCCGCAAGCGGGGCGAGGGGGCGATGGAGCCTTCGTCCCTTACGTTCAGCCACCACCGGAGAATTCCTCGTGGCTCCCATCATGATCGCTGCCCTCGGATTGCTGATGGTGGCCACGGCGTTTCTGTCGGGGCTGTTCGGCATGGCGGGCGGGCTGATCCTGATCGGCGTGCTGCTGGCCCTGATGCCGCTGCCGACTGCCATGGTGCTGCATGCGATCACGCAGATGGCCTCGAACGGCTGGCGGGCGTTCCTGTGGCGGGCGCATATCCGCTGGCGGCCGGTTGCGAACTACATGGTCGGCGCGACTGTGGCGCTCGCCGCCTGGTCGCTGACCCGCTACGTGCCGGACAAGCCGACGGCGCTGCTGTTGCTCGGCATCACCCCGTTCATGGCGCGGCTCTTGCCGGCGAACATCAAGCCGGATCCCGACCGTCTTTGGCAGGGCACGGTCTACGGCACGATCTGCATGGGCCTGATGCTGATGACCGGCGTCTCCGGCCCGCTGCTCGACACCTTCTTCCTCGGCGGCGATTTCGGCCGGCGCGAGAAGGTGGCGACGAAGGCGATGTGCCAGCTCGTCAGTCATTTCACCAAGCTGATCTATTTCGGCGGCATCATCGATCAGGCCGCGAGCCTCGATCCCGTGCTCGCCATCGTCGCGATCGCAGCCTCGATGCTCGGCACCACGCTCGCGCGGCGCATTCTCGAAGCCATGACCGACCAACAGTTCATCGCCTGGTCGAACAAGCTGATCACCACCATCGCCTGCTACTACGTCGCCCATGGCGGCTGGCTGTTGCTGCGTGCGCCGGTTCTGGCCGCCTTCGACAAGGGAGGTTTGCAATGAGCGAGACGGCCGATCCGCTGGTGCTGGACTTCGTCGAATGGGTCGCGCGCGAGCCACGCGCCTACGCCGAGGTGCTCGCGACCTGGAAGACCTCGTGCCCGCGCCTCACCATCTGGGAGGACGCCGCCGAGCGCGGCTACGTCGCGCGCGAGAGTCGGCCAGGCCTTGGGCTCGTCATTGCCGTGACGGAAGGCGGCGAGAGGCTGTTGCGCGCGAACGGGCGGTGATGCCTCCACATCGTCATTGCGAGCGCAAGCGAAGCAATCCAGAATGCCTTTCGCGGCGGCAGACCGGATTGCTTCGTCGCATCAGCTCCTCGCAATGACGGAGCATGAGGAGGCGCCTTTCATGTCACTCAAACTCTTCGAACTCGTCGGCACCGATCCCGCGCGCCCCTTCAGCCCGTATTGCTGGCGCACGCGGATGGCGCTGGCGCACAAGGGCCTCACGGCGGAGTCGCTGCCCTGGCGCTTCACGGAGAAGAGCGCGCTTGCCCCGCACGGCTCGGAGAGGGTCCCCGTGCTGTTGCATCATGACAAGCCGGTGGTCGATTCCTGGACCATCGCGACCTATCTCGAGGACAATTTTCCGGATCGGCCGTCGCTGTTCGGCGGCGAGGGCGGCCGTGCCATGGCGCGCATGATCAATGCGTGGGGCGACATCGCCATCGTCGGCGGCATCTTTCCGCTCATCATCGCCGATATCCCGAAGAATCTGAATGAGGTCGATGCCGCCTATTTCCGCAAGTCGCGCGAGGCGCGCTTCGGCGGCAAGACTCTCGAGGAGATCATGGCGAGCCGCGACGCCGGCGTCATCGCCTTCCGCAAGTCGCTGGAGGTGATGCGTCAGTCGTTCAAGACGCAGCCCTTCATCGGCGGGGATGCGCCGAACTACGCCGACTATATCGTGTTCGGCGGATTCCAGTGGGCGCGCGTGGTCAGTCCGTTCAAGCTGCTCGAAGCGAATGATCCGGTCTATGCCTGGCGCGAAAAGCTGCTGGATGCGTTCGACGGCATGGCGCGAAAAGTGTAGCGGATGACGTGCTGCTCGCTCCTGGACGCGTTCAACCCGCGCAGGCGTGTCCTGTTACGCGTTCGTTCCTGACGACGACTGCGATCAACTTGCTGGCGACGCCATCGAAGTCCGATGGTTTGAAATAGCCCCTTGCGTAGGCTTCCTGTGTGAGCCGCTCAATGCGCTTGTCTTCTCCGGTCGACCACTGCCTGGCAATGTAATCGGCGCCCGCCGGACCGAATGTCTCGGGATAGCGCTCTGTCTGATTCTGACGGTGGTAGTAGTACTCATTGAGGCCCTCAATGAAGTGTCTGCGCGTGTCACCGGTGCAGCGCCCACTCCAGGGAAGCTCCAGCGCGACCATTGCGCCGCGGCGCTGGCTGATGCGCGATTCGACCGTGTATTTTTCAGTGTCTCCGTAACCTTTGCCGTCACCCGCAAAGGCCTGGGACCGAGGCTTTGGTTCCGGCGCAAACGCCCAAGCTGCGACTTGACAGACCACGATCGCCCAGATCGCGAACCAGATGCGGCTCATTTGCCGCTCCCTGCTGCGCGCATCCGCGGCAGGCAAACCGGAGACGGCTCGGACCACAGGCCGGGGCCAGCAAATTGCTTGACCGTGAGGCGGAGTTCCTCCGGAAAGTCGGTCTCGACGACGCCCTTCTGCTCAAAAGCTTCGGCCAGCGCGGCGCTGACTCGAATGTCGAGGGGTGTAGAGAACGCCGCGTTGGCCTCGTCCCTCTTCTTCTCGCTGCAGAACATCGCCATCATGGGGTTCGGGCAGTCGAAGATCTTCACGTACGCACGTGCATAGGCCGTCGTTGCGGCGATGAGATTGGCCTTCATCGTGTCGTCGCATGGCGACATCGCGTACGCGGTCGCTGCCTGCAACGCGTCGAGCCGCAGTACGTCGCGCTTCGGATCTTTGTCGCTTTGGGAAGTGTGTGCGGCTTCCCACATTTTGCGATCGTACGCCTTGGCGCTCTCTCCCCCGAATGTCGTGGTGAGCGTGGGCTGCAATGCGCTGATCGGCGAAACCGTGGAGGCGGGAAACCCGCGCATTGCCCAAGACATTCCGACGAAGGCGGTAGTGAAAGCCATACAGGTGAACAATACGAAACGGATCATTTCCGGTGCACTCGCATTTGCGGGGCACAACTTACCCGTGTTTCGTTAAGAGATGCATGAAAGCGCGGGATGCCGCCGGGAAAGGTAAACGGATCTGAAAGGACGTAGCGAGAATTGTCCCCGGCGCCGCAACTCCCTGCCGTCATGTTCTCTCGAACGACAGGGCATCGTCCTTCAAGAAGCGTGTTCCGCGTCGCCTCGGGAGACCGTACTCGGGTCGTTGCCGTGCGGCGAAGGTATCGCAACGGCCGCCGCTTTCCTTAAACATTCCCGGCACAGGCAGTCCTCGCCCGCGACCGGCATCGGCAGCCGTGCCGTCTCCTCCGCGCACCAGCAATTGCCCGAGAGATCGCAGCCGAATTCGCTGCCGCAACGAGAACAGGTGAGACGGCGCGCAGGTGCCGGCGCTGACGGCATTTCTTTCGGATTTGTCATGATTTAGGTCGAAGCTTCGCCGTCATTTTCATGTCGGGTTCATCTGCCGCTGCGGTATATTACGCGCCGCCCGCGTCGCAGGGAAGCACCTCCCAACGCGCGAAGGACAGATCATCGATGGCCCGCGATTCGCAAGCCGCCCTCGTCGCGCTCAACCGCTTCGGCTTCGGCGCCCGCGGCGGTGCATCGGGCGATCTCGTCAACGCAAGCTCCGACCCGCGCGGCTTCGTGAAGGCCGAGCTTTCGCGCCCCAATGGCGTGCTGCTGGAAGCGCCGGGCCTGCAACCGACGCCGCAACTCGGGCAGGCTGTATTTGCCTATCAGGACCAGGTCAAGCAGGCGCGTGAGGCGGCGAAGGCCGCCGCGCCCGCCGAGACGCCGGCACAAGCGCCTGCCGATCAGAAGCCGCCCTTGCGCCGCAATCTCTCGCTGAATGCCGCGGCAGAGATCACCGGCCAGATGGCCGATGCAAAGCCCGCCGGCAGCGCACCGCAACCCGAGACCATGCAGCCGAGCGCGGCCGCGCCGCAGCCCGCCGCCAAGCCGGCGCCGCAGCCGCTTAATGTGATCCAGAAAGCCTTTCGCGCCGAGGCGCTGGCGCGGTTGCAGCGCGCCACGCTCGCCGAGTGCGGCTTCACCGAGCGCCTCGTCGCGTTCTGGTCCAATCATTTCTGCATCTCCGCCAGCAAGGGCGAGCTGGCGCGGATCTGGGCCGGCGCGTTCGAGCGCGAGGCGATCCGGCCGCACGTGCTCGGGCGCTTTGCCGACATGCTGAGGGCGGTCGAGCAGCACCCGGCGATGCTGTTCTTCCTCGACAACCAGCAATCGCTTGGACCTGACTCGCGCGCGGGGCAAAACCGCAAGCGCGGGCTGAACGAAAATCTCGCGCGCGAGATCATGGAGCTGCATACGCTCGGCGTCGGCGGCGGCTACACGCAAGGCGACGTCACCTCGCTCGCGCGCATCATCACCGGCTGGACGTTTGCCGGCCGGCAGGGGCAGCTCGGGGCCCCCGGCTCCTTCGTCTTCAACGTCAATGCGCATCAGCCCGGGCCGCAGGTCCTGCTCGGCAAGACCTACGACCAGGCGGGCCTCGCACAGGGCGAAGCCGCGCTCGCAGATCTCGCGCGGCATCCCTCGACGGCGAATTTCATCGCCACCAAATTCGTCCGTCACTTCGTCGCGGACGATCCGCCGCCGGCGCTCGTTGCGCGCCTGCGCGACGTCTTCGTCAAGACCGACGGCGATCTCAAGGCGATGGCGACGGCGCTGGTCGATTCCGATGAAGCATGGACGGCGCCGCTCACCAAGATGCGCTCGCCATACGATTTCCTGGTTGCGAGCGGCCGGCTGTTGGCACGCGTGCCGGAGGATCCCGGCCTCTATCTGAACAGCCTCAATCTGCTCGGCCAGCCGCTGTGGTCGCCGCCTGGTCCCAACGGCTTTCCCGACAGCAATGCCGCCTGGGCCGCGCCTGAAGGCATCAAGCTCAGGCTCGACATCGCGGCGCAGATCGGGGCGCGGCTCGGCAACAACATCGATCCGCTCGACCTGCTGGAGTTCGCCGCCGCCGATGCCGCCTCGGCCGAGACGCGGCGGACCATCGAGCGCGCGGAGTCGCGGCAGCAGGCGCTGGCGCTGCTGCTGATGTCGCCGGAAATGCAGAGGAGATGATGATGACCGACTGCGTCGAGAACCGGCTCCTCACATCCCGCCGAGGTCTCCTGCTCGGCGGCGCCTCCTTCGCAGCCTGGGCTTACCTGCCGAAATTCGCCCGCGCGGCCGACGGGCGCGATCCGCGGTTGATCGTGGTGATCCTGCGCGGCGCGCTGGACGGGCTCTCGACCGTCGCGCCACTCGGCGATCCCGATTATGCCGGCCTGCATGGATCGATCGCCCTTGCGGCCGATGGCGCCCATCCCGCGATCATGCTCGACTCGTTCTTCGCCCTGCATCCGGCGATGCCGGAATTCGCGCGCATGTATCGCGACAAGCACGCGGCGGTGATCCATGCCGTCGCGACGCCCTATCGCGACCGCTCGCATTTCGACGGCCAGGACGTGCTCGAAAGCGGCTATGCCGGTCCGGGCCGCGTGCAGTCCGGCTGGCTCAATCGCGCACTGGAAGTACTGCCGCGCGGCGAGCGCGTGTCGAGCGGGCTTGCGGTCGGCCCCACCACGCCGCTGGTGCTGCGCGGCAGCGCGCCCACTGTGGGCTGGGCGCCGGTCGCGCTGCCGCAGGCCGATGACGACACCGCGATGCGCCTCGTCGAGCTCTACCGCCACCGCGATCCCGCTTTGGCCTCCGCATTGTCGCAAGGCCTCCAGCTCGACAAGGCGGCGAGCGGCGACGACATGAAAGCTGCGCGCGGCAACGCCGTCGCACAGATGCGGCAGGTCGCGCGTGGCGCCGCAAAGCTGATGGCGGCCGATGACGGCCCACGCATCGCCGCGCTCGCCTTCGACGGCTGGGACACGCACGCCAATGAAGGCGGCCCTGTGGGGCGCCTCGCCTTCCTGCTCGGCGGCCTCGACGGCGCGCTCGCCGAGTTCGAAAGCGGCTTAAGGAATCGCTGGCGCGACACCGTCGTGGTCGTCGCCACCGAGTTCGGCCGCACCGCGCGCATCAACGGCACCGAGGGCACCGATCACGGCACCGGCACCATCGCCCTGCTCGCCGGGGGCGCGGTGCAAGGCGGCCGCGTCATCTCGGATTGGCCCGGCCTCAAGCTCGCGAACCTGTATGAAGGCCGCGACCTCAAGCCGACGACGGATCTGCGCTCGGTGATCAAAGGCGTGCTGCAGGACCAGTTCGGCCTGTCCGATCGCGTGCTGGCCGAGACGGTGTTTCCCGACAGCGCAAGCGCTAGGCCGATGAAGGGGCTGGTGGCTTAACCTCTCCCCGCCCTTCTGCGGGGAGAGGTCGGATTGCTCTGGCGCGCAATTTGCGCGCCTGAGCAATCCGGGTGAGGGGCAGGGCACTCTGTTGCCACGAATCAAATCCTTCCGAGTCGCAAGACGATTGCGATTGAGCGCACCGTATCTACAATCCACACCGAACTCGCGGAGACAGCCCCTCACCCACCCTCTCCCCGTAAGAACGGGGCGAGGGAGCGAGAGAGCGGTGCGTCCACTACGGGTGAGGGGCAGGGCAATGCGTAGCCGCAATGAAAAATCCATCCGACTCGCACGACGCTTGCGCGCTGATCAAACAGACGCCGAGACGGTTCTCTGGAATAGCATTCGCAATCGGAGGATCGATGGGCACAAATTCGTCAGGCAAGAGCCGATCATCGGCTACATCTGCGATTTCGTGTGTCGCGAGAAGCGGATCGTCATAGAGGTCGACGGGGGGCAGCACAATGAGTCCGCAGCGGATGCTGTTCGAGACGAGCGCTTCAGGGAGAAGGGCTACAAGGTGCTGCGCTTCTGGAACAACGATGTCCTCGGGAACACCGAAGGAGTTCTCGTCGTGATTCAGGCTGAGCTCGCGGCGGCGGGAAACGGGACTTAACCTCTCCCCGCCTTTCTGCGGGGAGAGGTCGGATCGCTGCGGCGCGCATTTGCGCGCTTGAGCGATCCGGGTGAGGGGCAGGGCACACTGTTGCCAGGAGGGAGTCCGTTCGACTCCCACATTGACAGTGCGTGCATCGCGCACATCGCCTACAATCAAGACCGAACTCGCGGAGGCAGCCCCTCACCCCACCCTCTCCCCGTAAGAACGGGGAGATGGAGCGCGAGAGCATCGCATCCTGCCGATTGGGCCTACAGGAGACACCGCCCCATGTACATCGCCATGAACCGCTTCCGCGTCGCCAAGGGCTCCGAGGCTGCCTTCGAGCAGGTCTGGCTCACGCGCGACACCCATCTCGACAAGGTGCCGGGCTTCATCGAGTTTCATCTGCTGCGCGGGCCGGAAGCCGAGGACCACACGCTGTACGCCTCGCACACCGTATGGGCGAATTATGCGGCGTTCGAGGCCTGGACCAAGTCGGAAGCGTTTCGCGCAGCGCATCACAAGGCCGGCGATAACAAGCCGCTCTATCTCGGCCATCCCCAGTTCGAAGGTTTCGAGGTGATGCAGACCGTGGGGCGCGGCGCCAAGTAGTGCTGCCGGCAAAAAAATGCGGCCCCTGTCAGACGCGGCGACTGACGGGGACCGCTTGGGGCGCATGATCGGTGACGGGGGCCTGACCAGACGCAGGGGCAGCGTAGCCTTGCCGTGTTACGCGCCGGTGACAGGCGGGGTTATCCACAGGCCCCACGGCGCAGGGCTCAGAAGATCTTGCGATAGACGATGAAGCCGGATCGCTCCGCGACCTTGTCGTAGAGGCGCTGCGCCGTGAGATTGGTCTCGTGCGTCTGCCAGTAGACGCGCGGCGATCCCGCCAGCTTCGCCCGCTCGTAGACGCCATGGATCAAGGCCGAGCCGACGCCCTTGCCGCGCGCGGCCTCGGACGTGAACAGGTCCTGCAAATAGCAGGACGGCTCGATCGCGGTGGTGCTGCGATGGAACAGATAGTGCGTCAGCCCGAGCAAGTGGCCATCGCTTTCGGCGACCAGCGCATGCATCGGCTCATAGGCATCGAAGAAGCGCTGCCACGTCATCCGCGTGATCTCGGGCGCGAGCGCGGTCGGACCGGAGCGACCGTAAAAGGCGTTGTAGCCGTCCCACAACGGCAGCCATTGATCGTAATCCTGCCTGGTGACGGCGCGAATGATGAGCGACATGTGAACTTCTGCGATCTCGGACGTTGCGCGACGAAGGGACGCCCTTCATACGTGATGATCGTACTGCCGATCAATCGCACACGCGCATCACTCCGCAACGCGCAAGGTCCGGATCAGCTTGCGGCCGGTCGGACCGCGCAGCGAGCGGTAGTAGTCGGCGCGTGCCGGCGCATCGGTGTGGCGCACGAGGTCGGTCACCGGGGTGTAGCTCAGCATCCGCCCGCCATCGGGGAGTGCGGTGCAGACGAAGCGCAGCACCTCGCCGTTGCGCAGCTCGATCTTGATCGGCGTGGCATCGCCGACCCGCACCATCTCCATGCGCTGGGCGATGAAGGTGCCGAGCTCGTCCTCGGGCAGCTCGAACGCGCCGGTGTCGCGGCCGTGATACATCAGAGCGATGAAGGGGGGCCTCGCGTCGGCGACCTCGTCCGGCACCGCAAAATAGTCGCGGAACGCGCGGTTGATGAATTCGGCCCGGGTCTCGGCATCGAGCAGCACGATGCCGAGATCGATCTTGTCGAGCGCGGCCGACAGGCGCGCGGCAATGGCGTGGCTGCGGCGCTCGGCCGCGAAACTGCCGAGCAGCCGCTCGCGAATCAGCCCGGTGATGCCGGCGGTGCCGAAAGCGGTGACCGCCAGGAGGCCGAGCTGCACCAGATCGGCGGCGCCATGGCCGGAAAGGCCGTGGCGGTTGAGGAAGAACAGAGCTGTGGCGATCACCGCGACGATCGCGGTCGTCACGGCGGAGGCGAGACCTGCGAGCGCGCCGGCGAGAGCCACGATGCCGACGAACAGCGGGGCGGGCGAGGGCGCGGGGACGAAGCGATCGAGCACCATCGCCAGCAGCAGGGTCGCTGCCGCCAGCGCCGGACCGGAGATCGCACGCCATCCGAACCGCATGGACCTGTCTCGCTCCTCCCGAACGAGGTAAGGTCGCAACACTGACTGATTGTTGCCTGACCGCGATGCGATTTCGTGCAGCGTGCTTAAGGCGCGCTTGCGCGCAAGCCTAAGGCTTTCGGAAGATTTTAGACCATCTGCGCGTGCTTGACGCGCAGCTGCAGCGTCGGCGCATTCAGCGTCGACGTGCCTGCGCCCTTGCGCGTGCCGACGATGATCAACAGCGAGGCCGCGACCAGGATGGCCGCAGTCAGCGTGATCGCAACGACTACCACAGGTGATTTCATCGACGTCCTGTCGCGATGCCGGTCGGCGCGGGCCGCACGGCGCCCTGAAGGCTGGTCCAGGATGAAACGGGAATCAGACCGGCAGGCCCATCGCCATGGTCGCCTTGGTCGACAGCACCGTGAGGGTGACGATCAGGCACAGCGAGAGCGCGGCGACGGCGAGCGAGGCCGCGACCGCATGGGTGAGCCGGGAAGACGCGACGGTAGCGGATGGGCTCTGAAACCCCGCTGTGCCGGACGCCCGCATCATGGTCTAAATCCTTCAACACGCGAGCGAATCACCCGCGACTTTCCAGAATTTCCCAGTTTCAACCGGCAATATTGCGGCGGCGACCGCGCCGAAAGTGGCGGGATTGCGGCAAAGGGAGCCCTTATGCCCGCTATTCGCCGGAGCGGGCGCCGTCAGGCGCTCGCAGCGATGCTGGCGGGATCGTCGATGTCGGCCGGGCGCCAGTCCATGGTCACGAAGCCCGGCGTGGCTTCGACGCGCTTCAGCCAGTCCCGGATCGCCGGGAAAGCCTGGAGGTCGAAATCGCAGCGATCGGCGAGGTGGGTGTAGCCGTACAGCGCGATGTCGGCGACCGTGAGCTGGCGCGCGGCGAAATAGGAATTGGTCTTGAGGTGATTCTCCATCACCTGGAGCGCGCCATAGCCGCGCTCCATCCAGTCCTCCAGCGAATGGGTCTGCAGGTCGCGACCGCCCTTGACCAGCGACAGCCAGAAATAGGCCGCGCCGATGTTCGGCTCGAGCGCGTGCTGCTCGAAGAACATCCATTGCAGCGCCTCGGCGCGGTCGATGCGGTTCTCCGGCGCGAGCGGCGTGCCGACGGCAACGTACCACAGGATGGCATTGGACTCGGCGAGATAGCGGCCCTCGCCGACCTCGAGCAGCGGCACCTGCCCCGATGGGTTCTTCGCGAGGAAATCCGGCGTGCGGCTCTCGCCGCGCAGAATATCCACCTCCACCGCTTCGTAAGGCAGGTTGAGCAGCGCCAGCGCAAGGCGGACCTTGTAGCTGTTGCCCGAGCGTTGCATCGAATAGAGCTTGTACATTCTGGCGTTCGAAATCCGAGGACGAGAAGACGCGGCGCTCGTTGCCCGCGAGGCGGCTAAACAATGATGCCGATGCGAATCCGCCGCAAGAGCCGGCCGATAGAAAAACTCGAAAACCCTACCGCACTGCAATGGAGCGGAAGATCATTTCCGCGCGACGAGGCAAATCAGATCACGCTTACGTCAATGCGTGGAGGCATTGCGCCGTGCGTGGTGCGAAGACGGTGGAGCTACCAACGCTAAGCCGCTGAAACCTCCGCATCGTCGTGGCCGGGACAAGCCGGGACAAGCCCGGGCATGACGACCTTCTGTTTTGATCGCGAGGGAGCTTGAAATTGCTCCGAGGACAGGCCTTGCCGGATGTGAGGGGTTTGGCCGGCAAAGTTGCGCAAAATTGCGGGAAACCGCGCCTCTGAGCGCTCCAAATCGTAAACTTTTCCGGGATCGGGCCGAAGTTTCTTGCGGGCCAGCGGCACACGTTTTAGGGTGGCTCATTCCCACAATCAGAGTCGTGAGGCGAAGGGCTTCACGACGCTCGCCAGGAGATGATGATGTCCTTCCTTGCCGCTGCGCTCGACCGTGTGAAGCCGTCCGCGACCATCGCGGTCACGGATAAAGCACGCGCGCTGAAAGCGGCGGGCCGCAACGTCATCGGCCTCGGTGCCGGCGAGCCCGACTTCGATACGCCCGCCAACATCAAGTTGGCGGCGATCCGCGCCATCGAGGCCGGCAAGACCAAGTACACCGCCGTCGACGGCATTCCCGAGCTGAAGGAAGCCATCATCGCGAAGTTTCAGCGCGAGAACGGCGTTGCCTACAAGCCGAACCAGATCATCGTCGGCACCGGCGGCAAGCAGGTGCTCTACAACGCGTTGATGGCGACCATCAATCCGGGCGACGAGGTGATCATTCCCGCGCCCTATTGGGTCAGCTATCCCGAGATGGTCGCGCTCGCGGGCGGTGAGCCGGTGCCGGTGGTCTGCACCGCCGCGACCGGCTTCAAGCTCCAGGCCGAAGCGCTCGAGCGCGCGATCACGGCGAAGACCAAATGGGTCATCCTGTGCTCGCCGTCGAACCCGACCGGAGCTGCCTACACGCGTTCGGAGCTGAAAGCGCTCACCGACGTGCTGATGAAGCATCCCCATGTCTGGGTGATGACCGACGACATGTACGAGCATCTCGTCTATGACGACTTCCAGTTCACCACCGTCGCGCAGGTCGAGCCCGGCCTCTACGACCGCACGCTCACGGTGAACGGCGTCTCCAAGGCCTATTGCATGACCGGCTGGCGCATCGGCTATGCCGGCGGCCCGGCGCAGCTCATCAAGGCGATGGCGACGATCCAGTCGCAGTCGACCTCGAACCCGTGCTCGATCGCGCAATGGGCCTCCGTCGAGGCGCTGAACGGTCCGCAGGAGTTCATCCCGGCCAACAACAAGGTGTTCAAGGAGCGCCGCGATCTCGTGGTCTCCATGCTCAACCAGGCGAGCGGCATCGAGTGCCCGCGTCCCGAGGGTGCGTTCTACGTCTATCCGTCCTGCGCCGGCACGATCGGCAAGAAAGCGCCGTCGGGCACCGTGATCTCGAACGACGAGCAGTTCGTCACAGAGCTCCTGGAGACCGAAGGCGTCGCCGTGGTGCAGGGGTCGGCCTTCGGCCTCGGCCCGGCGTTCCGCATCTCCTACGCGACCAAGACCTCGGACCTCGAAGACGCCTGCAAGCGCATCCAGCGCTTCTGCGGCAATCTGCGGTAAGCCAAAGACAATGCGAATTGAAAAGGCCCGCTTCGTGCGGGCCTTTTTGTGTTTCTCGATAAGCGGAGTCGGACGGACTTTTGCTTCTGGTCGGCGTTGTGCCAGGCCCCTCACCCGGATTGCAGCGCAATCCGACCTCTCCCCGCAGAAGAGCGGGGAGAGGTTAAGCAAGTCGGCGACGTTGCACTGTGTGGGACGCGTCGCACTCTCACACCCTCTCCCCGTTCTTACGGGGCGAGGGTGGGGTGAGGGGCTCTCTCCGCAAGTTCGATTCTAACGTGTGCGATCTGGCACGGCCGCGGCTCTTATGGCATAGACCATCGCGCGCCGCTTGCCAGCCGCGGCTTCTCTGCTCGCATCATCATCGCCGGAGACATTCATGCACCGTTCATTCCTCTTCGCCGGACTCATCGCTGCCGGCCTCACGGCCTCCGTCGTGAACGCTGGCGCACAGCAGCGGATGGCGCGGGTCGGCGTGCTCGAATGCCGGGGCGGCGCCAGCGTCGGCTTCATCGTGGGGTCGGTGACCCATCTCGGCTGCGTGCTGCGCGCCGACGGCTTGCCCGACGATCGCTACGTCGCGACCATCCGCAAGGTCGGCCTCGACATCGGCATCACCCAGGAGACGGCTTTGGCCTGGGGCGTGTTCGCACCGGTCGACCGGCTCGGCCCCGGCGACCTCGCCGGCAATTACGCCGGCGCGCAGGGCAGCGCCTCGATCGGCGTCGGCCTCGGCGGCAACGTGCTGGTCGGCGGCTCCAACAATTCGATCGCGCTCCAGCCGCTTAGCGTGCAAGGCCAGGTCGGCCTCAACATCGCTGCGGGCCTCGAGAGCCTGGAACTCCGTCCGGGCCGTTGATGATTGTGGGCGAGGCTCGTTCTCCACCTCTCCTTCGGGAGAGGTGGAACACCGAGCCGGCCGTCTTGGAATTATAAGACTTGATCTAACTGACGACGCACCGCAGCGACGTTTGATGCTTGCCAAATCTAAGGGAGGGGCAGAGCATCGGCGTTTGCCGACCCAATCACGGGCCGAGCTCCACATCAAGGAGGCGGCGAATGGGACAAGACGTCAGAAGTCCCCGAGGTCCACGGTGCATCGCGCTGGTGGGCCCTTTCCAAAGCGGTAAAACCACACTTCTGGAAGCAATATTGGCGCGAACGGGCGCAATCCCGCGCGCCGGCAGCGTCGACGCCGGAACGTCCGTCGGCGACGCCACGCCCGAGGCCCGCAATCACAAGATGACCGTCGGCCTCACTGCCGCCACCACGAGTTTCATGGGCGACAGCTACACCTTCCTCGATTGTCCCGGTTCCATTGAGTTTGCGCACGACATGCGCGCCGCGTTGCCTGCGGTCGACGCCGCAATCGTGGTCTGCGAGGCCGACGAGAAGAAGCTGCCGCAGCTTCAGATCATCCTGCGCGAGCTGGAGGAGCTGAAGATCCCGCGTTTCCTGTTCCTCAACAAGATCGACCGCGCCAGCCAGCGCATCCGCGAGACGCTGGCAATGCTGCAGCCCGCCTCGCGCGTGCCGCTGGTGCTGCGCCAGATCCCGATCTGGAAGGGCGAGCTGATCGAGGGCTTCGTCGATCTCGCGCTGGAGCGCGCCTTCGTCTATCGCGAGCACAAGGCCTCCGAGGTGATCGCGCTCGAAGGCGGCGATCTCGATCGCGAGAAGGAAGCCCGCTTCTCGATGCTGGAGAAGCTCGCCGACCACGACGATGCGCTGATGGAGCAGCTGCTCGAGGACATCCAGCCGCCGCGCGATGCCGTCTTCGACGATCTCGCCCGCGAATTGCGGGAAGGGCTGATTTGCCCGGTGCTGCTCGGCGCCGCCGTGCGCGAGAACGGCGTGTTGCGCCTGATGAAGGCGTTGCGTCACGAGGCGCCCGGTGTTGCGGAGACTGCCAGACGCCTCGGCGTTCCCCAAGCCAAGGACGCGCTCGGCTATGTCTTCAAGACGCTGCATTCGCAGCACGGCGGAAAGTTGTCGCTGACGCGGCTGCTCGCCGGCCATCTGGACGACGGCGCCACGCTGCAATCCTCATCCGGCGGCGCCGGGCGCATCTCCGGCATCCTCGCGGTCAACGGCGCCTACGACACCAAGCGCGCCTCGGCAGAAGCCGGCGACACGGTGGCGCTCGCCAAGCTCGATCCGGTCAAGACCGGTGACACAGTTTCGAACGGCAAGACGGCGCCCGCGGCATTGATCACGATCGAGCCGACGCCGCCCGTGCTCGCGATCTCGGTCGCGGCCACCGACCGCAAGGACGACGTCAAGCTCGGCCAGGCCTTGATGCGCCTGCATGAGGAGGATCCCTCGCTCATGATCGTGCAGAACGCCAAGACCCACGACACCGTGCTCTGGGGCCAGGGCGAGATGCACCTGCGTGTCGCCAGCGAGCGCTTGCGCGACCGCTTCGGCGTCAAAGTCACCTCGCATCCGCCTGCGATCGGCTATCAGGAGACCATCCGCAAGCCGATCACCCAGCGCGGACGTCACAAGAAGCAGTCCGGCGGCCACGGCCAGTTCGGCGATGTCGTGCTCGATATCAAGCCGCTGCCGCGCGGCGACGGCTTCAAGTTCGCCGAGACGGTGGTGGGCGGCGCGGTGCCGCGCAACTACATCCCGGCGGTCGAGGAGGGCGTCGTTGATGGATTGGCGCGTGGTCCGCTCGGCTTCCCCGTCACCGACGTGCAGGTGACGCTGACCGACGGCTCCTACCACAGCGTCGATAGCTCCGATCTCGCCTTCCGCACCGCGGCGCGGGTCGGGCTCAACGAAGGCCTGCCGCAATGCCAGCCGGTGCTGCTGGAGCCGATCCACATGGTCGAGATCGTCTGCCCGACCGACGCCACCGCCAAGATCAACGCGATCCTGTCGGCGCGGCGCGGCCAGATTCTCGGCTTCGACACCCGCGAGGGCTGGACCGGCTGGGACTGTGTCCGCGCCATGATGCCGGAAGCGGAGATCGGCGAGCTGATCGTGGAGCTGCGCTCGGCTACTGCCGGTGCCGGTAGCTTCACGCGCCAGTTCGACCACATGGCCGAAGTCACCGGCCGCGCCGCCGACCAGATCATCGCCGCCCATCAGCACGCGGCGTGATCGGTTAGGAAGCCACCGCTCTTTCACTCCTCTCCCCGTTCTTACGGGGAGAGGGTGGGGTAAGGCTGTATCTACACGTGCGGCGCACGTAGGCCGCGCTCTCTCCACACGTCATTGCGAGCGAAGCGAAGCAATCCAGAATCCCCCCTCGGAAAGACTCTGGATTGCTTCGCTGCGCTCGCAATGACGAAGGAGATGGCGAGACTCCCCTGCTTGCATTTGCCCGTGCATGATGTATTTTACATCATTGTATATGTTCCAGATATCACTTATAACTGCTCGTAAGTGAGGCCAAGGTGATCACCTCGTTCCAGATGCGGGCAGCCCGCGCGTTGCTCGGCATCGACCAGAAAACCCTGGCCGAGCTCGCCGGCGTGTCGCTGCCGACCATCCAGCGGATGGAGGCCTCGACCGGCAATGTTCGTGGCGTGGTCGAGACCCTGATCAAGGTGGTCGAGGCGTTCGACCGGGCCGGCGTCGAGCTGATCGGCGAGCAGGCCCGCAGCGACAGCGGCGGACGTGGCGTTCGCTTGAAAGAGCCGGGGCCGCCGCGCCGTGTCGGAGCATGATCGCGCGTTGATCGTGCCCGGGATCAAGATGGGCTAGCGCATCGTCGCACCTTGGGACGCACGATGCTTCGGAGCATTGTGGGGCCAGCGGAGCACTTTGCTGACATGAGCATCACGAGCGATCAGGCAGGCCGGCTGCACCAGCTGCGTCAGCCGACCTTTGCCGAGCTCTATCTGCCGAAGCTCGTCACCGTCTTTCGCGAAGGCTACGGCCTTGCGGATTTCCGCGCCGACGTCTTCGCAGGCCTCACGGTTGCGATCGTAGCGCTGCCGCTGTCGATGGCGATCGCGATCGCCTCGGGCGTGACGCCGGACCGCGGCCTCTACACCGCCGTGGCCGGCGGCTTCATCGCCTCCATGCTCGGCGGCAGCCGGTTCCAGATCGGCGGCCCTGCCGGTGCCTTCATCGTTCTGGTCGCGGCGACCGCGGAGCGGCACGGCGTCGACGGAGTGATCCTCGCCACCATGATGGCGGGCCTGTTCCTGATCGGCGCAGGGCTGCTCAGGGTCGGCACCTACATCAAGTTCATTC
Source organism: Bradyrhizobium glycinis (assembly GCF_016031655.1). Classification (GTDB taxonomy): domain Bacteria; phylum Pseudomonadota; class Alphaproteobacteria; order Rhizobiales; family Xanthobacteraceae; genus Bradyrhizobium; species Bradyrhizobium glycinis. The sequence continues at coordinate 71,306 of NZ_JACCHQ010000029.1, forward strand.
CCTATCCCGTCACTGTCGGCTTCACCGCCGGCATCGCCGTCATCATCTTGGCCAGCCAGCTCCGCGATCTCTTCGGCATCACGCTCGCGGAGAGGGAGCCCAGTGAGTTCGTGCCGAAGCTCGTCGCGCTCGCCGGCGGCCTCGACACGATCAATCCATCCGCAGTGCTGGTCGCGATCGTCAGCATCGCCATCATCGCGTCGTTGCGGGTCTGGCGTCCCTCCTGGCCCGGCATCCTGATCGCCGTCGTTTTCGCCGCATTCGTGTGCGCAATATTCTCGCTGCCGGTGGAAACGATCGGCTCGCGCTTCGGCGGCATCCCGCGCGAGCTGCCCTCGCCGGCGCTACCCGCATTCTCGCTGGAGAAGGCAAGGGCGGTGCTGCCGGATGCGATCGCGTTCGCGCTGCTGGCGGCGATCGAATCGCTGCTGTCGGCGGTGGTGGCCGACGGCATGACCGGCCGCCGTCACCGCTCCAATTGCGAGCTAGTGGCGCAGGGCGCGGCCAATATCGGCTCGGCGCTGTTCGGCGGCATCTGCGTCACCGGGCTGATCGCGCGCACTGCAACCAATATCCGCGCCGGCGCGCGGGGGCCGCTCGCGGGCATGCTGCATTCGGTTTTCCTGCTGCTGTTCATGCTGATCGCGGCCCCGCTTGCAAGCTACATTCCGCTGGCCGCGCTCGCCGCGGTGCTGGTCGTGGTGGCCTGGACCATGGCGGAGAAGCACGAATTCGCTACGCTGTTGCGCTCGTCATGGGGCGATGCCGTGGTTCTGCTCGCGACTTTCCTGCTCACGATCTTTCGCGATCTCACCGAGGGCATCCTGGTCGGCTTCGCGCTCGGCGCGGTGCTGTTCATCCATCGCATGGCGGAGATGACGGGCATCGAGGAGCGCACGCCACTGGTTGCGGATGATCGCCCCGACGACGGCAACGGCGACCGCGTGCGTTACGATCCCGCGCTTGCGGTCGACCGCGACGTGCTGGTCTATCGCATCACCGGCGCGTTCTTCTTCGGCGCGGCCTCGGCGATCGGCAGCGTGCTCGACGGCATCGCCGACAGGCGCAAGGCCTTCGTGGTCGATTTCGCCGCGGTGCCGTTCCTGGATTCGACCGCGGCCAACGTGCTCGGTCGCGTCGCCGCCAAGGCGCACCGCCAGGGTATCAGGCTGTTCATCACGGGGGCCTCGCCCACGGTTCGCCGCGCGCTGCTCACTCATGGCGTCACGCCGCCGCGCGCGCGCTACCGCACGAGCCTCGAGCGCGCCATCGCCGACATCAAGGGCCGCGCCGCCGACGAGCCCGCTGCGAGCTGACGGGCCGCGCTTGACAGAGCGGGCGCGACGCGAAATGGATCGCCTCGGAAACGACCCGAGGGAAAGATGACCGCGCCCAAGCCCCCTGCAGCCTGTCTGATCGGATGGCCGGCCGCGCATTCGCGCTCGCCGCTGATCCACCATCACTGGCTGCGCACGCTCGGCATTGAGGGTGGCTATGTCATCGAGGCGGTACCGCCCGAGGATTTGCGCGATTTCGTGCTGCGGCTGTCGCTGCGCGGCTTCGTCGGTGCCAACGTCACCATCCCGCACAAGGAATCCGTGCTGGTGCTGTCGACGCCCGACGCGCGCGCCAGGGCCGTCGGTGCTGCGAACACGCTGTGGTTTGCCGAGGGCGAGCTGCGCTGCACCAACACCGATGTCGAAGGCTTCATCAACAATCTCGACGCCAGCGCGCCGGGCTGGGACATGGCCGAGGCGGCGCTGGTGCTGGGCGCCGGCGGCTCCTCCCGCGCGGTCGTGTTCGGCCTGCTGGAACGCGGCGTCAAACGCGTGCATATCGCCAATCGCACCATTGCGCGAGCCGAGACGCTGGCAGAGCAGTTCGGGCCGAACGTGCACCCGCTGTCGTGGGACGCGATCGGCGACGTGCTGCCGCGTGCAAAGCTTCTCGTGAATACGACCTCGCTCGGCATGCATGGCCAGCCTTCACTCGATGTCGACGTCGCGCGCCTGCCGCAAGATGCCGTCGTCGCCGACCTCGTCTACGTTCCCCTGGTGACGCCGCTGCTCGCCGCGGCGAAGGCGCGCGGCCTGAAGACCGCCGACGGACTCGGCATGCTGCTGCATCAGGCGGTGCGCGGTTTCGAGCTGTGGTTCGGGCGGCGGCCCGAGGTCACCGCCGAGCTGCGTGCATTGGTCGAGGCCGATCTCACGAAGTCTTGAGAGAATAGCGCAGGGTCTTTCGGAGTTCTCTATTCCGGGGGCAATCGGAGACCGTCATGACTGTTCAACGTGCAACCTTCACACGTCCACTGATCGCCGTCGCGATGGTGGTCGTCTCGACCTACTGCGCCTTCGCCCAGAGAGCGCCGGTGCCGACGCGCGTGCGCGGCACCATCGAAAGCGTCATTGGCGACACCATGCAGGTCAAGTCGCGCAGCGGTGAAGAGCTCAAGCTTCGCCTCGCCTCCGACGTGAACGTGTCGGGCGTTACCAAGATCTCACTCGCCGACATCAAGCCCGGCTCGTTCATCGGCGCGACCACCGTGCCGGGACCGGACGGCAGCCAGAACGCCGTCGAGGTGCACGTGTTTCCGGAAAGCATGCGCGGCACCGGCGAAGGCTCGCGGCCCTGGGACCTCAAGCCCAACTCCAGCATGACCAATGCGACCGTGGCCGAGAGCGTCGTCGGCAACGACGGTCACACGCTGCTGGTCAAGTACAAGGACGGCGAGAAGAAGGTGTTCGTCGCCGACGACACGCCGGTCGTGACCTTCGTGCCCGGCGACAAATCCGAGCTGAAGCCCGGCGCCAAGGTCATCGCCTTCATGAAGCAATTGCCGGACGGCTCGTTCGAGACCAGCCGCGTCAGCGTCGGCCGCGACGGCCTGACGCCGCCGATGTGAGGATCGACGTTATCCAGACGAGGTGAGGGACGCATCGCTCTCTCACTCCCTCGCCCCGTTCCTACGGGGAGAGGGTGGGGTGAGGGGCTGTCTCCGCAAATTCGGCTTGGATTGTGGAGCGCTGCAGAGTCGGATGGACTTCGATCTTGGCGACAGCGTGCCTTGCCCCTCACCCGGATTGCTCAGGCGCGCAATCGCGCGCCAAAGCAATCCGACCTCTCCCCGCAGAAGGGCGGGGAGAGGTTAGGGCGCTCACACCGCGATCACGTGATCGTCGATCTCCTCGACCCGGTTGACGCCGCACAGGCCCATCGTGGTGAGCAGCTCCTTCTGGATGATGTCGATCGCCTTGGCGACGCCGGCCTGGCCGCCGGCGCCGAGGCCGTAGGCATAGGCGCGGCCGATCATGCAGGACTTCGCGCCGAGCGCCAGCGCGCGCATCACGTCCTGGCCGGAGCGGATGCCGCCGTCGAACATGATCTCCATCTTGTCACCGACCGCGTCCACGATCTCCGGCAGCACCTCGATCGATGACGGCGCGCCGTCGAGCTGGCGGCCGCCATGGTTGGAGACCACGATCGCCTGCGCACCGGTTTTCGCGGCGAGCTCGGCGTCCTCGACGTCGAGAATGCCCTTCAGGATCAGCTTGCCCGGCCAGATGCTGCGGACCCACTCGACGTCCTTCCAGTTCAAGGAGGTGTCGAACTGCGAGGCGGTCCATTCGGCGAGGCGGTTGAGATCCTCGGTGTTCTTCACGTGGCCAGCGATGTTGCCGAAGGTGCGGCGCTTGCCCTGCAGCACGCCGGAGACCCAGGCCGGCTTGCTGGCAAAGTCGAGCAGCTTCGACAACGACCATTCGGGCGGCACCGTCATGCCATTCTTGATGTCGGCGTGGCGCTGGCCGATCACCTGCAGGTCGACCGTCAGCACCAGCGCGCTGCACTTGGCGGCGATGGCGCGCTGGATCAATTCCTTGATGAAGCCGCGGTCCTTCATGACGTAGAGCTGGAACCAGAACGGCTTCTCGACGCTGGCGGCGATGTCCTCGATCGAGCAGATCGACATCGTCGATTGCGTGAACGGGATGCCGGCAGCCTGCGCGGCGCGGCAGGCGTGGATCTCGCCGTCTCCGTGCTGCATGCCGAGCAGGCCGACCGGCGCGAGGATCAGCGGCATCGTCGACGGCTCGCCGAGGATCGTGGTCGAGGTGTCGCGCTTGGAGACGTCGACCAGGATGCGCTGGCGGAACTTGATCGCCTGCATGTCCTCGCGGTTGGCGCGCAGCGTCTCCTCGGCGTAGGAGCCGCGGTCGCAATAGTCGAAGAACGCCTTCGGCACGCGGCGCCGATGCAGCGTGCGGAGATCGTCGATACAGGTAATATGCTTCATGTCGTTTCCCCGGCCCGTCATGTACCAAACAGTCTTGCCAAGCAGTCTTGCCAAACAGTCTTGCATCGGAAGATTTCGGGGTCATCTAGCATGGTTGGATGCACAGCCAAATCGTTTGCAGAACGTTTTGGAAGGAGAGCGCCAAGGAGAACACCATGACGAAGCCGCATCCGGGACCTTCGCCGGAAGAGATCAAGGAGAAGCATGATCTCGAGGAAGCGCTGGAAGAGGGACTGGAGGAGACCTTCCCCGGCTCGGATCCAGTCAATGTCACCCAGCCTGCGCCGAGCCGCCAGGACGGCCATGTGAAGCGCTCGGATTAGGGCGAGTTCCGCTTCTTTTCGCTGGTCTCGCCGGAACCACAATGTTAACAACGTGTTATCAGAGCGGTCGCGGCGCCGGTTCCGTAATGATTGATCATATTTTTTGAAGCCAAGTTAGCCGCGATAGCTTTATAAGACCTCGGCAAATCAGGGATGCGGGGCCCGTTGGGGCAGCCCGTGGTTGTAGAGGGGAGTCCCTGGTTGTTGCTTGGGGGACGATATGAGCCGCAAATATTTCGGGACGGACGGGATTAGGGGCCGCGCCAACGGACTGATCACGCCGGAGCTCGCGCTCAAGGTCGGCCAGGCCGCGGGCCTTGCATTTCAACGCGGCGACCACCGCCACCGGGTCGTGATCGGCAAGGACACCCGCCTGTCCGGCTACATGATAGAATACGCCATGGTCGCAGGCTTCACCTCGGTCGGCATGGACGTGCTGCTGGTCGGCCCGATGCCGACGCCGGCGGTCGCGATGCTGACCAAGTCGATGCGCGCCGATCTCGGCGTGATGATCTCCGCCTCGCACAATCTGTTCGAGGACAATGGCATCAAGCTGTTCGGCCCGCAGGGCTTCAAGCTCTCCGACGATGTCGAGCGGCAGATCGAGCAGCTGCTCGACGAATCCCTCGACAAGCGGCTCGCGCAGAGCGCGAGCTTGGGCCGCGCCCGCCGCATCGACGGCGTGCACGACCGCTACATCGAATTCGCCAAGCGTACGCTGCCGCGCGATCTTTCGCTCGAGGGCCTGCGCGTCGTGATCGATTGCGCCAACGGCGCCGCCTACAAGGTGGTGCCCGAGGCGCTGTGGGAATTGGGCGCTGACGTGGTGCCGATCGGCGTCGAGCCCGACGGTTTCAACATCAACAAGGATTGCGGCTCGACCTCGCCGGAGGCGCTGTCGAAGAAGGTGCGCGAGATGCGCGCCGATATCGGCATTGCGCTGGACGGCGACGCCGATCGCGTCATCCTGGTCGACGAGCGCGGCCATGTCGTCGACGGCGACCAGCTGCTCGCGGTGATCGCGCAGAGCTGGAAGGAGGATGGACGCCTCTCGCGTCCCGGCATCGTCGCCACGGTGATGTCCAATCTCGGGCTGGAGCGCTTCCTGCAAGGGCAGGGGCTCGAGCTGGTGCGCACGCCGGTCGGCGACCGCTACGTGCTCGAGCAGATGCTGAACGGCGGCTACAATCTCGGCGGCGAGCAGTCCGGCCACATCATCCTGTCCGACTACGCCACCACCGGCGACGGTTTCGTCGCCGCATTGCAGGTGCTCGCCGTGGTGCAGAAGCTGCGCCGCCCCGTGTCCGAGGTCTGCCACCGTTTCGATCCGCTGCCGCAGATCCTCAAAAACGTCCGCCACAAGGGCGGCAGGCCGCTCGACGATTCCGACGTCAAGTCGGCGATCTCCGACGGCGAAAAGCGCCTCAACGGCCACGGCCGCCTCTTGATCCGCTCCTCCGGCACCGAACCCGTGATCCGCGTCATGGGCGAAGGCGAGGACCGTCACCTCGTCGAGGACGTCGTCGACACCATTGTTTTCGCATTGGGGCAGGCTGCGGCGTAAGTACTTTCTTACCCTCTCTTGGAGGGGGAGGGTCGATCACGCGCAGCGCGAGCGGGGTGGGGTGATCCCTCCACACGAACAGTGCCCGTGAGGAGAGATCACCCCACCCCGTCACGTAATCTCGCTTTGCTCGATCGCGAGCCGACCCTCGCCCTCCAGGGGAGGGTAAGTGAACGGGCCGCGCGCATCCCAGCCATTTGCGATTGACGATGGTCCCGCCGCCGCCTGCGTCGTAATCAGCACTTCGCGGCAATCTGCCGCGCCGGAATCGCCGCCTTGAACAAGCCTGTCGTCGTCTCAGAGGAAACGCTGACCGAGCCCGTCGTCGTTGCCGACGTGGCGCCGACCGCCGCCAAAGCGGCAGGGCCGGCCTACGTCGTGCTCGCCGGCATCAGCGTCTCGCACTTCCTCAACGACACCATGCAGTCGCTGATCGCCTCGGTGTACCCGATCCTGAAGGACGCCTACGCGCTCGACTTCGCGCAGATCGGCATGATCACGCTGGCGTTCCAGTTCACGGCCTCGCTGCTGCAGCCGGTGGTCGGGCACTACACCGACAAGAAGGCGCAGCCCTATTCGCTCGCGGTCGGCATGGCCTCGACCTTCTTCGGCCTGTTGCTGCTCAGCGTCGCGCAGCAATATCTCGTCATCCTCGTCGCCGCCGCGCTGGTCGGCCTCGGCTCGGCGGTGTTTCACCCGGAATCGGCGCGCATCGCGCGGCTCGCCTCGGGCGGGCGCTACGGCTTTGCGCAATCGGTGTTCCAGCTCGGCGGCAGTTTCGGCACCTCGATGGGGCCGGTGCTCGCCGCGTTGATCGTGGTGCCATTCGGCCAGGGCAGCATCGCCTGGTTCTCCTCAATCGCGTTTCTCGCCATCCTGATTCTCTGGCGCATCGGGCGCTGGTACGCGCCGCAGATCACGGCGAAGAAAGCGGCGCCCGTCCACACCCAGCCCGGTGCGCCGAGCTCGCGCCGCGTCGCGGTCGCGCTTGTTGTGCTCGTCGCGCTGTTGTTCTCCAAGCAGCTCTACGTCTCGAGCCTGTCGAGCTATTACATCTTCTACCTGATCGATCGCTTCGGCGTGTCGACGCAGGCAGCCCAGATCTATCTCTTCGTCTTTCTCGCGGCGAACGCCGTGGGTGCGTTTCTCGGCGGTCCCCTGGGGGACCGCTTCGGCCGCAAGATCGTGATCTGGATTTCGATCCTCGGCGCGCTGCCGTTCACGCTGGCGCTGCCCTATGCCGGCCTCGTTGCCAGCTCGGTGCTCAGCGTCGCCATCGGCCTGATCATCTCCTCGACGACATCGTCGATCATCGTGTTCGCGCAGGAGCTGGTGCCGCACCGCTTCGGCATGATCTCCGGCGTGTTCTTCGGCGTCGCCTTCGGCATCGGGGGCCTGGGCGCGGCCGTGCTCGGCAAGCTCGCCGACCACACCTCGATCGAGTTCGTCTACCAGGTCTGCGCCTATCTGCCGGCGATCGGGCTGCTGGCGGTGTTCCTGCCCAAGCTGCCGCGACACGTGCGTTAACGCATCCTCTCTTGCCGCGTTGCGGCTTCACACATCGTTAGGGAATGCGGCGGGGATGTCGCATTTTGGGCGGCATTCTTGCAACGCCCGCACGGCAAGCGCGTGTGGGGTGAGAAAAAATCAACCTTAAAAATTAGGGTTAAGTGGCGCTTAAACATTTGCTGGCATCGTCCGGCCCGTGAGTTTCCAGAACGTGAGGCGCTCGTATTCAGCCTCACCGGCCATAAGGACGAAGCCAATGCGTAGCGTTAAGTCTCTCCTTGCCGCGGGTGCGGCAACCCTGATCTCGTCGATGGCGTTCGCCGCCGATATGCCGATCGCCGCGCCCCCTCCGATGTACGCGCCGCCGGCTCCGCCCGCCGACTTCGGCGGCTGGTATCTGCGCGGCGACATCGGCATGACCAACCAAAGCGCGAAGCGGATCGAGAGCAGCCTGCCGGCAGGGTTCACCAAGACGACGGAAGGCCTCGGCTTCGACTCCTCGCCGCTGTTCGGTCTCGGCGTCGGCTATCGCTTCAACAACTGGTTCCGCGCCGACGTGATCGGCCAGTACCGGGGCAAGGCCAATCTGCACGGCAGCGACAACGTCGTCGGACCCGGCTTCGTCGGCGTCAACAACTACAGCGGCAGCAAGTCCGAGTGGGTCGTGATGGCCAACGCCTATGTCGACCTCGGCACCTGGTGGTGCGTCACGCCGTTCATCGGCGCGGGCGTCGGCGGCTCCTACAACAGGATCAGCAGCTTCCGCGACGACGGCGTGTCCTACAGCCCGCTGCTCAACAACAGCGTCGCCTACTTCGCCGACAACGGAAAGTGGAACTTCGCCTGGGCCGCTCACGCCGGTCTCGCCTACAAGGTCAATCCCGGTTTCACCGTCGAACTGGCCTACAGCTACATGAACCTCGGCGACGCGGCGCCAGGCAACTTCCGCTTGTTCGACAACAGCGCCTCGGGCGCGACCTCGATCAAGATCAAGGAGCTCACCTCGCACGACGTCAAGCTCGGCGTGCGCTGGGACCTCAACAGCCCGCCGGCCTACATGCCGCCACCGCCGCTGGTCACGAAGGGCTGATCGGCAAGCGGATCGGTTAGGACTTCTTAACGGCGCGGGATCATCCCGCGCCGTTTTGCTTTGCGTATTTTTCATGGCGAGGTGCGCCGAAGCCGCCCGGCGCAACCATTGGTTAAGGTTAACAGGCGATGATCATCGCAACAGTTCGAGTCCGATGGAGCGTGGTGATGCGTAGGCTGGTGTTGGCAGCGGCGATGTTGGGGATGGTGTCTGCCGCGCAAGCGGCCGACATGCCGGACCTGCCCGTGCTGCGCGGCGGCTTCACAGACGGTCTGTCGAAGACCAGCCGCAACTGGGACGGCTATTACGCCGGCGGCCACTTCGGCTACACGACCGACTCATCCGATTTCGGCCAGAGCGTGGTCGGCCTGACCAACTACATCTTTCGTGACAGCGTGCTCCAGCAGCCGACCTCGTCGTGGTCGCTCCTCAGCAAGAACACGGCGCAGAGCACCAACTTCGGCGGATACGTTGGCCGCAACTGGCAGTGGTACGATGCGGTGCTCGGCCTCGAGGGTACTTACACCTACTTCAACAATCTCAAGACCGCGTCGACCGGCTCCAACTCTCTGGACATCATCAACCCCCCTGGCGACACGGTGCCGCCGGGGGCCTACAACCATTGGAACGTGACTCTGACCGGGGCCGCCGCGGCTCAGGTCAAGGACATGGTCACGTTGCGCGGGCGCATGGGCTGGGACGGCGGTGACGTCATGCCGTATGTCTTCGGCGGCGCTGCCATAGGCCGCATGGATGTTTCCCGCACGGTGTCCAGCAACGTAACGCTGCGGACCGATACGACGACGACCGATATATTGGGCAACACCGTCATCGTGCCGGGAACGACGAATCCCGTTCCATCTCAGTCGCAAACGCAGGGCCAGCACAAGACCAACGCTTTCGTAGTCGGCTGGACCGCCGGCATCGGGCTCGAATACTGCCTGTGGGGCGGCTTGTTTGCGCGAATCGAATACGAATATGTGCAGTTCTCACCCGTCATGAACACGCAGGTGACGCTGAACAACGCGCATGTCGGACTCGGCTACAAGTTCTGAGCCTGTCCCCTCTGGTTGACAACATTCCCCGCGCCTGATGCTCTGTCGTCCGAAAGTGGGGCGGTAGCGATGAAGATCTACGGCGACAGCAATTCGGGCAATTGTCTCAAGGTGAAGTGGGTCTGCGACAAGCTCGCTTTGCCCTACGAGTGGATCGAAATCGACACCCGCAAGGGCGAGACGCGCACGCCGCAATTCCTGAAGATGAACGGCGCCGGCCAGGTGCCCACAATCGCATTCGACGACGGCCGCACGCTGGCGCAGTCCAACGCCATCATCCGCTATCTCGCCCGCGACAGCGCGCTGGTTCCCCGCGACGCCTTCACGGCGGCCAAGATGGACGAATGGCTGTTCTGGGAGCAATACAGCCACGAGCCCTATATCGCCGTGTGCCGCTTCCTCATCGTCTATCTCGGCAAGGATGTGTCCGAGCTCGATCCCGAAAAGGTCAAGCGCGGCTATGCGGCGCTCGCCCGCATGGAGCAGCACCTCTCAGCCGGCCGCTTCTTCGCCGGCGATGAGGTGTCGCTCGCCGACGTGTCGCTGCTCGCCTATACGCGCCTCGCGCATGAAGGCGGCTTCGACCTTGGCCGCTATGCCTCCGTCCGCCGCTGGATCGGCGAAGTCGAAGCGTTTCTCGACCTTTCGCCGGCGCGCTGAATGCGGAGTCGTCTGACATGAATGCCGAAGCCGTGTCCATCCGTCCCGCGCGCCGCGAGGACGTCGCCGCGATCGTGGCGATGCTCGCCGACGATCATCTCGGCCGCGCGCGCGAGCGCGTGGAGGATCCGTTGCCGGCCGCCTATTACGACGCATTCGCGCGGATCGAGCGTGATCCGAATCTCACGCTGGTCGTTGCCGAGAGTGAGGGCAGGGTGGTCGGCTGCCTGCAGCTCGCGATCCTGCCGGGCCTGAGCTCGCAAGGCGGATCGCGCGGCCTGCTCGAGGACGTTCGCGTTGCCACCGAGTGTCGCAGCCGCGGCATCGGCGAGCAATTGGTGCAATGGGCCGTGTCGGAAGCAAAGGCGCGCGGCTGCAATCTGGTCGAGTTGCTCACGCATCAGACGCGCATCGATGCGCAGCGCTTCTACAAGCGGCTCGGCTTCACGGCGAGTCACGTCGGCATGACCGTCCGCTTTTGAAGCAGCGCAACGCGAGCGCTGCGCAGCCGGCGAAATCAGGGCTTTTCATTCGTCCTGTTAAGAGCCGGTAAACTACCGCTCCGTCGTTCACCTTGATGAAGGAACGAACGGTGCTACGGGGGCGTCTGACACCGGGCTCGCTCGGTTCGGGGCATTTCGATGACAAGCTATTCGATGATCAAGGTCGGCAACGACTATGTCGTGCAGGCCAATGACAAATGCATTTTGAAGGTCCGCAGCCGCCGCAAGGCGGCGCAATTGATCAGCGATGCCACGGACTTGCTGAATGCGATCGCCGTCGTCGAGGCCCCTGATATTGCACCGGATGCGCCATCACTGGCGCGTGAGGCCCCGGAACTTCCTTGACGGACCTTCCCGATTCCCGTATCAGCCGCGGCGGGACACCTCCCCCCAACGGGAGGCTTACTATCTGGAAGGGTAGATCATGACTGTAGCGAAGCCCGCTTCGCGGCCGAACGTGCCGCATTTCTCCTCCGGCCCCTGCGCCAAGCGCCCCGGCTGGAACGCCCAAAATCTCAAGGACGCAGCTCTCGGCCGTTCGCATCGCGCGAAGATCGGCAAGACTAAGCTCAAGCTCGCGATCGACCTGACGCGCGAAGTGCTCGAGGTCCCCGCCGATTACCGCATCGGCATCGTGCCGGCCTCCGATACCGGCGCGGTCGAGATGGCGCTGTGGTCGCTGCTCGGCGCACGGCCCGTCACCACGCTCGCCTGGGAATCCTTCGGCGAGGGCTGGGTCAGCGACATCGTCAAGGAATTGAAGCTCAAGGACGTCACCAAGCTCAATGCGGCTTACGGTGAGATCCCCGATCTGTCGAAGGTCGATCCCAAGACCGACATCGTCTTCACCTGGAACGGCACCACGTCGGGCGTGCGCGTGCCGAACGCCGACTGGATCAGCTCTGCCCGCGAAGGCCTGACCATCTGCGACGCGACCTCGGCAGCGTTTGCGCAGGCGCTCGACTGGGCCAAGCTCGACGTCGTCACCTTCTCCTGGCAGAAGGCGCTCGGCGGCGAGGCCGCGCATGGCATGCTGATCCTGTCGCCCCGCGCGGTGGAGCGGCTCGAGACCTACAAGCCGGCCTGGCCGCTGCCGAAGATCTTCCGCATGACCAAGGGCGGCAAGCTCAACGAAGGCATCTTCGTCGGCGAGACCATCAACACGCCGTCGATGCTCTGCGTCGAGGATTATCTCGATGCGCTGAACTGGGCCAAGTCGATCGGCGGTCTCAAGGCGCTGATCGCGCGCGCCGACGCCAACACCAAGGTGCTGGCCGACTGGAAGGCGAAGACGCCCTGGATCGACTTCCTGGCGAAGGATGCCTCGATCCGCTCCAACACCTCGGTGTGCCTGAAGTTCACCGATCCCGCGATCACCTCGCTGTCCGAGGACGCGCAAGCGGAGTTCAGCAAGAAGCTGGTGGCCCTGGTCGAGAAGGAAGGCGCGGGCTACGACTTCGCCTATTACCGCGATGCGCCGGCGGGCCTGCGCATCTGGTGCGGCGCCACGGTGGAAGCAAAGGACGTCGAGCTGCTGACGCAGTGGATCGACTGGGCCTTCGCCGAGACCAAGGCCACGCTCGCCAAGGCGGCGTAGTTCACTTCAACTCATTCTCGTCATGGCCGGGCTCGACCCGGCCATCCATCGCTCAAGAAGATGGATCCGCGGGTCTCTAGCGCGAAGACGCGCTTCGCGCTTTTGCCCGCGGGTGACGCTCCGTAAATGCAGCTCGCACCACGGATCATCCCCATGACCAAACCCAAAGTTCTCATTTCCGACGCGCTCTCGCCCGCAGCCGTGCAGATCTTCAAGGACCGCGGCATCGAGGTCGACTTCCAGCCCAATCTCGGCAAGGACAAGGACAAGCTGGCCGAGATCATCGGCAATTACGACGGCCTTGCGATCCGCTCGGCGACCAAGGCGACGGCCAAGATCATCGAGAAGGCGACCAGGCTGAAGGTGATCGGCCGCGCCGGTATCGGCGTCGACAATGTCGAGATCCCGGCAGCCACCGCCAAGGGCATCATCGTGATGAACACGCCGTTCGGCAATTCGATCACGACGGCCGAGCACGCCATCACCCTGATGCTGGCGCTGGCCCGAGAGATCCCGCAGGCCGACGCCTCGACGCAGGCCGGCAAGTGGGAGAAGAACCGCTTCATGGGTGTCGAGATCACCGGCAAGGTGCTGGGCGTCGTCGGCTGCGGCAATATCGGCTCCATCGTCGCCGACCGCGCGCTCGGCCTGCGCATGAAGGTGATCGCGTTCGATCCGTTCCTGTCGCCGGAGCGCGCCAAGGACATCGGCGTCGAGAAGGTCGAGCTCGACGACCTGCTCAAGCGCGCCGACTTCATCACGCTGCACACGCCGCTGACCGAGAAGACGAAGAACATCATCGACGCGGCCGCGATCGCCAAGATGAAGAAGGGCGTGCGCCTGATCAATTGCGCCCGCGGCGGCCTCGTCGACGAGCAGGCGGTGGTCGATGCGCTCAACTCCAAGCACATCGCCGGCGCCGCCTTCGACGTCTTCGTTGAGGAGCCCGCGACCAAGAACGTGCTGTTCGGCCATCCCAACGTGATCTGCACACCGCATCTCGGCGCCTCCACCACCGAAGCGCAGGAGAACGTCGCGCTCCAAGTCGCCGAGCAGATGTCGGACTACCTGCTCACCGGCGCGATCTCGAATGCGGTCAACTTCCCCTCGATCACGGCGGAAGAAGCGCCGAAGCTGAAGCCGTTCATCGCGCTCGCCGAGAAGCTCGGCTCGTTCGCCGGCCAGCTCACCGAGAGCGGCATCCTCAAGGTCGAGATCACTTATGAGGGCCACGTCGCCGAGATGAAGATCAAGGCGATCACCTCCGCCGTGCTGTCGGGCCTGTTGCGGCCGATGCTCGGCGAGGTCAACGTCGTGTCGGCGCCTGTCGTCGCCAAGGAGCGCGGCATGGTGGTCGACGAGATCGTCCGCGCCGCCCAGAGCGACTATGAGAGCCTGATCACCGTCACGGTGGCGACCGAACACCAGCAGCGCTCGGTCTCCGGCACCGTGTACCATGACGGCAAGCCGCGATTGGTTGACGTCAAGGGCATCCGCGTCGATGCCGAGTTCGGCAAGTCGATGATCTACGTCACCAACGAGGACAAGCCGGGCTTCATCGGCCAGTTCGCGAGCCTCTTGGGCGATGCCAAGATCAACATCGCGACCTTCCATCTCGGCCGCGTCGCCCCCGGCAGCGATGCCATCGCGTTGGTCGAGGTCGACGGTGTGGTGCCGGCCGATGTGCTCGCCAAGGTGCAGGCCCTGCCGCAGGTCAAGCAGGCCAAGGCGCTGACGTTCTGAGAGGCCGTCATTCCGGGGCTCGCGAAGCGAGAACCCGGAATCTCGTCATTCCGGGTTCGGCTCTTCGAGCCGCCCCGGAATGACGAGCATCATATTCCGACCCGCGGAACAACGCCGCCTCCGTCACCGGGAGGCGGCGTTTTATTTTCCCCGCGACCACGTGACTTTGTGTACCAATGGCGCCAGGAACGCCTCGTAACCACGCTCCGTTCCAAATCGTTCGACAAGGGAGAAAACAATGCGTGAAGCCGTCATCGTTTCCTATGCGCGCACGGGCCTGGCGAAATCCGGCCGCGGCGGGTTCAACATCACGCCGCCGATGTCGCTCGCGGCCCACGCCATCCATCACGCGGTGGACCGCGCCGGAGTCGAGAAGGACTATGTCGAGGACTGCTATCTCGGCAATTGCGCCCATGGCGCGCCGAACATCGGCCGCCAGGCCGCGCTGCTCGCGGGCCTGCCGAAGACCACCGCCGGCGTGTCGGTGAACCGCTTCTGCTCGTCGGGCCTGCAGACCATCGCGATGGCCGCGAACTCGATCCGCTCCGACGGTGCCGATTGCATCGTCGCCGGCGGCGTCGAGAGCATCTCGATTCCCGGCGGCGGCACGCCGAAGGAATCGGTCGATCCGGAGCTGCTCAAGGTCGCTCCCGACATCTTCATGGCGATGATCGACACCGCCGACATCGTCGCCGAGCGCTACAAGCTCAGCCGTGAATATCAGGACGAGTTCTCGCTGGAATCGCAGCGCCGCATGGCCGCGGCCCAGCAGGCGAACAAGTTCAAGGACGAGATCGTCCCGATGAAGACCAAGATGAAGGTGGTCGACAAGCAGACCAAGGCCGAGTCGATCGTCGACTACACCGTCGATCGCGACGAATGCAATCGCCCCGACACCACGATGGAAGGTCTTGCCAAGCTCGAGCCGGTGAAGGGCCCGGGCAAGTTCGTCACCGCCGGCAATGCCAGCCAGCTCTCGGACGGCGCCGCCGCGGTGGTGCTGATGGAAGCCAAGGACGCCGAGAAGCGCGGCCTCAAGCCGCTCGGCCGCTTCGTCGCCTGGGCCACCGCCGGCTGCGAGCCGGACGAGATGGGCATCGGCCCGGTGTTCGCGATCCCGAAGCTGCTCAAGCGCACCGGCCTCAAGATCGACGACATCGATCTGTGGGAGCTCAACGAGGCCTTCGCCAGCCAGTGCCTGTACTGCCGCGACAAGCTCGGCATCGATCCCGCCAAGTACAACGTCAACGGCGGCTCGATCGCGATCGGCCATCCCTTCGGCATGACGGGTGCCCGTCTCACCGGCCATTTGCTGCAGGAAGGCGCCCGCCGCAAGGCCAAGTGGGGCGTGGTGACGATGTGCATCGGCGGCGGCCAGGGCGGCGCCGGCCTGTTCGAGATCTATCACTGAGGCTGGAGTCTCTCTGCAGACGTGGCAAGGAAGCACGGCGCGATTGAAGCGCCGTGTTTCCATTCTGGAACTCTGCTCTGCACGTCACCGTGCACAGCAGCGAGCATTTCGGATCGCACGTATTAATACGTATCCGCAAATTAACGGAAGCTTTCACCGAATATCGCTTCATCAACCGCATCGCTCACCACCAGCTTGGTCTACGATGCGGCTTCTCTCCTTGCGACTCACTCACAAGATCACCGCGATCGGCGTCATTGGCGTCGTCGGCGTCGTCCTGATCGGCGGCATCCACCTCTACGGCGAGCGGAGGATGGGCGTCTATCGCGACGCGGCCGAGGATGCGCGCACCGTGTTTGAGCTGAACAACAGGATCGCGGTCGAGCTGCTCGAGGCGCGTCGCGCCGAAAAGGATTTTCTGCTGCGCAGCGATCCGGCGAGGGCGCAGCGCCAGGTCGAGATCAGCCGGCAGGTGGCGCTCGACATCGAGACGCTCCGCGGCAAGATCGCAGCGCTCGGCCAGCCCGAGCTGGCACAGAAGATCGACGCGATGAATGCGTCGCTGAAGACCTATCAGGCCCGCTTCGCCGCGGTGGTCGAGGAACGACAGCGGCTCGGCCTCGACGAGAAGTCCGGCCTCGAAGGCCGCCTGCGCGCATCGGTCCATGGTATCGAGAGCCAGGTCGACCAGTTCCAGAATTCCGAGCTCAAGGTGATCATGCTGATGATGCGCCGGCATGAGAAGGATTTCATGCTGCGTCGGAACGCCAGATATCGCGAGGAGATGAAGAAGCGCGCGTCCGAATTTGCCGCTGCGCTCGAGGCGGCGGCGATCGCCGACGGCGCCAAGGCCGAGCTGCGCCAGAAGCTCGCCGATTATCAGCGCGACTTCTCCGCCTGGATGGAGACCGCGCTGGAGCTGGCGGCCGAATCGAAGGCGATGTCGGAGGCCTTCGCTTCGGTCGAGCCCGTGATCGAGCAGATCTCGACATCGGTCGACCGCATCCGTGCCGATGCCGACCGTCTCAACGACGCCGAGCGTACCAGCATCCAGTTCTGGATTGCAGTCGCGATCGCGCTGATTGCGACGAGCGTGCTCGGCCTCGGCATCTTCATCGGACGTTCGGTCTCGAGGCCATTGACTGCGATGCGCGCGGCGATGATCGAGCTTGCCAACGGCAATTTCGCAATCGTTCTTCCCGGGCTCGGCCGCCCCGACGAGATCGGCGAGATCGCGCAAGCCGTCGAGACGTTCAAGATCAATGCCGAGCGGAAGGCGCAGCAGGAGGCCGAAGAGAAGATCAGGCAGGACAAGCTCGCCGCCGAGCGCCGCCGCGCCGACATGATCAGGATGGCCGATGATTTCGAGGGCGCGATCGGCGAGATCGTCGAGACCGTGTCGTCGGCGGCCAACGAGCTCGAGGCGTCGGCGACGTCGCTGACCACGACCGCCAGCCGGTCGACCGAGCTCGCCACGCTGGTCGAGGCGGCGTCCGAGGAAGCGGCGACCAACGTGCAGTCGGTGGCGTCCGCCGCCGAGGAGCTGACCGCGTCCGTGAACGAGATCAGCCGCCAGGTGCAGGCCTCCGCGCGCATGGCGGGCGAGGCCGTCACCCAGGCCGGGCAGACCAACGACCGCGTCAGCGAATTGTCCAAGGCGGCCGCCCGCATCGGCGACGTGGTCGAGCTCATCAATGCCATCGCCGGCCAGACCAACCTGCTCGCCCTGAACGCCACCATCGAGGCGGCGCGCGCGGGCGAGGCCGGACGCGGCTTTGCCGTGGTGGCTTCGGAAGTGAAGGCGCTGGCCGAGCAGACCGCGAAGGCGACCGGTGACATCGGTCAGCAGATCTCGAGCATCCAGGTCGCGACGCAAGATTCCGTCGGTGCGATCAAGACTATCGGCGGCACCATCGAGCGTCTCTCTGAAATCTCCTCCACCATCGCGGCCGCGGTGGAAGAGCAGGGCGCTGCGACCAGCGAGATCTCACGCAACGTCCAAAGCGCCGCCGCCGGCACCACGCAGGTCAGCGCCAACATCTCCAGCGTGCGCCAGGGCGCGACCGAGACAGGATCTGCCTCCTCGCAGGTGCTGTCCGCGGCACAATCGCTGTCGAACGACAGCAGCCGGTTGAAGATCGAGGTGAGCAGGTTCCTGGAGACGGTCCGCGCGGCGTGACGTAAGGGGCGCGCCGCTCCTACCGCCCGCAATGACAGTGGAGCCTCACGCCCCCGCCAGCGCGGGCGCAAGCACCACCTCGATCAGCGTGCCGTGGCCGGCGCTCTTGATGTTGAACCGGGCGCGGTTGGCTTCGACCAGGGCCTTGGTCAGCGACAGGCTCAGCGCCGAGCTGTCGGCGGCGTCTCCCGGCGGCGGGGTGCGGAACGGCTCCATCGCGGCGGCGACCTCGCGCTCGGAAAGGCCATGGCCGGTGTCGCGGATGCGCAATGCGATCTCGCCGCGATCGGTCAAGGCGGTCGAGACGATGACCTGGCCGCCGGCGCTGGCGAGCCGGATCGAGTTCGAGATCAGATTCATGGTGATCTGCCGCATCGCGCGCGCATCGACGCTCACCTGCGGCAGCGCATGGGCGAGCGAGGTGCGGATGATGATGCGCTCGCGGTTGGCCTGCGGCTGCATCACCGTCACGCAGGCTTCGACCAGGTCGTTGAGGTTCAAGTTCGCAAAATTCAGATCGAGCTTGCCGGTCTCGATCCGCGACAGCTCCAGCAGGTCGTCGATGATAGCGATGACGCGCTCGCCGGAAGCGCGGATGTCCTTCATGTATTCGCCATAGCGCTCGTTGCCGAGCGCGCCGAAGCGCTCGGAGATCATCACCTCGGCAAAGCCGATGATGGCGTTGAGTGGCGTGCGGATCTCGTGGCTGATCCGCACCAGCATGTCGGCCTTGGCATTCGCCGCACCGTCGACGAGGCGGCGGGCCTGGGTCAATTCGCTCTCGCCCCTCTTGGCATGCGAGAGATCGCGGAATACGGCGAAGAAGTTCGGCCCGTCGGGCCGGGTGCGGCCCATGATCATCGCGAGCGGGATGACGCCGCCCTTCTTCTCGCGACCCAGCACCTCGCGGCCATGATCGAGCAGGCTGGAGATGTCCTGGCTCTTCAGGCTTTCGAGATAATCGGCGACGATCTGCTGGCTCTCGGGCGCGAACAGCGTCAGCAAATTCTGCTGCAGCAGCGCCTCGCCGTCATAGCCGAACAGCGCCTCCGCGCTGCGGTTGCAGGCGTGGATGTTGCCTTCGGCATCGAACATCACGATGCCCTCGGCCGTGGTGTCGAGGATGGCGGCGAGATCCTCGGCCTCGGCTTCGCCGGCCGCGGGCTCCGCTTCCGAAGCGTCAGACTCTGCGGCCGCCACGGTCTCCGCGACGGCAGGCGCCGCGGCGATCGGCGCCGCTTGCGGCAGCGCGCAGATCAGCGCATGCGCGCTGTCGCCGTCCCACTCGATCGTGTGCAGATGCGCTTCCGTCGTCGCCGGCGGCGTTTCGCCGTTCGGAGCCGTCGCGCTGATCGTGACAGGCGTGCCGCCTTGCGAGGTGCTGCTGGCCGCCGAAACGCCCGGCTCGACATAGAGCGCGTCCAGCCCGCCGGCATGCTCCAGCGCGTTCAGGCTGTCATAGCCCATGCGCGCGAGGAAGGCGGGATTAGCGTAGAGCAGGCGGTCGAGCCGATAGATCAGGATGCCCGTCGGCAACAGGTCGAGCAGCGTGCGGTCGCGCGCGCTCATCCCGCGCGGCGGCGGTGCGGGCTCGGTCAGCCATTCGGCTGCGGCCTGCGGCGGCTCCGGCTCTGGCGCTTCGGCTGCGATCTCCGCCACCGGCTCGGCCGCGTCACTCGCGAAAGTCTCGCGCTCGCGTTCGAGCCGCTCGGACAATTGCCGCGCGAGCTCGTTGAACGCGCTGTTCTCGACCGGCGTCAGCGTCGGAGGCCGCGTATCGCCGGCGGCGCGGAACGGCACGACATTGGGAGGCGTTTCCACGGGCGTGTCCAGTTCGGTTGGGTGTGAAGTCGTCTCGCTTGTGGGCTCTGGCAGGTCGGGTTCGGCTTGCGGCTCGGGCTCGATTGGCGCGATCGGCGGCGCCGCCGCCGCTGCTTCGCCGTCGGCCTCTGTTTCGGCCTCCGCTTCAGGCTCGGCTTCCGCATCGGGCGCGACGGCCTCAGTGGAGTGGCCCTGTTGCGCCGGCGCGTCGACGAGCAGCTCGAAGCGCCTGAGCGCCTCGAGCCGGTTGAGGGCATCGAGATCGCGGCAGACACCAAAGCCGCGGAAGCCGGCGAACTGACGGTTGCGGTCGTAGACCGGCAGGCCCGCGAGCTCGACCGGAATGTGCTCGCCGCCGTCGGCCGGCCAGTTCACTGTGATGCCGGCCCAGGTATCCTTGCTTTCGAGCGCCTTCGCCACGCGCCCTTCGGGATCGAGCGCCAACGCCTCGGCGATCTCGCGCCAGGGGCGGCCGAAGCCGGCAGCCGTGTGCGCGCCTATCAGGCGGATGAATTCGTCGGAGCCGAGCACAAAGCGGCCCTCTTCATCCATCTGCCAGAGGAAGCGCAGCGGATGCTGACGCGGTGCGGGCGGCTCTTGCTGGTTCGAAGAGCACTGGCCCCAAGAGTTCTGGTCTGAAGTCGGCTCGACCATGCCTGCATTGATCGGCGCGGGCTGCGGCGACACAATGGCTTGCGGCTGGTTTTCAACCGGAGTTTTGGCCCCCTCGGGGATGATCGGCGCGTTCGTGTCGACAGGTGTCTCGGCCGGCTCGGTGAAGGCGTCGAACAGCGCGATCGCAGACGGCGCCTCGTCCGGCGCAGGCTCTGCGTCCTCCGGCGCCGCGACCGGCGAGACCTCCGGCGCGGCCTCGCGCGCCGCTGTGGCGGCCGCCGGTTCGATCAGCGCGACCAGGCCGATATCGGCGCCGCTGCCGACCCGCTGCAGCACCATCTGGCCGATGCCGATCGGCATCGCGGCGCGGCCTTTTGCCAGCGCATCGCTGCGGGCCCGGTCGAGGCCGGCCCCGAACAGATCGCGAAAGCCCAGCAGGGAGCGCGCGGCCTCGCTCGCGCCGACGAACAGCCCGTCCGGCGCAAACGCCGCCATCGGCACCTTGGCGCCGGCGACCAGCCGATGCAGCCGCTCGACCAGCGGCATGGTGCGCAGCGTCGGCTCCATTGCGATCACGAGTACGGCATGGCCGCCATCGGAAAAGTCGAGCCGCGCGCAAGCACAGGTCATCAGCGCCCCTAACCGGGCGCCGAAGCCGCGCAGCCGCTGCAGCCGCACCGCCCCGTTCGCCGGCAGCTGCCGAGCAAGCCTGACGACCTGGCGGCGATGGCTGTCTGCGGGGCCGAACACCTTGTCCGCAAGGCCTGCGCTGCTCGCCGCGCCGAACAGTTTGGCGCCGACCGGATTGGCCCACAGCACGCGCGCGCCGTCGGTCGACCACAGCCAGGCCGGCAGGGCAGAGGTCGCATGCACGGCCAGCCGCGGATCGCCCACCCCTCGCAACTGGAAATCCGAACGCGTCATCAGGCCGGCTGTCACTCACGCATCAGGTGTGCGGCTGCCGGGAATGACAGCCTTAAGAAAGGGTTAGTATCGCCCGGAAGCCGCGACCAGGTCCACGGCCCAAAGCCCGCAAGCGTCCCCCAAGCGGCGATAACCTTAATCCCGCCACCCCCGCAAGCCGCAGCAATGGTGTGTCCAGAGGGATTCGCTCGCAGGCGGTTCAAAGCCCGTGCCGCACGACCGGTGCCCATCCTCCCCCTGGAGGGGGAGGATCGGTCCGCGCGAAGCGCGAGCCGAGGTGGGGTGACAGTCTTTCCAAGCAGGCGGTCCCCGAGTGGAGAGATCACCCCACCC
>NZ_JACCHQ010000030.1 GCF_016031655.1 Bradyrhizobium glycinis
GCGCGCCGACCGCCGCCAGCGCGATCTCGGCGAGTACATGCTGAACAACCCCGTGCGCCCGTGATGTGAGCGGCGGCACTATGCTGCCGCGCCACCCGCTTCGCATTCGCGCTTTCCGTGACACATCTGCAACGCTGGGGCCAAATCGCGTCGCGATAGTCCCGGTTTGATCGGGGCCTCAACGTCGACGTGAAGAAGCTATGGCTCCAGCCCAACTACTCGGCCACGGTCAACGGCGCGATCCCGGTCACCGGCACCGCGCATATCGATCCCTGGCTGGTCGGCGCGGGCGTGACGTACAAGTTCTGAGGCTCGGCACAACAAACAAAAGCGCGGCAGGTTTCCCCTGCCGCGCTTTGCGTTTGAAGTGAATGAACGAGCGAGGAATTACTCTTCCTCGTTCTCGTGCTTCTTGCCGCCGAGCGTCTTCAGCTTGGCGAACACGGCGTCGACGTTGAGGTCGTCGCTGGACTTCTCCGCGGGCTCGTACTCGTCCTTGCGGGTGGTCTCGGAGGCCGGCAGCAGGGTGGCGCCGCCGTAGGCTGCGTCGATCGGCTTCTCCTTCGCCGCGCGCTGCACCTCGAAATCGAGCTCGATCTGCGAGCACAGGCCGAGCGTGACCGGGTCGATCGGGGTCAGCGCCGACGTGTTCCAGTGGGTACGATCGCGCACGCTCGCGATCGTGCTCTTGGTGGTGCCGACCAGACGCATGATCTGGGCGTCCTTGAGCTCCGGATGGTTGCGCAGCAGCCAGAGGATGGCGCTCGGGCGCTCATGGCGGCGCGAGACCGGGGTGTAACGCGGCCCCTTGCGCTTGGGCTGGGGCGGCAGCACCACCTTGCTCTCCTGGAGGCGGAGCCGGTAGTCCGGGTTCTTCTCGCCCTTCTCGATCTCCTCGCGGGTCAGCTGGCCGTTGGAGAGGGGATCCATGCCCTTGATGCCCTGGGCCGCGTCGCCGTCGGCGATGGCACGCACCTCGAGGGGATGCATTTTGGTGAAATCGGCGACCTGGTCGAAGGTCAGCGCGGTGTTGTCGAGCAGCCAAACGGCGGTCGCCTTGGGCATCAGAGGTGCGTTGCTCATGGCAAATCTCCTTTGTGCTTCGCCCACCCCTCTGGAGGCGAAACCGGTGGTCATCAGCGATGACAGGGAATTCGCGCTATATAAGCCCGGAGGGGGTAGCCATGCAATGGTTCTGCTATAGATAGTGCCTTGACACCGCCCGAAAGGGGGCCCAATTCCCTTTGAACCGCTGTAAGGTTCAAGCCGACAGTTTTAAGCCCAATTCCATCCATCGACCGCCCCCGCCAGAAGGCCAACGGGTGATTCGGTCCCGAGATCGCTCAATGTCAGCCAAACCAGACCTCAAGATCGTGCTTTGTTCTCCTCGCGGCTTTTGTGCCGGGGTGGTCCGGGCGATCGACACCGTGGAACGGGCGCTCGATAAGTACGGCGCCCCCGTCTATGTTCGCCACGAGATTGTGCACAACAAGTACGTCGTCGATGGGTTGAAGAAGAAGGGGGCCATCTTCGTCGAGGAGCTCGCCGAAATCCCCGAGAATACCACCGCCCCTGTGGTGTTCTCGGCCCACGGTGTGCCGAAATCGGTTCCGGCCGACGCCCAGTCCCGCAATCTGTTCTCGCTGGATGCGACCTGCCCGCTGGTGACCAAGGTGCATCGCGAGGCGGCGATCCACTTCAAGCGCGGCCGCGAGATCTTCCTGATCGGCCATTCACACCATCCCGAGGTGGTCGGCACGCTCGGCCAGCTGCCGCCCGGCGCCGTGACCCTGATCGAGACCGCCGAGGACGCCAAAACCATCACGCCGAAGGACCCCAACAACCTCGCCTTCGTGACCCAGACCACGCTGTCGATCGACGACACCGCGGAGATCGTCGCGCTGCTCAAGGAACGCTTCCCGAACATCAACGGGCCGCACAAGGAAGACATCTGCTACGCCACCACCAATCGCCAGCTCGCGGTGAAGAAGGTGGCGCCGGTGGTGGACGCGCTCATCGTGGTCGGAGCCCCCAATTCGTCGAACTCGCAGCGCCTGCGCGAGGTTGCCGAGCGCGAGGGCTGCAAGATCGCGGTGCTGGCGCAGCGCGCCACCGACCTCGACTGGGGCAGGTTCGGCAACATCAAGAGCCTCGGCATCACCGCGGGCGCGTCCGCGCCCGAGGTGATCGTCGAGGAGATCATGGACGCCTTCGCGGAGCGCTACACGCTGCATGTGGAGACGGTCTCGGCCGCGGAAGAGAACGAGTTCTTCCCGTTGCCGCGTCAGGTGCGCCCCGAAGCTGCCGCCGAGTAGACCTTTATGGCGGTCTACACCGACGTCGCCGCCGACGAGCTTGCGGATTTCCTGAAGCAATACGATCTCGGCGAATTGCTCTCCTACAAGGGCATCGCCGAGGGCGTCGAAAACTCCAACTTCCTGCTGCACACGAGCAAAGGCTCGTTCATCCTCACGCTGTACGAAAAGCGCGTGGCGAAGGACGATCTGCCGTTCTTCCTCGGACTGATGACGCACCTCGCCGAGCACGGCGTCAATTGTCCGCTGCCCGTCAGGGGACGCGACGGCGAGGCGTTGCGTGAGCTCGCAGGCCGACCCGCCGCGATCATCACCTTTCTCGAAGGCATCTGGCCGCGCAAGCCGAACGCGACGCATTGCGCCGGGGTCGGCGATGGGCTGGCCCGGATGCATCTGGCCGGCGCCAATTTCGCGCTCCGGCGCGCCAATGCACTCTCGGTCGCCGGCTGGCGGCCGCTGTTCGATGCGGCGTCGGATCGTGCAGACGAGGTGCAGCCGGGGCTGCGCGCCTTCCTCGCCGCCGAGCTCGATTATCTCTCGAGCGGGGTCTGGCCCAGCGATCTGCCCGAGGGCGTGATCCACGCCGACCTTTTCAACGACAACGCCTTCTTCCTCGGCGACAAGCTCTCGGGGATCATCGACTTTACCTTCGCCTGCAACGACATGCTGGCCTATGACGTCGCGATCTGCCTCAACGCCTGGTGCTTCGAGCCGGATCATTCCTTCAACGTCACCAAGGCGCGTGCCTTCCTCAACGCCTATGGCCGGGTGCGCAAGCTCTCCGAAGCCGAAGAGGCGGCGCTGCCGCTGCTGGCGCGCGGCGCGGCGATCCGCTTCCTGCTGACGCGGCTGGTCGACTGGCTCAACGTGCCCGCAGGCGCGCTGGTCAAGCCGAAGGATCCGCTCGAATATGTCCGCAAGCTGCGCTTCCATCAGACCGTGACGAGCGTGCGCGATTACGGGCTGATGCCATCGGGGCTGGTGGCGTGAGCGCGCTTCCCAATGTCACGATCTATACCGACGGCGCCTGCTCCGGAAATCCCGGGCCGGGCGGCTGGGGCGCGATCCTGAAGTTCGGCGACAAGGAGAAAGAGCTGAACGGCGGCCAGCCGCACACCACCAACAACCAGATGGAATTGATGGCGGCGATCTCGGCGCTCGAAGCGCTGAAGAGGCCGTGCACGGTCGATCTCTACACCGACAGCCAGTATGTCCGGCAAGGCATCACCGGCTGGATCTTCGGCTGGAAGCGCAACGGCTGGCGTACCGCCGACAAGAAGCCGGTGAAGAATGTCGAGCTATGGCAGCGCCTCGACGCCGCGCTGAAGCAGCACGAGGTCCGCTGGCACTGGGTCAAGGGCCACGCCGGCCACCCCGAGAACGAGCGCGCCGATCAGCTGGCGCGCGACGGCATCGCCATGGCGCGGTTGCAGCAGCGGGTGAGGGAGTAGTTAGCATGTCATTCCGGGGCGGTGCGTAGCACCGAACCCGGAATCTCGAGATTCTCAGGTGCGCAATTGCGCACCATAGTTCGCCTCTTCGAGGCGCCCCGGAATGACCTTAAGTTTACAGCTGCCCGAGCAGCGTATCGCCGCCGGAGACCTCGACCTTGCCGGGCATCGCCTCGAGGTTCAGCTTCTTGACCACGCCGTCCTCGATCAGCATCGAATAGCGCTTGGAGCGGATGCCGAGGCCGTTGGCGGAGGCGTCCAGCTCCATGCCGATCGCCTTGGTGAAGTCGGCATTGCCGTCGGCGAGGAAGACGGCCTCGTCGCGCTGGTCGGTGTCGCGCTTCCAGGCGTTCATGACGAAGGCGTCGTTGACGGAGACGATGGCGATGGTGTCGACGCCCTTGTCCTTCATGGCATAGGCGTTGAGGAAGATGCTCGGCAGATGCATCTTGTGGCAGGTGCCGGTATAGGCGCCGGGCACCGCGAACAGCGCCACCTTCTTGCCCTTGAAGATGTCGTCGGTGGTCTTCACCTGCGGGCCTTCCGCCGTCATTACGCGGAATTTCGCCTCGGGCAGCTTGTCACCAATCTGGATCGCCATCGTCGTATCTCCATGGAAAATGGGCCGGCGCTGTTCTAGAGCATTTTACCGCCGGAGGGAAACGGCTTCACCGCGCTGTGATGAGACCGCGGTCGCAATTTTCTCGTCATTGCGAGGAGCTCTTGCGACCAAGCAATCCAGACTGCCTCTGCGGACATGTTTCTGGATTGCTTCGCTACGCTCGCATGACGATGGGGCGCGTGGGCGCGGCCCATCGAGCCGAGAGGCCCGCCTTTACGCCGCCTCCGCCTTCTTCTCGTCGCGGAGCTGCCGGCGCAGGATCTTGCCGACATTGGTCTTCGGCAGATCGTTGCGGAATTCGACGTGCTTGGGCACCTTGTAACCGGTGAGCTGCTCGTGACAGAACTTGATCACCGCGTCGGCAGTGAGGTTCGGGTCCTTCTTGACCACGAAGGCCTTCACCGCTTCGCCCGACTTGGAATCGGGAATGCCGATCACCGCGCATTCGAGCACGCCCGGATGGCTCGCGATGACTTCCTCGACCTCGTTCGGATAGACGTTGAAGCCGGAGACCAGGATCATGTCCTTCTTGCGATCGACGATCTTGGTGTAGCCCTTCTCGTCCATGATGCCGATGTCGCCGGTGCGGAAAAAGCCGTCCGCGGTCATCACCTTGGCGGTCTCCTCCGGTCTGTTCCAGTAGCCGGACATCACCTGCGGGCCCTTGGCGCAGATCTCGCCGGCCTGGCCAAGCGGGACCTCGTTGCCGTCGTCGTCGCGGATCGAGATGTAGGTCGACGGCACGGGGATGCCGATCGTTCCCGTGAACTCGGTTGCGGTTGCCGGATTGCAGGTCAGCGTCGGCGAAGTCTCCGATAGGCCGTAGCCTTCGGCAATGAAGCAGCCGGTGATCGCCTTCCATTGATCGGCCACGGTGCGCTGCACCGCCATGCCGCCGCCGTTGGAGATCTTCAGCTTGGAGAAGTCGAGCTTCTTGAAGTCGGGATGGTGCATCAAGCCGTTGTAGAGCGTGTTCACGGCCGGGAAGCTGTTGACTTGATACTTCGCCAGCTCCTTGATGAAGCCGGGAATGTCGCGCGGGTTCGGGATCAGCAGGTTGCAGCCGCCGGCGCGCACGGCAAGCAGATAACAGGCCGTCAGCGCAAAGATGTGATAGAGCGGCAGCGCGCAGACGATCATGAGCTGCTCGACATGCGGCGGCGCGGCGAGCGCCGGCTGCAGCCAGGCATCGTTCTGCAAGACGTTGGCGACGATGTTGCGGTGGAGCAGGGTGGCTCCCTTGGAGACGCCGGTGGTGCCGCCGGTATATTGCAAGAAGGCGACGTCGCCCGGCGACAGCTTCGGCTTGTTGAACGTCATGCCACGGCCGGCGGATAGCGCGTCGTTGAAGGAGACCGAGCCTGGCAGCGACCAGGCCGGTACCATCTTCTTGACCCGGCGGACGACGAGGTTGACGATCACGCCCTTGAAGCCGAGCAGGTCGCCCATGCTGGCGACGATGACGTGCTTCACCTGCGTCTTCGCGATCACCTGTTCGACGGTGTGGGCGAAGTTCTCCAGCACGATGATCGCTTCGGCGCCGGAATCCTTCAGCTGGTGCTCGAGCTCGCGCGGCGTATAGAGCGGGTTGACGTTGACCACCGCGAAACCGGCGCGCAGCACGGCGGCCGTCGCGACCGGATATTGCAGCACGTTCGGCATCATGATGGCGATACGCGCGCCGCGCTGCAGCCCGCGGCCCTGCAAGTAAGCGGCGAGCGCGACCGACATCTGGTCGAGGTCGCGATAGCTGATCGACTTGTCCATGCAGATGAACGCCTTGCGGTCGGCGAACTTGGTGAAGCTCTCCTCCAGCAGGTCGACCAGCGATGCGTATTGCGTCGGCTCGATATCGGCGGGCACGCCGGGCGGATATTGCTTGAGCCAGATGCGCTCCATGGAAGACTCCCCTCATTGACCAGGGCCCGTTGTTCTCGGGCTTGCCTCGTTGCCGCCAGTATCCAGCTTGCCGGAACGGGTGGCAAGCCATGGTGGCTTAGGGCAAAGGTCGGGGCGTCGCTACTGGAATCGTCGCAAAACCGCGCTGCTGCAGGCGCGAAGCGCCGCCTGGCTCAATTCCGGAAGGTGTTAACTGTTGTTCGCCGGCTTGGTGGCCGCGGCCGGTTTGGTCGCAGCCTTGGGCTTGGCGGGCTTGGCCGCCTGATCGCCGCTTGCAGGCTTCTCGGCAGGTTTGGCCGCATCGGGCTTGGCGGCAGCATGCTTGGCGCCGGCCAGCTTGGCAGCGGCCGGTTTGGCGGCGGTCTTGCCGTCGCCCTTGCCGTCAGCCTGTTTGGCATCGGGCTTCGCCGCCGCGGTCTTCGTGCCAGCCTCCTTGTTTCCCTCCTTGGGCTTGTCGGCGGCATCGGGCTTCTTGGCGACGCGCGACTTCTTGCCACGCGGCTTGGACGCGGCCTGCTGGTCGGCATCCGCCGCCACCGCGGCGATGAGGGCCGTGCCGGTGCGGGTCGGACCGGTATAGACCGGCACGGGATCGGCGGGCGCTGGGGCCAAGGCCATCAGCTCGGAAGCCTTCATCAGCGGCGGCTGCAAGCCTGCTGTGAAGAAGGTGAACTGGGCCTCGCCGCCGGTGGCGGAGGCCGATCCGGTCGCGCCGCCATTGGCCGCAATCAGCGCATCGTCGTCGTCGCTGGCCGGCCGCTTGCGGTTGGGTCCGCACATCTCGTCGCGCAGGTTCGGCGGCGTGGCGTCGACCGGCACGAGATTGTCGACGGTGCCGAGCGAGGGGCGCAGCCAGGTGAGATTGTCCTGAGCGAAGCCGCGCTCCAGCAGCTGCGCCGCTTTCACCGCGCGCGCGGTGCCTGAGTTCGCACCGAGCACCACCGCGATCAGCCGACGGCCGTTGCGCGTGGCCGAGGCGACGAGGTTGTAGCCGGAGGCGCAGATGAAGCCGGTCTTGAACCCGTCGGCGCCGGGATAGCGGCCGATCAACTTGTTGAAATTGCCGGTGACGCGCTTGCCGAAGCGGATCGCCGGGATGTGCACGAAGTACTCGTATTCCGGCAGATCGCGCAGGAACGAGCGCGCCAAGATGCCGAGGTCGCGCGCCGAGGTGATCTGGCCTTCGGCGGGCAGGCCGTTCGGATTGACGTAGCTCGTCTGCGTCATGCCGAGCTTCCTCGCGGTGTCGTTCATCACTGCGGAGAAGCCGTCGACCGAGCCGCCGACGCCTTCGGCGAGCACCACGGCCATGTCGTTCGCCGACTTGACCATCATCATCTTCAGCGCGTTGTCGACCGTGACCTGCGTTCCCGGGCGGAACCCCATCTTCGAGGGCGATTGCGAGGCCGCGGTCGGCGACACCGTGAGCAGTGTGTCGAGCGTCAGCCTGCCGTCCTTGACCGCCTTCAGCGTCACATAGGCGGTCATGATCTTGGTGACGGAGGCCGGGTACCAGGGAATGGTCGCGTTTTCGGCTTGCAATACCTTGCCGCTGTCGGCCTCGATCAGCAGGAGCGCTTCGGCACTCGCCGCGCGCGGCGCGAGCAACGCGGCACAGGCGAGCATCGCAGCGAACAGGTTGAACAGGGATTTGCGAAGCAGCGGGCGAAGGGCGTGCACTATCCGATTCCGGTCCTTGGAGATCAGCCTGATATGGCCGGTTCTCGTGATCTGATTGTCGGTTCTGAAATCCAGCGCCGCCGCTTGCGGCGTCGCAAACCTATACCGGCTGTTGCGTCGAGAATAGGGGGATCGGCGCGGTATTCCGCAACGAAGTAGGCCGAATTTCGACGGTCCTCTCGAGACTTGCTAGGGGGATTTGGCAGCTGTCGCTGCAGCCTCGGCAGCCGTCACGCTGGCCCGTGCGTTCTCCTGCACCATGAACTGGGCCTTGGCCATCTCGGCAAAATGGCCGCCTTTGGCCACGAGTTCATCGAAAGTTCCGGTTTCGATCACGCGTCCATTCTCGAACACCAGGATCCGCGTGGCGTTGCGGATGGTGGAGAGGCGATGGGCGATCACGAAGGTGGTGCGGCCCCTCATCACTTCATCGAGAGCAGCATTCAGCTTGACCTCGGTGACGGCGTCGAGCGCAGAGGTCGCCTCGTCCAGGATCAGGATCGGCGGGTCCTTCAGCAGGGCGCGGGCGATCGACAGCCGCTGCCGCTCGCCGCCGGAGAGCATGCGGCCGCGCTCGCCGGCATTGGTCCCGAAGCCGCCGCTGCGTTCGATGAAGTCGAGCGCCTGGGCGCGCTCGGCAGCCTTGCGCATCTCGGCTTCGGTCGCATCCGGCTTGCCGACGCGTAAGTTCTCCTCGATCGAGCGGTTGAACAGCAGCGCTTCCTGGAACACCACGCCGATGTTCCGCCGCAGCGAGGTCAGCGTGACGCCGCGCACGTCCATGCCGTCGATCTTGATGACGCCGGATTGCGGATCGAAGGCGCGATGCAAGAGCGCAATCGCGGTCGACTTGCCGGCCCCGGTCGGGCCGACCAGCGCAATGGTCTGGCCGGGCAGCGCGGTGAAGGTGAGGTCCTCGATCGCCGGCCGCTTGCCGTCATAAGAGAACGTGACGTCGTTGAACTCGACGAGGCCCGACAGCCTGCCGGCATCGATTGCGTCGGGCCGGTCGTGCACCGCGGGCACGGCGTCGAGCACATTGAAGAACTCGCGCAGGCGCGGCGCCTCCATGAACACGTTGTTGATGAAGCTCACGACTTGTTCGAGCCTCTGGATCAGCATCGTCGCGAAGCTCACGAACATCACGATCTCGCCGACTGATGTCAGCCCCTTGTCGTGCAGCGCGATACCTACGGTGAAGATCGTGAGCACCGTGATGGTGGTGGAGGCGCGCGTGATCACCGTGACCAGCGCCCACCACGACAGCACCGGCATCTGTGCGGCCAGCAGCTCATCGGCGACGGAGCGCAGTCCCTTCACCTCGGATTCGACGCGGACGAAACTCTGCACCAGCGCGACATTGCCGAGCGCATCGGAGGCGCGGGCGGAAAGCTCGCTGTAGTGCTCCTCGACTTCCATCTGCATGCCGAAGGTCTTGCGCACCACGAAGGTCGTCAGTGCGGTGAAGACGATGCAGAGCACGAACAAGAGGATCGCCAGCCGCCAGTTCAGGTAGAGCGACAGCGGCAGCAGCACCAGGACCGAAAGGATCGCGGCAAAGTGCTCGCGGAAGAAGCCGAGCCACAGCCGCCACAACGCGTCCGTGCCGTTGAGCATGACCTTCATCAGCCGGCCGGAATGGGTGCCGGAGTGGAAGGTCAAGGGCAGCTGCAGGATGTGCTCGAAATAATCGGTCAGCACCGCCTGGCGCTGGCGATGCGAGAGCCGGTCGGCCTGCAAGGCCACCAGCGCGCTGCAGACGATGGTGAACAGCCCGAACGCGACCCAGGCGGCCAGGAACGGCCAGGCCGAGCTCGAGCCGGCCACGGTCTTGCCCGAGAGCACGTCGACGATCCGGCCGAACAGCACGGGCTCGGCGAACTGCGATCCCGCCAGCAGGAGATTGGCGACCGCGAGCAGCCAGCCCAGCCGCGCCTCCTTGCCGAGCAGCTCGAGAACGCGGGTGTAGAGACGGAGGATGGACATGCGGACGGGGGACTCGGTGACGACGGAGCCCACATTCTAAGCAGGGACCGCCGCAAGATACAGCGCAAGCTTTCGGTTTTGCTCAATTGATCAGCCGCTCTGCCAGCGGCGGCAGGAACTCGCCGTCGAAGACGTCGCGAGGCGTCGGCCGTTTGCGGAATTTGAAATCCTGCGCGATCTGATCGATTGAACGTTCCAGGCGCGCCGGGTCGACGCCGCCGAGGCCGCTGCGCTTCACCTCGTCGGTCAGGATGTTGTCGGCAAGGACCGCGTGCAGGCGCTTCAGCTCCAAATTGCGGTCGCCGTCGTCGATGCAGCTCGCGGCCTCCTCCGCCGCACGCGCCGGCTCTCTGGCCGTCGCTGTGATGCCCGCGATCAAGGCGCGGACGAAGCCTTTCACGGCATCCGGCTTCGCTGCGGCGAAGGCGGTGTTGGCCACCACGGCAAAGCCGTAGGCCTCACAGCCGTAGTCCGCATAGCGCAGCACGACGAGATCGGCTTCGGGCACGCCGCGATCGCGCAGGTTCACCGCCGAGAGGTAGCTGAAGCCCGCGACTGCATCGACCTGTCCCGCGGACAGGATCGGTTCGCGCACCGCGGCACTAATCTTGTGGAATTTGACATGCGATGCCTTGATGCCGTTCTGCTGCGCCAGCGCCGGCCACAGCCGCATCGACAGATCGCCGTCGGCAACGCCGACGGTCTTGCCGTCGAGGTCGGGCAGGACACGGATACCGCGGCTCCTGCGCGCGACGACCGCGTAAGGCGCGCGGTCGAACAGTACGAACACGGCCTTGACCGGCGCGGCGTCGTCCTTGTCACGAAAACGTATCAGCTCGTTGATGTCGACCAGCGCAAGCTCACTGTCGCCTTTGGCTACGCGTGCGAGCGCCTCCGGCGATCCGCTCGCGCTGTTGAAGGACACGTTGAGATGCTCGGCGCCGAACCTGCCGTCCTTTGCCGCAAGGAAGAACGGCGCCATGCTCGCATCGATGGGACGGTCGAAGGTGAAGTGGATGGCAGTCGAGGGAGTGCCGCTCCCGGCCGCAATGGCTTCGCGCACAGTCGGTGCGGTGAACCAAATTGCAAGAGCCAGCAGGCACTGAAGGGCGATTGTCTTGAATCCGGACATCGGTCGCGCCGGCCCCGCATGGTTATGGTTTCGTGACGCTTGCAGCGCCGGCCCGCGATGAGCGTGCGCGCGCCAACATGAACGGCGGATGAGCGGGCTTGCGGCATCGTTACGCAACCCCGTTCAGCTTGTGTTGGGGTTGGGGAACCTACTTACGGGGTGAGTGTTTGACAGACATCAGCCTGACGTCAGGCACCGAGGTCCCAAGGAGGGTCCAGATCATGTTTGACAGCTTGTCGAAGTTCGTCGGCCGCAAGGCCGTTCTTGCCACGGCCGCCGTGGTGGCCCTGACTGCCGCTGCACCCAGCGCCTCCTACGCGGGCGGTCGCCATTGGCATGGTGGTGGTGGCGGCGCCGCCGCTGCTGCCGCGATGTTCGGCCTGGCCGCGACCGGCCTCGCGATCGCAGCCAGCCGCGATGCCTACGCCTATGATCCGGGTCCGGTTTACTATTACGAGGGCGGCCCGGCCTATTACAGCGGCCCCGGCTATGGTCCCTATTATTACGACTCGGGCCGCCGCTACACATATGGGGGCTACAAAAACCCCTGCGCCCACGGCTATTCCGGCTACAGCTGCTATTGACCGATCGGCGATACTCATCGGCGAACAAGCCGCCGCGCTTGCCGCGGCGGCTTGTTTTTTGCTTATCTTGTCGCGTGTTAACACGCCGGCCATTTGTTTAGAGTAGTTTCGCGTACCATGAGTGATTCGCTTGAGCGGCTATATCTGGCTGTGCTCGCGGCCAAAGACCTTGATCCGGCAACATCGCGCACGGCCCGGCTGTTTCAGCGTGGGCCCTCAAAAATGGCAAAGAAGCTGGCCGAGGAGGCCATCGAAGTCGTCATCGATGCGGTCAATGGCGATAGCGAGGCCGTGATCCGGGAAAGCGCCGACCTGCTCTACAATCTCACCGTGCTGTGGGCTTCGGCCGGAGTACGCCCCGAGGACGTCTGGCGGGAAATGACGCGGCGGGAGGACATGCTCGGAATTGCCGAGAAACTGCCGAAGTCGCCGGCGAAATTGCCCAAAGTCGCGTCACCGCGCATGGCCTCGCGGCGGCCTATTGTCGCGCTTGATGGCCGCGCCGCACGCAAACGCCACTAGAAACGTCACAAATCGCTCAAAAACTGGCGATGGACAAATCCGTCCCATGGTGCTTCATCGCGGCGCCATGCTGAAACGTATCTACGACTGGTGCATCGACGCCGCCCACAAGCCCTACGCGCTCTGGATCATGGGCATCGTCTCCTTCGCCGAAAGCTCCTTCTTTCCGGTCCCGCCGGATGTGATGCTGATTCCCATGTCACTGGCGCGTCCGCAGCGCGCCTGGCTTTATGCCGCGGTCTGCACCGTGACCTCGGTCCTCGGCGGCGTCGTCGGCTATGCCATCGGCGCGCTGCTGTTCGACTCGGTCGGCCAATGGCTGATCCAGGTCTACGGTCTTGCCGACAAGGTCGAGGCCTTCCGCGCCTCCTATGCCGAATGGGGTGCGGTGATCATCCTGCTCAAGGGATTGACGCCGATCCCCTACAAGCTCGTCACCATCACCTCGGGCTTTGCCGGCTACAACATCATCCTGTTCATCCTGTGCTCGATCATCGCGCGCGGCGGGCGTTTCTTCGTCGTCGCGATCCTGCTCAACCGCTATGGTGACTGGATCCGGATCCGCATCGAGAAGCATCTCGGCCTCTGGGTCGCGATCGGAGCCGTGGTGCTGGTGCTCGGCTTCGTCATCGCGGTCAAGCTGATCTAGGGCCGGCAGCTTTGCCGCCGCGCCGGCTTCGGCTACGGTTGCCGTCATGATGGTTCGATCGGGCAATCCGGCCGCACGGCCTGGGACGTTGATGTCGGCAGCGCTGCTGCTCCTGCTCGCTGCCGGCGGGACAGCCTGGCCGCAATCCGCCCCGCCGGCGCTCGGCCTTCAGCAGCAGGGGGCGCAGGCCGTCCCGCCGCCATCGACCTCCGCTCCATCGGTGCCGCCGGCGCGCGAGGAGAATCCCGGGCTGATCAACGAAATGGGCAAGCTGTTCGACAAGCTGCCTTCGATCCTGCCGCCGATCAAAAGCCCCAGTGAAACCATGGACGACCTGTCGCGGCTGGCCACGCCTTCGACCATGGTGTCGGGGCGCGTGATCTGCCCGGTCTCTGCGAACGGCGCACCCGACTGCAAGCAGGCGGCCGACCAGCTCTGCCAGGGCAGGGGCTACAAGGAAGGCAAGAGCCTGAACGCCGACTCCGCGGAAAAATGCTCGGCCAAGGTCCTGATCCCGGGCCGGCAACGTAAACCCGACGACTGCCGCACCGACACTTTCGTGACCAGCGCGCTGTGCCAGAACTGAAGGCCGGCGCGCGAGAACCAAGGAGCGCCCATGAGCCGTACGGAGCAGGATTTCCTCGGACAGCGTGAGATCGCCGACGACATCTATTACGGCGTCCAGACCATCCGGGGTAAGGAGAACTTCCACATCACCGGCATTCCGATGAACCAGGAGCCTTACTTCGTGAAGGCGCTCGGTTACGTCAAGAAGGCCGCCGCGATGGCCAATCGCGACCTCGGCGCGATCGATGCCAAGGTCGCGGATGCCATCATCCTCGGCTGTGACCGCGTCATCGCCGGCGACATGATGGATCAGTTCGTCACCGATTTCATCCAGGGCGGTGCCGGCACGTCGACCAACATGAACGCCAACGAGGTGATCGCGAACCTCGCGCTGGAATCGCTCGGCTTCGCCAAGGGCGACTACCAGCACGTCAGTCCGAACGATCACGTCAATTACGGCCAGTCCACCAACGACACCTATCCGACCGCCTTTCGACTGGCCCTGATCCTGCGGCTCGAGAGCTACATGACCGCGTTGCGCCAGCTCCAGGAAGCCTTCTTCGCCAAGGGGCGCGAGTTCGACCGGGTGCTGAAGATGGGCCGCACGCATCTGCAGGACGCGGTGCCGATGTCGCTTGGCGCCGAATTCCGGGGCTGGGGCACCACGATCGGCGAGGAGGTCGACCGCATCTCCGAAGCGCGCGCGCTGCTGCGCGAGATCAATCTCGGGGCTACCGCGATCGGCACCTCCGTCACGGCGGCGGTCGGTTATCCCAAGCTCGCCGTCCGGCACCTCAGCGCGCTCACCGGCGTCGATTTCATCCTGGCCGGCGATCTCGTCGAGGCGACCTCCGACACCGGTGCCTATGTGCAGCTCTCCGGCGTCCTCAAGCGCACGGCCAGCAAGCTGACGAAAATCTGCAACGACATCCGCCTGCTTGCCTCCGGTCCGCGCGCGGGCTTGAACGAGATCAATCTGCCGCAGCTTCAGCCGGGCTCCTCGATCATGCCCGGCAAGGTCAATCCGGTCATTCCCGAAGTCGTCAACCAGACCAGCTTCCTCGTCATCGGCCTCGATACCACGGTGACGCTGGCGGCAAGCGCCGGCCAGCTCCAGCTCAACGTGATGGAGCCGGTGATCTCATTCGCGCTGTTCTTCTCCATCCGCACCATGGAGCGTGCGGTCAACAGCCTGCGCGAGAACTGTGTCGTCGGCATCACCGCCAACGAGGAGCACACCCGCAACATGGTGCTGAACTCGCTGGGCATCGTCACGGTGCTGAAGCCGCTGCTCGGCTACAAGCAATGCGCCGAGATCGCGCGCGAAGGCTACAAGAGCGGCAAGTCGCTGCACCAGATCGTCGTGCTCGAACGCAAGCTGCTGACGCAGGAGAAGTGGGACGAGATGTTCTCGTTCGAGCGGCTGATCAATCCGGATTTGATCGGGTAGGCGCCGGTCTCGCGCAACGTCGAATCCGGAATCCATCGGGCCTCAGCGCAAATAGTGAAATGGATTCCGGGCTCGCCCCGGAATGACGGCAGAAGGAATTCCGCTGCTTGGAATTGCGGCAAACGCCTCCGCTGCGGCGCCCAAACGCAATACTTGACAGTGGAAAGATTGCCTTGTTGGTATGGCTCCCAGCTTCAATTTGACCGCCAGAAGAGGATCGTTCCGCAATGTCCATGCCTGCCTTGTTCAAGGGGCGCCTGTCGATCCCTGTGATCGGCTCGCCGCTCTTCATCATCTCCGTGCCCGATCTCGTGATCGCGCAGTGCAAGGCGGGTGTGGTCGGCTCGTTTCCGGCGCTGAATGCGCGGCCGCCGGCGCTGCTCGACGAATGGCTGGCGCGGATCACCGAAGAACTCGCGGCCTATGACCGCGCTCATCCCGACAGGCCGTCGGCGCCGTTCGCGGTGAACCAGATCGTGCACAAGTCGAACAACCGGCTCGATCACGACATGCAACTCTGCGCCAAGTACAAGGTGCCGATGATCATCTCCTCGCTCGGCGCCCGCGAGGAGCTGAACCAGGCCGTGCACGGCTGGGGCGGTATCGTCTTCCACGACGTGATCAACCAGAAATTCGCGCACAAGGCGATCGAGAAGGGCGCCGACGGCCTGATCCTGGTCGCGGCCGGCGCCGGCGGGCATGCCGGCACCATCTCGCCGCTGGCCTTCGTGGCCGAGACACGAAAATGGTTTGACGGTCCGATCGCGCTGTCGGGTGCGATCGGCAACGGCAAGGCGATCCGCGCCGCGCGCATCTTGGGGGCCGACTTCGCCTATATCGGTTCGGCCTTCATCGCGACCAAGGAGGCCAATGCGGTCGAGAAGTACAAGGAGATGATCGCGGGCTCGAGCGCCGACGACATCGTCTATTCCAATCTCTTCACCGGCGTGCACGGCAATTATCTGAAGCCCTCGATCCTGGCCGCAGGCATGGATCCCGACAATCTGCCGACGTCCGATCCCTCCAAGATGAACTTCGGCACCGACGCTTCCGGCGAGCGCGCCAAGCCGAAGGCCTGGAAGGAGATCTGGGGAAGCGGCCAGGGCATCGGCAGCATCGACAAGGTCGTGCCGGCGGCCGAGCTGATCGCGCGCTTCAAGCAGGAATACGACGAAGCGATCGATCCGCCGTTGTGATCGCTCCCAGATCGAGTGCAGCATGACGGCCATCTACCGCGTCGACGGAAATAACGTCGTCACCAGCCCCGATGCAGCCGGCCCCTGGGACCGGCGCATGCAGCATGGCTCGGCACCGGCGTCGCTGGTGACGTGGGCGGCTGAGCGCATCCCGACGCCGGCGCCGATGGATGTCGCGCGCGTGACCATCGATCTGATGCGCCCGGTGCCGGTGGCGCCGCTCACGATCGCGACCGAGGTCCTGCGCGAGGGCCGCAAGATCCAGCTCTGCGGGATCAAGCTGCTCGCCGACGGCGTGCAGGTGGTCGGCGCCACCGTGCTGAAGATCAGGCGCCAGGAGCTGACGCTGCCCGACGAGATCGAGGAGCTGCCGGTCACGTTGCCTTCGCCGGAGGACTCGTTGGTCGAGGACGGTCATGCCGCCACCAGCCCGTTCGTGCGATCGGTCTCGATGCGCGCCGCGCGCGGCCGCTTCGGCCAGGCCGGTGCCGGCGCGATCTGGTTTCGCGTCGACCATCCGCTGATCGAAGGCGAGGCCGTCTCGCAGGCGATGCGCGCCGTGGTCGCCGCCGATTTCTCCAACGGCACCGCCTCGACGCTCGACTTCCGCGCCTGGACCTACATCAACGCCGACCTCACCGTGAGCTTTGCGCGCCAGCCGGTCGGCGAGTGGATCCTGCTCGACGGCGATTCCTGGATCGGCCCCGAGGGCGCGGGACTTGCGATGTCACGCCTCGCCGACTGCCAGGGCTATTTCGGCCGCGCGGTGCAGAGCCTCGTGATCGAGAAGCGGTGAGAGGCGCGAAGTCCGTGACACCGATCATGTGAGAGCCACCTCGCGCATCGCGTGATTGAACGGCAGGCTTCCGCCGCCGCGGAAGGGATGCTCGGCATCCTGCCAGTTCACACACCGTAGAAGATCTTGATCCCCCACAGCACCACGATGATGGCCGTGATCAACGTGATCGCGGCGACCGCACTTTCCAGGGAAGCGACTCTCATTTCACTCTCCGCTTCCCAGCCCCATCAGCGGTCTAGTTGATTCCCTGATTCGCCGGCAATTGCGCGGGCATCGCCGTCGTCGACTCCGTTGCGGGCTGTGGTGCCGAAGCAACAACGACACCGTAGAATTCCGGAGTATTTACCCTACCATCCGGTCCCGCCCGCTCCAGAAGCCCGCGCGCAGCACCTTCTTGTCGACCTTGCCGACGCCGGTCATCGGCAATTGCTTGACGAACTGGATCTGCTTGGGCGCATGCGCCGGGCCCTTCCGCGTCTTCACCAGGTTGATCAGCTCGTCCGGATCGGGCTTCGTCCCTTCGCGCGGGACGACGATGGCGGTGACGGCCTCGCCCCATTTCTCGTCGGGAATGCCGACGACCGCGACCATCGCCACGTCCGCGTGCTGCGACAGCACGTCCTCCACTTCGCGCGGAAAGATATTGAAGCCGCCGGTGACGATCATGTCCTTCTTGCGGTCGAGGATGAACATGTAGCCGCGCTCGTCCTGTCGCGCGATGTCGCCGGTGTGGACCCAGCCGTTCTTCAGCGTCTCGGCGGTGATGTCGGGCCGCTTCCAATACTCCGCCATCACATGCGGCGCGCGCACGCAGATCTCGCCGGCCTCGCCCGTCTTCACCTCCTGGTCGTTGTCGTCGAGGATCTTGACCTCGCAGGCCGCGATCGGGAAGCCGCAGGACAGGAACTGCTCCGGCCGCTTGGGATCGTGGTCGGCCTTGCGCAGCACCGAGACCGGATAGCATTCGGTCTGTCCGTAGAGCTGCGAGAACACAGGGCCGATGCGTTCGATGCCCTCCAGCAGCCGGCTCGGCGACATCGCGGAGGCACCATAGAGCACGAGCTCGAGCGAGGAGAGGTCGGTCTTGCCGAGCGCAGGCTGATCGAGCAGCACATAGATCATGGTCGGAACGAACAGCGTGAAGTTGATGCGCTCGCTTGCGATCGTGGCCAGCACGGCTTCGGGATCGAAGCCTTTCAGCATGTGCACGGTGCCGCCGCGCATCAGGGTCGGCAGCACCTTCGTGCCCGCGACATGGCTGATCGGCGCGACCGTGAGGTAGCGCGCAGCCTCGGGGATCTCGAAATCGGCAAGGATCGCGCCGGCAGCTCCGCTGTTCTCGCGATGGTAGCGCAGCGCGCCCTTGGATTTTCCGGTGGTGCCGCCAGTGTAGTTCAGCGTGGCGAGATCGTCGGGGCCGGCGAGGCACTGTGCGCTGGCGTGCCCCGCACTCTCGATCGCCGCCAGCAGATCGACGCCGTAGCCGGCCGGTCCCATGGTGAAGACCGCCTTGAGCCGGCCGGCCTTCGCGGCGAGTTCGCCGCCGCGGTCGCGGAAGGCGGCCGCATCCACCACCAGCAACTCGGCTTCGGAATCCTCGAGCTGAAACAACTGGTCCTCCAGCGATCCCAGAGGATGCAGCCAGGTGATGCAGAGGCGGGCCAATTGGGCGGCAACGCCTGCGCACCAGCTGTCGGCGCGGTTCGCGGTGAGGAAGGCGACGCGGGCGCCGGGCTGCAAGCCGAGCCGCATGAACACGCCCTGGATGCGGCCGATCAGGTCGATGGCACCGCGATAGCTCAACGATCCCCCGGGCCAGGCGAAAGCAATGCGGTCGGGATAGCGCGACAGCGCCCGTAGCGTCTGCGCACAAGCCGGGGATGATGCGTGAAGCGGATCAGACATAAGTTTCCTCACCGGCTTGTGGCGTGCCAATGTTGCTGACGACGCTAGCACAGAGACTGCGGGAGGAAACCACAAGGCCCGCGCGAGGGAGGCATGCATGCCATCGGATCGACTGCAACGCTTCCGCGATCGACTCGCCCTGCCGCTGATCGCGGCGCCGATGTTTCTGGTATCGGGCGTCGAGCTCATGGTCGCAGCCTGCCGGAACGGGGTGATCGGCAGCTTCCCAAGCGCGAATTGCCGTGGCGCGGAACAGCTCGATGCATGGCTCACTGAAATCAAGCTGCGGCTGCGGCAGCATGAAGATCAAACCGGGCGAAAGGCAGCGCCACTTTGCCCGAATCTGATCGTTCACCGCTCCAATGCGCGGCTAGAGCAGGATCTCGCCGTGCTGCTGCGGCACAAGCCGGAGCTCGTCATCACGTCGGTCGGCTCGCCGGCGCCCGTCTTGAAGCCGCTGCACGATGCCGGCGCGCTGGTGCTGGCGGACGTGGCCTCCATCCGCCATGCCGAACGCGCCGCGGAAGCGGGGGCGGACGGGCTGGTGCTGCTCACCGCCGGTGCCGGCGGCCAGACCGGCTGGCTCAACCCGTTCGCCTTCGTCCGCGCGGTGCGCGCGTTCTACGACGGCATCATCGTGCTCGCAGGCGGCATCAGCGACGGTCGCGCGCTGCATGCCGCCGAAGTGCTCGGCTGCGATCTCGCCTATATGGGCACGAAGTTCATCGC
This sequence comes from Bradyrhizobium glycinis, assembly GCF_016031655.1. Classification (GTDB taxonomy): domain Bacteria; phylum Pseudomonadota; class Alphaproteobacteria; order Rhizobiales; family Xanthobacteraceae; genus Bradyrhizobium; species Bradyrhizobium glycinis. The sequence continues at coordinate 19,487 of NZ_JACCHQ010000030.1, forward strand.
GACGCGCGAGAGCATGGCGGACGAGCGTCACAAGCAGATGCTGGTCGAGAGCAGCGCCGACGATATTTTGCTCACCACCGCGTTCACGGGCTTGCAGACCAGCATGCTGAGGCCATCGATCGTGGCCGCCGGGCTCGATCCCGACGATTTGCCGGCGCGCGGCGCAATCGATATCACTGAGGATATCGACGTCGCCGTGCGCGAAAGCCGTCCCAAACGCTGGCGCGACATCTGGAGCGGCGGGCATTCGACGTCGGGTGTCACCGATGTGCTCGCGGCCGACGATCTCGTTGCGCAGACCATCGCGGAATATCGCCGGGCCGGAGGGCGGTAGGTCTTCGCCTCTCCAACAACAGACCGGCGGTGCATCAGGCACGGTTAATCCCGTATGCCTCCGGCCCGCCCCACTTAACGGCGGATTAACCATCACCAGCCAAGAATCCCCCTCGTGGCCGCCAATCAGGACGAGAGGGACAGGCGATGGACTTCAATTATCTCAACGGCAAAACGGCTGCGACCATGGACGAGATCCGCGTCCGCGTCGCTCATGCGCTGGCCCGCCACCCGCTGTGCCGCAACGTCCGTTTCGACATCGTCAGCGTCCCCCGAACCCGCCGCGGCGGCAATTGGACGGTGACGCTGCAATCGGTCGAGCCGCGCGCGGTCTGGGAAGCCTCGGAGATCGTCGCCGACATCCAGGATGCCTATGACCTCGCGGCGGCCGCCTGATTTCCTTGGAGTTTCCAGGCGATGTCGCTGTAGTCCGCGCGATTGCCGCCGCAATGGCACGGTTCAGCCTTAATTATCGCCCAGTTTCCGGGCAGTGATCACGTGGACTTGAAGTCGGACGCGGAGAGACGTTTGTCCAAAGCCATCACCATCGTCGCGCTGACCTGTTTCCTCGTCCTCGGCGCCGCAACCACTGCCATCCTCGGCCGCGACAGCGTTCCCAGCGTCAGCGCCGAGATGATCACCGAGACGCCCCCGGCCAAGCCGCTCGCAACCAACCGCGCCGCAAAGGCCGACCGCCTAGTTCCGACGCTCGCACTGGCCTCGGCCGCGATCGAGCCGGTCCAGGTCGCCGCCGACAAGCTGGCGCAGGCACCGGTCCTGACCGAGCCGCTCCGTCAGGCCTTCGCCGCCGCCACGCCATCCGACTTCCCGATGCCGAAGCCGAGCGCGCACGAGGCGCCCGCCGCGACCGAGGTTCCGGCCGTCGAAGTTCCGGCCAAGCCGAAAGTCGTCGCCAAGCCGCCGCCGCAAAAATCCTACTCGCTGCTGTCCGACGTGCAGATCGCAGGCATCAGGGATCGCCTGAAACTCTCCTCGTCTCAGGAATATTACTGGCCCTCGGTCGAGACCGCGCTGCGCAACGTCGCCCGCAAGATCCAGGCGAACAGGCTGTCGAATCCGAATGCGCCGCCCAGCGCGCAGATCGATCCGAATTGCGATGAGGTGCAGCAGCTGAAGTCGGCCGCGATGCCGCTGTTGTTCCAGCTTCGCGACGATCAGAAGGAAGAAGTGCGTAAGCTCGCCCGCCTCATCGGGCTCGAGAAGGTCGCGCAGCAGATCTGACGCACGCGGTTCCTCGTCGAGGAGCCGCGGCTTATCAGGAACATCTGGCAATCCCCACGCGTTGCCCGCTCCAAAGACGGAGTGGATGAATGCGCGCCTCGACAGCCTATTTTGTCGGTGCAGGAACCATCATCGCGGCCATCGCCATTGGTCTCGGTGGCGGCATCGTTGCCGGCAACATCATGAATCCGGTTGCGTCCAAGCAGGGGCCTGATACCAGCAAGGTGGCGCAGCGCACGGTAATTCCCACGCCGGCGAGCACCAACGCTCCCTCCGAGCGCGTGAACTATCTCACCGGCTCGCAAGCCTTTGGCGCGATGTTCGCCGCGCCCGCGCAGGCCGAAGCAAAGCCTGAAGCCGCAAAGGCCGACACGCTAACGACGCAGGCGAATGCCGCACCGGCGTCGCAGCCCTCGCAAGCCGCTGCAGTCGAGCCGTCCAAGCCCGCCGCTGCGCCACAGGCGGCGAAGCCTGCCGAGCAGCAGGCGTTGACCGAGCCGTCGTCCTCACCGAACAACGCCTATGCCAAGGCGAGGGATTCCGATGTGAAGCGCGCCGCGTCCGAACGGCGCCGAGCCGAGCGTCGCGAGCGCTGGGCCGAGCGCCGCTATTATTACGAGTCCCGCGAGCCGCGCGGCATGCGCGACCGCACCGATTGGGATGACATCGCCCGCAACATCCGCGAAGATTCCGATGCGCGCGATTACGCGGGCCGTGCGCGCGGCGGGTTCCCGCAGATCAAGCTGTTCGGGCCTGACGACGACTAGCACCTGACGCGGGGATCAAGCGGAGCAGTCGCCCCAGCGACCGTCACGTCATTCCGGCGCGCCGCAGCCCTTCGAGATAGTGGGCACGATCTTCTTCCCGCAGCATCGGCAGCTCGCGCGTGATCCAGGCAAGCGAGACCTCGGGCTGGGCGCGGCGCAGGCCTTCCAGGGCGGATGCCGCGAGGGCCGGATCGCCGAGCATGCCGGCCGCGGCCGTCAGCACGCGGTGCGCGCCGACGAAATCTCCGCGCTGGCGTATCGATTCCCGAGCCATCTGCACGGCGCCCACGTAGTCGCGGCCGACGAACCGGGCATAGGCCGCAACCCCGCAATAGATCGCCGCGAGCGGGTCGCGCGGGCTCAGCCGCAGGGCGCGGCGGGCGGCGGCTTCGCCGTCCTGCCAACGTCCGGCATAGCACAGTGTCACGCCGTGGAAGGCATGCGCCATCGCGAAATTCGGATTGAGCCTCAAGGCCAGCTCGAATTCGGCCAGCGCGTCGTCGAAGCGGCGGCGGAACAAGTAGGTGTAAGCAAGGCCGTGATGGGCCCAGGCATCCTCGCGATCGGCCTCCACCGCCGCGAGCGCCGCACGCTGGGCGACCGGCACGGTGGCAGCCATGTCGGCCCAGCCCATATGCGCGCCGAAGATATGGCTGGTGGCGAGCAGGCCCAGCGCCTTGCCATAGGCCGGGTCGACCGTCACCGCTTCTTCCAGCAGCTTTTGCGCGGCGGCATTGTCCTCGCGGGTGATGCGCCAATAATGCGACAGCGCGCGCATCACGAGGTCCCATGCATCTAGGCTGCCCGGCGGCTTCTGCTGGGCCCGGAAGCTTTCGGCAGCATAGAGCTGCGGCTCGATGGCGGCGACGATCGCGTCCGTGATCTCGTCCTGCACGGCGAAGATGTCGGCGAGCTCGCGGTCGTAGCGTTCGGCCCAGAGATGGCTGCCGGTCGAGACGTCGTTGAGCTGGGCCGAGATGCGCACGCGCTCGCCGCTCCGCCGCACGCTGCCTTCGACCACGTAGCGTACCCCGAGCTCCCGCGCGACTTCGTGAATGTGAACGGCGCGGCCCTTGTAGACGAAGGAGGAGTTGCGCGCGATGACGAAGAACCAGCGCAGCTTCGACAGCGCCGTGATGATGTCCTCGCTGATACCATCGGAGAAATAATCCTGCTGGACCTCGCCGCTCATATTGGTGAAGGGCAGCACGGCGATCGCGGGTCGCTCCGGCAGCGCGAAGGTTGCCTGGGACGGGGCGATCCGGACCGGCTCCGGCGCGACCGCGCCGATTTGTGTCTGGACATCGCCGACGAAGCGAAAACCCTTGCGGGTGATGGTGCGGATCAGCGACTGGCTCGCGCCATCGTCGCCGATCGCCTTGCGCGCCGCGTTGATCCGGCTGGTCAGGGTGGATTCGGAGACGCTGCGCCCGTGCCAGATCTTGTCGATCAGCTCGTCCTTGCTGACAACCCGGTCGCGGTTCTGCATGAGGTGGACGACGAGGTCAAAAACCTGCGGCTCCACGGCAATGGGAACCTGCTCGCGGCTCAGCTCGCGCCGGTCGGTATCGAGAAGGTGGTCCCGGAACAGAAACTGCACGTCGAAAACTCGGGCCTCATTGCGAAATCGGGCAAGCAAACAAAATGAAATTTGGGTCGAAAAACCATGTGTCTGCCGACGGGGGCATTTGGTTCATCGCAATCGCGTGATCGCAGCCATGTGGTTTTCCGAGGGGAATACATCCCCAGCTGGAATGTTGCGGTCGGGGCCGCCGAGATCTCCCACCGCAATCAGCCCGCCATGTTGAGGTGCGAGAGGCAGGCTGTGAAGCAGCCTTCTAGGCCTCCGCTTCAGGATCACGGGCAATGGCGCGCGCTTGCGAGGCAGGGACGAATGTGTGGCGAAACTGCGAATGTCCATTGCCGAGCTGCGCGGCCTGCGTAAGCTGTCGCCCACACAAAACACCAATCCCAAAGAAGCGCCATGCCTGCTTTCCCCGCCGCCACCACTGTGCTCGACTCCCTGTTGTTTCGCGACGCCTTCGGCACGCCTGAGATGCGCGAGGTGTTCTCGGACGTCGCGACGGTCGCACGCTATGCCGAGGTCGAGGTGGCGCTGGCGAAGGCGGAGGCGAAGTGTGGTGTGATCCCACAGGAGGCGGCCGCAGCGATCGCGGCGCGGACCGACATCGGCGCGCTGGATTTCGATCTGCTCAGGCAGGAGACCGATGTCGTCGGCTACCCGATCCTGCCTTTGGTGCATCAGATGGTGAAGCAATGCGGTGAGGCGGGCCGCTACGTGCATTGGGGCGCCACCACGCAGGACATCATGGACACCGCCGTGGTGCTGCAACTGCGCGCCGCGCTCGAGATCGTCGAACGCGACATCGACGAGCTGCGCAAGATCCTCGCAGATCTGTCGAAGCGCCATCGCGACACTGCGATGGCGGGCCGCACCCATCTGCAACAGGCGCTGCCGGTGACGTTCGGCTACAAGACCGCGATCTGGCTCGCGATGTTCGACCGCCACGCCGAGCGGCTGGCGCAGCTGAAGCCGCGCGTGCTGGTCGGCCAGTTCGCCGGTGCGGCCGGTACGCTGGCTTCGCTCGGCGACAAGGGGTTCGAGGTGCAGAAGGCGCTCTGCACCGAGCTGAAGCTCGGCGTTCCCGCCTCGACCTGGCACGTCGCGCGCGATGGCTTCGCCGAAGCCGTGAACTTCCTTGCTCTCGTCACCGGCTCTCTCGGCAAGGTCGCGCTCGACATCATGATCATGGCCTCGACCGAGTTCGCCGAGGTCTATGAGCCTTTCGTCAAGGGGCGCGGCGCCTCCTCGACCATGCCGCAGAAGCGCAACCCGATCTCCTCGGAGCTGATGCTTGCAGCGTCCAAGGCCGTGCGACAGCACGCCGGCCTCATGCTCGACGCCATGGTGCAGGATTTCGAGCGCGCCACCGGCCCCTGGCACGCGGAATGGATGGCGATCCCCGAAAGTTTCGTGCTGACCGCCGGCGCGCTGCACCAGGCGAAGTTCGCGCTCGCAGGTCTCATCGTGTACGAGGCGAAGATGAACGACAATCTGGCCATCAGCCGCGGCCTGATTGTGGCCGAAGCGGTCATGATGGGCCTCGCCCCGCAGATCGGCCGGCAGGAGGCGCATGACGTGGTCTACGATGCCTGTCGTCAGGCCAACGAGAAGGGGATGAGCCTCGCTGATGCGCTATCCGCGGATTCACGGATATCGAGCCGCATCGATCGTGCCACAATCGAGGCGCTCACCTCACCGAGAAATTACCTCGGGCTCGCGCCCGCCATGGTCGACCGGGTGCTGGCATCGGCAACGCGTTGAAAACCAAGATGCGTGAAACCGCGTATCTTTCCAAGGCCGCAAGGCGCTCGCACACTTGTGTCTCGCGGTGCTAGGCTTAAATTGAGTGAGCGACTTTCGGCAGAGGGCCCGGCATGACTGATCAACGCAATACTTCCACTCCCATCGACCCGGCGAAGCTCGACCGGCTGGCCGAGGTGGCGGTGAAAGTGGGCCTGGGTTTGCGGCCGGGACAGGATCTGCTTCTGACGGCGCCCGCGATCGCGCTGCCCCTGGTGCGGCGGATCGCCGTGCACGCCTACAAGGCCGGCGCCGGCCTCGTGACGCCGATCCTTTCGGACGAGGAGATGACGCTGGCGCGCTACCGCCACGGCCATGACAACAGCTTCGATCGTGCCGCCGGCTGGCTCTACGAGGGCATGGCCAAGGCGTTCTCCGACAACACCGCCCGGCTCGCCATCGTCGGCGATAATCCGATGTTGCTGTCGGGCGAGGATCCTTCCAAGGTGGCGCGCGCCAGCAAGGCCAATTCGATGGCCTATCAGCCTGCGCTGGAGAAGATCGTCAATTTCGACACCAACTGGAATATCATCGCTTATCCGAGCCCGTCCTGGGCAAAGCTGGTGTTTCCTGACGATCCTGAGGATGTCGCGGTCGGCAAGCTCGCAGACGCGATTTTCGCCGCGTCCCGTGTCGATCGCGAGGACGCGATCAGCAATTGGGCGAGCCACAATGCCGTGCTGCGCGAGCGCACCAACTGGCTCAACGGCCAGCGTTTCCGCGCGCTGCAATACTCGGGTCCCGGCACCGATCTCACCATCGGACTTGCCGACGGCCACGAATGGGAAGGCGGCGCCTCGCTCTCCAAGAACGGCATCAGCTGCAACGCCAATATCCCAACCGAAGAGGTCTTCACCACGCCGCATTGCCGTCGCGTCTACGGCCATGTCGTGAGCTCCAAGCCGCTGTCCTATCAGGGCACGCTGATCGACAACATCGCGGTGCGCTTCGAGGACGGCAAGATCGTCGATGCAAAGGCCTCGCGCGGCGCCGAGGTGCTGAACAAGGTGCTCGACACCGACGAGGGCGCGCGGCGCCTCGGCGAGGTGGCTTTGGTGCCGCATTCCTCGCCGATCTCGCAGAGCGGACTGTTGTTCTACAACACACTGTTCGACGAGAACGCGGCCTCGCACATCGCGCTCGGCCAGTGCTATTCGAAGTGCTTCGTCAATGGTGCCCAGCTCACGCCGCAGCAGATCGCGGCCCAAGGTGGCAATCAGAGCCTGATCCATATCGACTGGATGATCGGCTCGGCCGAGACCGACATCGACGGCATCTTGGCCGACGGCAGCAAAGTGCCCGTCTTCCGCAAGGGCGAATGGGCGAAGTAGCCCTGCGTCACTCGGCTTGATCGCGGACCAGCTGAGCCGCCGCGCGGCCGGCGGCCAGAGCCCATACCAGTGCCGTCGCGCACTTTGTCGCACCCCGGAAGGACCGGGTCATGTCCGTGGATTTGCAAGAAAATTGCGGCGTTAACCGTTTGCACGTGTCGCTTCCGGCTGATTCTCGAAATCGATGTAAGAAAGAATTAGAAACGGGCCACTAGCGTCCGAACATCTTTCGAGACAATCCCGGCCGGGATTCGGCCGCAAATATCATTTCCCGAGGAAGCAGATGTCATTGATTGAAGTCGGTAGTTGCAATGTTGACCTCGAGCCGAGCCCGATCGAGCCGTCCTGGATAATCGAGGGAAACCCGGTGTCGCGCTCGCGCGTCCTGTCCACCAGCGCCGACCGCACCGCCCAGACCATCATCTGGCACTGCACGGAAGGCCGCTTCAACTGGTACTACGACATCGACGAGACGATCATGATTATGGAAGGCTCGATCGTGCTCGAGAGCGATGGTATGCCCCCTAAGCGCTACGGCCCCGGCGACGTCATTTTCTTCCGCGACGGCGCGCATGCCAAATGGCATGTCGAAGGCCACGTCAAGAAGATCGCCTTCTGCCGCAAGACCAATCCGGTGATGATCGGTTTCCTGATCCGCGTCGTTAACAAGCTGAAGAAGATGTTCGCCTCCACCGGCGAGCGCCGTCCGGCCTCGCTGATGGGCGCCGGCTAAGCGGACATCAAGGTCTCAAGGACGCTTCCCAGCGGCCACGACGAAGAGGGTCGGGATCAAGGTCCCGGCCCCTCTTTTCGTTTCCATGACGACCTTCATGGCCTACGCCGTCGCGCTCTGACCTCCACCATCAGCCGCCAATCCTGCGCTGCTGCCGACTTTGCCTCACCGAGCCAAAGGAAAGAGTCGTCGGTGATATCGGTAAAGCTCCAGCGCGTCAGTTCGCCGGATTCGGTCGTGCCTTCCTGCACGATGTCCTCGCCACGGGGGCGGCCGATCTGCTGCCGGAACACGCGGCGGCCCGGATCGAACCAGGAAATCCGCCACGCATCCATGGCCGGATCGTAGACGCGCATCGTGGTGCCGTACCAATTGCCGGCGATCGGAAAGGCCGCGCTGCCCGCCGGCCGGGGAATGATCCAGACGTCCTGCACGGCACGGCCCTCCAGCACCCAGCCGAAATGGATTTCGCCCGGCGCGGTGTGGCTCCTGCCGTCCGGTCCATGGGCGGTGATCTCGGCGTCCCAATCGCCGACGAAACGGCCGTAGAGCTGGAGCGCGGCCGCATGTTCGGGATGCGGTGCGCTGGCGTGAAGAAGTCTCGCAAAGTCGTTCATGTTGCTCTCCTGTTGCCGAGGATTCAGCACGGATGAGCCGCGGGGGACTTGGAGAAAATTGCCGTCGATCGTCAGGTCTTGTGCAGCGACAGATGTCTCATGGGACGATCGGCCTCCGCCTGCGTCGACCGATTGCTCGAGCTCTCAGCACGCCAGATGGCGACAACGGCGACAATGACGAGACCCGCGCCCACCAGCATCATGCGAGAGAATGGCTCTCCGAGCACGAGGGTGCCGAGCAGCACCGCGATGACCGGATTGACGAAAGTGTAGGTCGAGACCAGGGAGGTCGAGACATTCTCGAGCAGCCAATTGTAGGCGACGAATCCGATCACGCTGCCGGAGACGATCAGCCAAAGAGCTGCTGCAACTGAGGTCATCGAGACCTCGCTCGGTCTAAAACTCTCCAGCTCGCCCGTCAGCCAGCTGATCGCGAACAACACGGCGCCTCCAATCGATAGCTGCATGCCAGAGAGCGCGATCGCGGATTCCTGATGTGACATGCTGCGCGACAGCACGGTGCCGATCGACCACGACAGCGCCGCAGCGAGCAGCCACACGATCGGAAGCATGCTGATGCCGGCCTGCTCGGCATTCTGCAATGCCACGAGCCCGACGCCCACGAAGCCGGGGACGAGCGCGAGCAGCGCGATCAGCCGCGGGCGCTGATCGCCCGGGAATAGGGTGTCCGCCAGAAGGATCCAGAACGGAATCGTGGCGAGGACGATGGCGGCCACGCCGGACGGAACCGATTGTTGTGCGAAGGCGAGAACGCCGTGGCAGCCGACGAAGAAAAGCAGCCCGCAAAGGCCTGCCTGCAACCATGTCCGCCCCGGGGCGCTCGCGACATGTCTGCCGCTCAAGGCAAGCAAGATCATGCCGCCGCAGAACGATCGAACTGCCATCAGCAGAAACGGCGGTATCGATGTCAATCCCAGCGTGATCGCGAAATAGGTGGAACCCCACAGGAGATAGATGGCCGCAAACGAGCCGATAACCAGGAACCGTCTGCTCATGATTGCTCCGACTGAGATGGATATCGGAGCAACCAAGTCGTTACCGGTTGATGCGTTCCGGTTCAGACGCTTCAGACCCCGTCGAGGATGATCACCGTCGGCTTCGTCGGCAGCGTATCCCGCGACATCCGGAACGAGCGCTCGAGGCGGCGGTCGATCTCGAACTGCTGGCCGATCCGGCGCATGAAGTCGTCGAGCGGGGTGGCGAAGCGGTGCATCGGCAGCACCACCGAGGCGCGCAGCCGCCTGGTGATCTCGGAGATGCCGTCGAGCGACATGGTATAGGTACCGTCAATCGGTACCATCACGATGTCGAGCCGCCCAATCTGGGCAAAATGGCTGTCGTCGAGCTTATGGTGAAGATGGCCGAGATGGCCGATGCAGAGGCCGGCCGCCTCGAAGATGAAGATGGAATTGCCGTCGCGGATCATGTCACTGCCGGCATCGTCGCTGTAATAACGTCGAATGTCGGTCGTGACGTTGCGGATGAAGGTGTCGCTGATGCGCTGCGACACGATCGCCGGCTTGCCGTCGTCGCTCCAGCCATGCAGCACATGGGGAATTCGTTTGTCCGGATACAAGGAATAGTGCGTGCTGTGCGCGCGGTTCATGGTGACGACATCGGGCAGTCGCCCCACCTGATAAGCGCCACTATAATCGGTCGCGATGCGCAAGCCGGCGGGCGTGTCGATGAAATAGGTGGAATGGCCGGCATAGGTGATCTCGACCTCGGCCGCAGCTGCCGCCTGCCTGAAGACCACCGGCATGACCCGCGGCGCCGCATTGGCCATCGCGAGGCATTCGCTGCGCTGCAGCTGTTGGGCGAGGGCAGGGGTTAGGAATGCGCCAAACAGCGCGATAGCCGCCAAAACCAGTCGCCGCATGGATCCGTCCCCGATGACTTCGCGGCGAAGTCTAGCGTGCAATGCGGAGGCTCGCCAATGGGGTGCGATCAACAGCGCGTCAGTGTCGCACCTATTGCTCGCGCTTCGGGCTGAACTTCCAGGTGACCGCGACAAGGCCTGCGGTGATCAGGCCGCTGATGAGGCCGGCCAGCGGCAAAGCGAGCAACAGTGCGGCGGTGGCGGCCCAGCCGATCGAGGAGAAGGCCTCGGCGAAGGTCGCCAGCCGCGAGGACGTCTGGCGGCGTCGGAATTGGCTGCGTCTTGCCTGCACTCGGAACCAAAGCTGGATCGCGGTTGCCGAGGCGGCGCTGACGATGATCGCGCCGGCGCTGATTGCGGCCTGATTGGGCGAGGCGAACGCCAGCGCCGCCAGCAGCGGAGCGAAGATTGCGGCGATCGCGATCAGCACCACCTCGATCTTGGCCCGGATGATGCCGGACGGCATCAAGGGCGCGGTCGCGACCAAGTCGGGCGCGTCCTCGCCCGAGATCGTCAGCCAGGCGAGCCCGCCCGCGAGCTGTCCGGCCGCCATCACGATGACGGGTGTGATCAGCGTCAGCGCCGCCGAGCTGTCGGCAAAATTGCGCCAGAGCAGCAGCGCCGGCGGCACCAGATAAAGCAGCTGCATCAAGGTTTGCGAGATCAGCCATGGATCGCGCCACAGCAGCATGAATTCCTTGCGACGCAGCGCCTGCTGGCGCGATCCGCCGCGGAACGCGCGGTCCTTGGCACGGACGCGGCCGGACGTGGCGTAGGCCGCCGCATCGATCGCGGTGTCGGCAAAGCGGTGCGAGAAGATCGCCATCACCCCGCCGAGCATGACCAGCGCGAGCGCGAGAAGCAGCGCCAGCGCCTCGTTGCCGCCCATCGCCGCCCGCGCCGGCCACCACCAGGTGCTGTCGACGTCGGGCGCGTAGGCGGCAAGGCTCCCCGAGGTCAGGATGGTGAAGCGCGACAGCGTGCCGTAGGACATGATCGCCGCGACCTGAAGCGCAATCACGAAGCCCGCGCCGATGATGGCGGCGAGGATCTGGGCGATCAGGCGCGTCCGCGCCGGGCCAATCAGCCGGAACAGGAGAATGGTGACGGCGATCGCGATCGCCGCCGCCGACAGGCCCATCGCAATGACGACGCCGAAGGCTGCGAGCCACCGCGCGCCGCCGCCGATCACCAGAACGTCGATGAAGGGTGTCGAGAACAGCAGCGCCAGCGCGGTGATGGTCAGCGCGATCGCGGCGATGCGGACCGAGAAAAGATTGGCGAGCCTCGCCGGCGAGGACATGATCAGGTCGAGATCGGCGCGGGCGTAGAATACCCGTGTCACGGATTCGATCGCCTGCGACAGCATCAAGGTCCAGGCGAGAAAGATCGTCGCCGAAATGACGATCAGCGAGGTTTTGTCGAGCGGCAGCTGCAGGTCGGCGAAGCGGCCGATCACCGTCCAGGCCGGCAGGTGGAGCAGCGCGGCGAAGCATAACAGGCCGATCATTGCCGCGCGCGCCCGTTTGCGGCGCCCGCCCGTCATCATGGCGAGCCATTCGCGCCAGGCGAGCCGCAGCTCGTGGCGAGCAAACCAGGACAGCGCGGTTGCCGAGCTCATGCCGCGGCCTGGAGCGTCACCAGCGCGATGAAGAGATCTTCCAGGCTGGTGTCGGCATGGCCGTTCTGCTGGCGCAGCTCGGTGAGCGTACCTTCCGCGACCAGGCGGCCTGAGGCGATCACGCCGATGCGGTCGGCCATCCGCTCGGCGACCTCGAGGATATGCGTGGTCATGATGACGGTGCAGCCGGCGCGGACACGCGCGCTGAGCAGGCCCTTCACATGACGGGCGGAGACCGCATCGAGCCCCGTCAGCGGCTCATCGAGGATGATGAGGCGGGGATCGTGCACCAGCGCCCCTGCGAGAGCGACCTTCTGGCGCATGCCCTTGGAAAAGCCCTCGCAGCGCTCGTGGCGGTGCGCCTCGAGCCCGAGCGAATCGAGCAGTTCCTCGGCGGCCGGTTGCGCGATCGGCGGCGCGATGCCCCAGAGGCCGGCGACGAATTCGAGATATTCGAGCGGGGTGAGCTTGTCGTAGATCATGGGCTCGTCGGAGACCCAGGCCATCACCTGCTTGGCGGCGACGGGATCCTGGAGCGCATCGATGCCGAAGATCGAGACGGCGCCGGCATCGGGCCTGAGCAGGCCCGCAACCATGCGCAAAGTGGTGGTCTTGCCGGCGCCGTTTGGGCCGACCAGCGCATAGAATTCGCCGGCGTGAATGCTGAGATCGAGGCTGTCGACCGCCAAACGGTCAAAACGCTTCGTTAACCCTCGGACTTCCAGGGCCGAGTTATCCGGCTTCATGACGGCCACACCATCCGGTTTGCATCGCCCGCGACCATGACCTGAAGATGTTTCGGCACCGTGAATCGCACTGCTGCAAATTCCGCCAACCGGATTGGACTAAAGGCAAGGCATCCCGACAAGTCACCGTTTGTTGACAGCGCGCGGGCGTTCAGGCTGAATTGATTCCGGACAAATGGCGCGAACGCGGCGAAACGACTGCGTAGCGACTGGACACAAGATGCGGCAAGGCGGCCTAGAAGAACGCCGGTTGCATCGGGAGGACGCGCGTCAATGCTGGATTTCGTTCAGCAGCTGGTCAGCGGTGTTGCGCTCGGCTGCGTCTACGGCCTGATCGCGCTCGGCTTCGTGCTCGTCTACAAGGCCACCGAAGTCGTCAATTTTGCCCAGGGCGATCTGATGATGCTGGGCGGCTTCTTCGCCTTCACCTTCATCGGCATGATGGGCCTAAACTACTGGATCGGCTTCGCCGGTGCGGTCGCTGCCATGGCGCTGTTCGGCATGCTCGCCGAGCGCGTGGTCGTGCGGCCGATCCTCGGCTATCCCCAGTTCTCCATCATCATGGTTACGATCGGTCTCGGCTATTTCCTGCGTTCGGTCGCCGGCATGATCTGGGGCACCGACGACCTGAAGATCGAGACGCCGTTCAGCCAGGGCGTGCTGCGCGTGGGCTCGCTGGTGCTCGCCTACGACAAGCTCTCCGTGATCGCGGCGACGATGATCCTGTGCACGCTGCTCTGGCTGTTCTTCAACAAGACCACGCTCGGCACCGCGATGCGCGCCAGCTCCGAGAACATGCTGGCAGCCTATTACATGGGCATTCCGGTCAAGCGCGTCGTATCCGTCGTCTGGGCGATCAGCGCGGCGGTCGCGACCTGCGCCGGCGTGCTGCTGGCGCCGATCACCTTCATCCACTCGAACGTCGGCCTCGTGCTCGGCCTCAAGGCGTTTCCCGCCGCCGTGCTCGGCGGCTTCGGCTCGATCCCCGGCGCCGTGGTCGGCGGCGTCCTGATCGGCGTGATCGAGAGCATGGCCGGCTTTTACCTGCCCGAGGGCTGGAAGGATGTCGCGCCCTACATCGTACTGCTGACCGTGCTGCTGCTGAAGCCCGAGGGCCTGTTTGGCCTCCACGTCCGCAAGAAGGTCTGAACGCCATGCGCTTCCTGTTCAAGACCGACTACGAGGACGACATCAAGCTGTTCCCGCATTCGGGCTACGTCGTCACCTACGGCGTCCTGCTCGCGCTGCTGCTGATCGCGCCTTACGTGCTCTCCAGTTATCTGATGAGCCAGCTCGTCTTCGTCTGCATCTATGCGACCGTCGGCGTGGCGCTCTTGATCCTGACCGGCTTCACCGGCCAGGCCTCGCTCGGGCACGCGGCGTTCCTCGCCATCGGCGCCTACACGGCCGCGTACTTGCAGAAGTACAACGTGCCGTTCCCGGTCTACTTCCTCGCCGCCGGGCTGTTGACCGGCATCATCGGCGCGATGGTCGGCTTCCCGGCGCTGCGCCTCACCGGCATCTATCTCGTCATCGCCACGATATCGTTCGCATTGATCGTGGAGGAGATCCTGGCGCGGTGGGAGAGCGTCACCCACGGCAACGAGGGCATGCGGGTCAAGACGCTGTCGCTGCTCGGCGTCGCGGTGCCGCGCGACAGCCCGACCTTCTATTACCTCTGCCTTGCCGTGCTGGTGCTGACCATCGTCGGCACACTCAATTTGCTGCGTTCGCCGACGGGCCGCGCCTTCGTCGCGATCCGCGATTCCGAGACGGCGGCGCGCAGCATGGGCGTCAATGTCGCGCTCTACAAGGTGAAGTCGTTCGCGATCTCGGCCGCGATCACCGGCTTTGCCGGCGTCCTGTTCGCGCACAAGCTCTCCTTCATCTCGCCGGAGATGTTCACGCTTCAGCTCTCGATCGAGTTCATCATCGTGATTCTGATCGGCGGCACCTTCAGCCTGCACGGCGCCGTGCTCGGCGCGATCTTCATCGTGATGATCGACCCGTTCCTCACCTATCTGAAGGACGACATGCCCGGCATCATCGCCGGCGTCGCCGCGGCATTCGGCGCCGGCACGGCGACTGCGGGCAATATCGAGGCGAAGGTTGCGGCCTTCGCCTCGCTCAACGGCCTGAAGGGCGCGATCTACGGCATCATCATCGTGCTGTTCGTGCTGTTCGAACCGCTCGGGCTCTACGGCCGCTGGCTCAAGATCAAGCTCTTCTTCCAGCTGTTCCCGCTCTATAAGCGCGCCACCTTCAAGCGGCAGAAGATCTACGTGAAGTCGGAGCGCAATCGATGAGCTATTTCCGCGCCGAGAACCTGTCGCTGCACTTCGGCGGCCTCAAGGCGGTCGATGCGGTTTCGTTCGCGGTGGAGAAGGGCGAGATCCTCTCGATCATCGGGCCGAACGGCGCCGGCAAGAGCTCGATCTTCAACCTGATCTCGCGGATCTACCGGCCGACCTCGGGCCGCATCTTCTTCGAGGACCAGGACATCACGGAGCAGCCGCCCTACGACATCGCCAAGCTCGGCATCGCCCGCACCTTCCAGAACATCGAGCTGTTCGAGAACGCGACCGTGCTGTCGAACCTTCTGGTCGGCCGCCATCGCCATTCGACGACGCAGCTCTGGCAGGAGCTCTTGTTCCTGCCGAGCGTGCGGGCTAACGAGAAGGTGCACCGCCGCCGGGTCGAGCAGGTCATCGAATTCCTCGACCTCGAACCCTACCGCGACAAGCTGATTTCGGGGCTGCCTTACGGCGTGCGCAAGGTGATCGAGCTGGCGCGCGCGCTGTGCTCGGAGCCGAAATTGATCCTGCTCGACGAGCCGTCCTCCGGCCTCAATGTCGAGGAGACGGACGACATGTCGTTCTGGATCCGCGACATGAAGAGCGAGCTCGGTGTCACCGTGCTGATGGTCGAGCACGACATGTCGCTGGTCAACCGCGTCTCCGATCGCGTCATCGCGCTGAACTATGGCCGCGTGCTGGCGATGGGCTCGCCCGCCGAAGTGCAGCAGCACCCCGACGTCGTCGCAGCATATCTGGGAGCTTGAGCCGATGGATGCCGCTGCGACCCGGGACATCATCCTCAAGCTCTCCAACATCGAGAGCTATTACGGGCCGATCATGGCGATCCGCGGCATCTCGCTGGAGGTGCCGCGCGGCCGTATCGTCACGTTGCTCGGCGCCAACGGCGCCGGCAAAACCACGGTGCTGAAGACCATCTCCGGCATCCTCGATCCGCAGAAGGGCGCGATCGAGTTCATGGGCAAGCCGATCCAGCGCATGGAGGCCGACCGGATCGTGCGGCTCGGCCTCAGCCACGTGCCGGAGGGGCGCGAGGTGTTCCCGTTCCTCTCGGTGCGCGAGAACCTGATGATGGGCGCCTATCCGCGCAAGGATCGGGACGGCGTCGCGGAGGATATGGAGCGCGTCTACGGCTATTTCCCGCGCCTGAAGGAGCGCATCAACCAGCCGGCGGGCCAGCTCTCCGGCGGCGAGCAGCAGATGCTCGCGATCGGGCGCGCGCTGATGAACCGGCCGACGCTGCTCTTGCTCGACGAGCCATCGCTCGGCCTGTCGCCACTGCTGGTGAAGGAGATCTTCACCATCATCCGCCGGGTCAACGAGGAGCAGGGCATGTCGATCCTGCTGGTCGAGCAGAACGCCAAGGTGGCGCTGGAAACCGCCCATTACGGCTATGTGCTGGAGATCGGTCGTATCGTGATGAACGATACCTGCGACCGCTTGATGCATTCCCAGGACATCCAGGAATTCTACCTTGGTGCCAAGGAAGCGGGCGCGCGCGGCGAGCGGCGCTGGAAAAAGAAGAAGACGTGGCGGTGAGAACGAGCTGGCAGTAAGATGAGCTTGCCCAACCTTAAGCAAAGACCGCCGGCAAGGCAGGCAGCGGAGGGCAGGCGACAAGGAGGAGAGACGCATGGTCCGACCGGCGGTGCTGACGGTCGCTGATACGATCGCGAAGAGCTTCTTGCGTGCCGCCGAGACGCGGGGCGACAGGCCGGCGATCCGCGAGAAGAAGTTCGGCATCTGGCAACCGACGAGCTGGCGAGAGTGGCTGGAGATCTCCAAGGAGATCGCCTACGCGCTTCGCGCCGTCGGCTTCATGCCCGGCGACGTCGCCTCCATCATCGCAAATGCCGTGCCCGAATGGGTCTACGCCGATATGGGCATATTGTGCGCCGGCGGCGTCTCCTCCGGGATCTATCCGACCGATTCTGCGTCCCAGGTCGAGTATCTCGTCAATGACTCCGCCACCCGGGTGATCTTCGCCGAGGACGAGGAGCAGCTCGACAAGATTCTCACCTGCCGCGCGCGTTGCCCGAGCTTGCAGAAGATCATCGTGTTCGACATGGAGGGCCTCAGCGGCTTCTCCGACGACATGGTGATGTCGCTCGACGAGTTTCGCGCGCTCGGCCGGAACCACATGGTCGGCCGCGAGGCGCTGTGGCAGGAGATGATCAACAGCCGCAGCGCCGGCGATCTCGCGATCCTCGTCTATACGTCCGGCACCACCGGCCCGCCCAAGGGCGCGATGCACGCCAATCGCAGTGTCACCCACCAGATGCGGCACGCCAACGACTTCATCCCGGCGCAGGACGACGAGGACCGGCTGGTGTTCCTGCCGCTCTGCCACGTCGCAGAGCGTGTCGGCGGCTATTACATCTCGGTTGCGCTCGGCTCGGTGATGAATTTTGCCGAAAGCCCGGAAACCGTGCCGGACAATCTACGCGAGGTGCAGCCGACCGCCTTTCTGGCGGTGCCGCGCGTCTGGGAGAAGTTCTATTCCGCCATCACCATCGCGCTGAAGGATGCGACGCCGCTGCAGCAATGGGTCTATCGCCGCGCCATCGGCATCGGCTACCGCATGGTCGATTGCCGGCTCGAGGGCAGAGCGCCGCCGCTGTCGCTGCGCATCGCCAACCGCATCGCCTACCTGGTCGCGTTTCGCAACATCCGCCGCATGATCGGGCTCGACCGTTGCCGCATCGCATTCACCGGCGCAGCGCCGATCGCACCGGAGCTGATTCGCTGGTATCTGGCGCTCGGCATCGACATGCACGAGGTCTACGGTCAGACCGAGAATTGCGGGGTCGCAACCATGATGCCCGCGGACAAGATCAAGCTCGGCTCGGTCGGCACCGCGGTGCCCTGGGGCGAGGTCGCGCTGTCGCCCGACGGCGAGATCCTGATCAAGGGCGACTTCCTGTTCATGGGCTATCTGAACCAGCCGGAGAAGACCGCAGAGACGATCGATTCCCGCGGCTGGCTGCACACCGGCGACGTCGGCACCATCGACAATGAGGGCTTCGTCCGCATCACCGACCGGATGAAGGACATCATCATCACCTCCGGCGGCAAGAACATCACGCCGTCCGAGATCGAGAACCAGCTCAAGTTCTCGCCGTACATCTCGGACGCGGTCGTGATCGGCGACAAGCGGCCCTATCTCACCTGCCTCGTGATGATCGACCAGGAGAATGTCGAGAAGTTCGCCCAGGATCACGACATCCCCTTCACCAATTATGCCAGCCTGTGCCGGGCGAGGGAGATCCAGGATCTGATCGGGCGCGAGATCGAACAGGTCAACGGTAATTTTGCCCGCGTCGAAACCATCAAGAGGTTCTACCTGATCGAGCGCCAGCTCACTCCGGAGGACGAGGAGCTGACGCCGACCATGAAGCTGAAGCGCGGCTTCGTGAACAAGCGCTATGCCGCCGAGATCGAAGCGATGTATCGCGAACGCGCGGTGGCGTGACGGTTCGTTCCATTTCGAGAAAGCGAAGGAGCTGTGGCCCCGCCCTTCGTGCAATACGGGCCTTTAGGAGAGGAGACGTCAATGTCGAAATCGTTCAGCGCATTCGGCCTTGCTGTGAGTGCCGTGGTGCTCACCTGTCTGCCGGCCGCAGCGCAAACCAAGGTCACCAATGAGGGCATCTCGGCAACCGAGATCGTCATCGGCACCCACCAGGATCTGTCGGGTCCGATCAAGGGGTGGGGCGTCCCGGTCGCAAACGGGATGAAGATGGCGGCCGAGGAGATCAATGCGGCCGGCGGAATTCACGGCCGCAAGATCCGGCTGGTGGTCGAGGACAGCGGCTACGATCCGAAGAAGGCCGTGCTGGCGTCGCAAAAGCTGATCGAGCGCGACAAGATCTTCGCGATGGTGGGGCCGATGGGATCGCCGACGGTGCTCGCGGCGCAGGACATCCTGTTCGACGCCGGCGTGCTGCAGCTGTTCCCGCTGACGGCGGCCGAATTCACCTTCAAGTTCGACCCGGCCAAGCCGCAGGAGCGCCTGAAGTTCAACAACCTGCTGCCCTACGTCGAGAGCACGCGGGCCGCGCTGAAATACATGATGGAGTGGAAGGGCTTCAAGAAGCCCTGCATCATGCATCAGGACGACGAGTACGGTAAGAACGTGCTCGATGGCTTCAATCAGCAGCTCACCGCCATGAAGACGCAGCCGGCCTCGATCACGAGCTACAAGCGCGGTGCCTCCGATTTCAGCGCGCAGATCGCCAAGATGAAGTCAGACGGCTGCGACCTCGTCGTGCTTGGCACCGTGCTGCGCGAGACCATCGGGGCGATGACCGAAGCCAAGAAGCTCGGCTGGGACGTGACCTTCCTCGGGGCCACCCCCACGAACGTGATGGAGGTTCCTGCGCTGGGCAAGGACGCCGTCGAGGGTCTCTATGCCGCCAGCGGCTTCGAGATTCCTTATGAGGACACCGCCAAGGGCAAGGTGAAGGATTGGCTCGTCAACTACAAGAAGATGTTCAACGCCGATGCCAACACGCAGGCCATCATCGGCTACAATGCCATGATGACGTTTGCGTTCTACGCCAACAAGGCCGGCAAGGATCTCACCGGGCAGAAGATGCTCGACGCGCTCGAATCGGGCGAGAAATTCCTCGACATCTTCAACTCGCCGCCCACCAAGTTCTCCAAGACTGACCACCTCGCCAACACCATCACCCAGGTGCAGCAGGTCAAGGGCGGCCGCTGGGTGCTGGTGAAGGACAATCTGATGTTCTGATTTCTCGCGGCGCGAACGGTGCACCCTCTCCCCTTGCGGGAGAGGGTCGCTTCGCGTGAGCGAAGCCGGGTGAGGGGTTTCCATCCTCACGAACAGACTTGTGCGCGGTGAGAACCCCTCATCCGGCGCTTCGCGCCACCTTCTCCCACAAGGGGAGAAGGAAGAAAGCGCGCGGCGGAGAGAAACCCTACGACCCTCCGCCTGCGGTGCCCGAGCTCACCGGGGCGAGCTCGTCTTCCCGGCAGCGCCAGCCGTCGGCGGCTTTGACGAAGGCGAAGGTTCGCTGGATCCTCAGCCGGCGCGTGACGTTGAAGGCCTCTGCGGAGCGCGCCTTGTTGCCGGCCCCCTGCTGCGGCCGCCCCGTCGTGGCGTCCCAGCAGGTGCCAGTGCAGGTGGAGGCGACCTTGCTGCACACGGTGAAGGGAGCGAGCACGGCCATCTCGATTTCGCCGGTGACCTGTGCCTCCTGCTCGGTCACCTGGCTGTCGAGCGCATAGACGCGATTGATGCGCAGGAAACTGCCGCAGGAATTGGCCGCATGAATCCGCGCGGCGCAGAAATCGACGGCGTCAGTGTCGGGGATGCGGGACGCGACCTGCCGGCCGAACACCTTTTTGGCATCGCCTTTCGCGGCGCGGATTTCGTCGGTCTTGCGCTTTAAATGCTCGGCGAGACAGTCCTCCGCGGATTCCAGCTCCTGCACCGGCACGTTCTCCTTGCCGACCAGATTGCATTTGCGGTCGCGCTCGCGCGTCCACCGTCCATATTCGGCGAAGGCAAAGCGTGCCGCGGTCGGGTCCAATTTGCCGATCAGGCCGAGCACCTGGCCATTGAGCTCGGCTTCGGCAAGCGCCAGCGAGGGGTCTGCGCAGATCACCGCGGCCGCAGCGCTGTTGGCCGCAAGGCAGTCGAAATCCGGATCGCGAACGATCGCGGCGCGCTCCTCGGTGACCTTGAGCAGGCACGCCTTGACCGCCTCGAATTGGTCGGGGCGGATCGGGGTCTGGCCGACGATGCCGCAACTGAGATTGCGTTGGCGGACCCAGATCGCATTCTCCTCGATCGCCGGCAGGCGATCCGGCAGGCGAGCAAGCCGCGCCTCGATCGCGGTGTTCAGCTTCTCGGCGGCGGCGGCCAGCGTCGGATCACCGCAGAACAATTGATTGCCGGGGTCGCGAATCTGCTGGCAGTTGTTCTTGGCAAACAGCGGCAGCCTGTCGGCGATCGCGCGCTCGGATTGCGCGAACGCGGACCCCGCCGGCAATGCCAGCAGCGCAAGCACAGACAGCACGATGAATCGCATTCCAGTCGCCCCCGCACGGAAGGCGCCATGCTAGCCTCTGGTCATGCGCGGTGAAATGGGTTTGTGGACGAGCGCCGTGCGAGAAGCCCGCTACGAGCGATCAACGCGCCTCGGCGGCCGCCATCGAGACCTGCACCGGCTCGTCGACATATTTCAGCACGGCCGACTGATGGAGCACGAACAGTGGCTGATAGCTCCGCGTTGCGTCGTCCCTGACCATCGCCATGCGGCGATTGTCCAGCATCAGCCATTGGCCGTCGAGCTTTGCTGCGGCAATTGCGTGCGCCTCGCCGCCCCTGACGTCTCGCACCACGACGATGCGGAGGTCTTCAGAGGCAATTCCCGCCAGCCGCAGCGCGGCCAGCTTGGCGATGGCATAGTCCTCGCAATCGCCGGTCCCGCGCGCGAAGGTCGAAAGCGGCGAGCTCCAGACGTCGTCGGTGCCATCGCTGGCGGCATGGATGGCGAGATTGATGGCCCGGTTGACCTCGCCGAGCCGCGCGCGGCCGTCGCGGGCGCGGGCGTGGTCGACGATGGCGAGCAGCTCGAGCGCCGCCGGTGAAGCGCAATTGTCCCGGTCGCCGTCGCACAGCGCGAGCTGCACCATGTCGTCGTCGAGCTTGTCCTTCAGCGCGGACCATCTCTGCTGCAGGCCACCGGACGAGATGGCGAAGGCGAACAGGCCGAACGGTTCGGCGGATTTGCGCACGAGGACGCCGGCGCCCGGCGACAGCAGCGTGCCGGCGCGAAGCTCGGCGGTCGATCCGAGCAGGATCAAGCCGCACATGACAAGGGTTGCGCGCCAGGCGCGCGCGCGAGCAGCGGTCTCCATCTGACATCCCCTTCCCAGGCTTCACGAGATCCCCCTCGATCTCAATGTGCCGGGCTTTGTTGCTTTCGCGGAGATAGTGCGAGACGGGCCGTTTTGTTCTGCTTAATGCGCCCGGCAGGAGTTCCAAAAGCGGGCGACAGGCTGAACCAGACCCGCCCGAATCGTGTAAAATTTTACGATTCGGGGGCTAGGAGGGGCCTCGATGCCGCGAAACGGAGTCAATTGCAGGCAGAAGTTGCGATCGCCGCCGATTCTGGCGCCTATGGCTAACAGCCGCTATTTCACCGGTTCTGTTACTTAGGTCACAGAATTTACCCCGTATTTGCCGCAGGATGTTGCAGGGCAGCATGAACAAAAGATGACGCAAAGTATCTACTCTGCCAGCTTTACTTTGGATGACTTAGGGCGACGGGAAATGCGTGCATCTAACCTTGTTTCGACTTCCGATTTCTTCGAATATGACTTCCGCTCCTCTGGCAAGGCGGCGCCCCGCGCAGGCTCTTACGGCCAAGTGACGCGAAATCACAAGCAATAGATGGTTTCGCTAAGGACTTGGTAATGCTAAGCAAGCTTAAGCAGGCGATACTTATTTAGATTTTAACCCTTTTACGGTGCCCGGTTGAATTACGCTGGCAAATTTGACGCCGCTACGTCCTTGGACGGCCAGGGTTCCAGTTCGCCCGCCTCTGTCCACGTCGATTCCTTGACCGCCAAGCCGTTCATCGCAAAGGCGCACGGCCATTTGCCTGACGGCGCATTCGTCGTTCCGGACCCCAATCTGATCTTCAACGGCGAGTTCAAGCGTGCCGGGCTCGACCTCGTGCTGTCCCACGACGGTCACGAGTTCGTCGTTCATGATTATTTCAGGGGCGACAAGCGCGCCGCGCTCGCTTCGCCCGACGGCGCCCATCTCAGCGGGGACGTCGTCAACGCCCTCACCGGCCATGTCCAGGTTGCCCAGGCCGCTCCCGGTGCCGGTGCGGCCCAGGTCATCGGTCACGTCACCAAGCTCGTGGGCAGCGCGACCGCGATCCGCAACGGCGTCTCGGTCATCCTGAACAATGGCGACAACGTCGAAAAGGGCGACGTGGTTTCGACTGGCGCCGATTCGACGCTCGGCATCACCTTCATCGACGGCACCGTGTTCGGCCTGTCCTCCAACGCGCGGATGGTGCTGAACGAGATGGTCTACGACCCCAACGGGTCGAACAATTCCTCGCTGCTCAGCCTGGTCGCGGGCACCATCACCTTCGTCGCCGGCGAAACCGCCAAGCGCGGCGACATGAAGGTCGACACGCCGGTCGCCACCATGGGCATCCGCGGCACGGCGGTGCTCACCCAGATCAACTTCGTCGTTCCCGCCGGCGGCGGCGATCCGCAGCCGCAGGCGAGCTTCCAGGTGCTGGTCGAGCCGAACGGCACGACCGGCTCCTACATCCTGTTCGACAAGGTCACGCTGCTGCCGATCGCGACGGTCAACCAGGCCGGCCAGATGATCCAGATCAGCGGCGGCAACGTCTCGATCAGCAATGCACTGATGTCGCCGGAGGTGCAGAAGCTGATCACCGACGTGTTCACGCTGAAGTTCACCGACAACAGCACCAACACCAAGCTGACCACGAACTTCACCGACACGATCACGCCGTTCGGCCATGAGATGTTGCTCAAGTCGGCGTCCGGCTCCGCCGTCACCGCGACATTCGTCAATCTCACGCCGCACACGCAGGAAAACCCTACGACCTCGACGCCGACGCCCGGCCGCATTCCCGGTCAGCCGATCGCGCAAAGTTTCGACCTCGGCGGCAACCTGAAGACGGCGTTCGCGCTGACCGAACTGGCGGACACCACCGGCGATACGCACGCCGACACGATTTCCGGCTTGATCAGATTCCTCGATCAAAACCTCGGCGATCTGCCGACGGTGAGCGTGAGCCTCGCCGAGGCGCCGAACTACGTCTACAAGAATGCTGGCCAGCAGGACGTCACTGGTTCGCTCACCGCGCTGCAGAAGCAGGACATCGCGGCGACGCAGATCCAGATCAGTGTCGTGCCCGACCCCGGCAACAACAACAACGGCTCGGCGGTCTGGACCTACACGATCCCCGACCATGTCTTCGATTTCCTCGCGGCCGGCGAAACCCTGACGCTGACCTACATGGTCCGCGTCGACACCAATTTCGCGGTGAACCCCGAGTCCAGGTTCATCCCGATCACCATCACGATCACGGGAACGAACGACAAGCCTACCGTTGCGACGTCAGGCGGCACCATCATCGAGCAGGTCGGGACCGGCAACGAGGCGCTGGACATCATCACGGGCACGGTCACCTTCACCGACGTCGATCTGACGGACCGGCCGATCGTGAGCGCGGCGCTCTCGTCCGTCGAGCCGTTCAAATATCTCGATGCCGAAGGCAACGATATCACCGCGTCGCTGACGCCGGAGCAACTCGCGGCGATCGCTGCCGTCAAAGTGCCGCTGACCGTGGTTCAGGGTGCCGGAAACAGCAACAACGGCACGGCCACCTGGACCTACAGCGTTCCCGACCATCTCTTCGACTTCCTGGCCGAGGACGAGAAGCTGATCCTCAACTACGTGGTACAGGTCGATGATGGGCACGGCGGCGTCGTGAGCACGCCGATTACCGTGTCCATCGACGGTGCGGACGTCAATGTCGAGGGCACCAACGACGTGCCGACGATCGTTGACGACTCGACGACGCCCACCGGCGCCGTGACAGAGGACGCCGCGCCGACCCTGCTGGCCAGCGGCACCATCGCCTTTAACGATCCCGATCTCACGGATACGCACGGCGCGAGCTTCGTCCTGAAGTCGACGACGTCGAACGCGCATCTGCCCGGTTTTGGCAACGGCACCTCGCATATCGGTACCTTCGCGCTGGCGGCGGTGAGCGAGAGTCCGGGTGTCAGCACGCGCGGATCGGTGGGCTGGACCTTCACGCTCAACGATAACGACCCCGTGCTGCAGTCGCTGGCCGAGGGCCAGACCATCACCCAGGTCTACACCGTCAAGGTCGACGACCATCACGGCGGGACGGTCACCCGGGACGTGACGGTCACCATCACCGGCACCAATGACGCGCCGACCATCACGAGCGATGCCGACGCTGCAAAGGGGAGCGTCACCGAGAATACCGACGCCACGTTGTCCATCGAGGGCACGCTAGCGATCCAGGATCTCGACCTGATCGACACCCTCACCGCGCAGGCGGTGTTCACCTCGTCGTCCGTCAGTTCAGCTCTGTCGGGGTTCGGCGCCAACGCGAACATTGGCACGTTCACGATCGATCCGTCGGTGCTCGAATCCAGCACCGATACCAACAACGGCGCGACGCTGCGCTGGCACTTCAGCCTCGCCAACAACAACGCGGTGCTGCAATCGCTGGCCGAAGGCCAGACCATCACCCAGGTCTACACCGTCACCTTTACCGACAATCACGACGCGCAGGTCTCGCAGGACGTCACCGTCACGATCAACGGCGTCAATGACGCGCCGACGATCACGAGCGATCCCTGCGCGGCAAAAGGCGAGGTCATCGAGGATGAGGGCACCTCGCTGACGACCGGCGGCACGCTGGCGATCCAGGACGTCGATCTGATCGACTCCCACACGGCGGAGTGGACGTTCCAGTCGTCGTCGATCAGCTCGGCTCTGCCGGGCTTCGGGACCGGCTCGCATATCGGCACCTTCTCCATCGGCACGGTGTCCGAATCCGGCGACGACACCGATAACGGCGCGACGCTCGACTGGCACTTCACGCTCGACAACAGCGATCCTGTGCTGCAGTCGCTGGCGGAAGGGCAGACCATCACTCAGGTCTACACCGTCACTTTCAAGGACAATCACAACGCGACGGTCACGCAAGACGTCACCGTCACGATCACCGGCACCAACGATGCGCCGGCCGTCTCCTATGTCACGTCGAACTACATGAACTTCGACGGTGGGACCATCGCGGTCGGCGACGTGCCGACGGTCGCCACCGACGACGTGACGCTGGACGGCTGGGTGAACTGGAACGGAGACGCTGCGTCCACCAGCCAGGTCCTGTTCTACAATGGCAATACCTCGACCACTGGTTTCGGTCTCATGGGCACCGTCATCAGCGGCAAGCTGGAGATCGCGATCCTCGAGGGCGGTGTCGAAATCCAGGACACCGGCTTCGCGCTCACTGCAGGGCAATGGCATAACCTCGCCTTGACGCGCGACAACGGCATCTTCACGTTTTATGTCGATGGCAACGCCGTCTATTCCCACAGTGGAGGCGTCAACGCGATCGCTGGCGCTCAGGAACCGTCCTACATGATGATCGGAGCGGCGAGCGGCAGGTACGCTCCGGGCTTCGGCACGCAAGGCTTCACCGGCTCGATCGCCGATGTCAGCGTCTGGACCACCGCACTCACGCAGGCACAAATCCAGTCGATCGACTTCACCGCACTCACCGGCGGCGAGGCAAATCTGGCCGCCTATTACCAGCTTGGCGACGGCAGCGGGAGCACGGCCTCCAATACGGTCAACCCCGCCAAGAGCCTCGCCATCGAAGGTGATGCAGATTGGGCCAGCGGGACCTCCGGGCCGGGCGGCGCATTTGCCGATCTGATGGAGACCAATGGCGGCCAGCTCTCGCATGGCGTGCTGGCGGTCTCCGACGTCGACGCGAGCGACCATGTCACGGTGGCGGTCGCCGACGTGCAGGTCTCGCTCGGTGGCGTGCCGCAAACCGGCAGCGTCGGCGGGCTGTCGCATGCCGACCTCCTGAACTATCTGACCGTGCCGTCCGGCGACATCCTCGACGGCACGGCTACCCACACCCAGTTCGCCTGGGAGTTCAATTCGGCCGGCCAGGCCTTCGACTTCCTCGCCGCCGGCCAGACGCTGTCGCTGCAATACACCATCGTTCCGTCGGATGCCGAAGGGACCGGCACCAGTGCTGTCGTCACCATCAACATCACCGGCACGAACGACGCACCGACGCTATCCGATCTCCAGATCGGCCCACTCACGGATACCGCCGCGGCCGACACCTTCTCTAATCTCACTGGCCAATTGTCCGGGACCGACGCCGACAGCGGTGAGACGGCGACGCTGACCTATGCCGTCCTCAATTCAGATCACCACACGGCGACGACGGTCGCGGGACTCTACGGCTCGCTGACGGTCAATTCCGACGGCAGCTACAGCTACGTTCCAAATGATGCTGCTATCAATGCGTTGGCGGACGGATCGTATGTCGATACGTTCACGGTCCAGACCACGGACATCCATGGTGCGACCGACACGGCAACGCTCGAGGTGAACGTGACCGGTGCGGACGACGGTGCAGGCCCGGTCATCAACACCGAGAGCTTCCAGGTCGAGCACATCATCGAGAACAGCAACGAGATCATCACCGATCTCATGATTACCGACACCGATCCCGGCGTCGCGACGGACACTTTCACGGTCACGCTGTCGACCGCGAATCCGGACGTCAGCCTCGCCAGTGTTTATCCGACGACCGGTACGCTCGAGCAGATCAACGCCGGTCTCGCGAGCGGTGGCGGCATTGTCTACGATCCGACCGGCGCCGATCCCGAGGCGGAGCTGCCCGCCACCGATCAGATCACGCTGACCGTTGCCGACTCCGCCGGCCGCTCCGACACTGTGAACTTCATCTTCTTCGAAGGGGCCGAGAGCCAGGGCATGACCCTGCAAGGCACCGACGGCAAGGACGTCATTTTCGCGACCGGGTCGAGCGACACGCTCATTGGCGGCGCCGCCAAGGATCAATTCGTGTTCGCGCCGGCATCGTCGCAGGATATGGTCCAGCACACCGTCGACGATTTCGAGTTCGGTCTCGACAAGATCGACCTGCGGCAGTTCAGTGGCATCAGCTCTTTGAGCGACCTTAGCCCGACCACCGCGCAGGATGGCGGGACGCTGCTCACGCTGGATTGCCACGAGACGATCCTGCTCAAGGGTGTCGCCGTCGCAAATCTTCAGTCCAGCGATTTCATCTTCGGCACTCACGTCGCCTAGTGGAAGCTGGCGGCGCTCCCGGCTTGCACCTTGACCGCGGCAAAAAATCCATAATCCTCGGCATTCAGGGAATAGCCAACGGTTTGCCGACGCTCCATGATCGGTGCGCCCGGCATGATCCGGGACAGGAAGTCTGACTGGCATGAAACGTCTCAAGATCCTGCGGCGGTGGTTTGCGCGGAAGCTTGGCTTTGCGCGGCTGATGTGCCTTGCGCTGCTGGTTCTGTTCGCCGGCGCACGGCTCTGGGATCCGCCGCCGATCGAGGAATTGCGGCTGCGTACCTTCGACATGTTCCAGCTGATCCATCCCAGGCACAAGACGGCGCGGCCGGTCACCATCGTCGACATCGACGACAAGAGTCTCGCCAAGCTCGGGCAATGGCCGTGGCCGCGGACGCGGATCGCCGATCTGATCCAAAGCCTCACCAACAACGGCGCGGTGGCGATCGGCTTCGACGTGGTGTTTTCGGAGCCCGACCGGCTCAATCCGGATCTGGTGGCAGGCCAGATGCGCTATCTCGACGATGCCACCCGTGCCAAGCTGCGCGAGCTGCCGACCAACGATCAGATACTTGCCGAGGCGATCAAGCGCTCGCGCGTGGTGCTGGGCGAGACGGGTCTGCCCGGCATCCTGACCGAGCTCGACAAGTCGCTTCCGTTCACGGGCGTGGCGACGGTCGGAGAGGAAGGCGCCGAACGCTTCCTGTTCGAATTTCCGGGCCTGCTGCGCAACGTGCCGGTGATCGAAATGGCGGCCGCCGGCCGCGGTCTGTTCTCGATCAGAAAAGAGCGAGACGGGTTCATCCGCCGCGTGCCGATGGTCATGCGTGCCCAGGGCAACATCATGCCGTCGCTCAGCCTCGAGATCCTGCGGGTCGTCACGGGCACGCCGACGCTGCTGGTCAGGACCGACAAGACCGGCGTGCGAGCCGTGCGCCTCAAGGGCCTCGAGATCCCCACGGACAAGAACGGCCAATTCTGGGTGCACTACGCCCGCCGAGATCCCTCGATCTACGTCTCCGCGGCCGACGTGCTCGACAACAGCGTGTCGCCGAGCAAGTTCGCCGGCAAGCTGGTGCTGGTCGGGACCTCCGCGGCCGGCCTCAACGACATCAAGACGACGCCGGTGTCCGCGACCATGCCGGGTGTCGAGATCCATGCCCAGGTGCTGGAGAGCGTGCTCAGCGGCGCGGCGATCTCGCAGCCGAACTACGCGCTCGACTTCGAGCTGATCGCGGCGCTGGTGATCGGCCTGCTCGTCATCATCTTCACGCCGAATCTCGGCCCCGTCCGCCTGGTGCTCGCGGGTGGGGCCTTCGCCGCCATCCTGATCGGCGTCTCCTGGTTCTTCTACGCGCAGCACCGCCAGCTCATCGACTTCACCTATCCGCTGCTGTCGACCACCGCGGTCTATCTGACGCTGATCTTCGCGAGCTTCGTGCGCGAGCAGCGCCAGCGCGTGCAGATCCGCGGGCAATTCGCGCAATACATGTCGCCGGTGCTGGTCGAGCAGCTGGCGCAGTCGCCGGAAAAGCTCGTGCTCGGCGGCGAGGAGCGCGAGATGACGATCATGTTCTCCGACGTGCGCGGCTTCACCACGATCTCGGAGAGCTACAAGCACGATCCGCAAGGGCTGATCGCGCTGATGAACCGCTTCCTGACGCCGCTGACCGACGTGATCATCGAGCGCAAGGGCTATATCGACAAGTACATGGGCGACGCCATCATGGCGTTTTGGAACGCGCCGCTCGACGATCCCGAGCACGAGATCAACGCCTGCGAAGCCGCGATCCAGATGCTGGAGCAGATCGACGAGGTCAACAAGGAGCGCGAGCAGGAGGCCGCCGACGGCGGCCACGTCTACATCCCGCTCAATGTCGGCATCGGTCTCAACACCGGCATCGGCGTGGTCGGCAACATGGGCTCCGACCTGAAGAAGAACTATTCGGTGCTCGGCGACAGCGTGAACCTGGCCTCTCGCCTCGAGGGCCAGTCGAAGGCATACGGCTTTCCGATCATCGTGGGATCGCGCACCGCGCTCGCCGCCAAGGAGAAGTTCGCGATCCTCGAGCTCGACTTCATCATGGTCAAGGGCAAGACCGAGCCGGAAGTGATCTACGCCATCGCCGGCCGCGAGGACGTGATGCATTCGGCCGCGTTCCAGCGCCTGCGCAACATCACCATCGAGATGCTCGGCTGCTACCGCAGCCGTGACTGGCAGGGTGCACTGGATGCCATCGAGCGCGGCCGCAAAAGCGAGGACGCCGACACGTTGGAGAAGCTGTTCAGGCTTTACGAGGCGCGGATCAAGGATTTCCAGATCGATCCGCCGCCGGAGGGCTGGACCGGCGCCTATGCCCTGCTGACCAAGTAGTCGTCACGGTCACCGCTCGCGCTGGGTGGGCACAACAAAGCATACCTACCATATGCAGGTGCATCGAGGTAAGTATGACGGTGGGACGGCGCTTGGCGCCTCTGCCCAACCAAAAGAAAAAGGGCGAGCTGAGTGATGGACGCACAAGTGAAACAGAACGATCGCATCGGGGTTCTCGAGGAGCTCCTCAACGAGCGCTACTCCGTTCGCGCATTTCTCCCCAAGCAGGTCGATCGCGCCACCATCGAGCATGTGCTGGCGACTGCGCAGCGCACGGCATCCTGGTGCAACAGCCAGCCCTGGCAGGTCATTATCGCCAGCGGCGAGGCCAAGGAGCGCTTTCGCAAGGCGATCTACGCGGAGGCCTCGAAGGGCCTCGGCGACGATTACGATTTCACGCCACCGCGCGAATATGTCGGGGTCTATCTGGATCGCCGCCGCGAGAGCGGCTTCCAGCTCTACAACACGCTCGGGATCGCCCGCGGCGACAAGGCGGCCTACGCCAAGCAGGCGCTGGAGAACTACAATTTCTTCGGCGCACCGCATGTCGCCATCATCCACACCAACGAGCCGCTCGGCATCTACGGTGCGATCGATTGCGGCGCCTATGTCTCCAACTTCATGCTGGCGGCGCAGGCGCTCGGGCTCGGCACCATTCCGCAGGCCGCGCTGGCGCGGCATTCCGGCCTGATCCGCCGCCACTTCGCTCTGGCCGATGACCGCCGCGTCGTCTGCGGCATCTCGTTCGGCTACGCGGACCATGCGCACAAGGTCAACAGCTACCGCACCTCGCGGGCGAGCGTGGCCGAGACCGCGACCTTCGTGGATGTGTGATCGCGTGCCGTGAGCCCGATGCCATCGGCGTCATACGCGCGCGCGAAGACGGCCGTGGAAACGGCCGTCTTCATCTCGTCCCAGTGCGATTGACGCCGGCGGTCAACCGCCGCTGCCGCCGATCACGGCCCGCACGGTCTCGTCGGGTCCGAAATCCTCGGCGCCGTCGACATAGAGCAGCGCGGCGAGCTTCGAGCGGGCGCGGTTCACGCGGCTCTTGATGGTGCCGACCGCGCAGCCGCAGATCGAGGCCGCGTCCTCATAGGAGAAGCCGGACGCGCCGACCAGGATCAAGGCTTCGCGCTGATCCTGCGGAAGCTTGTCGAGCGCGCTGCGAAACTCCTCGAATTCGAGATGCGCATTCTGCGAAGGCTGGGTCTTCAGCGTCTTGGCATAGTTGCCCTCGGCATCCTCGACCTCGCGCCGCCGCTTGCGATAGTCGGACCGGAACAGGTTGCGCAGGATCGTGAACAGCCAAGCCGGCAGGTTGGAGCCGGGCTGGAACGAGTCGATGTTGGCGAGCGCGCGCAGCAGCGTCTCCTGGACCAAATCGTCGGCGCGGTCCGCATTGCCGCTGAGCGAGATGGCGAAGGCGCGCAGACTGGGCACGGCCGCCAAGATGTCGTTACGCAGGGAGTCCGTGAGAGGCATTAATCCCTCCCATTGTTGTTGTCGTTGGATCCGCCCTCATTTTCCACGTGGGGTGACGCTCCCGGCGCATCAAGCTTCTTGATCAGCTCTGCGAACCGATCCGGAACCCCCTGTCGCACGACGTCGTCGTACATGGCGCGCAACTGGTGCCCGATCCGGGATTGAATCTCCGGAGTGAGGCCTCCCTTGCCGGGGGTCGTGCTTCTGCTGGCTTGAGACTTGAGATCTTTCATGACCTGTTCCACGTTTCCCCGAGTTAAGTGACTGTAAAATCGAGAAGTTTTCTCAACCGGGAGCCGTTCCCTGGATAGGCACAATTCCAGCTGCGCCAAAAAGTTCCCAGCTCGGCGGAACTTTTGTTGACGTGAGGCGTAGACAGGCCAGCAGGGGAACCTGGGCCCCCCGCGTGATGCCTGACCTCAGGATTGCACCTCAAGGTTGGCCCGAAGACGAATGGAGTGGGGATGTCCCGTTCACAGGTAGTTGCTGAACACTTGCCGTTGTTGCGCCGGTACGCGCGGGCTCTGACAGGCAGCCAGGCCTCCGGCGACGCCTATGTCGCGGCCATGTTGGAAGCCATGCTGGGGGATCCGTCGGTGCTCGACGAGAGCCACGGGCCCCGGGCCGGCCTGTTCCGGCTGTTCACCCAGATCTGGAATTCGGTTTCCATCAACGACGATGCCGAGGTGACGACCCTGCCGATGCCGCCGGAGAGGCGGCTGTCCAACATCACCCCGCTGCCGCGCCAGGCCTTCCTGCTGCTCTCGCTCGAGGGCTTTTCGGAAGAGGAAGTCGCCTTCATTCTCGGCACCGATGTTGCCGAGACGCGCCGTCTTGCGGACGCAGCCGGACGCGAAATGGCCGCCGAGATCGCCACCGACGTGCTGATCATCGAGGACGAGACCTTCATCGCCATGGATCTCGAGAGTCTGGTGAAGAATCTCGGCCACAACGTCG
Organism: Bradyrhizobium glycinis; assembly: GCF_016031655.1. Taxonomy (GTDB): domain Bacteria; phylum Pseudomonadota; class Alphaproteobacteria; order Rhizobiales; family Xanthobacteraceae; genus Bradyrhizobium; species Bradyrhizobium glycinis. The sequence continues at coordinate 52,221 of NZ_JACCHQ010000030.1, forward strand.
TCGGCGTCGCACGCACCCATGCCGATGCGGTGGCGCTGGCCAAGAACAAGCGGCCCGGCCTGATCCTCGCCGATATCCAGCTTGCCGACGGCTCGTCGGGCCTGGACGCCGTCAACGAGCTGCTGCGCACCTTCGAGGTGCCGGTGGTGTTCATCACGGCCTATCCGGAGCGCTTCCTCACCGGCGAGCGTCCCGAGCCGGCATTCCTGATCTCAAAGCCGTTCCAGCCCGCGATGGTATCGGCGGTGGCGAGCCAGGCGCTGTTCTTCCAGCGCAACTCGCGCAACCGCACGCCCAAAGCGCCTGCGGCGTAAGGCGAAACCTATCGACCATGAGGACGGCGCGTCGCAAGGCGCGCCGTTCTCGTCTGTGGCGGCTACGTCCTGCTCTGCCTCAGCAACCGCGGCAGATGCGGCGAAGCATCGCGTTCAGCTTTGTATCATCCGGCCCAGGGGATTTCGCATTCAGTCTGGCCTGGCCCTCGATCCAGGATTGAAGCAGTTTCTCGCCTTCTGGCGACGGCGCCAGGTTTGGCTGCATCCCGTCGAAAGCTACGAGAACGGTTACTCTTTGCAGGTCGTCCTTTGCGTCGGCGGGCGGTTTCGGGAACGGCACCGATCGCTCGACCATCGCCAACGTCGCGGCGTCCAGCGGTGCGAAGCCCGTGCTTTCCACCAAAGCGCTTGAGATCAATTTGCCCGAGCGATCGACCACGAATGTGACGCCGGCATCAGCCCTTCGCCCGATCGCCTGGGGAGGAAATATTCTGTTGCGCCAGACATGCTCGGTGATCGCCTTGCGCCAAGCGGCTATGGCCCCGGACTCTGCGAGGCCGGAAGCCGGTGTGCTCAGCACGAGACCGTTGTTCGGCACCTGGAATTGACGGCCCTTGAAGACAATCGGGACCAAGAAATGGAAAGTTTCTTCCTTCAGCTCCGAAGGTGGCTCGGGAAACGGTTGGGCGCGGGCGACGATTTCCAGCGCAGCATCGTCGAGCAGTCGCGAGCCGCTGCTCGCAGCCAGTCCCCGCGAGACCAATTTGCCGGACCTGTCGATGACGAAGCCCACCTTGGCCTCACCGGTTTGCCCCAGGGCCTGGGCTGGTAATAATCTGCTCTTGGCGATGTGTGCTGACAGCCTCGTCTTCCAGGCCTGGGCACTTTCGCTCTGCGTTTCAGTCTGTGCGTGCGCCGGGAAAGCGGCGAGGAATCCGAGAAATGCGGCCAGTAAGGGGATTTTCATGTGCATCATTGGGGATACTAATCGCCGGCCGGTTGATTGCAAGGTTCGTTGCGCGCATCGCGTTCACCCCGGTTTGGGGTGATGGAGCGACCGCGAGCCCGGCCGCTTGACGCCGTCCAAATTGCCCCGTTGATACGTCGGGCCGATGACGTCCATCGCAGCCTCAAGCCGCCGGGAGGATACGGACCATGGACCAGCAACTCCTCGATCGTCTTGCCATCCGCGACCTCGTCGAGAACTGGGCGGTGTGGCGCGACGCCGGCGACTGGGAGCGCTTTGCCACGGTCTGGCACGAAGAGGGCTGGATGTCGGCGACCTGGTTTCAGGGGCCGGCGCGGGATTTCATGCGCGTCAGCCAGGAGGGTTTTGCCAGGGGCGTGCGCATCCTGCACTTCCTCGGCGGCACCAGCATCGATCTTGCGGGTGCGCGAGCGATCGCGCAGACCAAGATGACCATCTCGCAGCGCGGCCTCGTGCACGACGTGCTCTGCGACGTCGTTTGCACCGGACGCTTCTACGATTTCCTGGAGAAGCGGCACGACAAATCAGGCATCGGCAAATGGGGCATCGTCCGCCGCCAGCCGATCTACGAGAAGGACCGGATCGACCCGGTCGATCCCGCCGCGACGCTTCGGCTCGACCAGAAAGTGCTCGCTGCACTCCCAGAAGGCTACCGCCACCTCGCCTACATGCAGGAGCTGATCGGCTACAAGGTCAAGCGCGACATGCCGGGGCTCACCGGCGCTGAGGTCGAGAAGCTCTATGGCGAGGGCCGGGAGTGGCTGGCAGGAACGGCGAAGTAGACGCCAGACAAAAGTAAGGCGCGACTGGCATCACCACAGTCGCGCCCTACGTCGCCGGCTTATGGGGCAGGGGGGAATAGCCGGCTGCTGAGACGACTCCCGTGGGCGAAAGTCGTTCCACGGCTCGCGAAATATTTTGCCGGTCTGCAGCATTTTTCGCACACGGTTAAGTGATCGTAGCTGTCGAGAACCCCCGATCCTGCGGCGGCGTTGTTCCCGTGACCGCTATGGGGCCGAGGGATCGCAGCCATGTCACAGATTCAAAAGGTTTTTTTGAGTGCAATAGCGGTCGTCGCCACGCTCGGTGCCGTGCAACTGGCCTCCGGCCACGACCTCGCGGACCGCTGGCAGGCGGTCGCCGACATTCCCAGCGGCACCTCCAACGTCGTCCCGGGCCACAACGTCAACCGCGCCGCCAAGGCAGACCGGCTCGCCGAGATCAAGCCGGCAGCCGTTCCCACCCGCACGGTGTCGATGCGGCTGAACGACCTTGCCGATACGTCGGTTCTGTTGCGGGTTCCCGCGGTCATCGAGACCGGCAATGCCAAGACCCCGGTGCTGCTTCAGAACCAGAAGAAGCCTCGCAACAAGCCGACGATCGCCTGTGAGCCGATGGTCAGCTCGCTGACGGAGGTCGCAAGGCTGCTCCAGCCCGGCCGCTGCGTGACCTGATCCGCGCCGCCAGCGTACTTGGCGGACCCAGACTTCACATCCTCTTGATCCGCCGTTGCCTCGCGCTATATCCGGGTTCCCTCCCTTTTGTTTGACCGGGTAAGCGCATGACGACGTCAGATACGGCTGTGCATACGCAGCCTTTCCAGGCCGAAGTTTCCGAACTGCTGCACCTGATGGTGCACTCCGTTTATTCGGAAACCGACATCTTCCTTCGCGAGCTCATCTCCAACGCCTCCGATGCCTGCGACAAGCTGCGCTACGAGGCCATCGCCAGTCCCGCTCTGCTGGCCGAGGGCGACGCCCTCAAGATCCGCATCATCCCGAACAAGACGGCCAGGACGCTCACGATCGCCGACAACGGCATCGGCATGGAGCGGCAGGAGCTGATCGACCATCTCGGCACCATCGCCCGCTCCGGCACCAAGGCGTTCGTGTCCAAGCTGAAAGAGGCCAAGGACGGGCTCGGCCTGATCGGTCAGTTCGGCGTCGGCTTCTATTCCGCCTTCATGGTCGCCGAGAAGATCGTCGTGGTCAGCCGCCGTGCCGGCGAGAGCGATGTCTGGACCTGGACGTCCTCCGGCGGCTCCGGCTTCGAGATCGCCCGTGCCAGCGACGAGGAGGCGGCGCGCGTGACGCGCGGCACCGAGATCGTCCTGCACCTGAAGGACGACGCCAAGAAATATCTCGAGACCTACGAGATCGAGCGCATCGTCACCGCCTATTCCGACAACATCCTGTTTCCGATCGAGCTCTTGCCCGAACAAGGCGAGCCGCGCCAGATCAATTCGGCGAGCGCGCTGTGGCAGCGCTCCAAATCCGAGCTGACGGCTGACGATTACAAGAAGGCCTATCAGCAGATCGCTTCCGCTTTCGACGATCCCGCGATGACGCTGCACTACCGCGCGGAAGGACGTTACTCATACGCCGTGCTGCTGTTCGCGCCCTCGGCCAAGCCGTTTGACCTGTTCGAGCCGAACCGCAAGGGCCGCGTGAAGCTCTACGTGCGCCGCGTCTTCATCACCGACGATGCCGACCTCTTGCCAGGGTACCTGCGCTTCATCCGCGGCGTGGTCGACAGCGAGGATCTTCCGCTCAACATTTCGCGCGAGATGCTCCAGAACAATCCGCAGCTGGCGCAGATTCGCAAAGCCGTGGCGACCCGGGTCGTGTCCGAGCTCGAAAGCCTTGCCGAGAAGGATCCGGAGAACTTTGCCAAGATCTGGGACGCCTTCGGCGCGGTGCTGAAGGAAGGCATCTACGAGGACTTCGAACGGCGCGAAAAGCTGCTGGCGCTGTCGCGCTTCACCACCACGTCGGGCGAGAAGCGGTCGCTGAAGCAGGTTGTCGCCGATTTCAAGCCGAACCAGACCGAGATCTATTATCTCGTCGGCGACAGCATCGAGCGGCTGAAGTCCAATCCGCGGCTGGAAGCTGCGACCGCGCGCGGCATCGAGGTGCTGCTGCTGTCGGATCCCGTCGACGCGTTCTGGACCTCGATGCCCTCGGATTTCGAAGGCAAGCCGCTGAAGTCGCTGAGCCAGGGCGATCTCAATCTCGATTTGATCCCGCGTATCGACGATAAGGACGAGCCGAAGAAGGACGAGCCAGCTGCGGACGAAGCAGCCACCATCGCGGTGATCAAGGCCGCGCTCGGCGAGCGCGTCAGCGACGTCAAGGCCTCGACGCGCCTCACCAGCTCGGCCTCCTGTCTCGTCGCCGACAGTCAGGGCCCGAGCCGCGAGCTCGAGCGTATCTTGTCGCAGCAGAATCGTGGCATGAAGACCAAGCCGATCCTCGAGATCAATTTGCGCCATCCGCTGGTCACCGCGGTCACCAAGGCGCAAGCGGGCTCGAAGGTCGTCGACGATCTCAGCCTGCTCCTGCTCGAACAGGCGCAGATTCTGGACGGCGAATTGCCGGAAGACCCGGCTGCGTTCGCGGCACGGCTGAACCGGCTCGTGTTGCAGGGGCTCGGCGGCTAGCGCTGCCTCGCAGCATCATTCGGACCGCGCTTGACCTGGGTGTCCGATCGCTCGGCGCGCATCGCTTCTGGCGCTGCGCGTCCCGCTCACCTTGACGTCATCAGGTCTCAGGAACAGTCGCGGACGAGGAGATGTTGTGTCATATGAAGCGACGTCAGCAATTCGAGGATTTCCCATGCGCTTGTCATTCCTCACTCTTACCGCGATCTTCACGCTGCTGGGCGCAGCGGATGCCAGTGCGCAGAGATACGATCCGGCCTTTCCCGTCTGCATGCACCGCTACGTCGGTGGCCCGAGTGGCGGAGGCGGTGACTATTTCGACTGCTCGTTTACCTCGTTGGAGCAGTGCCGCGCCACGGCCTCGGGCCTTGCCGCGACCTGCGACCTCAATCCCTATTACGCCTTCAACGAGTCGCCGCCGCCGCGCCGGCGTCCCAGGAAGGTACACTGAGGCGAGCGGGACCAAAGCCCAGGACTTCTGCAATTCATTGCACTTTCGACCTGATCACACCCGTCGGCGCGCTGCCGGCTTGGCTGCGCCGCCGACGACAGTTAATCGCGCCCTAACCGGGCTTTACCTTGTCTTTTAACGCCTAGGTCAGGGCGCGCGGGCTAAACTGCGGAAACCGCAGATCGCCCGAAAGAGTGAACAATATGACCACCGGCGTCATCGAGCAGCCGAAAGCCGCGCGCGCACCGTCGGCTTCCAAGATCTGGTTGAGGGCGATCGAGCTCACCGCGCGAATCGAAACGCTGCCGGGCCGCCTGTTCGCCGATGTCGTCGACGATTGGGCGCAGCGCCAACCGAACCGCGTCGCGCTGGTGGCGGAGGAGGCAAGCCTCGATTACCAAGGCCTGTCGAAGAGGATCAATCGCTACGCCCGCTGGGCGCGCTCGGTCGGCCTTGCCAAGGGCGATACCGTTGCGCTGATCATGCCGAACGGCATCGACTATGTCGCGGCCTGGCTCGGAATCAGCCGTGTCGGCGGCGTGGTCGCGCTGATCAACACCAAGCTCGTCGGACAATCGCTTGCGCACTGCCTCGACGTCGCAATGCCCTCGCATGTCATCGTTGCGCATCAGCTGACGGGAATCCTGGACAGCGCGGCGCCTCATCTGAAGGCGGACCCAAAAGTCTGGACGCATGGCGATAGCCGCAGCGAACGTGCGATCGACGTCGCACTTGCCGTTCTCGACGACGGCCCGCTTGCGCCCGAGGAGCACGGCGACGTCACGATCGACGATCGTGCGCTGCTGATCTACACCTCCGGCACCACTGGCCTGCCGAAAGCGGCCAGCATCAGCCACCGCCGCATCCTCAATTGGGGCTTCTGGTTCGCAGGCCTCACCAGCGCGACGCCACAGGATCGGCTCTACGATTGTCTGCCGCTGTTCCATTCGGTCGGCGGCATCGTCGCGCCGTGCAGCATGCTGGCCGCCGGCGGTTCGGTGGTAATCGCCGAGAAATTCTCGGCCTCGCATTTCTGGTCCGACATCGTCCGGCACGACTGCACGCTGTTTCAATATATCGGCGAGCTCTGCCGTTACCTGCTCAAGGCGCCGCCCTCGGAATACGAGAACCGGCACCGCCTGCGGCTCGCCTGCGGCAACGGCCTACGCGGCGACATCTGGGAAGATTTCCAGGCGCGGTTCGCCATTCCGCGCATCCTCGAATTCTACGCCGCGACCGAAGGCAATTTCTCGCTGTTCAATGTCGAGGGCCAGCCGGGCGCGATCGGCCGTATCCCGCCGCTGCTCGCGCACCGCTTTCCTGCCAGTCTCGTCAAGCTCGACCCCGATAGCGGCGCGCCGCTGCGCAATGCCGAGGGCTTCTGCATCGCCTGCAGCCGCGGCGAGGCCGGCGAAGCCATCGGCCGCATCGGCACCGCGGACGAGGGCGGCGGGCGCTTCGAGGGCTACACCGATGCCGGCGAGACCGACAAGAAGATCCTGCGCGACGTCTTCGCCAAGGGCGATGCCTGGTTCCGCACCGGCGATCTGATGCGGATGGACGACAAGGGATTCTTCCATTTCGTCGATCGTATCGGCGACACGTTCCGCTGGAAGGGCGAGAATGTCGCGACCTCGGAGGTGAACGACGCTGTGCGCGATTTCACCGGCGTGGTCGATGCCACCACCTATGGCGTCAGCGTTCCCGGCGCCGACGGCCGGGCCGGCATGAGCGCCATCGTCGCGAACGAGGGGTTTGACATCAGAGCGCTGCCCGCCCATCTGGCGCAACGCCTGCCGGTGTACGCCCGCCCCCTCTTCATCCGCATCTCGCGCGAGCTCGATGCCACCGAGACCTTCAAGCAGAAGAAGGGCGAGCTCGCCCGCGAGGGATTTGATCCGGCCGCGATCTCCGATCCGCTGTTCATGCTCGACCCGACAGTCGGCGCCTATGTCGCGCTGGACGCGGAGACGTATGCGGCCATCTCGGGCGGTATGATCAGGCTGTAGAGCAACCAAAATCGCCAGATAGGTCCAATTTTATCTGAATTGTCCAAGAAGCCATTTACTTCTGTCGGGTAAACAGAGCGCCATGGGGAGGCGGACATCAAGAGCCGCCGTAACAACGAGATCGATAACAAAAGCGAGCCAGCCATGTCGGTAAGGTCAAAGGTCATTGAAGCGATCCAGCAGATCGCCAAGGAGCAGCACGTCACGCTTCCCGCCCTCTCGGACGATCTGTCCCTGCACGAGACGGGCTTTGACTCGCTCGCCTTCGCAATCCTCGTCGCACGTCTGGAAGACGAGACCGGCATCGATCCCTTCACGATTTCCGAGGACGCAGCGTTCCCCACCACGGTGGGCGATTTCGTGCGGGCCTACGAAAATGTCCCCGCGTGAGATCTTTGCGCTTCGCGACCATCTCGGCGCGGAGCTGAAGGGCCGCACCATCTCCGATGCGCATGACGTCGTGTCGCTGACCGACATCCTGTCGCACACGGTCCTGGGCGGCCGGTTGCACGAGCTGTCCGGCCGCGCCGTGCTGCTCAAGCTGTCGGACCAGCTCCGGTCCGGCCTTGCCATGATCGAGCTCGACGGCATCGCCCGCCGCATGCTGCTATGTCCGCCGGACCTCAATCCGGCGCATCTCGATGCCTTGATCGCGGATGCCGGCATCGATGCCGTCGTCACCGACGAGCCCGATCGCTGGGCTGCGTCCGGCGTGTCGCTGGTCGTCACCGCGCAATTGCCGCTGCAAGCCGCCGCGCCCGCCAAGACCGAGCGCGGCACCGAATGGCTGATGCTCACCTCGGGCACCTCGGGCGTGCCAAAGATCGCCGGCCATACGCTGGAAGCCTTGACCGGGGCGATCGTCGCCGAAGGTCCATCGCGTGGTCCGGTACCGGTCTGGGCGACGTTCTACGACATCCGCCGCTATGGCGGCCTGCAAATCTTTCTCCGCGCCATCCTTTCCGGCGGCTCGTTGGTGCTGTCCGATCCCCATGAGGCGCTCGCCGACCACGTCGCGCGGCTGAAGGCGCGCGGTGTCTCGCATATCTCCGGCACGCCCTCGCACTGGCGCAAGCTCCTGATGAGCGGCTCGGCCGCGCAATTCGCCCCGGCTTACGTCCGCCTCTCCGGCGAGATCGCCGACCAAGCCGTGCTCGACGGCCTGAAGGCGGCATTCCCCAATGCGTCCGTTGGCCATGCCTATGCCTCGACCGAGGCCGGCGTCGGTTTCGCCGTCAATGACGGGCTGGAAGGCTTTCCGGCCGATTATCTCGGCAACCGCAACGGCGTCGAGATGAAGGTCGTCGACGGCTCGCTGCGCATCCGCTCGACGCGCACGGCCCATGCCTATATCGGTCGCGATGCGGCGTCGCTCACCGACGACGACGGCTTTGTCGACAGCGGCGACATCGTCGAGCTGCGCGGCGACCGCTATTATTTCGTCGGCCGTCGCGGCGGCATCATCAATATCGGCGGGCTGAAGGTGCACCCCGAGGAGATCGAGGCGGTGATCAACCGCCATCCGGATGTGCGAATGTCGCGCGCGAAGTCGCGCAAGAGTCCGATCACCGGCGGCATCGTGGTCGCGGACGTGATACTCGCTGAGAGCACCGATCCGGCGCGGGCGAAAGAGATCCGCGACCAGATCCTGGAGCTGTGCCGCGCCCAGCTCGCATCCCACAAAGTGCCGGCGGTGCTCCGTTTCGTCGAGGCGCTCGACGTCACCCCGGCCGGAAAACTGGCGCGAACCGATGCATAACGTTCTCGTCACCGGCGGCAGCCGCGGCATCGGGCTCGCGATCGGCAAGCGCCTTGTTGCTGCCGGCTTCAACGTCATCGCGGCAGCGCGGCGCGAAAGCGACGAGCTCAACGCGGCCATCGCTGCCGCCGACGGGCGCCTGCATTTCCGCGCCTGCGATCTTGCCGTGATCGATGCAATCCCGGCCTTCGCAAAGCTCGTGCGCGACGAATTCGGCCCGATCTACGGCCTCGTCAACAATGCCGGTCTCGGCACCGAAGGCCTGCTCGCCACCATGCACAATTCCGAGATCGAGGCGCTGGTGCAGCTCAACGTGCTGTCGCCGATCATCCTCACCAAATATGTGGCCCGGCAAATGATGGCCGACGGCGCCGGCCGGATCATCAACATCTCCTCGATCATCGCGACGACGGGCTATAACGGCCTGTCCGTGTACGGCGCGACCAAGGCCGCCGCGACCGGCTTCACCCGCTCGCTCGCGCGCGAGGTCGGCAAGCTCGGCATCACCGTGAACGCGATCGCGCCGGGCTTCATCGACACCGAGCTCACCCACAATCTCTCCGAGGAAGGCCGCAAGCGCATCGCGAGCCGCAGCGCGCTGCGCCGGCTGCCGGAGACGGACGACGTCGCGCGCATGGTGGAATACCTTTTGGGCGAAGGCGGCCGCAACGTCACCGGCACCGTGTTCACCATCGATGCCGGGAATACGGCGTAGGCGGAACCCGGCTGCCACAATTGCCTTGATCAGGCACAATGACAGCCAGCCGGATTTGGTCGTAAGATGCCCCGCAATCGATTGGGTTACGTCAATCGATCTGCCCTAATCGAAGGGGAGCAGTCGATGGCCACTTCAAACATGACCGCTTCAAGCCGGGCCCCCACGGAGTCAGTGCGCGTGAGGTCGGATGAGGTTCGCTGTCCGCCGATGTCGCATCAGAATTCCGGTGATCACGGCCACGAGGCGTATCCGCAGCAATTCGTGCGTTTGATCGGCTGCCACGACGTCCCTGCATCCCAGCTGCGCAAGCGCCAGGACGACAAACTGCACTAGCCGCTCACGGCCGCTGCTTCGGCAGGTCTATCCGTTCGTGTGAAAATTCCGGCGGTCCTTCGGTGAGGCGGCGAATGCGGCGCTCGCGCTCGTCTGCTGGCAATGCCGGGTCGAGCAGCGACTCGATCTCATGCACTGCGATCTCTTCGAGCTTGGTGGCGTCCGATGTGATCGGGTGTGGTGGCGCAGAGACCGGGAGCGCCGTCTTCAGGCCCAGCTCGATCAGCTTGCAGATCGCATCCGAGCGGGTCAGGCGGTGAGCTTCAGCCCAGGCATCGACGGCCTCGGTCAATTTTTCCGGCATCTTCACCGCGCTGATCGGGTCGAGACCCGTGGGCCGGCGGACCGGAGAGGTGGAGTCCTTGCTGCTGACGTCGGGCACCTCGATCTTCCCATGCAACCCCTTGGAGCCGCCCGACGATAGCCGCTCTCCCCGGATGGTCGTTTGATGCCGATCAATGATCCCGCCGCGGCATGCAACGCTGCCGCATCTTGTTGTCGGGGCCGGTTTCGGCCAATGATCGAAAATGACGCGGGCCAGCGAACCCGGATCGATCCTGCCACGTATTTTGTTTCGCATTCCAACCATCCGGCATCCCGATGAGCTCAGGCGAGTCCTTCTATGGCGGCATTCCCGTCTTCCGAGGCTTCACCAGCCTGATGGACCCTGCGCTCTACGCGCCGCTGCCGGACGACTGGAGCATCGGTGTTGCCGATATCGTCGATTCGACCAAGGCGATCGCCGCGCAGCGCTACAAGGCCGTGAACATGGCGGGCGCCGCCGTGATCGCGGCGGTGACCAATGCGCTCGAGGGGCGGGAATTCCCCTTCGTGTTCGGCGGCGACGGAGCCAGCTTCGCGGTGGCGCCTGATGATGTCGAGCTTGCCCGCCAGGCGCTGGCCGCGACCGCGACTTGGGTGCGCGAAGACCTCGATCTGACCCTGCGCGTCGCCTTGGTGCCGGTCAGCGTCATTCGCGCACACGGCCTCGATGTGCGCGTCGCCCGGTTCGGGCCGTCGGCCAACCTGTCCTATGCGATGTTTTCGGGCGGCGGGCTCGCCTGGGCCGATGCCGCGATGAAGCGCGGCGAGTTTGCCGTCGAGGAGGCGCCTGCCGGCACGCAGCCGGACCTTTCGGGCCTGTCGTGTCGTTTCGAGGTGATGCCGGCCGCGCGCGGCCTGATCCTGTCGGTGCTGGTGATGCCGGCGCGCGGCGTCGATCCGCAGGCCTTCCGCAAGGTGATCGAGGACATCATCCATCTCGTCGAGCGCAGCCCGGACGGCGGCCGCCCGGTGCCGCCGCAGGGGCCGGCGCTGAAATGGCCGCCGCAGGGCGTGGAATTCGAGGCCCGCACCCGCACCAGGCGCGGGGGTCCGCTGCTCGCGCGCAGAGCCAGCGTGCTGGCCTATACGCTGTTCGCCTATCTCATCATGCGCTTCGACATCAAGATCGGCGGTTTCGTGCCGAGCCGCTACAAGCGCCAGGTCGTCGAGAACTCGGACTTCCGCAAATACGACGACGGCCTTCGAATGATTCTCGACTGCACGCCGCAGCTCGAGCGTGCGTTGAGCGATCGTCTCGCGGCCGCGGCGCGCGAGGGCATCGTGCGCTACGGCCTGCATCGGCAGGATGCCGCGATGATGACCTGCTTCACGCCGTCGGCGCTGCGCAGCGATCACGTCCACTTCATCGACGGCGCGCGCGGCGGCTATGCCTCGGCCGCGACGGCGCTGAAGGCGATGATGGCAGCGAGTTAGCGCCCCGCGCGGGTCCAGGTCTCACCGCCGCAGAGCGCGCCGACGCAGCCTTCGACCCGCAGCGCGTCCGCGCCAGTCAGGCTGATGTTGCTCGCATAAGTGCTGCCGTCGTCGGCGTTGTAGATCTGGCCCGACCATTTGTTCGGTCCCGCCGGCTCCATGCCGCTGAACAACGGCAGGCCGATCATCGGACGCCTGGCGAGGGCGGGATTGGGATTCTTGCTGTCGGTGGCCGGCTGGCCGGTCGCGGTGTCCATGGGCTCGCGCAGCCAGACGATGTGGCCGCAGATGCCGCCGCCGCATCTGCTGATCTTGACGCGCGCATCGCCCGCCTGGGTGAGCCAGGTCCCTTCGGCGCTTTGCGCATAGGCGGAAGGCGCACCGATTAGCGCAGCCAGAATGACGGTGAGAGCGGCGAATCTGAATGTCATGGAGTGGAGCCCTGGAATGGAGGCGCCTCCATAGCAGCAAATCGAGCGCGCGCAACGCCCGCGGGAATCACATTTCTGAGCTTAGCTGCCCGCTTACTTGCCTGCGATCATTTGCCCCAGCGCGCGAAACCGACCGAGGCGGCGGTCGAGAGCCCAAACACGACCATGGCGCCGCCGACCAGCGCGAACAGGGCCCAGGCCGGAGCCTGCGCGGTCATCAGTCCGATGCCGCCGATCGCGACGATCAGAAGCCGTGCCGTGGAAGCGAGCACGGGGCCGCCGACGCGTGCGGCGCCTTGCGAAGAGAAGTAAAGCGACACGCCCATGCCGAAGAAAACGAAGGCCGGACCTGCCCAGTGGAAATAGCTGTGCGCGGCGGCGGTGACGCCGGGATCGCGCGTGAAGAGCCCGACCCACAGCGACGGCGCGAGCGCAACAGTGAGGCCGATCAGCCCCACCGTGAATCCTGAGGCCGCAGCCGCGGTCCAGGCCACGCGCCGCGCGCGCTTCACATGTCCGGCGCCGATCGCCATGCCGACCATCGGCACCGAGGCGATGCCGAAGGCGAAGGTGATCGGGATCAGCAGAAACTCCAGCCGCGAGCCGATGCCGTAGCCGGCCAGCATCTCGGTGCCGAAGGTCGCGAGGATTTTTGTGAAGATTAGAATGGTGAGCACAGTCTGCAGCGGCGACAGGCAGGCCACCGCGCCGACCTTGAGGATGTCCAGAAACATCGCCCGCTCGAAATGAAAGGCGCGGAGATTCAGTGGCAACCGGCTGCGGCCTGACATGAGATACCAAAGGAAGAACAGCGCGGCGCAGCTGAACGCGATCAGCTGGCCGCTCGCCACGCCCGGCATGCCGAATTGCGGCACGCCGAACAGGCCGAGCCCCAGCGTGCCGCCGAGCACGATCTGGAGCACGCTCGCTCCGATCAGAATCATCGAAGGCAGGCGCATGTCACCAGTGCCGCGGATCACCGAGGCCAGCGTGTTGACGAGCCAGATCGCGACCGCGCCGGAGAACAGCACCTGCGAATAGCCGCAGGCTTCCTCGAGCACGCGCTCGCGTCCGCCGAGCAGCGCAAAGAAGGATCGGCCGAAGGCGAGCATCGTCACCGTGAAGAACAGCCCGCCGCAAAGGCCGATGATGGCGGCATGCAGCGCCAGCGTCGCGGCGCGGTCGCGATCCCCTGCGCCGAGCGCGCGGCTGATCGCAGAGGAGACGCCGCCGCCCATCGCGCCGGCGCTCATCATCTGCGTCAGCATCGCGAACGGAAACACCAGCGCGATCGCGGCGAGCGGGATGGTGCCGAGCCGGCCGATATAGGAGGTCTCGGCCACCGCAACCAGCGTGCTGCCGACCATCGCGATCATGTTGGGGATCGCGAGCCGCAGCAGCGTCGGCAGGATCGGCGCGGTCAGGAGGCTGGCGATGGGGGAGGCGACCGGCGCAACCGGCGGGACGGCATCTAAAGGGGCGTCGATCGTCATGTGCCACGGTGCGGAATATTGGATGATGATCGACATATTATAGTGGCATGAGACAGCCGGCGCAGCCCTGGCTCACGCAGGGCTCACCACGGCAGGCCGCATAGGTCGATGGTGCCCATGGTCGGCGCGCGCACGATGTGGAAGACATAGGGTGCCATGTAGGTGAACCGGATCCGCCCTTCCGGCTGCTCGCAATAGACCTCGCCGTTGAAGGGCACCCAGCTCCGGGCCGCATAGAAGGCCGCGTTGTGCGGCTCGCAGACCAGCAGCGCGAAACGGACCGCCTCGTTGGCGCGGATCGTATGCACCGCTGCCTCGATTGCCGTGGTTGCATAGCCACGGCCGCGCTGGTCTTCCCGCGTGCAGACGCCGCCGATGCCGCCGACGTGAACCTTCTGTCCGTTCCAGGTGATGGTGCGGAAGTAGATTCCGACATGGCAGACGAGACCAGCCTCGGGCGTCTCGATCAGCACGCGGAGATCGGCATTGGCCCATTTGACATGAGCCCAGGGCTTGCCCGCGATCAATTGCGGTCCCCAGACCGCCTGATGCAGCGGTTCAGCAATCGGCCACGAGGCGTCGCCGTTCAATATGTCGATCTCGATGCTCATGGCGTGGGTCCTTCACAACTCCGCTTCGTGGCGCGTTTGTTCTGTCTTAAGCGCTTCAAAGGCAATGATATTTTACTGCAAATCGCAGGTCTGATCGACGGCGGCTGGTTGCGATGAATCTGTGCATTCAGGCAGGGCGCGCCCGGTCACGCCTTTTCGCAAATTCTGATGTATTTAATGGCGGCGGAACCTTCTATAAGGGGTGACCGTTAGAACTCGTTCCCCACCAGTTGCGGACAAGAAGCCATGACCTTTACGCTGCCCCCACTCCCTTACGCCTATGACGCCCTCGGCCAGTACATGTCGAAGGAGACGCTGGAATATCACCACGACAAGCATCATCAGGCCTACGTCACCAACGGCAACAACGCGCTCAAGGGGACCGAATGGGAAGGCAAGTCCCTTGAGGAGATCGTCAAGGGCTCGTTCGGCAAGAACCCTGCGGTGTTCAACAACGCCGGCCAGCACTACAACCACATCCACTTCTGGAGCTGGATGAAGCCCAATGGCGGCGGCACCAAGCTGCCGGGCAAGCTCGAGAAGAAGATCAACGAGGACCTCGGCGGCTTCGAGAAGTTCAAGGCCGACTTCCAGGCGGCCGGCGTCGGCCAGTTCGGCTCCGGCTGGTGCTGGCTCCAGGTGAAGAACGGCAAGCTCGAGATCTCCAAGACCCCGAACGGCGAGAATCCGCTGGTGCACGGCGCCACCCCGATCCTCGGCTGCGACGTCTGGGAGCACTCCTACTACATCGACTATCGCAACCGCCGTCCCGATTATCTCAAGGCGTTCGTCGAGAACCTCGTGAACTGGGAATACGTGGAGTCCCTGTTCGAGAAGGCGTGACGGTGTCATTCCGGGGCGCGCGAAGCGCGAGCCCGGAATCCATTTGTCCGCTCGGGTGATGCCCGATGGATTCCGGGCTCGGCGCTGACGCGCCGCCCCGGAATGACGGAAACAAAGGCGGTCGCAGGCGCGACCGCCTTTTTTGCTGTGCGGAATTGCCCTGCGCGGCGCGCGCATGGGTCTGTCGTCACACCGTTTGCATCGCATCGGCGGCGCCTTTAATCAGGACGCGCATCACCCTCGAGCGACCCAGCCCGTTGTCAGAACCTTCCCCGAACAATCCGGCGCCTTCCGGCGACGCGGAATCCGAGCCGCGGCCGGGCCGGGTCCGCAAGCCGATCGGCTGGTCGACCATCATCATCGCAGCCCTGGTGGCGGTCAGTGCGGCACTGGTTTGGCGGCGGGACGGCACTGACGGCGTTCTCGACATCCTCACCCACGATCTCTCGCTGTTCTCGGGCATCCTGCCGCGCGTGCTCGCCGGCTGCCTGTTAGGGGCCTTCATCTCGGAAATCCTGCCGCACGAGAAAGTCTCGCGCTCGCTCGGGCCGAAATCCGGCCTGATGGGCCTGCTGATCGGCACGGCGTTCGGTGCGATCCTGCCCGGCGGTCCCTTCACCGCCTATCCGGTGGCGAGCGCACTGCTCGCGGTCGGCGCCGATTTCGGCGCAACCATTGCCATGGTCGTAAGCTGGACGTTGATCGGCTATGGCCGGGCGGTCGCCTGGGAAATCCCGATCATGGGCACCGATTTCACGCTGTGGCGGATCGTGATCTCGCTGCCGCTGCCGGTGCTCGCGGGCGCCCTCGGCCGCTTCGTCTATATCAGGCTCTATCCGAAGCCGCGCGCGAAGGACGACGAGAGTTGAGCGCTGCGCTCCTGATCGACATCCTGCTGTGGGGCTCGGTGCTCGGCGTCGGGCTGATCGCCTATCGTCGTGGGCGCCCGGTGTTCGTGGCATCCTTGCGCGAAGGCACGATGGACTTCGTCAACATTGTGCCGCGGATTGCGCTTGGCGTGATCGGCTCCGGCTATATCGCCGCCATCATCCCGCAGGAGGTGATCACCGGCTGGCTCGGCCCGGATAGCGGCTGGCTCGGGGTAGCCACCGCCGTGGTCGCCGGCGCCGCGACGCCCGGCGGCCCCGTGGTCGGCTTCTCCATCGGCACGGTCGCGCTGAAGTCGGGCGGCGGGGTGCCGCAGGTGGTCGCCTATGTCGTCGCCTGGGCGCTATTCGCCTTCCAGCGGGTGGTCTTGTGGGAGATCCCGTTCATGCCCGCCCGTTTTGTCTGGTTCCGCTGCGCCGTCTCGGTGCCGTTCCCGTTCGTGGCGGCGGCGATCGCCATGGTGATCGGCAAGCCCTGAGCCGCCGGAATGACAGGCCGGCCGTGGACAGGCGTAATGTTATAATATAACGTCCGCAAATGGCTCCCGCCGCATCCCACGCCCACCAGCACGACCATGCTCATGGCCATTCCCACGGCCACGGGCATCCGCACGCGCACGATCACACCCATGCCCATGCCCACGATGCGGCCTCGCCGCATCCGGCCCAGGCCGCGCCCTGGTCGATCCTGCGCATGACCATGGCGGGCCGTCTCGCGGCCGCACTCGCCGTCTGTGCGGTGATGTGGGGCATCGTCTTGCTGGCGATGAGGTGACGATGGCAGCGCTGCACTTCCACAATCTCACGCTCGGCTATGACCGCCACCCCGCCGTGCATCATCTCAGCGGCGAGGTCGCGCCGGGCGCGCTGGTTGCGGTGATCGGCCCGAACGGCGCCGGCAAATCGACCCTGTTGCGCGGCATCGTCGGCATTCTCAAGCCGCTCGACGGGACGATCCATCTCGGCGGACTCGATGCCCGCGACATCGCCTACCTGCCGCAAAGCGCGGAGATCGACCGCAGCTTCCCGATTTCGGTGTTCGATTTCATCGGCACCGGGTTGTGGCGTGGCACAGGCCTGTTCGGGGGCATCGGCAAAGCCTCGCGCGACAAGATTTTGCGTGCGATCGCGTCCGTTGGCCTCAGCGGCTTCGAGAACCGCCCAATCGGCACGCTCTCCGGCGGCCAGATGCAGCGCGTGCTGTTCGCGCGTGTGCTGCTCCAGGATGCCAGCCTGATCGTGTTAGATGAGCCGTTCAACGCCATCGACGGCAAGACCACCACTGATCTGCTCGCGCTGGTGAAGCGCTGGCACAGCGAGGGCCGCACCGTGCTCGCCGCCCTGCACGATATGGAGATGGTGCGCAACCACTTCACTGAGACGCTGGTGCTGGCGCGCGGCCCGGTCGCGTGGGGGCCGACGGCGGAGGTGCTGACGCCGGAGAACCTGCTGGTCGCGATGCGGATGTGCGAGGCCTTCGACGACAGCGCCGCGGCCTGCGCGGCCGATGATGTCGGCTCGCGGGCGGCCTGATATCCGATGCTCTATGACGCGCTGATCGGTCCGTTCACCGAGTTCGAGTTCATGCGGCGCGCGCTCGCGGCGGTGATCGCGCTGGCGCTGGCGGGCGCGCCGATCGGCGTGTTCCTGATGCTGCGCCGGATGAGCCTCGTCGGCGACGCCATGGCGCATGCGATCCTGCCCGGCGCGGCGATCGGTTTCCTGCTCTCCGGCCTCAATCTGTTCGCGATGACCGCCGGCGGCCTGATCGCCGGCTTTGCCGTCGCGATCCTCGCTGGCGTCGTCGCGCGCTCGACCGGGCTGAAGGAGGACGCCTCGCTCGCGACCTTCTATCTCGCTTCGCTGGCGCTCGGCGTCACCATCGTCTCGATCAAGGGGACCAATATCGACTTGCTGCACGTGCTGTTCGGCAACATCCTCGCGATGGACGACCAGACGCTGCTGGTGGTGGCCTTCAACGCCACGGTGACGCTGCTGGTGCTCGCAGTGATCTACCGCCCGCTGGTGATCGAGAGCGTCGATCCCCTGTTCCTGCGCACCGTGAGCCGGGCCGGCGGCCCGGCTCATCTCGCCTTCCTCGCACTGGTCGTCATCAATCTCGTCAACGGCTTTCAGGCACTCGGCACGCTGCTGGCGGTGGGTCTGATGATCCTGCCTGCGGGCATCGCAAGGTTCTGGTCGCGCGATCTCACCGCGATGATCTGCATCGCCGTCATTGCTGCTGGGGTCTCCGGCTATGCCGGCCTCGTGCTCTCATTCCAGACCCGCGTGCCCTCGGGCCCCGCGATCATTCTGGTGGCGACGGTGCTCTACATCGTCTCCATCCTGTTCGGCCGCGTCGGCGGCATCGTCCGGCAGCTGTTTCCCGGCCGGCATCTGGAAGCATGACGATGCGGTTCATCCTGTTTTGTGCGCTGTTGCTGGTCACCTCGCCGCTCGAGGCCGCGGAGCGGCTCAACGTCGTCGCGAGCTTCTCGATCCTCGGCGATTTCGTCCGCAATGTCGGTGGTGATCGCATCAACCTGACGACGCTGGTCGGGCCCGACAGCGACGTCCACGTCTATACGCCGGCGCCAGCGGATGCGAAGCGGATCGCGGCGGCGAAGCTCGTCATCGTCAACGGGCTCGGGCTGGAGGGCTGGCTGCCGCGCCTCGTGCAATCCTCAGGGAGCAAGGCGCAGGTGGTCACCGCAAGCACCGGCATCGCGCCGTTGAAATTGGGTTCGGCCGCTGATCCCCACGCCTGGCAGTCCATTCCGAACGCGAGGATCTACGTCACGGACATCGCCAATGCGCTGGCCGCAGCCGCTCCTGACGACGCGGAGTTCTTCCGCGACCAGGCCAGGTCCTATCTGGAAAAGCTCGAAACACTGGACCGCGAGGTCCGCGAGGCGATCGCAAAAATCCCGCCGGAGCGGCGCAAGGTGATCTCCACCCACGACGCCTTCGGCTATTTTTCCGCCGAATACGGTATCCAGTTCATCGCACCCCTGGGCGTCTCCACGGAAACCGAGCCGAGCGCGCGCGATATCGCAGCCATCATCGGCCAGATCAAGGCCCAGAAAATCCCGGCCGTGTTCCTTGAAAATATCACCGACGATCGCCTGATCCGGCGGATCGCGGCCGAGACCGGCGCCAGGGTCGGTGGGACCCTGATTTCGGACGGTCTGACCGGCGAAAAGGGCCCTGCACCCACTTACATTGACATGGTCAGGCACAATATAAAGGCACTGACCAGCGCGCTTGACCATTAGGGCAGGGGCCACCCCGCCTCGCGTCGCGCGAAAAAGCCTTGTAGTCCGGAGTTGTTATGTCTGACGCGACCTCCCAGAAGATTCCCGTGACCGTGCTGACCGGCTATCTCGGTGCCGGCAAGACCACGCTGCTCAACCGCATCCTGTCGGAGAACCACGGCAAGAAATACGCCGTCATTGTCAACGAATTCGGCGAGATCGGCATCGACAACGACCTCATCATCGGCGCCGATGAGGAAGTGTTCGAGATGAACAACGGCTGCATCTGCTGCACCGTGCGGGGCGACCTCGTCCGCATCATGGACGGCCTGATGAAGCGCAAGGGCAAGTTCGACGCCATCATCGTCGAGACCACCGGTCTTGCCGATCCCGCGCCCGTCGCCCAGACCTTCTTCGTCGACGAGGACGTGCAGAAAAACGCCCGGCTCGATGCGGTCGTGACGGTCGCCGACGCCAAATGGCTGTCCGACCGTTTGAAGGATGCGCCTGAGGCCAAGAACCAGATCGCCTTTGCCGACGTCATCGTTCTGAACAAGACCGACCTCGTCAACAAGGGCGAGCTCGCCGAGGTCGAGGCCCGCATTCGCGGCATCAATCCGTATGCGAAGCTCCATCGCACCGAGCGCTGCGCGGTGGCGCTGGCCGACGTGCTCGACCGCGGCGCGTTCGACCTCGACCGCATCCTCGACATCGAGCCTGCTTTTTTGGAGGCCGACGATCATGACCACGACCATGATCATCACCATCACGGCCACGATCACCATCACCACGATGATCACGGTCACGGCCTGAAGCATTATCACGACGAGGAGATGCAGTCGCTCTCGCTCAAGACCGACAAGCCGCTCGATCCCAACGTGTTCATGCCCTGGCTGCAGAACCTGGTGCAGGTCGAGGGCGGCAAGATCCTGCGCTCCAAGGGCATCCTCGCCTTCCACGACGACGACGACCGCTACGTCTTCCAGGGTGTCCACATGATGCTGGAGGGCAACCACCAGCGGAAGTGGAAGGAGGGCGAGCCGCGCGAGAGCCGCCTCGTCTTCATCGGCCGCGAATTGCCCGAAGAGGCGATCCGCAAGGGTTTTGAGAGCTGCATCGTCTCGTGATGAAAGAGTTTACGCCGGCGCCCGAGTCCGCTTCGATCGTCTCCGTCACCGACCGCGTCAAGCCCATTACGCTCGGCATGGCCGTGACCTCGGTGCATTTCCTGAGGGATCGCGCCGCCTTCGTCGGCGGCGAGGAGAACGTCGCATTCGTCGATGCCAATTGCGAGATCACCACGGTTGTCGTGCATAGCGGCGGCATTCTCTCGACCGCCTCTGACGGCAAGCGCCTCGTCATGGGCGGCGACGACGGCAAGGTCGTCTCGCTCGATGCCAAGGGCGAGGTGACGCTGCTCGCCACCGATCCCAAGCGGCGCTGGATCGACGCGGTGGCGCTGCACGCCGACGGTGCCTTCGCCTGGTCGGCCGGCAAGGCCGCGACAGTCAAGAGCGGCAAGGCCGAGGAGAAGTCGATCGACGTGCCCTCGACCGTCGGCGGCCTTGCCTTCGCGCCGAAGGGCCTGCGGCTCGCAATCGCGCATTACAACGGCGTGACGCTGTGGTTTCCGAACATGGCGGGATCGGCCGAATTCCTGCCCTGGGCCGGCTCGCATCACGCGGTCACCTTCAGCCCCGACAACAAATTCCTGGTCACCGCGATGCACGAGCCGGCGCTGCACGGCTGGCGGCTCGCCGACAATAGGCACATGCGCATGACCGGCTATCCCGGCCGCGTCCGCTCGATGTCGTGGAGTGCCGGCGGCAAGGGGCTGGCGACCTCGGGCGCCGACACGGTGATCATCTGGCCGTTCGGCAGCAAGGATGGTCCGATGGGCAAGGAGCCCGCGATGCTCGCCCCGCTGCAGGCGCGCGTCTCCGTGGTCGCCTGTCATCCCAAGAACGACATCCTGGCCGCCGGTTACAGCGATGGCACCGTGCTGATGGTGCGTTTGGAAGACGGCGCGGAGATCCTGGTCCGCCGCAATGGCACGCCGCCGGTGGCCGCGCTCGCCTGGAACGCCAAAGGCACGCTACTGGCGTTTGCCGACGAAAATGGGGACGGCGGTCTGCTCGAGCTTTAATCTGTCATGGTTCCCGCCGTATAGGGAACCATGCGATTTCTGACGACCTTCCAGCTTGCCGACTTTGGCGACACCCTGGTCAGCCTGATCACGGCCTTCGTGCTGGGCACACTGATTGGCGCCGAACGACAATACCGCCAGCGCACCGCGGGCCTGCGCACTAATGTGCTGGTCGCGGTGGGCGCGGCCGCCTTCGTCGATCTCGCCATGCACCTGACCGAGGCCGATGGCGCGGTGCGGGTGATTTCCTACGTCGTCTCCGGCATCGGCTTCCTCGGCGCTGGCGTCATCATGAAACAGGGCATGGACGTGCGCGGCCTCAACACCGCGGCGACACTGTGGGCCTCGGCTGCGGTCGGCTCCTGCGCCGGCGCCGACATGGTCGCGCAGGCGGCCGCGCTGACCGTGTTCGTCATCGCCGGCAACACCATGCTGCGCCCGCTGGTCAACGCCATCAACCGCATCCCGCTGAATGAGAAGGCGCTGGAGGCGACCTACTACTTCAAGCTCGCGGTTGCGGCCGACGGATTGCCCGACATGCGCGACCGCCTCGTCGACAAGCTCGAGGCGGCGAAATATGCGGTGGCCGATATCGAAGTCGCCGAGGTCAGCGAGGACATTCTGGAGATCGCCGCCAAGCTGGTTGCGAGTGCGGTCGACCCGAACGAGCTGAACGCGGTCGCGACCGATCTGCAACATCTGCCGGGCGTGCGGCATGCGACCTGGGAAGTCAGCACGACGGAGTAGCGCGGCGTTTTGGCGCGTGCCCGAGTGGTTCCCGCCGTTTCGGTTCCGGAACCGGCGCGCCCCAGCTTCGTTGGTCCCGTGGACAAAGGCGGTGATCGACATGCTCGGCCGAGATGACAAGCGTAGACTGAAGCTCCACCTGACAATCGGCGCTGCGATTTTCGCAGCAGGCGTTGTGGTGTCGGTGATGTCGCTGGCGCAAATCCGCGCCGAAAGCCGGATGCAGCTCGCGCAGGCGACACCCCCGCTCCAGGGCACCCCGTCCGACGAACAGAGCAAGGTGCCCGCGGAGGCCAAGCCCGGCGGCGACCGGCCCACGACGCCAGCCCCCGAGCCTGCACGGCCGGAGCCGCAGACGCAGGGCGCGGCAGGCGCGGGCAAGCCCGCGCTGCCGCCCGCCCCGGCGGAGAAGATCGCCCCGCCGATCGAGAAGAAGTAGGTCGCTTCGTCATTCCGGGGCGCGCGCAGCGCGAGCTATGGTGCGCAATTGCGCACCTGAGAATCCATCCATCCGCACGTATTGCCGCCCGATGGATTCCGGGCTCGACGCTGCGCGTCGCCCCGGAATGACGGGTGGAGAGAGCCTGCCCTCACCGCACCAGGATATTCTTGAACTGCCAGGGATCGCTGGTGTCGATATCCTCCGGGAACAGCCCCGGACGATCCGTCAGCGGGGTCCAGTCGGTGTAAAAACCCTTCACCGGGCCGAGATAGGGCAGCTGGATTTCGAGCAGGCGCTCGAAATCCATCTCGTCGGCTTCGACGATGCCCTCGTTTGGGTTCTCCAGCGCCCAGACCATGCCGCCGAGCACGGCGGAGGTCACCTGCAGGCCGGTGGCGTTCTGGTAGGGCGCGAGCTCGCGGGTCTCTTCGATCGAGAGCTGCGAGCCGTACCAATAGGCGTTCTTGTCATGGCCGAACAGCAGCACGCCGAGCTCGTCGATGCCGTCGACGATCTCGTTCTCGTCGAGGATGTGGTGCTTCTCCTGCATCTTCCCGGCGCGGCCGAACATTTCATGCAGCGACAGCACGGCGTCGTCCGCCGGATGATAGGCATAGTGGCAGGTCGGCCGGTAGATCGCCTTGCCCGAGGCGTCGCGCACGGTGAAGTAATCGGCGATCGAGATCGACTCGTTGTGGGTGACCAGGAAGCCGTATTGTGCGCCGCGGGTCGGGCACCAGGTGCGCACGCGCGTGTTGGCGCCGGGCTGCATCAGATAGATCGCAGCGCCGCAGCCGGCTTCATGGGTATGCGCATTCTCGGGCATCCATTTCTCATGGGTGCCCCAGCCGAGCTCGGACGGCTGCATGCCTTCCGACAGGAAGCCTTCCACCGACCAGGTGTTGACGAAGACATCCGGCTCCTTCGGCTTCTTTGAGCGCTGGGTGTCGCGTTCGGCGATGTGGATGCCCTTGATGCCGGCCTGCCGCATCAGGTCTGCCCATTCGGCCTTGGTCTTCGGCCTGGGGGCATTGAGCTTCAGATCGGCGGCGACATTGAGCAGCGCCTGCTTGACGAAGAAGGAGACCATGCCGGGATTGGCGCCGCAGCAGGAGACCGCCGTCATTGAGCCCTTGGGCCGCGCCTTCTTGGCGGCCAGCGTCACTTCGCGCAACGCGTAGTTGGAGCGCGCTTCCGGGCCCTTCGAGGAATCGAAATAGAAGCCGAGCCAAGGCTCGTTGACGGTGTCGATATAGAGCGCGCCGAGCTCGTTGCAGAGCTCCATGATGTCGGTCGAGCCGGTATCGACCGAGAGATTGACGCAAAAGCCCTGGCCGCCGCCCTCGGTGAGCAGCGGCGTCAGCACCTCGCGGTAATTGTCCTTGGTCAGGCCCTTCTGGATGAAGCGGACATTGTGCTTCTCGCAAAGCGCCTTGCGGCCCTCGTCCTTGGGATCGAGCACGGTGATGCGCGACTTGTCGTAGTCGAGATGCCGCTCGATCAGGGGCAGCGTGCCCTTGCCGATGGAGCCGAAGCCGACCATGACGATGGGGCCGGTGATCTTCGCGTAGATCTGCGAGGGAGGGCTCATGGATGGTTTCTCCGGAAAGTGCTGGCAGTGAGGGATGGATCAGGCGCTGCGGCGCTTGTCAGATGCTGCGGCGCTTGGCGGTGACTTCGATCTCGACCTTCATCTCGGGCCTGGCGAGGGCGCTGACGACCAGCAGCGTCGCCGCCGGCCTGATGTCGCCGAGGACCTCGCCGCAGACGGCGAAGTGGGCATCGATGTAGCTGGCGTCGGTCACGTAATAGGTCGCACGGACGATATCGGCCATCTCGAATCCGCCCTCCTGCAGAGCGGCTGCGATGGTCTTGAAGCAGTTGCGTGACTGGCTCGTGACATCGGCCGGCATCGTCATCGTGGTGTAGTCATAGCCGGTGGTTCCCGCGACGAAGGCGAACTCGCCGTCGATCACGGCACGGCTGTAGCCGACGGTCTTCTCGAGCGGAGAGCCGGTGGAGATCAGGCGACGGGACATCGGTCTGGGCCTCGACTGAAGGGGTGTTTCGCGGGGTTAAAGGGCGTTTCCGGCGCCTGCGCAACCCCAAAGGAACGGGCTTGGCGCAGGCGCCGCCAGACGTTGCCGCTCGATGCGATCTTCGCTACGCCAGCGATCCGTCAGGCCGCGTGCGCCTCAGGCGCGCGAACCGACCTCCGTTTGGGCAGGGCCGGGCCGGTTGGGACGATCATCCCGGCGGCGCCATCGAGCGCGCCGTCGGTGAACTCGATGGCCAGCAGGCGGTCGCGCTCGAACGGGCCCGGCAGCGACAGCTCCGCGGTCTTCTCAGTCGAGAAGCCGAAACGGGCGTAATAGGGGGCATCGCCGAGCAGGACGACGGCGTCGTGCCCGCGCGCCCGGGCGGCAGCCAGCGCTTGACGCATCAGCGCGGCGCCGATCCCGAGCTCGCGGCAGGCAGGGTCGACCGCCAGCGGTCCAAGGACCAGAGCGGGCCTGCCTCCGGCGCTGACATGCCACAGCCGCACGGTTCCCACGAGCTTGCCGTCGCGCATCGCCGACAGGGCAAGGCCTGCAGCGGGCGCGCGTCCGTCGCGCAGGCGCTGGCAGGTGCGGCCATGGCGGGTCTCGCCAAAGCAGGCATCGAGCAGCGCTTCGCGCACCGCGACGTCTCCAGCACGTTCCGCACGGATCACGAACGGAGCGGCTTTCGAGGTGAGGGCAACTTGCGGCTTCCGAGGAGCGGTCATGGCACGTCAGTCCCCGCTTGAACCGGCGTCCGCGCAGCACGCCTGTCCAAGACGTCATCAGAAATCGAGATGTTTGGATGAGGAGCCGGCGGACCGGCTCCCGGTTTCGTCAGGCCTCTGGAAATGAGAGGCGGATCTGATGTGGCAAATCAGATATGATACGTCTTCAGCGGTGGGATGCCGTTGAAGGCCACCGACGAGTAGGTTGACGTATAGGCCCCGGTGCCCTCGATCAGCACCTTGTCGCCGATCTCAAGCGTGACGGGAAGCGGATACGGGTTCTTCTCGTACAGCACGTCAGCGCTGTCGCAGGTGGGCCCAGCGAGTACGCACGGGGTCATGTCCGCGCCGTCGTGACGGGTGCGGATGGCGTAGCGGATCGACTCGTCCATGGTCTCGGCGAGACCGCCGAACTTGCCGATGTCCAGGTACACCCAGCGCACTTCGTCCTCGTCGCTCTTCTTCGAGATGAGCACGACCTCGGATTCGATGATGCCGGCGTTGCCCACCATACCGCGGCCCGGCTCGATGATGGTCTCCGGAATCTGGTTGCCGAAGTGCTTGCGCAGCGCGCGGAAGATCGACCGGCCGTAGGTGACGACCGGCGGCACGTCCTTCAGGTACTTGGTCGGGAAGCCGCCGCCCATGTTGACCATGGTCAGGTTGATGCCGCGCTCGGCGCAGTCGCGGAACACCTGCGAGGCCATCGCCAGCGCACGGTCCCACGCCTTCACCTTGCGCTGCTGCGAGCCGACATGGAAGGAGATGCCGCACGGCTCCAGGCCCTGGCGCTTGGCGAGGTCGAGCACCTCGACCGCCATTTCCGGGTCGCAGCCGAACTTGCGCGACAGCGGCCACTCGGCGCCGGCGCAGTCATAAAGGATGCGGCAGAACACCTTCGCAGCCGGCGCGGCACGGGCGACCTTCTCGACCTCGGCGGCGCAATCGACCGCGAACAGGCGAATGCCGAGCGCGAAGGCGCGCGCGATGTCGCGCTCCTTCTTGATCGTGTTGCCGAACGAGATGCGGTCAGGCGTCGCACCCGCAGCCAGCGCCATCTCGATCTCGGCGACCGTGGCGGTGTCGAAGCAGGAGCCCATGGAGGCCAGCAGGGACAGCACTTCCGGCGCCGGGTTCGCCTTGACGGCATAGAACACGCGGCTGTCGGGCAGCGCCTTGGCGAAGCTCTGGTAGTTGTCGCGCACGACCTCGAGGTCGACGACGAGGCACGGCTCGGTGTCGAGGCCATCCTTGCGGCGGTTGCGCAGGAATTCCTGGATACGTTCGGTCATGGCACTCTCCGGCGGTCCCAGCGACGGGATCCGTATCAACGTGACGTCTGATGAGAGTGCTTCAGCCGCATCGCGCGATGGAGGCGCGCTGAGGCCAAAAAACTCAAACCAGACTGTGCTGCCGTGGATTGGTTGGGAGAGTTTCCCGCCCGCTCACCTGGCAATGAAGGACAAGCCTTTTCAGTAGCCCGCGCCGGCGTTGGACTGCCGGTAGAGACCAAAAAAGCCCGATCCGTCGTTGCTTTAAGTCGCGTCCCCCGTTGAGAGCGGGGTGCGCCGGTTCGCCTCCGGCTGCCAGTCACGGTTGCAAAGAGCGAAGTCACCTTCGACATGGCATCTCTTTGAGAGAGATGCTGGGCGCTTCGGGTTTGCTTCGTCGTCCGACCTTCTGGTCTTGCGACCTCGGTCTTCCGACTTCCGCACTTCCGAAGAGCCCCTCGGCTTCTTCACCCCTTGGCGGCTGTCCGGCCTCTTGTCCGGATACCTACCGACTGACACACGACCACAGGCACGTGCGAAATTGGGCAAGTCCGCACATAAGCGTTTTGACTCTGCTTCGCAAGAATTTTTTTAGGCTGCGGACAGAATTGCCTAACATCTGCTTGCGCGCTGTTGCGCGAGCGACGCGGAAGATGAACGCGCGTTAAGTTTTCGCCGCGCTGCGCGTGTTGCCCACGCGCGAGCAGCGTCAGCCGCGCTTGGTGAAGGGCTCGATGCGCTGAGCGCCGCGGATGAAGGCGGTCATGACGAGCACGCCGAGTGCGAACAGCACGGCCTGCAGGATATGGGCGCCCTGGTCGCCGAGCCCGAACAGGATCGCGAGCGCCCAGCCGCCGGCAAAGGCCGCGCCGAACACCTCAGCGCCGATCAGGATGGCGGCGCTGATGACTGTGATGACGCTGGGCCAGACGATCTGGCGGGACGATGAAGAAGGCGCGTTCATGGCTTCAGGGGATCCTGGCTTCGAGGGCCGCAATCTCCCCGAAAAGGCGGCCGGGGGCAAGGGCAAACGGCCCAAAAAAGCCCCACGCGTGCTATAGCTGGCCGCAACAATCGAGCCACGAAATTCGGGACTTGTGATGTCAGAACCCCGCCAAATGACGGACGCCGAGACCAATCCGCTGCTGAAGGCCTGGGTGACGCCGTTCGCGACCCCGCCTTTCGACGAGATCAAGCCGGAGCACTTCCTGCCAGCCTTCGAGCAGGCCTTCGCCGACCACGCCGCCGAGATCGCAGCGATCACCAACGATCCGGCGGCGCCCGACTTCGCCAACACCATCACGGCGCTGGAGCGCTCGGGCAAGCTCTTGAGCAAGGTAGCGGCGGTCTTCTACGACCTCGTCTCGGCGCATTCCAACCCGGCCATCTTGGAGATCGACAAGGAGGTCTCCTTGCGGATGGCGCGGCACTGGAATCCGATCATGATGAACGCCGTGCTGTTCGGCCGCATCGCCCATCTGCACGAGAACCGCGCAGGTCTCGGTCTCACGCCCGAGCAGCTCCGCCTCTTAGAGCGCACCTACACCCGCTTCCATCGCGCCGGCGCCGGCCTCTCTGAAGAGGCCAAGACGCGGATGGCCGAAATCAACGAGAGGCTGGCCCAGCTCGGCACCAGCTTCAGCCACCATCTGCTCGGCGACGAGCAGGACTGGTTCCTGGAGCTCGGGGAGGCCGACCGCGACGGCCTGCCGGAGAGCTTCATCGCCAGCGCCAAGGCTGCAGCAGAAGAGCGCGGCATGGCAGGCAAGGCCATCGTCACGCTGTCGCGCTCCTCGGTCGAGACGTTCCTGAAAAGCTCCGCCCGGCGTGACCTCCGCGAGAAGGTCTACAAGGCCTTCATCGCGCGCGGCGACAACGGCAACGCCAACGACAACAACGTGACGATTGTCGAGATCCTGAAGCTGCGCGAGGAGAGCGCTAGGCTCCTGGGCTATCCGACCTACGCCGCCTACCGGCTCGAAGATTCCATGGCCAAGACGCCGGACGCGGTGCGCAGCCTGCTCGAGCGGGTCTGGAAGCCCGCTCGGGCCCGGGCGCTGGCCGACCGAGACGAGATGCAGGCGCTGATCACGGAAGAGGGCGGCAATTTCAAGCTCGCCCCCTGGGACTGGCGCTTCTACGCCGAGAAGCTGCGTCTGCAGCGCGCCAATTTCGACGATTCCGCGATCAAGCCGTATCTCGGCCTCGACAACATGATCGCCGCCGCCTTCGACTGCGCCACGCGCCTGTTCGGCGTCACCTTCGAGGAGCGCAAGGACGTTCCGGTCTGGCATCCCGACGTCCGGGTCTGGGAGATGAAGGACAGGGGCGGCAAGCACAAGGCGCTGTTCTATGGCGACTACTTCGCCCGGCCGTCGAAGCGCTCCGGCGCCTGGATGACCTCGCTGCGCGACCAGCAGAAGCTCGACGGCGACATCGCGCCGCTGGTTCTCAACATCTGCAATTTCGCCAAGGGTGCCGGCGGCGAGCCGTCGCTGCTGTCGCCCGACGATGCCCGCACCCTGTTCCACGAATTCGGCCACGGCCTGCACGGCATGCTCTCCAACGTGACCTATCCCTCACTGTCGGGCACCTCCGTGTTCACCGACTTCGTCGAGCTGCCGTCGCAACTCTACGAGCACTGGCAGGAGCGGCCCGAGGTGCTGCAGAAGTTCGCCCGCCACTACCAGACCGGCGAGCCGCTGCCGGACGACCTGCTGCAACGCTTCCTCGCCGCGCGAAAATTCAACCAGGGCTTTGCCACGGTCGAGTTCGTCTCCTCGGCGCTCATTGACCTGGAATTCCACACCCAGCCGGCAGCCGCCGCGCAGGATGTCCGCGCCTTCGAGCGACGCGAGCTGGAGAAGATCGGCATGCCCGAGGAGATCGCGCTGCGTCATCGTCCGACGCAGTTCGGCCACATCTTCACCGGCGACCATTACGCCGCCGGCTATTACAGCTACATGTGGTCGGAGGTGATGGACGCCGACGCCTTCGGCGCGTTCGAGGAGGCCGGCGACATCTTCGATCCTTCGGTGGCCAAGCGTCTGCACGACGACATCTATTCGTCAGGCGGATCGGTCGATCCGGAAGCCGCCTACGAGGCGTTCCGCGGCCGGCCGCCAGAGCCGGACGCGCTGCTCCGCCGCCGCGGCCTGCTCGAAGACGCCGAGGCGGCCTCATGAGCATGCGCGCCCTGTTCGGATGCCTGCTTGCCGCCGCGATGACGCTCGTATCAGGTGCGGCGAGCGCGCATCCGCATGTTTGGATCACCGCGACCAGCGAATTGCTCTACGCGGCCGACGGCAGCATCACCGGCGTGCGCCATGCCTGGACCTTCGACGACATGTTCTCGGCCTATGCGGTGCAGGGGCTCGAGAGCAAGACCAAGGGCGCCTACACGAGCGAGGAGCTCAAGCCGCTGGCGCAGACCAACGTCGAGTCGCTGAAGGAATACGCCTACTTCACCTTCGCCAAGGCCGACGGCAAGAAGGAGCGATTCCAGGAGCCGGTCGACTATTTCCTCGACTACAAGGACACGGTGCTGACCCTGCACTTCACCTTGCCGCTGAAGAACGCGGTCAAGCCCAAGCAGCTGGTGCTCGAAGTGTTCGACCGCTCCTTCTTCATCGACTTCCAGATGGCCAAGGACAGTCCGGTCAAGCTGGTCGGTGCGCCCGCGGGGTGCCAGATGAGGCTGGAGCGGCCGAACGACGGCACCGCGAGCGCCCAGAAGCTGAACGAGCAGACCTTCCTGAACGGCGAGAACTCGAATTTCGGCATGATGTTCGCCAACAAGATCACGGTGGATTGCCCTTGAAGCCGCAACTCTCTCCGCTCGCGCGCGGGCTGCTCGCCTCTGCTGCCGTGCTGCTGGTCATGGCTGTGACTGACGCCGCGCTTCATGATCTTCTCGCGCAAAACCCGTTCGGCGCACCGCGACCGGCGCAGGCGGCCAAGCCTGAAGCGAGCGGCCTCATCGGCTGGCTCCTGGCCAAGCAGTCGGAATTCTATCGCCAGATGTCGGCAACCATCCGCGCCGCAAAATCCGACGGCTCGGCGGTGTGGACGCTGCTCTTCATCTCGTTCGCCTATGGCATCTTCCACGCCGCCGGTCCCGGCCACGGCAAGGCGGTGATCGCCTCCTATCTGGTCGCGAACCGCGAGACGGCGCGGCGCGGCATCGCGCTGTCCTTTGCCTCGGCCCTGATGCAGTCGCTGGTCGCGATCCTCATCGTCGGTATCTCGGCCTGGGTGCTGAATGCGACGGCCAAGACGATGTGCAAAGCCGAAGGGGTGATCGAGATCGCGAGCTACGCCCTGATCGCGCTGTTCGGCCTGCGCCTTACCTGGGTCAAGGGCCGCACCTTCATCGGCGCACTTCAGGCTGCCCAGCCGGTGCCGGCGATGGCGGGCGTGCCGCACGACCATGATCACCACCATCATGATGCGCACGATCATCATCACCACGATCACCGCCATGATCATCACCATGGCCACGGCCACGCTCACCATCATCACGGGCACGATCACGTTCATGACCAGCATTGCGGCCATTCCCACGGACCCACGCCCAGCGAGCTCGCCGGCCCCGGCGGCTGGTGGCGCGGCTTCGCTGCGATCCTGACTGTCGGCATCCGCCCCTGCTCGGGCGCGATCCTGGTCCTGGTGTTCGCGCTGGCGCAGGGCCTGTTCTGGGCCGGCATCGCCGCGACCTTCCTGATGGGATTGGGCACCGCGATCACGGTGGCGGCCATCGCTGTCATCGCCGTCTCCGCCAAGGATATCGCCGCCCGCCTCAGCGCCGGCCGCGACGGCGGTGGCGCGCTGTTCATGCGCGGCATCGAGTTCGGCGCCGCGGGTCTGGTTCTGCTGTTCGGCGTCGGCCTCCTGTTCGGCTACATCGCCGCCGAACGGACGACGTGTTTTTGAGTGCTCTTCCCCTCTCCCCTTGTGGGAGAGGGTGGCTCGCCGCAGAGCGGCGAGACGGGTGAGGGGTATGTCTCCGCGAACGCTGAGCCGAGTTTGAGGAAATACCCCTCATCCGGCGCTTCGCGCCACCTTCTCCCACAAGGGGAGAAGGAAGAAGGTCACACCGGCAGAAACCGCTTCAACGCCGGCATGAAGAAGATCCCGAGATTGATCGCAAAGCCGATGCTCCAGAGGATCGAGCGCAGCGTCGGGCGGTTGCCGAGATAAGTCAGCACATAGGCGATCCGCACGATCAGGAACAGCGCCGCCAGCTCGTCGATCAGGCGCTGCGGCGAGTCCCTGTATTCGGCGAGCAGCACCGCGAAAGCGAAGAACGGAAAGGTCTCGATGCCGTTCTGGTGCGCGCCGAGCGCGCGTTGCGAGAGGGCGTCCTCGTAGAAGGCGGGGTCGCGCGGCCGGGAATTGTCGAAGCGGCGAAACTTGATCCATTTGACCGCGGCGATCGTTGACAGATAGAGCAACAGCGCCCCGAATACACACCATTCCGCAAGCGTCATCGGCCTCCCCCTTGGTGCGACCCTAGCGAACCCCGGCTCATCTTGACAAGTTCGGACCAACGCGCGACCCAACCAGTCATGAACAGCGTCGTCCCCCTCGAGACCGCGAAACCGGCCACCCAAACCGCCCTGCCGCGTGTCGGCGTGCTCCTGATCAATCTCGGAACGCCCGATACGGCCGATGCTCCAGGCGTGCGGATCTACCTCAAGGAGTTCCTCAGCGACGCCCGCGTCATCGAGGACCAGGGCCTGATCTGGAAGCTGGTGCTGAACGGAATCATCCTGCGCAGCCGTCCACGCACCAAGGCGCTCGACTACCAGAAGATCTGGAACAACGAGCGGAACGAGTCGCCGCTGAAGACCATCACGCGCTCGCAACGCGACAAGCTCGCCACCGCTTTGTCGGACCGCGACAATGTCGTCGTCGATTGGGCGATGCGCTACGGCAATCCGTCGATCAAGTCGGGCATCGAGGCGCTGATCGCGAAGGGCTGCGAGCGCATCCTGGCCGTGCCGCTCTATCCGCAATATTCGGCCTCGACCTCGGCGACCGTCTGCGACGAGGTCTTCCGCGTGCTCGCGCAGCTGCGCAACCAGCCGACGCTGCGGGTGACGCCGCCTTATTACGAGGACGCGGCCTATATCGAGGCGCTCGCAACTTCGATCGAGGCGCACCTGGCGACGCTGTCCTTCGAGCCGGAGCTGATCGTGGCGTCCTTCCACGGCATGCCGAAAGCCTACGTCGACAAGGGCGATCCCTATCAGCAGCACTGCATCGCGACGACGGAGGCGCTGCGCCGCCGGCTCGGCATGGACGAGACCAAGCTGCTGCTGACCTTCCAGTCGCGCTTCGGCAACGACGAGTGGCTGCAGCCCTATACCGACAAGACCATGGAGCGGCTTGGCAAGGAAGGCGTGCGCCGCATCGCGGTGGTGACGCCGGGCTTTTCCGCCGACTGCCTGGAGACGCTGGAGGAGATCGCGCAGGAGAACGCCGAGATCTTCAAGCACAATGGCGGCGAGCAGTTTTCCGCGATTCCCTGCCTCAACGACAGCGGACCGGGCATGGACGTGATCCGCACCCTGGTGCTGCGCGAGCTCCAGGGCTGGATCTGACGTTACGCCTGTCGGCAAATCTTAACCTTTGCCGCTAGGTCTGCGCCGGCATCCTTTCAAGAGCGTCCTTCCAAATACATAATGGCCGCCATCCTTTCTGTACGCCTTGTGCGGATTTGGCCCGATGCCGACGTTACGCGTGACCGCTGAACCGGTAGGCTATCGATCCAGACCAAATGACAGCGCCGGAAAGGGCCTTTTGCCCGCCTTGGAGGAGATATGAGCGGCTTCGACATTTTCGCGATTGTTCTGGTGTTGCTTGTCATCGTCACGCTGGTCGCCGGCGTGAAGACGGTGCCGCAGGGCTATGACTGGACCATCGAGCGGTTCGGCAAATACACCCAGACGCTGAGCCCCGGGCTCAACCTGATCGTGCCCTATTTCGATCGTGTCGGACGCAAGATCAACATGATGGAGCAGGTGATCGACATTCCCGAGCAGGAGGTGATCACCAAGGACAACGCCACCGTGACGGTCGACGGCGTTGCCTTCTTCCAGGTGTTCGATGCCGCCAAGGCGAGCTACGAGGTTGCCAACCTGAACCAGGCGATCACGGTGCTGACCATGACCAACATCCGCTCGGTGATGGGCTCGATGGACCTCGATCAAGTGCTGTCGCACCGCGACGAGATCAACGAGCGTCTGCTCCGCGTGGTCGACGCCGCGGTCTCGCCCTGGGGCGTCAAGGTCAACCGCATCGAGATCAAGGACATCGTGCCGCCCGCCGACCTGGTCGAGGCCATGGGCCGGCAGATGAAGGCCGAGCGCGTCAAGCGCGCCGACATCCTCGCGGCCGAAGGCCAGCGCCAGTCCGAGATTCTGCGCGCCGAGGGCGCCAAGCAGGGCCAGATCCTCCAGGCCGAAGGCCGCCGCGAGGCCGCCTTCCGCGACGCCGAGGCGCGCGAGCGTCTCGCCGAAGCCGAAGCCAAGGCGACTCAAGCCGTGTCGGAGGCCATCTCCAAGGGCGATGTCGCCGCGTTGAACTATTTCATCGCCGACAAATATATCAAGGCATTCGGCCAGTTCGCCGATGCTCCGAACCAGAAGATCATCATGCTGCCGGTGGAAGCCGTGAGCATGCTCGGCTCGCTCGCCGGCATCGGCGAGATCGCCAAGGCGACGTTCGGCGAGAGTGCCGCATCCGCAGCCGCTGCTGCGCGCCGCGGCGGATCGGTCCCGTCGTCGGGCCCGACGCCGCCCGCGGTGCCGCCACAGTAACGGGGCTGTCTCACAGAGGTCGTGTCATGACCGACATGTTCGTATCGCTCGGCAACTGGAATTGGCTGATCCTCGGTTTCATCCTGATGGTGCTGGAGGTGCTGGCGCCGGGCATCTTCCTGTTCTGGCTCGGGCTCGCTGCGCTGCTGGTCGGCCTGATCTCGTTCGTGGCTGCGATCTCCTGGCAGATCCAGCTCGTGATGTTCGCGATCTTTGCCGCCGCGGCCGTGCCGGTCTGGCGCCGTCTCGCCAAGCCGATGCCGAATGCCAGCGCCAGCCCGTTCCTCAACAAGCGCAGCGAAGCCTTGCTCGGTCGTGAATTCACGCTGGAGAAGCCGATCATCGACGGCACCGGCACCGTGCGCATCGGCGACACGGTGTGGCGCGTGGCGGGTCCCGATACACCCGCGGGCACGCGGGTGAAGGTGGTGCAGGTGGACGGCGCGAATCTGACCGTGGCGGCGGCGTGAGGATTCTTCGCTTACCCTCCCCTGGAGGGGCAGGGGAATCGCATGTGATCCTAAGGCATTGCGATTTGGAGAGAAATCGATTCTGAAGGTGGCTCCTGGAGTTGGAAGGAGCGACCCATGGATCGATTTTCGGAGTGCTTCGAAGACCTGCCCGACCCACGTGCGGACAATGCGCTGCACGATCTGACGGAGCTCTTGTTCATCGCCCTGATGGCCACGTTGTGCGGAGCGACGAGTTGCACCGACATGGCGCTGTTTGCGCGGCTGAAGGCTTATCTTTGGCAGGACGTGCTGGTGCTTAAGCATGGATTGCCGAGCCATGACA
>NZ_JACCHQ010000004.1 GCF_016031655.1 Bradyrhizobium glycinis
GGCCGGTGGCGATGCCGACGCCGACATTGATGAGGGTGACGGTCAGCAGATAATTGCCGAGATGGACCTCGATCTCGTTGAGGATCCGGAGCGTGCGCAGCCGCGCGTCATGATCGCTGAAGGTCATGATCATGGCCCGCCGCAGGTCGCGCCAGCTTGCGATGAACAGGATCAGGGTGACGAAGAACAGCAGGAATTCGGTAAAGGTCGGTGACAGGAATTCCAGCGTCGGCTGCACCCACTCGACCTTGGGGATGTGGAGGCTCGGGAATCCCTCCGAGCCGCCGAGCATGGCTTGCATCTCCCGCCAGAGCGCAAGCGGCCGATCGAACACGTGCAGCTTGTCCCTCAGTTGCGCGCCAAGCTCCGGCAGGCGCGTGCTCCACTGCATGACTGGCGAAGCGATCAGCGCCACGACGAAAGCGGCCACCGCGGTCACCGCGACCACGATCAGCACGGCGCCGAGGCTGCGTGGGACCTTGTAACGCTCGAGAAAGCCGGCCGCCGGCGATAGCATTGTGCCGGTGACGAAGGCCATCACGACCGGCAGGAAGAACGCCTTGCCGACATAAAGCACGGCGACGATCGCAATCAGCAACAGGCCGGCCAGCGCGAACGCGACGAATTCGGTGCGGCGGATCACCGGCGGCAGCTCGACATGGCTCTCGGGAAGCGGATCGCCTTCGCTGTTGCCGGAAATCAGACGTTCACTGGGTAGGACGCGCACAATATCTCTCCCGCACGGAATCCGTGATCCGCGCGCCCATTGATGACCTGACTAATGCTTGGGCGGCGTGCTGGTTCCATCGCGGCTTCGTGAACAGACGCTCGCTTGACTGTGACGTCGCTGCCGCACGCTGAGCCGGAACTTCGATCCAGCCGGCGGAGTTTGTTGGAGCAGCGCATCACCTGATGCACATCCAACGGGGCAGCTCATGACAAAGTTGTTTGCAGTCCGTCGCAGCTTCTCGCCGCGCGCCGTCAGCGCGTTCGCTTTCGCAACCGCTCTTCTCGCAGGGCCGGTGGGCACTGCGAGCGCGCAAACCTTCGGCTATGCGCCGATGCAGCGGGTGTACCCGCAGGACCTGTACCAGCAGGACCACGGCTATTCGCAGGATAACATCAACGCGCCGCCGCAGGTCGCCGACGAGGATGCCCAATTGCCCGATCGGCTGCGCAGGCAGATCGTCGGCTTCGACCGGAGCGAGCCGGCCGGTACGATCGTCATCGATACCAACAGCACCTATCTCTATTACGTGCTCGGAGGCGGCCGCGCGATCCGCTACGGCGTCGGCGTCGGCCGCGAGGGCTTTACCTGGTCGGGCGTGCAGAGCGTCAGCCGCAAGGCCGAGTGGCCGGACTGGCATCCGCCGGCCGAGATGATCGCGCGCCAGCCCTATCTGCCGCGCTTCGTCGCCGGCGGCCCCGGCAACCCGCTCGGTGCGCGCGCAATGTATCTCGGCTCGAGCCAATACCGCATCCACGGCACCAACGATCCCTCCACCATTGGCAAGTTCGTCTCGTCCGGCTGCATCCGCATGACGAATGAGGACGTCATCGACCTGTTCAACCGCGTCAATGTCGGCGCCAAGGTCGTGGTGCTGCCGAAGAACGCGCCCTTGATGGCCAGAGGAGGCGACAAGGCAGGCGAGCCTGTACGCAGGCGGCCGGCCGTGACGACGCTGCCCTCGGGCCGGCAGGCGTTGAACATCACCTCGTCGGCCGTGAACTGAGCGTGAGCGAGGTCATATGAGCAGACGCCTGATTGGCAAATGGGCTGGTGGAACGGCGATCCTGATCGCGGTTTCCGCCGGTCTCGCATCGGCGCCGGTGGCCCATGCGGAGGATTTCTTCTCGGCATTGTTCGGCGGCTTCCGGGTGCGGCCGCCGCCGGAGATCCGCATGCCGTTCCCGAATGACCTGCCGCGCTACGATGCGCCACGTCAGCGGCCCTCCTATGGCGGCGGCACGGCCTATTGCGTGCGCGGCTGTGACGGCCGCTATTTCCCGGCGCAAGGCAGCGATGCCGAGAGCAAGGCGCAATCCTGCAAGAGCTTCTGCCCGGCCTCGGAAACCTCGCTGGTCTACGGCAGCAACATCGACGACGCCACCACGGAGAACGGAAAGTCCTATTCCGACCTGCCGAACGCGTTCCGCTATCGCAACGAGATCGTTGCGGGCTGTACCTGCAACGGCAAGGATCCGGTCGGGCTCGCATCGGTCAAGGTCGAGGACGACCCCACCCTGCGCAAGGGCGACATCGTCGCCGGTGCCAATGGCCTCGTGGTCGCCAGCCGCAACGCCAATGACCGCCGCGGCGTCGCGATGAATTTCTCGCCACTGCCGGAATCGGTGCGCGCCAGATTCCGCCAGGTCCCCGTGGTGGCGAAGGAGTAGCGCGCGACTGCATCGACGGCGGCCATCCCGTGTCGGACGCCCAAACTGCTGGCCGACCCGGCTCGGGACCGAATTTCGTAAGAGGCTACGGCAGGGTTTCCGAAATGGAACCGGCCTCGCTGCGGCGCGTTAGAACAGCATAGCAATTGCCTGAAGGGGGCCTCGCGATGCTGGTCGGCGTACTCGTCACCTTTCTCGTCGTCATTCTCGTGCTTTATCTCATCAACATGCTGCCGATGGACGGCCGCGCCAAGCAGATCGCGCGCGTGATCGTCATCATCATCGGCGTCGTGTCGCTGTTGAAATATTTGACGGTATTCTAGCGACGCTGTCCCAGTCCGGACGAGCGAAGCGACATCCGAAGCGACTTCTGGGGTGCCGCAACAAAAGTCCGGGATATCGCTGCGCGCATCCGGACTACTGCTCTCAAGCAATTAGCCCCGGCGTGAGCCGGGGCTTCGTTCGTGCCGCCTCAATGCAGCGACTTCAGCCAATCATCGACGTCCTGACGAACCTGGTCCTTGGCCTTGCCGTAGCGCTCCTGAAGCCGGCCCTCGAGCTGCTCGCGGCGGCCCTCGATCAGTTGGAGGTCGTCATCGGTGAGCTTGCCCCATTTCTCCTTGGCCTGACCCTTGAACTGCTTCCAGTTTCCTTCGATCCGATTCCAGTCCATGACCATCTCCCGTTGGTTGATGGCCCGACAACGCAAGGCCCATGGGGCCTGTTCCGTGACACAGCGCGACGTTTCGCCCAACAAAAAGCCCCGGCTTAGGCCGGGGCTTTCGATGTTCCCGTGACTTCGCTCAGCCGAGCGCCCTGTTATCCAAGAGCCTTGTTATCCAAGAGCCTCTTTATCCCAGCGCCTTGGCCTCGCGACGGCGCGCGGTGAGGATGTATTCGGTGTAGCCGTTCGGCTGCTCGCGCCCCTTGAAGATGAGGTCGCAGGCGGCCTTGAAGGCCACGCCGTCGAAGGCAGGCGCCATCGGCTTGTAGATGGGATCGGACGCGTTCTGCTTGTCGACAACGACCGCCATGCGCTTGAGCGACTCCATCACCTGCACCTCCGTGATGACGCCCTGGTGCAGCCAGTTGGCGAGGTGCTGGCTGGAGATGCGCAAGGTAGCGCGGTCTTCCATCAGGCCGACATCGTGGATGTCGGGCACCTTGGAGCAGCCGACGCCCTGATCGATCCAGCGCACGACATAGCCCAGAATGCCTTGGCAATTGTTGTCGATCTCCTGCCTGACGTCATCGGGCGCCCAGTTCGACTTCGACACCGGAATGGTGAGGATGTCGGACAGTTTTGCGCGCGGGCCGCCCTTGGCAAGCTCCTCCTGGCGCGCGATCACGTTGACCTGATGGTAGTGTAGCGCGTGCAGCGTCGCCGCGGTCGGCGAGGGCACCCACGCGGTGGTGGCGCCGGCCTGCGGATGGCCGAGCTTCTGTGCCAGCATGTCCGCCATCTTGTCGGGCGCGGCCCACATGCCCTTGCCGATCTGGGCGTGGCCGGGCAGGCCGCAGCTCAGGCCCATGTCGACGTTCCAGTCCTCGTACGCCTTGATCCAGGCCTGCGCCTTCATCTCGTTCTTGCGGATCATCGGGCCCGCTTCCATCGAGGTATGGATCTCGTCGCCGGTGCGGTCGAGGAAGCCGGTGTTGATGAACATGATGCGCTTGGAGGCGCGCTGGATGCAGGCCTTGAGGTTGACGGTGGTGCGCCGCTCCTCGTCCATGATGCCGACCTTCAGTGTGTTCTCCGGCAGGCCCAGCATCTTCTCGACGCGGTCGAAGATCTCGCAGGTCAGCGAGACCTCGTCCGGGCCGTGCATCTTCGGCTTGACGATATAGGCAGAGCCGGTGCGGCTGTTCTTGACCTTGGAATGGCCCTTGAGGTCGTGGATCGCGAGCAGGCCCGAGACGGCGGCGTCCAACAGGCCTTCCGGAACTTCTTCGCCCTTCTCGTCGAGCACCGCGTCGGTGAACATGTGGTGACCGCAATTGCGCATCAGCAGCAGGCTGCGGCCGTGCAGCTTGAGCTCGCCCTTGCCGTCGGGCGTCTTGTAGAGGCGGTCGGAATTGAGCGAACGGGTCAGCGTCTTGCCGCCCTTCTCGAAGTCGGCCGACAACGTGCCGTTCATCAGGCCGAGCGTGTTGCGGTAGACCAGCACCTTGTCCTCGGCATCGACAGCGGCGACCGAGTCCTCCATGTCCAGAATGGTGGAGACCGCGGCCTCCATGATCATGTCGGCGACGCCGGCCGGATCGTCCTTGCCGATCGCGCTGCTGCGGTCGATCTTGACCTCGATATGCAGGCCGTTGTTGACGAGCAGCACTGCGCTCGGCGCGGCCGGATCGCCCTGGTAGCCCGCGAACTGCGCGGCATTCTTCAGCGCCGTTGCGTTGCCGCTCTTCAGCTTCACCGCGAGCTGGCTCGCGACGACGCTGTAGCCGGTAACGTCGGTGTGGCTGCCGGTTGCGAGCGGCACGGCGTTATCGAGGAACGCCTTGGCCTTGGCGATCACCTTGTCGCCGCGCGCCTTGTTGTAGCCCTTGCCGCTCTCGGACGGGTCGTTCGGGATCGCATCGGTGCCGTAGAAGGCATCATAGAGCGAGCCCCAGCGCGCATTCGCCGCGTTCAGCGCGTATCGCGCATTGGTGAGCGGCACCACCAGCTGCGGTCCGCAGATCTTGCCGATCTCTTCGTCGACATTGGCGGTCTCGACCTTCTGCGTCGCCGGCTCCGGGACGAGATAGCCGATCTCCTTCAGGAAGGCGGTATAGGCATCGAGGTCGAACGCCTTGCCCTTGTTGGCGCGGTGCCAGTCATCGATCTTGCCCTGCAGCTTGTCGCGGAACGCGAGCAGCTCGCGGTTCTTCGGTCCCAGCTCCTTGATCATGCCGGCGAGCCCGGCCCAGAACGCATCCGGCGCGATCCCCGTTTTCGGGGTGGCTTCCTTGGCGATGAAGTCAAACAGAACAGGGGCGATCTTCAATCCGTGGGCGTCGACGCGTTTCATGATGGGCTTTCTTGTTGGAAATGGCTGTTTTTGGCTGCTTTTGACCCGACAGCAGCAAAATGCGCCCACGCGGGGCAGCTTTCGGACCTATTAGCCCCAAAATCAGGGCGGTGAGAAGACCCCCGGAGGCTTGTCAAAATGTCAAGAAGGGAGGGATGCGCTCGTTTTACAAGCCGATTGAGCCCAGCTCTCGGCCACGCACACAACTGCGCTCCCTCCCCCCTTGTGGGGGAGGCGGGGGAGAGGGGTAGCCCAGCAAAAGGTGTGTCTGAGATCGACGAAGCGGGATGTTCTTACTGACGGAGAGAATCCCCGTGGGGACCCCTCTCCCTAGCCCTCCCCCACAAGGGGGGAGGGAACGCACTACCTGTGTGGCGGCAGCGAGTGCAGCAACGAGAATGTGCTCAAATATTCGCAGCGAGGTCCACGACTTCGTCGAACAGCACGCCTGATGCCTTCAGCATCTGCTCGATCTCGTCGGCCGCTTCCGCAACCGTTCGCTTCGACGTATCAATCACGAGCTCGGCCGCCTCAGGCTTCTCGTAGTCGTTGCCGATGCCGGTGAACGAGGCGAGCGCGCCAGCGCGGGCCTTCTTGTAATGGCCCTTGGGATCGCGCTCCTCGCACACCTCGGCCGGCGTCGCGACATGGATCTCGCGAAACGCGGTGTCGGCGATGCGACGTGCGGCGGCGCGATCTTCGCGCGCGGGCGAGACCGCCGCGACGATGGCGATGTGGCCGTTGCGGGCGAGATGCGTCGCGACCTCGGCGAGGCGGCGGATGTTCTCGCTGCGATCAGTGGCGGAGAAGCCGAGATCGCTGTTGAGCCCGGCGCGCAGCGTGTCGCCGTCGAGCAGGATCGGCGAGCCGCCATTGGTGAAGAGACGCCGCTCCAGCGCCCGCGCCAGCGTCGACTTGCCGGAGGCCGGCAGGCCGGTGAGCCAGACCACGGCGCCGTTGTGGCGGTAGCGTGCCGAGCGCTCGTCGCTGCGCAGCGCCGATTCCACCGGCACGATGTCAACAGGCACGGCACGCTGACCGGCATCGACCGACAGCACCAGACCGCCGCCGGCGATGCGTCCGGAGACCTCGATCACGAGGCGGCCGGTGCGGGGATTCTCGGTGTAGGGATCGGTCGCGATCGGATTGGACAGGGAGATGTCGATCTCGCCGACATGGTTGCGGCCGATCGCCTTGTTCTCGCTGCTCGAGAGCTCGCCGGGATCGACCGCCTTCTCGATGGCGACCACGGTGGCGCGGCTTTCCTTCGGCCCGCAGCGCACCAAGAGCTGATTGCCCTTGGCGAGCGGCTTATCGTGCAGCCAGAATATCCGCGCGCGCAGCCGCCGCGTCTCGCGCGGGGCGCTGCCCGCATGCGCGATGATGTCGCCGCGCTCGATGAACAATTCGCGGTCGAGCGTGATGCCGACCGAGCGGCCCGCGCCCTGCCGTCCCGCCACGGGCGTCACCGGCCAGCTCTCGACCGTCTTGATTTTCGCGATCTTGCCTGCAGGCATGATCACGATCTCGTCGCCGGCGATCAGGCTGCCGGATTCGATGCGGCCGGCGACGATGCGGCGGTCGTCGAACTTGTAGATCGCCTGCACCGGCAGCCGCAGCGACAAGGCTTCGAGCGGACGTGCCGGCTCGAGGCGATCCAGCGCCTCGACCACGGTCGGCCCCTTGTACCAGCCGATGCGGTCGGTGCGCATCGCAACGCCGTCGCCGTCACGCGCGGAAATCGGGATCACGGCCGTGGGTGTCACGCCGAGGCCGTTCAGATGCGCGGAAATCTCGTCGCTGATGTCCTTGAAGCGTGCGGCGGAGAAATCGACGCGGTCCATCTTGTTGACGACGACGGCGACCTGCTTCACGCCGAGCAGATGCAGGAGATAGCCGTGCCGCCTGGTCTGGTCGCGCACGCCCTCCAGCGCGTCGATGATTAGGACAGCACCGTCGGCCTGCGAGGCGCCGGTGATCATGTTGCGCAGGAATTCGGCGTGGCCGGGCGCATCGATCAGCACGATGTCGCGCGAATTGGTGCGGAAGCGGATCTGCGTGGTGTCGATGGTGATGCCCTGGTCGCGCTCGGTCTGCAGCGCGTCGAGCAGGAACGACCATTCGAACGGCATGCCGCGCCGCGCGCTGACGGCTTTCAGCATTTCGAGCTTGCCCTCGGGCAGGCTGCCGGTCTCGTGCAGGAGGCGGCCGACCAGCGTCGATTTGCCGTGATCGACGTGACCAACGATGACGATGCGGACCTGCGGACGCGTGGTGCCGTTCGGCGTGGCGGGCGAAGCCGGGGTGACGATCATGTTCATATCGCGCTCGCGTCCTTGATCAGAGATAGCCGGCGACGCGAAGGCGCTCGAAGGCGTCCTCGGTCTCGTGGTCGAGCGCGCGCCCCGAGCGCTCCGGCACCTTGGTCTGCTCGAGCTCGATCAGGATCTCGTCGATGCTCGCAGCGTTTGAGGCAACCGGATTGGTGATGTCCTGGTCACCCAGCGAGCGATAACGCTTGCCATTCTTGGCGAGGTACAGCGGAATGATCGGGATGTTCTCGCGCTTGGTGTAGGCCCAGATGTCGGCCTCGGTCCAATGCAAGATCGGATGGATGCGCAAATGCGCGCCTTGCGGCGGCGAGGCGTTGAAATGATCCCAGAACTCCGGCGGCTGGTCGCGCACGTCCCAATTGCCCTCCAAGCCGCGCGGCGAGAACACCCGCTCCTTGGCGCGCGTTGCTT
The DNA here is from genome assembly GCF_016031655.1 of Bradyrhizobium glycinis. Classification (GTDB taxonomy): domain Bacteria; phylum Pseudomonadota; class Alphaproteobacteria; order Rhizobiales; family Xanthobacteraceae; genus Bradyrhizobium; species Bradyrhizobium glycinis. Next base: position 8,159 of record NZ_JACCHQ010000004.1, read on the forward strand.
CCTCGTCGCGGCGGATGCCGGCGATCAGGCCGTCGAAGCCGTACTTTGCCAGCGCCATCTTGAGGCCCTCGGTCTTGCGCGCGGCGGACCGGGCCGCTGGCGGCAGCGTCGGGTCGACGGCATCGATCGGCGGACAGGGCTCGACGCGCAGATCGAGATCCCATTCCTTGCCGTAATGATCGCGGAAGCGGTACATCTCCGGAAACTTCTTGCCGGTATCGACGTGAAGGGCCGGGAACGGCATCCTGCCGAAGAAGGCTTTCCGCGCCAGCCAGATCATGACGTTGGAGTCCTTGCCGAGCGACCACAACAGAGCGATCTTCTTCAGCCGGGCAAAGGCCTCACGGAAGATGTAGATGCTCTGCGCTTCGAGCTGGTCGAGATGGTCCATGCTCGGGGCAAGTTCGGCAGAAAATTCTTGCGCGCGCACGCGCTCAGCCAGCGCCGGATTGCTCAGTCGATCAGCAGCGGAATCGTCCTTGAGAAGATGCATCTCTGCCACTTTGCGTTTGGAGGCGAAAATTCTATAGTTGCGCTGCGGAAGAGAAGAAAAAATTTCTCTTTGCGCGCTCGAAACGAGACATATATAGAAAATAATTCCAGTCAACCCCGTTTGTGGGGAAGCGAGTATCACATGCGGTTCTTGCCGGTGTTCCTCGATCTCAAGGCCGGCCCGGTGGTCCTCATCGGGGCGGGCGAGCTTTTGCGCGCCAAGCTGCGCGTGCTCGCCGCTGCCGGCGCGCGCCTGCGCGTGCATGCGATCGACGGCAATCATGACCTTGGCCTGGCTTACGAAGATGCGGCGCGCATCGAGATCGCGGCGGGCGATCCGCTCACGGCGGATCTTTCTGGCGTCATCGCCGTCGTCTGCGCGGGCGCAGGCGATGTCGGTGTCGCCATGTCGGCTCGCGCCAAGGCGGCTGGCCTGCCCGTCAACGTCATGGACGACCTCGAACATTCCAGCTTCATCTTTCCGGCCATCGTCGATCGCGGCGATGTCGTGGTCGCGGTCGGCACCGGCGGCACCTCCCCGGTGGTGGCGCGGCGCGTGCGCGAGAAGATCGAAGCGCTGCTGCCGGCGCGCATCGGCGAGCTCGCCGAGTTCATCGGCACCTTCCGCAAGTCGATCAACGAGCGCATCGCCGAGTTTCCGCTGCGCCGCCGCTTCTGGGAGCGCGTCGTCGACGGTCCGATCGGCGCCGCCGTGCTCGCGGGCCGCAACAGCGAAGCGGACGCATCGCTCAGGGCGATCTCCGATCCGGCCGCATTCGCGCGCGCGGGCAAGCCGGAAGGCTCCGTCACGCTGGTCGGCGCCGGCCCCGGCGATCCCGATCTGCTCACCATCAAGGCGCTGCGCGCGCTGCAGGACGCCGACATCGTCTTCCATGACGAGCTGGTCTCGCCCGAGATTCTTGACCGCATTCGCCGCGACACCACCCGCGTTGCGGTCGGCCGCCGCGTCGGCAAGCCCGGCATCGGCCAGGACGCCATCAACAAGCGCATGATCGAGGCCGCGCAATCGGGCCAACGCGTGGTGCGGCTGAAAGGCGGCGATCCCTTCGTGTTCGGCCGCGGCGGCGAAGAGGTGGAAGCGCTGCGTGCGGCCGGCGTCGCCTATTCGATCATTCCCGGCATCACCGCAGGGCTCGGCGCTGCTGCCGATTTCGAGGTGCCGCTCACTTACCGTCACGAAGCGACCCGCATCACCTTCCTCACCGCGCACAAGGCGCGCGATGCCGAGAACGTGGATTGGTCGACCCTGACCGACACCAGAATGACGGTCGTGGTCTACATGGGCATGACCGCAGCGCCCGCCGTGCGCGCCGGCCTGTTCGCCGCCGGCCGCTCGCCGGAGACGCCGGTCGGCGTGTTCGCGCGCGTCACGCGGCCCGATGCGCAAGGCGCGATCGGCACGCTGCGCGACCTACCGGAACTGGTGCGGCGGATCCATGGCGGTCCCGCCATCCTCATCATCGGCGACGTGGTCCGGCATGCCGGCTCGCTTCGCCGCCAGATACCCAAGAAAATCATCTCTGACCTATTGGATGCAGCCGAATGACCTCTCCGCTCGAACAAAAGAAGATCCGTATCGCCGGTCCCTCGGTCGTGACCGCCAACCGCACCTGGGACGGCATCGTGGTCTACCGCACTGCCGCCAAGAGCTGGTCCGCCGAGCTGTCGGAAGCCGCGATCGTGCGCAACTCCGACGAGGCCAAGGCGTTGCTTGCGGAGGCCGTGGCCGATGACGTCGGCGCCATCGGCCCCTATATCGCGCCGGTGCAGATCGGCGACGATGGCAAGGTCCTGCCCGGCAATCTGCGCGAACAGATTCGCCGCACCGGCGTCACCATTGGACAGCCGGCCCAGGTTTAAGGCACGCACTTATGTATGCTTACGACGAAATTGACCGCACGCTCGTCAACGAGCGCGTCTCGGAGTTCCGCGACCAGGTGAAGCGGCGCCTGTCCGGCGAGCTCACCGAGGACGAGTTCAAGATCCTGCGGCTTCAGAACGGCGTGTATCTGCAGCTGCACGCTTACATGTTCCGCGTCGCGATTCCCTACGGCACGCTGGCGACGAACCAAATGCGGGCGCTCGCCCACGTCGCGCGCAAATACGACCGCGGCTACGGCCACTTCACCACGCGGCAGAACATCCAGTTCAACTGGATCAAGCTCGCCGAGCTGCCGGATGCGCTCGAGGATCTCGCCAAGGTCGGCATCCATGCGATGCAGACCTCCGGCAACAATATGCGCAACGTCACGTCGGACCAATGGGCCGGCGTCGCGCCGGGCGAGATCGAGGACCCCCGTATCTGGTCGGAGCTGATCCGCCAGCACACCACGCTGCATCCGGAATTCTCGTTCCTGCCGCGCAAGTTCAAGATCGCGATCACCGCCTCGGACCACGACCGCGCTGCGATCAAGATCCACGATATCGGCCTGCGGCTGATCAAGAACGAGAAGGGCGAGACCGGCTTCGAGGTGCTCGTCGGCGGCGGTCTCGGCCGCACGCCGTTCATCGCCAAGACCATCAAGCACTTCGTGCACGGCCGCGACATCCTCAGCTACATCGAGGCGATCTTACGCGTCTACAATCAGTACGGCCGCCGCGACAACATCTACAAGGCGCGCATCAAGATCCTGGTGCACGAGCTCGGCATCGAAAAATTCTCGCGCGAGGTCGAGGACGAGTGGCAGCACATTCGCAACTCCTCGCTCCAGCTCGACGACGAGGTGATCGAGGACATCCGCTCGCGCTTCACCTATCCTGCTTACGAGAAGCTGCCGCACATGCCGGACGAGCTGCGCCAGGCCGCGGCCGACCCTGATTTCGAGGCATGGCGCAAGAACTCGGTGGCCCCTCACAAGGTGCAGGGTTACTCCATCGTCACGATCTCGCTGAAGCCGACCGGCGGGCCTCCTGGCGATGCCACCGCCGAGCAGATGGACGCGCTGGCCGATCTTGCCGACAAATATTCCTTCGGCGAGATCCGCGTCGGCCACGAGCAGAACCTGGCGCTGCCGCACGTCGCCAAGCGCGACCTGCCGGCGCTGTGGAAGGCGCTCGACAAGCTTGGGCTGGCGACGCCCAACGTCAACCTGATCACCGACATCATCGCTTGCCCCGGGCTCGATTATTGCTCGCTGGCGAATGCGCGCTCGATCCCGATCGCGCAGGAGCTCACGCGGCGCTTCGCCAATCACGAGCTGGCCAACCTGATCGGCCGTCTGCACATCAACATCTCCGGCTGCATCAATGCCTGCGGTCATCACCATGTCGGCCATATCGGCATTCTCGGCGTCGAGAAGAACGGCGAGGAGGTCTACCAGATCACCATCGGCGGCCGTGCCGACGAGAACGCCGCGCTCGGCACCCTGATCGGCCCCGGCGTCAAGTTCGACGAGGTCGCCGACGTGGTCGAGGATATCGTGGAAGCCTATCTGGCGCTGCGCGAGCGGCCGGAGGAGCTGTTCATGGACACGGTGAAGCGCCTCGGCGTCGAACCCTTCAAGGAGCGGGTCTATGCCACTCGTTAACGGCGGAAAGATCGTCGATGACAGCTTCGTCAAGCTCGCCGTCGACACCCCGCTGCCCGAGGGCGGCGACATCCTGGTGCCCGCCGAGCGCTTCTTTGGCGAAGCCGACGTGCTGCTCAAGCGGTCGGGCAAGGTCGGCGTGATCTGGCCCAACAATCGCGACATCGCCGAGCTCGTGCCGTATCTCGGCAAGGTCGCCGCGGTCGCGCTGGTGTTCCCGACCTTCCGTGACGGACGGGCTTACAGCCAGGCGCGGCTGCTGCGTGAACGTTACAATTACCGCGGCGAATTGCGCGCCACCGGTCAGGTGCTGCGCGATCAGTTCGTGTTCATGCTGCGTGCGGGCTTCGATGCCTTCGAGGTCAAGAAGCAGGCCGACGCGGAAGCCTTCATGCAGACCGCGAAGCGCTATTCGGTATTCTACCAGCCCACCGGCGATGGCCGCATCACCGCGCTGCACCGGCGCATGCAATTGCGCCACTCCGAAGGGGTCGGCACGTGAACGCGATCGCGCCTCAGGTTTCGCCCGTGTCTGCGCTGCCTTCGGCGGACGAGCTCGATCGCGCCTTGCGCGATGCCTCGCCTGCGGAGGTCATTGCCGCGGCGCTCAAGACGGTCGGGCGCGAGAAGCTTGCGCTGGTGTCCTCCTTCGGCACGGAATCGGCGACGCTGTTGAAGGTCATGGCGGACGTCGATCCGGCGATCCCCGTGATCTTTCTCGACACCGGCTGGTTGTTCGAGGAGACGCTGGCTTATCGCGATACGCTCATTGCGACGCTGGGCCTGAAGGACGTTCGCTCGATCAAGCCGGCCGAGGAGACACTGTCGCGGGAAGATCCCGACCGCGACCTCTGGTTCTCCGATCCCGACGCCTGCTGCCGCATCCGCAAGGTCGAGCCGCTGGCGCGCGCGCTGAAGCCGTTCGACGCCTGGCTCAACGGCCGCAAGCGCTTCCAGGGCAATGCGCGCGCCGACATTCCGGTGGTCGAGGACGACGGCGCGCGGCTGAAGTTCAATCCATTCGCCAACGTCTCGCGCGAGGAGATCGAGGCGATCTTCACCCGCGCCAAATTGCCGCGGCACCCTCTGGTTGTGTCAGGATTCCTGTCGGTTGGGTGTATGCCTTGCACCAGCAGAACGACTGAAGGCGAGGATGCACGCGCCGGCCGGTGGCGCGGCCGGGCCAAGACAGAATGCGGCATCCACACGATGAAGACTTCGTAGCACAGTCACGCTGCCACGCTGCGAACAAGAAAATCGGGTTCCGTTGACACAAGAGCGTTTCGCCACGAGTTATGCCTGCCGTCGATGACGCTGACGTCGTCGAGGTGAATGGAGATGGACATGATGCGCCGTATCGTTCCGCTCGCCGCAGCATTGCTCGCGACAGGGTTCTGGGCAGGCTCGGCTCTGGCCGCTGACATCAATTTGCTGAACGTGTCGTACGATCCGACGCGCGAGCTCTATGTCGAGTTCAACAAGGCGTTCGCGACCGCCTATCAGAAGGAAACCGGCAAGAGCGTCGAGATCAAGCAGTCGCACGGCGGCAGCGGCTCGCAGGCACGCGCGGTGATCGACGGCTTGCAGGCCGATGTGGTGACGCTTGCGCTGGCCTATGACATCGACGCCATCGCGAACAAGGGCCTCACCGCGGCTGATTGGCAGAAGCGGCTGCCGCAGAATTCATCACCCTATACCTCGACCATCGTCTTCCTGGTGCGCAAGGGCAATCCCAAGGGCGTCAAGGACTGGGACGATCTGATCAAGCCGGGCGTTGCCGTCATTACGCCCAACCCGAAGACGTCGGGCGGCGCACGCTGGAATTATCTGGCCGCCTGGGGCTTTGCGCAGAAGAAGTACGGCTCGACCGACAAGGCCAAGGACTTCATTGGAAAGCTCTACCAGCAGGTGCCGGTCCTGGATACCGGCGCGCGCGGCGCCACCGTGACCTTTGTCGAGCGCGGCGTCGGCGACGTGCTGCTCGCCTGGGAGAACGAGGCCTATCTCGCGCTTAAGGAGTTTGGTCCCGAAAAATTCCAGATCGTTGCACCGCCGCAGTCGATCCTCGCCGAGCCCCCGGTCGCGATCGTGGACAAGGTTGCCGACAAAAAAGGCACCCGCAATGCGGCCGACGCCTACCTTCAGTACTGGTACACCAAGGAAGGGCAGGAGATCGCCGCGCGCAATTTCTACCGTCCGCGCGATACCGAGACCGCCAAAAAGTATGAAAATTCCTTCGCCAAGGTCGAGCTGTTCACGATCGACGACGTCTTCGGCGGCTGGACCAAGGCACAGAAGGAACATTTTGCAGACGGCGGCGTTTTCGATCAGATTTACAAGAACTGATCGGGCGCTGTCGTAGGGGGCTTTAGCAGGGGGCCTGGTGAGCGCACTCGCAGCACGACGCCGGACATTGCCGGGCTTCGGTCTCACCATGGGACTGACGCTTTCCTGGCTGTCCGTGATCATCCTGATTCCGCTCGCCGGCCTGTTCCTGAGATCGCTTGAGCTCAGCCCCGAGCAGTTCTGGAACATCCTCTCCAGCCGCCGCACCCTGAACGCGCTCCGCGTCTCGTTCGGCCTCGCCTTTGCGGCGGCCTGCGTCAATCTGGTGATGGGCAGCATCATCGTCTGGGCGCTGGTGCGCTACCGCTTCCCCGGCCGCCGCATTTTCGACGCCATCGTCGACGTGCCGTTTGCGTTGCCGACGGCGGTGGCCGGCGTCGCGTTGACGGCGCTGTTCGCCGAGAAGGGCTGGCTGGGGGCACCGCTCGCCGCACTCGGCCTCAAGGTGGCGTTCACGCCGGTCGGCATCTTCGTCGCCATGATCTTCATCGGCATTCCCTTTGTTGTGCGCACCGTGCAGCCGGTGCTGCAGGATCTCGATCCTGAAATCGAGGAGGCCGCGGGCAGCCTGGGAGCCAGCCGCTGGCAGACCATCGTCCGCGTGATCCTGCCATCGCTCGCGCCGGCGCTGCTCACGGGCCTTGCGCTGGCCTTCGCCCGCGCGGTCGGTGAATATGGCTCGGTGATCTTCATCGCCGGCAATCTGCCCAACGTCTCCGAGATCGCGCCGCTCTTGATCGTGATCCGCCTGTCCGAATTCCGTTACGCCGATGCGACCGCGATTGCGGTGGTCATGCTGGTCGTCTCCTTCGTCATCATCTTTGCGGTCAATCGGCTCCAGCGCTGGGCGCAGAGCCGGATCCCGGCGCGCTGAGGGCGGATCATGACGATGCAGATCGCAGATTCCATGTCGCTCTCGGCCTCCGACTCGAAGGCACGCGCGCACGCGGCGGCAGCGCGGAACAATTTGCGCACCGAGCCGCGCGCTGTCCGCATCGCCATCATCACGCTGGCGGTGCTGTTTCTCACCGTCTTCGTCGTGCTGCCGCTCGTCGTCGTATTCGCGCAGGCGTTTTCGCGCGGCATCCTCGCCTATTTCGCCGCGCTCGCCGAGCCGGAGGCGATGGCGGCGATCAAGCTGACGTTGATCGTCGCCGCCATCTCCGTCGGACTCAATCTGGTGTTCGGCCTCGTCGCCTCCTGGGCGATTGCAAAATTCGAATTTCCGGGCAAGACCTTCCTGATCACGCTGATCGACCTGCCGTTCTCGGTCAGCCCGGTGATCTCGGGCCTCGTCTTCGTGCTGCTGTTCGGCGCGCAAGGCTATTTCGGCAGCTGGCTGCGCGAGCACGACATCCAGATCCTGTTCGCGGTTCCCGGCATCGCGCTCGCCACCACCTTTGTGACCTTCCCGTTCGTGGCGCGCGCGCTGATCCCCTTGATGCAGGAGCAGGGCACGCAGGAAGAGGAGGCCGCGATCTCGCTCGGCGCCTCCGGCCTGCAGACCTTCTTCCGCGTCACCCTGCCCAACATCAAATGGGGCGTGCTCTACGGCGTCCTGCTCTGCAACGCGCGCGCGATGGGCGAGTTCGGTGCGGTCTCCGTCGTCTCCGGCCACATCCGCGGCGAGACCAACACCATGCCGCTCTTGGTCGAGATCCTTTACAACGAATACCAGTTCGTCGCCGCGTTCGCGATCGCCTCGCTGCTCGCAATGCTGGCGCTGATCACGCTGATCGCAAAAACCGTTCTCGAACGTCATCTGGACGAAGGACACGAGCCCCGTGACCATTGAAGTCAAGAATCTCGTCAAGAAGTTCGGCAGTTTTGCAGCCCTCGACGGCGTTGATCTCAAGGTCAATGACGGTGAGCTGCTGGCGCTGCTCGGCCCGTCCGGCTCCGGCAAGACCACCTTGCTGCGGATCATCGCCGGCCTCGACTGGCCGGACTCGGGTGAAGTCACCTTCAACGGTGAGGACGCGCTGGCGCAAGGCGCCCGCGAGCGCCACGTCGGATTCGTGTTCCAGCACTATGCGCTGTTCCGCCACATGACGGTGTTCGAGAACGTTGCCTTTGGCCTCCGCGTGCAGCCGCGCGCGGTGCGAAAGGACGAGGCTGCGATCCGCTCGCGCGTCAAGGAGCTGCTCGATCTGGTGCAGCTCGACTGGCTCGCCGACCGCTATCCGAGCCAGCTCTCCGGCGGTCAGCGCCAGCGCATCGCGCTCGCCCGCGCGCTCGCGATCGAGCCGCGCATCCTCCTGCTCGATGAGCCCTTCGGCGCGCTCGACGCCAAGGTGCGCAAGGAGCTGCGCAAATGGCTGCGCTCGCTGCATCACGAGATCCACGTCACCTCGATCTTCGTCACGCACGACCAGGAGGAGGCGCTGGAAGTCGCCAACCGCGTGGTGGTGATGGATAAGGGACGGATCGAGCAGATCGGCTCGCCCGACGATGTCTACGACAATCCGGCGACGGCTTTCGTGCACGGCTTCATCGGCGAATCCATCGTGCTGCCGATCCAGATCGGCGATGGCGCGATCCGGCTCGGCGACCGGCAGCTCGATCTGGCCGCCGATGGGCTTGCGCCTGGCGCGTCGAGGCTGTTCGTGCGGCGACATGATATGCTGGTCGGACCGCCCGGCAGCGGCGCCTTCGAGGGGGCGGTCCAGCACGTCCGCAATTTCGGCCCGGTGCAGCGGGCGGAAGTAGCCCTGTCCGGCGGCGAGACCATCGAAATCGACGCCCCCCGCGACAAGGAACTGCGTGCCGGCGACACGATCGGCCTCAATCCGCGCCGTTACCGGATTTTTGCGGGCTGAACTGTCTCGTCATTCCGGGGCGCGCGCTAGCGCGAACCCGGAATGACGAGCTTGTAGCGTAAGATTCCGGGTTCAGTGCTGCGCACTGCCCCGGAATGACGGCTCAAATTCTCTTCAAAATTCACCTTTCAGCCATTGTTGGTATGCAACAACGGCCCCTCATTTGGGGGCCCCGATTCATGCGCGCTGCGGCCGCAATTCTCATCATGTTGCTGCTCGTCGGCTGTGCCGGCAACGAAGCACCGGTCGAGCAGCCGTCGATGTATGCCGACATGGCGGTCCCGGGCTCCAAGCTCGACGTCCAGGCAGCTGCGATCATGATCTCGCAATACCGCCAGAACAACGGGCTCGGCACGGTCGTGGTCGACCCGGATTTGACTCGGCTCGCCGAATCCCAGTCGGGCGCGATGGCGGCGGCCAACAAGATGGACCACGACGTCCGCGCGCCGCTGGCCAAGCGTCTGGCCTCTGGCGGTTATCCAGCCACCGTGGCGGTCGAGAACATCTCGGCCGGCTATCATACGCTGGCGGAAGCGTTTTCCGGCTGGCGCGACTCGCCTCCGCATCGCGCGAACATGCTCAAGAGCGGTGTCACAAAATTGGGCATCGCGGCGAGCTATGCTCCAGGCACCAAATACAAGGTGTTCTGGACCATGATCCTGGCCTCCACGGAGCCTCGATAAGGCAGACTTTATCCGGGGGATGCATTGACGTCGCGGCGGAGTGTCGCCACGGTGGCCAGCCTTTTGCTATTGTTCCCGCATGACCGATCATAGTCCGGAAACCGCAACAATCCCCACGAATGCGCAACGCGTTCTGGTCCTCCAGGGCGGCGGCGCGCTCGGCTCGTACCAGGCTGGCGCCTTCCAGGCGCTGTGCGGCTACGGCTTCGATCCGGAATGGGTGGCCGGCATCTCGATCGGCGCGGTCAATGCCGCCATCATCGCCGGCAACGAGGGGCGCACCCGCGTCGAGCGGCTCAAGGAATTCTGGGAAATGGTGTCCGCCCCGGTGCCGTGGAAGCCGGTCGGCAAGAGCGATCACAGCCGCGAGCTGTTCAATTCCACCAGTGCCGCGCTGATTGCGACCTTCGGCGTGCCCGGCTTCTTCACGCCGCGCATTCCGCCGGCGCCGCTGTGGCCGCCGGGGCATCCCGAAGCGGAAAGCTATTATGACACCGCGCCGCTGAAGAAGACGCTGGAACGTCTGGTCGATTTCGACCGCATCAACGATCTGAAGACACGCCTGTCGGTCGGCGCGGTCGGCGTCACCTCGGGCAATTTCAAATATTTCGACAATTACGCGTTCAAGAAGCTCGGCAAGAAAATCGGCCCCGAGCACATCATGGCCTCCGGCGCGCTGCCGCCGGGCTTTCCCTCCGTCGTCATCGACGGCGAACATTATTGGGACGGCGGCATCGCCTCCAACACCCCGCTCGACTACGTGCTCGATGCCGAGGTCGAACGCGACATGCTGATCTTCCAGGTCGATTTGTTTTCCGCGCGGGGCGAACTGCCGAACTCGCTGCTGGAGGCCGCCGAGCGCGAGAAGGACATCCGCTATTCCAGCCGCACGCGGATGAACACCGACAAGAACAAGCAGCTGCACAACGCCCGCAGGGCCGTGCGCGATCTGATCGGCAAATTGCCGGACTATCTCAAGAACGATCCTTCGGTCGAATTCCTGGCGAAAGTGTCGCGCGAAAGCACCGTCACCGTGGTGCATCTGATCTATCGCAGCAAGAACTACGAGTCCTCGTCCAAGGATTACGATTTCTCGCACATTGCCATGGTCGAGCATTGGGAAGCCGGCGTGCGCGACGTGCACCTGTCGATGCGCCACAAGGACTGGCTGGAGCGGCCGCAGTCGGGCGAGACCATGGTGACCTACGATCTCACGGGGGACGTCACCGCGCCCCCGGCAAAAAGGAGCGAATAGAATGGGTACTCTGTCAGGCAAGAACGCCGTCGTGACCGGATCGACCAGCGGCATCGGGCTCGCTTACGCGCGCGCCTTCGCCGCCGCCGGTGCCAACGTCGTCATCAACGGCTTCGGCTCGCCGGAGGACATCGAGAAGGAGCGCACCAAGATCGAATCCGACTTCGGCGTCAAGGCGGTCTACTCGCCCGCCGACATGACCAAGCCCGCCGAGATCGCCGGCATGATCGCGCTCGGCGAGAAGACGTTCGGCTCGGTCGACATCCTCGTCAACAATGCCGGCATCCAGTTCGTCTCGCCGATCGAGGAATTCCCGCCGGAGAAGTGGGACCAGATCATCGCGATCAACTTGTCCTCGGCCTTCCACGCCATCCGCGCCGCCGTGCCCGGCATGAAGAAGAAGGGCTGGGGCCGCATCATCAACACGGCGTCGGCGCACTCGCTGGTGGCCTCGCCGTTCAAGTCGGCCTACGTCTCGGCCAAGCACGGCATCGCCGGTCTCACCAAGACCGTGGCGCTGGAGGTCGCGACCCACAAGATCACTTGCAACTGCATCAGCCCGGGCTATGTCTGGACTCCGCTGGTCGAGAAGCAGATTCCCGACACGATGAAGGCGCGTAATCTGACGCGCGAGCAGGTCATCAACGACGTGCTGCTCGATGCGCAGCCGACCAAGGAGTTCGTCACCTCCGAACAGGTCGCCGCGCTCGCCCTGTTCCTGTGCAGCGACGACGCCGCCCAGATCACCGGTACCAACCTCTCGATCGACGGCGGCTGGACCGCGGAGTAGATCCATACTCCGTCATGCCCCGGCTTGACCGGGGCATCCAGCCGCAGGGTGGGCAAAGGCGCTCTTGCGCCGTGCCCACCATTTTTCCGCGATCGAGAGAGACGGTGGGCACGCTCCGCTTTGCCCACCCTACGAATTCCAATCGCTATTTTCCGAACGCCAGCACGTGCAGCCCCAACCGCTGCCGCACGATCCAGAACAACAGCACCGTCTCGAAGGTGAGCGAGATCGAGGTCGCAGCCGCCGCGCCGTGGCCGCCGTGGCGCGGCACCAGCGCGATGCAGAGCACGACATTCATCACGAAGGCCAGCGCGTAAGCGAGCGCGCAGATCTTCTGCTGGCCGAGCATGTTGAGCAGCCGCTCGACCGGCCCAATCGCGGCGCGCACCACGAGGCCGATCGCGGCCACGAACATGATGTCGTAGCCGATCACGAATTGCGGCCCGAACAGCCACAGCAGCGGCTTGCCGAGCGCAAGCAGCACGATCGTTGCCGCCAGCGACGGCCAGAACGTCCAGCTGATCGCATGCGCGACATAGGCCGACAGCCGCGCCTTGTCGCCGCTGGCGTTGTATTCGGCGAACCGGTGCGCCGTCGTCGCGGACATCGCATAGTGGATGAACGAGACCAGCGCCAGCGTCTTCACCACGGCGAAATAGACGCCGACCTCGTCCGAGGGACGGAATTGCTGCAGCACCAGCACGTCGGTGTAGGACAGGAGCAGGTAGAAGCTCTCGACCAGCAGGATCGGCAGCGAGACGGCGAGCCAGCCCTTGACGTCATAGGCCTTCGGTCCCGGCGCGATGTGCTCGGCGAGCTTGCGGTTCAGCACCACCAACTGGCCGGCCATCGCGATCCATACCGCGCCCAGGCTCGCCAGCATCGCGGCGACGGCGCCGAGATGATAGCCGAGCAGGAAGGCGAGCGCCGTGATGCCGATGATCAGCGCCTGGCGGATGATGAATTGCGGCATCAGGCCGAGCTGCATCCAGTCGTGCGAGCGCGCGATACCGTCCTGGGTGTTGGCGACGACGAAGGCGGGCAGCGTCATGCAGCCGATATAGAGCGGCAGCACCTCGGCCGGATCGATCCAGGGCGATAGCAGTTTGACGATGCCGGCAAGGCCGAGCGACACCAGCGTGGACACGGCAAAGGTCAGCCAGCGGCTGCCGGAGAGGAAGCCGCGCAGCAGCGCGTGCGCGGCGCTCGCGCGGTACTCCGGAATGATCTTTTGCGCGGAGGCCGAGATGCCGAAATCCATCATGCTGCCGAGCAGCAGCACCCAGGTCCAGACATAGACATAGATGCCGTAATCGGACGTCCCCATCCAGCGCGCGAGCAGCACCTGCGAGACATAAGCGAGGCCCGCGCTGATGACGCGGATGACGAAGATGGTGCCGGCGAGCCGCCGCGTCAGCGACGCCTCGCTCGAGCCGCCCGCGAGCTTGGCGCGCAGCCGCGCGACCAGCCCGGTCGGTCCGGTCGTTGCGGGTGGTGCGTCCATCACGGCCAATTCGAACAATCCCCAGAGCGACCTGCAGCGGCAGGTGAGGGATTAGCAACCATTCGTTAAGATTGGGTTGGGCGGCTATTCCATGCTCGGTGTCGTCCCGGACAAGCGCGCCTCAAGCGCGCCGATCCGGGACCCATACCCCCAGGGAAAAGTTGCAGCGCGAGCTGGCAACCGCGAGTCTTGGCCAAACCGCTCCCCGTGGCTGCACGCCGCTGCGCGGCGCTTGTCCGGGACGGCATTGAATGTGAGGCGCCGGTGGTGCAGCTGACTCGCGCTAACCGGCCTCACTGCAAATTCGTATTGAACTCGTACGCCTTGTCCGGCCCGACCAGCGTGAACTTCAGCGCGGCGCCCTCGGGCTTGGCGCCCGGCGGCAGCCCGTCGAGCTCGAACGAGAAGCGCACGACCCCCGGCGGGCCGTGCTGCACCGGCCCCGGAATCGGCAGCGCCCAATCGGGTGTCGGGCCTTCAACGAACAGATTGACGTTGCGGCCATCCGGCGTCGCCACGTCGACCACCACGTTCTTGGGCCCGTCCCGCTTGACGTCGCGAATGGTGAGCGGATTGGGATCGCCGATATTGGCCGGCTTCGGCACGGTGTCGAGCGCCGCTCGCAGGTTCGCGTCCTCGGTCGAGGCGACGCTGTTGAAGCCGAGCTCGGCGCTGGCCTCCACGGGAATGCAGAGCTTCTCGCACACCGCGTAGTTGATCTCGGCGCGCAGGGTCACCGGCTTGTCCGCGGCCTTGGCGACAATGCGCAAGGGAAGTACGATCTGGTCGCGATAGCCGATCGAATGGCCGCCCGCGCCGTCGTCGAACTTCAGCGGCGCCGGCCACATCACCGTCACCGCTTCGACATTATCGGACTTGGAGAAGTCGAACCGGGGTGGAACGCCGGAATCGCCGGGCGACCGCCAGTAGGTCTTCCAGCCGGGCTGCAGCTGGAAGGCGATACCGCCGAGCAGCACCGCGCCGCTGCGCGATCCCGCCAGGAGCCGCACCGCGGAATGTCCATCGCGCTGCCAGGGCGATGCGTCATCGGCACGGGCCGCGAGGGCCAACGACGACGCGAGCAGGGTTGTCGCGACGCCAATCGCCGCACGCAGGGGAACAATGCTGGACATGGCACGTCTTTACAGGGTCACCCAGGGCCAAACCATTGAATTGCTTGTGATGGATGCACTCGAATCAAGCCGCCGCAAGCCTTGATTTGACAGCCGCCCGGCCCGACATCAGGATAGGAATTGAAACCGGAGTGCTTGAGCGATGGCTCCCACAGGCAAGAGGACGGGCGAAAGCACCCGCAGCTCGGGCGCCGCGCTGCCCAGTTCCGGCGGCTATCTCGACGGCCGGCTCCTGATCGCAATGCCGGTGATGGGCGATTCCCGCTTCGAGCGCTCGGTGATCTATCTCTGCGCCCATTCGGCCGAGGGGGCGATGGGCATCATCGTGAACCAACCTGCCGGCAGCATCGATTTCCCCGAGCTCTTGCAGCAGCTCGGCATCATCAAGAAGGGCGAGCACATCAAGCTGCCGGAGAATGCCGAAAGCATGAAGGTGCTGCGGGGCGGTCCGGTCGATACCGGGCGCGGCTTCGTGCTGCATTCCAGCGACTTCTACATCGAGAACGCCACGCTGCGGATCGATGACGGCGTCTGCCTGACCGCGACGGTCGACATCCTGCGCGCCATCGCCAACGGCTCCGGCCCAAAGCACGCCATCCTCGCGCTCGGCTATGCCGGCTGGGCGCCGGGCCAGCTTGAGACGGAGATCCAGAGCAACGGCTGGCTGCATTGCGACGCGGATGCGGATCTAATCTTCGGCGACGACGTCGACGACAAGTACAACCGCGCCTTGCAGAAGATCGGCATCGACCCCGGCATGCTCTCGAACGAGGCCGGGCACGCGTAGTGCTATTGCTTCGCTGTAATCTTCCCACCCAGCTCTGTCGTCGCCCGGCTTGAACCGGGCCTAGTACGCCGCCGCCTCTCGGTTCAATCGCGGCCGTCTCTGGAATACTGGATCGCCCGGTCCCGGCTCCGCCAAGGCTACGCCGGGGCCCACACGGGTGCTTGGCGCGCCGAAGCCTTAGCGAAGGCGGCAAGCCGGGCGATGACACCGGTTACTGAGGAGCGTTGGTGCAGCGCCTACTCCGCCGCCTGCTGCTGCACCGTCGGCTCCGTCCCCGCCACCGTTGCGCGGCGCATGTCGCGGGGCTGGGACTGGTCGTAGCGGCGGACGCGGTGCATGGTCTGGCGGTTGTCCCACATCACGAGGTCATGCAGCTTCCATTTGTGCACATAGACAAACTCAGGCTGCGTGGCGTGCTCATTCAGATCGCGCAGCAATAGCCGCCCCTCGGGCACGCTCATGCCGACGACCTTGCCGGCATGCGATGACAGATACAGCGACTTGCGGCGATGCACGGGGTGGGTGCGCACCAGCCGTTGCAGCACCGGCTTGAACATCTCCTTCTCTTCGTCGGTGTATTCGGTGAAGCCGAGCGATCCCCGCGAATACATCAGCGAATGCTCGCAGACGAGGTCCTCGATCTCCGCCTTGGTCTCGTCGTCGAGCGCGTCATAGGCCGCGCGCATGTCGGCGAATTCGGTGTTGCCGCCCTTCGGGTTCACCACGCGAGCCGACAGCAGCGAGAACTTTGCGGGAATGGGGCGGAACGAGCTGTCCGAGTGCCACAGGCAATTGCCGAGGTTGAACAGATTGGCGCGGCTGTCCTTCGGCAGCGGCTTGCCGTCCTTGCCGAGGTTGGAGACGTCGTTCAGGCCCGAGGTGAGGCGGTATTCGTCCGCCTTGGTGATGTTGCCGCCGCGTGCATCCTCGCGCTGGCCGAAATTCAGCGCGAACGCCATCTGCTGCTCGTCGGTGATGTCCTGATCGTGGAAAACGAGCACCGCGTACTTGTCCATGGCGGCCTCGATCTCGCGCGCCTGATCCGGCGTGAGCGGCTTGCGCAAGTCGAGGCCGGACACCTCGCCGACGAAATGTTTCTGAAGCTGCCGGATGGCGATGGTCATGGCGTTCCTCCCGCATCTACGAGCGGTTTCCCCGCTCTGTTTGTGGAAAAAATGACTCCCGCATCCGGCGATGTCAACGCGCCGCGCGCATGCCTCTCACGCGTTCCGCGCCATCAGCCCGCCGTCGACCGGAATCACCGCGCCGGTGAGGAAGGATGCCGCCGGCAGGCACAGGCTCAGCGTCATATGCGCGACCTCTTCCGGGTCGCCGTAGCGGCCAAGTGCGGTGCGGCGCTTGGCGTAGATGGTCTTGTGCTCCTCCGGGATGCGGTCGGTGATTCCGGTGCGGATCGGTCCGGGGCAGATGCAGTTGACGGTGATGCCCTCGCGGCCGAGCTCCACCGCCAGCGAGCGGGTGAGGCTCGCAACGCCGCCCTTCGCGGCCGAATACGGGCTGTGCAATGCGGTGGCGCCGAGCGCCTCGGTCGAGGCGATGTTGACGATGCGCGGACATTTCGACTTGCGCAAATGCGGCAGCGCGGCGCGGATGATGCGCGGATGCGCCGTCAGCATCACGGCGATGCCCTTCGCCCAGGCATCCTCATAGGCCTCATCGTCGATCGCGACACGAACCGAGATGCCGGCATTGTTGACGACGATGTCGAGCGCACCGAAATGCGCGGCGACATCGCCGACCACGCGCTTGATCTCGCCGCCGTCAGCGACGTCGAGCTTCCACGCCCTTGCCGTGCCACCGCTCGCCGCGATCTCCCTGGCGACGTCATGCGCGCCCTGCTCGTCGAAATCCGTGACGGCGACGTTCGCACCTTCGTTTGCGAACACGCGCGCGGTGGCGCGCCCCATGCCGCTGGCCGCGCCCGTGACGAGCACGGTGAGGCCTTTCACGGACCGGCTGAGCTCCCTGACGTCGGACATGCTGTTTCCTCGCACTGAGCTGGCTCTTGTTATGATTGACAAGGCTGGCATCGATCCGCAGACAGGTCAAACAAGCAGAAAGCAACAGGGGAGGCCGGGAATGGCAAACGAGCTCAATTTCTCAGGCAAGCAGGTGCTGGTGGTCGGCGGTTCCAGCGGCATCGGCAACGGCATCGCGCAGGCCTTTCGCGCCAAGGGCGCAGCAGTTGCAGTTTGCGGCACGCGTGGTCGCGCAACGGAATATTCAACCGACGAAGGCTCCGATCTCGAAGGTCTTGCTTACGCGCAGCTCGACGTCGGCAGCCCCGGCGCGATCGAAGCATTCAGGCCGTCGTTCGACCGTCTCGACATCCTGGTGCTCGCGCAGGGCGCGGTGATCTACCGCTGCGGCGAATTCGAGATGGCGGGTTTCCGCAAGGTTGTCGAGATCAATCTGATGAGCCTGATGTCCTGTGCGACGCGCTTTCATTCCATGTTGCGGGACGCGAAGGGCGCGCTGATCATCGTGTCCTCGACCGCGGCCTATCATTCCACCATGGGCAATCCCGCCTACAACGCCTCGAAGACCGGTGCGGTCGGATTGACGCGCACGCTGGGCGAGGCCTGGGCCGAGGACGGCATCCGCGTCAACGGCATCGCCCCAGGGCTCGTCGACACCAAGATGACGAAGGTGACGACCGACAATCCGAAGCGGCTCGAAAGCGCGCTCGCCCGCATCCCGCTGCGGCGATTGGGCACGCCGGCCGACATGGCGGGCGCGGCGCTGTTCCTGGCCTCGCCCCTGTCGTCCTACATCATCGGCCAGACGCTGGTCGTCGATGGCGGCCTCATTCTGTAGGCAAGGCCAAGGAACCGCGCTGCGTCTGATCGGTTACTTCGGCTGACCACCGAGGAGGATCATCATGGACACGGATCGGATTGTTGGATCGGCGAAGGAATATGCCGGACGCGCGGAAGGCGCGATCGGAGACATGGCAGGCGATGCCAAGACGCAGGCGTCGGGCAAGGCGCGGGAAGCCGCGGGCACGGTGCAGAATCTCTACGGCCAGGCCAAGGATGCCGTGCGCGACGCCACGGACACCGCCGCGGGCTATGCCAAGGACGCCTACGAGAACAGCGGCGAGACGTTCCGCGACGGCTCGAAGGCCATTGCGCAGAAGGTGCAGGACAACCCGCTCGGCGCGCTGCTGGTTGCTGGCGGCATCGGCTTCGCGCTGGCGCTGCTGATGTCGCGTCCCGCCCGCCGTCCGCCGTCACGCTGGCGCTATTACGGCTGAGCGACGAACAGGCAGTCTCGTGCCCCGGACGCAGCGCAGCACGCAGTGTTGCGCTGCTGAGCCGGGGCCAATTCTTTCCTGAATGATGTGAGTGGGTCCCGGCTCTGCGCAGCAGCGTTTCACGCTGCTGCGCGTCCGGGACACGACTGTTGGCTTACCGAACGACTTCCGCCGACCGTCCAACATTGCCCGGCGGACGTGGGATCGCGGGGTTCGGATACGGATTGCGCGGTCCCGGCGCCGGCGCCAGCTGGCGCGGGGCCGGCGGGGGCTGTGGCGAGCCGAAGCCGAAGAAATCACGGAATGAGGGCGTTGCCTGGGCCGGCAGTTGCGGCGGGAGCTGCGGCTTCTTCGGCGCGAGCTTCGGCGGCGGCGCGATCGCGGCTGCCGCGCCCGGTGCGCCCTGAGCCGCCCCGCCGTCCGGAGTCGTTGCCGCCATCGGCGTATCGCCCTTGGCCTGCTCGCGGCCGACTTCCCGACGCGGCCAGGCGTAATCGTCGGCGCGGCCGGCGGGAGCCGCCAGCGGCTCACCCTTCACCATGGTCTTGGCGGCGAGTGCATCGACTGCGGCGGGACGCGTGCCTGGTCCGCCCAGCAATTGATCGGTCGAGATCGAGGCTGCAACCAGCGGCACGATCGGCCCGGCCAGCGGCCGCGGCGCGGGCTTGCCCGGCTCGGCGCTGGTGTCGGGGGTTGCGGGCTCGCTCGGCAGTGCGATCGGGCCGGAGCGTCCGGCGAGAAGGCGCGTGATCTCGCGCTCGACATAATGCGCGAGCTTGCGCGCGCCGGCCTTGGTGAAATAGACGCCGTCGGAGCTGCGCAGCTGGCGGATCTGGCCTTCGAAGTCCGGGCCCTTCTGCAGGAAGCGGCCGGCTTCGTCGACGAAGCCGTCCCACACGTCGACATAGGTGATGCCGGCCTTGGCCGCGCCCTCGCGGTATAGCGAATCCAGGAACAGCGTGTCCGCCGTGCCCTTCGGTCCGCGGACTGCGGGCAGGCCGACCCAGAGCACCGGCACGCCCTTGGTCTTGAGGACGGAAGCGAGCTCCTCGATCTTCTTGCCGTAGAGCTCGACCCAGCGCTCGTCACGGAATTCGTAGAGGCCGTTCGGATTGCGCGCGGTCTTTTCCGGCGCGGCCGCCGGCGTGTCGGCATTGTCGGCGTCGTCCTGCGGCAGGTCGGCATCGGCAGGCTTGTCATCCGGCTTTGCGGCGCTGTCGCCGGGCTTGGCGTCACCCGGCTTTGCTTGTGGCTTGGCGCGCGCACCCTTGTCGTTCTTCTTGTCCCTTTCCGCGGCCGCCTTGTCCGGTTTGTCGGCGGCTGGCTCGCGGATCGCGACGCGGTCGTTGAGGCCGAGCATGACGACGATCACGTCGGGCTTTTCGGTCTCGAGAATGCCCTTGGCCGCAGCCGCCCAGTCCGCAGGCTCGCCCTTGGGCTGGTACTTGATCAGGCCGGACGTGGTCTTGTGCTTGCGGATCACGCCCATGTCGGGCTGCTCGGCGTACGCGTCCTCGAGGCCATAGGCGAGCCAATCGGCCATGGCATCGCCGATCACCAGCACGTTCTTCTCGGGAATGGTGTCGCGCTTGGCCGGCGCCGGCGCACGCGAAAAATCCTGGCGCGGCGCCTGCGGCGGCGGCTGCTGGAAGGGTGCGAAGAAGTCGCCGCCGAACCAGCCGCCACCTCCGCCGCCCCGTGGCGGCGGTGGTGGGGCCGAACGCTGCGGCGGACCGCCGAAGCCGGGGAAGTTGAAGAATTGCGCCGAGGCGGGTGCCGCCACCGACACCAGGATCGCAAGCGCCGTCCCCAGCGCGATCAACGGGCCGGTCTCGGTCAGCGCCTTGAACAGGGACTTCTTCGACATGCGATCTCGGGCACGCGCAAATGGGGGATCGGAGCTAGCTCAATATAATAACGGAATCAGGCGCCAAACAGGCAAATTCCATCGCAGATTCTTGTCCATAGACCGGGGAACACCAGTCCCGGTCAAGGCTATCAGCCAAAATCCCCCTTCAAGGTTACTTCAGGCGCGATTTTACCGCCCGCGCAGCCGGTCCAGCACGTCGGACGAGGCAAAACCGTCGGCGGGCACGCCGATCGAGGCCTGGAAGTTGCGCAGGGCCTCCCTGGTCAGGCCACCGAACTGGCCGTCCGGGCTACCCTTGTAGAAGCCGCGCTGAGCCAGCAGCTGCTGCAGCTCCAGCCGCTCGGTGCGCGACAGCTCGCGCTCCTGCCGCGGCCAGGGCTGCACGAAAGGCTGTCCCCCGCGCAGGCGGTCGGCGAAATGGCCGATCGCCAGCGCATAGGCCTCGGCCGGGTTGTACTTCATGATGACGCGGTAATTCTGCAGCATCAAAAAGCCCGGCCCTTGCGCGCCGGCCGGTGCCAGCAGGTAGGCCTTCTCCGCCGAGTGCGGGAAGGGCTGGTTGTTCGGACGTTTGAGCCCGAGCTTCTCCCATTGCGCGATCGGCATTGCCTTGGCGCGGTCGGCCAGCATGTAGTTGAAGCCTTGCGGCACCACGACCTCGTAGCCCCAGGTCTGGCCGGGCTGCCAGCCGTCCTTCTTCAGATTGTTGGCGGTCGACGCGATCAGGTCGGTCGGATTGTCGACGACGTCGCGCCGGCCGTCGCCATCGCCGTCCACCGCGAAGCGCTTGAACGCGGTCGGCATGAACTGGGTCGGGCCGAAGGCGCCGGCCCAGGAGCCGCGCAGCTGCTCCGGACGCAAATCGCCGCGGTTGAGGATCTCCAGTGCGGAGAGGAATTCGTCCTTGAAATAGGCCTGGCGGCGGCCGATGCAGGCGAGCGTCGCGGTCGATTGCAGCACGCTGCGATCGCCCATCTGCGTCGAGTAATTGGACTCGATGCCCCAGATCGAGGCGATGATGTAGCGGTCCACGCCGGTGGCCTTTTCGGTGGCGTCGAACTGCGCCTTGTATTTGGCGAGGATCTCGCGGCCCTTGGCGAGGCGGTTGTCGTTCACCAGGATATCGAGATAGTCCCAGATCGACTTGGTGAATTCCGGCTGCGAATCCATGAGGTCCATGATGCGCAGGTCGGGCGAGAGTCCGCCGGTGAAGCGCTGAAAGTTTTCCTGCGTGACGCCGCGCCGTGCCGCATCGGGCCACATCGCAGCGACGCAATTGTTGAAGTTGCCGGCAGCCTCGCGGATCGCGGCTGCCGTCATCAACGGATGGCCGGAGGCGCCGTCCTCACCGCTCCATGGCAACGCTCCCGTCGGCGCGCCGCTCGGGCCAGGCGAGGGCTGCGCGGGTGCCGGGTTCGATCCCGAGAAGATGCCGCCGAACAGGTTGGACAGGCCGTTCTGCGCCTGGGCGTGCGCGCCAGCCGGCAGCAGCAAAGCCGCCGCAACGACTGCGCCGCCAGCCCGTCTCGCTAGTCCTGCCACTGATTGCATCATGTTCCACCCGTCGGCCTGAAAACCCGCCACAGGAGGCCTGGTTAGCGTTGCCAATAGCTTAACAAACGTGAAATTTTGGTGGCCGCCTTTTTCTTAACTCTGTCGGGGCGAGGCCCCACATCCGCCTTTGTTGGCGGCTGCAAACAGGCTAGCAAGGATGGATTGCTTCCGTCCCGTGTGCCCCAAGGTATTCGATCGATCCCATGAAAATTCGCAAAGCTGTATTCCCCGTCGCCGGCCTCGGCACCCGCGTTCTGCCTGCTACCAAGGCGATGCCAAAGGAAATGCTGACCATCGTCGACAAGCCCCTGATCCAATACGTCTATGACGAGGCCAAGGAAGCCGGGATCGAGCACTTCGTCTTCGTCACCGGCCGCAACAAGGCTGTCATCGAGGATCATTTCGACCGGATGTTCGAGCTCGACACGACGCTGGCCGCACGCGGCAAGAAAGCCGAGCAGGACATTCTGGCGCAGAACCAGCCCGAAGCCGGCGCGGTCAGCTTCACCCGCCAGCAGGCGCCGCTCGGCCTCGGCCATGCGGTCTGGTGCGCGCGCGACATCGTCGGCAACGAGCCGTTCGCCGTGGTGCTGCCGGACGAACTCGTGCTCAACACGCCCGGCTGCCTGAAGCAGATGATCGAGATGGCCTCCTCGCTCGGCGAGAAATCCAATCTGATCGCGGTCGAGGCGGTGCCCGATCACCTGACCCATCAATACGGCATCTGCGGTGTCGGCAAGCGCAACGGCAAGATGTTCGAGGTCGACGGCATGGTCGAGAAGCCGGCCAAGGGCACCGCGCCCTCCAACCTTTCGATCACCGGCCGCTACATCCTGCAGCCCGAGATCTTCAAGATCCTGGAGACCCAGGAGCGCGGCGCCGGCGGCGAGATCCAGCTCACCGACGCCATGATCGGGCTCGCCAAGACGCAGAAATTCTACGGCGTCGAATTCGAAGGCGAGCGCCATGATTGCGGCTCCAAGCCCGGCTTCCTGCGCGCCAACATCGCCTATGGCTTGAAGCGCCCGGAATTGCGCGACGGCCTGATCGCGGAGATGAAGAAGTATCTGGGGCAGTAGCTCTCGCCGTCATTGCGAGCGAAGCGAAGCAATCCAGAATCTTTCCGCAGAGAAAGTCTGGATTGCTTCGTCGCAAGCGCTCCTCGCAATGACGGGAGGGGAGCCTCACGCCACCAGCGACAGCTGCGGCAGGGTCGCCACCACCGACTGGTTGCGCCCGCCGGCCTTGGCGGCGTAAAGCGCCTTGTCGGCGGCGGCAATCAGCACCGGCCAATCCATGCCGGCGGCCGGGACGAGGCTGGCGATGCCGCAGGACACCGTCGACATCGCCTGATCGTCGGACCAGCCCTGCACCTTGAGGCGGATCGTCTCCGCCACCTTGAAGGCGTCGGTGGCCGAGGTGTTCGGCAGCAGCACGGCGAATTCCTCGCCGCCATAACGCGCCGCGCAATCGCCGGCGCGGCTCACCGAATCGGAAATGCAGATGGCGATGCCGACCAGCACCTGGTCGCCGGCCTGATGGCCGAACGTGTCGTTGTAGGCCTTGAAGTGATCGGCATCGATCATGAGCAGCGCGATCGGCGCCTTCTGGCGCATGGCGCGCCGCCATTCGACGTCGATGACGGAATCGAACTTGCGGCGGTTCTTCAGGCCCGTGAGCGCGTCCGTCGTCGCCAACTCCTCGAGCTTGCGCTCGGCCTCGGCGCGCCGGCCGATCTCGCGCGCGAGCACGAGGGTCGATCCCAGCACGAACAGGATGAGCGCCAGCACCACGGCGCCGATGCGGAGCGCCTCCTTTTGCCAAAGGGCGAACACCGCGGCCAAAGGCTTGCCGGCGACCACGAACAGTGGGCCGCTGTTGCCGCTGCGGACGTAGAGCCGGGGCGTCGGATCGACCGGGCCCTGTCCCGAATAGGAGGCGCCCACCCTGAGATTGTCGGCCTTCCAGTTCTGGCGATCGTTCAGGTTCGTGCCGATGATGTCGAGATCGAACGGCCGCCGCATGATGATGGTGCGGTCGCGCTTGAGCACGGTGATGGTGTCGTCGGCATCGAGCTTGAGCCGATCGAAAAATTCGTGGAAATAGCTGAAGCGGATCGAGCCGGCGACGACGCCCAGGAAGCCGCCGTCCGCATCGCTGATGCGCCGGCTCAGCACGATCGAGTAGGCGCCGCGAAACAGCATGGGACGGCTGATGAAAAGCTCCGCGCCGGGATTGTCGCGGTGAATCTTGAAGTAATCCTCCTCGCTGCGGTCCTCCGGCAGCGGATCGAGCGTGGAGGCGTCGATGGTCAGCCGGCCCTCGGCGTCGAACACCTGGATGGCGCCGAAATGCTTGGCAGTGGTCGCGTGGTCGAACAGGATCAGGTGACGGATCGGCTTGGAGACCGTCGCCAGCTCCGGCAGCAGCATGTTGCTGGCCACCGCCTTCAGCGACAGGTCGTAGATCTCGACGTTGCGGCTGACGTCGGACTCGATCGTGGTCGCGAGGTTCTGCAGCGTCTGGCGGGCGAGCGCCTCCTCGCCGCGGCGCATGTCGAGCATGACGTTGACGCAAATGGCGGAAAAGCCGATCACCGTCACCACGGACGAGATGATCAGCAGCTTCGCCGAAATCCGCCACGGCCGGCGGGCCGTGACGTCGCGCCATCCAGAGAACATTGTTCGCTCCTGTCCATAGTGGATGCGCCCGAAAGCTTGAGTAGTGTTTAAGCCGCGACGGCGCTGCCGCAATGAGTTAAGAATCGGTTTATGCGGCTGACGGTTTTGAGCAGGCCTGATCTTCCGCCCCGGACGAAGAGGACCATTGTGAACGACTACGACGCGTTGCGTGATTATCTGCTGCGGCAGAAGCAGGAGGAGTTCGTGCTGAGCTTCGAGCAGATCGAGGAGATCATCGGCGCGGCGCTGCCGCGCGCGGCCCAGCGTGCCTCATGGTGGGACAGCCTGCGCAGCCCCGACATCCAGATGCCGCAACGCGAAGCCTGCCTCGCCGCCGGCTTCGTCGCAACGCGCATGCCGGACGGCCAGAGCGTAAGGTTCAGGAAGCAGAAACCCCAGCGCAGGTGAGGAAGTCGCACACGGCTCATGCCTTGCGGACAGTCTCACCCTCCTCCTCCAGGGGAGGGTAAGAGAATGCTCAGCTCGCCGCTTCCAGCCGCACTTCCGTGAGCAGCCGCATCGCCGCGTCCGCATCCATCGGCTCGCCGAAGGCGAAGCCTTGTGCGTATTCGCAGCCCATCTGGTAGAGCTCTACTGCGTCCGAATCGGTCTCGGCGCCTTCGGCGACGACGTCCATGCCGAGATCGTGCGCGAGCGCGATGATCGACTTCAGGATCACGGGGCGGGTGCCGCGGCTGGTGGTGCGCACGAACGACTGGTCGATCTTGATAGTGTCGAACGGGAAGCGCTGCAGATAGGCCAGCGAGGAGTGGCCGGTGCCGAAATCGTCGAGCGACAGCCCGGTGCCGAGCTCGCGGATCCGGGTCAGCATCTGGGCTGCGTGCTCCGGATTCTCCATCACCAGCGATTCCGTCAGCTCGAGCTTGAGCGTGCCGCGCGCCACCGAGGAGCGCGACAGCACGGTGCGGATGTCGTGGATCAAATCGTGGCGCAGCAGCTGCCGCGATGAGACGTTGACCGAGGCGAAGATCGGGTCGCGCGAGCGCATCGCACGCTGCCACACCGAGAGCTGCTTGGCGGTCTGGTCGAGCACGAACATGCCGAGGTCGACGATCAACCCGGTCTCTTCGGCGATGGTGATGAACTCCGCGGGCGCCATGCGCCCGAGCTTCGGGTGGTCCCAGCGCGCCAGGGCCTCGAAGCCGGCGATGGAGCGATCCTCCAGCCGCACGATCGGCTGGTACAGGATCGTGATCTCCTGCCGCTCGATGGCGCGGCGCAATTCGCTCTCCAGCGTCAGGCGGTCGGTCTTGCGCGCGCGCATCGCCGGCTTGTAGACGTCGATGCGGTCGCCGCCGATGCGCTTGGAGTGATACATCGCGAGCTCGGCGTCCTTGATGATCTCGTCCGTGAGCTGGGTTTGCGGGTCGGACAGCGCGAGACCGATCGACGCGGTGAGGAAGATCTCGCGGTCGTTGAACGCGATCGGGGCGCGGATGGTCTTGCGGATGGTTTCGGCGAAAGCGGTGATGCGGGCCGGGTCCTGCTCCGACAGCAGGATCAGGCCGAACTGATCGCCGGCCATCCGGGCCAGCGTGTCCTGCGGCTTCAGGATGCGGGTGAGGCGCCGCGCCAGCGTGAGCAGGATGGAATCGCCGACCGCGATCCCGACGGAATCGTTGACCTGCTTGAAGCGGTCGAGGTCGATCACCATCAGCGTCGGCCGCAGCGTCGGCATGGTCTTGGCGAAGTTCGCGACCGCACCTAGCCGGTCCATGAACAGCTTGCGGTTGGGCAGGCCGGTGAGATTGTCGTGCACGGAATCGTGCAGCAGGCGCTCCTCGGCGTTGCGCAGCTCGGTGACGTCGGTGAGCGTGCCGACCACGCGCGAGACCTCGCCGTCAGAGCCGACCACCGGGCGCGCCTTGAGCGCGAACCACATGAAGTGGCCGTCCGGCGTGCGCAGGCGGAAATCCTGCACCAGACGGCCGCGGCGCTGGTCGAGCACGCTGTCGAGCGCGGCGCGGAAACGGTCCTGGTCGAGCGGATGCAGCACTTCTAACCAGGACGCCGCCGGTCCTTCCAGCGTGCCGCGCTTCAGCCCGAGCAGGGCTTCGGTCTCGGGGCTCGTGAACACCTTGTCGGCGGAGACGTCCCAGTCCCAGATCAGATCGCCGGAGCCGGCCAGCGCCAAGGCCCGCCGTTCGATGTCGGAGACGACGCCGGTGCTGGCGCCGCCGCCGGCAAAGGCGTGCTGCATCACCGTGAAGCCGATCAGCATCACGATGAGCACGAGGCCGCCGAGCAGGGCAGGGCCGACGATGTCGTTGGTGACGGAGCCGGCGACCGTCATACCGGCTGCGACCACCCAGACCACCAGGAGGAACCAGGTCGGGATCAACAGCACTGCGCGGTCGAAGCCGTGGGTGGAGAGATAGACAATCAGCGCGAAGCCGGCGAAGGCGATCAGCACCAGCGAGATGCGCGCGATGCCGGAGGCCACCGCCGGATCGAACAGCGCGAGCGCCACCAGCGAGCCGAGGAAGGCGAGCCAGCCGACCGTGATGTGCGAATAGCGCACGTGCCAGCGGCTGAGGTTGAGGTACGCAAACAGGAAGACCAGCAGCGTCGCCGCCAGGATCGCTTCGCCCGCCGCGCGCCAGATGCGCTCGGCGTTGTTCGACATGTCGAGCACCTTGCCCCAGAAGCCGAAATCGACGCCGATATAGACCAGCACCGCCCAGGCCAGCGCCGCCGCGGCCGGGAACATGATGCTGCCCTTGACCACGAACAGAATGGTGAGGACGAGCGCCAGGAGCCCGGAGATGCCGATCACGATGCCCTGGTACAGCGTGAAGGAGTTGACCTTGTCCTTGTAGGCTTCCGGCTCCCACAGATAGAGCTGCGGCAGCTTGTCGGTGCGCAGCTCCGCCACGAAGGTGACGACGGCGCCGGGGTCGAGCGTGATGCGGAACACGTCGGCGGTGGCGCTTTCCTGCCGTTCCGGCCGGTCGCCGATCGAGGGCGTGATGGTCGCGATGCGCGACAGGCCGAGGTCGGGCCAGAGCAATCCCGAGGAGACGATGCGGTAATGCGGGGCGACGATCAGGCGGTCGAGCTGGTCGTCGGTGTTGTTGGCGAGCGCGAACACCACCCAGTTCTGGCCGCCTTCGCGGGCGCGCACCTCGATGCGGCGGACGATGCCGTCGGTGCCGGGCGCGGTGGAGACCTGGATGCGATCGGCATCGCTGCGCTGATGCTCGAGCACGCCGGTGAGGTCGATCGCGGGCGCGTCGCTACGGACGCTGACGGCGTCGAGCGCGCGCGCGGGATACGCGGCGACGAGAATCATGAGGCCCAGCGCGATGGGCGCGAGGCACCTGATCAGACGCAAGGTCAGTTCTCCGCGTTCGACGCAAACTCGTCAGTGCAAGGCGAATCTAGAAGGCGATTTCAGACCGGACCGATGCGGTTCGGTGCGTCGCGATAGATGCCACGAAAGCGAGGAAAATCAAAGGGTTTCCGGCTTGCCCTGTGGGTCGGTGGCTTACGCCTCCAACACAATTTTGCCAATATGTGCGCTCGTTTCCATGCGCCGGTGGGCGTCTGCCGCCTTTTCCAGCGGGAAAGTGCTGTCCATCACCGGCTTGATGCGGCCTTCGCGCAAAAGCGGCATCACTTTCTGCTCGATCGCGGCCACCATCGCCGCCTTGTCCGCATTACTACGGGGGCGCAAGGTCGAGCCGGTATGGGTCAGGCGCTTGACCATGACCTTGGCGATGTTGACGCTGACCTTGGGGCCGTTGAGGGTCGCGATCTGGACGATGCGGCCGTCGACCGCCGCGGCATCATAGTTGCGATCGACATAGTCGCCGGCGACCATGTCGAGGATCAGGTTGACGCCAACGTTGTTGGTCTCTTCCTTGACCACGGCGACGAAGTCTTCGCTCTTGTAGTTGATGGCGCGGTCGGCCCCCAGCTTGAGGCAGGCGTCACACTTGTCCTGCGATCCCACGGTCACGAATACTTTTGCGCCGAAGGCTTTGGCGAGCTGAATGGCCATGGTGCCGATGCCGGAGGAGCCGCCATGGATCAGCAGCGTCTCGCCGGCCTTGAGGCCGCCGCGTTCGAACACGTTGTGCCAGACTGTCATCAGGGTTTCCGGCAGCGCGCCGGCTTCCTTCATCGACAGCGCCGGCGGCACGCTCATCGCCTGGGCGTCTTGGGCGATGCAGTACTGCGCATAGCCGCCGCCGGCGACCAGCGACATCACCTTGTCTCCGACCTTGTGCCGCTTGGCGTTGCTGCCGACCGCGACGACTTCGCCTGATATCTCGAGGCCGGGCAGGTCGCTGGCGCCGGGCGGCGGCGGATAG
This sequence comes from Bradyrhizobium glycinis, assembly GCF_016031655.1. Classification (GTDB taxonomy): domain Bacteria; phylum Pseudomonadota; class Alphaproteobacteria; order Rhizobiales; family Xanthobacteraceae; genus Bradyrhizobium; species Bradyrhizobium glycinis. The sequence goes on from NZ_JACCHQ010000004.1 coordinate 37,235, forward strand.
GCGCCGGAGCGCTGCGCCACGTCGGGCCGGTTGACGCCGGCAGCTTCGACCTTGACCAGGATCTCGTCGGGACCGGGCTGCGGAACGCTGCGTTGCTCCGGCACCAACACCTCCGGTCCACCGGGCTTGGAGATGGCGACCACGGTCATTTGCGCGGGCAGCTTGTCCATGATGTGTCCTTGAGCAAAGGTGCGGGAGGAAACGAGGCCCTTGCTTAGCCAGCGCGGTGCAGGCTGGCAACCGCCTTGGGCCGTGTGGTCCGGTCCGCGGACGAGAGGAGCAACGACGATGCCGATGGAAGAGGACGATCGCCCGCGCAAGAAGATCAGCCATGAAATTGGGCAGGACCTCTCACTTTTGTCAGTGGAGGAACTGACCGAGCGCGTGGCGCTGCTCAAGGCCGAGATCGCAAGATTGGAAGAAGCCGCCACCAAGAAGCGCGCCTCGCGCGATGCGGCGAACAGTATTTTCAAGTCGTAGTGGTCGCCACACAACGACTTCCCGGACGCGTGGGTTCTCCGCCTCGTCATTCCGGGGCGGCGCGTCAGCGCCGAGCCCGGAATCCATAACCACAAGAAGCCGTTGAAGCTGGCAGGCGGACCACTCCATCTTCCTGGGGCTATGGATTCCGGGCTCGCGCTGCGCGCGCCCCGGAATGACGGCGGAGCGCTTGTTCCGCACGTCCCTCGGCCACTGGCCGACATGGCTAACGAACTCCCAAAAAATTAGCTCGTTTACTTCGGATTAAGCTTTCGGGTTTATGACTGGAACTGTCCTCGTTTGGACACCGAGTGGCTCCTGTCCACTCTGTTTGACGCCTCCCTGTTATCAACTTTCAAAGCCGCCGGTCTCCGGCGGCTCTTTTTTGCGTTCACTGCCCGGTTTGGGCCTCTCACCCCGGTTGCATTCGAAAGGATTGACCCGCGGAAACCATATCCGCGCTTGTCACTGGACTCCGCGTCTCGCCCGCGCAATGATTTGTTCATCATAAGCCGGCGCCAAAGCCGGGCAGTCAAACAGTTGCGTAAGAGGCGTTAACCATGGAACGTTTGCAGGCCGAGGGCGCTCTCGTTCAGCTCAGCGAGCGATTCACCAATTCTGCGGCGTTCGGCAATTTGTTCCGTGAGGGCATGGACCTCGTCGAGGAGACCGCTGCCTATCTCGATGGCGCCGGCCGCGTCGAGGCCAAGGCGCTCGACCGCGCTGTCAGCCTCACCTATGCGACCGAGAGCATGCGCCTCACCACGCGCCTGATGCAGCTCGCCTCCTGGCTACTGCTGCACCGCGCGGTGAAGGAAGGCGAGATGACGCTGAGCCAGGCCAACCGCGAGAAGACCAAGGTCAAGCTCACCGCCGCCGATCCCGGTCCCGCCGATACCATCGAGAAGCTGCCCACCCAGCTTCAGGACCTGATCCATCGCTCGATGAGCCTGCAGACCCGCGTCCGCCGCCTCGACAGCACGATCCATACCCCGCCGGCGGAGCAGGCCGCGATCGGCAATCCGTTGGTGCCGCACCTCAACGCCCTGAAGGCCGCGTTCGAGCGGTAGGGACTATCAACAATCCCGATCGTCATTCCGGGACGCGCCTCTTGGCGCGGGCCCGGAATCCATACTCCCGATCGTGGTTATAGATTCCGGGCTCGCGACTTCGTCGCGCCCCGGAATGACAGCCCAAAAGAAAAACGCCCCCGGTCTCCCCGGGGGCGTTTTCATCTCCAGCCTTGCGGGCCGGCTCAATCCTTCTTGAGGAAGCCCGAAAACTTCTTCTGGAAGCGCGAGACGCGGCCGCCGCGGTCCATGATCTGGGCGGAGCCGCCGGTCCAGGCCGGGTGCGACTTCGGGTCGATGTCGAGGTTCAGCGTGTCGCCTTCCTTGCCCCAGGTCGAGCGGGTCAGGTACTCGGTTCCGTCGGTCATCACGACCTTAATCGTATGATAATTCGGATGAATTTCGGCTTTCATGGCAATTCCTCGGCGCTTCGGCGCCTTCTTGGGTGGCTAGCGAATGACGGATTTGGGCGGCTCTATACCCCACGAAACCTCGCAAAACAAGCCATACTGCCGCTGTGAACCGGGGTTTGCCCCTAAGGGACATCCCGGATTTGCCACTACTCTTGCACCGGCCTATTGGGAGCAAACGAATGCAATGGGTCGGATCTCATGAGCGCAGTGGAACGGCTTGATGACCGGGACATCGAACGGCCTGTAATGAACGCCGCGGACACCCCCTCGATCGAGGCCGAGCTGATCGAAGCGCCGGCCAAGGGCCGCGCCAGGCTGCGGCCGCTGCTCGCGCTCGCGCCGTATGTGATCCGCTATCGCGGCCGGGCGGCGCTGGCCTTCGTCGCGCTCACGATCGCAGCGCTGACCACGCTGCTGGTGCCGGTCGCGGTGCGCAGGATGATCGATTTCGGCCTGACGCCCGAGGGCATCGAGCTGATCAACAGCTACTTCTCGGTCATGCTCGCGGTCGTCGCCGTGCTCGCCATCGCCAGCGCGGCGCGCTACTACCTCGTGATGACGATCGGCGAACGCATCGTCGCCGATCTCCGGCGCGACGTTTTCGCGCATCTATTGTCGCTCTCCCCCGCCTTTTTCGATTCCGCGCGCAGCGGCGAATTGATCTCGCGCCTCACCGCCGACACCACCCAGCTGAAATCGGCCGTCGGCGCCTCCGTCTCGATCGCGCTGCGTAACCTGATGATGTTTCTGGGCGCGACAGCGATGATGGTGATCACGAGCCCGAAGCTCTCGGGCTTCGTGCTGCTGGCCATCCCTTTGATCGTGCTGCCGCTGGTGGCGTTCGGGCGCTGGGTGCGGCGCCTGTCGCGCAATGCGCAGGACACGCTCGCCGACGCCTCCGCCTATGCCGGCGAATTGGTCGGCGCGATCCGCACCGTGCAGGCCTATACCAGCGAGCAATTTGCCGAGAAGCGTTTCGGCGGTGAAGTTGAGCAGGCCTATGAAGCCGCGCGCACCTCGACCCAGGCTCGCGCCGTGCTCACCGCGATCATCATCTTCATCGTGTTCGCAAGCGTGGTCGCCATCCTCTGGATCGGCTCGCATGACGTGCTCACCGGCGCGATTACGCCGGGCCGGCTCGGTCAGTTCGTGCTGTATGCGGTGTTCGCCGCAGCGGGCCTCGGCCAGCTCAGCGAAGTCTGGGGCGAGGTCTCGGCGGCATCGGGCGCGGCCGAGCGCCTGTTCGAGATCCTCCACGTCAAGCCCGAGATCACCGCGCCTGCGGCGCCGCTTGCGCTGCCGGTGCCCGCGCGCGGCGAGGTCGGTTTCGATCGGGTCAGCTTCGCCTATCCGGCGCGGTCCGACGTCAACGTGCTCGACGCGGTGTCGTTCACCGTGCGTCCCGGCGAGAAGGTCGCGATCGTCGGTCCATCCGGCGCCGGCAAGAGCACCATCTTTCATCTGCTGCTGCGCTTCTACGATCCGCGCAGCGGGACGATCTCGCTCGACGGCGTGCCGGTCAAGTCCGCTGACCCCGGCGATTTCCGCGCGCGCATCGCACTGGTACCGCAGGAATCCGTGGTGTTCGCCGCGAGCGCCCGCGAGAACATCCGCTTCGGCCGGCCCGACGCGACCGATGCCGAGGTCGAGCGCGCCGCCGAGCTCGCCCATGCCGCCGAATTCATCCGTCGCCTGCCCGAAGGTTTCGAGACCGCGCTCGGCGAGCGCGGCGTGACGCTGTCCGGCGGCCAGCGCCAGCGCATCGCGATCGCGCGCGCCATCCTGCGCGATGCGCCGCTGTTGCTGCTGGACGAAGCCACCTCAGCGCTCGACGCCGAAAGCGAGACGCTGGTGCAGACCGCGCTGGAAGAGCTGATGCGCCACCGCACCACGCTCGTCATCGCTCATCGTCTCGCGACCGTTCTGTCCTGCGACCGCATCCTGGTGATGGACCAGGGCCGGATCGTCGAGCAGGGCACGCATGCCGAGCTCGTCGCGGCGAATGGGCTCTATGCGCGGCTGGCGCGGCTGCAGTTCGAGGGCGCGTGAGGCGTCGCCTCACTTTTGTCATTGCGAGGGCCGGCACTTCGGCGACAGCGCCGGCACGTTCGGCCAGGACCAGTTCTTCCAGCTTCCGTCCGCTTCGACGCAGGCTGATGCCCCAGGGCTGTTCGTCTGCGCAGGGGCGCTTGACGTCGCAAAGCGCTGGTCGACATAGGTCGTCGACACGTAGCCGGCGACGATGACGCCCAGCATCACCGAGGACCCCTTGGCCAGCTCGCTCAGCTTCATCGATCGTCTCCATCGGCCATGCCTGAGACAACGAATAACCGGCGCCTTGGGATCCCCGATGTGACAGGCCTCACGCCTTCCACACCATCTTCAACACCGGCCGCCCCGAGGTCGGGTTCACGTCGTCGCCGGCATGGGCAAAGCCGCTACGCTCGTAGAAGCGGATGGCACGGGCATTATCCTTGTTGACGAGCAGCGTGACGCCCGAGGGCGACAGGCGCTTGGCCTCGTCGACCAGCAGCCTTGCTGCATTGGAGCCCCAATGCGCGGGATCGACGACGAGCTGGTCGAGATAGCCTTCGCCGTCGATGGTAACGAAACCGATCAGCGCGCCGTCCTGCTCCGCCACCACGATCTGGGCCTTCGGCACCAGATCCTTGCGCCAGCGCTCGCGCCACCATTCCAGCCGTGCGGCGAAGTCGATCTGCGGATAGGCCTGCTGCCAGGTGCGATGCCAGAGGTCGATCGCAGCGGCCTCGTCGGAGGCCGCGTAGGGGCGGAGGTGGCGCGCGCTCACTACCGCTCCGTCAGCTTCAGCTCGATGCGGCGGTTGCGCTTGTAGGCCTCTTCCGTGTTGCCGGTATCGAGCGGCTGGAATTCGCCGAAGCCGGCCGCGACGAGGCGCTGGGCGGGCACGCCGAGCGAGACCAGATATTGTACCACCGAGATCGAGCGGGCCGCGGACAGGTCCCAGTTCGACTTGAAGTTCGGGCCATTGACGGGGCGCACGTCGGTATGGCCGTCGACGCGCAGCACCCAGGGGATGTCGCTCGGGATCTTCTTGTCGAGCTCGATCAGCGCGGCTGCCAAAGTGTCGAGCTCGGCGCGGCCCTCGGGCAGCAAGGTCGCCTGACCGGTGTCGAAGAACACTTCGGACTGGAACACGAAGCGGTCGCCGACGATGCGGATGTCGGGGCGGTTGCCGAGGATGGCACGCAGGCGGCCGAAGAATTCCGAGCGGTAGCGCGACAATTCCTGGACGCGCTGCGCCAGGGCGACGTTGAGGCGGGAGCCCAGATCGGCGATGCGGTTCTGCGATTCCTTGTCGCGCTTCTCGGAGGCATCGAGCGCCTCCTCCAGTGCCGCCAATTGCCGGCGCAGCGCGCTGATCTGCTGGTTCAGCACCTCGATCTGCGCCAGCGCCCGCGCCGAGACCGCCTTCTCCGAGTCCAATGCCTTGCCGAGCTCGGCGGTCTTGCCTTGCGCATCGTTGCCGGCGGCAGCTAAGCCGTCATAGAGACCCTTGATGCGGTCGCGCTCGGACTCGGCCGAGGCGAGGCCCGCCTTCAATTGCGACACCTGGTCGTCGAGCGAAAGCTTGCCGAGCTTCTCCAGCGACAACAGCTCGTTGAGCTGGGCGATCTTGGCGTTGAGCTGCTCCAGCGCCTTGTCCTTGCCGGTGACCTCCTGCGACAGGAAGAACTGCACCACCAGGAACACCGACAGCAGGAACACGATCGACAGCACCAGCGTCGACAGCGCGTCGACGAAGCCGGGCCAGTAGTTGAGACCGCCTTCGCTACGGCGGGCGCGGGCAAGGGCCATGTCATCCGTCTCCACTCTCGTGTCCCGGACGCGGTGCAGCGCCTTGGCGATGCGCCGCTGAGCCGGGACCCAGCGTTAGGTAGAAGATTCTGGGCCCCGGCTCGGCAGCGCATCACTGCGTGCTACGCTGCGTCCGGGGCAGGCTCTCTCCTTGCTGCTCAACTCTTCTCGGGCTGGCGCGCGATCCGTTCCAGGAGGCGCCGGATCTCGCGGTTCTGCTCGCCCTGGCCGTCGGCCCATTCGCGGATCATCTGCTGCTCGGTGCGCATGTGCGAGACCAGCGCCTGGATCGCTTCGGCAAGGCTCGCCATCGCCGCCGTGGTGCCGCGGCCGGCGCTGCCTTCCTCGAGCACGGAACGCAAGCGCTCGACCGCCGCTTGAAGCTCGCCGCTCGCGACGCCGCCACCTGAAGCGACCGGCACCTCGCCATTGCCGTATTCGCGAACGGTGGTGGCGAGCCAATCTTCGAGGTCGGTGTAGAAGCGGTTCTGCGCCTGGCTCGATTGCAGGTCGAGGAAGCCGAGGATCAGCGAGCCGGCAAGGCCGAACAGCGAGCTGGAGAACGAGATGCCCATGCCGCCGAGCGGGGCGGCGAGGCCCTCCTTCAGCGTGTCGAACAGCGCCCCGGAATCGCTCCCGACCTTGAGCCCCTCGATCACCTTGCCCACCGAGCCCACCGTCTCGATCAGGCCCCAGAAGGTGCCGAGCAGGCCGAGGAAGACCAACAGGCCGGTCATGTAGCGGGAGATGTCGCGGGCCTCGTCCAGGCGGGTTGCGATCGAATCGAGCAGGTGCCGCATCGTGGTCTGCGTGATGGTCATCCGCCCCGAGCGCTCCCCGCCGAGGATCGCCGCCATCGGCGCCAGCAGCTTGGGGTGGCGGGCCGGCGCCAGGCCGGGATCGGCGACGCGGAAATTGTTGACCCAGGAGACCTCGGGATAGAGCCGGATGACCTGGCGGAAGGCCAAGATGATGCCGATGAACAGCACCCCCCCGATCAGGGCGTTGAGCCCGGGATTGGCGAAGAAGGCCTGGACGATCTGCTTGTAGAGCACCACGCCCACCAGCGTGCACAGCACCAGGAAGACCAGCATCCGAACCAGGAAGACGCTGGGCGAGGACAATTTGGTGTACTCGATGTCCATGGTGGATCGGGAAGTGCCAGACCGCATGCCGGTATCATCCGTTACGTAAAGCTTGCTTGCGGCGCGCACTATGGCACAGCGCCGGCCCAAAAAAAGCGCCGGATGCGCCGATTTCGGGGACAGCTCGGGGAACCCGGCCCGGAAGCGGCGCTTTGATAAGCAGGTCTCTGCAGAAGTTCGCCATTCGGGGGGCGCATGAGCGTCGTTTCCGCGATCATCGGGACTGCCGAGCGCGTGCCGCTGCCCGACGTTGTGATCCGCGCCGCGATCCAGCGCCTGTGCTCCCGCATGGCGACGCGCCTGTCCGTGCTGGGCCCCGGCGACGATGCCGCCTTTGCCGGGCGGATGATGCTGCGGCCGATCGCCGAGGGCGCGGCAGCCTGGCGTGACGAGGTGCCCGCCGCCTTCTTCGCCGACTTGCTCGGCCCCAAACGTAAATTCTCCGCCTGCTTCTACAAGACCGACGCAACCACCTTGCGGGAGGCGGAGGAGGAGGCGCTGCGCCAGACTGTCGAGCATGCCGGCCTGGCCGACGGTCAGGCCATTCTGGAGCTCGGCTGCGGCTGGGGCTCGCTGTCGCTGTGGATGGCGCGGCAGTTTCCGCACGCGACGGTGACGGCGGTCGCGGCCTCGCAGGCGCAGCGCTCCTACGTCGAGGAGGAGGCGCGGCTGCGCGGGCTGGTGAATCTGCGCGTGGTCACGGCCGACATGAACGTGTTCGCGCCCGAGGGCCATTTCGACCGGATCGTCTCGGTCGAGATGTTCGAGCAGATGAGCAACTGGCGCAAGCTGATGACGCGCGCGCGGTCATGGCTCGCGCCGGAGGGGCGGTTCTTCATGCACCTCGTCACCCACCGGTCCGGCTCGCATCTGCCTGACCCGGCCGATCGCGACGATTGGATCGCCCAATACGTCTACACGGGCGGGCTGATGCCGAGCCATCATCTCGTCAGGCAGTTCGACGATATCTTTGCCATCGAGAAGGAATGGTGCTGGAGCGGCACGCACTACCAGCGCACCGCCAACGACTGGCTCGTTAATTTCGATGCGCGTCGCGAGGGCATTGAAGCCTCCCTGCGCAGGGTCCACGGCGAGGAGACCGCTCTCTGGATGCGTCGCTGGCGCTGGTTCCTGCTCGCGACCTCGGGCCTGTTCGGTCACGCCGGCGGAACCGAATGGGGCGTCAGCCATTACCGGATGATGGCCGCCGAGTAATTGCGATGTTCCGTCGCAGCACGTGCCGGTGGAACCCGACTCACAATCAAGTGACCCCGTAAAACCGTTCTGATCTCAACAGCATAAGCTGTGTGACAATGAGCCGCCCGCGCCATGCGTTGCATCGCAGCAGATGCATTCTATTTTGGCGGCATCAGCCGCGTGCAAAAGGCCCAGAACGGGCTTCGCGCGAGCATGATCAGTTTCAACAACGTCGGGGCATCCCATTCCATGTCTGGACTTCGTGCGCGATCGGCATGCGTTGCAATGATGCTCGCGGCCCTTGCGCCGCTGTTGGGTGCTTGCGAAGAATCCAGCTCCGCGGTGTCCGCCGCCCAGCCGCCTGCCCCTGACGTCAGCATCGTTATCGTCAAGCCGCAGCCGCGCGCCGTGGTGCGCGAGCTGCCGGGCCGCATCGCGCCGACCCGGGTCTCCGACGTGCGGCCGCGCGTGTCCGGCATCGTGGTCGAGCGCCTGTTCCGCCAGGGCAGCGAGGTCAGGGCCGGCGATCCGCTCTACCGCATCGATCCGCGCCCGTTCGAGGTCGAGGTCATGGCCAACGAGGCCGCGCTGGCCAAGGCCGAAGCGGCTGCGATGCAGGCGCAGCAGCAGGCACGCCGCATTGCCGCGCTCACCAAGGATCGCGCCGCGCCGGAAGCCGAGAACGAGAAGGCCATCGCCGCCGAACGCCAGGCCCATGCCGAGGTCGAGGGCCGCAAGGCCGAGCTCGCGCGGGCCAAGCTCAATCTCGATTATGCCACCGTGCGCGCGCCGATCGACGGCGTGGTCGGCGCGGCCCTCGTCAGTGAGGGCGCGCTCGCCGTGCAGAACGAGACCAATCTCGCCACCATCCAGCAGCTCGATCCGATCTATGCCGACTTCACCCAGTCGGTGACCGAGCTCAACCAGCTCCGCCGCGCCTTCGAGACCGGCGACCTCGAGCGCATCGCCGCCGATGCCGCCAAGGTGCGCCTCGTGCTCGACGACAACACCATCTATTCGCTGGACGGCAAGCTGCTGTTCTCCGACGCCAAGGTCGACGCCCACACTGGGCAGGTGACGTTGCGCGGCGAGTTCCCCAATCCCAAGCGCGAGCTGCTTCCGGGCATGTATGTCCGGGTCCGCATCGACCAGGGTCTTGATTCCGACGCGATCGCGGTGCCGCAGCAGGCGATCCAGCGCAATGGCGGCGGCGGCAGCGAGGTGTTCGTCGTCAAGGACGACAATCACATCGCGGTGCAGCCGGTGCGCACCGGGTCGGTGCAGGACGGCCTCTGGTTCGTTACCGAGGGTTTGAAGGCCGGCGACAAGGTCGTGGTGGAAGGCTTCCAGAAGTTCGCGGCCGGCGACAAGGTCAAGCCGCAATCCTGGTCGGAGGCGGAGGCGACCGCGGACAACCGGCACGCTCTTAAGCTCACGCGGTAACGCGATATGCCGAGTTTCTTCATCGACAGGCCGATCTTCGCCTGGGTCGTTGCGCTGTTCATCTGCTTGATCGGTGCGATCGCGGTGCCGCTGCTGCCGATCGCGCAATATCCGATCATCGCGCCGCCCTCGATCTCGGTCTCGACCAGCTATCCCGGCGCGTCGCCGGAAAACCTCTACAACAGCGTCACGCGACTGATCGAGGAGGAGCTCAACGGCGCCGCCAACATCCTCAATTTCGAATCGACCAGCGACTCGCTCGGTCAGGTCGAGATCATCGCCAACTTCCAGCCGGGTACCGATACCAGTGCAGCCTCGGTCGAGGTCCAGAACCGCATCAAGCGCGTCGAGGCGCGCTTGCCGCGCGCGGTGATGCAGCAGGGCATCCTGATCGAGGAAGCCTCGAGCGCAGTGCTTCAGATCATCACGCTGAACTCGACCGACGGCAGCCTGGATGAAGTCGGTCTCGGCGACTTCATGATCCGCAACGTGCTCGGCGAGATCCGGCGCATTCCCGGCGTCGGCCGCGCCACGCTGTACTCAACCGAGCGCTCGCTTCGTGTCTGGGTCGATCCGGCCAAGCTGGTCGGCTATGGCCTGACCGCCGACGACGTCAACAAGGCCATCAGCGCGCAGAACGCGCAGGTCGCTTCCGGCAGCATCGGCGCCGAGCCGTCGACCTCGAGCCAGCGCACCTCGGCGCTGGTGCTGGTCAAGGGTCAGCTCTCGTCGCCGGACGAGTTCGGCGCCATCATCCTGCGCGCCAATGCCGACGGCTCGACCGTGCGCCTGCGCGACGTCGCGCGCATCGAGGTCGGCGGTCTCAGCTATCAGTTCAACACGCGCCTCGACGGCAAGCCGACGGCGGGCCTGTCGGTGCTGATGTCGCCGACCGGCAATGCGCTGGCGACCGCGAGCGCGGTCGAGGCCAAGATGAAGGAGCTGTCGCGCTTCTTCCCAGCCAACATCACCTACGAGATCCCCTACAACATCACGCCCGTGGTCGAGGCCTCGATCAAGAAGGTGCTGTCGACGCTGGTCGAAGCCGTGGTGCTGGTGTTCGTGGTGATGTTCTTGTTCCTGCAGAACATCCGCTACACCATCATTCCGACCATCGTGGTGCCGGTGGCGCTGCTGGGCGCCTGCTCCACGCTGCTGCTCGCCGGCTATTCCATCAACATGCTCTCGATGTTCGGCATGGTGCTCGCGGTCGGCATCCTCGTCGACGACGCCATCGTCGTGGTCGAGAACGTCGAGCGCATCATGGCCGAGGAAGGCCTGCCGCCGAAGGAAGCGACGCGGAAAGCCATGTCGCAGATCACCGGCGCCATCATCGGCATCACGCTGGTGCTGATGGCGGTGTTCGTGCCTATGGCGTTCTTCCCGGGCTCGGTCGGCATCATCTACCGCCAGTTCTCCGTCACCATGGTCGCCGCGATCGGCTTCTCCGCCTTCCTGGCGCTGTCGTTGACGCCGGCGCTGTGCGCGACCTTGCTCAAGCCTGTTGCCAAGGGGCATGGCCATTCGACCAATTTCGTGTTCAGCCGGTTCAATCGTTTCCTTGAGGCCTGCCGGTTTCACTATGCGCGCACCGTCGGCTTTTCGCTGAATCGCACCAGCCGCCTGATGCTGGTCTATGCCGCGCTGCTGGTCGGGCTGTCCTGGGCCTTCGTCAACCTGCCCGGCGGCTTCCTGCCCGTCGACGACCAGGGCTTCATCACCACCGACGTGCAGACGCCGTCCGACTCATCCTATGCCCGCACCGAAGCCGTGATCGAGAAGGTCGAGAAATACCTCGCCGCTCGGCCGGGCGTCGACAACGTCACCTTCCTCACCGGCTTCAGCTTCTCCGGCCAGGGCATGAACACCGCGCAGGCCTTCATCACGCTGAAGGACTGGTCGGAGCGCGGGCCGAAGGACTCCGCTGCGGCGATCGTCAACGACATCAACCGCGACCTGGGCACCTCGATCCGCGACGCGAAAATCTCGGCGCTGCAGCCGCCGCCGATCGACAATCTCGGCAACTCTTCCGGCTTCTCGTTCCGCCTCCAGGATCGCGGCCAGAAGGGTTATCAGCAATTGATGCGCGCCGCCGACCAGCTGATCGCGGAGGCCAATGCCAGCCCGGTGCTGCAGAAGGTCTATATCGAAGGCCTGCCCGAGGCGGGCGTGGTCAATCTCATGATCGACCGCGAGAAGGCCGGTGCGTTTGGCGTCACCTTCGAGGACATCAACAACACCATCTCGACCAATCTCGGCTCGAACTACATCAACGACTTCCCGAACCGCGGCCGCATGCAGCGCGTCGTGGTGCAGGCTGATGCCCGCGACCGCATGCGGACCGAGGACATCCTCAACTACAACGTCAAGAACAGCCGCGGCCAGCTGGTGCCGTTCTCGTCCTTCGCCACGGTCGAATGGGCGCGCGGCCCGACCCAGATCGCGGGCTTCAACTACTATCCGGCGGTGCGCATCTCCGGCGAGGCCAGGCCCGGCTTCACCTCGGGCGATGCGATCGCCGAGATGGAGCGGCTCGCCGACCGGTTGCCGCGCGGCTTCGGCTATGAATGGACCGGACAGTCGCTGCAGGAAAAGCTGTCGGGTTCGCAGGCGCCGTTCCTGCTCGCGCTGTCGGTGTTCGTGGTGTTCCTGTGCCTCGCCGCGCTCTACGAGAGCTGGACCATTCCGCTCGCGGTGCTGCTCACCGTGCCGCTCGGCATCGTCGGCGCGGTCGCGGCTGCGACGCTGCGGAGCCTGCCCAACGACGTCTATTTCACCGTCGGCCTGATCACCATCATCGGCCTTGCCGCCAAGGACGCGATCCTGATCATCGAGTTCGCGAAAGACTTGCGGAAAGAAGGCAAGCCGCTGGTCGAAGCCACCATCGAAGCCTGCCGGCTGCGCTTCCGTCCCATTTTGATGACCGGTCTTGCCTTCATCTGCGGCGTGCTGCCGATGGCCATCGCCCACGGCGCCGGCGGCGCCAGCCAGCAGGCGCTCGGCAGCGTGGTGATGGGCGGCATGATCGCGGTGGTGATCCTGGCGCTGCTGATGGTGCCCGTGTTCTTCGTCTCGGTGCAGCGCGTGCTGGCGGGGGACCGGGAGCCGAAGGCGGCGAGAAAGGGCGAGGCCTACGGCCCGCCGGCGCGGGCGCACACCGGCCACTGACTTACCCTTCCGTCATTCCGGGCGCACGCAACGCGAACCGAGAATGAGAGCGGAGCTTGCCTTCTCGGGTTCGTCGATCCAGACTACATCTCTGGATTGAAAGAACGTGCATTCGCACTGCAGCGCGAATGCACACCTGCCGATTGAGAGCACCTGATGCGTCCGACCGATATTGCGATCTCGAACTATCGCTCGATCCGGCGGCTCTCCCTACCAATCCACCCCCTGTCCGTCTTCGTGGGCGAAAATGGTGTCGGCAAGTCCAATCTCTACAAGTCCCTGTCGCTGTTGCGCGACGCGGCGACCGGGCGGATCACGCGCACGATCGCCGAGGAGGGCGGACTGAATTCGGTCTGCTGGTCAGGCATCCGCAAACGGGGCGAGGATGGACGACTGCGATTATCGGCCAGATTCGATCGCCTGAAATACTCTATTGAGATCGGATTTCCGAGCCCGGTTGCGCCAGCGTTTGCCGGCGAGCCGATGATCAAGGAAGAGAGTATCGAGGCGACGCAGGGCAAACGAACGGTTCGGCTGATGGAGCGGAAGAATTCGCTCGTCAGCGTCCGCAGCGACAGCGGCGCATGGAGCAGCCACAAGGATGCTGTGCTGCCGTCCGAGCCGGCGCTTGCGGGCTTCTTCAACGGCAAGGAATGTCCTGAAATCGATTTGATCAGAAGCGCAATGCTGGGCTGGCGCTTCTATCACGACTTTCGCACCGATCCGGCGTCACCGATACGAAAGCCGTGCCTGGCGATCACGACGCCCTCGCTCAGTGCCGATGGTAGCGACCTGGCCGCGGCCCTGGCGACACTCTATACTATCAGGGAAGACGCAACCGACTTGCAGGACGCGATCCAGGATGCCTTTCCGGGCGCTGAGCTCCGCGCGTGGGAAAGAAACGGCTCGTGTGAATTCGATCTGCAACTCGAGGATATGCCGCGTCCGTTTGGGGCTCATGAATTGTCCGACGGGACGCTGAAATACATTTGCCTGCTCGCCGTGTTCATGGGATATCGGCTGCCGCCGTTCATCGCGCTGAACGAACCCGAGACCAGCCTGCATCCGTCGCTGCTGGCGCCGTTGGCCCGGCTGATCGTCAAAGCATCGGGCCGCGCCGACATCTGGATCGTCACCCACTCGGAGCAGTTGATGGAGGCCTTGCGAAGCGAGAGCTCGGTCCCGCTTCGCCGGGTGATCAAGTCAAAAGGCGCCACCATGATCGAGGGCCTGACCCTCGGCGGGGAATATCGGGACGAGGAGTCCGACGATGACGAGTCTTAGCCGCGACAGATGAGCCACAGCGCTGGCGCGGGAAGCTGAAGCGCACGGCCGGCCAGCGCGGGCGCACACCGATCAATGGATCGCGCCGAGAGGTGCGCCCGAGAATGAGAGGGGAATGTGGAGCGCGAGCTTCCGCCCTACGCCGCCTTCCGCAAAATCTTCACCAGCTCCCCGTGCACGTACTCGTTGCCGCACACGACATGGCCCGTCGTCAGCGCATCGCCCGGCGTGTCGATGTCGCTCACCGTGCCGCCGGCTTCCTTGACCATGATCTGCCCGGCCGCGATGTCCCAAGGCGACAGATTGCGCTCCCAATAGCCGTCGAGGCGGCCGGCGGCGACGAAGGCGAGATCGAGGGCGGCGGCGCCGAAGCGGCGCAGGCCGGCGACGCGGTCCTGGATCGCGGTCATCTCGCGGCGGAATTCCTCGTGATCGCCGCGGCCGATATGGGGCAGGCCGCAGGCCACCACGCATTCGCTCAGCTGGCGGCGGCCGGCGACGCGCAGGCGCTGGTCGTTGAGGAAGGCGCCCTTGCCGCGCTCGGCGATGTAGAGCTCGTCATTGGCGGGGTTGTAGATCACGCCGGCGATCACCGTGCCTTCGCGCGCAAGCCCGATCGAGATCGCAAATTGCGGGATACCGTGCAGGAAGTTGGTGGTGCCGTCCAGGGGATCGACGATCCAGGTGTGGCTCTTGTCGGTGCCCTCGCGCGTGCCCCCTTCCTCGCCGATGAAGCCGTAGCCGGGCCGGGCCTTGGCGAGGTCCTGGTAGAGGATCTCCTCGGCGCGCTTGTCGGCGAGCGAGACGAAATTCGCCGGCCCCTTCAGCGAGACCTGGAGATGCTCGATCTCGCCGAGATCGCGCTTGAGGCTGCGGCCGGCGCGGCGCGCCGCCTTGACCATGACGTTGATAGTGGCGGAATACAGCATGTGCTTCTGGTCTTGATCGGGAAGAGAGGCGCGGAAACACGCCTGTTTGAGGGACTGGGTGCCCCGTGAGGGGCCTCGCGTCAAGTCATTTGGACCCGAGCCACTTCCTGGCGGCGGCCTCGGCCTTGGCGCGGTCATCAGCCGGCAGATCGGAGAACTGCTTGTCGAGCTCCGGGTCGCCTTTGCCTGATGTCTTGGCCACCAGGTGCCATTTGAAGCCCTCGATCTTGTCCACGGGCGTGCCGACGCCGTTGATCAGCACCCATGCCAGCCGGTTCTGCGCGATCGCGCTGCCCTGGCGGGAGGCCTTGCGGAGCAGGGCGACGGCCGCCGGCTGGTTCTTCGGCGTGCCGGTGCCGTTGAACATCGCGATGGCATATTCGACCTCGGCATCGACATTGTCGGCGAGCGAGGCGGCCTGCAGCAGCCGCACCGCGCGTTCGGGGTCCTTCGGCACACCGGTGCCTTCCTTGTAGAAGGTCGCGAGCGCGTATTGCGCTTCGGGCAGGCCTGCATCGGCGGCCTGGCGCAACAGTTCCGCCGAACGCCGGACGTCCTGCGGCAGCGTCTGGCCGTCCAGGTAGAGCAGCGCGAGGTTGTAGGCCGCCTTGGGCTCGCCGAGCTTGGCGGCGGAGGCCATCAGCCTGACCGCCTCGCTTTTGTCGACCGGGCCGCCGCGGCCGGAGATGCGCAGCATGGCGAGCGCGAACATCGCCTCGCGATCGCCGGCATCGGCGGCGCGCTTGTACCATTCGGCCGCCTTGGCGTAATCGCGCCTTATGCCCATGGCGTTGGAATAGAGCTCGCCGAGCATGGTCATCGCCTTGGGATCGCCGGCCTGCGCGCGCACCGTGGCGAGCTCGAACGCCGTCTTGTATTGGCCGCGCTGATAGGCGCCGAACACGAGGTCTACGTTGGGATCATCGGCCGGCGGCGCGGGGATCACGGTTGCCGGCTTGGGCGAGGGGGACGGCTTGGGCGATGCCGAGGGCTTCGGCGCCGGTGCTGCCTCCTTCTTCTTGGCAGGCGCGGGCGGCTTTGGCTTCTGCTTTTCTGCCGGTGCGCTCGGCGTCGTCGCCGGCGGGGTGATCTGCAGCTGCGCCGCCGCGGGCCCTGTCAGCAGCAGCGTGGCCAGCATGGTGATGCACGGGAGCTTCATGTCGGGCGCTAGCCGTGCTCCCGGCTCTCTTGGCCGGCCAGCGCGGTCGCATGGGCCTTCTTGATCGCGGCATCGACCTCGATCAGCGCAGCCTTGGGCCCGCGCGGATCGGCCCAGATGAAGTCGCCGACCAGCACGAAATCGGCGCCGCTGGCGGCGAAATCGTAGGCCTCGTCCAGCGTGGTGGCAAAGCCGACGCAGGGCGGCTCGAACAGCTCGGCCCACCAGTCCAGCCGCTCGGCGATTGCTTGCGACGAGGGCCGCTGGCCTTTCGCATCGGGCTCGCCGAACAGCACATAGTCCGCCCCCATCTCGCCCGCATCCATGGAATGGTGCCGCGTCGTCAGCCCACCGACACCGGCGATGCGATCTGGCTTGAGCGACGGCAGCGCCTCCTCCAGCGCGGCGATGCCGGGCAGGTGTGCGCCGTCGGCGCCGCCGCGCGCGACGATATCAGGATGGCCGTCGACGAGGAGTGCCGCACCCGCCTTCTGCACGGGCGGCGCCAATGCCTTGACGCGCGAGATCATGCTGCGCTGATCGGTCTCCTTCAGCCGCAGCAGCACGGCGGCGACGTCGGCGGACGCGATCAGCCCCGGCAGCTCGGCAACCAGCGTCGCGGGATCATCGACGACGGGCGTCGCGAGATAGAGACGCGGCGCCGGACGCGGCGGAGGCGGTCTGTTCGACAAGGTCTAGGCTGCCTTCTGTTCCAGGCTGCTTTGCCATTCGCCCTTGGAGGCGAGGCCGTTCATCCGGGCGCGATGGCTGAAGGCGCGCTGGCCGGCCGCGACATTCTCGGCCTTGCCGGACCAGGCCTTCTGCGGTGCGGCCTGCAGCGCGCGGCCGTAGGAGAAGGTCAGGCCCCAGGGCAGGGACCCAAGCTTGTGCATGGCGTTGAGATGCGCGGTCGCTTCCTCGTCCGACTGGCCACCGGAGAGGAAGGCGATGCCGGGCACCGCCGCCGGCACGCAGGCCTTGAGCAGCCGTATCGTCTTCTCCGCGACCTCCTCGACGGAGGCCTGCTTTGCGCATTTCTTGCCGGCGATTGCCATGTTCGGCTTCAACACCATGCCTTCCAGCGCGACGCGCTGCACGCGCAATTCCTGGAAGGTCGTGTTGAGCACGCGTTGCGTCACCTCATAGCAGCGCTCGATATCGTGGTCGCCGTCCATCAGCACCTCCGGCTCGACGATCGGCACGATCTGCGCGGCCTGGCACAGCGCGGCGTAGCGCGCCAGCGCGTGGGCGTTGACGCTGATCGCGGTCATCGAGGGGATGCCGCTGCCGATGTCGATCACCGCGCGCCATTTGGCGAAGCGCGCGCCGCGCTCGTAGTACTTCTTTAAGCGCTCGGCGAGCTTGTCGAGCCCGACGGTGACGAGCTCGCCCGGACACATCGGCAGGGCCTGCGTGCCTTCGTCGACCTTGATGCCGGGAATGGCGCCGGCCTGCTCGATCAGCTTGATCAGCGGCGTGCCGTCCTTGGCGTTCTGCCAGATCGTCTCGTCATAGAGGATCACGCCGGAGATGTACTGGCTCATGGCGTCCTTGGCGCGAAACAGCATCTCGCGATAATCGCGGCGGTTCTCTTCGGTCGATTCCACGCCGATGGCGTCGAAGCGCTTCTTGATGGTGCCGGAGGATTCGTCGGCGGCAAGGATGCCCTTGCCCGGCGCGACCATGGTGGTCGCGATTCTGTTGAGCTCAGTCAGATTCATCGAGAGGTCCTCCCAAAACGATTCTGCCCTTGCCCGTGAAAATAGACCGTTCTCGGGCAATTGCCGAGTTATCGTTCGTCGCAGGGTAAAGGGGGTGGGAGGGAATGTCGTCGCAAGGAAGGCTGTCATTCCGGGATGCGCCGGAAGGCGCAGGCCCGGAATCCATAACCCCAGGCTGTGGTTATGGATTCCGGGCTCGCCGCTGCGGGGCGCCCCGGAATGACGGAGAGGCTATTCAGGAGTCAAGCCACCTTCGCGATCGCTGACGCGACGCGGGGATCCCTTACGCGACCTTCGGATCCAGCTCGCCCTTGGCGTAGCGCTTGGCCATCTCGGCGGTTGTCAGCACCTTCTTGATCTTGGACGCCTGGCCCGCGGTGTTGAACTCCTGCAGGCGCTGCTTGCACAGCTTGGTCATGGCTTCCATCGCCGGCTTCAGGTACTTGCGCGGATCGAACTCTTCCGGACTGTCCTTCAGCACTTTGCGGATCTGGCCGGTCATCGCCATGCGGTTGTCGGTATCGATGTTGATCTTGCGCACGCCGTTCTTGATGCCGCGCTGGATCTCGCTCACCGGCACGCCCCAGGTCGGCTTCATCTTGCCGCCATAGGCGTTGATGATGTCCTGCAGCTCCTGCGGCACCGAGGACGAGCCGTGCATGACGAGATGCGTGTTCGGCAACTTGCGGTGAATCTCCTCGATCACGTTCATGGCGAGGATGTCGCCGTCGGGCTTGCGGGTGAACTTGTAAGCGCCGTGCGAGGTGCCCATGGCGATCGCGAGCGCGTCGACCTTGGTCTCCTTGACGAACTTCACGGCCTCGTCCGGATTGGTCAGGAGCTGGTCGTGGCTGAGCTTGCCTTCGGCGCCGTGGCCGTCTTCCTTGTCGCCCATGCCGGTCTCGAGCGAGCCGAGCACGCCGAGTTCGCCCTCGACCGAGATGCCGCCGAGATGGGCCATGTCGGTCACCGTCTTGGTGACGCCGACATTGTAGCCCCAGTCGCCGGGGGTCTTGCCGTCGGCCTTGAGCGAGCCGTCCATCATCACCGAGGTGAAGCCGGCCTGGATCGCGGTCATGCAGGTCGCCGGCTCGTTGCCGTGGTCGAGATGCACGCAGACCGGAATGTGCGGATAGATCTCGGTTACCGCGTCCATCATGTGCTTGAGCATGACGTCGTTGGCGTAGGAGCGCGCACCGCGCGATGCCTGGATTATGACGGGCGCGTCGACCTGGTTGGCCGCGTCCATGATCGCCAGCGCCTGCTCCATATTGTTGATGTTGAAGGCCGGTACGCCGTAATCGTTCTCTGCCGCGTGGTCGAGCAATTGACGTAACGTGATCCGAGCCATCTGTCTTTGTCTCCCGTTGGGGCCTGCAAGGCCGCTTGATTACTTGCTACGCAGAACTTCAACGCCGGGCAGGGGCTTGCCTTCCATCCATTCAAGGAACGCGCCACCGGCCGTCGACACATAGGTGAAGTCACCGGCCACATGGGCCTGGTTGAGCGCTGCGACGGTGTCGCCGCCGCCCGCGATCGAGATCAGCTTCTTGGCCTTGGTGCGCTCGGCGGCGTGCTTGGCGGCCGCGACCGTGCCGCGGTCGAACGGCTGCATCTCGAACGCGCCCAGGGGTCCGTTCCAGACCAGCGTCGCCGCATCGTCTATGGCGGCGTGAACGCGCGCGACCGATTGCGGGCCGACGTCGAGGATCATGCCGTCGGCCGGGATCGCGTCGAGCCCATAGGCATGCGACGGCGCGTTGGCGGCGAAGTGGTAGGCGACGGTGGCATCGACCGGGAGGATGATCGCGCAATTGGCCGCGTCCGCCTTCTCCAAGATGCGCAGCGCGGTCGCGGCGAGATCCTTCTCGGCCAGCGACTTGCCGACCGCAACGCCCTGCGCGTGCAGGAAGGTGTTGGCCATGCCGCCGCCGATCACGAGCGCGTCGACCTTGGTCACGAGGTTTTCCAAAAGGTCGATCTTGGTCGAGACCTTGGCCCCGCCGATGATGGCGATGACAGGCTTGGTCGGCGAGCCCAGCGCCTTCTCCAGCGCGTCGAGCTCGGCCTGCATGGTGCGGCCGGCATAGGCCGGCAGCTTGTGGCCGAGGCCCTCGGTCGAGGCGTGGGCGCGGTGCGCGGCAGAGAACGCGTCATTGACCCAGATGTCGCCGAGCTTTGCCAATTCCGCGACGAAGGCGGGATCGTTCTTTTCCTCTTCCTTGTGGAAGCGGGTGTTTTCCAGGCACAGGATGTCGCCATCCTTCAGGCTGGCAACCGCCTTGGCCGCGGGCTCGCCGATGCAGTCGTCCGCGAAGGCGACGGGCTTCTTCACCACCTTCGCCAGCGCCTCGGCGACGGGCTTGAGTGAGTCCTTGGCGTCGCGTCCCTTCGGCCGGCCGAAATGCGCGAGCAGGATGACCTTGCCGCCCTTGTCCGCGATCTCGGTGATGGTCGGCGCAACGCGCTCGAGCCGGGTGGCGTCGGTGACGCGCCCGTTCTCCATGGGCACGTTGAGGTCGACGCGCAGCAGCACGCGCTTGCCCTTCACGTCGACGTCGTCGAGGGTGCGGAATTTGTTGGTCATCTGACGCTTCCTTGTCCCGGGCGAGCTGCGGCGCAAAGCGCCGCTGCGCTGAACCGGGACCCACGTTGCGGCGAGTCCCGCGGTTGAATGGGTCCCGGTTCTGCGGAGCAGCGCTTAGGCGCTGCACCGCGCCCGGGACACGAGACCGTGCTCAGATCACCTTCGCCATCGCAACGGCGGTGTCGGCCATGCGGTTCGAGAAGCCCCACTCGTTGTCGTACCAGGACATGACGCGCACCAGCGTGCCGTTCTGCACCTTGGTCTGGTCCTCGTGGAACGTCGAGGAGTGCGGATCGTGGTTGAAGTCGATCGAGACGTTGGGCGCGCTGGTGTAGCCGAGGATGCCCTTGAGCTGCTGCTCGCTGGCGCGCTTCATCGCAGCGTTCACTTCCTTGGCGTCGGTGGCGCGCTTGGCGACGATCTTGAGGTCGACGACCGAGACGTTCGGGGTCGGCACGCGGATCGCGACGCCGTCGAGCTTGCCCTTCAGCTCGGGCAGCACGAGTCCGATCGCCTTCGCGGCGCCGGTCGAGGTCGGGATCATCGACATCGCAGCGGCACGGCCGCGGTAGAGATCCTTGTGCAGCGTGTCCAGCGTCGGTTGGTCGCCGGTATAGGCGTGGATCGTGGTCATGAAGCCGGTCTCGATGCCGACGAGATCGTTCAGCACCTTGGCGACCGGGGCGAGGCAGTTGGTGGTGCAGGAACCGTTGGAGACGACCAGATGATCCTTGGTCAGCGTGTCGTGATTGACGCCGTAGACGATGGTGGCGTCGGCGCCGTCGGCGGGCGCGGAGACCAGCACGCGCTTGGCGCCGGCGGTCAGATGCGCGGAGGCCTTGTCCTTCGAGGTGAAGATGCCGGTGCATTCCAGCGCGATGTCGACGCCGAGATCCTTCCAGGGCAGCTTCGAGGGATCGCGCTCGGCGGTCACCTTGATCTTGCCGTTGCCGAGGCTGATGGAGTCGCCGTCGACGGTGACGGTGCCGGGGAAGCGGCCATGGACGCTGTCGAAGCGGAGGAGATGGGCGTTGGTCTCGACCGGGCCGAGGTCGTTGATGCCGACGACCTCGATGTCCTTGCGGCCGGACTCGGCGATAGCCCGCAGGATGTTGCGGCCGATGCGGCCAAAACCGTTAATTCCGACGCGGACTGCCATGTTTCGTCTCCTTCAATGACCGTTGTCATCCCGCACAACGCGCTTTGCACGCATGCGAGGGTTTTTTAGGGGCGGGCGCCCGGTTCGGCCGGGCGGTGCTTGATCATATGGGAGATTAGGTAGTCCTTTTTTGCGGCAAGCTCAACTCTCAGGAAACGCGCTTCAGCACAGCGTTAACCGCGGCCTCGGCGGTAATGCCGAAATGCTTGTAAAGCTCCTTTGCAGGGCCGCTTTCGCCGAACGAATGCATGCCGATGAATTCGCCATCCTGGCCGATCACGCCGTCCCAGCCCCAGCGCACGGCGGCCTCGATCGCGATCTTCACCGGCGCGTTGCCGATGATGGCAGCGCGTTTCGCCTCTGGTTGCGCTAACAACAGCTCGAGCGAGGGAACGGAGACAACGCGCGAGGCGACGCCGCGTTCCGCGAGCTGCTTCTGGGCCGCGACCGCGATCTCGACCTCGGACCCGGAGGCGAACAGCGTCGCCTTGGCTTCGCCCTGGGCTGCGACCAGTTCGTAGGCACCGGTCGCGCAGGGATTGTCGTTCGGCGCGGTGGTCCGCAGCTGCGGCAGGTTCTGCCGCGTCAGCGCCAGCACGGTCGGTCCGTCCACGCGGTTGAGCGCGAGCTCCCAGCACTCGGCGACCTCGATGGCATCGCAGGGACGGAATACGCGCATGTTGGGAATGGCGCGAAGCGCGGCGAGATGCTCGACCGGCTGATGGGTCGGGCCGTCTTCGCCGAGGCCGATGGAATCGTGGGTCATCACGTAGACGACGCCGGCACCCATCAGCGCGGCCAGGCGCATCGCCGGACGCGCATAATCGGTGAACACGAGGAAGGTCGCGCCATTCGGTGCGAAGCCGCCATGCAGGAAGATGCCGTTCATCGCGGCGGCCATGCCGTGCTCGCGGATGCCGTAGTGGATGAAGCGGCCCTTCGGCGTCTTGGCCGAGAAGGCGGTCGCTGACTTCGCCTTGTTGTTGTTGGAGCCGGTGAGGTCGGCCGAGCCGGCCAAAAATTCCATCGGCATCGCGGCTGCGATCGCCTCGATCGCGGCTTCCGAGGATTTGCGCGTCGCCGCCGTCAGCGGCTTCTCCAGGAGCTCCTTCTTGTGCGCCTTCAGCGCCTTTGCCAACGAGGCCGGACGCTCATGACGCAGGCGGCGCTCGAACTCGGCGCGCTTGCGGCTGCCGAGCTCGCCGAGCCGGGCTTCCCATTCCAGCCGCGCCGATGCGCCGCGGCTGCCGGCTGCGCGCCACGCCTTCAGCACGTCGTCGGCGACCGCGAACGGCTCGAGCGAGAGGCCGAGCTTTTCCTTGGCGGCCTTGAGCTCATCGGCTCCGAGCGCCTCGCCATGCACCTTCGCGGTGCCGGCCTTGTTCGGCGCACCGAAGCCGATCGTTGTGCGGCAGGCGATCAGCGTCGGCTTGTTGGATTTCTTTGCGCGCGTGATCGCGTCGGCGATCGCGGCCTGGTCGTGGCCGTCGATCTTTTCAGCGGCCCAGCCCGCCGACTTGAAACGTTTCACCTGGTCGACGGAATCGGAAATCGAGGTCGGGCCGTCGATCGAGATGCCGTTGTCGTCGTAGAGCACGATCAGCTTGTTGAGCTTCCAGTGCCCGGCCATCGCGATCGCTTCCTGCGAGACGCCTTCCATTAGGTCGCCGTCGGAGGCGAGCACATAGGTGTGGTGGTCGACGATCTTCTTGCCGAACTCGGCCGCGAGCATCTTCTCGGCCAGCGCCATGCCGACCGCAGTCGAGATGCCCTGGCCGAGCGGGCCGGTTGTGGTCTCGATGCCCTTGGTGCGGAAGTTCTCGGGGTGGCCGGGGGTCAGCGAGTCGACCTGGCGGAACTGCTTGATCTGATCCAGCGTCATTTCGGCATTGCCGGTCAAATACAGCAGCGAATAGAGCAACATCGAGCCGTGGCCGGCCGAGAGCACGAAGCGGTCACGGTCCGGCCAAGCGGGCGCTGAGGCATCGAATTTCAGGAACTGCGTGAACAGCACGGTGGCGATGTCCGCGGCGCCCATCGGCAGGCCGGGATGGCCCGATTTCGCCTTCTCGACAGCGTCCATCGAAAGGCCGCGGATCGCGTTAGCCATACGGGTGTGGTCGACCTGCGTATAGGCCGTACGGGTGGCATCGAGCTGCATCATGATGAAAATCCGTCTGAAATGAGGTGCTTGATGGCCGTGCGCGCCGCGCGGGATCGAGCCTGGCAGCCACGGGAGGTGGGGGCTGGATAGCACCTCGGTTCCGGGAGTCCAAGGCAATCAAACGCCGGTTTGGCCGTAAAAGTTGCCTGTGTGGACATCGGTTTCCGCCGCGATCGCGCCGAGCGGAATCGACGCAGCGACACGTCGTCCCGATTGATCGGTGCATAGTTTTGCGGCGGCGTTGCGCTTGGCTAGCTTGCCACGTAAATTTCTGCTTCTAACCGCTTGCCGAACCGAGTCTTTTGCCGGACGGCAAGCTCCAGGGAAAGGCCACTGGGCAAAGGCCGCCAGGTTCCGCCGCTGACTGCATGAACGATCGCGTATCCAACAGTTCCGCCATGACGGAATCATCCGCCGTCGAGATCGAGATTGCGACCCGCAGACTCACGGCGGCGCTCGACGCGCTCGAAAGTGCGGTGGAGCGGCGGCGCGACGCCGATCGCGACGAGAACGAGCTTGCGGCGCGAATCCAGGCGCTCGGCGCGGATCGCTCGCGTCTTGCCGACGAGCTCGATGGCGCGCTGGTGAAGGCACGCAAGCTCGAGCGCACCAATCGCGAGATCTCCGACCGGCTGGATTCCGCGATCGTCACGATACGCTCGGTGCTCGATACCGGAGAGGATGGATGAGCCACATCAACGTCACCATCAATGGCCGGCAATATCGCATGGCCTGCGAGGAGGGCCAGGAGGTGCGGCTGCTCAAGCTCGCCGAAACGCTGGAGACGCGTATCCAGTCGCTGCGCGGAAAATTCGGCGAGATCGGCGATGCGCGCCTGACCGTGATGGCCGCGCTGACCGTGTGCGACGAACTGATCGACACCACCAACCGCGTCCGTACCCTGGAGCAGGAATTGACCGAGCTCAGGGATTTCCGCAACGCCGCCGTCGAGCGCGCCCGCATGACGCAGACCGCCGTGGTCAACGCACTCAACGCCGCCGCCGAACGCATCGAGAAATCGACCCAGGTCCTGAACCGCACCGTCGGCAACGGCATCGCGATCGGCTGAAGCTCTTCGGAAGACTCGATCAATTGTTGAGCTTGATGGCTCCGCGCCCCTTACCCTCCCCTGGAGGGAGGGAGGGTCGATCGCGCGCAGCGCGAGCGGGGTGGGGTGATCTCTCCCCACGGGCACTGTTCGAGTGGAGAGACTGTCACCCCACCCCGCATTTCGCTTCGCTCCATGCGTCACAACCCTCCCCCTCCAGGGCAGGGCAATCGCATTTGAATATTGCAGAGGTCGTCATGCCCGGGCTTGTCCCGGGCATCCACGTTCTTTGTGCCGCGCGGAAAGACGTGGATGGCCGGGACAAGCCCGGCCATGACGCTGTGGAGACAGCCGGTGCCCATAGCCACATCTCATATGCGATAGCCCGGCCCCTCAAGGGGAGGGTAAGAAAGCGCAGCGGAGCCCGACCCTCTCGTCGCACTGGCGATTCGTCAGTATCGTTGTTACATTGCCCAGGCGAGGCTGCGACGTGCGTCAGGAGCCATATATCCCCGGGGCCTTATCGATCCTTTAGGGAACTGTCCCTGGCCGGGCCCGTGGGCCCGGACATATGGTGCCCACCTACTTTCGTAGGGAACTCCGGGATCGAGTGCTTCAACGGCGTCCGCGGCTTCGCACTTTCGTTTGCTTGCAATGAGTTCTTGTCGAGTGGGGTCTACGACAAACCGGCAGTGTCATGCCCCGGCTTGCCGTCTTCGCTGAAGCTTCGCCGGCCGAGCACCCGCGTTGGCCCGGCGTAGCCTAGCGGAGCCGGGACCGGGGCATCCAGGACGCCGCGGCGTCGATGTTTGATCACTGGCGTCTCTGGAATACTGGATCGCCCGCCCAGTGCGCGAGGGCGCACAAGGCGGGCGATGACCGCGGAGCAAGCGCACATGCCGAACTCGAAATCCGAACTTCGTGCCAAAGCCCTCGCCAAGCGCGATGCGCTGAGCGAGAAGAAACGCATCGCTGCGGCCGCAAAGCTCGCCAAGCGCGGGCTGCCGTTCAAGCTGCTGCCCGGCAGCATCGTCTCCGGCTATTCGCCGATCCGCAGCGAGATCGATCCGATGCCGCTGCTCACGAAGCTCGCGGAAGAGGGCGCCAGGCTCGCGCTGCCTTGCGTCACCGCGCGCGGCCAATCGCTGATCTTCCGCATCTTCCATCCGAACGACCGCCTGATGCTCGGCCCGCTCGGCATTCCCGAACCTTCACCTGCGGCGGCCGAAGTCATCCCCGACATCATGCTGACGCCGCTCGCCGCCTTCGACCGGCTCGGCCATCGCATCGGCTATGGCGCGGGCCATTACGATTTCACCTTCGCGCATTTGCGCAAGGCCAAGCACATCATCGGCATCGGCCTTGCGTTTGCAGCTCAGGAGATCGAGGCGGTTCCGGCACTATCCCACGACGTGGCGCTGGATTATGTGCTAACGGAATCGGACGTGTTCGATTTCCGGAGTTCTGAAGTTGCGCATTCTCTTCGTGGGTGACGTCGTCGGCCGTAGCGGGCGCGAGGCCGTTTCCGAACATCTGCCCGGCATGGTCAAGGACTGGTCGCTCGATCTCGTCGTCGTCAACGGCGAGAATTCGGCCGGCGGCTTCGGCATCACGGAAGCGATCTACCAGGAGTTTCTCGAGGCCGGCGCCGATGCGGTGACGCTCGGCAATCACTCCTGGGATCAGCGCGAGGCACTGGTGTTCATCGAACGCGCCGACCGCCTGGTGCGCCCCGCCAACTATCCGCGCGGCACGCCCGGCCGCGGCGCCGCCTTGGTCGAGACCAAGAATGGCAAGCACGCCCTCGTCATTAACGCGTTGGGCCGCGTCTTCATGACTCCGTTCGATGATCCCTTCGCGGCGCTCGAGCGCGAGCTCGGGGCCTGTCCGCTCGGTGTCGCCGCCGACGCCATCGTCGTCGATTTCCATTGCGAGGCTTCAAGCGAGAAGCAGGGCATCGGCTTCTTCTGCGACGGCCGCGCCAGCCTCGTCGTCGGCACGCACACGCATGTGCCGACGGCCGACCACCAGATCCTCTCAGGCGGCACCGCCTACATGACCGACGCCGGCATGACCGGCGATTACGATTCCATCATCGGCATGCAGAAGGAAGAGCCGCTGCGCCGGTTCACATCAGGCATTCCGTCGAGCCGCTTCGAGCCGGCGGCCGGCACTGCGACGCTCAGCGGCGTCGCCGTGGAGACCGACGACACAACGGGCCTCGCGCTGCGCATCGCGCCGGTGCGCATCGGCGGAAGGCTGGAGCCGACGACGCCGAAGTTCTGGTTGAGCTAGCTGGCACGGCAATCGCCGCTGCCACCCTCCCCTGGAGGGGGAGGGTCGATCGCGCGCAGCGCGAGCGGGGTGGGGTGATCTCTCCACACGGGCAGTGCTGGATGTGGAAAGACCGTCACCCCACCCCGCCACGCAATCTCGCTGCGCTCGATCGCGTGCCGACCCTCCCCCTCCAGGGGAGGGTAAGAGGAGCGACACCTCGTCTAGTCCCCGCTGTGAGAGGGAAAGGCGGGCGCTCCGACATTTCGGAATAATAGCATTAATGCCCGTGTTTTGCCCGACGAGTCAAAGCGCGCCATAGCTGCCGGTAAGCCATTGATTCCGCACACCCCGGCTACTGTGCATGGGGTTGTTTTCGAGCTTTTTGTTTTGGGACGCTGGAGCGCCCTCGGGGTGCTACAGCTTGTAAGCCGTGCGGAAGCCGCCCCAGTGCCGGCCCTGCACGCGGATCGGGACGTCGATCTCGCGCATCATCACCGTGTTGCCGTTGCCCATGTCGCGCGCATAGCTCTGGACCAGGTAGGATCGCAGGTTGCGTGCGGCGGCGAGCCCCGCCGGATCGTTGAAGATGCGCCGGTTGCGGCTGTTGGCCGTATTCCAGGCGACGTCGCCGGGCCGCTGCGGATGCGAATAGATCTTGTTGTGCACCGGCAAAAAGCCGTTGCGGTCGACCATGGCGCAGAACGCCATCCGCGGCTCCCTCGCCAGAAAGGCTTCCTGGAACGGCGGCAAAGCGCGATCGGCCCAGTCGAGATATTTGGTGCGGTATTGCTGCGGATTGGTGCCGGCGATTTCCACGTAGTCGGTGTCGAAGAGGTCGTCGATCTTGACCTCGCCGCGCGCAACCGCCTGCTCGAATAGCTTCGTCAGCGCATTGCCCGCCTCCATGGCGCGGGTGACGAACTCGGTGTTCTCCTCATGGATCGACCAGAGCTTGTCCTCGATCTTCTCGCTGAGCGCGGCGGTGGCGCCGACGAATTGCGCGCGGGCGCCGGCCTTGGATTGCTCGACCACGCGCAGCCGGCAGGCACCGATGTCCTCTAAGCTGCCTTCGATCGTCGCTTGCGCTGCGAGCCGGCCTGCGTCCGCGCCGCCGATCAGCACGCCGTCCATCGCGATTTCATAGACCGGCATCCCGCCGCGCGCGGTCTCGAATTTGAGGTGGCAGGGCAGCCGCTCGGTCTTGCGACGGTCGTCGTGCTCGCTCTGGCGCAGCAGCACCGCGCAGCGCGATTTCAGCTTCTGGGCGAAGGTGGTGACGGCCTTGCCGGCGCTGGCGACGCTTTCGCCATGGGACTCGGCCGCCTTGGTGGCCGCGTCGATCTCGGCCGCGCTCTCGCCGACCGAGACGATGAACTCCGAGGCGCTGGCGGCATTGCCGGAGACTTCGCTGGTCGTGGCATTCTGCTCGGCGACCGCGCCGTTGACGGTGTCGAACACCGGGCGGATCGCCTCGATCGCCTGCGAGATGCGGTGCACCGCCTCCGCCGAGCCGGCGGCGTCGCGCTGCAATGCGTCGATCTTCTTCGTGATTTCCTCGGTCGCGCTCTGAGTCTGCACCGCGAGCGCCTTGACCTCGGTGGCGACGACGGCAAAGCCTTTTCCAGCTGCGCCCGCGCGCGCGGCCTCGATCGTCGAGTTGAGCGCGAGCAGCGTGGTCTGCCGCGCGATCTGCGCGATCAGATTGACGACATTGCCGATGGCGGCGGAGGATTCGCGCAGGCGGTCGACATTGGCGCGGGCTTCCTGTGCGGCGGCGCTGGCCTCGTCGGCGAGCTTGCCGGCCTCGCGGACCTGCGCGCCGATGCCTTGCGCGGACTGGGTGAACTTGTCGGCGGCATGGGCGAAGGTGGAGGCGGTCGATTGCGCCGCGTTGGTCCGGCCGGTCAGGGCGTCGGTGCGGTCGCGAATGGCGGCGAGGGTCGCCGCGGTCGCCTCGGCGCCGCTGGCCACCGAATTGGCGGCGCGCTCGAGCTGGCGGATCATGGCGCCGAGCTCGAGTTCCAGCAGTTCCAGGATTTCCCGGGCCGAATCACTTTCGGCGGTCGGGGCGGGTGCGGAAGTAGCCGCCGGCTGCGCAGCCTCCGGGGCTGCCGCAGGCGCGGCCATGTCCGGCAGACGCTTCCGAAATAGTCCGAACGCCATCAGCTCTCTCTTGTTGGGGAACGGTCGGGCGCTATTTTCGCAAGTCGGAATGAAATCAGGGTTAACAGTGCCCGACATCTAGGCAGGCGCCGTTACGGCGGCTACCTTTACAGGGCTACCTCAGGAGCAGCCGAGCCCTTTGATTCCGGTGGGTTGGCGGCCTATAAGGCCGCGCTTCCCGCACTTACCTTGACGCACGCTTCCTTCACGAGACCACGCATGGCCGGACATTCCCAATTCAAGAACATCATGCACCGCAAGGGGCGGCAGGATGCCCAGAAGTCCAAGATCTTCGGCAAGCTGGCGCGTGAAATCACCGTCGCCGCCAAGCTGGGCACCCCCGACCCCGCCATGAACCCGCGCCTGCGCGCCGCCGTGATCGCGGCCCGCCAGGAGAACATGCCGAAGGACAATATCGAGCGCGCTATCAAGAAGGCGATCGGCAGCGACGGCGAGAACTATGACGAGATCCGCTACGAGGGCTACGGCCCCGGCGGGGTCGCCGTCATCGTCGAGGCGCTGACCGACAATCGCAACCGCGCCGCCTCCGACATCCGCTCCTTCTTCACCAAGTCCGGCGGCAATCTCGGCGAAACCGGCTCGGTCTCCTTCATGTTCGACCGCACCGGCATCATCGAATACGACCGCAGCGTCGCCTCTGACGACGCCGTGCTGGACGCCGCCATCGAGGCCGGCGCCGACGATGTGGTCTCGGGCGAGAACGGTCACGAAATCTACGCCTCGACCGAAAGCTATCGCGATGTCGCCAAGGCGCTGGAAGCCAAGTTCGGCGAGCCGCGCAAGGCCGCGCTGATCTGGAAGCCGCAGAACACGGTTGCGGTCGACGACGAGACCGGCGAGAAGCTCTTGAAGCTGATGGACCTGCTTAACGAGCACGACGACGTCCAGAACGTCTACGCCAATTTCGAGGTGTCGGACGCGCTGATGGCGAAGATGGGCGGCTGAGCCAGCTCCGAATTCCGCTGTCGTGGCCCGGCTCGACCGGGCGACCCAGTATTCCAGAGAGGTCAGAGGGATACGGATAAGCCGCGGCGTACTGGATACCCCGCTTTCGCGGGGTATGACGACGGAATGTGGAGTGGGCGGTGGTGCTCACCCGAGATACCCCACTTCCCCTGTTACTTCCGTTCTGTTTCTGTTTCCCTCGCGGCGGCCAGCCGCTATCACTGGCCCATGACTGCGCTCCCGATTCGTGGCCCCGTTCGCATCATCGGCATCGACCCCGGCCTGCGCCGCACCGGCTGGGGCGTGATTGAGGCCGAGGGCAATCGCCTGACCTACGTCGCCTGCGGCTCGGTGGAACCGGCGGACGATCTGCCCTTGTCGAGCCGGCTGCTCGCGATCCATGAAGGGCTCGCTTCCGTCTTGTCCGATCACCGGCCGGTGGAAGCGGCGGTCGAGCAGACCTTCGTCAACAAGGACGGCGTTGCGACGCTGAAGCTTGGCCAGGCCCGCGGCGTCGCCATGCTGGCGCCTGCAATGTTCGGCATCTCTGTCGCCGAATACGCACCGAACCAGGTCAAGAAGACGGTGGTCGGCGCCGGCCACGCCGACAAGCAACAGATCGCGATGATGTTGAAGATCCTGCTGCCGAAAGCCGAGCCGCCGTCCGCGGACGCCGCCGACGCGCTCGCCATCGCCATCACCCATGCCCATCACCGCCAGAGCACGGCGCTCCGGCTGAAGGTGGTGGGGATATGATCGGCAAGCTCAAGGGCCTGATCGATTCCTACGGCGAGGATTTCGTCATCCTCGACGTCGGCGGCGTCGGCTATCAGGTGCATTGCTCCTCGCGCACCTTGCAGCATCTGCCCTCGCCGGGCGAGGCGGCCGTGCTGTCGATCGAGACCTATGTCCGCGAGGACCAGATCAAGCTGTTCGGCTTCCGCACCGACCAGGAGCGCGAATGGTTTCGCCTGCTCCAGACCGTGCAGGGCGTCGGCGCCAAGGTCGCGCTGGCCGTGCTCGGCACGCTGTCGCCAGCCGATCTCGCCAATGCGATTGCGCTGCGCGACAAGGCCGCGGTGGCGCGCACGCCTGGCGTCGGCCCCAAGGTCGCCGAGCGCATCGTCACCGAATTGAAGGACAAGGCGCCGGCCTTCGCCAACGTCGATCCCGCCGTCGTGCATCTTGCCGGCGCCGTCGACGATCAGCGCGCGCCGCGGCCCGTGGCGGATGCGATCTCCGCGCTGGTCAATCTCGGCTACGGCCAGCCGCAGGCCGCCGCGGCGATTGCATCCGCATCGCGCAGTGCGGGCGAGGGCGCCGAGACGGCGCAGCTGATCCGGCTGGGCCTGAAGGAGCTCGCGAAGTGAGCGATCCCAAACCCAGCCGCATGGTCTCGCCCGAGCGCCGCAGCGATGATGTCGGCGACACCGCGCTGCGGCCGCAATCGCTGTCGGACTTCGTCGGCCAGCAGCAGGCGCGCAAGAACCTCTCGATCTTCATCGAAGCGGCGCGCAAGCGCGGCGAGGCGCTGGATCACGTGCTGTTCGTCGGTCCCCCGGGGCTCGGCAAGACCACGCTGGCGCAGATCGTCGCCAAGGAGCTCGGCGTCGGCTTCCGCGCCACCTCGGGTCCTGTCATCGCCAAGGCCGGCGATCTTGCCGCCCTCTTGACCAATCTCGAGGAGCGCGACGTGCTCTTCATCGACGAGATCCATCGCCTCAGCCCGGCGGTGGAAGAGGTGCTCTATCCCGCGATGGAGGATTTTCAGCTCGACCTCATCATCGGCGAGGGCCCGGCGGCGCGTTCGGTCAAGATCGAGCTGTCGAAATTCACGCTCGTCGGCGCCACCACGCGCGCCGGCCTGCTCACCAATCCCTTGCGCGACCGTTTCGGCATTCCGGTGCGGCTCAACTTCTACACGATCGAGGAGTTGGAGAGCATCGTCAGCCGCGGCGCGCGTGTGCTCAACGTCGGCATGAGCGCGGACGGCGCCAACGAGATCGCGCGCCGCGCCCGCGGCACGCCCCGCATCGCCGGCCGCCTGCTCCGCCGCGTGCGCGATTTCGCCTCGGCGGCCGATGCCGACAAGATCGACCGTGAGATCGCCGACCACGCGCTGAGCGCGCTCGAGGTCGACGCCGCGGGGCTGGACGCGATGGATCGACGCTATCTCTCGACCATCGCGCTCAACTATGGCGGCGGCCCGGTCGGCGTCGAGACGATGGCTGCGGCCTTGTCGGAGCCGCGCGATGCCATCGAGGACATCATCGAACCTTATCTGATCCAGTGCGGCTATCTGCAGCGCACGCCGCGCGGCCGCCTGCTGACCTCGCACGCCTTCCGCCATCTCGGTCTCGCCGAGCCCTCGCGCGATGCGGCGGCGCAGTTCGGCCTGTTCGGCACGGATGGCAGCGACGAGTGATCTGCAGAAACCGCTCGCCATTCCGGCTTTGATGAATTTCCGTTTACCTCGTGCAGACGATCTGCACGAACGCACCCCAATTCCGCTCCAATCGGATATCATCAAGACGCCGCATCATCATCGGGCTTCCATGATCACGCGCCGTCATCTCATCCGTTCCATCGGCGGCCTGTCCGCCCTCGGCGTCTCGACCGCCGCCTACGGCGTCGGTGTCGAGCCGGTGCTACGCCTCCGCGTCACGCGCTATCATCCGAAGCCGCGGCAGTGGCCGGCGGATCTTCCGCTGAAGATTGCCGCCATCGCCGACATCCATGCCTGCGATCCCTGGATGTCGCTGGAGCGCATCGAGGGCATCGTCGACCGTACCAACGCGCTCAACGCCGATCTCATCGTGCTGCTCGGCGACTATGTCGCTGGCCTTCACCACGTCACGCGCTTCATTCCGTCGCGCGAATGGGCAAGGGTGCTGGCGCGCCTGAAGGCGCCCCTCGGCGTCCATGCCGTCATGGGCAATCACGACTATTGGGATGACAGGACCGTGCAGCAGGCAGGGCACGGACCGACCATGGCGCATCGTGCGCTGGAGACGGCCGGCATCCCCGTCTACGAGAACGATGTCGTGCGCCTCACCAAGGACGGCCGGCCGTTCTGGCTCGCCGGCCTCGGCGATCAGCTCGCGTTCCTGCCGGCGCGCCGGTTTCGGAACGTGATGCGCTTCGGTGCCGATGATCTCAATGCTACGCTGGCGAAGATCACCGACGATGCGCCGGTCATCCTGCTCGCGCACGAGCCTAATATCGCGCCGCTCGTGCCCGCGCGCGTTGCGCTGCAACTGTCCGGCCATACCCATGGCGGCCAGGTCCGCCTGCTTGGCTGGTCGCCGGCCGTCGCGCCCAAGAACGGCCTGCGGCTCGCCTATGGCCACTTCCGCCTGAAATGCGATCTCATCGTCTCCGGCGGCCTCGGCTGCAGCATCATGCCGCTCCGCGTCGGCGTGCCGCCGGAGATCGTCGAGGTGACGCTGGGAAGGTCAGGACTGGTTGTGTCCTAACACGCTTGCGCGTCCGGCTGTTTTTAAGCAAAACGAGCCGGTTACCGATAAGCGAAGAGGCTCGCGACGTGACAGCTCATCTCGACGGCGAGATCCGCGACGGCCGCCACCACATGCAGGTCCGGGTCTATTACGAGGACACGGACTTTTCCGGGATCGTCTATCATGCCAATTACCTGCGCTACATGGAGCGCGGACGCACCAATCATCTCAGGCTGATGGGCGCCGAGCAGCAGGTGCTGTTCGAGCAGACCGAGACGGACGGTGCGGGCTTTGCCTTCGTGGTGCGTTCGATGCATCTGGACTTCTTGAAGCCCGCGCGAATGGATGACGTGCTCGATGTCGTGACCTGGCCGGTCGCGGTGAAGGGGGCGTCCATCATGCTGGCGCAGGAGGTGCGGCGCGGCCACCACGTGCTGGTGAAAGCCGAGGTCCGCGTTGCCTTCATCAGCGGCGGTCGCGCCCAGCCGATCCCGAAATCGATCCGCCAACTGATGAAGGCCGATCTGGTTTCGTGATCGCTCGATAGCGGATGGCCTATCGACTCCGCCAATTGCGACGATACATTCGCGGTCCCGATCAACCGATGAGGCCACCATGTCGCGCCCGCCGCTTCCACCCTTCACCCGCGAGACCGCCGCGCAAAAGGCCCGCATGGCCGAGGACGCCTGGAATTCACGCGATCCGGTGCGGGTCTCGCTCGCCTATACCGAGGACAGCCGCTGGCGCAACCGTTCGGAAATTTTTCAGGGCCGCGAAGCCATCGTCGCCTTCCTCACCCGCAAATGGGAGAAGGAGCAGGATTACCGCCTGATCAAGGACCTCTGGGCCTTCAACGGCAATCGCATCGCGGTGCGCTTCCAGTACGAATGGCACGATGCCAATGGCCAGTGGTATCGTTCCTACGGGAACGAGCAGTGGGAGTTCGACGAGCACGGCCTGATGAAGCGGCGGGAGGCGTCGATCAACGACATCGCCATTGCGGAGA
The DNA here is from genome assembly GCF_016031655.1 of Bradyrhizobium glycinis. GTDB lineage: Bacteria > Pseudomonadota > Alphaproteobacteria > Rhizobiales > Xanthobacteraceae > Bradyrhizobium > Bradyrhizobium glycinis. The sequence continues at coordinate 71,909 of NZ_JACCHQ010000004.1, forward strand.
AGGACCGCCGGTTTCACTGGGCGGCACCGGGTCCGCGGCCGGCGGACGTGCCGGGATTAGGAAGCAACCCGTTCTGAGTATCTAACCGCCCTCACTGCTCTTGGCTCTCGCTTTTGGGAAGTCCTCCCAGAGCCACATGCAGCCTAGCGCCGTCACGAAGCCGGCGGCCATTAACATCCAGCCCTTCCATGCAAGCGCGAAGAACAGGAGATATATTAGGGCCACCAGCCCCACGACGATCGGGGCGAGTGCAAACATCAGGCTTATCGTGCGACGAATCGGGCTCATTCCCCATCCAGCCTTAAGCGTCCAGAAGACAATTATGCCCCATCAATGAGGACACTCAAGGGGAGAGCTATGAAGTGTGCAACTAAGGCGCCGCGCGCCTCGCCAGAAATCGCGTAATCGCCCCGCCGAGCTTCGCGCTGTCCAGCGGCTCGGCCAGTGACGCCCTCGCTGTGGCCACGACATCCTCCGGTGCTTTCCCGTCGCGCAGCTCGCAGCACACTTGCGCAAACCCGACGTCGAATTCCGGATGCGGCTGGACGGTCAGAGTCGCGCCGTTGGCGTAGAGCAGGCCGGCATGCGGGGTGAACTCGGAGGAGAGGATCGTCAGCGCATCGCTTGGTGGCTCGATCACCTGGTCCTGATGCGAGGCGGCTACCGCAACCGCTTCACCGTCGATGAGGCCGTTCTCCGGGAGCACCTGATAGACATGCCGGCCGATGCCCCAGCCCTGTTCCGATTTGCGCACGGTGCCGCCGAGCGCCTGCGCGATCAACTGGTGGCCGAAGCAGACACCGACCATCGGCGTCTTGTTGGCGTAAGCCATCCGCACGAAATCTTCCAGCTGCGCGATCCAGTCGAGCCCGTCATACACCCCGGCCGCCGCGCCGGTGATCAGGACGGCCTCGAGCTTGCTCGGATCCGGAAGCGTATCGCCATTGGGGATGCTGACGACCTCGATCGTCGCGGCCGGATCCTCGGCGCGGATCATGCGCGCGAACATGTCCGGGAATGAACCGTGGCGCTCGCGGTATTTTTGCGGCACCTCTCCGGTCTCGATGATGGTGATGCGTGCCATGGGCCTCCCTGTCAAAAGGTTGCGAAGCTCAGCCGCTTTCTGCCCCATGTTGCTGGTGCGGCGCTGTGCGCTCGAGCAGAGCGCTTTCCTTGCGGATCTCGTTGAGGAAGGCCTTGGCCAGACGCGACAGTGGCTCGGCTTCCGACCATAGCATGTAGGCGATCGCCTGCGTCGTCGGCGTGAACGGACGGACGACGAGGCCGCTGCCGCCGTTCTGCCGCGGCGAGAAGGGATCGACCACCGCCGCGCCGACGCCGGCGGCGGCCAGCACGCAGGCCGTGTTGCAGTACCGCACCTCGACCGTCGGCCGGAACGGCGCGCCGGCGCGGGCAAAGCTGTCGCGCACGGCTTCGCCGAGCCGCGTGCCGCGTTCGAGCCCGATGAAGGGCAGGCCGGAGAGATCAGCAGCCGAGATCACCGGCCGTTCCGCGAGCGGATGCTGCGGCGGCAGCACGCACACCATCTCGCCGGTGTGCACCACCTCATGCGCGATCCCTGGGTGATGCGTCAGTCCGAGCGCAAAGCCGAGCTCGGCGACACGGCTCAGCACACCCTCGATGATGCCCTCATAGCGCCGTACGTCGAAGAACACCCGCGTCTCCGGGCGGCGGCGCAGGAAGCCCGACAGTGCGGACGGAATGATGCTGTAGGCGAGCGGCGGTGTCGCCACGATGGCGAGATGCCCGGAGCGGTTCTCGCGCAGATCGCGCACGCGGTTCTCGAGCTTGGCGTGCAGTGCAAAGATCGCTTCGCTCTCCTTGTAGAGCGCCATCGCTTCAGCGGTTGGAAACAGCCGGTTGTTGACGCGCTCGAACAGCGCAAAGCCCGCCTGCGCCTCCATCGTCTTCAGCGCGTTGCTGACCGCCGGCTGCGACAGCGCCAGCTCGTCCGCCGCCGCCACCGTGGTGCGGTGGCGGATCACGGCGCGAAGGATCTCGAGCTGACGCAGGTTCATATTACTGCCGATTATAGTCAGGGCCAAAACATCATAGCAACGCGAATTGATTTTGCAGCACCGCTTGCCCGTAATGGCAGCGGATTTGCACGTCGCATCAAAGGGTTCGTTCGCCCATTGAGGCAGCACTGCGCACAGATTGGAGGCAATCTTGGTTCGTGTCCTTCGCGCCGCCGCCGCTCAGATGGGGCCGACGCAAAAAGCCGATACGCGCGAGCATACGTTGTCGCGGATGCTCGACATGCTCGAGGAGGCGGCCGGTCGGGGTGCGAGCCTTGTGGTGTTTCCAGAGCTCGCCTTCACCACCTTCTTCCCGCGCTGGCTGCTCGAAGGCGAGGCACTCGACCGGTATTTCGAGCGCAGCATGCCGAACCCGGCGGTGGCAAAGCTGTTCGATCGTGCGCGTGCGCTCCGCGTCGGCTTCTATGTCGGCTACGCCGAGTTGACGCCGGAGGGCCGGCGCTACAATTGCTCCATACTGGTCGATCGCGACGGCGAGGTTCTCGGCCGCTATCGCAAGGTGCACCTGCCGGGCTCGGTCGAGCCGCGTCCGGGCGCGCGCTACCAGCAACTCGAGAAGCGCTACTTCGAATATGGAGACCTCGGCTTTCCCGCCTTCCGCGCCGGCTCGTCCTGGGCCCATGCCATCATGGGCATGATGATCTGCAATGATCGTCGCTGGCCGGAATCCTGGCGCGTGCTCGGTCTGCAAGGCGTCGAGCTCGTCTGCATCGGCTACAATTCGGCGGCCTACGATCCCAACGGCGGCACGACCGAAGACGGAGCCTTGCGCACCTTCCACTCGACGCTGGTGACGCAGGCCAACGCCTACATGAACGCGACCTGGGCGATTTCGGTGGCGAAGGCGGGTGAGGAGGACGGCTCCGGCCTGATCGGCGGCTCCTGCATCGTCGATCCCAACGGCCGCATCGTCGCGCAGGCGCAGACGCTGGCCGACGAGGTGATCGTCGCCGACATCGATCTCGACCTCTGCCGCCAGGGCAAGGACAAGATGTTCAACTTCGCCGCCCACCGGCGGCCCGACCAATACAGGGTGATCACCGAGCGTGCCGGCATCATCGAGCCGGCCGTTCTCGACGCAGATTGACCAACGGCCGGTCGCAGCATTGGCAAAAGGAGCTGACATGACACGCCTCTCGTATTTGCTTGCCTGCGCAGCGCTGGCTGCGGTGACGTCGGCGCGAGCCGCCGAGCTGCCGGCGGAGATCAGGCAGGCCGGCACGCTCAAGCTGACAGTCAATTCCACCTACGCGCCGATGGAATATCGCGACCCCGCAACCAACGAGCTGGTCGGGCTCGACATCGATCTCGCCAATGAGCTCGCCAGGCGACTCGGAGGCCTCAAGATCGTCTGGAGCGAGACGCCTTTCGCCGAGCTGATCCCCTCGCTCCAGACCAAGCGGGCCGATTTCATCATCTCCGGCATCTCCGATCGTGCCTCGCGGCGCGAGACCGGCGACTTCGTCGATTACCTCGCAACCGGCCCGCAGTTCTTCGTGATGGCGGAGAGCGCGGCCAAGGACGCCACCGATCTCTGCGGCAAAAAGGTCGGCACCACCCGCAGCACCAGCTTCCCGGTCGAGATCGAGAAGTGGAGCAAGCAGAATTGCGAGCCGGCCGGCAAGCCCGCGATCCAGTACGTGCCCGGCGAGAACTCGATCGACGTCCGCAACCAGCTCAAGCAGGGCCGCATCGACGCCGCCGTGCAGGGCAGCGAGACGCTGCCTTATGCGCAGCAACAGGAGCCCGGTAAATATCGCATCGTCGGCGAGCCCTTTGCCAGGGGCTATCAGGGCATCATGTTCCGCAAGGACGATGCCGCCTTGCGCGAGGTCGTGACCGAGAAGCTCGCGGCCATGATCGCCGACGGAGCCTACAAGGCCATTCTCGACAAATGGGGCTTGGGGACCAACGCGGTCGCCCAGCCCATGCTGAACGCGGCGCCGCAATGAAGCCGGCGCCGGCACTCGCGCAAGGATTTCCCGATCTGTCGGGCATGCGGATCGCGCGCGAGCCGCACTGGTTTCGCTGGATCAGTGCGGCCCTGATCGTCGTTGTGCTGGCGGCGATCGCGCGCGCCTTTGCGAACGGCCAGATCGAATGGTCCTATGTCAGCCGCTTCCTGACCGCAAAGGTCATCCTGGAAGGGATCGTCAACACCATGGTGATGGCGGTGCTGGCGATGATGCTCGGCATCTTTCTTGGCATCGTCGTCGCGATCATGCGGCTGTCGCCCAATCCGGTGCTGAAGTCGGTTGCCGCCGGTTACATCTGGCTGTTCCGCGGCACGCCGCTTATCCTACAATTGCTGCTGTGGTTCAACCTCGCGCTGGTGTTTCCGACCATCGGTATCCCCGGCCTGTGGTCCGCGCGCGCCGTCGACGTCATGACGCCGTTCCTCGCCGCGCTGCTCGGGCTCGGCATCAACCAGGGCGCCTACACCTCCGAAGTCATGCGCGCCGGCATGCTGTCGGTCGATATCGGGCAATATGAGGCGGCGCAGGCGATCGGCATGGGACGGCTGCGGGCGCTGCGGCGGATCGTGCTGCCGCAGGCGATGCGCGTGGTGATCCCGCCGCTCGGCAACGAGTTCATCAGCATGGTGAAGGCGACTTCGCTCGCGAGCGTCATCCAGTATCCGGAGCTGCTGCACAATGCCGAGAACATCTACTACGCCAACTCGCGTGTCATCGAGCTCCTGATCGTTGCCGGGCTCTGGTACCTGCTCGTGGTCTCGATCCTGACCCCGCTCCAGATGCTGCTCGAACGCCGCTTTGCGCGCGGCACATTGCGGCTGGCGCGATGACAAAACCGCTCGTCGCGATCCGCTCGGTAGCCAAGAACTTTGGAGAGTTTCAGGCTCTCAAGAACGTCTCGCTCGACGTCTGGCCCGGCGAGGTGATGTGCCTGATCGGCGCCTCCGGCTCCGGCAAGACCACGCTGCTCCGCTGCGTCAACCAACTTGCCACGATCGATGCCGGCGGCATCTGGCTCGACGGCGAGCTGCTCGGGGTGCGCGAGCAGGGCGGGAAGCTCCATCGCCTCAGCGAGCGCGAGATCGGGCGGCAGCGGCTCAAGACCGGCATGGTGTTCCAGCGCTTCAACCTGTTTCCACACAAGACCGCGCTGGAGAACATCACGGAAGGTCCGACCCAGGTTCAGGGGCGCAAGCTGGATGAGGTGCGCGCCGAGGCGATCGAACTGCTTCGTCGCGTCGGGCTGGCGACCAAGGCGGATTCCTATCCGGCGCAGCTCTCCGGCGGCCAGCAGCAGCGCGTCGCGATTGCGCGGGCGCTCGCCATGAAGCCGATGCTGATGCTGTTCGACGAGCCGACCAGCGCGCTCGATCCCGAGCTCGTCGGCGAGGTGCTCGCGGTGATCAAGGAGCTGGCGCGAAGCGGCATGACCATGATGGTGGTGACGCACGAGCTCGGCTTCGCCCGCGAGGTCGCCGACCGCGTCGTCTACATGGACCAGGGCGCGATCGTCGAGCAGGGCCGCGCCTCCGACGTGTTGGGCGCGCCGCGCGAGGAGCGCACCAAGGCATTTCTTTCGGCTGTGATCTGAAACGAGGGGGCGTGGTGATGAAGAGAATTTTGCTTGCTGCGGCGTTAGTGGGTGCCGTGAACGCGTCGGTGATGGCGGCCGAATTGCCGCCTGAGATCGCCAAGCGCGGCAGCATCAAGGTGGCCTTGGTGCCGAACTATCCGCCAATGGAATTCCGCGATCCCGCCACCAACGCGCTCTCCGGCTTCGACGTCGATCTCGGCGAGGCCATCGGCCGCAAGCTCGGCGTCAAGATCGAATGGACCGAGACCAGCTTTGCCGAATTCATGCCGTCGATCTCGACCGGGCGGGTGGATGCCATCCTGTCCGGCTTCACCGACTATGCGAGCCGGCATGAGGTCGCGACGTTCGTCGACTATTTGCGCAGCGGGCCGCAGTTCTTCGTGCAGGCGTCACGCAAGGCGGAATTCAAGGATGCGATGTCGCTGTGCGGCAAGAAGGTCGGCGCCAGCCGCCGCACCATGTTCCCGGCCCAGATCGCGGCGTGGAGCGATAAGAATTGCGGCAGCAATCCGATCCAGTTCGTCGGCACCGACGGTTCGGCCGATGCGCGCACCCAGCTGAGGCAAGGCCGCATCGATGCCGCCGCCCAGGGCAACGAGACGCTGCCCTACATCATGGACCTTGAGCCCAACGCCTATGCGACCGTGGGCGAGCCCATCGCACAGCAATTCACCGGTATTGCTCTGCCTGTGCAGGAGAAGGCATTGCAGCAGGCAATGCTGGAGGCGGTCGACGCGCTGATCGCGGACGGCACCTACAAGACGCTGCTGGCGAAGTGGAAATTGAGCGACAACGCAATCGAGAAGGCGACCATCAATGCTGGACAGTAAGGCACTCCAGAGCATCCCGCTCGTTCCGGCCAACACCGCGGATCCCGCGCCCGACTATCCATGGCCGAAGCCGTACTCGTCCGCGATGTTCCTGTCGTTCGACGTGGACGCCGAGAGTGCCTGGACCAGCAAGGACGCCTTGCATGCGCAGCGGCTGATCACCATGAGCTATGGCGGCTATGAGGCGCGCGTCGGCACGCCGAAGCTGCTGGAGCTGCTCGACCAGCTCGATCTCAAGGCGACGTTCTTCGTCACGGGGTGGTCGGTGGACGCGCATCCGGCGATGGCGGAGTCCATCCTCAAGGCCGGTCACGAGATCGGCCATCACGGCTATCACCATCTGCTGCCCGATCCCGGCGATCCCTGGATCGAGGAGGAGCTGGAGCGCGGCTTCGAGGCGCTGAAGCGCCGGCTCGGCGTCAAGCCGACCGGCTATCGCGCGCCCTATGGCGAGTTCACGGAGGAGCTGCGCGTCGGGCTGGTGCGCCACGGCATCGTCTACACGTCTTCGTTCCGCGACGACGTCAGGCCCTATCGCCATCGCCTCGCCGACGGCAGGCCCGGGACGATCGAACTGCCGGTGACCGCGAGCTATGACGACTGGATGCACGGCCTCTCGGCGCGCTTCAGCCCGCGCTCGATCTTCCCCAAGGAGCATGTTCTCTCGATGTGGAAGGACGAACTCGACGAAGTCCGCGACTGGGGCGCGATGGTGACGACCGTGCTGCATCCGCAATGCAGCGGTCGCCCGATGCGGCTGCGCCTGCTGCGCGAGTTCCTGACCTATGCGAAGTCGTGCCCGGATGTCTGGATTACCACCGGCGAGAACATCGCGGAAAACTTCCTGCGTCACGAAGCCGGTAGCCGCTAGGCAGCGAAGACGTGAGCCAGGAATGATGCAGTGTTTCCGTCGCGCTTCGCTCTGGCCGCGCCCTCGCTGCACCTCTCCCGCTTGCGGGAGAGGTCGGCGCAGCGCGCCGGGTGAGGGTTCTCTCCTCTGGGGGAGTCTCTCTGCGGAAGCACCCTCTCCCCAACCCTCGCCCGCAAGCGGGGGAGGGAGCGCACTGTCTTTGCCGCTGCATATCACATCCCTTAGGAGCCTCCCGTAATGTCCATCTCCCGCCGTTCGCTCCTCAAGGCCGGCGCGGCGCTGCCGGTGCTATCGCTGCCGGGCATCGTTCGCGCTGAATCGCAGTCCACGCTGCGCTTCATCCCTGTGATCGATCTCGCCTTCGTCGATCCCATCTATTCGACCGCGCAGGTGTCGCGAAACCATGGCTTCATGGTCTACGACACGCTCTACGGCATGAGCTCCTCGCTCCAGGTCTCGCCGCAGATGCTGTCGGGCCACGTCGTGTCCGGCGACCAATTGCAGTGGGACCTCACGCTTCGCGACGGCCTGTTCTGGCACGACGGCGAGCGCGTGCTGGCGCGGGATTGCGTTGCCAGCATCCGTCGCTGGGCCGCGCGCGATGGCTTCGGCGGCGAGCTGATGGAGGCGACCGCCAAGCTCTCGGCCGCCGACGACCCCACCATCCGCTTCCGTCTGAAGCGTCCGTTCCCGCTGCTGCCGCAGGCGCTCGGCAAGGCCGCGATCAACGCCTGTTTCATGATGCCGGAGCGGCTGGCGAGCCAGGATCCGTTCAAGCCGCTCACCGAGGTCATCGGCAGCGGCCCGTTCCGCTATCTCGCTGACGAGCGCGTGCAGGGCGCGCGCAACGCCTATGCCAGGTTCGAGCGCTACCAGCCGCGCACCGACGGCAAGCCGGATTGGACCGCTGGGCCGAAGATCGTGCACTACGACCGCGTGGTCTGGACCACGACGCCCGATGCTGGCACCGGCGTTGCCGCGCTCCAGACCGGCGAGCAGGATTGGCAGGAGACCACGCCGCACGATCTCTTGCCGGTGATCAAGGCGGCCGGTGACATCGAGACGCGCATCCTCGATCCCAGAGGCTACGCCTGCATGCTGCGCCTCAATCACCTGCAGCCGCCGTTCGACAATCCCGCCATCCGCCGCGCGCTCCTGGGTGCGATCGACCAGTCCGCGTTCATGGCCGCCGTCGCTGGCACCGATCCGGCGTTCCAGGTCTCACCGATCGGCTATTTCGCACCGGGCACGCCGATGGCGAACGATGTCGGCCTCGACGTGTTCCGCGGCCCGCGCAATTACGACAAGGTCAAGGCTGACCTCAGGGCCGCCGGCTATAACGGTGAGAAGATCGTGCTGCTGGTCCCGACCAACTCGCTGGCGCAGAAGCCGCTCGGCGAGATCGCGGTCGATACCTTGCGCAAGGCTGGCATGAATGTCGAATATGCCGGGCTCGATTTTGCCGTCGTGCTGCAGCGCCAGTTGAAGAAGGATCCGCTTTCGCAGGGCGGCTGGAGCGCCGCGGTCGGCAACTGGCAGGGCATCGACTGGCTCAACCCGGCCGGCAACACCAACATTCGCGGCGAAGGCAAGGTCGCCGGCTGGTATGCGAGCACGAAGATGGGCGAGTTGCGCAGCCAGTGGCTGGCGGCTTCCGAGCTCGCCGAGCAGCAGCGCATCTGCCGCGAGATCCAGGCGGTCGCGTTCGAGGAAATCCCCTATATTCCGATTGGCCTCTACAAGCAGCCGACCGCCTATCGCAAGGCGATCACCGGCATTCTCGACGGCACCGCCGTGTTCTGGAACGTGCGCCCCGCATGAGCACCACAGCCATCTTCGGCAGCTATGTGCTGTCACGGAAAGACGGCGCGCAGGATGTCTTGCGCGACCACTGGGTTCTGGTCGAAGGCAAGAAGATTGCAGCGATCACGCGCGACAGACCGAGCGCGGATCAGATCTATGACCGCCCCGGCCGCTTCGTATTGCCGGGCCTTCTGAACCTTCACAATCACTGCTTCTCCGAAGCTGTAGCGCGCAGTCACACCGAGGACGGCAACGGCCGCAAGAACAACCAGAGCATCGTCTACACGGTGCTGCTGCCGCTGACCAAGCGCGGCGCCGATATTCTGTCGGCGGAAGAGCGGCTTGCGGTGGCGCGGCTCGGCATCCTCCAGCTGCTCAAGGGCGGCGCCACCACGGTGATGGAGCCGTTCCGCAACTCGATCCCCGAAATGTTCGACGCGGCGGAGGAGATGGGCATCCGCTTCTACGGCGCGCCCTATCTGTTCTCGACCTCCGATGCCAAGGCCGGGCCTGACGGTGTGGTCCAATATTCCGGCGATGACGGCGCCGCGGACATGGCCACGTGGAATGCGCTCTATCAGCGCTGGAACAATCGCGGCGACGGCCGCATCAGCCTCGCTATGAGCCCGCATGCCACCGACACCTGCGGCCCCGATCTGCTGAAGGCCTGCGCCGCCCGGGCGCGCGAGCTTGGCGTCCCCATCACGACGCACATGGCGCAAAGCCGCGCCGAGGTCGAGACCATCGGCAAGCGCTATGGCGGCCGCACGCCGGCGCAATATCTGGACTGGCTCGGCCTGCTCGCGCCCGATCTGATGGCGGCGCATTGCATGTTCAGCAGCGACGACGATCTCAAGCTGATGGCTGCGCGCGGCATGACCGTGCTCAACTGCCCGCGCGTGTTCGCGCGCGCCGGCATCACCGCAGCGTTCAGCCGCTTCGCCGAGCATGGCGTGCGCACCGTGGTCGGCACCGACGGCTACAACATGGACCTGCTCGGCGAACTCAATGCGGCGTCGCTGATCTCCAAGATCACCTCGGCGCGCCCTGACGTCGCGAACTCACCCGAGCTGATCGAGGCGAACACGACGGTCGCCGCCGACGTCATCAAGCGGCCCGATCTCGGCCGCATCGAGCTTGGCGCGACCGCCGATCTCACGGTGGTCGATCTCACCCATCCGCATCTGCAGCCGCTGTTCGACCCGCGCCGCGCGCTGATCGCACTCGCCAACCGCGCCAATATCGATCAGGTCATGGTCGATGGCCGCGTGCTGGTCGATGAGGGACGCTATCTCGGCGTGGACGAGGCGGCGATCATTGCGGCGGGCAGCGCCGCAATCCGCAGGATCTGGGATCTGCCGGAGGCGCAGGCGGCGTTCAATGGGTGAGGGTCGCCGCTTGGGTTCGCGAGTCGGATAGGCGGTCACGCGCGGCAATATCGTGCCCGGCCCCCCACCCGGATTGCTCAGGCGCGCAATTGCGCGCCATAGCAATCCGACCTCTCCCCGCAGAAGGGCGGGGAGAGGTTGAGAGTAAGGGACGCGCCGCTCTCTCGCTCCCTCGCCCCGTTCTTACGGGGAGAGGGTGGGGTGAGGGGTGCCTCCGCAACTGAAGCTCTCAATCTAATCCTCGAACTCCACCAGCGCCTTGCGCATGGTCTCGACGAGATCCAGCGCCACCGGCGAGGGACTGCGCTGCGCCGGAAAGACCGCGGAGAATTCGAAGTCGATGCGCGGCAGAAAGCGGCGCACGACGACGCCGCGCGTTGCGAATTCCTGCGCCGTGAAGGGATCGCAGATCGCGACGCCAAGCCCTGACGACACCATGCCGCACATGATTTCCGACAGCGTGGTCTCGACCCTGAGCACGCGGCGGACATCGTGGCGGTGGAAGACCTGATCGACGAGATGCCGGCTCGACGATCCCGCCGACAGCGAGATGAAGGTCTCGCCCTCGAAATCGCGCGGCTCCAGGACTTCCTTCTCCGCGAGGCGATGACCGGTCGGCAGCACTGCGACGCGCGCCGGCGCTGGCAGCCTCTGGCTCGGCAGACCGGAATGCGCGATCGGCACCTCGGCGAAGCCGACGTCACATTGATTGTTCAGCACCCAGTCGACCACGATCGGCGAGATGACACCGAAGAACGCCAGGTTGAGGTTTGGCCGCTCCTTCAGGAAGTGACCGGTGAGCCGCGGCAGATAACCGTTCGACAGCGCAGGCAGTGCTGCGATGCGTAGCGAGCCCGTGCGGCGGCCGCGGATTTCTTCCGCCGCCGCAGTGATGCGTTCCAGGCCGACGAAGGAGCGCTCGACCTCGGTGTAGAGCGCCATCGCCGCGGCGGTCGGCACCAGGCCGGTGCCGCGCCGCTCGAACAGCTCCATTTTCAGCAGGGCCTGGAGGTCGCGCAGCAACCGGCTGACGGCCGGCTGCGTCACCTTCATCAGCGCCGCCGCCTCCGTCACGCTGCCCGTCAGCATTGTCGCCCGGAAGGCCTCCACCTGCCGCGAATTGATCCGCGCCATCCTAAATTCCGTCCATAATATTTCGGCATGCAGAGGGTGCCATTATTCATTGGACGATGGAAGTATAGGTTTGCAATCTTTTTCATCAGGACTGGAGACAGCCCGCTTTTTCGGCAGATTGGAGGGGTTCAAGCCTCCAGATCGCGCCAAAACCGCCGAATGGGGGCCGGGGCCCTGATCGGAGAGGGATTCGCGCGGAAGGAGATGCGGAAGGCGCTTCAGCCAGCGAGACTCGTCGGCACGTCACCTCATTCCGGTATGGAGATCGGTCCACATGAAGACTTTTCGCCTTCTGACCGCGGTCAGCATTGCAGCGCTCATTGCCGCCCCCTCGGTCGCCTCGGCCCAGCAGAAAACGCTCTATGTCGCCGGCTATGGCGGCTCGTTCGAGAAGACCATCCGTGACGAGGTGATCCCGGCTTTCGAGAAGGAGAACGGCGTCAAGGTCGAATACGTCGCCGGCAATTCCACCGACACTCTGGCCAAGCTCCAGGCGCAAAAGGGCAACCAGCAGATCGACGTCGCCATCGTCGATGATGGCCCGATGTACCAGGCGATCCAGCTCGGCTTCTGCGGCAAGCTCGACGGCCTGCCCTCCGATCTCTACGACACCGCGCGCTTCAAGGACGATCGCGCGGTTGCGATCGGCATCGTCGCCACCGGGCTGATGTACAACACGAAGGTGTTCAAGGAGAAAGGCTGGGCGCCGCCGACCTCGTGGAACGACCTGAAGGACACGAAGTACGCAAAACAGCTCGTGATTCCGCCGATCAACAACACCTACGGTCTCGAAGCGCTGGTGATGCTGTCGAAGATGAACGGCGGCGGCGAGACCAACGTCGAGTCCGGCTTCAAGATCTTCAAGGAGCAGATCAATCCGAACGTGCTGGCCTATGAGCCGTCGCCGGGCAAGATGACCGAGCTGTTCCAGTCCGGCCAAGCCGTGATCGCGGTGTGGGGCACCGGCCGCGTGCAGAGCTTCGCCAACACCGGCTTCCCCGTCGACTTCGTCTATCCTAAGGAAGGCGCAGCGACGCTGCTGACCACGGCGTGCCCGATCAACAAGCCCAACGCCTCGCCGCTCGCTGCGAGCTTCGTCAAGATGCTGCTCGATCCGAAAATCCAGCTCGTGATGCTGAAGGATTACGGCTACGGCCCGGTGCTGAAATCGCTGGTGATCCCGCCGGAGCTCGGCAAGATGGCGCCGATCGGGGAACGCGCGGCCAAGCTCTACAATCCGGACTGGACCGTCATCAACGAGAAGCGCGAGGAGTGGACCAAGCGCTGGAATCGCGAGGTCGAACGCTGATCGGTCGCCGCGGAGACAGCGCCATGGCCTATCTCGAGCTCGATCGGGTCGCAAAGCAGTTCGGCACGCAGACTGTGGTCGATGACTTCAGTCTGTCGGTCGGGAAGGGGGAGTTCATCTCCTTCCTCGGCCCGTCCGGCTGCGGCAAGACCACGACGTTGCAGATGATCGCGGGCTTCCTCGATCCCACGCGCGGCGCGATCCGGCTCGAGGGCAAGGACTTGACCGCGATCCATCCGGCCAAGCGCGGCCTCGGCATTGTGTTCCAGAGCTACGCGCTGTTTCCGCACATGACCGCGGCGGAGAACGTCGCCTTTGGCCTGGAGATGCGTGGCGTGCCGCGCGCTGAAAGGTCCGAGCGCGTCCGCGCCGCGCTCGCGATGGTGGGCCTCGCCGGATACGAGGACCGTCATCCCCGCCGTATGTCCGGCGGCCAGCAGCAGCGCGTGGCGCTGGCGCGTGCGCTGGTGATCAAGCCGAGCGTGCTGCTGCTCGACGAGCCGCTGTCCAACCTCGACGCCAAGCTGCGCGAGGAGATGCAGATCGAGCTGCGCCAGATCCAGCGCACCGTCGGCACCACCACGATCCTGGTGACGCACGACCAGAACGAAGCGATGTCGCTATCCGACCGCATCGTGGTGATGAGCCAGGGCAAGATCGAGCAGATCGGCACGCCGCAGGAGACCTATGAGAAGCCCGCCTCGGCCTTCGTCTCGCAGTTTCTCGGCAAGACCAACGACTTTGCCGGAACGATCGACCGGACCGTCGCGCCGACGCAGTTGGTGGCCGGCTCATGGCGTGCACCGGCGCCGGCCGGGCTTGGCGGCCCCGTTACCGTCAGCGTCCGCCCCGAAAGAATCGGCTTTGGCGAGACGGGGCTCAGCGCAAAGATCATCACACGAATCTTCCAGGGCAATCACTGGCTGTTCCAGTGCGACAGCGAATGCGGTCCGGCGATCGTGATCCGCCAGAATGACGGCAAAGCGCAGCCGGCCGAAGGCGACGCGGTTCGCCTCACCTGGCGGCCCGAGGACATGAGCGTGCGCGCGAGGGCCGGCGCATGAGCATGGCGGCCGAGGAGCGCAGCACACGCGCGCCGTGGGTGCTGACCGCGCCCGCCTTGATGCTGTTCGTCGGCGTGCTGCTGATTCCGCTGGCGATGACGGTGATGCTGTCGTTCCACGATTGGGGCCAGTACAAGGGCGTGGAGCCGGTCTTCATCCTCAAGAACTGGCACGAGATCGCGACCGATCCCTATTACGCGGAGATGTTCTGGCGGACGTTCCGCATCGCCATCTTGACCACGCTGCTCACCGCATTGCTGGGCGCACCCGAAGCCTACATCCTCAACCGCATGAGCGGCGGTTGGAAGAGTTTCTTCCTGCTGGTCATTCTCGGGCCGCTCTTGATCTCCGTCGTCGCGCGTACGCTGGGCTGGGCCCTGCTGTTCGGCGGCAACAACGGCCTCGTCAACAAGCTGCTGATGTCGCTTGGCGCGATCCGTTCACCCATTCCCTTCATGTTCACCGAAACCGGCATGGTCGTTGCGCTCGCGCATGTGATGATGCCGTTCATGGTGCTTTCCGTGTGGGCGGCGCTGCAGCGCCTCGATCCGCAGATCGAGAATGCCGCGATGTCGCTCGGCGCGGGCCCTGCGACCATCATCCGCCGCATCATCATGCCGCAGATCATGCCTGGCGTGCTGTCGGGAGCGATCATCGTGTTCTCGCTCTCGGCCAGCGCCTTCGCGACGCCGGCGATCATCGGCGGCCGCCGGCTCAAGGTCGCCGCGACGCTTGCCTACGACGAGTTCCTCAACACCCTGAACTGGCCGCTGGGCGCTGCGGTCGCAACGCTGCTGCTGGTCGCGCTGGTGCTGATCGTCGTCGGCAGCAACGCGCTGATCGAGCGCCGCTATGCGGAGGTGTTTCGATGAGCCGGAACGGCCCGCTCGCGCTGATCTTCCACACGGTGTTCGTCATCATCATGGTGGCGCCGATCCTGGTGGTCTGCCTCGTCGCCTTCACGCCCGAAGGTTTTCTGTCGCTGCCGACCAACGGCTTCTCGCTGCGCTGGTTCAGGACCATCGCGAACTATCCCGAATTCGTCCATGCCTTCTGGGTCAGCCTTGGCCTCGGGGCGCTCTCGTCCTTGGTGGCGCTCGTGTTCGCGGTGCCTGCCGCGCTCGCGATCGCGCGCTATCGCTTCCGCGGTCGCGATGTGCTCGCGGCTCTGTTCCTGTCGCCGCTGATGATCCCGCATGTCGTGCTCGGCATCGCCTTCCTGCGCTTCTTCACCTCGGCCGGTCTCGGCGGCAGCTTCGCGGCGCTGATCATCGCGCACGTCATTATCGTGTTTCCGTTCGCGCTGCGGCTGACGCTGGCGGCTGCGACCGGCATGGATCGCTCGGTCGAAATGGCTGCCGTCTCACTCGGTGCGGGCGGCTGGACTCTGTTCCGCCGCGTGACGCTGCCGCTGATCCTGCCCGGCGTCATCAGCGGCTGGGCGCTCGCCTTCATCCAGTCCTTCGACGATCTCACCATGACCGTCTTCCTCGCCGCCCCCGGGACCGAGACTTTGCCGGTCCGCATGTTCCTTTACATCCAGGACAACATCGATCCGCTGGTGACGTCGGTCTCGGCCTGCGTGATCGCGATCACCATGACCGCCCTCGTTCTGCTCGATCGCTTCTACGGGCTCGACCGTGTGCTCGCCGGCAAGGGCGATACGGGACGATAGGAGAACCTATGCGAACGGATTACGACGTCGCCGTCGTCGGCGGCGGACTGCTCGGCTCCGCCATTGCCTGGGGCCTCGGCCGGCTCGGCAAGAAGGTCGCTGTGCTCGACGAAGGCGACATCACAAAGCGCGCCTCGCGCGCGAATTTCGCGCTGGTGTGGGTGCAGAGCAAAGGGCTCGGCATGCCCGCCTATACGGTGTGGACCGTGCAGGCCTCGCAGGCGTGGGGCAGGCTGGCCTCCGAGCTGAAGCAGCAGACTGGCCTCGACGTCGCCCTGCAGCAGAACGGCGGCTTTCATCTCACGCTCGGCGAGGATGAATTCGGCCAGCGCACCGAGCTCGTCAAGCGCATGCACAACCAAGTTGGCGCGGCCGACTACAAGATGGAGATGCTGCGGCCGTCCGAGGTGAAGAAGGCGCTGCCGTTGATCGGGCCCGAGGTCTCCGGCGGCAGCTATTGCCCGCTCGACGGCCACGTCAATTCGCTGCGCACCTTTCGTGCGTTTCACACCGGCTTCATTGCGTTCGGCATCGACTATTTTCCGGAGCGCCCGGTCTCGGCCATCAGCAAGAGCGGCGGCGAGTTTCGTCTGACCACGCCGAAGGGCGAGCTGCGGGCCGCCAAGATCGTGCTGGCCGCCGGCAATGCCAACCAGACGCTGGCGCCAATGGTCGGCCTCTTTGCTCCGATGGGCCCGACCCGCGGCCAGGTCGTCGTGACCGAGCGCACCATGCCGTTCCTGCCGCATCCCCTGACCACGATCCGCCAGACCGACGAGGGCACGGTGATGATCGGCGACAGCAAGGAGGACGAGCTGGACGATCGCACGCTGAAGCCGTCGATCAGCGGCGTCATGGCCGATCGCGCGCAGCGGATGTTCCCGCATCTGGCGCGGCTCAACGTGGTCAGGAGTTGGTCCGGCATTCGCGTGATGCCGCAGGACGGCTTTCCGATCTACGACCAGTCGGAGACGCATCCCGGCGCCTTCGTCGCCTGCTGCCATTCCGGTGTGACGCTCGCCTCCAACCACGCCTTCGAGATCGCGCGCATGGTGGCGCAAGGCGCGCTTGAGCCGGAGCTGGTCGGCGCGTTCTCCGCAAGCCGTTTTGGCGGCGCAGGTGCTGCCAACAGCAGCGGTTATTGAAGATTTTGAGAAGGAGCCAAGAGGCATCCCCATGTTCAAGCGATCCGAACAGGACAAGCGGCCACAGGTGCAGATCTTCGTCGACGGCGTCGCCGTCGCGGCGCGCCAGGGCGACACCGTCTCTGCCGCGCTGCTCGCCTCCGGTGTTGACGCACGGCGTTCCACCGCAGTCAGCGGCGCGCCGCGCCTGCCTTATTGCATGATGGGCGTGTGCTTCGACTGCCTCGTCACCATCGATGGCGTCGGCAACCGGCAAGGCTGTCTCGTGCCCGTCGCCGAGGGCATGAGAATCGAAATCCAGAAGGGCAAGCGGGAGATCGGAAAATGAGCGTGGCTCCCAAGCGCGAAAACTACGACGTCGTGGTGATCGGCGCCGGCCCTGCCGGCCTTGCTGCTGCCGCAACATCCGCCGAGGCCGGCCTGTCGACGCTGCTGCTCGACGAGAACATCGGCCCGGGCGGCCAGGTGTTCCGCGCGATTTCCTCGACGCCGGTCACCGAGCGCAATCAGCTAGGCGCCGATTATTGGGTCGGGGCCGATCTCGTGCAGTCGCTGCGCGCAAGCAATGCGGAGGTGATCCAGCGTGCGACCGTCTGGAGCCTCGACCGCAATCTCGATATTGCCGTCTCGATCGGCGGCGCGTCCGCTTTCGTCAAGGCCAAGCGCGTGATTCTCGCGACCGGTGCGCTGGAGCGGCCATTCCCAATTCCCGGCTGGACGCTGCCGGGCGTGATGACCGCGGGCGCGGCGCAGACCATGCTGAAGTCCTCAGGCCTGGTGCCCGACGGACGCACGGTGATCGCAGGGCAGGGGCCGCTGCTCTGGCTGCTCGCCGCGCAGATCCTGCGGCTTGGCGGCCGCATCGACCGCATTCTCGACACCACCCAGCGCGGCAACTATTTCGCCGCGCTCCCGCACGCTTTCGCCTTCCTGACCTCGCCCTATTTCGCCAAAGGCCTGTCGATGATGCGCGAGGTGAAGGCGAAGGTGCAGGTCGTCTCTGGTGTCACCGAGCTTGCGGCTTCCGGTGATGGCCAGCTTGCCAGCGTGAGCTATGTCGCGGGCAGCAAGCGCGAGACCATTCCGGCCGATCTGCTGCTGCTGCATCAGGGTGTCGTGCCCAATGTCAATCTGGCGATGTCCGCCGGCATCGAACATCGTTGGGATGACCTGCAATTGTGCTGGTCGCCGGTGCTCGATGCGAGCGGCAATTCGTCGGTCGCGGGCATCGCGATCGCAGGCGATGGCGCGGGCATCGGCGGTGCCAATGCGGCCGTGGTGCGGGGCCGCATCGCCGCGCGCGCCGCGGTGGAGGCGCTGGCGCCCGCGGCAGCCGCAAAGCTGCCCGCAATGGCGACGCTCCGTTCCGATCTCGCCAAGGCCGAGCGCGGTCGCGTCTTTCTCGACACGCTGTTCCGCCCGGCGCCGCAGTTCCGCATTCCCTCGGGCGATACCATCGTGTGCCGCTGCGAGGAGGTGACCGCCAAGGGCGTTCTGGATTCCGTCGCGATCGGCGCGACCGGGCCGAACCAGCTCAAGGCCTATCGCCGCACCGGCATGGGCCCGTGCCAGGGCCGGCTCTGCGGTCTCACCGTCACCGAGCTGATGGCGCAGGCGCGGGGCAAGACCCCGCAGGAGATCGGCTATTACCGGCTGCGCGCGCCGGTGAAGCCGATCACGCTGGCCGAGCTCGCCGCCGTTCCGAAGAGCGAGGCCGACGTCAAGGCCGTGGTGCGCGGATGAGCACAAACGTGGATGCGATCGTCATTGGCGCCGGCATCCACGGATGCTCGACCACGCTGCATCTGTGTCTCGCCGGCATGAAGCCGGTGCTGATCGAAAAGGACTATGCCGGCCGCCACGCCTCCGGCGTCAATGCCGGCGGCGTGCGCCAGCTCGCCCGGCATGTCCCGGAGATACCGTTGTCGATCCGCTCGATGGGCATCTGGGAGAAGATCACGGATCTCGTCGACGACGATTGCAGCTTCGAGAGCAACGGTCAGGTGCTGGTCGCCGAGAACGAAGACGAGCTCGTGGCCTGCCGCGCCCGCGTCGCCGAGCTCAACGCGCTGGGCTTCACCCACGAAGAACTGATCGACGCGGCCGAACTGCGCCGGCTCGTGCCGGCGGTGGCCGAGACCTGTCCCGGCGGCGTGGTCTCGCGCCGCGACGGCGCGGCCAATCCGGCGCAGACGACGACGGCGTTCCGCCGCAAGGCCGAGCAGCTCGGTGCGACCGTGCGCGAAGGCGTAGCGGCCAGCAACATCCGCTACAACGACGGTCTCTGGCACGTCGATGCGGGTTCGGAGAGCTTTGCCGCGCCGGTGCTGGTCAATGCCGCCGGCGCCTGGGCCGGCAAGATCGCGGCTGATCTTGGCGAGCCGGTGCCGGTCGAGACCGTGGCGCCGATGCTGATGATCACCTCGCGCGTGCCGCACTTCATCGATCCGGTCGTGATCCTGCGCGGTCGCAAGCTTTCCTTCAAGCAGTTCAAGAACGGCACCGTGCTGATCGGCGGCGGCCATCTGGCGACGCCCTATCAGGATCGCAACGAGACCGTGCTGGACTGGAAGAGCCTTGCGACCAGCGCGCAGACCGTGTTCGAGCTGTTTCCGGTCATGCGCGGCGCGACCATCGTCCGCGCCTGGGCCGGCATCGAAGCCAAGATGAAGGACGACATTCCCGTGTTCGGGCCGAGCTCGCGTCACAAGGGGCTCTACCACCAGTTCGGCTTCTCGCTGCACGGCTTTCAACTCGGCCCCGGCGCCGGCGCCGTGATGGCGGAGCTGATTGTCAACGGCGGCACGCAGACCCGCGTCAGCGATCTCGGCATCGACCGCTTCCACCCTTCCACGCTCTAGCATGATCCGGAAAAGTGTGTAGCGGTTTTCCGAAAGGATCATGCTCAAACAAAGGAACAAGAGGACATCATGAGCATTACCCGCAGCATCCGCACGCCCATCATGCACCGCGCCGTCGAAGCCAATGGCTTCGTCTTCCTCGGCGGTACCATCGCCGACGACACCTCGGTCTCGATGGGCGACCAGACCCGCAACATCCTCGGCAAGATCGCCGGCTATCTGAAAGAGGCGGGAACCGACAAGTCGCGCGTGGTCAGCGCCTCGATCTTCGTCACCGATCTCTCCAAGAAGAACGAGATGGACGCGGCCTGGACCGAATTCTTCGGCGACAACCTGCCGACGCGCGCCACCGTCGGCGTCGCCGATCTCGGCGGCGGCGCGCTGATCGAGGTGGTGGTGACCGCGCTCAAGGGCTGATCAGCGATCGGCGGGAATCGAAACGACGCGAACTCTATTTTGCCAGCCCGCCAATGGCGGGATGGTCTAATCCCGCGCGAAGTTCCGAAGTCTTAGAACTATCAAACGCCCGACGCCCTGCCCCCAGCGCGTCGGGCGGAAAAAATGAGTATCAATCCGTCATCCCAACGCCGTTGTTGTGACGCGGGCCGCATCGATTTTCTACTCCGGGAAACTACCGCATCGGAACCAGGCGTCGTCTGCTCACGCACTGCGCGGCCTACGACGCAGCGCCCCCGCCTGGCTCCAGCGCCTCGCCGATCTCCAGCGGATGCGCCATGGTCTCGTGCAGCGCGTCGCGGTCGAGCTCGCCTTCGGAGATGCTGATGACGACGCAGGCAACGCCATTGCCGATCAGATTGGTGAGCGCGCGGCATTCGCTCATGAACTTGTCGATGCCGACCAGGATCGCGATCGATTGGATCGGTATATCAGGCACGATCGACAGCGTCGCGGCGAGAGTGATGAAGCCGGCGCCGGTCACGCCGGAGGCGCCCTTGGAGGTGATCATGGCGATGCCGAGAATGCCGAGCTCCTGCCAGATGGTCAGATGGGTGTTGGTCGCCTGCGCCAGGAACAGCGTCGCCAGCGTCATGTAGATGTTGGTCCCATCGAGGTTGAAGCTGTAGCCGGTCGGGATCACGAGGCCCACCACGGAGCGTGAGGCGCCGAGATGCTCCATCTTCTGGATCATCTGCGGCAGCACGGTCTCGGAGGACGAGGTGCCGAGCACGATCAAGAGCTCGTCCTTGATATAGGCGATGAAGCGCAGGATCGAGAAGCCGGCGAGCCGGGCGATTGCACCCAGCACGATCAGCACGAACAGGATGCTGGTCAGATAGAACGTGCCGATCAGGGCGGCGAGATTGAGCAGCGAGCCGAGGCCGTAGGCGCCGACGGTGAACGCCATCGCGCCGAAGGCGCCGATCGGCGCGACGCGCACGATGATGCGGATGATGCCGAAGAACATCTTCGCCGCCTTGTCGATCGCGTCCGCAATGGGCTCACCGGCCTTGCCGAGGAAGGCGATGGCGAAGCCGGACAGGATCGAGATCAGCAGCACCTGCAAGAGGTCGCCGCGCGCGATCGCGCCGAGATAGCTGTCGGGAATGATCGCCATCAGATGGGCGACGATGCCCTCTTCCTTGGCCTTGGTGACGTAGGTTGCCACCGAATTGGGGTCGATCGTGGCCGGATCGATGTTGAAGCCGTGCCCGGGCTGGAGAATCTCGCCGACCAGCAAACCCACCGCGAGCGCCACGGTCGAGACCGTCTCGAAATAGATCAGCGACTTCAGCCCGACCCGGCCAACCCGCTTGAGATCGCCCATCGAGGAGATGCCGTGCACCACGGTGCAGAAGATCACGGGCGCGATCATCATCTTGATCAGCGCGATGAAGCCGTCGCCGAGCGGCTTCAAGGCCTTGCCGAGATCTGGATAGACATAGCCGATGAGCACGCCGAGTGCGATCGCGATCAGCACCTGGACGTAGAGGATCTTGTACCAGGGCTGGTGCCGGCGCTGGATGGCTGACGGGATCGCAATCTGTGTCATAATGCGGGCTCGGGAACGGATTGATCGTGCATGATTTGCATCATGTGATGGGCGTCGCAGAAGCGACAATCACATTTTTGTCTGTTGGCACGCCATCGATCGCTGCACCGGAACCGGGGGAAACATGACGATCGCAACAGGCTCGGACGAGCAGAGCTATTTTCCACGTTGGAAGCTCAAGACCTCGGGCGTGATCATGCCGGAGGAGCGGCTGTCCTGGGGCCAGACTATCGTCTCAGGTCTTCAACATTGCGTCGCGATGTCCGGTGCGACGATCATCGCGCCGCTGTTGATGGGGTTCGATCCCAACGTTGCAGTTCTGTTCTCCGGCGTCGGCACGCTGATCTTCTTCGTCGTCGTCGCCGGGCGCGTGCCGAGCTACCTCGGCTCGAGCTTCGCCTTCATCGCCGTCGTCATCGCCGCGACGGGCTATGCCGGGCAGGGGCCAAACCCGAACCTGTCGGTTGCACTCGGCGGCATCGTCGGCGCCGGGGTGCTGTATGGCCTGATTTCGCTGGTCGTGATGTGGTCCGGTGTTGGCTGGATCGAGCGGCTGCTGCCGCCGGCCGTCACCGGCGCTGTCGTCGCCGCGATCGGCCTCAATCTCGCGCCAGTGGCGGTCAAGGCGGTGAGCGCCAATGCCTTCGACACCTGGATCGGGCTCGCCACCGTCTTGATCATCGGCGTGGTGGCCGTTGCAGCGCCAGGCCTGTGGCGCCGCCTGCCGATCATCCTCGGGGCGGTCGGCGGCTATCTCCTCTACCTGCTGTTCGCGAACGGCCTCGGCTTCGGCAAGCCGATCGACTTCACGCGATTGTCGGCCGCGCCGTGGCTCGGGCTGCCGAACTTCACGGCGCCGAGCTTTCAGGCCGATGCGATCTTCCTCATCGCGCCGGTTGCGGTCATTCTCGTTGCTGAGAACCTCGGGCACATCAAGGCCGTCGGCGCCATGACGGGCCGGAACCTCGATGCCTATCTCGGCCGCGCCCTGTTCGCGGACAGTCTCGCGACCATCGTGGCGGCGTGCGGCGGTGGCACCGGCGTCACCACCTACGCCGAGAACATCGGCGTGATGGCGGCGACCAAGGTCTATTCGACCCTGCTGTTTGCGTTCGCAGCCTTGGTGTCGATCCTGCTCGGCTTCTCGCCGAAATTCGGCGCGCTCATCTTGTCCATCCCGGGTCCCGTCATTGGGGGGCTTTCGATCGTGCTGTTCGGGCTGATCGCGGCGATGGCCGGACGAATCTGGGTCGAGAACAAGGTCGACTTTGCCAATCCTGCGAACCTCATCACCGTCGCGGTGGCGCTGATCGCAGGGGCCGGCGATCTCACGCTCAAATTCGGTGCGTTCACGATCGGCGGCATCGGCACTGCGACTTTCGGCGCGATCATCCTCTATCAAATCCTGACCTCGCCGCTCGCGCAGCCAGTCGACTAAAGCGCGATGCGATTAGGATTGATCGTCATCGCGCTTTAGGTTGTTGTTTGAGCATGATCCTTTCGGAAAACCGCTACACACTTTTCCGGATCATGCTCTAGATCCCGGCATCTGCGAGGGATGGAACAAAACGCCGGTTCCATCCATGATGATGCATCCCGGAGAGAACACATGCCGCAAACCGAACGCTCGACCTCGTTTCCCTCGCGCCTCGTCGGCCAGTACGCGCTGGTGACCGGCGCCTCCCAAGGCATCGGCCGCGCCGTCGCCATCCGGCTGGCGCAGGAAGGCGCGACCGTCGCCATCAACTATTTCGATCACGCCGGCAACGCCGAGGAGACCCTCGCGCTGGCGCGAACGGCATCGAGCGATCGCGGCCACGGCAGGCTCGACCATATCGTCGTCAAGGCCGATATCGGGGTCGAGCAGGACATCGCCGCGATGTTCGAGACCGTCCTGGCGCGCTTCAAGCGCCTCGACTGTCTCGTCAACAATGCCGGCTTCCAGCGGGAATCGCCGAGCGAGGGGCTCGACGTCGAAACCTACCGCCGCATCATCGACGTCAATCTCAACGGCGCCGTGCTCTGCGCGCACAAGGCGCTGGCGCATTTCGTCGCGCGTGGCGGAGGTGGCAGCATCATCAACTGCTCCAGCGTCCACCAGATCATCCCAAAGCCCGGCTATCTCGCTTATTCCATCAGCAAGAGCGGTATGGCCGGTCTCACCCGCACGCTGGCGCTCGAATTCGCGCGGCACGGCATCCGCGTCAATGCGGTCGGTCCCGGCGCAATCGATACGCCGATCAACGCGGCCTGGACCGGCGATCCCGAAAAGCGCGGTGTCGTCACCAGCCACATTCCGCTCGGCCGCGTCGGCACTCCCGAAGAGATCGCGGCGGTGTTCGCCTTCCTCGCCTCGGACGATTCCAGCTACATCACCGGGCAGACCATCTATGCCTGCGGAGGCATCACGCTGTTTCCGGAGTTTCGCGAGAACTGGGCGAGCTAAACTCGGGCCGCCACGCGGCATCTGGCAGAATCCGCCGGCGCAGACTACATCTGCACCATGACGAGTTCTCCGCTGGCAGATTCCCCACTCCAGGATTTCGTCGGCCGGCACGAAAAACTATTCGTGCTGACCGGCGCCGGCTGCAGCACCAATTCGGGCATTCCCGATTATCGCGACAGCCAGGGCAACTGGAAGCGGACCCAGCCGGTCAATTTCCAGGCTTTCATGTCGGACGAGCCGACGCGCCGGCGCTATTGGGCGCGCAGCCTGATCGGCTGGCGGCGGTTCGGCCAGGCGAAGCCGAACGATGCGCATCGCGCGTTGGCCCGGCTCGAGGCGAATGGCCGGTGCGGGATGCTGCTGACGCAGAATGTCGACCGGCTGCATCAGTCGGCCGGCCACCGGCAGGTGATCGACCTGCACGGCCGGCTCGATCTGGTCCGCTGCATGGGCTGCGGTCGCAAGACGCGTCGCGACCAGTTTCAGCACGCTCTCGGCCGCGCCAATGCGGCATGGCTGACGCTTGATGCCGCGGATGCACCTGATGGCGACGCCGATCTGGAGCACGAGGATTTTTCCTCCTTCGAGGTGCCGCCTTGCGAAGCCTGCGGCGGCATTCTCAAGCCCGACGTGGTGTTCTTCGGCGAGAATGTGCCGCGCGATGTGGTGGCCAAGGCGCAGGATCATCTGGGGCAGGCCGATGCCATGCTGATCGTCGGCTCGTCATTGATGGTCTATTCCGGCTTCCGCTTCGTGCAGGCTGCCGCGAAACGGCAGATTCCGATCGCCGCGATCAATCTCGGGCGTACCCGTGCCGACGATCTCTTGACGCTGAAGGTCGAGGAGCGCTGCGAAGCGGCGCTTGCATTCCTGCTCTGATCGCGCTCACGGCGAACACGCCTTGCCTATTGCATAGGTGCCGCGCAAAATAGCCGGGCACAGCGTTGCCGGCATGCCTCATGGCACGGGAATTGCTGCGCTTTTGGACCCAGTCTTGACGACCAGCACGGAGAATTTGGAATGCTTGAGGGAGCCGAGGTACGGCTTGCCGTGGATATCGGTGGCACCTTCACCGACATCGTGCTGGACGTGGGACAAGACCGCAAAACCCGCAAGGTGTTGACGACCCCGCAGCGCCCCGAGCAGGCGGTGCTGGACGGCATGCGGCTCATTCTTGCCGATGCACGTGCCCATATCAGCGATATCGACGTCTTCATCCATGGCACGACGCTCGCGACCAATGCGATCATCGAACGGCGCGGCGCCAAGACGGCGCTGATCGCAACCGAAGGCTTTCGCGACGTGCTCGATATCGGCACCGAGAGCCGGTACGACCAGTACGATCTCAGCATCGACAAGCCGAAGCCGCTGGCCCCGCGCAGCCTCCGCTTCACGGTGCCGGAGCGCATCGACGCCCATGGCGCCGTCCGCCTCCCGCTCGACGAGACGGCCGTGCGCGCGCTCGCGCCGAAATTGCGTGAGCTCGGCGTCGAGAGCGTCGCGATCGCCTTCCTGCACTCCTACGCCAATCCCGAGCACGAGCGACGCGCAGCGGCGATCCTGGCCGAGGAGATGCCCGGCATCTCCGTGACGGTGTCTTCCGCCGTCTGTCCCGAAATTCGCGAGTACGAGCGCACATCGACTGCGGTCGCGAACGCCTATGTGCAACCCCTGATCGACGGCTATCTCGCCCGCATGGCCGACGCCCTGCAGGTCGAGCAGTTTCGTGGCGCCATCTATCTGGTCACCTCGGGCGGAGGTGTCACCTCGATCGAGACGGCGCGGCGCTTTCCGGTGCGTCTCGTCGAATCCGGGCCTGCCGGCGGCGCGATCTTCGCTGCACAGATCGCGGCGCGGCTCGGCGAGAGCAAGGTGCTGTCCTTCGACATGGGCGGCACCACGGCCAAGATCTGCCTGATCGAGAAATACCAGCCCGAGACCTCGCGCGTGTTCGAGGTCGATCGCGCCGCGCGCTTCCTCAAGGGCTCCGGCCTGCCGGTGCGCATCCCCGTGATCGAGATGGTCGAGATCGGCGCCGGCGGCGGTTCGATCGCCCATGTCGATGCGATGAAGCGCGTCACCGTCGGCCCGGAGAGCGCCTCGTCGGAGCCGGGGCCGGCCTGCTATGGCCGAGGCGGCCAGCGTCCGGCGGTGACGGATGCCGACGTCGCGCTCGGCATGATCGATCCCGATGCCTTTGCGGCCGGCACAATCAAGCTCGATCCGGAGCTGTCGAAACAGGCGCTGCTGCGCGATGTCGGTGCGCCGCTCGGCCTGTCCGCGGAGACGGCAGCCTATGCCGTGCACGAGGTCGTCTGCGAGAACATGGCGAGCGCGGCGCGCGTGCACGCCGTCGAGCGCGGCGCCGTGGTCGGCCAGCACACGCTGATCGCCTTCGGCGGTGCCGCGCCGCTGCATGCGGCGCGCGTCGCCGAAAAGATCGGCGTCTCCCGCGTGATCGTGCCGTCGAATGCCGGCGTCGGCTCGGCGGTCGGCTTTCTGGCCGCGCCGATCGCCTATGAGCTGGTGCGCAGCCGGCACGTCCGCCTCGATGATTTCGACACCGCGGCCGTCTCCGACTTACTTCAGGAGATGGCGACCGAAGCGCGTGCGCTGGTCGAGCCTGGTGCCGCCGGTGCGCCGGTGCGCGAGCGCCGCGCGGCCTTCATGCGCTATGTCGGCCAGGGCCACGAGATCACCGTCGAGCTGCCGAACCGGCCGCTGATCTCCGCCGATCTCGCCGGCCTGCGCCAGAAGTTCGAGACGGATTATTCAGCCATGTTCGAGCGGCCGATCCCGGGCGCGGCCATCGAGGTGCTGAGCTGGTCGGTGCTCGCAACGACGGAGGCGCGCAATCCGCCTGCCGTTGCGGCGGTCGCGCGCAAGGCCGCGGCCACGGCGTCCGGCAGTCGAAAATTCTTCGACGGCCGGGCCGGAGAAGTGATCGAGATCCCGCTCTACCGGCGCGAGGACATGGCGCCGGGGGCGATCATCGCGGGCCCCGCCGTGATCGCGGAAGACGAAACCTCGACCTTCGTCTCCACCAGTTTCGACGCCCATATCGACGGTGCCGGCAGCATCGTCATGGAACGAAAGGCGGCCTGATCATGAGCAAGGCAAATGGCGCGAGCCTGATCGACCTTCAGATCATGTGGCACCGGCTGATCGCCGTGGTCGAGGAGCAGGCGCAGGTGCTCTTGCGCACCGCCTTCAGCCCGATCGTGCGCGAATGCGGCGACCTCTCGGCCGGCGTGTTCGACCTCAAGGGCCGGATGCTGGCGCAGGCGGTGACCGGCACGCCCGGCCACGTCAACTCGATGGCGGAATCGGTGAAGCACTTCATCGCTCACTTCCCGCTTGAGACGATGAAGGAGGGCGATGCCTACATCACCAACGATCCCTGGATGGGCACCGGTCATCTCAACGATTTCGTCGTCACCACGCCCTGCTTCAAGGACGGCAAGGTCGTCGCGCTGTTCTCCTGCACCAGTCATCTCATGGATATCGGCGGCATCGGCTTCGGGCCCGATGCCACCGACGTGTTCATGGAGGGGCTCTACATCCCCATGCTGAAGCTGATCGATCAGGGCGTCGTCAACGAGACGCTGATGGCGATGATCCGCACCAACACGCGCCTGCCGATCGATACCGAGGGCGACACCTATTCACTCGCGGGCTGCAACGATGTCGGCTGCGAGCGCCTGGTCGAGATGATGAGCGAGTTCAGCATCGACACGCTCGACGAGCTCGGCGATTACATCTGCGACCGCTCGCGCGAGGCCGTGCTGGCCGAGATCGCAAAGCTGCCGAAGGGCAGCTGGCGCAACACCATGGTGGTCGACGGTTATGATGCGCCGGTGACGCTGGCGGCGACGCTGACGATCTCGGATAGCGGCATCCACGTCGATTTCGACGGCACATCCGCGGCCTCGAAGTTCGGCATCAACGTGCCGCTGTCCTACACCACGGCCTATACTGTGTTCGGCCTCGGCTGCGTCGTCGCCTCTCAGATCCCCAACAATGCCGGCTCGCTCTCGCCGCTCACGGTGTCGGCGCCGGCGGGCGCGATCCTCAATGCGCCGAAGCCGGCGCCCGTGGCGTCGCGCCACGTCATCGGCCAGATGCTGCCGGACGTCGTGTTCGGCTGCCTGCGCCAGATCATTCCCGAGCGCGTTCCGGCGGAAGGCACCTCCTGCCTGTGGAATCTCAACGTGCGCGGCCAGACCCGCTCTGGCGCCGGCGGCAATTACGGTTTCTCGATGGCGGTCACCTCCAACGGCGGCACCGGCGCGCGCTTTACCAAGGACGGGTTGTCGGCCACCGCTTACCCAAGCGGCGTGCGCGGCACGCCGGTCGAGATTGCGGAAACGCAGACCCCGCTGATCTTCTGGCGCAAGGAGCTGCGCCCGGATTCCGGCGGGGCGGGGCGCACCCGCGGCGGTCTCGGCCAGATCATCGAGGTCGGCAGCGGGGTCGATGCGCCGTTCGACATTCTCGCCGCGTTCGACCGCATCGATCATCCGCCGCGCGGGCGGGACGGCGGCCGGAACGGCGAGGCCGGCTATGTCGGTCTCAAGTCCGGCAAGAAGCTGCGCGGCAAGGGCTTTCAGCAGGTGCCGCCGGACGACCGGCTGGTCGTGATGACGCCCGGCGGTGCCGGCATTGGCGATCCCAGGGAGCGCGATCGCGCGGCCGTCAACGACGACGTCGCGAGCGGTCTCGTGTCTTCGGAGAACGCAGTCAAGGTCTATGGGTACGCGCGTTGATGCATCAACGCGCTCGGTAAACGGAGGGGAGCAATGATTACGCGACGTCATTTCACCGCGGGCGCAGCAACGCTGCTCGCCGCCGGCCACATCTCGACGCGGTCGCGGGCGGCGACGACAAGCTGGGACATGTCAACGGTCTGGCCCGACGGCAATTTCCACACCCAGAACGCGATGGCGTTTGCGGAGGAGGTGAAGAAGCAGAGCGGCGGCGCGGTTGCCATCACCGTGAAGGCCGGCGGTCAGCTCGGCTTCAAGGGGCCCGAGCATCTGCGCGCCGTGCGCGACGGCCTCGTGCCGCTCGCCGACGTCCTCAACATCCAGCAGGTCGGCGACGAGCCCTTCATGGGCGTCGAGAGCATCCCCTTCCTCTGCGGGTCCGTGGACGAGCTCAAGGTGCTGCACAAATATGTGCGGCCCGAATACGAGAAGATCGCCGCGCGCAACAACCAGAAGATCCTCTACATCGTGCCGTGGCCGACGCAATATCTGCATCTGAAGACGAAGGTCGCCGACGTCGAGGGCCTCAAGAACATCAAGATCCGGGTACCCGACAAGAATGCGGTCGAGATGCTCAATGCCATCGGCATGGCGGCGGTGATGATCCCCTGGGGCGAAACGATCCCCGCACTCGCCTCCGGCGCGGTGGCTGGGGTCTCCACCTCGTCGGTTTCCGGCGTTGACGGCAAGTTCTGGGAGTTCCTGAAATACGTCTACCCGACCAACCATGTCTGGTCGTCGCAGATGCTCACCGTCAATCTGGATTCCTGGAAGGCGCTCTCCGCAGATCAGCAGAAGCTCGTCGCCGATGTCGCGGCGAAGATGGAGCCGGGCTTCTGGGCCAATTCGCTCAAGGCCGACGTCGACAGCCTCAACCGCCTCAAGGAGGGCGGCATGGAGGTGGTGCCGGTGTCGGACGCGATGATGGCGGAGATCCGGGCCAAGACCGCGCCGCAGCTGGACGCCTTCCTCAAGCGCGTGCCGGCCGCGGACAAGCCGGTGCGGGCCTATCTCGCCGAAATGAAGCGCGGCTGAGGACGAGGCGTGGTGAGCGTTACGCCCGAAGCATCGCACAGCCTCAACGCAGCGGCGCCCGCGCCGCTGCGCATCATGCTCGACGGCATCGATCGCCTCGGCCGGCTCGACGGCTGGATCGGCGGCTTCTGTCTCTTGATGCTGACGCTGTTGATGTTGTGCGAGGTCGCAACCCGCTTTCTCTCGAATTTCCTGCCGTTCTTTCCGCCAACCATCTCGATCGCGTGGGAATACTCGTCCTATCTGATGGCGGCGTCCTTCACCTTCGGCGCCGCCATGACGCTGCGCGTCGGCGGCCACATTCGCGTCGTGCTGCTGCTGAAGAACGCACCAGCGACCGTGCAGCGCGGGCTCGAGATCCTCTCGGCGGCGGCCGGCTTCGCCTTCATGGCGTTCCTGACCTCGGCCATGGCGAAATTCGCCTGGAGCGCCTTCCTGCGCGGCCAGGTCTCGACCTCGAGCGACACGCCGCTGTGGTTTCCCCAAGCGATCGTCACCTTCGGCATGCTGCTGCTGACGCTGCAGTTCCTGGCGCGTGCGATCCAGGCCGCGCTCGGCCTGCCGCTGGAAGATCATCGCATGAAAGCCTCGCCCGTCGAATGACCGCCCTATCCGCATCCGGATCCAAGATCGCATGACCATCGAAGTCGTCGCCCTGTTCGCGATCCTGTTTGTGCTGCTGGCCTGCGGCGTCTGGATCGGCCTCACGCTTGCGCTCACCGCGACGTTGCTGCTCGCGATGTTCCGTTCGATCCCGCTCGACAAGCTGCTGCCGCAATACGCCTGGAACATCCTGACCACGCAGGAGCTGCTGGCGCTGCCGCTGTTCATCCTGATGGGCGAGTTGCTTTTTCGCACCCGCCTGTCGCGCTCGCTGTTTCAGGGATTGGCGCCGTGGGCCGGGCTGCTGCCCGGCCGCCTCCTGCATGTCAACGTGATCGGCTGCACCATCTTCGCGGCGATCTCTGGCTCCTCGGCCGCGACGACGCAGGTGATCGGCCGCATGTCGCTCAACGAGCTCCTGCGCCGCGGCTATTCCCGCGACATCGCGATCGGCTCGCTCGCCGGCGCCGGCACGCTCGGCTTCCTGATCCCGCCGTCCAACATCATGATCATCTACGGCGTGCTCGGCGATGTCTCGATCCTGAAGCTGTTCACCGCCGGCGTGCTGCCGGGCTTCCTGCTGGCCGCGACCTTCATGGCCTGGGTGATGCTGCATACGAGCCTCAAGCCCGCGATGGTACCCGAGACGGAAGCCAAGCTTTCGCAGGTGCCGTGGAGCGAGCGCTTTGCAGCACTGAAGGATCTCGCGCCGGCGCTGTTCCTGATCGCCTGTGTGCTCGGCTCGATGTATGGCGGGCTCGCAACGCCCTCGGAGGCCGCCGCCGTCGGCGTGCTCGGCGCGGGCCTGGTTGCCTGGGCGCAAGGCGCGATCTCGCAACAGGTGATGCGCGACGTGCTGATCGGCTCGGTCGTGAC
Source organism: Bradyrhizobium glycinis (assembly GCF_016031655.1). Taxonomy (GTDB): domain Bacteria; phylum Pseudomonadota; class Alphaproteobacteria; order Rhizobiales; family Xanthobacteraceae; genus Bradyrhizobium; species Bradyrhizobium glycinis. The sequence goes on from NZ_JACCHQ010000004.1 coordinate 103,356, forward strand.
CTGCTCGATGATCGCGCTGATCGTGCTGGGGGCCTCGATCCTCGGCAATGCCGCGGCGTTCCTCGGCATTCCTCAAGCGGTCGCCGCGTTCGTCAAGGGCCTCGGCCTGTCGCCCTTCATGCTGATCGTGGCGCTGATCGTCTTCTATCTCGTGCTCGGCTGTTTCCTCGACGGCTTCTCGATGATCGTGATGACGCTGCCGATCGTGCTGCCGATCGTGAAGGGCGCCGGCTTCGACGAGGTCTGGTTCGGCGTCTTCCTTGTGCTCGCCGTAGAAATGGCGCAGATCACCCCGCCCGTCGGCTTCAACCTGTTCGTCATCCAGGGCCTGACCGAAGACGGCCTCGGCTACATCGCGCGCGTCACCTTGCCGTATCTCTTGATCATGATCGGCTTCGTGCTGCTGCTGACGCTCTGGCCGGGCATCGTCACGATTCTGCCAAAGGTGCTTTACGGATAAAACGACATGTTTCGGGATCGGCGGATCAAAAGCAAAAACGGTCAGTGTCACTGCCGTTTCAGGTCGCCCTGCATCGAACCGACTTCAGCGCGCATTCCGTATTTGCACGTCCTGTGATCCGTCGTACAGTGTAACGGCAAGCGGAAGTACAACAGCAACCACTCCGGTGAACGTGGCTCCTCGGCGCAATGTGCCGAGAGAGGGGCATCTGTTGACGATTCGGTCCGATGGAGGACGATCGACGCACACTGAACTGCAAATAGCCCTCGTAGCGGCGTTCACGAGACGCAATCAACAAACACAAGAGCGGGAGGAAGTACAAATGAGGAAGCAGTGGCTCAGCTCGGTCTTGCCTGTCGTTGTCGTTGCGACATTTGCAGCGACGGCGGCATTGGCTCAGTCCGTGGATACGGCCCGTATCGAGTCCGCCGGCCAGAACGATTGGCTCACCTATCACGGTTCCTACAAGTCCCATCACTACAGCCCGCTTGCGCAGATCAATGCGAGCAATGTCGGCAATCTGAGCGTGGCATGGACGCACATTCCCGGGCGATCGACGCGCGGCCTGCAGTCGATGCCGCTCGTCGCCGATGGCGTGCTGTACTATTCGGGCTCTTACAGCCGGGTGTTCGCGCTGAACGGCGCGACCGGCGAGGTCATCTGGTCGTTCTTTCCGGAGCTGGATGAGGCGCTGATCAGCCGGCAGACCCACTCGCCTTACAACCGCGGCGTCGCTCTCGGCGAAGGCAAAGTCTTCGTCGGCACGATGGATGGCCGTGTCTTCGGGCTGGACGCCAAGACCGGAAAGGTTCTCTGGGAGTCCAGGCTGATCGACTCGCAGAAGCTGACGGTGGGTTTCACCGGCGCGCCGCTCTACGCGAAGGGCAGCGTGATTATCGGCGCGCAGGGCGGCGAATGGCCGGGCCGCGGCCCGATCTTCGCGCTCGACGCCGCGACCGGAAAGAAGAAGTGGGAGTTCCTCACGGTCGCAGGCACTGAAGAGGCCATGAAGACCTGGGGCAACGAATCCTGGCGCACCGGCGGCGGTGGCGGCTGGATGCCGGGCACCTACGATTCCGAGACCAACACTATCCTGTGGGGCACTGCGAACCCGGCGCCGCTCTACGATTGGTCGGGCCCAGACTACAAGACGCAGGGCGCGCGTCCCGGTGACAATCTCTATACGACCTCGGTGATCGGGCTCGACATCGATACCGGCAAGCTGAAGTTCTACCATCAGGAACTGCCGCACGATGCCTGGGACTTCGACAGCTCGGTCGGCGAATTCGTGATGCTCGAGCGAGACGGCCAGAAATACGTGGTCCATCCGAACAAGGGCGGCTTCGTCTTCGTCTACGACCGCAATCTCAAAGTGAAGAACGTCTGGCGGCTGGTCGAGAACATCAACTTCGTCAAGGATATCGATCCCAAGACCGGCGCGCTGATCGGCCGTCGCGATTTCCCGGTCGGCAAAGTCACCGAACCACCGCTGTGTCCGTTCATCGGCGGCGGCATCAGCTGGAACGCCGGATCGTACAGCCCCAAGACCGGTCTCTATTACAAGATCGGACAGGAATGGTGCATGACGCTGGATATCCAGAAGACGACACCGGTCACCACGCCGCAGGCCCAGCTCAATATCGGCGCCGATTTCAAGATGGTGCCTCCTCCAGGTGGCGAGATCTACGGGCATCTCGACGCGCGCGATCCCATTACGGGCGCGAAGAAATGGGAGGTTCGCTATCCCGAGCCTCCGCTCGGAAGCGTGCTGTCGACCGCGGGCAACCTCGTCTTCGTGCCTGATTCCCGCGGCGTGCTGCACGCCTATGATGCCGAGACCGGCGCCGAGCTGTGGAAGCACAACAACGGCACCGGCCACCAGGGCGGCATCGTCAGCTACTCCGTCGGCGGCAAGCAATATATCGCCGTGACGGCAGGCTTCGGCGGGATGCTGGCGGACGAATATGCGCCGAACTTCGGCGGCGTCTACAAGAGCATGCCGCGTGACGACGGCGCCTTGGTCGTCTTCAGCCTGAAATAGGTAAGCCGCGGATGGTCTGATCCTGGAGCGGGCGCAAGCCCGCTCCAGGATCGATGTCGCGGCAGTGCGCGGATCAGGAATGGAGCGTAGCTGTTGAGACTGCCTTGCAAGACGATTTTGGCGGGGCTGGGCGCCTCGTTGGTGTGGGCTGCGATGGCCCAGGCACAATCCGCCACACCCGCGCCGGAGAACGCGGCGTTCGAGGTCGAGCAGGTGTTCGCGGGGACCTGCGGCTTTTGTCACTCCGACGGTGGCCGGGCCGCCGGCAAGGGGCCGCAATTGATGAATTCGCCGCGCGACGATGCCTTTATTCGCGACCGCATCAAGCACGGCAAGCAGGGGGCGATGCCGGCGTTCGACGGCGCCTTCACCGATGCCCAGATCGACCAGATGATCAAGTACATCCGCGCCCTGAAACCGCGCGACGGCTGACGAGCAGAGAGCGCGGAATGAAGGCATTTGCCCCGGTCATCGTCGCTGCCGCCATCGTCCTGTCGGGGCAAGCGTCGGCACGACCCCTGGAGGCGATCCGCTCCAGCGGCGTGATCGGGCTGTGCGCGCACCCCAATTCGCTTCCCTTTGCGCACAAGGCCGGCGAGCCGCCCGGCTTTCAGGTCGAGTTCGGTCGGGCGCTGGCACGCGAGCTCGGTGTCTCGCTGAGGCTCGATTGGATCATCACGCAGTACCAGATGCGCAGCGCCGGCTGCGACATTCTTCTGGACGTCATCGCCGATCGCGAAGCGCAAGGCGAAACCCGCCTGAGAATCTCCAAACCGTATTATCGCACGGGCGTCGCGCTCGCCGTGCCCTCATCCAGCACGCTCACGTCCTTCGCCAGCCTCAACGAGTCGACCAAGGTGGGGGTGCAGGTTGGATCGATCGCAGCCATGATCATCGGCCGGCGGCGCGTGCCGATATCGACCTTCGGCTTCGAGAGCGACAGTCTGGAGGCCGTATCGAAACGTGAGATCGACGCCGCCGCGGTCACGCCCACCGCCGCCAGCTATTTCAATCTGACCCATCCGGACAATCCGCTCCGGATCCTGGATCGCGACGAGAGCACGGCCGATCTGAACTGGAATGTCGGCGTCGGCATGGTCCGCCCGGACGATGCGTTGCGCGAAGCCATCGACGCGGCCGTCGAACGGCTGCGCAGCGACGGCACGATCGACCGCATCTACGGCCGCTACGGTATCGCGCTGCAGGCGCCGAGATAGCGCGCTGCATGACGCAACGACGCTGTCCCGACTTAGCCGGGATAGCGTCGCTGCCGCGCGAATCGGTGCTCGCGTGCGGCCTCAGGCCGCCGCCTTCTTCCGCGCGAGCTCAGCCTTATACAGCTCGAACTCCTCGGCGATCGCCTTCGCAATTGACGGCCGCTGACGCAGCCGCTCGTAATACGCCTTCACACTCGGCCATTTCGCAAGCTCGATCGGCGGCGTCGCCATGGTCCAGTTGATGATCGTGACGAGATAGGCATCGGCCACGCTGAAATGGTCGAGCAGGAACTCGCGTCCCTTCAGGTAATTGTCCAGATAGTCGAGCCGCGACAGGTTCTTCTCCAGGGCATAGGCCTTGGCTTCCTGCGGCGCCTTGCGGTCGAGCATGGGGATGAAGAGACCCTTGTGCAGCTCGGTGCCGATGAAGCAGAGCCATTGATGCAGCCGGGTGCGTTCGATGCCGGCGCTCGCGCCGAGGCCGGCTTGCGGGAAACGGTCCGCGACATATTGCAGGATCGCGGCGTTCTCGGTCAGCACCACGCCCTCGTCGGTGCGCAGCGTCGGCACGAGGCCGATCGGATTCACGGTGCGGAAATCGGAGCCGTCGTTCAGCACCTTCTTGGTCGGCGGATCGACTTCGAGGTAGTTCGCCTCGGCGCCGGCTTCATACAGCGCGACGCGTGTCGCCATCGAGCAGGCAAGCGGCGAGAAATAGAGATCCATCTGTAGCCTCCTTGGACAATTCCTCTTGGGTGTCGCTCAACCTGGCCAGATTGATTTTTGTACCATCTTGCATAATATGGGCTTGGTCAAGGATTATCTTGCGGAATGGTACAAAAATCGAAGCCGCCAGCTGCTGTCAATCAGCCCGAGCCCCGCAGCGGGCCCAAGCGCCGCGGCCGTCCGCGCGCCTACGAGCCCGATGTCGCGCTCGGCAAGGCGCTCGATCTGTTCCGCAAGCAGGGTTTCGCGGCCACCTCGCTCGACGATCTCAGCGCAGCCACCGGCATGAACCGGCCGAGCCTCTACGGCGCCTTCGGCGATAAGCGCGAGCTCTACATCAAGAGCTACCAGCGTTATCGCGACGAGGCTGCCGCGGCGACGGTTGCGATCTTCCGCGAGGAGATGCCGCTGCGCCAGCGGCTGGAGCGCGTCTACGCAGCCGCGCTGGATATCTATCTGTCGGGCGACACCGGGCCGCGCGGTTGCTTCACGGTCGTGACCGCGGCCTCCGAGGCGGTCGGCGATCCCGAGATCCGCGCCATGGTGCTGGATGGCCTCACCGGGCTCGACAAGGCGTTTGCCAGTTGCTTTCGCCGCGCCAGGGAGAAAGGCGAGCTGCCGGAGAGCGCCGATCCGGTCGCGCTGGCGCAGATCGCATCGGCCACCATCCACACCATCGCCATCCGCTCCCGCGCCCGCGTGCCGCGCAAGGAGCTGGAGGCGATCGTGAAGGGCGCGATCGACGTGTTGGTGGGGGCCAAAAACTAGGCCGGAAGCGAAGCCTCAATATCCCCTTGCGCGGTCCACCACGTTCTCCAGCGCGCCGCCCGCCTCGAACCGGGCGATCTGCTCGGCGACATAGGCCGAGATCGCATCCGCGTCGGTGTCGGCGGCATTGTGCGGCGTCAACACCACCTTGGGGTGGGTCCAGAACCGGCTGTCCTTCGGCTGCGGCTCCTGCACGAAGACGTCGAGCGATGCGGCGCCCAGCGTGCCGTCGTCGAGACAGGCGAGAATATCGGCCTCGTTCTGCAGGCCGCCGCGGCCTGCATTGATCAGCACGGGCGCGTCGAGCGGGCTGGTGCGATTGAGCTTGGCGAAGACCTCGCGGTTGAGGATGCCGTGCGTGTCTGATGTCAGCGGCAGCAGGCAGACCAGGATATCGGTCTTGCGCAGGAACGCCTCCATGCCTGCTCTGCCGTGGAAGCATTCGACGCCCTCGATCGTGCGCGGGCTGCGGCTCCAGCCGACGACGCGGAAGCCGAGCCGCCGCAGCACGTCGGCCGCATCAGCGCCTAGCGTGCCAAGTCCCATGACGCCGACCGTGATCGCGCTCGCCGGCCACTGATATCTGGGCTCCCAGCGCTTCTCGCGCTGCGATTGCCGGAGGTAAAGCTCCTGGCGGTGATGCATCAGAACGTGCAGCACGACATATTCGGTCATGCGATTGGTGAGATCGGGCACGGCGACCCGCACCAGCGGCACCTCGGGCAGGCTCTTGTCGGCCATCAGCGCATCGACGCCCGCCCCAAGGTTGAAGATCGCCCGCAGATTGGGGAACGCACCGAGATCGCCCGGCACCGGCTTCCACACCGCCGCATAATGCACCTCCGCCGGATCGAGCCCGGCGTCCGGCAGCAGCACAACGCGGCGCTTGCCGCAGACCGCGTCGAACCGGGCCTTCCAGCGCTCGGGCAGCCAGTTCTGCTGCGTGCTGTTGATCAGGACGGCCAGTGTGCCCATGGTCATTCGAAGTGCCTCTTTAAGGTTCCGCTCGAGAAAGCCCTCCTTGGCACGATCTGCCGGATTTTTCTTGCAAATTTTTTCCGCAGCGCTGTCGGCGCAAGGCATATTGGCGCGTCTTTAAGAACAGACCAGGGAAGTGCCGCCCATGCTTTACGCCATTCTTTGCTATCACGATGAGGATTTCGTCGGCTCCTGGAGCAAGGAGCAGGACGAGGCCGTGATGAAAAAGCTCTCCGTGGTGCAGGACAAGCTCACCAAGCAGGGCCGGCTCGGGCCGGTGGCGCGGCTGTTGCCGACGACCGCGGCAGCGACGCTGCGCAAGGAGGATCCGCCGCTGGTGCTCGACGGCCCCTATGCCGAGACCAAGGAGCAGCTGCTTGGCTTCTACATCGTCGATTGCAAGAACCTCGACGACGCGCTCGGCGTCGCGCGCGAGCTGGGCGCCGCCAACCCCGGCGGCGCTTATGAGGTGCGTCCCGTCGGTGTGTTCCGGCCCGGAGGAAACCTGACGTGAGCGAGGCCGATACCGCCTGGATCGAGACTGCGCTGACTTCGGCGCGACCCCAGGCGGTCGGCGCGCTGCTGCGCTATTTCCGCGATCTCGACACCGCCGAGGAGGCGTTTCAGAACGCCTGCCTGCGCGCGCTCAAGACCTGGCCGCAGAACGGGCCGCCGCGCGATCCCGCGGCCTGGCTGATCATGGTCGGCCGCAACGTTGCGATCGACGAAGTGCGCCGCGCGCGCAGGCAGCAGCCGCTGCCCGAGGACGACCAGGCGATCTCCGATCTCGACGACGCCGAAGGCGAGCTCGCCGAGCGGCTCGACGGCTCGCACTATCGCGACGACATCTTGCGGCTGATGTTCATCTGCTGCCATCCGGGGCTGCCGGCGACGCAGCAGATCGCACTGGCTCTGCGCATCGTCTCGGGCCTCACGGTGAAGCAGATCGCCCGCGCGTTCCTCGTCTCGGAAGCGGCGATGGAGCAGCGCATCACGCGCGCCAAGGCAAAGGTTGCCGAGGCCGGGACGCCGTTCGAGGCGCCCGGCGCGGTCGAGCGCTCCGAACGGCTCGCCGGTGTCGCGGCGATGATCTACCTGATCTTCAACGAAGGCTATTCCGCGAGCGGCGACACCGCGGAGACCAGGAAGCCGCTGTGCGAAGAGGCGATCCGGCTGGCGCGGCTGCTGCTGCGGCTATTTCCGAGCGAGCCGGAGATCATGGGCCTGACGGCGCTGATCCTGTTGCAGCACGCGCGCAGCGCCGCGCGCTTTGCCGCGGACGGGTCGCTGATCCTGCTGGACGATCAGGACCGTTCCTTGTGGAACGGCACCATGATCGCGGAGGGCCTCGCGCTGATCGACAAGGCGATGCGCCACCGCCGCAGCGGGCCCTACCAGATCCAGGCCGCGATCGCCGCACTGCATGCGCGCGCGGCGACGCCGGAGGAGACCGACTGGACCGAGATCGACCTGCTCTACGGCGCGCTCGAAGTGGTGCAGCCATCGCCGGTGGTGACGCTCAACCGGGCGGTCGCGGTCTCCAAGGTGCGAGGGCCGCAGGCCGCGCTCGAGCTGATCGAGCCGCTGGCGCCGAAGCTCGCCAATTACTTCCATTTTTACGGCGTCCGTGGCGCCTTCCTGATGCAGCTCGGCCGCAATGACGAAGCCCGGATCGCCTTCGACCGCGCCATCGCGCTCGCCAACACCTCGGCCGAAGCCGCCCACATCCGCATGCATCTCGATCGCCTGATCCGGGACAGCCAGCCGAAGGGAGCTGGCGCGCGGCAGGGCGCGAAGGCGACATAGGCGCATCTGCCTCCACATCGTCATGCCCCGGCTTGTCCCGGGCATCCACGGTCTTCCCTCCGCGCCAAGAACGTGGATGGCCGGGACAAGCCCGGCCATGACGTGGGGTGGGCAGTGCGCCAAAGAATTTCTGTCCCTTTGTCGGCCCTTGCCATCCCTGTTCGTCTTAATCCCGTACCAGGGGAGCCATCCATGCTGAAAGCCATTGCCGTCATCGCCATCGTTCTTGCCGCCGGCCTTGCCGCGGTCCTCGGCTTTGCCCTGACGAAGCCCGACACGTTCCGTGTCGAGCGCTCGCTCGCCGTCAAGGCGCCGGCCGCTGCGATCTATCCGCTGGTTGCCGATTTCCATCGCTGGACCGCCTGGTCGCCCTATGAGACCCGCGATCCCGCCATGAAGCGGATGTTCGGCGGAACCGCGGCAGGGAAGGGGGCGACCTATGCCTGGGACGGCAACAACAATGTCGGCGCCGGCCATATGGAGATCCTGGAGGCGAACGGGCCCTCCAAGCTCCGCATCAAGCTCGATTTCGAGCGGCCGTTCGAAGGCCACAACACCGCCGAGTTCACCTTTGTGCCGCAAGGCGATGCCACACTGGTCACATGGGCGATGTACGGTCCGGCCCCGTTCCTGTCCAAGCTGATGCAGGTGTTCTTCAACATGGACAGCATGATCGGCAAGGATTTCGAGGCGGGCCTCGCCGGCCTGAAGAAGCTCACCGAGACGCAATAGGCCTCACTGCAAACGAAGAGGAGAGAAACGATGCTCAATCCCTATCTTTTCTACCAGGACAATTGCGAAGCGGCATTCAACTATTACGTCAAGATTCTCGGCGGCAAGATCGACGCCATGATGCGCGCATCGGATGCTCCGCCGGAAATGCCGGCCGCGCCCGGCCGCGAGAAGATGATCATGCATGCGCGCATGTCGCTCCCCGACGGCAGCGTGCTGATGGCTTCCGACGCGCCGGCCGAGCATTTTCACAAGCCGCAGGGCTTCTCGATCTCGCTTACGGTCAAGGACCCCGCAGATGGCGAGCGCAAGTTCAACGCGCTCGCCGACGGCGGCAGCGTCACCATGCCGTTCAGCAAGACGTTCTGGGCCAAGGGCTTCGGCATGTGCGTCGACAAGTTCGGCATTCCCTGGATGGTGAATTGCCCGGCCGAGGGCATGTGACGGGCGCGACCGCGCTTCGTCGCGTTGCGATCCCTCTCTCCAATGCTGCGAGAGAGGGGACGCACGCTTCGTTACGTCAGGCGCTGATCGGCCGTTTGTCCTCTCACCGGATGGATCCGGTGAGATCCTCGCGCGGCGCTGACGATTCCACGCAGCGAGGACAGATCACGAGCTTGGCGCCGAGCTTCCTGTCGTTCTCCGCCTGTATCTCGTCTTGGACCGCCCACCACGCCTCGGAATATGGACGCAACGTGCCGAGCACCTTTTCCCGCTCCTGATTGGGATCACTCGCCGCCGGCGCGCCGGTCGTGACGCGCCGCTTGGTGACATGCGGACGGTTCGGATCTTTGCCGAGACCATCCCATGCGATGGCGCGGCGTTCCTGCGCCGGCGCCTCTGCGAATCCGATCAGCGCTGTGAAAAAAGTGAGCACGATCAAGCCGTGTCGAATCATGCCGGGCTTTTGCCTCCATAAGCGGCGCGCAGAATCTGCGTGAGACACGCGCACCGTCGGTTCAATGGAACTCAAGGCAAAACAAGCTTGCCGGCACGGCCGAATATGAGTCGTGCTTTCGCATCACTTTGCGGACGCAGTGAGGCCGCTTCGTGAAACGAGCTGCATCGCACAACAATTGGCGCAATATTGGGCTGTGCTCTGCACACCAGAATCGTTATTGGTGGGTCATAAAAGCTACAAACTGGGATGGACGTCACGTGGAAGGGAGCGACCGATGGCGGCGGCGCTACAGATCAACTTTGCTCTTTGGGGAATGCTCATTTGCGCCAGCGCGAAGCTGGCGCCGGTGATCCAGACGCTCTTTTGAAAGCGGTTGGCGGCTGCCGGCTGTATCAGCGGCAACGCGGATAGATCGCGGCGAGATCGCGCCCCTTCAACAGCAGCAACCGCGAGGTGAGACCGCCTCGGCGGCTGATCCAGTCGCGCACCGGACCGGGATACGCGGCAAGCACCGCGACCGATGCTTCCGGCTCGGCATAGAAGCGGCCGCGCCGGTCCACGGAGCGTGCGGCATGGAAGCCGAGCACGGCGCGCTTGGTGACGCAGATGCGCTCGCCCGGCACGATGCTCAGCACCAGCGTGCAGGCGGACAGGCAGGGGCCGTCGATCACCACGCGCTCGCCACTCTCGCGCACCTTTTCGAACAGATCGAGGAACGGCCCGACCTGTCCGCCAGGGGACTGGATGATGCGGATCTCGGCCGCCGCGGGCGTGATGGCGAGCAGCGCGGATGCAAGCATCAAGGTTTTGAGGAAGGTGATGCGTTGCATGAACTTTCCACCAACTCGATTCCGTAGGGTGGGCCAAGCGTAGCGTGCCCACCATCCGCACCGCAAACTTGGGATCGATAGTGGGCACGGCGCGTTGCGCCTTTGCCCACCCTACAAATCCTGTGCCTACCCGTTGCGCCGTTGCCCGCGCAGCGTCGGTAGGCCGATGCCCGCCGCATCGAAGCCGCCGTCCACGGCCAAAATTTGGCCGGTGATGTAGCTCGCGCGGCCCGAGCATAGGAAATAGATCGCTTCCGCGAGTTCCTCTTCCAGGCCGTAGCGGTTGAGCGGAATGGCGTCGTGATAGTCGGCGCGGATCTCCTTGGTGTGCACCTGCTTGGCCATCGCGGTGTCGACCGGTCCCGGTGCGACCGCGTTGACGCGGATGTTGAGGGAGGCGAGCTCGACCGCGAGCTGCTTGGTGAGGTGCGCAAGGCCAGCCTTGCTGGTGCCGTAGGCCGAGCGCAGCGTCGAGGCGCGCACGGCCGAGATCGAGGTGATGTTGACGATGGCGCCGCCATTGCCGTCGCGCATCAAGGGCACCGCCGCCTTGGTGCAGAGGAACGGTCCGGTGAGGTTGACCTCGAGCACGCGGCGCCAGTCAGCGTCCGACGTCTCCATCAGCGGCGCGAACACCGCGATGCCGGCATTGTTGACCAACGCGTCCAAGCGGCCGAACCGCTGCTCGATCGTAGTCATTGCGGTGCTGACTGCGGCCGCGTCGGAGACATCACAGGTCAGCGCCAGCGTCGCCTCGCTCTGGCCGATGTCCGCGACCGCGCGGCCGAGCAGTTCGCCCTCGATGTCGAGCAGCGCCACCCGCCAGCCTTCTGCGAGGAACTTCTTCGCGGTCGCAAGCCCGATGCCGCGGGCGGCACCGGTGACAAGGGCGACTTTTTGCGTGGCTTGCGGCATTGACTGATCTGTCCTGTGTCCGGGAGGGGCGTGCGAGAGCGCCGGCCCCCTTTTACTGCGCTTTCGTTCCGGCATGAAAGGCCTCGCGCCGAGCCGATCGAACCCGGTGCGGCCCAGAATGCGACAGCCGCGGCTGCGCTGCGGCCTCCAAAATAATTCCTGTCCCGCTGTCGGTCCGGCAGAAGGTCGTTCGTCTTGGAGGTGAGCGCGGGCCAGCCGTTTCCGCCCGCAAGACATATCGGAGTGACTGAGAGCAGCGAGGAAATCCCATGCGATTCATGATGCTGATGATCCCGCTAGGCTACGAGAACGCCCCGCCGGAGGTGCAGCTCGATCCCGAGCGCGTCGCCGCGATGATGCGCTACAACGAGGCGCTGAAGGACGCAGGCGTGCTGATCACGCTCGATGGGCTGCACCCGCCGTCGACCGGGGCCCGCGTCTCGTTTGCGACCGGCAAGCCCGTCGTCACCGACGGGCCCTTCGCGGAAGCCAAGGAAGTCCTGGGCGGCTATTGGATGATCGAGGTCGCCTCGCGCGCCGAGGCGATCGCCTGGGCCAAGAAATGTCCCGCTTCAGCCAACGAGATCATCGAGGTCCGCCAGGTGCAGGAGATGACCGATTACTCGCCCGAAGTGCAGGAGATCGTCGCCGGGTTTGGCGACCTGAAGACGTAGACGAGACGGCGGCTGCGCGATGTCCCAATCAACCTGAGGAGAAAACCCATGAGCACCGAACACAAATTTCTCGCTATCTATCTCGGCAGCACGACCGGATCGAAGATGGCGGCGTGGCGCGCGCTGCCCGAGGCCGAGCGGAAGGCGAAGGAGCAGGCGGGCATGGCCGCCTGGCACGGCTGGGTCGAGAAGCACGAATCCGTGATCGTCGAGATGGGCGGCCCGCTCGGCAAGACCCGCAGGATCGACGGGAACGGCATCACCGAGGTCAGCAACGCGCTGACTGGTTTCACGGTGGTGCGCGCCGCCTCGCAGGAGGAAGCTGCAAAACTGTTCGAGAACCATCCGCATTTCGCGATCTTCCCGGGCGAGGCGATTGAGGTCATGCCCGTGCTGCCGATTCCGGAGATGTAGGTTCAGGGCAGTTGTAGGTTGGCCGTCATTCCGGGGCGATGCGAAGCATCGAACCCCGGTGCGCAATTGCGCACCTGAGAATCTCGAGATTCCGGGGTCGGCTCTTTGCGCCGCCCTGGAATGACTGCGGAGAATACGGGTTAACCAATCCGGCCGTCGCTAGTGACCTTCACGCCCGGCTCATGTAAAGGTCGTTCACATGAGCTGGCGCAAGGAGCAGCGCCGCGCCGAGCGCGGCTATCACCACGGCAATCTGAAGGAAGCCCTGTTGCAGGCGGCCCTCGGGCTGATCGCCGAGAAGGGGGCGGCCGGCTTCACTTTCGCCGATGCCGCGCGCATGGCCGGCGTCAGTGCGGCGGCGCCCTACCGGCATTTCCGCGACCGTGACGAGCTGCTGTCCTCGATCGCCCAGCGCGGTTTCGAGCAGTTCGAGGCGCGCCTGTCGGCGGCGTGGGATGACGGGCGGCCTGACACGGTCACCGCCTTCGAGCGCGTCGGCAAGGCCTATCTCGCCTTCGCCCGCGAGGAGCCGGCCTTCTACAACGCGATGTTCGAATCGGGCGTGCCGGTCGATGCCAATGCCGCACTTCAGGCCGCCAGCGAACGCGCCTTCAACGTCATTCGAGCCGCAGCCGAGCGGCTCGCCGCCCTGACGCCGCCCGGCACGCCCCGTCCGCCGGCGATGATGATGGCGCTGCACATCTGGTCGATGGCGCATGGCGTGGCCTCGCTGTTTTCCCGCGGCGATGCTGCGCGACGCAAGCTGCCGATGTCGCCGGACGAGCTGCTGGAGGCCGAGGTGCTGATCTATCTGCGCGGCCTCGGCTTTCCGATCGACCGCCGTCCTCCGGCCAAGGGCGCCCAGCCGCCGCCGGTGCCGCCGGAGGCTCCCTCCGGTTCGGGTGTGCCTCCGGGCGGCCCCTGGGGCAAGCCGAAATAAGATTGCGCGAATAATCACGCGGGCGTGTCTGGCGGCCGGCTTGACAAAATCGCGGGATGGTCTAGCTATGTAAATGTTATTTACATTCACAACGGCGCTGGTGCCGTGATGGAGATGGGAAATGGCCTACACCGCTGACGTCAATCGCTGGCGCGGCCCTTCGGACCAATACCAACAGTACGAGCGTCCCCGCATGCTCGATACGCCTTGGCATCCCGGCTGGATCGCCGTGACCATTCTCGGCTTCATCATCTGGTGGCCGATCGGACTTGCCCTTCTCTTTTTCACACTCGGGAGCAGAAGAATGTCGTGCTGGAGCCACCAGGATCGCTGGCAGAACAAGATGGAAAAGATGCAGTACAAGATGGATCGCATGCGCGACCGCATGGAGCGCCGCGGCTTCGGCTTTGGCTTCGGCCCCCCGTCCTCCGGCAACCGCGCCTTCGACGAATATCGCGCCGAGACGCTGCAGCGGCTCGAGGAAGAGCAGCGCGAGTTCAAGGATTTCCTGACCCGTCTGCGTCACGCCAAGGACAAGGAAGAGTTCGACCAGTTCATGGCGCAGCACAGGACGCGTCCGACCCCGCCGCCGGCCGACCAGCAGCAGGGTTGATCCAAAGAATTACACCTCTCAAAGCCTTCAGGCGCATGCCCCCAAAGTCCTGATGGCCCCGAGCCGCCCGTCCGCGCAACCCGCAGGCGGGCGGTTTGGCTTTTTGGCTATGCTCGCGCGAAACTGACAAGTGACCGCAGAAGCAAAGCGCGTCTTGCATGTCTCCCAAGAGCGCGCGACAGCGCTGTCCGATTGGTTTCGAGCCTTCGTGCCGGTGGTTATCGGTTCCCCAATGGAGGGCCGGCTGAAGTTCAGCTCGATCCACAACGGTTGAATCTGGGCAGTTCTTCCTTTGAATGGGCGCGATGGTTCAGGTCGCCGCGAGCTGCGTGCGAACCGACGCCAGGAAGTGGTCGTAGGCGTGGTCGACGATCTCGTTGAGTGATCGCGTTCGCGCGAACATCGCCTTGGCCTCCGCGAGAAACTCCTCGCGTGTCGGGATCTTCGGCAGATGCAGATGCGTCAACGCGTCGACACCTTCATGCGCGCGATTGAGGATGTCGTGCAGCGTCGGCAGCTGCAACTGGGCGAGATCGGCGCGGCGGCGTGCCGACGAGATCGCATGCGCCAGGGTCTGCGCATCGAACCGTCCGGCGAGCTCGCGGGCCGCCCGCTGGATGACCCGCGCGCCGAGCGGCTGCTCGTTGCGCAGCACCTGTTCGGGCGGTGCCTTCATGTTCCAGACGACGCCGATCCACGATAGCAGCGTCAGGATGTAATAGGTCACGTCGACTTCCCACCAGCGAAAGCCCTGTCGCACGCTGCTCTGGTAGGCGTGGTGGTTGTTGTGCCAGCCTTCACCCAGCGTGAACAACGCCAGCAGCCAGTTGTTGCGGGAATCATCGCCGGTCACGTAGCGCTTGCGCCCATGGACATGGGCGAGAGAGTTGATACAGAAGGTCGCGTGATAGAGCAGCACCGTGCTCCAGAGAAAGCCGACGACGAGACCGGACCAGCCAGCAATCAGGAAGCAGAGCCCGGCCAGCACGAACGCCGGCAGCAGCTCCAGCCGATGCAGCCACATCAGCTCGGGATAGGCGGCGAGATCGCCGACCTTCACGAGGTCGGTTGCGTCGTGCTGCCGGTAAAAGATCCAGCCGAGATGGCTGTAGACGAAGCCGCGGTGACGCGGCGAATGCACGTCGTTCTCGGTGTCGGAATGCAGGTGATGGTGGCGATGCTTGGCCGCCCACCACAACACGCTCTTCTGCGCGCTGCTTTGCGCAAGGCAGGCCAGGATGAACTGAAACACCCGGCTCGTCGCAAACGCCCGATGCGAGAAATAGCGATGGTAGCCCGCGCCGATCGCGAACATTCGCAAGCAATAGAGTGAGACGCAGATCGCGACCGCCTGCCAGGTGACGCCCGACCAGATTGCCGCAAGGCAGCCGAGATGGACCAGCAGGAACGGCAGGGCGGATGGATACATGATGTCGTCGTGGTGGTGGTCGTCGGCGGGGGCATTGGTCGACATATATTCAGCGTGACCTCGGATGACGTGGATTCGGAATTGGATCCGGCAGCTTGACAGCAGGCGGGTACGAAAAACCCGCGGATGGCAGACCACCGCGGGTTTCGGCCGAAAGACTTACGGACTATATGGGCGCGGCTCTCCGGCAAGCAAGCTCGTAGCCTCACGGGGAGCAGGGCGCTCGACGACCGCGCGTGTCACCGACGTCAATTGGCGCGTCGGCTGTCTGGGTCCTATATTCGTCTATGAGAAGCAAGCGTCAAAACACCGCAGGCGGCAATGCGGGCGGAGACTGCGATCATGGCGAGCGACATCCTCTGGCAGGAGATACGCGGCGAGGCGCGGCGCGCAGCAGCGGCGGATCCCATCTTCGGCAAGGCTCTCGCCGATGCCATCCTTGCCCATGACGATTTTACCGCTGCCTTGGCCGATCTGATCGGGCGTCGGCTGGGCGGCAGCGCCGCCGATCGCGAGCGTTTCACGACGTTTTCCCGCGATGCCTTTCGCGGCCAGCCGGATCTGGTCGAAGCGGCAGGCAGCGACCTGCGCGCCATCGTGCTCCGTGATCCCGCCATCGCCGGACTGTTGCCGCCGCTGCTGCACTTCAAGGGCTATGTCGCGCTGCAGTCCTGGCGCGTCTCGCACTGGCTATGGCGTCATGACCATCGCGATGCGGCGCTGCTGCTGCAGAACGAGGCTTCGAACGTCCTGCAGGTCAGCATTCATCCGGCCGCGAGCCTCGGCTCGTCGGTGTATCTCGACCATGCCACCGGCATCGTGATCGGTGCCAATGTTGTCATCGGCGACGAGGTCACCATCCTTCAGAACGTCAGCATCGGACGCCATGGCGACCTGCCGATGCGCTCGCCTCGCATCGGTCGCGGCGTGTTCATTGGCTCCGGCGCGACCATCCTCGGCGACATCGAGATCGGCGATTTCGCCAAGATCGGCGCCGGGACTGTCGTGACCGGTGACGTGCCTGGCGGCTGCACCGCAATCGGCAATCCCGCGCGGCTCACCAATTGCCTTGCGCCGGCTTCGTCAGCTTGACTGTCGCTCAGGCGGCGCGGCGGCGGCTTTCGCCGCCATGATGCGGGTTCACCGGCTCCGAGCTGGTCTGGCCCGGCGCATCCAGCACCGCGACGTGGTGGCGATAGACCATCTCCCAGCCTTTCCATCCCGTGAACAGGAGGATGCCGACCACGACCAGGGACAGCACGACGCCCCAGGGCTTGATCGTCGCCTCCGCGCCTTGGGCGTAGCGGAGATAGAAATTGACCAGGGCCAGCACCACCGCCGTGAGATTGCCGACCATGTGGTACCAGGCATCATTCAGGCGGCGGATGCGCGGCTCGCTGAAGAAGTCGGTGAAGCCGGCCGCCGCGGCAACCAGCGCCATGACGATGCCGGCGCCGATCAGCCACATCGCGGCGCGTGCCCAGAAACCGTCGCCGGTTCCGATGAAGGCGAGATCGGCGATGGGGGCGCCGACCAGGAACGCGACGGGGAAGGGGATCAGCATGGGGTGGAGCGGGTGATCGCCGACCGCGGCGGTCGTCTTGGGGTTGATGGACATGGCGGGACCTCGCTGAGAGTGATTTTCCGGACAATTTTTGGCGCGAGAGCAGGTTCCTCGGGCCCCGCCCCTGGTCCGGGACCGGGCCATCTCCCTGCACGGCCTGGGTTTCCCGCAGCCAAAAGCGCCGCCGGTAACCTCGCATTAACCATCGGCGGGCTCTGGTAAGGCGGGACAGGCGTGCCCGGAGCCCGACGTCAAGGCCCGGGGCCAAAGGCCCTTAGTTTTGACATGTTGGCGGGGAATGCAGGCGGCCGGCTTTGGAAGATCCTTTGGACGAGCCCTGCACCCCCAGAAAGACAAGGCTTTGAGCGGGCTTGCCCGCCGCGCGGGTCCAGCGCGGCTGCTCGGGAACACCGGCCGCGATTTGCTGGCCGAAGGACATTAGGTAACGATCGCCTTGAGAGGATACTGCTTATGAATCCGGCCGAATTGGCTCAGTCAGCCCTTCCGGTTGCTGCCTCCGCCGACGTGTCGCTGATTGCGCTGTTCTGGCAGGCTCACTGGATCGTGAAAGCGGTGATGCTGGGACTTCTGGCCTGCTCGGTCTGGGTCTGGGCGATCGCCATCGACAAGATCTTTCTTTACGCGCGCACCCGCCGCTCGATGGACCGGTTCGAACAGGCGTTCTGGTCCGGCGAGTCGATCGAGGAGCTCTATCGCACGCTCTCGGCCAAGCCGACGCATTCCATGGCGGCCTGCTTCGTGGCGGCGATGCGCGAGTGGAAGCGCTCGTTCGAGAGCCATGCCCGCTCGGTCGCAGGGCTTCAGATGCGCATCGACAAGGTGATGAACGTCTCGATCGCCCGCGAGGTCGAGCGGCTGGAACGGCGCCTTTTGGTGCTGGCGACCGTCGGCTCCGCCGGCCCCTTCGTCGGCCTGTTCGGCACGGTCTGGGGCATCATGTCGAGCTTCCAGTCGATCGCGGCCTCGAAAAATACCTCTCTGGCGGTGGTCGCCCCCGGCATCGCCGAGGCGCTGTTTGCGACCGCCGTCGGCCTTATCGCCGCCATTCCTGCCACTATTTTCTACAATAAGTTCACCTCCGAGGTGAACCGGCAGGCCCAGCGGCTCGAGGGTTTCGCTGATGAATTTTCGGCCATCTTGTCTCGTCAGATCGACGAGCGGGGCTGACGGACGGCATGTATGGAGCGTTTTCGAGCGAAGTGGATACCGGTTCGCGTAAAGAAAACGCGTCAAGGCAAGAATCTAGAGCCCCGTTCCGATTTCATCGGAACGGAATTGGCTCTACTGTGAAGGGCAATTTGGGCACGCGATCATGGCCATGAACGTTGCGAGTTCGTCCGGCGGCGGCGGGCGCCGCGGCCGGCGCAAGCCGGTCGTGGCCGAGATCAACGTCACGCCGATGGTTGACGTCATGCTGGTGCTGCTCATCATCTTCATGGTGTCGGCACCGATGTTGACGGTCGGCGTGCCGCTCGACCTGCCCCAGACCCAGGCCAAGAGCCTCGAGAACAACGACCAGAAGCCGATCCAGATGTCGGTCGACATCAAGGGCAAGGTGTTCATCAACGACGCCGAGATCGCGCTGAACGAGTTGATCCCGAAGCTGAAGGCGATCACCGATGCGCGCGGCGGCCTCGAGGAGCGCATCTACCTGCGCGCCGACAAGAAGGCGGATTACGGCACCGTGGCCAAGGTGATGGGACAGCTCTCTGGCGCCGGATTCAAGAAGCTGGCGCTCGTCACGGAAGCGGATCAGGGGTCTTGAGGCCGTGAAGGTGAACGTCGACAAGACACTCGTTGCGTCGATTGCCCTGCATGTCCTCGTGCTGGGATGGGGGCTCGTCACCTTCAGCAGCAAAGCCTATGTCGCGCCTGAGGAGTCGCTTCCGGTCGACATCATCACTACCGACCAGCTCGCCAAGATGATGGCGGGGCAGAAGGCCGGCAAGAAGGAAGAGCCGAAGCCGAAGGTCGAGAAGATCGCCGAAGCCAAGCCCGAGGAAGACGCCGTCGGCAAGGTCACCGAGAAGAAAGAGCTGATCAAGACCAATTCGCAGCCGGAGCCGCCGCCGAAACCCGTCGAGAAGCCGGTGGAAAAGAAGCCCGAGCCGCCCAAGCCCGTCGCCGAGGCCAAGCCGAAGGAAGAGCCGAAGCCGCAGGACAAGAAGCCTGATCCGGCCAAGGAAGATCCGATCGCCGAGCTGCAGAAGAAGCTCGAGACCAAGAAGCCGCCGCCGAAGCCCGTGGAGCAGAAGGTCGCGGCGGTGCAGCCGCAGCAGCAGCCCAAGCCCAAGGAGCGCACCTTCGATCCCGCGCAGATCCAGCGCGACCTCGACAAGCGCGCCGCGACGCGGCACGAGCTCGCCGGCTCGACGCTGAACGCATCGGCCTCGCTGGGAGCGGCAACCGGGACGGCCGCCAACAACGTTGCGACCTGGCGCGGTGCATTCCAGGGCGCCGTCAAGCGCTGCTTCACCCCCACCTATAACGGGCAGGATGCCGATCAGTACGAGGCCGACATCGACATTCCCATGAAGATCGACGGTTCGCTCGCCTCCGAGCCGATCGTCGTCGCAGTGCGTGGACCGTCGCGGTCGATCGCACAGGCCGTGGCGGAGAGCGCCAAGCGTGCCATCGTGCAGTGCCAGGTCTATTCCTTCATGCCGAAGCAGCAGTACGAGAGCTGGAAGCTCATTCCGATGACTTTCGGCCTGAAAGATATGTTGTGACATCCGAACAAAAGAATTTTGCGATGAATGACGTCCGATCGATGAACCGCCGCCGCTTCATGACCCTGACCGGATCGACGCTCGCGATGCTCGGGAGTGGACGCGCTTTCGCTCAAGGGCAGGAGGGGCGCCTGCGCATCGATCCCACGGCTTTCCAGCCGATCCCGATCGCGATCACCAATTTCCTGCCCGGCTCGCCGTCCGACGGCGACGTCGGCAACGGCGTCACGCAGGTCATCACCAACAATCTGAAGCGTTCGGGCCTGTTCGCGCCGATCGACCAGGCCGCCTTCATCGAGCGCATCAGCAACATGGACGTCGCGCCGCAATTCCAGAACTGGAAGACCCTCAACGCGCAGGCCCTTGTCACCGGTCGCATGACGCGGCAGCCCGACGGCCGCCTCAAGGCCGAATTCCGTTTGTGGGACGTCATCTCCGGCCAGCAGCTCGCCGGCCAGCAATATTTCACCTCGCCGGAATATTGGCGCCGTATCGCCCACATCATCTCCGACCAGATCTACGAGCGCATGACCGGCGAGAAGGGCTATTTCGACAGCCGCGTCGTGTTCGTGGACGAGACCGGGCCGAAGGAGCGCCGCGTCAAGCGGCTCGCGATCATGGACCAGGACGGCGCCAATGTGCGCTATCTGACCCGCGGCTCCGACCTCGTGCTGACACCGCGCTTCTCGCCGAACTCGCAAGAGATCACCTATATGGAGTTCGGCCAGGGTGATCCGAAGGTCTATCTCTACAATATCGAGACCGGCCAGCGCGAGATCGTCGGCAATTTCCCCGGCATGACGTTTGCGCCGCGCTTCTCGCCGGATGGCCAGCGCGTCATCATGAGCCTGCAGCAGGGCGGCAATTCCAACCTGTTCGTGATGGATCTGCGCTCGCGCTCGACCACGCGTCTCACCGACACGCCGGCGATCGACACTTCGCCGTCCTATTCGCCCGACGGCAGCCGCATCTGCTTCGAGTCCGATCGCGGCGGCAGGTCGCAGATCTACGTGATGAGTGCGGGCGGCGGACAGGCGCAGCGCATCTCCTTCTCCAAGGACGACACTAACGCCAGCTATTCGACACCGGTGTGGTCGCCGAAGGGCGACTACATCGCCTTCACCCGGCAGGGCGGCGGGCAGTTCGCAATCGGCGTCATGAAGCCGGACGGCTCCGGCGAGCGGCTGCTCACCTCCGGCTTCCACAACGAGGGCCCGACCTTCTCGCCGAACGGCCGCGTGCTGATGTTCTTCCGCGATCCCGGCGGCAACGGCGGGCCCTCGCTGTACTCGGTCGACATCTCCGGCCGCAACGAATTGAAGGTGCCGACGCCGGGCTTTGCCTCAGACCCGGCATGGTCGCCGCTGTTGTCCTCGACGTCGGGCTGACGATATCGCAGCTGAAACATCGCGCGTTCAGACGCGCGATGTTTTCGAAAAACCGCACCGATTTTTCCGCGTTCTCTACAGGTGCAACACTTCCTTCACCTTGTGCCTCGGCAAGACTTGCCTACCTGCTTGAAATATCAGCGGAAATCATTTCGCTATTGCCGAAAAACAACCTGACTTTAACGATGTTCCCTCAGAAAAGCTTCACCTGGAGTGGGTAAAAGTACGCGGCAAACAGGACGCGCGTACAAACCAAATGCAGTTCGCAAGCCAGAGCGGAGAGCCTGACCCGGCCTCGCCGACCATTTCGGCGGCGCTGACCGATTCGCTGTTCGAAGCTCCCGGCACGGTGCTGACGGGCATTGTCTTCTCGGCGTTTTCGGCCTCGCTGACGGCGCTCAAGACCGGACAGATGCTGCTTTGGGGCTTTGTTCCGCTTCTCATTCTTGCCGGAGCTATCCGCGCCTACGATCTCAGCCGGTACCAGGCCCAAAAATCGGTTCTGAGCGCAGAACAAGCGGCGCGTTGGCAGACGCGTTACCAAATCGGCGCGCTCATTCAGGCTGCCGTGATTGGTCTCTGGTGTTCCACGACGCTGTTGAGCAATGAGGACGCCATCGCTCACATGATTGCGCTCTCGGTCACCACCGGAATCGTGGCGGGAGGGGCCGGGAGAGCTTATGGACGACAATCGATATTTCGTCTGCAAGCCACTCTGATCTTCGGACCGGCCGTGATCGCGCTGGCGCTGCACCGCACGCCCTATTACGTCGCGATGTCCGTCGTGTGCGCCGCGTTCCTCCTTTCGGTCATGCGTCTGTCGGGCAATCTGCACAAGATATTCTTGCGCGCTGTGGTGGCGCGCGAACGCGAGGCCGCACTCGCCGGCCAGTTCGACACGGCGCTCAACAACATGCCGCACGGGCTCTGCATGTTTCGCATCGACGGCCAGCTCGCGGTGATGAACCACCGCTTCGCCGCCATGATGAACCTGCCGGACAATCTCGCCCAGAGCAGCACGACTGCGCGCGACATCGTCGCCTCATGCGTCGAAGGGGGGGCGATTTCGGCCGCGAGCGGCGCGGCGATCATTGCCGATATCGAAAACGCGCATGCGAAAGAGATCGTCACCGCCGACCCCGATCCACAAAGGAACCGTTCGCTGTCATGGACCGTCCAGCCGATGGCTGACGGCGGTGCGGTGGTGCTGCTCGAGGACATTACGGAGCGGCGCACGGCGGAGGCCAGGATCAGCCATCTGGCCCGCTTCGACGATCTCACGGCGCTACCGAACCGCGTCAGCTTCCGCGACGAGATCGAGCGACTGCTGGCGAGCGCGCATCATGCCGAGCGGCTCTCCGCACTGCTGTTCGTCGATCTGGACCAGTTCAAGCAGGTCAACGACACGCTCGGCCATCCCTGCGGCGACCAGCTCCTGTGTGCGGTGGCCAACCGCCTGCGCGAGATGCTGCGGCCCGAAGATTTCGTCGCCCGTTTCGGCGGCGACGAGTTCGTCGTATTCCAGCAGAACCTCGCTTCGCCGGAGGATGCGGCGGCGCTCGCCCGCCGCATCGTCGAGCGGCTGAGCGAGCGCTATCGCATCGACAATCACCTGGTCGAGATCGGCGCCAGCGTCGGCATTGCGCTGACGTCGCCGGATGGCACCAGCGCCGACACGCTGCTCAAGAACGCCGACATGGCGCTGTACCGTGCCAAGGCCGATGGTCGCGGCACCTTCTGCTTCTTCCGCGACGAGATGGCGGCGACCGTCGAGGCCCGCCGAATCCTCGAGCTCGACCTGCGCAAGGCGCTCGCCAACGAGGAGTTCGAGCTGTTCTATCAGCCGCTGGTCAATCTGAAGTCCGGCAAGATCACCACCTGCGAGGCGTTGCTGCGCTGGAATCATCCGGTGCGGGGGACGGTGTCGCCGATCGACATCATCCCGGTCGCCGAGGACATGGGCCTGATCGTCGATCTCGGCCGCTGGATCCTGCGCCGCGCCTGCGTGGAATGCATGAAGTGGCCGGAAGGCGTCAGCGTCGCCGTCAACTTCTCGCCGCAGCAATTCCACCAGCGCGACGTCCTGAGTGAAATCCGCTATGCCCTCGAAGTGTCGGGCCTGCCGGCGCATCGGCTCGAGATCGAGATCACCGAGTCCTCGCTGTTGCGTAACACCCAGCTGACGCACGACATCCTGTCGCAATTGCACGCGCTTGGCGTGCGCATCTCGCTGGACGATTTCGGCACCGGCTATTCCAGCCTCAGCTATTTGCACAACTTCCCCATGCAGAAGGTGAAGATCGACCGCTCTTTCCTGGAAGGCATCGACTCGGACCGTCCGCTGACGCTGCTGCGGGGCGTGGCGCGGCTATCCGCCGACCTCGGTATGTCGGTGGTGGTGGAAGGAATCGAATCCAACGAGCAACTCGAGCTCATCAACGCCGACGGGACGGTAACCGAAGCGCAGGGATACCTGTTCAGCCGGCCTGTCCCTGCCGTACGCATTCGTCAACTGCTCAATGCCTCTTACGGCGTTCGCGGCAGCAACGATCAGTCCCTCGCAGCTTCGGCGCGATCGATCGCCTGACCTCCCTTCCGACTTCACAAAGGTTCTTCTTCTCGGTGTTTTTACGGGGCGCAAAAGGTTAACCCTAACGTTTCTAACGCTTTGCAATTTCTTTAAGGAACTATTAACTTGTACTCACTCGTAGAAGTTGCTTGCAGCGTAGGGGTTATCGATGAAGTCCGGGGCCGAACCGCAAACGGCGCTTGTTCCACGCGGAGCCGCGCTGTTTGAGCGTGTCGATTATCGGCTCATCGAAACGGAAGAGGACAAGGATCGCCTCCATCGGATGCGTTACCAAGCCTATTTGCACGCCGGGCTGATTCCGCCGTCGGAATCCAAGCAGGTGACCGACCGTTTCGACGACGCGCCCAACGTCTGGAATTTCGGAGTCTACGTCGACAACGAACTCTGCAGTGCCGTCCGCATCCACGTTCTGACATTCGAATGGCGGATGTCCTACACGACCGAGGTGTTCGGTGACGTGCTGCATCCCCGCCTGGACCGGGGCGAGGTATTCATCGACCCCTGTCGATTCGTCGCTGATCCGGAAATGCAGCAGCGGTTCCCCGAACTGCCTTATCTGACCGTGCGGCTTCCTTTCGTCGCCTGCGAGCACTTCAATGCCGATGTCGGACTCTCGATGGTGCGCACCGATCATCAGGCGTTCTACCGCCGCGTGTTCCTGTCCGAGACTCTCACCGAGCCGCGTTCATTTCCGGGCTGGCCGACCAAGAAAGCCGTCCTGATGGCCTCGGATTATCCTAGAGTCCGGGAAAAGATCCTCACGCGTTTCCCCATCATGCGATCGAGTGCGTTCGAGCGGCGGATGCTGTTCGAACGTAGCACCCCCCGGATTGCCCCATCGCGGCCGGTTCTCGTTGCCGGCGCGGCTGCGCAGGCCTGAACCCTGCAGTCCGCAAGCGGCTTCAGCCGCCCGGCCGCCGGGGTCGATCCTGGCGGGACGGTGTTTTGATCATGACCGGCTTGCCTTCACCCTCGCGCCACATTTACAACCCATTAACCATGAGGTTTGCTTTTCGCTGGTTGGGGGCATTTGACCGGCTGAGGCAAGGTTCCGTCAAGGTTGACGGAACGTTCGCTTAACCAACCCCCTGTAGACCGGACAGCAGTGGACTAACGTGAGCGTGGAGGCTCCGGAATGAAACATCCTATGCGTATCCTCCAGGGATTGAAGCTGGCCGCGGTGCTCGCCGTCGCGCTGTCGATGGGCGCCTGCGCCAACAAGAATGCCACGACGGATGCGATGGCCAATGCGGCGACGCCGGGCAGCCAGCAGGACTTCGTCGTTAACGTCGGCGACCGCGTGTTCTTCGAAAGCGACCAGACCGATCTGACCCCGCAGGCGATCGTGACCCTGGAGAAGCAGGCGCAATGGCTGCAGACCTATCCGCGCTATTCCTTCACCATCGAAGGCCATGCCGACGAGCGTGGCACCCGCGAATACAACATCGCGCTCGGCGCCCGCCGTGCTCAGTCGGTGCGTTCGTTCCTCGCCTCGCGCGGCATCGATCCTAACCGCATGCGCACGATCTCCTACGGCAAGGAGCGGCCGGTCGCCGTCTGTAACGACATCTCCTGCTGGTCGCAGAACCGCCGCGCGGTCACCGTCTTGAACGCAAGCTCCTGACGATCAGGTCCTCGGCGGTCAGTCAGGTGCCGTTCAGCTTTGCAATTGGATGATGCCGGCGCCCTCTCGGGCGCCGGTTTCGTTTCAGCATTCTGTGACTGAAAACCCCTTGGTATCAGTCACATTTTTGGCGTACTCCACTTCAATGTGTGGCGCGTCGAGGGTTCCGTCGCAGGCCATTTCGCTTTCGTCATCAGGGCAAGATGTCATCCAGATTTAAGGTCTTTACCGGCACCGTGGCCACCGCCGCGCTGCTCTCCTTGTGCTCGCCCGCACTCCCGCAATCGGCCTACGGGCAGTCGGAAGACGCCGACCCGGAGATGCGGATCGAGCGGCTGGAGAACCGGCTGCGCCAGCTCACCGGCCAGAACGAGGAGCTGCAATATCGCAATCGCCAGCTCGAGGAGCGCCTGCGGGCGCTCGAGGGCGGCGCGCAAGGCGCACCCGGCCAGGCACCCAACGTCGCGGCGATGCCGCCCGCGCAGATCGCACCGAGCCAGATTGCACCGGGTCAGGTCGCGCCCGGCTATCGCCAGCCGTCGCAACAGCAGGCCGCGCAGCCTGCTTACGAGCAGCCGCAGATCGCCGCGCCCGCGCCGATCATTCAGGAGCAGCCGGCGCCCGGCGCACCCGGCACGCGCCGCCGCGGCGATGCCTTCGACCCCAACCAGAACCCGAATGCGCCCGGTGCGCCACGTGCGCTCGGCGGCGGGCAGCAGCCGATGCCGGCGGTCACGCCTGGCGGCGGCCGCAACGCGGGCGAGCCGCTCGATCTCGCCAACACCACCCCCCGCTACCAGCAGGGTGTGCCGCCGGCCGCGCAGCCCGGCTATCCGCCGGCACAATCGGGCTATCCCGCGCCGGCCGGTGGTGCTGCTTTGGCCACCCTGCCGCCGTCCGCGACGCCGCGCGACGAGTTCGACCTCGGCATCGGCTACATGCAGCGCAAGGACTACGCGCTCGCCGAGCAGACCATGAAGAACTTCACGCAGAAATTCCCGAGCGACCCGCTGGTCGGCGACGCGCAATACTGGCTCGGCGAGAGCTATTTCCAGCGCCAGCAATATCGCGATTCCGCCGAAGCCTTCCTCGCCGTCACCACCAAATACGAGAAATCGGCCAAGGCGCCGGATGCGCTGCTGCGGCTCGGCCAGTCGCTCGCCGCGCTGAAGGAGAAGGAGGCCGCCTGCGCCGCCTTCGGCGAGATCGGCCGCAAATATCCCCGCGCCTCGGCGAGCGTCAAAGCCACCGTCGATCGCGAGCAGAAGCGGGTGAAGTGCTGATCCGCTGACAAAGCGGATGGCGTTGCGCTAAACATTCGGTCCATCCGCGGATGATTGCAGCGTCATGTCAGACGACGACAATTCACCGATCTCGGCGCGCGAGGCGAGGCGGCTGTTCGCGGGCCTGAGAGATGCGCCGGCCCTGGTGCTCGCGGTCTCCGGCGGGCCCGACTCGGTTGCGCTGATGTGGCTTGCGGCGCGTTGGCGGCGCAGCCTTGCGCGCGGTCCGCTTCTCACCGTCGTCACGATCGATCACGGCCTGCGCCCGGAAGCCGCCAGCGAGGCGCGCGAGGTCAAGCGGCTCGCCGCCGCGCTCGGATTGCCGCACCGGACCCTGCGCTGGCGCGGCGCAAGGCCGAAGACGGGGTTGCCTGCCGCCGCGCGCGAGGCCCGCTATCGCCTGCTCGCACAGGCCGCGCGTGCCGCCGGCGCGAGCCACGTGCTGACGGCCCACACCCGCGACGATCAGGCCGAGACCCTGTTGATGCGCCTGTTCCGCGGCAGCGGACTTGCCGGGCTCTCGGCCATGGCTCCGTTCACCGAGCGCGACGGAATCGTGCTGGCGCGTCCGTTGCTCGATGTCGCGAAATCGCAGCTGATCGCGACATTGCGGCGGGCGAGGATCGGCTTTGCCGAGGACCCCACCAACCGGGACACCGCCTTCACACGGCCGCGGCTGCGCGCGCTGCTGCCGCTCCTCGCGGCCGAGGGCGGCGACGCCAGAAATCTGGCGCGGCTCGCGGCAAGGCTGGCGCGGGCCAATGCGGCGGTCGAGGTGCTCGCCGACGGCGCCGAGCGCTTCCTCCGCTTGCGGGATCGCGGCGATGCGCCGCAGGCGGGCGTCCGGAGCTTCGAGGCCTCGGCCTTTGCAGCCCTGCCGGAGGAGGTGCGGCTGCGGCTCTTGCTGCGGGCCATCAACGCGCTCGGCCATGAAGGTCCGGCGGAACTCGGCAAGGTCGAAACCCTGATGTCCGTGCTTGATCGGGCGATCACCGGCCCCCGTGCCGCCGCAAATGGCCGGCCGGTCCTGAAGCTGACCCTCGCGGGAGCCTTGATCAGCCTTGCCGGCGGGCGTATCCAGATCGCGGCGGCGCCGGCCCGGCGGCGCAAGGGCAATGAGCGCGAAGAGAGCGGATCATGACACCGGTCAATTCGCGTCCACGCCGTCAGGCCACTTTAACCAGGCAGTAAAAACCCGGGTTCGGACGCCATGATTTCAGCGGGAATCGCGCTAAGATGGGATAAATAGTCCCATCTCGTTCCCTTGGCAGCGACCGGGGCGGCACCTAAATTGTATGCGTCTAACGAAGAGGATTCCTTGGGATTTCCTCGCATTGACGGAATGTAACGACCCAAGGATCAGGGCCGCGATCCGCGCGACCACGAAGGAAGATCGATGAACGCCAATCTGCGCAATTTCGCCCTCTGGGTCATCATTGTCTTGCTGCTGTTGGCGTTGTTCACGCTCTTCCAGAATCCGGGTCAGCGGGCCTCCTCGCAGGACATCGCCTTCTCGCAGCTGCTGAGCGAAGTTGACCGCGGCAATGTGCGCGACGTCGTGATCCAGGGGCCGGACATCCACGGCACCTTCACCAATGGCTCCAGCTTCCAGACTTACGCGCCCAACGACCCGACGCTGGTGAAGCGCCTCTATGACAGCAAGGTGCAGATCACCGCGAAGCCGCCCGGCGACAACGTGCCGTGGTTCGTCTCGCTGCTGGTCTCCTGGCTGCCCTTCATCGCGCTGATCGGCGTCTGGATCTTCCTGTCGCGGCAGATGCAGGGCGGCGCCGGCAAGGCGATGGGCTTCGGCAAGTCGCGCGCGAAGATGCTGACGGAGGCGCATGGCCGCGTCACCTTCGAGGACGTCGCCGGCGTCGACGAAGCCAAGCAGGACCTGCAGGAGATCGTCGAATTCCTGCGCGACCCCGGCAAATTCCAGCGCCTCGGCGGCCGCATTCCGCGCGGCGTGTTGCTGGTCGGCCCTCCCGGCACCGGTAAGACCCTGATCGCGCGTGCGGTCGCGGGCGAAGCCAACGTGCCGTTCTTCACCATCTCCGGTTCTGACTTCGTCGAGATGTTCGTCGGCGTCGGTGCGAGCCGCGTCCGCGACATGTTCGAGCAGGCCAAGAAGAACGCGCCCTGCATCATCTTCATCGACGAAATCGACGCCGTCGGTCGTCACCGTGGCGCCGGCCTCGGCGGCGGCAATGACGAGCGCGAGCAGACGCTGAACCAGCTGCTGGTCGAGATGGACGGCTTCGAGGCGAACGAAGGCGTGATCCTGATCGCCGCGACCAACCGTCCCGACGTGCTCGATCCCGCGCTGCTGCGTCCGGGTCGCTTCGACCGCCAGGTCGTGGTGCCGAACCCCGACGTCGTCGGCCGCGAGCAGATCCTGAAGGTGCATGTTCGTAAGGTTCCGCTGGCGCCCGATATCAACCTCAAGACCATCGCGCGCGGCACCCCGGGCTTCTCCGGCGCCGACCTGATGAACCTCGTCAATGAGGCTGCGCTGACCGCCGCCCGCCGCAACAAGCGCATGGTGACGCAGGCCGAGTTCGAGGAGGCCAAGGACAAGGTGATGATGGGCGCCGAGCGCAAGTCGCTCGTCATGACCGAGGAAGAGAAGCTGCTGACGGCCTATCACGAGGGCGGCCACGCCATCGTCGGCCTCAACGTGCCCGCGACCGATCCGATCCACAAGGCGACCATCATCCCGCGCGGCCGTGCGCTCGGCATGGTCATGCAGCTGCCCGAGCGCGACAAGCTGTCGATGTCTCTCGAGCAGATGACCTCGCGCCTTGCCATCATGATGGGCGGCCGCGTCGCTGAAGAGCTGATCTTCGGCCGCGAGAAGGTGACCTCGGGCGCGGCGTCCGACATCGAGCAGGCCACGCGCCTTGCCCGCATGATGGTGACGCGCTGGGGCCTGTCCGAAGAGCTCGGCACCGTCTCCTATGGCGAGAACCAGGACGAGGTCTTCCTCGGCATGTCGGTGTCGCGCACGCAGAACGCCTCCGAAGCCACCGTCCAGAAGATCGATTCCGAGATCAAGCGCCTGGTCGAGGAAGGCTACAAGGAAGCGACCCGCATCCTTACCGAGAAACGCGCCGATCTCGAGACGCTGGCCAAGGGCCTGCTCGAGTTCGAGACGCTGACCGGCGACGAGATCGTCGACCTGCTCAAGGGCAAGAAGCCGAACCGCGAGTCCGTGCTCGAGCCGACCACCCCGCGCGCCTCCGCCGTGCCGCCGGCCGGCAAGCCGCGTCCGCGCCCCGATCCGGATCCCGGCCTCGAGCCGCAGCCGCAGGCGTAGTTCCAGGCGGCAACGGAGAATCGAAAAACGCGGCGGAAACGCCGCGTTTTTTGTTGGCTGGCCCCGGGGCGCGCCAGCGCGCGCGGCCTGAAGCGGGCGGCAGAAGCGCACCGCGCTCCAGGGCAAATGCGCGAAACACTCAAGAAGAACTTAACGCTTGCGGCCTATTTTGGCCCGCCATGACTGATCAAGTCGCCCATAGCGCGGTTCAACCTTTTTCGGCACGCGCAGTGCTCCCCTGGGCCGTGGGGCTCAGCCTCTATGCCGTGTTGCTGGCGATCGGCCCGCGATTGCTCGGCGATCCCGACAGCTATTCCCACATCGAGCTCGGACGCTGGATCATCGCGCATGGCACCCTGCCGACGAGCGACCTGTTTTCCTTTTCGAAGCACGGCGCGCCCTGGATCACCTTCGAATGGCTGTCCGAAGTCATCTATGCCGTCGCCTACGCGCTGGCCGGCTGGCCGGGCGTCGTCGCCGTCGCCGCCGCGGCGATCGCGCTCGCCTTCGGCCTGCTCACGTTCTTCCTGCTGCGGGAGCTTTCGCCGCCGTTGACGTTGCTGATGGTCATCGCGGCCGTCGTCCTGCTGGCGCCGCACATGCTGGCGCGGCCACATGTCCTCGTGCTGCCGCTGATGGTGACCTGGGCGGCCGCGTTGGTGCGCTGCATGGATCGCAGCTCGCCTCCGCCATATTGGGCCCTGCCGCTGCTGGTGCTGTGGGCCAATCTGCACGGCAGCGGCATACTGGCGCTTGGGCTGATTGGCCCGGCGGTGCTCGAGGCGCTGCTGCGTGAGAAGCGAAGCGAATGGCTGCACGTGCTGCTGCGATGGCTGCCATTCACGGCGCTGGCGGTGGTCGCGTCCTGCCTGACGCCGCACGGGCCGGAACCATTGTTGATGCCGTTGACGACATTGGCCGCAGGTCCCGCACTCGCCTGGATCTCGGAGTGGCGGCCGCAGGATTTCAGCCATATTGGCAGCTTCGAGTTGCTGCTGCTGGCTGGCATCTTTGCGCTCTCGCGCGGCGTGACGCTGCCGGTCGTGCGGGTCCTGGTGGTGATCGGCCTGCTGCATTTCGCGCTAGCGCAAATGCGCAATGCGGATCTGCTGGGCATGCTGGCGCCGCTTTACCTGGCGGCCCCGCTGGGGCGTAGGTTCGGCGGACCGACCGAGATCGATGCGACCGGCTCGTCGCGCGGCCTCAATCTGGCCGCGCTCGGTGTCTTGGTCGCGATAAGCGGGGCGGCCCTGGCGCGTGACATACGGCCGGCTCCGGCCATCACCCCGCAGGCTGCCATCGCTCAGGCCAACCTGGCCGGGACGGGGCGCGTGCTCAACGATTACGCCTTCGGCGGCTATTTGATCTTTGCCGGCATTCCCACCTTCATCGACGGCCGCTCCGAACTGTACGGCGGCCCGTTCATCGACCGCTACAATCGCGCCCTGGCGCTGATCGACCTCGGAGATTTCCTCCGATTGCTCGACGAATACAACATCAACGCGACACTGCTCGCACCGCAGACGCCTGCGATAGCGATGCTCGACCGACTGCCGCAGTGGCAGCGCGTCTACGGCGACGATGTGGCGGTCGTGCACAAGCGGCGAGATACGCCGCGACAATAGGTCAGGCGCGCTCGTGGCCGGGTCACTCGTTGATGGCGTGGATCGTCTGTGTCGATGCCTTCTCGTCGCGATCGAAGCCGATTCGTGCCTGCACCACGTAGAGCGGGCGGCGTTTCACCTCGGCATGGATGCGGCCGACATAGAGCCCAACGAGGCCCGTCATCAGCATGTTGATGCCACACAGCAGCGACATGAGGACGATCGTCGAAGACCAGCCGGTCACGAGATGGCTGTCCTTGCTGAGCCATAACAGAATTACCCAGCCACCGTAGAGCAGCGCAAGCGCGGAGACCGTCAAGCCGCACCAGATCGCCAGCCGCAGCGGCAGATCGGAAAAGCCGAGCGCGGCGTTCACCGCGAGCCGGACCATCTTGAACAGCGGATATTTGGTCTCGCCCGCGGCGCGCTCGAGGCGGTGGAAGGCGACCTCGGCCTGGCGGAAGCCGAGCCAGGCGATCATGCCGCGCACGAAGCGATCCTGCTCCGGCATCTGCCGAAGCGCGTCCAGCACCTTGCGATCGATCAAGCGGAAGTCGCCGACATCGGCGGGGATGCCGACGGAGGACATCTTGCCGAGCAGGCGGTAGAACAGATGCGCGGTCGCACGCTTGAAGCGGCTTTCGCCCTCGCGCGACAGGCGGCGGGCGTGAACGACGTCGTTGCCTTCCTTCCATTTTCCGATCAACTGCTCGATCACTTCGGGCGGGTCCTGCAGGTCGGCGTCCATGACGATGATGGCATCGCCTTGCGCGGCGTCCATGCCGGCGGTGATGGCGATCTGATGACCGAAATTGCGCGACAGGCCGATGTAGCGAAAGCGTGTGTCGCGCACGGCGAGCGCCCGCAACACGATCGAGCTGGAATCGCTGCTGCCGTCGTCGACGAAGATCGCTTCTGCCGGCCCGTCGAGCTTGCACATGACCTGGTCGAGCCGACGCAGCAGCACCGGCAGCACGGCTTCCTCGTTGAATACGGGAATGACGAGGCTGTAGCGGATCGATCTGGAATTGGCCGCCATGAAGGAGTCCGGCTGGGTTTGAGGGGCGGAAGTCTATGAGCAGGTGGTTAAGGTCGCCTTGCCGCAACCGTTAAGGGTCTATCGCCCGGAGCACGGCTTGAGCGCGCGATGAGAGGCGGACCGAAATGATGAAGCCCGGTTAACCACGTCCTTGCCGCCGCGGCTTCGCTCTAGGGCTTGCGGCGAATCCAGTAGAGGACAAATCGCTCGGCCTCGCGCTCTGAGGGAACCATCTGATGGCGTCGCTGAGGCCGAAGCGCGCGCCGGAGCGGGTCCTCACTTCGCAGGCGCCGCAATTGCGCCCTCTGTGCTGTCGCGCACGTGGATCACGGCGATGTCGTCCGCATAGATCCGCTTCCAGCCCTTGAGCTGGTCGAGGATCTGTGGGCCCGGCGCATCGGCGACCAGGAGCGTCGCGTCGATCTTGTGCTCGTCGAGCAGGCGCGGCAGCAGCTCGGGCTTCTTGCCCTCGGTCGCCTTGAAGAAGTCCATGACGAACTTTTCGCCGTAGAGCTCGGCGCGGCCGTCGACGAACACGGGGATATCGCGCGAGATCAAATAGCCGCCGAACTGGTAGGCATTGAAGACGCGCTGCACCTTGCGCCCTTCGAGCAGGTCGACCGCCACAACCGGCGTCTGCGTCATGGTGAAGGTGAAGCGGTGGTGCCCCAGATAGAGCGAGGTCGAGGTCCAGCTCGCCGCCACGATCATCAGCGCGCCGAGCGCCGTGAGGGTGCGGCCCGGCCAACTTTCGGCACCGGCGGCGTCAAGCGCTGGCTGCGGGAACATCTCGCCGAGCGGCTTGGCCAGCACCAGCGGCACCAGAAACGCAAATGCGTCGATGCTCCTGACATGGCTCAGCGCGCTCCAGGTCAGGAACAGGATCAGGAAGATCCGCGGCGCCGACAGCACCAGGCCGCGATAATAGCCGAATGCGATCAGGGCGAGCAGGGCGCCTTCGAATGAGGTGAACGTGGCGAAGTTCGCCGGCATCCATTCGAGGATCAGCGTCAGCAGCTCGCCGAGGCTGAGGATGTTGGTCGCGCCCTGCAGCGTTCGCCAGCCGTAAGGCGTGCAGCAGCTCGCGATCAGCGCCCCGATTCCGAACAGCACCCAGCGCATGAACAGGGCGAGCCGCCGTCCTTTCTCCGCATGCTCGACCGCCTCGAGCGAGATCGGGCCGATCAGCGCGAGCCCGAGCACGAAGCCGCCGTGCAGGTTCGCCCACAGCGCCATCAGCGGCAGCCAGGTCCAGGACGGCGCGCTCCTGCGGTTCGCAGCCACCATCAGCAAGCCGACCCACGCCACCATGACCGGCAGCGCCAGAATATGCGGTCGCGCCAGCACGTGATGGATCGACAGCAGCAGCGCCAGCATCGCAAACAGCACCGCGCGCGGGGCTCCGATATGCGCGTCGAGCAGATAGACGAAGATTGCGACGGTGAGCGCGACGGCGGCCGCCGTGAGAATGACGGGGCCTGCCCAGCCCCATTGCGCATGCGAGAAGGCGAACGCGACCTGCGACAGCCAGGACGTCGAGATCCACGGCGCGCCCGTTCGCGTGAAGGAGTAGAAGTCGATGGTGGGCATGGCACGGTGATCGAGGATCCATTGCCCGATCTTGATCTGCCAGAACGAGTCGGAATCCTGAAGCAGCGTGTCGCCGTGGAAAAGGAAGAACAGATAGGCGCCGGCGCCGACGCACAATGGCACCAGGGCGCGCGCGCGGCCCTGCACCGCGATGCTGTTGGCGAAAGAAAGGGACATGCCGCCTCGTCGTCCTGTTTGTTCTTGCCGGTCCGGCCATGATCCGGACCCGGAGGGCTGCGTGCGCACCATCTTGTCGCGCTTCAGTCCGAGCGGGCGGCATTGGACCACGCCGGTCATAACTTCGGGTAAACCGGCCGCGCTAGACCGGCGTCATATGGTTACAATTTAACGGATTGTTTCGAACTTGGGTTTACCATGGGCCAATACACGCAATCCGCCCAGTGTTTACGCAGTCGAATTAACTGCGGCGCAATTCTTTGCCTCTACGTTCCGTTCCCATGGTCGGGCGGCGCTGGGAAGCCGAAGAGACCAGATCAGTTGTAGTCTCGTGTACTCATTTGGAGCACTCTATGAAGAACCTCGTTGCGCGTTTCATGAAGGATGAATCCGGCGCCACCGCCATTGAATACGGCCTGATCGCTGCCGGCATCGCGCTGGCGATCATCACCGTCGTCAACAATCTCGGCACCACGCTGAACGCCAAGTTCAACTCGATCTCGAGCAGCCTCAAGTAAGGCCGGACGACCAGCGGAATAGCGAAGAGCCCCGTCATCGACGGGGCTCTTTTGCTTTGCCCGGGAATTCGGCGGGGCCGTTCGACGATCAGGCTTAAGCCTCCTTCAAGCCCCTCCGGTGTATGGCTTGGACGCATCCGCTTCACATGATCGCATAAGGAAGCCGCATGGCCGTAGCCTCGTCCGTCCCGCCTGCCTTTGGCCGTCACGGTGCGGTCCCTGCGATCCTCTTCAACATCGCCTTCGTGCTGGCGATCGTGACGCTGGCGTATTTTCCGACGGCCTATCTCACCCATTTCTGGATCTTTGACGCCGACGGACGCGGCATCCCCACTGATTTCGTCAATGTCTGGGCGGCCGGAAGACTGGCGCTCGATGGGCATCCCGCGCAGGCCTGGGATTGGGACATTCAGAAGCAGGTCGAGCTTGCGCTGCTCAAGCAGGATTTCGTCGGCCATTTCGCCTGGCACTATCCGCCGCCCTTCCTGTTCGTCGCGTCCTTTCTCGCGCAATTTCCCTATGCAGTGGCGTTCATCGGCTGGGCCGCGTTCAGCATGGTGCCCTATCTCGCAGTGATGCGCGCCATCATCGGGCGCAATGCGGGCCTGGTGATTGCGGTTGGATTTCCGGCCGCCTTCCTCAACATCCTGGTCGGGCAGAACGGTTTCCTCACGGCCTCGCTGATCGGCGGCATGCTCTATCTGATGCCGGCGCGGCCGGTGCTGGCCGGAATCTGTCTCGGCCTTCTCAGCTACAAGCCGCAATACGGACTCTTGTTTCCGCTTGTCCTGCTCGCCGCCGCCGAATGGCGCGTGTTGTTCGCCGCCGCGATCGTCACCGTTGCGATCGCTGCAATGTCCTGGTTCGCCTTCGGCACCGAAAGCTGGCAGGCGTTCTTCCACTGGATCCCCATGTTCTCCCAGGCCTTCCTGACCGAAGGCAGGGCGCCCTGGTTCAAGATGCAGAGCATCTTCGCGCTGGTGCGCTACGTCGGCGGCACCGAGCAGCTCGCATGGATCTTCCAGTGGGTGTTGACCGCGGCTGTGGCTGTAGTGCTGGTCGTGGTGTGGCGGAGCCGGCTGCCTTACGCCCTCAAGGCGGCGATGCTCGCGACGGCGACGCTGCTGACGACGCCCTATCTCTTCATGTACGATTTGGTCGTGCTGGGCATCGCGGTGGCCTTCCTCATCCGTGCCGGACTCGATGAAGGTTTCGCACGCCACGAGGTGATGGCGCTGGCGCTCGTCTTCGCGCTGCTTGCGAGCTTCCTGTTTCTCGGGCAACCGGTCGGCTTCCCGGCGATCCTGATCGTGTTCGGGCTGATCCTCGGTCGCTGCGCAGCCTGGCGGAGTGCCGAGGCCGCATCGGCGCAGCTCGCTCTCACGCGAACGAGCTGAGGAGCTCGGTCGGGCACAGATACCGGGTGAGACGCCAGATGGGAAATGTCGCCACTCAAGCTAAAGCTGGCGACGACACTGACGAGGCTTGCTTTGATTTATCATTGGACAACCGCCACAGAAGACGAGCGGCGAACAAGGGGAGGATCAGTAAAGCAATCGGTATTTGCGCGAAGCCGAATGGGAACATCAGAATAGGCAACATCCACAACGCAAGCGAAAGAATCTGATCGGCGAACGCTTCGTTTCCGCGCTGACGCAGGAGCGCGACAATCCATCCGAATACGACCATGTCGTAGTTCATGATCCAGGGTGAAAACAAGAAGGTAGCGGTAACGAAGAGCGCGAGTGAGAGGACCGGATCGCGCCTGCGCCAGAATGTCCAAACCACCGCACCAACGGCGCACACCGACGCCGCTCCTTGCACCACCCAGGCCAGATCAGCCGGAAGACCCGCAAGGCGCGCGTTGATCAGGGCTGAGGCAACGATCGGCCAGCCCATGATACCTGCCACGTCGAGCAGTTCGTGCTGTTGCGGCAAAACTTTATGCCAATATTCCGTCCAGATTTCCGGCCCAAACCATGCTGCAGTCGCGGCGACAAACAACGCCGTTGTGACGAGGGCAGAACCAATGGCTCGCCAGTGCCCTCCCAGCACCAGCAAGATCGGAAGCAGGAGTCCGAGTTGCGGCTTGATAGTCAGGATACCAAACAAAATTCCAGCGAGTATCGGCCGTCGCTCGAGGTTTGCCAGGCCGCCGATCAAGAGCGCGGCGGTCAAGAAACCATTTTGGCCGAGGAATATGTTAACCGTGACGGCAGGTGCGACGGCCAGAAACAGCCAGTATTTTCGTTCGACGCCACACGATATTGCTGTCCAAACATACAGGGCGAGCCCGGCGACGCACCACACAATGTACGACGGCAGAAAACCGAGCAAACCAAAGGGCCAA
This sequence comes from Bradyrhizobium glycinis, assembly GCF_016031655.1. Classification (GTDB taxonomy): domain Bacteria; phylum Pseudomonadota; class Alphaproteobacteria; order Rhizobiales; family Xanthobacteraceae; genus Bradyrhizobium; species Bradyrhizobium glycinis. The sequence continues at coordinate 140,596 of NZ_JACCHQ010000004.1, forward strand.
ATGAAGAACAGAAGATGCGGCGGATACGACCAATACAGAGGTGCCAGATCGGGAATGCCGGTCACCTTCGCTATTGCAGCCATGTAGACGTTGGAATCAAACCAGTCCGCAGGGCCGCCGGAAAAAGCCGATCGGCCGCCCATCCAGGTGTTCAGAAAATCTCGACCAACCGGAAAGCCGCCTGGGTCAAGTACGAACGACGGGAACGACTGGGCTGCTGCCAGTTGGAAGTCAAATATGACTACCGCCAGCAGAATGGCCGCAGCGACCACGGTGAAGGACGCGTAAATCCTTGCTGATGCTGGAATTGCCTGTGCCAACCTTGCCATGATTCATTGTACCGCTCAAAGGGTAAAGCCTCTGTTCAAACACGGGTGGTGTTTCTCAGGTTGAGTTCCGCCCGGACGCGACTCATTGCTCCCGTGCCATTGATGGCAGCAACATTCGTTGACCGCCCAAGGTACACTCGGTCGCTCGTTCTTTTTCTTTCGATTTCGTGGATCGTTGCCGCCGTGAGAGGCGGCTCTTACCGCTGTGAGTCTCTATAGAATTCCATCATGGTTCGAGGCGGGATTTCCTGACATTGCATGACGGTACGAGGTCGCGCTGCATCGCCCTCGATGCCTTCGATCGTGATGGTCTGGCGGCTTCTGCTCCATACGACCCGGCGGGGGACCTCGAAATTCATCGATAGCGTGACTTCATCCTGGCCGGCATCGGTGACTTCACCGCGAAACCCTCTGCCCTCCTTGCCACGCTCGAAGAGTGCTTGTTTCGAAGCTGCATCCATCGTGAAGTACACAGCGCCTTTGTCTTCACAGCGCACAGAGATCGGATTCACAATGGGATCGCGAACCCGGAAGCTCAAAATGCTTCTCGGGGGCGTGACAGTGCATGGATGGGTTAATATCGGCCGAAAGGTGGGGTCGTCGAGTCCCGGCCAAGTCATCATCTTGTTGCGATCAAAGATCAGGTCGATCCGACCTGGACGAACGCGCAGCATGAATTCGATCTTTCCATCGTTTGTGGAAATGATCTCTCCAGAACGTGTAGTGATGCCGAAATTTGTTTCGACGTCTATCGGCGGCGTCTCAAACACGACAGCTTTGGCATCGACGTCGAACGTTGCAAAGTACGGGCGGACAGGCGCGCCACCCTCGCACCGCACCGAGAATAATTCAGCGGCTGCCGCGTCGTCTGGTGTCGGCATCAGAAAGAGGATGAGCGCGAGGACCAAGAGCCGCTTCATGACGCACGCTCCGTTGGTCTATGAGACTCTCCACCGCAGCTTGAGAGAGCGCCAAGGTCGCTCAGGCTCGAAAACTGCCTGGCAGTGAAGATCGATGCCATCAGCACACTGCGCCATGCACACGTCAACGTCCGGCTGCGAACAGGATAAATGAACTTATACGTATATGCATGTAGCCCAATCTAGACGGAACACTCTCAGTCTCGCGTCGGTTCGTTGCAGGTCGCCTGGACGGGAGAGAAGATGACGTTGATCCCGCTCCGCACCTGGCAAACTGCCACCGATGGGCACCGTTGGAGGCAGCCTCGACCGGGATGCTGCCGACCAGCTTGGCGTCCCCGTCCGCTCCTCATGGCGCTCCACGCATTTCCCATCTTGTCATTCATCCTGAATAGTTGTTCAGTCCTTGCGGGGCGATTTGCATCTTTTGCGTGAGAAGCGTTCGGCCGCAGGGCGTGCGGCCGGCGTGGTGGGACAGGAAGCGCGCCATGGTTTATCGGCGGACGCATCAAGTGGTGAAGCGCCTTGCGGCGCGGCGCAGCGCTATACTGGCGGCGGCGCGGGAGGCGGCGGCGGAAGGGGGCATGGCGGCGGTGCAGATCGCGCCGGTCGCGGTCCGGGCCAATGTCGCGGCCGGCACGGTCTATCGCTATTTCCCCTCCAAGGCCGAGCTGATCTCCGAGCTCATTGCCGAGGTCTCCCGCGACGAGCTCGCGGCGATCCGAAGGGCGGCCGATGCCGCGCCGGGGCCGTCCTCGGCGCTGGCGGCTGCGGTCACCACCGTGGCGGTGCATACGTTGTCGCAGCGCAGGCTGGCCTGGGGCATCCTGGCCGAGCCGGTCGACGTCGATGTCAGCGCCTCCCGACTTGCCAGCCGGCGCGAGATCGCCGGCGAGATCGCCTCCCGGATCGACGCCGCGGTGCGTGCCGGCCATCTGCCGGCGCAGGACACCGCGCTCGCCGCCACCGCCTTGCTCGGGGCGTTGCATGAGGCTCTGGTCGGGCCGCTCGCGCCCGACAATCTCGATGACCCCGTCAAGATGCGCGATGCGGTGCAGACCGTGACCCTGCTGGCGCTGCGCGCGGTCGGCGTCATGGACGCCCGCGCCCGCGGCCTCGTGGTGCAGCAGACGCTGTTGCCGACGACCAAGGCGCTGGTCGGCGCGTAAAGGTCGCGCCGCGCGCGCGGTGGCGAGGTGATCGCGCTCAGGCCATTGCCTGAGCATGCGTTTTCGCAAAACCCCGGCACATCCGGCCAAGCGGCCGGCTACTGTGCATGGGGTTGTTTTTCGACTTTTTTGTTTGGCTGCCCCGGCGGGGCTCACATGTTCGCGTCGCCCTCGGGGCCGACCGAGGCGATGCGCACCATGTTGGTGGTGCCGGGGATGCCGAGCGGCACGCCGGCGACGATGATCACGCGCTGGCCGGCGCGGACAAAACCGTCCCGGAACGCGATCTGGCCGGCGCGGCTCACCATGTCGTCCTGGTCGCGCGCGTCCTCCGCCACCACGCAATGCACGCCCCAGGCGACGGCAAGCCGGCGGCCGGCGGTGATGTTCGGCGTGATCGCCACGATCGGCGGCTTCGGCCGCTCACGCGCCACGCGCACAGCGGTCGAGCCCGATGAGGTCCAGCAGATCAAGGCGGGCAAATCGAGGGTCTCGGCGATCTGCCTCGCGGCGTCGGCGATGGCATCGCCCGCGGTGGATTCCGGCGCCGGGCGCTGGGCCATGATCACCGAACGGTAGGTCGGGTCGCGCTCGACCTCCTCGCCGATGCGGTTCATGGTCGAGACCGCCTCGACCGGGAATTTGCCGGCCGCCGATTCCGCCGACAGCATGATGGCGTCGGCGCCTTCATAGACCGCCGTGGCGACGTCGGAGACTTCGGCGCGGGTCGGCACCGGCGACTGGATCATCGATTCCAGCATCTGGGTCGCGATCACCACCGGCTTGCCGGCGCGGCGCGCCATCCGTGTCATCTGCTTCTGCAGGCTCGGCACCCGCTCCAGCGGCAGCTCGACGCCGAGGTCGCCGCGCGCCACCATCAGCGCATCGGACGCCTCGATGATGTCGGCGAGGCGGTCGATCGCCTGCGGCTTCTCGATCTTGGCCATCACGGCGGCACGGCCGCGGATCATCTTCTTGGCCTCGATCACGTCGTCGGCGCGCTGCACGAAGGACAGCGCGATCCAGTCGACGCCGGTGACCAGGGCGGCCTCGAGGTCGGCGCGGTCCTTGGGCGTCATCGCCGAGACCGGCAAATCGGTGTCGGGCAGGCTGACGCCCTTGCGGTCGCTCATCTTGCCGCCGACGACGACGCGGGTCACCGCATGCTCCTTCGAGGTCTCCTCCGCGATCAGCCGCACCTTGCCGTCGTCGAGCAGCAGCGCATGGCCGGGCCTGAGCGCGGCCAGGATCTCCGGATGCGGGAGATGGACGCGCGTGGCATCACCCGGCGTCTTGTCGGAATCCAGCGTGAAGGTCTGGCCGTTCTGGAGCTGGATCGCCCCGTCTGCAAAGGAGCCCAGTCTCAGCTTCGGGCCCTGCAGGTCGACCAGGATGCCGATCGGCCGGCCGTAGCTGCTCTCGACGTTGCGGATCGTCGCCACCAGCTCCCGCATCTTGTCATGCGGGGTGTGGCTCATGTTGATACGGAACAGATCGGCGCCGGCCTCGAACAGGCGGCGGATCATCGCGAGGTCTGAGGAGGCCGGTCCCAGGGTCGCGAGAATCTTGATACGGCGAAGACGCCTCATGGCTTATTTCCAGACGGGGGTGGCAGGCCGGGAGAGCCCGGGGGCGTAGCACCGGGCGGGCTATTGGGCAAACCCGGAACGCCGCCGGGGCCCACCGGGCCGGGCAGGCCAGGCACGCGCTGCTGCGCCGGCTGTTCGTTGGCGTCGGTCAGCTGCACCGTCCAGGCCCGCTGCTCGCCGGTGTCGACCTCGAAATAGCCGGTGCGGTCATAGCCGCGCGCCAGGCAATCCTCGGTGCCGCGGATGGTGAACTCCTTGTCGCGCGAGCACATGAAGGCTTGGCCCGACCATTCGCCGCCGCGATCGTAGTCGATGGCGTAGATGTAGTAGTACCGGGCGACCAGCGTGCCCCGCAGCAGCGTCTCGCAGGAGCGGGACGAGATGTTCCACCAGCCCTCGGTGGTCCAGCCCTCGGCGTCCTTGTAGCCGAGCGCGATCCCGACCCGGCTCGATGTGTTGTTGCAGAGGCGGAAATCGGCGGAGGCCGGGCCGGCGTAGAGGCACGCCAGGGCGACCACCAGCACCGGGACCAACCGGGCGAGCAGGTAAAGCGGGGAGCGGGGAGATTCGGCAGTCATTGTCGCGGAAGCTATACCAGATCATTGACGATTTGGCGTTGGGCCGGGGGCAGCCGGCAGTGGCCCCTTTGCGCTGCGATATGGCAAAATCTGTGACAAGACCCACCTGATCCCGTAACCCTGCCCCCGAACGGACCTTGAGGGAAGACAGCCATGGCAATCGACGACAAAACCAGAACGGAGCTCGAGGCGGCCGCTTTCCGGCGCCTGGTCGAGCATCTGCGGAGCCGCACGGACGTCCAGAACATCGATCTGATGAATCTGGCCGGCTTCTGCCGCAACTGCCTGTCCAACTGGCTCAAGGACGCCGCGGACGCCCAGGGCGTCGCCTTGAGCAAGGACGAGAGCCGGGAGGCCGTCTACGGCATGCCCTACGAGACCTGGAAGGCGAAGTACCAGGGCACGGCCACGACCGAGCAGCTCGAGGCGATGAAGAAGGTGCATCCCCACGGGCATTGAACGGCGGTGCCCTGAGTCGCACCACACAACAGCTTTCTTTGCCTCGGCGCAGGAAGGTGTGGGCGCGCTGTGGACGAGCGTGATGCTTGCTTGAACGCTGGGGGCGCCGACCCTAAGGGTCTACCCAGCACGCGCGGTGAGGATGCCGGCGTCACCTCGTTTTGCCAGTTCCATTGGGAGTACCAAGATGGCCACCTCCGCCGCCGTCCGCGACGACGAGCCCGCGACAAAATTCGCCAAGGACCAGCTCAAGTCCATCATCGAGCGCATCGAGCGGCTGGAGGAAGAGAAGAAGGCGATCTCCGACGACATCCGCGACGTCTATGCCGAGAGCAAGGGCAACGGCTACGACGTCAAGGCGCTGCGCACCATCGTGCGCCTGCGCAAGCAGGACCCCAACGAGCGCGCCGAGGCCGAGACCATCCTCGAGACCTACATGCAGGCACTGGGGATGCTCTGAGGCACCTCGCCCTGTCGGCGTTGCAGCGCACCAAGCTTGGGCAATATCTCGGCATCTGCTAGATTGCTTGGTGAAGGGACCGAGCGATGGATGTGCCGGGACCAGAGCGCAGGCTTGCCGCGGTTCTCGCCGCCGACATGGTCGGCTTCAGCCGACTGATGGAGGTCGACGAGGCCGGCACCCTTGCGCGCCTCAAGACCCATCGGGTCGAGCTCATCGATCCCGCCATTGCCAAGAATCGCGGCATCATCATCAAGACGACCGGTGACGGCATGCTCGCCGAATTCCACAGCGTCGTCGACGCTGTGCTGTGTGCCGCCGAGGTTCAGCGCCGCATGGCGCGGCGCAATGCCGACGTCCCGCCCCCGCGATGGATACAATTCCGCATCGGCATCAATCTGGGCGATGTCATCGTCGATCAAAACGACATCTTCGGTGACGGCGTCAACATCGCGGCGCGACTGGAGGCGCTCGCCGAGCCTGGCGGAATCTGCGTTTCAGGCGCGGTGCGCGATCAGGTCGGCGACCGGCTGGACGGCGTTCAATTCGACGATCTCGGCGAGCAGACCGTCAAGAACATCGCTCGCCCGATCCGCGTCTTCCGCATTCGGCTGGCGGAGGGGCCTGCAAGCCTGCCAGACGCGACGAAGGCCATTACAACACCGGTCGTCTCAAAGAAGCCGTCCATCGCCGTGCTGCCATTCGCCAACATGAGCGGTGATCCGGAACAGGAGTTCTTTGCGGACGGCCTCACGGAAGACATTATCACCGAGCTCTCACGCTTCCACGACTTGCTCGTCATCTCGCGAAACTCAACCTTCGTCTACAAGGGCAAGGCCGTAAAGGTCCAGGACATCGGCCGTGAGTTCGGGGTCGACTATGTCATCGAGGGCAGCGTGCGGAAAGCCGGGGGGCGCGTCCGCGTCACCGTGCAGCTGATCGACGCGGAAACCGACCGTCATGTCTGGGCCGAACGTTACGATCGCGAGCTCCAGGATATTTTCGCCATCCAGGACGAGATGACCCGCGCAATCGTCGCGACGTTGCCTGGTCGCGTCGAAGCGGCAGCGCATGACCGCACCAAGCGCAAGCCGACCGAGAACATGCGGGCCTATGAATGCGTGCTGGCTGCAAAGCTGCTGCATCACCGTTCAACACGCGAGGACAACTCGCAGGCGCAGATACTGCTCAACCGGGCGCTCACAATGGATCCGAATTACGCCCACGCTCACGCCTGGAAGGCGTGTGTGCTCGGCCAGTGCTGGATCTATGGCTGGTGCGCTGACCGTGACGCGACCTTCGAGCAGGTGGCTTCCGAGCTCGAGATCGCATTGGCACTCGACGACAACGATGCCGACGTGCACCGGATCCTCGCCGCGCTCAATCTGACGCGCCACGACTACGAAAAAGCCACCTATCATCAGGAGCGTGCGCTGGCCCTCAACCCGAACTACGATCTGATCGTCGTGCAGCAGGGAGAGCTCCTGACCTGGCTGGGCCTACCCGAGGAGGGTATCGACTGGATCAGGAAAGCGATGCGTCTCAATCCTCATCATCCCGAGCGGTTCTGGAGCCATCTCGGCCGCGCCTATTATTGCGCGGAGAAGTACGCTGAGGCCGCCGAGGCCTTCTCAAGGATCACGCGGCCCGACTATACCCATCACGCGTTCTTGGCAGCGATTTTCGCGCAGATGAACAATTCCATCGCGGCTGGCGCTCATGCCGCGGAGGTCCTGAAGCGCGAACCAGGGTTCTCGGTGGCGGCCTATCTTGCAACACTGCACTACAAGCGCGAGATCGATCGCGAGCGTCACGAATCCGGCCTGCTCAAGGCCGGCCTGCCAGCATGATCAATACGCGGGAGCAAGAACGGGGCAGGGGTGAAGTTTGCGTAGGCCGCAGCCCTCAGCGCAGCGCGGCGGTGCGCATGACGAACGACGTCATCTCGAGCTTTGCGGTCGCGCTGCCCGAGAAATTGTCGCAGGACAGGCCCTGCGTCGGGTCGTCGGAGAAGCCCATCGCGATTACGGCGTTCGGCTTGACGAAATAGCCGCGCAGCGCCGCGGTATCGAGCTCGCCCATCAGCGTCACCGACATCGCGCGGCTGGCGCTCGGCGACAGCATCACGATCTTGAGCCAGATGCTCTCGCCCTTGGCCGCGGAGAGGCGGGTCGCGGTTGCGATCCTGCCGTCGATGCTCTTGCCGACCACCGTGTTGATCTCCGCTGCCTGAGCCAGGCTGCGGGGGCGGGCGGTGCGCGGGATCGGCGCGGAGGCGGCGACGACATTGGCGCGATCGACCGGGGACGCCGCCGGCGCGTAAGCCAGGGCTTGGAGGGCCGCGTTGGACACGCTCGCGGTTGGTTGCGGATCGGTGGCCGCGGCCAGCGCCTGGCGCGCCTTCAGCGCGGCGACCTGCGCCGGCGTCGCCTGCTGCGGCGTGGCCGGAACGTCATCCCAGAAGCCGCGCGCATTGATGATGTCGGCAGGCGTCTCCGGCTTGCCGGCAGCGGGCTTGTCAGCCACCGGCGCGGGCTTCGGCTTGGGCGGCGCGACGATCTGCGCATCGGCCGAGGCGAGCTGGAGGGTTGCGGCGATCTGCGGCTTGGCGCGCGGCGTCGGCACCGGCTCGGCGGGCTTGGCGGCGGCTGCGACGATGGTCGGTGCCGCCGGCTTCGCGGCCGGGGCGGTCGCACCCTCGTCATCCTCGTCGCTGGCGGCCGGAGCTGCCGGCTTGCTCTTGAACAAGGCGGCGAAGAAATTCGGCTTGCTGCCGGCATCGTCGCCGCTGCCGCGCCGCTCGATCTCCGCCTTGGCGAGCTCATAGTTCTTCAGCGGTACGCCATCGGTCGGCAGATGCACCGTCTTCCCGTCCGGGAACACGCGGGCGAGCTGGTCATGCGTCATGCGCGGCCAGTGCCGGACGCTGCCGGTGTCGAGGTGCACGAAAGGCGAGCCGGAGGTGGGATAGAAGCCGACGCCACCGCGCTGCAGGCGCAGGCCGGCGAAGCGGATCTGCTCCAGCGGCACGCCGGGGATGTAGAAGTCCATCGCATGTCCCAGCATATGCTGGCTGGAGCGCGCCACGCCGGAGGAGCGGCGGCGGAGCATGGCGTTGGTGGCGGGGGAGCGATAGGAGGAAATGATCTGGATCGGCTGCTTGCCGTCGACGTCCCGATAGACTTCCCAGAGGATGTCGAACAGGCGACGGTCCATGACCGTCTGCTCCTGGGTGCGCCAGTCGCGCAGGAAATGGTTGAGCTGCTTCAGCGCCGCTTCGTCGTAGCGCCCATCGCGCTTGAAGGTGACGGTGAGGTCTTCGCCGGAATGGGTGTGGTGGAACGAGAGCGTCTTGGTCTCGTTCAGCGCGGCGGCGTCATGAACCGAACCGGCGGCCGCAAGCAGCAATGCAGCCGCAAGGCCGATCCGGGATCCGGCCTTCACGCCCGCATGGGACAACGACAGCACAGCGAATTGGCGTGCGAGACCCGTCAGCACGTATGAGCCCACCCAGTCGACGAGCGTTCAAATGGACTCTCCCGCCAACCCCGTTAGCAGCGCGAAAGAGGATGAACGCTTTCTTAAAGCGAGAAGGTTAATTTGAGGTTGACCTTCCCGCCCCCAAACCAAGTCAGACTACGATCCTAAGCGGTTGACTGTGGCAAAAAAACGCCCGCCGCCCCAGGGTGGGTCGCAGCATGGTTAACGTGAAGCGACCCCATCCTGGGGACGGGATCGCTGATTTCATTGCAGAATTTCAGGAAAACGAGGTGCCGGACGGGCGTCAGCGGGTAAACACCCGCTGCTGTTGCGGACGGCGGCCGACCGGCGCCGGCGGCGCGGCCGGGGTGGGCGCCCCGAACAGCCGCTCGAAGAAGTTCGGTCCGGACGAGCCGAAGCCGCTGCCGTTGTTGGCCACGGCCACTCCGGAGGGCAGCGTCGTCGCCGGACGCGAATAGCTCGGCTGGGAATGCGCCACGACGGCCTCGAGGTCCTTGCCGCGGTTGTTCTTCAGGATGTTGATCATGGTCGCGTCGCGGCCATAGACGTCCTTGCGGAATTGCAGCTTGCCGGCGTCGTCCACGAACGCGGTCTGATAGGTGATGTTGACCGGGATCGGGGTCGGGAATTTCAGATCGATCTCGCTCTTGCCGTACATGCTGCGCACGCGCTCCGGCGTGTACTTCTCGTTCGGCATGACGATGTTGAGCAGAACGGAGGCGTACTGATCCGGATTCTGCACGCGCATACAGCCATGGCTGAAGGCGCGCTCGTCGCGAGCGAACAAATGCTTGTCCGGCGTGTCGTGCTGATAGACCAGGAACTTGTTCGGGAAGTTGAAGCGGATGCGACCGAGCGCGTTGGCTTCGCCGGGCGGCTGCGAGATGTGCACCGAGCCGTCGCGGTTCTGTTCGAGCCTCAGGCCCATGCGCTGAAGCACGGTCGGATCCTGCTGCAAGGCCGGCAGGTATTCGTTGTAGACGATCGACGGCGGTACGTTCCAGGTCGGATTGACCGTGATGTACTTCATCGTCTCGGTGAGCAGCGGCGTCGCATGCGAACCCGGCTTGCCGGTCACGACGCGCGTGGTCCAGACCTGCTGGCCGCGCTGCATCACCTTCAGCGTGAAGTCCGGAATGTTGAGGATGACATAGGCATCACCCAGCGACGGCGCGCCGAGGTCGCGCGGCAGCCAGCGCCAGCGCTCCATGTTCACCAGCACCACGTCGATCTGCTTGTCGCGCTTGGGGGTGTTAAGCGCCTTGACCGTCTTGTCGTCGAGAATGCCGGTCGGCTTCATCTCGGCGCCGCTCTGGAATTTCCGCACGGCTTCGGCGACCACAGCGTCGTAGCGGGTATCGCTGGCATTCTCGGCGAGGCCGAGCTTGGCGCGCAGTTGCGGCACGCGCGGATCTTCCACGACGATCTCAGCCTGCTTCTTGCCGGCCGGGGTGTATTTCAGCGCAGGGCCGTCGGCGATCTCGATCACCGGACCGCTGCCCTGGCCGCGCAGCTCGGCGAGCTTGGCCTTCAGCTCCTTGTAGAGCTTGTGCGGCGGGTTGTAGCTGTCGAGCGCGGCGGAGGCGTCGGTCGCCGTCGTGACCTTGGCGAGCACCTCGGCGGGGTCGACCGGGTGCTCGGGATAGAGAATGTCGCCGCTGACCTGCGACCAATGCATGCGGCCGCTCTGGGCGTGGCGCGCATAGTCGAACATGCTGGCGGTGAGCCTGAGCTCGGCATCCGCGAGCGCATCGGGCGTCGTGGTGGCGAAATCCGGCACCGGATAGTCGGCGGGATTGAGACCGTCGGAGGCCGCGTCCTTGAGCCGCGCGATCACACCCTTGGCCGCAGCAGTCAGGCTGCCGCCTTGCGTCCAGACCGGCGCGAAGTCGCGCGCGCCGTAGAACTTTTCGACCGCTGCGCGCTCGTTCTTGCGGTCGAAATGCCGCGAGGTCTTGGCGCCGATAATGTCCTTGAGCTTGTCCGCGACCGGCTGGTCGGCGGCGGGAATATTGCTTGCGGCCTTCACCGGCTCGGCCGGTGCTGCGGGAGCCGCCGGCGTTGCGGTTGCGGTGTCGGCCTTGACCGGTTCAGTACTGGCCGGCTCGGTCTTTGCCGGCTCGGTTTTCGCAGTCTCGCTCTTGGGCGGTTCTGGCGCGGGTGTGGTGGCAATGTCGGAGGGCTTGGTCTCCACCTTGTCGGGCGCTGGCGCGACGTTCGTCGTGGCGGAGTCCCTCGCAGCGTCCTTCGTGGAATCCTGGACCGTGGCGGTGGTGTCGAGCTTGATGTCGGCTGCAGTCGGGGGCGGGACGTTTGCGGGCTCCGGGCGCGGGATCGCAGCTTCGATCGCGAGCTCGGCGGCGCTGCTGCGCACCTGATCCTGCGCCAGGGCCGAGCTGGCCGACACCGTGAGGAAGGTCGCCGCGACCGTCATCAAGACGCGGTCAAAGCCCACACGATGATTCAAACAGTCACGCATTGTGTCGCACCCCTCGGGTGAACTGTTCCTTCGTGGAACAGCTTCGTTATCGCCTATTGATGAGTTTCGGCTAAAACCGCGCCGGCCTCTCGAAAGTTGCACGCCTGCACGCAACGATTCTGACGCAGACGATATACAGGCCCCGATTTTGCAGCCAGCGCTACCCGGGACAACTCACCACAAACTGACGTCAAGGGAGCCTCTTGGCAACGGATTGTACGCTTCTGCCACGCGCTTTTCCCTCTGTCTGTCACTTCCAAGTCACGGTTCAAATCGCAGCCGAATCCCTTGCCATGCGAACGGCTTAGAGCGGTCTCGCACCGCTGCGCGAATCCCCGCTCGCGCTGGGCTCAGTGCGTCTCCTCGCCGCTTTTGCCGCCATGCCCGGGAACCCCGGCTTCGTCGAGTTTGCGGTAGAGCGTCGAGCGGCCGATCTTGAGGCGGCGGGCCACTTCGGACATCTGGCCGCGATAATGCGAGATCGCGAAACGGATGATCTCGTTCTCCATGTCCTCCAGCGGGCGGACATCCCCGGTCGCAGTGAGCATGGACAGCGTTCCCACCGCGGGGAGCGGGGCGATTGGTATGTCATTACCTGACACCACAGAGGGCGTCGCCGCCGGCTCGAGCATCAGCGGGGCGGTCGGAATATCCGTGACGGGATGCGCCTGCGAGGCGAGCAGCGGGAAGTCGCCGAGACCAAGCTGGTCCCCGTCGCTCATCACCACGGCGCGATAGACCGCGTTCTCGAGTTGGCGGATGTTGCCGGGCCAGTCGAGCTGGGCAAGGTGGGCCACCGCCTCGCCGCTGATCCCCGTGATCGGGCGGTTCTCTTCGGCGGCGAAGCGCGCGATGAAATGCCTGAGCAGATGCGGGATATCCTCACGCCGCGCGCGCAGCGAGGGGATCGTCAGCGGCAGCACGTGCAGCCGATAGAATAGGTCTTCCCGGAAATGGCCCTGCTTGACCCGCTCCAGCAGCTTGCGATTGGTGGCCGAGATGATGCGGACGTCGACCTTGACCGGCTTGCGGCCGCCGACCGATTCCACGGCTCCTTCCTGGAGCGCACGCAGCAGCTTCACTTGCGCCGTCAGCGGCAGCTCGCTGACCTCGTCCAGAAACAGCGTGCCGCCATGAGCCTCGACGAACTTGCCCGTGTGCCGCTCGGTGGCGCCGGTGAAGGCGCCCTTCTCGTGGCCGAACAGGATGGACTCGACGAGGTTGTCGGGAATCGCGCCGCAATTGACGGCGACGAACGGCTTGGCCTTGCGTTCGCCACTGCCATGGATGGCGCGCGCGAACATCTCCTTGCCGACGCCGGACTCGCCCTCGATCAGCACGGGGATCGCGGAGTTTGCCGCCTTCTGGGCGGCGCGCATCACGCCCGTCATCGCCTCGGAACGGGTGATGATGTCGGAGAAGGTGAGCCGTCCTTCGCGGCTGTGACGGATGCGCTGCAATTCGCCCTTGAGCGCGGACGTGTTGAGGGCGTTGCGCAGCGAGACCTGGAGCCGCTCGACGCCGACCGGCTTGACGACGAAATCGGCCGCGCCCGCGCGCATCGCGGAGATCACGTTGTCGATGCCGCCATGGGCGGTCTGCACGATGACGGGGACACTCAGGCCGGCTTCGCGGATCTTTGCCAATACGCCCATGCCGTCGAGGCCGGGCATCACGAGATCGAGGATGACGGCGTCGATGGCCGGTCCGTCGGGTGCGGTGAGGGCGGCAATTGCGGCGTCACCGGAGTCCACGACGACCGTCTCATAGCCGCATTTCTGCACCATGTTCTCGACCAGCCGGCGGGCTACAGCGTCGTCGTCAGCGATCAAAATACTGGCAGCCATGGTGTTCCCCGCACGCTACTACTATCTGTCTCGAATCGGGGCACTCTGGCCGAAGCCGATTAACGCACGCTTAAACCTTGATGCCCCCGCCCGCCGCCGCGATGGTTGAACACAGGTTTCCCACACAATGAATTCGCGCTCCAAATCTGCCTTGAACAAGTCTACCTCGAACAAGACCGCTCTCAAGAAGTCCGCTCCCAGCAAACCCGCTCTCCGCAAGCCAAGCACCAAAAAATCCGCCGCCAAGGCAAGACCCTCCAAAGCTGCGAGCAAGACCGGCAAGCTTCCGGAGTGGAACCTGGCCGACCTCTATTCCGGGATTGAGGCGCCGGAAGTCGCGCGCGATCTCGAAAAGTTGGATGCCGACTGCGTCGCCTTCGAGACGGACTACAAGGGCAAGCTGGCGACAGGGACAGCAAACGAAGATGGCGGAAAGTGGCTCGCCGAGGCGGTGCGACGCTATGAGGCGATCGACGATCTCGCCGGCCGTCTCGGCTCCTATGCCGGCCTCGTCCATGCCGGCGACAGCGTGGACCCAGCGATTTCAAAGTTTTACGGCGACGTGTCCGAACGGCTGACGGCGGCGTCCACGCATCTGTTGTTCTTCGCGCTCGAGCTCAACCGGATCGATGACGATATTTTGAATCGCGCGATGCAGGCTCCCGAGCTCGCGCACTACCGTCCCTGGATCGAGGATCTGCGCAAGGAGAAGCCGTACCAGCTCGACGACAAGCTCGAGCAGCTCTTCCTGGAGAAGGCGCAGACCAGCTATTCCGCCTTCAACCGGCTGTTCGACCAGACCATCTCCGGCCTGCGCTTCAAAGTCGGCTCCAAGGAGCTCGCGATCGAGCCGACGCTCAACCTGTTGCAGGACCGCGACGGCTCCAAGCGCAGAAGCGCGGCGGAGGCGCTGGCGAAGACCTTCAAGGCCAATGAGCGGACCTTTGCGCTGATCACCAACACGCTGGCCAAGGACAAGGACATCTCCGACCGCTGGCGCGGCTTCAAGGACGTTGCCGATTCCCGCCATCTGAACAATCGCGTCGAGCGCGAGGTCGTCGACGCGCTGGTCGCCTCAGTCCGGGCAGCCTATCCGAAACTGTCGCATCGCTATTATGCGCTGAAGGCGAAATGGTTCGGCAAGAAGCGGCTGGCCTATTGGGACCGCAACGCGCCGCTGCCTTTTGCGGCGACCGACGTCATCGCCTGGCCGGAGGCGCGCAGCATGGTGCTGACGGCCTATCGCGGCTTCTCGCCCAAAATGGCCGATATCGCCGAGCGCTTCTTCACCGACCGCTGGATCGACGCGCCGGTGCGGCCGGGCAAGGTGCCGGGGGCGTTCTCGCATCCGACCACGCCGTCAGCGCATCCTTACGTGCTCATGAACTACCAGGGCAAGCCGCGCGACGTCATGACGCTCGCGCACGAGCTCGGCCATGGCGTCCATCAGGTGCTCGCGGCAAAGAACGGCGCGCTGATGGCGCCGACGCCGCTGACGCTGGCGGAGACCGCCAGCGTGTTCGGCGAGATGCTCACCTTCAAGCGGCTATTGGCCCAGACCAAGAACGCGAAGCAGCGCCAGGCGCTGCTCGCCGGCAAGGTCGAGGACATGATCAACACCGTGGTGCGGCAGATCGCATTCTATTCCTTCGAGCGCGCGGTCCATACCGAGCGCAAAAACGGCGAGCTCACCGCGACGCGGCTCGGCGAGATCTGGTTGTCGGTGCAGGGCGAGAGCCTGGGACCGGCGATCGAGATCAAGGCGGGCTACGAGAACTACTGGATGTACATCCCGCACTTCATCCACTCGCCGTTCTACGTCTACGCCTACGCGTTCGGCGACTGTCTCGTGAACTCGCTGTATGCGGTCTACGAGAACGCGGCCGAGGGTTTTGCCGAGCGCTATCTTGACATGCTCGCTGCCGGCGGCACCAAGCACTATTCCGAGCTGCTGCGCCCGTTCGGGCTCGATGCGAAGGACCCAAAGTTCTGGGATGGCGGGCTCAGCGTCATCGCGGGCATGATCGACGAGCTCGAGGCGATGGGCTGACGTGGTGGCGTTGCCGCGGGTTCCAACTGCATGGGCCGAGACCAGGTCCCGCGGCATCTCCCAACATTTTGCTACGTGGGATTGAACGTTGGCGCAACCCCACAGACTAACTCAGGAGATACTGCGAAAATAATGTTCAACGGTTGATTGTCGATTGGTCGATTTCTGCCTGGGGAGGCACCCATGCTCGATCAAGGACCTGCCGCGCCGGTTCCGGAGTCGAAAAACGCTGCCGGGATCGAGCAGGAAATTCCCTGGTGTGAGAAGCACCACCAGATCGTCCGCGATGAAATTGTCGCGATCAACACCCGGCGTGAGCCGGATCGGCGTATCGATCCCGATCGCCTTGAAAGCTGCCAGTTGCTCGACGTGACCGGGCTCGCATTGTCCGGCGGTGGCATCCGCTCGTCGGCCCTCTGCCTCGGCGTGCTGCAGGCGCTGAACCACCACGATTTGATCAGGCGGATCGACTATCTCTCCACGGTATCGGGCGGCGGCTATATCGGCACCTCTCTCAGCGCTACGATGACGGCGGCGCGGCGATTTGTATTCGGCGAGAGGCCGATTGGTGGAACCGTCACGGCCGCGGAGATCAGCGACACGCCTTCGGTCGGACATCTCCGCAACTATTCCAACTATCTGATCCCGGCCGGGGCCCGCGATCTTCTGACCGGAATTGCAATCGTCGTGCGGGGGCTGGTCGCCAATGTCGGCCTGACGTTACCCGTCGTGCTGCTCCTGGCCGCCGTCACCGTATGGTCGACGCCGCTGCGGAGCTGCCTGACGGATGCCAACGTCTTTGGCGTCAGCCTCAGCAACAGGAAGTTATGCGAACTGCACAATTTCGGCACTGTCGATCGCTACGGGTTCAGCACGTTCGGCGCCGCGATCGCCCTGGTCATGTTCCTTTGCAGCGCGCTCACTTATTTCGCTTCGCGCTCCGTCCGCGGCAGCGGGCCAAGCATCGTGCTTGCTTACATTGGCGGGCTCGCGTTGTTGCTGGGTGTCGCCTGCGATTTCGCGCGGTTCGTCAAGGTCCATCATTTCGCGCTGACGCTCGCGATCGCCATCATCGGGGCCGTGTTGTTCTTTGGGTGGGCCCTCAAGCAGTCCTTCGCAAGCCCGCAGAAGCGGCAGGAGTTCCGTTCGCATTGGCCGAGCATGGGGGCGACCTTCCTGGTGCTGCTGGCGGTGATCGCTTTCTTCGAATTTCAGCCCTTCATGCTGGAGCAGATGTTCGATGTCGCCGAGAGCAACGCAATTGGTGGACCGGCCGCGGGCGTTGCGATCATCTGGATCAAGTCGCTGGCGGCCGCGGCCGCGCCGATCGGTGTTTTCGTCACCGCATTCAGGCAGCAATTCGCAGAACTGTTGAAGGGAAACGGCGCGTCCTCGCAATGGGGCTCGCTGATCCTCAAGATCGTCGCCAAGGTCGCGCTGTGGATTGCGGGTCTCGCGCTTCCGCTCGTCATCTGGGTCGCATACCTCTATCTGTCGTATTGGGGCATCTCCAACGACTTGTTCGAGAGGTGTTCGGCGGGTCTGGGGACTGCCACGCAAAGAGAATGCCTGGCGAATGCCAAGTCGAACGCTCCCTCCGGTAACCTCGCCGGCAGGATCCAGTTCGACGCCGGCAAGGGCACATTGTCGGCCGAGATCACGCCGAAGGCCGCGCCGCCGGTCGTCGACGACAGCGAGCAGCTGACACCGACCTGGCACACACCTGCATGGCTTGAATTTCTGGCCGAGAAAGTCGGACCGGTGGTTCAGGTCCGCTTTCCCCATCTGTTCAAGGGCGAGGCTTCGGAACTCGCCTATTCCCACAGTCTGCCGAAGGTGATCCTCTACATGTTCGCCGGCGTCGTCCTGTTCGCCATCTCGTTCTGCCTGACGCCAAATGCGAACTCGCTGCACCGGCTCTATCGCGATCGTCTGAGCAAAGCGTTCCTGTTCGATCCGACACGGTCGGCCGACGGGAGCGTTGCACGGGCCGAAGCTAGCCTCGATCAGGGGCGCGATTTCCGGGCACTCGATCGCATGAAGCTGACTGATCTCTATGCGGTTCCGGCCGAGGCGGCTCGAATTCCGGGGCTGCCGGCCACGCCGAAGCTGCACGCGCCCTATCAACTCATCAACACGGCTCTGAATATCCAGGGCTCGGACTTTGCCAACCGGCGTGGCCGCAACGCGGACTTCTTCCTGTTCTCCGCGCTGAATGTCGGCAGCGAGGCTACAGGCTATGCGCCCACGGGTCTCGTCCAGGACGACGAGCAAAGTCTCGATCTTGCTACGGCAATGGCGATTTCCGGCGCCGCGGCTTCCTCGAACATGGGCTCGAGCTCGATCAAGGCGCTGACGCCGACGCTTGCGCTCCTCAACGTGCGGCTTGGCTATTGGCTGAAGAATCCGCGCTACGTCGACGAGCGCGTGCGGCCGCAACGCCGTTCCACGCCGCTCTATCTCTGGTCCGAAATCTCGGGGCGCCTGTACGAGAACAGCGACAGCGTCTACCTCACGGATGGCGGCCATATCGAAAATCTCGGCGTCTACGAGCTGCTGCGCCGGCGCTGCAGGCTGATCATCGCGGTCGACGCGGAAGCCGACGCGCCGATGAATTTCGGCTCCCTGATGACGCTGCAGCGTTATGCCCGCATCGATCTCGGGGTCCGGATCGACCTGCCGTGGACGCCGATTCGCGAGCGCACGCGTGAACTCATGGCCCGCAATGCCGACAAGGCAGGCGATCCCGAGGCGGCCGACGATCACGATGAGATGGTGCAGGACCACGTTCACGTTGCCATCGGCACCATCGACTATGGAGGAGATGAAAGAGGCTATCTCGTCTACATCAAGTCGTCGCTCAATGGCGACGAGAACGACTATATTCGCGATTACGCGCGCCGAAACGACCGCTTCCCCCATGAGACCACGGGCGATCAGTTCTTCTCCGAAGAACAGTTCGAGGTTTACCGCGCGCTCGGTTTCCACATGGCCCATGGCTTCCTGTCCGGTGACAGTCCGGTGGCGGTCGGGTCTGGCGTCAGGCCGCGGAGGGCCCGGTTCACCGCGGCGGGCGAGCCCGCCATCGACGCGGTCCGCGAGGCGCTCGGCCTTGCGGTGCTGCAGCGGCGCACCGCGAGCGTCGCTGCCACGATGATCGATCAGGGTTGAACCGCGCGAGAGCTGGATTCCCGGCAATCGGAATTCCAAATGACCCGATTTGCGGAAAACCGCGCCTTGGTGCCGTTGCCCTGCCTGAAAGATTGAGGTATCCCAGCCCGAGAATTCGACTTTCGACTGGGGACATTCCATGGCTGACCATAGCGAAGTGGCGTACACCACTGCCGACGGCAACGACTACGTTGCCCACGAGCAGACCTATGAAGGCTTCATCAAGCTGGTGAAGTACGGCACGGCCTCGGTCGCGCTCATCGTGATCCTGATGGCCATCTTCCTCACCTGATCCATCGCCCGCCGCACCGCCAGCGCCGTCGGTGCCCATAAAATTTGCATTCAAGCCGGTTCTAAAACCGGTATCCAACGTTGCGGGAGTAACGCTAAGTTCGCGTGCGCGCTTTGTCCCGCGTCGCCGGAGGGCCTATGAAGATCGCCGTTGCCAAGGAAATCGATCCGTCGGAGCCGCGCGTTGCCGCTTCGCCTGATACGGTGAAAAAATTCAAGGCGCTCGGCGCCGAGATCGCCGTCGAGCCGGGTGCCGGCATCAAGTCGGGCCTTCCGGATTCCGAATTCACCGCGGCCGGCGCCACCGTCAGCACTGACGCGCTCAAGGACGCCGACATCATCATCAAGGTGAAGCGCCCCGAGGCATCCGAGCTGGCGCAATACAAGCGCGGCGCCCTCGTCATCGCCATCATGGACCCTTACGGCAGCGATGCCGCGCTGAAGGCGATGGCCGATGCCGGTATCGCCGCCTTCGCGATGGAGCTGATGCCGCGCATCACCCGCGCGCAGGTGATGGACGTCTTGTCCTCGCAGGCCAACCTCGCCGGCTACCGTGCCGTAATCGAGGGCGCCGAAGCCTTCGGCCGCGCCTTTCCGATGATGATGACCGCGGCCGGCACCGTGCCAGCCGCAAAGGTGTTCGTGATGGGCGTCGGCGTCGCCGGCCTCCAGGCGATCGCGACCGCGCGCCGTCTCGGCGCCGTCGTCACCGCGACCGACGTGCGGCCCGCCACCAAGGAGCAGGTGGAATCGCTCGGCGCGAAATTCCTCGCGGTCGAGGACGAGGAGTTCAAGAACGCGCAGACCGCCGGCGGCTACGCCAAGGAAATGTCCAAGGAATACCAGGCCAAGCAGGCCGCGCTTACCGCCGAACACATCAAGAAGCAGGACATCGTGATCACGACCGCGCTGATTCCGGGCCGTCCGGCGCCGAAGCTCGTCAGTGCCGACATGGTCAAGTCGATGAAGCCCGGTTCGGTGCTGGTCGATCTCGCCGTCGAGCGCGGCGGCAATGTCGAAGGCGCCAAGGCCGGCGAAGTCGTCGACCTCGATGGCATCAAGATCGTCGGCTACACCAACGTCGCCGGCCGCGTCGCAGCCTCGGCTTCCAGCCTTTACGCACGCAATCTGTTCTCCTTCATCGAGACCCTGGTCGACAAGAAGGAGAAGAAGCTCGCCGTGAACTGGGACGACGAGCTCGTCAAGGCCACCGCGCTGACCAGGGACGGCGCCGTGATCCACCCGAACTTCCAGCCGAAGGTTTAAGGAGAGATTGCCATGGAGCACGCTGCACAGGTCGTCGACCCCTTCATCTTCCGGCTGTCGATCTTCGTCCTCGCCGTCTTCGTCGGTTATTTCGTGGTGTGGTCGGTGACCCCGGCGCTGCACACGCCGCTGATGAGCGTGACCAACGCGATCTCCTCGGTGATCGTGGTCGGCGCGCTGCTCGCCGTCGGCGTCGGCATGGTCTCGAGCGGCTCGGGCTGGGCGCGCGGCTTCGGCTTCGTCGCGCTCGTCTTCGCCTGCGTGAATATTTTCGGCGGCTTCCTTGTCACCCAGCGCATGCTGGCGATGTACAAGAAGAAGTCGAAGTAAGCGGCCAGCTCGGGCTGAAGGGATCAATGGGGACCTGAGATGAGCGCCAATCTCTCTGCATTCTTGTATCTCGTGGCGGGGGTGCTGTTCATCCTGTCGCTGCGCGGGCTGTCGAGCCCGGCAACCTCGCGCCAGGGCAATCTGTTCGGCATGATCGGCATGGCGATCGCGGTCGCCACCACGCTGGCGAGCCATCCGCCGGCGGATGGCGTGGCCTGGGTCCTCGTGATCCTCGCGGTCGCGATCGGCGGCGGCATCGGCGCGGTGATCGCCCGCCGCGTGCCGATGACCTCGATGCCCGAACTGGTCGCCGCCTTCCATTCGCTGGTCGGCATGGCCGCGGTGCTGGTCGCCGCCGGCGCGTTCTACGCGCCCGAAGCCTTCGACATCGGCAAGCCCGGCGCCATTCATGCGTCCAGCCTGGTCGAGATGTCGCTCGGCGTCGCCATCGGCGCACTGACCTTCACCGGTTCGGTGATCGCCTTCCTGAAACTGTCCGCGCGCATGAGCGGCGCGCCGATCATCCTGCCGGCCCGTCACATCATCAACATCGCTCTCGCCGTGGCGCTGGTGTTCTTCATCGTCCGTCTCGTCCTCACCGGCGGCGCGTTCGACTTCTGGATGATCACCATCATCGCGCTGGCACTCGGCGTGCTCATGATCATTCCGATCGGCGGCGCCGACATGCCCGTCGTGATCTCGATGCTGAACTCCTATTCGGGGTGGGCCGCCGCCGGCATCGGCTTCACGCTCGGCAATTCCGCGCTGATCATCACCGGCGCGCTGGTCGGATCGAGCGGCGCGATCCTGTCCTACATCATGTGCCACGCGATGAACCGGTCCTTCATCTCGGTCATCCTCGGTGGCTTCGGCGGCGAGACGGCCGCGGCCGGCGGGGCTACAGGCGAGCAGAAGCCCGCCAAGCTCGGCTCGGCGGACGATGCTGCCTTCATCATGAAGAACGCCTCCAAGGTCATCATCGTCCCCGGCTACGGCATGGCGGTGGCGCAGGCCCAGCACGCGCTGCGCGAGATGGCCGACATCCTGAAGAAGGAAGGCGTCGAGGTGAAATACGCCATTCACCCGGTCGCCGGCCGCATGCCCGGCCACATGAACGTGCTGCTGGCCGAGGCCAACGTGCCCTATGACGAGGTGTTCGAGCTCGAGGACATCAACTCCGAATTCGCGCAGGCGGACATCGCCTTCGTGATCGGCGCCAACGACGTCACCAACCCCGCGGCCGAAGAGGACAAGTCCTCGCCGATCTACGGCATGCCGGTGCTCCAGGTCTGGAAGGCCGGCACGGTGATGTTCATCAAGCGCTCGCTCGCCTCGGGCTACGCCGGCATCGACAATCCGCTGTTCTACCGCGACAACACCATGATGCTGCTCGGCGACGCCAAGAAGGTCACCGAGAACATCGTCAAGGCGATGTAACGCGGGAGGGACCGTGGCCATCAACAAGGAATGGCACCGGTCCCATCGCATGCCGCCCAAGGCGACGCGCGCGCAGCGCATCGCCTGGCACGCTGCCCACAAGGCGGCGTGCGGCTGTCGCGACGTTCCGGCGAGCCTGCGGCCCGACGTCATGAAATTGCTGCGGAGCCAGCGCAAGCCCTAGTCTGGATCGGGGGCCGGCCGCGCACATGATGACCATCGTCAAGTGGATCGCCATCCTGCTCGTGACCGTCTATCTTGCCGGTCTCGTCGTGCTGTACGTCCGCCAGCGCGAGATGTTGTTTCCGATCCCGCCCGTCGGCCGCACCGCACCCGATGCTGCGGGCCTTCCCGAAGCCGAAGAGCATGTCCTGACCACGTCTGATGGCGAGCAGGTCATCGTCTGGCACGTGCCGGCCAAGCCCGGTCGTTCGGTGATCCTCTACTTCCACGGCAACGGCGATTTTCTCGCCGGCCGCGTCAGCCGTTTCAAGGAGATGACTGCCGACGGCACCGGTCTCGTTGCGCTGTCCTATCGCGGCTATGGCGGCTCGAGCGGGATGCCGAGCGAACAGGGCCTGCTGCGCGACGCTGCAGCGGCCTACGCGTTCACCACCGCGCGTTATGCGGCGGAACGAATCGTCGCCTGGGGCTTTTCGCTCGGGACGGGCGTCGCGGTCGCGCTCGCCTCGGAGCATCGCATTGGAAAACTCATCCTGGAGGCGCCCTATACGTCGACGGCCGACATTGCGGCGACATCGTTCTGGTTCGTTCCGGTCCGCCTCTTGATGCGCGATCCGTTCCATTCGGTCCAGCGTATATCGCGCGTCACGGTGCCGCTGCTCGTCATGCATGGCACCAATGACCTTGTCATTTCGATCGTCTTCGGAGAGCGTCTGTTCGCACTCGCCCGCGAGCCCAAGCGGTTCGTTCGCATGGAGGGCGGCGGGCACGATAATCTCGATCAATATGGCGCGATCGAAACGGCGAGAGGCTTCATTGGCGGTTGACGGCTTGGCTCAACGTTACATCCCCGCGCTCGCTGTCTCCTGCTTGACGCTTCTGCCGCAGAACGCGCTTGCCGCGACCGGCCTCGATGGTGCCGCGATGCGCTGGCCCCACGCGCTGCCCTTTGCCGGCTTGTTGCTGTCGATCGCATTGGGGCCGCTGCTGTTCCCAAAAATCTGGCATCACCATTACGGCAAGATCACCGCTGCCTGGTCGCTGCTGGCGCTCGCCTCGCTCGTTGTCTTCGCCGGCGGCATGGCAACACTGGCGGCGCTGGTCCATGCCATGCTCGCCGAATATCTCGGCTTCATCGTGCTGTTGTTCGCGCTCTATGTCGTGGCCGGCGGCATTCTCATCACGGGCGACATCCAGGGCACGCCGGCGGCGAATGTCGGGATCCTCGCGCTCGGCACGTTGGGGGCGAGCATCGTCGGCACCACGGGTGCCGCGATGATCCTGATCCGTCCTTTGATCCGCGCCAATCGGCTGCGGCGCCACAACGCCCATGTCGTCATCTTCTTCATCATCCTGGTGGCCAATGTCGGCGGCGCACTGAGCCCGCTCGGCGATCCCCCGCTGTTCGTCGGTTTTCTCCATGGTGTCGACTTCTTCTGGA
The DNA here is from genome assembly GCF_016031655.1 of Bradyrhizobium glycinis. Lineage (GTDB taxonomy): Bacteria > Pseudomonadota > Alphaproteobacteria > Rhizobiales > Xanthobacteraceae > Bradyrhizobium > Bradyrhizobium glycinis. The sequence continues at coordinate 164,096 of NZ_JACCHQ010000004.1, forward strand.
CCACGCGGACCATCTGGTTGCAGACCGCGCTCGTCGCCGTTCTGCTGCTCGCGATCTTCGCCGTCGTCGACGTCTGGCGTTTTCGCAGCGAACCGCCGCCAGGCGACACGGGCCGGCGCGAGCCGCTGCGCATCCGAGGCCTCGTCAATCTGGTGCTGATCGCCGCCATCGTCGCCAGCCTGCTCGCCTCGGCGATGTGGAAAATCGGCATCGCTTTTGACGTTCTCGGCACCAAGCTGGAGCTCGAAGACATCGCCCGCAATCTCGTGCTGCTGGCCATTGCGGCGCTGTCGCTATGGCTGACGCCCGACGAGCACAGGCAAGCCAACGGCTTCACCTGGGAGCCGATCCGCGAGGTGGCAAAACTGTTCGCGGGCATCTTCGTTGCCATCATCCCGGTCATAGCCATGCTCAATGCCGGCCATCACGGCGCGTTCGCCTGGCTGCTGTCGGCGGTGACCGCGCCGGACGGCGCGCCGCGCGAGGTCGTCTATTTCTGGTTCACCGGCCTGATGTCGGCGTTCCTCGACAATGCGCCGACCTATCTGTTGTTCTTCGAGCTCGCGGGCGGCGACCCGCACGTGCTGATGCATGAGCTCTCGGGCACGCTCGCCTCGATCTCCATGGGAGCGGTCTACATGGGAGCGCTGACCTATATCGGCAACGCGCCGAACTTCATGGTGAGCAGCATCGCCCGCGAGAACGGCATCGCGATGCCGAGCTTCTTCGGTTATCTCCTGCGCGCGGGCGCCGTGCTGATCCCGCTGTTCCTGTTGCTGACGTTCCTGCCGGTCGCGCCGATCCTGCACTGGCATTGAATCTGCCGGCCGATTTGCTACTGCTCGGCGGAGCTGAAATGATTTCATCGTACCTCGGTTTTTCGATTGCGCATGATCATATCGGAAAACCGCAACACACTTTTCGCTAACGCGGCCCTTCGGGTCCGGATCATGCTAGGACGGGAGCCGGTGGATGAGTGCGCATGATCCGATGCCAAAGTCGGCCTGGGTCTTTCCGGCGCTGGCCTTGCTGTTGTTTGCAGCCGTCAGCGCGACCGATTACGTGTTCACGCTGTCGTTTGGCGGACTCCTCTTCGCCCTGGTCCTCCTGGTCATTCTGTTCGGCACGGTGTTCGCCGCGGTTCATCATGCCGAGGTGATCGCGGAGCGGGTCGGCGAACCCTATGGCACGCTGGTGCTGACGCTCTCGGTGACCATCATCGAGGTCGCGCTGATCACCACGATCATGCTGGGCGACAAGCCTGCCCCGGCGCTGGCCCGCGACACCGTGTTCGCGGTGGTCATGATCGTCTGCAACGGCCTCGTCGGGCTCTGCATCTTCATCGGCGGGTTGCGCTATCGCGAGCAGGGCTTTCAGCTCTCCGGCGCCAACGTCTATCTCAGCGTCCTGTTCGCGCTCGCGACCATCACGCTGATCATGCCGAACTACACCACCACCACGCCGGGGCCGGTCTATTCGGCGGCCCAGCTCGGCTTCGTCGACGTGGTCACGCTGGCGCTCTATGCGGTGTTTCTCTACACCCAGACGGTCCTGCACAAGGATTATTTCGTGCATGACCGTGCGGGAGGCGAGGGCGGGGCGGCGCACGGATCGGCCGGGGCACTCGCGCTCACCGTGGTGCTGCTCCTGGTCTCGCTTCTGGCGGTCGTGCTGCTCTCCAAGAAGTTCTCGCTGGTGGTGGACGCCGTCGCGATCAAGATCGGCGCGCCACCGGCCTTTACCGGGCTTCTCGTCGCGCTCCTGATCCTGATGCCGGAAGGCGTCGCGGCCGTATCGGCGGCCCGCCAGAACGACCTCCAGAAGAGCATCAACCTCGCGCTTGGATCGTCGCTGGCGACCATCGGGCTGACGATCCCGGCCGTCGGGGTCGCCACCTATGCGCTCGACAAGGAGCTCGAGCTCGGCCTCAGCGCCCAGGGCAGCGTGCTCTTGTTGCTGACCTTCTTCCTGAGCATGCTGACCTTCGGCACGGGCAGGACCAATGTCCTGTTCGGCCTGGTGCATATGGTGGTATTTGCCGTCTACGTGTTCATGGTTTTCGTGCCCTGAAGCGCGGTCGCGCTTCAGGCTATTGTTTGAGCATGATCTTTCCGGAAAACCGCTCCACACTTTTCGCTGGCGCGGCCCTTCGGGTCTGGATCATGCTGTGAGGGGGAATTCCAATGCTTGCCGCCAAGTCCGAGGTTCAGGTCGACAACGAAGAGGTCCGGGTGACCGAATGGCGGCTTGCCCCCGGCAGCGCCACCGGCCATCACACCCACGGCATGGACTATGTGATCGTTCCGGTCGCCGCCGGCGAGATGACCATCGTGGCGCCCAATGGCGAAAGGTCCAAGGCGCAGCTTGCCGCCGGGAAATCCTATTTCCGCAAGGCCGGCGTCCAGCATGACGTACTTAACGAAACCTCAACTGAGATCGTGTTCCTTGAAATTGAGCTGAAACGCTAGGGTCGCGCCGCCGTTTGCCATCGATCCGTCGCAGTTGATCCCTCACAATGCCCTAAAGTTCCCGCATCAGGTCGCGCGGGGAGTGTGGTCGGAATGCTGAAATACCTCGCAAAAATTTCGATGGATATTTTCCCCTCGGTGCTCGCGACGATCATCGGGGCCTACATCGTTAATCACTACATCAACGCCAAGCCGGCCGCCGACACCCCAGCCGCCGTGACCGCGCCTGCCCAGACCGGCAGCGACGGCAAGCCCACCGATACCGCCAACCTTCCCGCTCCCGGCGTCAAGGCCAAGGGCATCCCCGAAAAGACCGTGACGGACAAGGCGGCAGCCGAGAAGCCGGCCGATCATCCGCCGGCTGCCGAGCCCAAGGCCGCAGACCTGGCCCCCGCTGAGACCGGCCCGCGCGGCCGTCCCTCTGCCCGCGACAAGGCCGCGGCGAAATCCGCACCGGCAGCGTCCGCTCCCGTGGTTGAGGCCAATTCGGCCCCGGCGGCGGCTTCGCCGACCCCCGATGCCAACGATCTGGCGCGTGCTGCGATCGAGCGCCTGCGCAAGTCGCCCGAGGGCAAGGCTGCCGAGGCGAGATCGTCCGAAACCAAGCCGGCCGAGGCTCGTGCCTCGGATTCCAAGCCGGCCGAGCGGCCGGCAGAGCCTGCGGTGCGGGACGCCGCCCGCACGCCGGACGCGCCGCGGGTCGTGAATATGGAGCCGTCTCCGGTCCGTCCGCTGCCGCCGCCGATCAATGTCTCGACGCCTTCACCCGAGGCTTATGGCAATGGGGGCTCCAATCCGCCCTACACAGCCTCGATCGGCAACGACGATCCGAATCGGGTGACGCCGCCGGCCGACATTCCCGTGCCGGTCATCGCACCGCCGCTCGATCTGCGTGCCGACGCGGGCGCCGCCATGCCGCGGCCGAAGAAGACCAATGTGGCCGACGAGATGCTGTCGGGCATGAAGTCGATGTTCAACGCCGTTCTGCCCAAGAGCGCCACGCCCGACTAGAACGACTAAGGCCGCGCACCGTCAGCCGCCGACGCGGGCGAGACCGCTGCGGGCGGCTTCATCGCGTGGGCGAAGCGCAACCGCCTTCGTGTAGGACGCCGCCGCCTTGGCCTTGTCGCCCAGGCGCTCATAGGCCTGTCCGCGCGCGGTCCAGACCTGGGCATTGTGCGGATCGGCCGCGGAGGCTTCATCGAGATCGGCTGCGGCCTCCTTGACCTTGCCGAGCGCGAGATAGCTGTTGGCGCGGCCGAGCAGCGGCTCGGCCTTTTGCGGGTTGAGTCCGCTGGCGGCGCTGAAATCGGCGATCGCGAAGTCGTGCTGGTTGTTGCCCTGGTAGATCAGGGCGCGGCCATAGAGCGCCTGAGCATTGTAGGGGTCGAGGCCGACCGCGCGATTGAACTCGTCGAGCGCTGCCGCGGTCTCGCCTGACTTCGCCAGAGACTGAGCCTTCGCGGTATGGGCCTGGGCTTCGGTGACGTTGCCGGCGCTCACCGCGCTCTCGGCCGGCGCGGCGGTTTTGGGGGCCTCCTGCGGCTTGTCCTTCTCCGGCATCAGCGATCCCAGATCGAACGAGCAGCCGCACAGCGCGATCCCCGTCAAGACGACTGCGAGCGGCGGCTGCCAGATCCGGCGCCGTCGCGGAAGGCCGCGCTGGGAAAAGGGGGAGGCCATCTACGGTTCGCTCGCGCTAGAGCTTGATCCGACAAGTCCTCAAAACAATAACGCGGGCCTGGGGCCCGCGTCATCGAAAACTGAAGTCTTGCTGAATCGGATCAGCGCGGTCCGCGCGGACCTGCACCGGGGCCGCCGCGACCGCCGCGATCACCGCCCGGGCCGGCGCCGAACACCGGCTTCGGCTTCATCGGCAGCAGGCCTTCGCGCTGCAACTTCTTGCGGGCCAGCTTGCGCGCGCGGCGCACGGCCTCGGCCTTTTCGCGGGCCTTCTTCTCGGAGGGCTTCTCGTAATGACCGCGGAGCTTCATCTCGCGGAAAATTCCCTCGCGCTGCATCTTCTTCTTCAGCGCCTTGAGGGCTTGATCAACATTGTTATCGCGAACGAGAACCTGCACGCGGCATCCTCTTTGAGTGGATCGGATTTGAATTCTGGTAAGTCAATGGGGATGGCGAAACGCGCAAGCCCTTAACCTTGAGCGCGCGGATGTATCAGACAAAACCGGAGATGTCCACCGGCCAAGCGGGTTTTCGGGCCAAGTTCGGCCATTAAATGCGGCGAAAATACCTCCATGCGGCCCCGATTTGGGCGGTTTGGTGCCGAGGACGGGGCCGCGCCGGAGCTTTGTTCCGGAATCTTTGCAATGAGGGGACCACAATGGACGTCAAAAAATATGCTGCCGAAGCCATCGGCACCTTCTGGCTCACATTCGCGGGCTGCGGAAGTGCGGTGATCGCCGCCGGCTTCCCGCAGGTCGGGATCGGGCTGGTCGGCGTGTCCCTGGCCTTTGGATTGAGCGTCGTCACCATGGCCTACGCGATCGGCCATGTCTCCGGCTGCCATCTCAACCCGGCCGTCACGGTCGGTCTCGCCGCCGGTGGCCGTTTTCCGGCGGGTCAGGTCCTGCCTTACATCGTCGCCCAGGTAGCGGGCGCGATCATTGCCGCCTGGCTGCTCTATGTCATTGCGAGCGGGGCGCCCGGCTTCGACGTCGGCAAGGGCTTTGCCTCCAACGGCTATGGCGCGCATTCGCCCGGCCAGTACAGCATGATGGTGTGCTTCCTCACTGAAGTGGTGATGACCATGATGTTTCTGTTCATCATCATGGGGACCACCCATGGCCGCGCGCCGGCCGGTTTTGCACCGCTGGCGATCGGGCTCGCGCTGGTGATGATCCACCTCGTCAGCATTCCCGTCACCAACACTTCGGTGAACCCGGCACGCAGCACCGGCCCGGCGCTGTTCGTCGGCGGCTGGGCGCTGTCGCAGCTCTGGATGTTCTGGGTCGCGCCGCTGATCGGCGGTGCGCTCGGCGGGGTGATCTATCGCTGGCTCAGCGAGGAGCCGAGCGGCGTCGTTGCGGGCGTGAAGACGGCATAATCACAATCACCCGGCGGGATTGCTGCCTTTGCTGCGATCCCGTCACGTGTCCCGGAGCTGCCTGACTTCGGTCACGTGGCCCATCTTGCGGCCGGGGCGCGGCGCGCCCTTGCCGTAGATGTGCACGGTCGCGCCCGGCACGCCGAGCCACTTTTCGTAATCGTTGATCTCGTCGCCGATCAGGTTGGTCATGGTGACGACCTCGCCGTGGCGCACCGGCTTGCCGAGCGGCCAGCCGGCGATGGCGCGGATGTGCTGCTCGAACTGCGAGACCGAGGCGCCGTCGAGTGTCCAGTGCCCGGAATTGTGCACGCGCGGCGCGATCTCGTTGACCAGCACCTTCGGTCCGGTGCCGTTGGCGAGCACGAACATCTCGACCGCGAGCACGCCGACATAATCGAGCGCGCTTGCGATCCTGCCGGCGATGCTGCGCGCCTCCTCGGCGAGCGCATCAGGGATCGACGCGGGCGCACGCGATATCTTCAGGATGTGGTCGCGGTGCTCGTTCTCGGTGACGTCGAAGCACTCGACCTCGCCCGTGGCGGAGCGCGCGGCGATCACGGAGATCTCGCGCTCGTAGGGAACGAAGGCCTCCAGGATCGCCGATTTGGTGGCGAGGCTGGTCCACACTTTCGCGATGTCGTCACCCTCGCGGATGATGGCCTGGCCCTTGCCGTCATAGCCGAAGCGGCGGGTTTTCAGCACCGCCGGAAGGCCGATCCTGCCGACCGCCTCGCGTAGCGAGGCGACAGAGGTGACGTCGGCATAGGCGGCAGTGCCGATCCCGAGCTTCGTCACGAAATCCTTCTCGGCGAGCCGGTCCTGGGTGGTCTCGAGAACCTTGCGGTTGGGCAGCACCGGGCGGCGCGCGTCCAACACCAGCGCCGCCGCCGCCGGAACGTTCTCGAATTCGTAGGTGATGACGTCGACATCGTGTGCGAACAATTCGAGCGCCTCGACGTCGGCATATTCGGCGCAGGTCGCGTTCAGCACGACATCGAAGGCCGGCGAATCCGGATCGGGTGAGAACACCTGGCAGCGCAGGCCGAGCCGCGCCGCCGCCATGGCCAGCATCCGGCCCAATTGTCCGCCGCCGAGGATTCCGATGGTGTCACCGGGCTTCAGCTTCACGTGCCTGGTGTCCGTCACGCCGTGTCCTCCGGGCGCTCGGCGACCGCCTCGGTCTGCGCTTTGCGCCAGGCGGCGAGGCGATCCGACAGGGCCGGGTCGGACAATGCCAGCACGGCGGCTGCCAGCAGCGCGGCATTGATCGCGCCGGCCTTGCCGATGGCGAGGGTGCCGACCGGGATGCCTGCGGGCATCTGCACGATCGAATAGAGCGAATCGACGCCTTTGAGGGTCTTGGATTCGACGGGAACGCCGAAGACGGGGAGTTCCGTCAGCGCCGCCGCCATGCCGGGCAGATGGGCGGCGCCACCAGCGCCGGCGATGATGACCTTGTAACCCGCGGCCTTGGCGCCCTTGGCGAATGCGAACAGCCGGTCGGGCGTGCGGTGGGCCGAGACGATGCGGCTGTCGGCAGCAATGCCGAGCACGTCAAGCGTGTCGGCGGCGTGCCGCATCGTGTCCCAGTCCGACTGGCTTCCCATAATGATGGCGATCGGCGCGGTCATGACGTCAATTGTGCCCAGAAAAACAGAGAGATAGGCCAGATTAACGATTCCGGCCGGCGGCTCGCAAGGCGGTGGCAAGGAGAAGGGAATCCACTATCCTGTCTTGGTGAATCCCCGCAAGCCTTCATTGAGCAGGATGCCCATGAAGAAACCGAAAAGGGCGAGCCCTGCGAAGGCCGGAAAGGGCCGGAACATCAGCGCCGGCCGATCCAAAGCCGTTTTGAGCCGCGCAGCCAAACCGGCCTTGCGCAGAGCGCCGGCTGCCGATGACAGCAAGGCGATCATCCGCGCCCTCAGGAGCAAGCTCAAGGCAGCCCTGCTGCGGATCTCGGAGCTCGAGGCGGCCGCCGATACCGATTTCCTGCTCGGGATTCCCAACCGGCGCGGTTTCGAGCGCGAGCTCGCCCGCGGCATCGCCTATATGAAGCGTTACCGCGCCAACGGGGCGCTGATCGTGCTCGACGTCGATCGGCTGAAGCCGATCAACGATTCCTTCGGTCATGCCGCCGGCGATGAGGTGCTCAAGGCGATCGTCGCCACGCTGACGCGGCAGGTGCGCGCCTCCGACGTGGTTGGCCGGCTCGGGGGCGACGAGTTCGCGCTGCTGCTCTGGAATCTGAGCGAGACCGATGCCAAGGCGAAGGCCGCGGCCTTGGAGCAGGCGATCGACGAATTGTCATTCGTTTTTCGCGGCCAGCACGTGACCGCGGGCGCCTCGGCCGGCGTCGCCCTGCTCGGTCCGCAGTCCGCTGCAGGCCGCGCCCTGGAGGAGGCGGATGCCGCCATGTATGTGCGCAAGGCGCACCGCCGGCACGAGCCGCGGATCAGGCTGGTCGGCGGCGAGCGCTAACGCATGATCCGGACCCGAGGGGCCGCGTCAGCGCAAAAAGGATCATGCTCAAACAAGGCCTAAAGCGCGATGACGATCCATCCAGATCTCATCGCGCTTAGAGCGTCGCAAGATCTTCCGGCACGTTGCCGAACTTGCGCAGCAGCGTTGCGTCGCCGAATTCGCCCGTCATGGGATCGCCGCTGCGGCTGAACGCGACCGCGCCGATATGGCCGGCGCCGCGCGCCAGACTCTCGGCGCGTCGTAGTGCCGCCGTCGAGGACTGGCATTCCTCTGCCGCGCCTGCAACGGGTGATCCGTCGTCATCGATCAAGAAGGGCATTGCAACGTAATAGGTCACATCCGACATGGCGTTGCTCCAATGTTGAAGATCAGGCGGCGCTGCTCTTGCTCCGCATCTTGCTGCGCGAGCTCTCCGGAATGCAGCCGGCGGAAATCGCTGCCTGCAATTCCTCCAGCTCGGCTTCCAGATACTCGTTGGCCATGATCAGCGCCTTGATGGTGCTGCGCAGATTGCCGTCGCACATCGCGATCGCCTGATCGCAGGCCTGTTCATAATGGCTGTTGTCGAAAAGGGCGGCTGCCGACATCTGCGTTGTCCTCGTGTGTTGTGGTTGGGCGTTCTCTGAGGTGTTGGGGTGCCCGCGAATGTTCCTATTTTGTTCTTATTGAGTCAAGGGGATTCGGAGACAGCGGGCGCCGCAAGACCGGCTCACGCTCAGGCGATGATGTCAGGGGTTATCTGGTCTTCGATGAACGCGATGCGGTCGCGCAACAACAGCTTGCGCTTCTTCAGCCGCTGTAACCGCAACAGGTCGGGGGCGGGCGATTGATGCAACGCATCGATCGCCGCATCGAGATCTCGGTGTTCCTGCTGCAACCGGGTGAGCTCGGCTTCGAGCTCACGCTCATCTTCATTGGTCATGTCTGCGGTGGCCGAAAACCGATAGGCGTGAGATCTGGGCTGTGGATGCCCTGTGGAAATTATCGTCCTTGCGCCGCGTGATCGCAAGCGATCTGCGATCCCCCGTCGCCGATCTCCCGCAACATATTTCTGAGACGAGCTGCGGCATTGCGCCGGCGCATTGATATCATGGATTTTTCCGGCGTGGTTCCCTTAGTCACGCTTCGTTACATATGAACTTTCAAAAATGACGCTGCGGCGACGGATACCCATCGACAGGACGAATCGGTGATGTAGACTTGGGCGTCCGGATCGAATCCTAAGGTTCAACCCTACCGAGGAGGTTTCGAATGACAATTCAGGCACATCTGGTTGAATTGGAACGGAAGCACAAACTTCTCGAAAACGAATTGCACGAAGCTCTCGTGCACCTTTCAACAGACGACCTGCAAATTGTTGAGTTGAAGCGCCGGAAGTTGATGGTCAAGGACCAGATCGAGCGTCTGAAGCAATCTGGCGACACGCTCCACTAGTAACCCCCGCGACAGTGTAGAGTTGATCACGTCCTTCACGCAGGGATGAGAGCATTCGTGCTCATCCCTGCTGCAACGTGTGCACCGTGCAACACGTTTGCGCGGCGCCTGCTTGGACGCGTGGTCTTGGCGCGCACGCTGCTCGCTTTTCGAAACGCTAGGTGTCTGCGAGCTCGGCGACGTGATCGGCGATCGCGAGCGAGGACGTCAGTCCCGGCGATTCGATGCCGAACAGATTGATCAGGCCTGCAACGCCGTGATCGCGCGGGCCCTGCATCAAGAAATCCTGCGTGGCGACCGCCGGCGGCACGATCTTCGGGCGGATGCCCGAATAGCTCGGCATCAGCGCGCCGTCGGGCAGCGTCGGCCAGTATTTGCGGATCGCGGGATAGAAGCGCTCGGCGCGCGAGGGATCGACCTCGTAGTCGATCGTCTCGATCCATTCGACGTCAGGCCCGAAGCGCGCCTGTCCTGCCATGTCCAGCGTCAGGTGGACCCCCAAGCCGCCGGGCTCGGGCACCGGGTAGATCAGACGCGAGAACGGCGCCTTGGCGTTGCAGCTGAAGTAATTTCCCTTGGCGAGATAGGCCGGCGGAATCCGGTCCAGCGGCATGCCGTCGATGCTGCGCGCCACATGCGTTGCCGACAACCCCGCGGCGTTGACGAGGAGGCTGCATTGCAGCGTCATCGGTGCCTCGCCGCCGGCATCGATCTCGATGAAGCCCGCCGCCGCCTTGGCGCGGATCAGCGGGGTGTGGAACGCGAAAGCCGCGCCGGCGTCCTCGGCTTCGCCGCGCAGCGAGAGCATGTAGGCGTGGCTGTCGATGATGCCCGTCGACGGTGACAGCAGCGCGGCGTCGCAGGCGAGCGCCGGCTCAAGCGCGCGTGCGGCCTCGCCCGAGAGCAGCTGCATGTCGAGCACGCCGTTGGCCTCGGCATGCGCCTTGATCGATTGCAGCTTCTCGGTCTCCTTCGGACTGGTCGCGACGATCAGCTTGCCGCAATTCCTGTGCGGGATGCCGCGCTCGGCGCAGTAGCGGTACAGTGCGTGCTTGCCGGCCACGCACATGCGCGCCATCCAGCTCCCGGCCCGGTAGTAGATGCCGGCATGGATCACCTCGCTGTTGCGCGAGGAGGTGACGGTGCCGATCGCCTCGGCTTCCTCGAGCACGATCACCTCGCGCCCGGCCTGGGCGAGCTTCCGGGCCACCGCGAGCCCGACTACGCCGGCTCCGATGACGACGCAATCGACCCTATCCATGGTTGTGCAGGATAACGGTTGGGAGCACTGGTGGCGCATGGCCCGGGACCGGCGGGGCAGGCGGGGCTTCCGTTAAGATGGCGTTTATCATGTCAGGGCAATTGCCGTATTTCACGTGACATTATTCTGTTGTTCCCACAGGCGTTTACCCGATCCAAACCCGCGAGGCCAGACAATCCGACGTTGAAATCGCGGGTGGCTGATGGCTGAGAAGAACTGGCACGTGGGCAGCACGCTTTCGATTGCTGTGCAGACCCTCCTATGCCTGGCCGGGGCGGGCGCGCCTGCGCGCGCCTTTGCGGCATCCGACAGCCTTGCCGTTCCGGGCGATCTCACCAGGCTCGATCCCGGCGTGATCTGGGAAGCCCTGATCGCCGGCATCGTGGTCTGCGCGTTCCTCGCCGCCATCGGGCTGTGGATCCATTCCTCACTGCGCCGGTCCAGGCGTTTGCAGCTGCGGCGCAACGCCTTCATCTCCTCCGCCATGAACAATCTCAACCAGGGCGTGGTGATGACGGATGCGCAGCACCGCATCATCTTCTGCAATGACCGCTATCTCGAGATCTATGGCCTGACGCGATCCGACCTCCGGCCCAACATGACCGGCTACGACATCCTGAGGCTGCGCCGCGAGCGCGGAGTGCTCGGCGTCACCGATGACGAATTTTACCAGAAGGCGGCAAGCGCGAACGGCCTGATCACGGAGCTGCCCGACGGACGGGCCATCCTGGTGAAATATTTCGTGCTGCCGAACGGCGGTTCGGTGGCGACCCATCTCGACGTCACCGAGCAGCGCAGGCTGTCGCGGCAGCTCGCCTCCACCAAGCAATTCCTGGAATCGGTGCTCGACCATGTGCCGGCCTGCGTGGCGGCCAAGAACATCGAGGACGGCTGCTACATCTTCGCCAACAGCGCCTATGAGAAGTTCTGGGGATTGTCGCCGGACTTCGCCGTCGGCAGGAATGCGCGGGAGCTGTTTGCGGCGACCTCGGCGGCCAGCATCGAGGCGGCCGACCAAGCGGCGCTCGATTCGCCGGATGGCCAGTACCGCAATGAGTTCGAGGTGGATCGTGCCGATGCGCGGCGCATGGTCGCCTCGATCCGGATCGTGGTCCGCAACGAGAGCAACAAGCCCGAATTTCTGCTCATCGTGTTCGAGGACATCACCGACCGCCGCTCGCTGTCGCAGGAGCTGGAGAGCACCAAGAAGTTCCTCGAGCTCGTGGTCGACAACATCCCGGTTGCACTGATCGTGGAGCAGGTCAAGGACGGACGCTATCTGCTCGCCAACCGCAGCGCGGAGACGATCCTTAACCGCAGGCGGGAGGAAGCCACCGGCCTGACCGCGTCCGACATCTTCAACGCCAAGGAAGCCAAGCTGATCGTCGCGCGCGACGAGGCTGCGATCAAGAAGCGCGGGATGATCACCGAGGAGCATCCGATCTCCACCAAGGATGGCCTGCGGCTGTTCCTCACCCGCCGCGCCACTGTGGTCAATGATGCCGGCGAGCCGCAATACCTGATCAAGACCCACGAGGACGTCACCGACCGCCGGCAGACCGAGTCGCGCATGGCGCACATGGCCTATCACGACGGCCTCACCGATCTGCCCAATCGCGCCGCCTTCCTGCAGGCGCTGACCCAGATGATCGAGGCTTGCGAGGGCACCCGCGAGGAGTTCGCCGTACTCTGCGTCGACCTCGACGGCCTCAAGGAGGTCAACGACGTCTTCGGCCATGCGCTCGGCGACAAACTCCTGATCGAGGTCGCCCATCGGCTCCAGGATTCCGCACGCGGCGGCGTGGTGGCGCGCCTGTCCGGAGACGAGTTCGGCCTGATCATCGACGGCAAGCAACCCGAGGCCGGCCTCGCGCTGGCGCAGCAGATCGGCGAAGCCGTCGCGAAGGATTTTCAGATCGACGGCCGGCCGGTCCGCGCTGGCATCACCACGGGCATGTCGGTCTTCCCCCACAATGGCACCGATGGCGCCTCGCTGCTCGCCAATGCGGGCGCGGCGCTGTTCCGCGCCAAGCAGAAGTCGCGCGGCACGATCAGCCTCTACCAGCCCGAGATGGACCAGCAGATCCGCGACCGCCGCGTGCTGCACCAGGACCTCTCGATGGCGGTCAAGAACGGCGAGCTCTCGCTCGCCTTCCAGCCGCAGGGGGCCGCGGGCCACAGCGTCGCCGAGAGCGAGATCATCGGCTTCGAGGCGCTGGCGCGCTGGCAGCATCCGGTGCGCGGCCAGGTTTCGCCGGCCGAATTCATTCCGATCGCCGAGGAGAGCGGCCTCATCGTCGAGATGGGCGAGTGGATCCTGCGCGAGGCCTGCCGCGAGGCGGCGTCCTGGCCGAAGCCGCTGCAGGTCGCGGTCAATCTGTCCCCGGCGCAGTTCATGCACGGCGACGTGGTCGGCCTCGTCCATTCGATCCTGATCGAGACGGGCCTTGCACCCGGCCGGCTCGAGCTTGAGATCACCGAGGGTGTTCTGATCGAGGATTTCGATCGCGGCCTTGCGCTGCTGCGCCGCCTGAAGGCGCTCGGGGTGCGCATCTCCATGGACGATTTCGGCAGCGGCTATTCCTCGCTGAGCTATCTCCAGGCGTTCCCGTTCGACAAGATCAAGATCGACCGCGCCTTTATCATCAATCTCGGCCGCAACCCGCAATCGGCGGCGATCGTGCGCGCCGTCATCGACCTCGGCCACGGCCTCGAAATGTCGATCATCGCCGAAGGCGTCGAGACGGTCGACCAGCTCGCCTTCCTCGCCAAGGAGGGGTGCGACGGGGTGCAGGGCTATCTGCTCGGCAAGCCGTTGCCGATCGGCAAATATGCCGGGCTCGTCGGCCGCGCCGAAGTCATGGAGCTTGCGCTGAAGACCGGTTAGAGCGTTTTCGAGCGAAGTGGACACCGGTTCGCGTCAAGAAAACGCGTCAGAATATGAATCTAGAGCCACCGTTCCGATTTCATCGGAACGGAAATGGCTCTAGTGATGGGAGTGCTTCGCTCCCATTCGACGGCTTCATGGCGGACTACGACCTCGCGATCATCGGCGGCGGCCTGAACGGCGTCAGCCTCGCGCGCGATGCGGCGGGCCGCGGCCTGCGGGTGATCCTGTTCGAGCAGGGCGATCTCGGCAGCGCGGCGTCGTCGGCAACACCGCGGCTGATCCATGGCGATCTCTCGGTGCTGGAGCGCCGCGGCTTCTGGCGGGTGCGCCGGGCTCTGGCCGAGCGCCGGATCTGGCTCCGGATCGCGCCGCATCTGGTTCGGCCGATGCGCTTCGTCATCCCCGCGCATGCGGACGAGCGTCCACCCTGGTTGCTCCGGGCCGGCCTGTTTCTTTATGACGCTCTCGCCGGCCGGAGCGGCCTGCCCGGCTCGGCGACCCTCGACATCACCCATCACCCGGTCGGCAACGCGCTGAAGCGCCCGTTCGGCACGGCGTTCGAATATTCGGACTGCATCGTCGACGATTCCCGACTTGTCGTGCTCACGGCGCTGGACGCCGCCGAGCGTGGCGCGACGATCCGGACCGGGGCACGCTGCGTGCGTGCCGACCGAACCGACATCTGGCGGCTCGCCGTAGTCGATCGCGGCCACCGCCGCTCCGTCACAGCAAGGGCGCTGGCCAATACCAGTGGCGGCTGGACCTCGATCGTCGCGGAGACGGTCCTGCGCCAGCCACAGCCCGCCGCGACGGCCATGCAGATGAGCCAGATCATCGTGCCCAGGCTGTTCGACTCAGACAATGTCTACGTCTTCCAGAACAGCGACGGCCGGCTGATCTTCGCAAGCCCGTTCGAGCGCGCGTTCACGCTGATCGGCACGGTCACGCATGATTTCACCGGCGATCCCGCCATCGTGGCGATGCGAGGGGCCGACGTCGGTTATCTCTGCGAAGCGGCGAGCCGCTACTTTCGCGAGCGCGTTGTCCCGACCGACGTGGTCCGGACGGTCTCCGGCGTCAATTTGAGGCCGGCGTTCGCGCGGCAACGCGAGAGCACGACCCAGTTCCACGCACGCCGGCGCAAGGCGCCGCTGATCACGATGTTCGGCGGCGACGTTACCACCTCGCGCTGGCGTGCCGAGCGGGCGGTGACGAAGCTGACGCCGTTCTACCCGATGTCGCCGCCCTGGACCGCCCGCGCTGCGCTGCCAGGTGGAGATTTCGCCTGTGACCGTTTCGACACCGAGGTCGACCTCGCACGCGAGCGCTGGCGCTTTTTGTCCGAGCCGGAAGCCCAGCGCCTGGTTGCGGCCTACGGCTCGCGATTGGCGGCCGTGCTCGGTGAAGCAAGGACACGTGAAGAGCTTGGCGCAGCCTTCGGTCCCGAACTGACCGCCGCCGAGGTGCGCTATCTCATGACCCGCGAATGGGCACGTTTTCCGGATGATATCCTGTGGCGCCGTTCCAAGCTGGGCCTGACGATGCCTGCGGCGGACCATGAAGCGCTGGCGGCGTTCATGGTGGGCGGCAGCGTTTCATCCCGAACCGGTTGAGCTAAAGACGATCGGCCGCTAGCGTGCGGCGGAATCGGGGTTGGCAGGGACCATGGCGGAAGAATTGCCCGGAACGAACGTTGCGGCTGATACGGCTGGCGGAGATGCATTTCTGGCGGCCGGCCAGCCGCTGCTCCGCATCGAGGGCGTCGCCAAGACCTTTGGCACGTTCCGTGCCGTCGACGGCGTGTCGCTCGATATCGGGGCCGGCGAGTTCTTCGCACTGCTCGGCCCGAGCGGCTGCGGCAAGACCACGCTCTTGCGCATGCTCGCGGGCTTCGAGGCGCCGGACGAGGGGCGCATCCTGCTCGGCGGCAAGGACATCGGGCAGGCGCTGCCGCATGAGCGCCCGATCAACATGATGTTCCAGAACTATGCGCTGTTCCCGCATCTGTCGGTGCGCGACAACATCGCCTTCGGCCTGAAGCGCGCCGGCATGCCGCGTGCCGACATCGCCGCGCGGGTGGCCGAGATGGTGGCGCTGGTCAAGCTCGAAGGATTGGAGAAGCGTAAGCCGGACCAGCTGTCCGGCGGTCAGCGCCAGCGCGTGGCGCTGGCCCGCGCCCTGGCGCGCCGCCCGCAGCTCCTGCTGCTCGACGAGCCTCTTGCAGCCCTCGACAAAAAGTTGCGCGAAAACACGCAGGCCGAGCTGATGGAGCTGCAGCGGCGGCTCGGCATGACCTTCATCATCGTCACGCACGACCAGGAGGAGGCGATGACGATGGCTGATAGAATCGGGGTGATGAAATCAGGCAAGCTCGCCCAGGTCGCGAGCCCCCGCGAGCTCTACGAGGCGCCGCGCTCGCGCTGGATTGCCGAGTTCGTCGGCGACATCAATCTGTTCGACGGCGAGTCCAAATTGCGCGATGGTCGTCGTCTGGTGATCGGCACGCGCGATGCTGGGGCGCTGGTGGTGGCCGAGCCGCGCGAGGCGGTCGGCACTGGAAAACTGGCGGTCGCGATCCGCCCCGAGAAGGTCAAGCTGTCACGCCATGGCCCGGTCAGCGAGGCCGGTCGTGAAACGGCGATCAACACCCTCGACGGCGTGATCGCCGACATCTGCTATCTCGGCGGCACCACCACTTACAAGGTGAAGCTCGACACCGGCGGGATGCTGCAGGCGTCGGTCGCCAACAGTGCGCGGCTCGACGTCGACGCCTACAGCCTGAACCAGCATGTCGTCGCCTGGTTCACGCCTGATGATTGCGTGGTGCTGCAATCATGAGCTCGCGCCGCATCTTCGCAAGGCCGGCGCGCTTTGCTGCGATCGCGCCCTATGTCTGGATGGCGCTGTTCTTCCTGGTGCCGTTCGCCTTCGTGCTCAAGATCAGCCTGTCGCAGACCGCGATCGCGCAGCCGCCTTACGAGCCGGTGTTCGACCTGACTGCCGGATGGGATGCGCTCAAGGCGGCGTTCGCTGCGCTCTCGGTCGACAATTTCAGGCTGCTCGGCTCCGACGATATCTACGTCTTCGCCTATGTCCGCAGCCTCACCGTCGCCCTCACGGCCACCGCGCTGCTGCTCCTGATCGGCTATCCCATCGCCTATGGCATGGCGCGTCTGCCGAAGCGCTGGCAAGCGGTGGCGATGATATTGGTGATCGTGCCGTTCTGGACCTCGTTTCTGATCCGCATCTATGCCTGGATCAACATCCTTCAGCACGACGGCTTGCTGAACCAGATCCTGCTCGCGCTGCATCTGGTCAGCCAGCCCGTGGTGTGGCTCTCGACCGACACTGCGATGTATATCGGCATCGTCTATTCCTATCTGCCGTTCATGATCCTGCCGCTCTACGCAACGCTCGCCAAGATGGAGCCGGCGCTGGAAGAGGCGGCCGCCGATCTCGGCGCGCCGCCGTGGCAGGTGTTCTGGCTCGTCACCTTCCCGCTGTCGCTGCCCGGCGTCGGCGCCGGCGTGCTCTTGTGCTTCATCCCTGTTGTCGGCGAGTTCGTGATCCCCGACCTTCTGGCCGGCTCCAACGCGCTGATGATCGGCCAGACCCTGTGGCTCGAATTCTTCACCAACAAGGACTGGCCGGTTGCCTCCGCTGCGGCGATAGTGCTGCTGGTCGTGCTGCTGGTACCGCTCTTGCTGTACGAGCGGGTGCAGAAGCGGCAGCTGGAACAGGGAAGGTAGCGCGATGCGCAAGGTCTCCCGCCTGTCCCGCTTCAACATCGCCTCGCTGGCACTCGGGCTGGCATTCCTCTATTTGCCGATCCTGATCCTCGTTCTCTACTCCTTCAACGCCTCGCGCCTGGTGACGGTGTGGGGCGGCTGGTCGCTGCGCTGGTATCATGAGTTCTTCAACGACCGCGCCATGATCGAGGCGGCATGGATGAGCCTGCGGGTTGCCGTCGCCTCCGCGACCATCGCGACGCTGCTCGGCACGCTGGCCGCGGTGGCGCTCTCGCGCGGTGAACGCTTTCGCGGTCGCACCCTGTTCTCCGGCATGCTCTACGCGCCACTGGTGATGCCGGAGGTGATCACCGGATTGTCGCTGCTCTTGCTGTTCGTCGCGCTGAACGCCGAGCGCGGTTTCTGGACGGTGACGGTCGCCCACACCACGCTGACCATGTGCTTCGTCGCGGTGGTCGTGCAGTCGCGCCTCGGCTCGCTCGATCGCTCGCTGGAGGAGGCGGCGATGGATCTCGGCTGCGATCCGGTGCGAGCGTTCGTCGCCGTGACGCTGCCGCTGATCGCGCCGGCGATCGTCGCCGGCTGGATGCTGGCGTTCACGTTGTCGCTCGACGATCTCGTGATCGCGAGCTTCACCACCGGCCCAGGCTCGGCGACGCTGCCGATCCGCATCTATTCGGAGGTGCGGCTCGGCGTGAAGCCCGAGATCAACGCGATCTGCACGCTGGTGATCGCGCTGATCGCAGTCGTCATCGTCATCGCCTCGCTCGCTTCGAAACTGTCGAGCTCGCAGGGCGAGAGCGCGGCGCCGCTGTAAGCCGATCGCCATTGCGAGGAGCGTAGCGACGAAGCAATCCAGAGTGTTCCCGCGGGGGCGTTTCTGGATGCCTCGCTTCGCTCGCAATGACGGCGGTTGCTACGACTTCACCGCGCCCGCCGTGAGCCCGCCCACCATGTAGCGGCGGAAGGCGTAATAGACCGCGGCCGGCGGCAGCGCGTAGATGAAGCCGGTGGTCATCAGCAGCTCCCACGGCGAGTCGTCGGCGGCGAGGAAGTTGCCGAGCGCGACGGGGAGGGTGATCTCGCGGTCGTTCGACAGCAGCAGGAACGCGTAGAGATATTCGTTCCAGGCCAGCAGCACCGCATAGGTGCCGATCGCGACCAGCGAGGGCATCATCAGCGGCAGGTAGACCAGGCGGAAGATCTGCAGCGTGGTGGCGCCGTCCATCACCGCGGCTTCGTCGAGCTCCACCGGCAGCTTGTCGGAGGCCTGCTTCAGCACCCAGATCGCGTAGGGGCTCGCAATCGTCACCATGGCCAGGATCAGCGACCAGTGATTGTTGAGCAGGCCGTAATTGCCCATAGTGCGATACATCGGCACCGCGAGGAACGCCGCCGGAATGAAATAGGTGAACAGCGCGAGGTTCAGCACCGCGCGTCCGCCCGGCACCTTCAGCCGCGAGATCGAGAACGCGGCTGCGGTCGCGATGAACAGCGTCAGCACGCCGACGGAGACTGCGATCAGCGTCGAATTCCAGAACTGGACGTAGAAGTCGCGCAGGAAGTAATGCTGCTGCTTGAACACGATCTCGAAGTTGTGCAGCGTCGGATGGTCGGGCCACAGCTTGCCCGAGAACGCGTCTTCCTTCGGGGAGATCGCGAACAGGAACATGTGGTAGATCGGGATCATCGTCCACAGGAAGACGGGAATGCCGATCAGCAGCAGCCGCGCTTCCGTCGCGACGTCACGGAGAGAGGGGAGCTTCATCGCGACAACCGTTTCATCATGAAGTAAACGAGCGGCAGGACGAACGGCATCGCGCAGACGATGGATGCCATCGCGAGCGAGAGCTGGTCGAGCCGGAGATAGCGGATGCCGAGCGTGGCCAGCACGTGCGTGAGGTCGGCAGGTCCGCCGCCGGTGAGCAGGTAGACGCTGTTGAAATCGCCGAGCGTCCAGATCATCGAGAGCAGCGTGCAGGTGACGTAGAGCGTCTGCATCGACGGCCAGGTGATGTAGCGGAATTTCTGCCACCAGCTCGCGCCGTCGACCTCGGCGGCCTCGAACAGATCGTGCGAGATCGCAAGGCGTCCGGTGATCAGGATCAGCGTCCAGAACGGCAGCGACTTCCAGATATGCACGGCGATCGCCATGGTCAGCGCCACGGTGGGATCGTTGAGCCAGTTCGGGCCGTCATCGCCGGTGAAGGAGAAGATGAAGTGGTTGATCATGCCCCATTCGGGATTGAGCATGAAGCGCACCGACAGGATGGTCGGGATCGACGGCACCGCCCAGGGCAGGATGAAGATCACCGAAAGCCATCTGATCCAGGTGCGCTGCTGCGCGAAGAAGCCGGACAGGAACAACGCGATCAACATTTTGACGTTGATGCCGATGACCAGGAAGATCAGCGTGTTGATTGCGGCGCGCGCGAAGATCGGGTCGTTGTACAGCGCGACATAGTTCGACGGAGCCCGCGCCAGCCACAGCCCGTAGCAGACGGGATAGACGACGAAGGCAAGGAAGACGAGCAGATAGGGCGCGAGCAGGATGATGCCCCAGACCTGCGCCGGGGTCAGCCGCGACGACAGGGGCGGGCCGGGAATTGCCTGATCGCCAGAGAGCGTGATCGCCATTCTTTTTGGACTCTTCAAAGAGAAGCCGGCCGCGAAACGCGGCCGGTGTTGTTCTTATACCTCTCCTCGCGCGGCGGGGAGAGCGCGGATGACCTAACCCGCGACCTGCTTGATGCGGGCGATCAACTCGTCGACGGCCTTGTCGACGGGAACCTTTTCGCTGACGACGCGGTTCATCGCCTTCGCCCACACGTTCTCGTTGTTGAGAATCGTGAACTTCCAGTTCTTGGTGAAGTCGAACGCCGCGGTGCCGCCCTTGAACTGGGCGTAGACCGCCTTGCGGTGCTTGTCAGCCTGCCAGAACGGGCTTTCCTGGCTTTCCTTCGTCACCGGGAACCAGCGGCCGAGCGCGCCCTCGATGTAGGGACGGACGTTCTCTTCCTGCAGCAGGAAGCTGATGAACTGCTTGGCCTCGGCCTTGTTCTTGGCCGCGGTGAAGACCAGTCCGGTCTTGACATCGGAGCGGTAGCGGATGGTCGAGCCATCCGGCGCCTTCGGGAACGACGCCGTGATGATGTCCTGCTCATAAGCCTTCTTGCCGGCCTCGCGCTGTTCCGGCGTGAGGTTCTGGTTCTGGGAATCCTCGAACCATTTCGCCGCGATCGAGATCGTGAAGTTATGGGTCATCACGATGGTCTTGTTGTGGAACGCGACGTTGTTGTCGGGATCCTTCCAGGTGGTCGAGGAGGGCGGGGCGCAGCCCTTGATGTAGGTGTCGGTATAGTCCTTCATCGCCTTGATCAGGTTCTCGCGAACCGTGGGATCGTCCACCAGCAGCTTGCCGTCGTCATCGACCAGCTTGACGTGGTAGGCGTCCATGAAGGTGTAGAACGACTGGAAGGAGTCGGTGGATTCCACGCCCATCGGCTGGCCGACGGCGTAGAGACGCTGGCCGGTCGCCTTGCGGATCGCCGGCTGCACCTTGTCGCACCAGAACGTCCAGTAGCCTGTCCAGTCGTTCGGGATGTCGCTCTGCTTGAAGCCAGCCTTCTCGAGCAGGTCGTTCCAGATCTGGACGTGCATGCTCTGCTGCTTCAGCGGAAAGCCGTAATAAGCCTTCTTCTTGGCGACGTCGTTGTAGAGGATCGAGGCATCCAGCGTGTTCTGGACGAAACGGCCCTTGATCGGCTCCATGACGTCGGTGAGGTCCTCGAGCTTGCCCTCATAGGCCCACTTGCCCTGTACCTGCACGTCGTAGCTGTCGGAATAGGCGACGTCGGGCACGGTGCCGGCATCGAGCGCCGCGACGGTCTTCGGAATCATGTCCTGGATCGCGTACTGCGACAATTCGACCTTGATGCCGGTCTTGGCTTCAAACTTCTTGATCGTCTCGGCGAGCGCTTCGTCCTCGGACTTGTAAAAGCCCTTGACCCACCAAACCGTAATCGTCTTTTGCTGCGCAAAGGCGGGTGCCGCGGCTGCAAACAGCCCAGCTGCGGCGACCGCCAGTGTGATTGCGCCGATAACCTTGGATTTCACGTTTTTCTCCCTCAAACGGCCGGTGTTTTAACCGGTCGTATAAAACACTAGCGCATGGCCGTCATCCGATCTAGCCGCTTCTTGTCAGACCTATGTCGCGGTTGGAACGAGGCTAAGAAGATGCGAATTCGCGCATCGATCCAAAGGCCGCATCAATACACGTCAATCAATTCGCCTCGCGCTGTCTGGCCTCGTCAGCGTTTCCCTCTGGGGTGGATCGAAGCAGCATTCGGGCTTGTGTCAGCCGATCGCGCGCGCGGCTTGCCTTGCCCGCTGGTCCGAGCAGGCGAGCGCCACGCCTCGAGCAGCATCCTGAGAAACTGGCTGGCATGAGGGGACAGAGTCGCTCCGCGCCTCCGTACGATGCCGATCGTCCGCGACACTTCCGGCTCGATCAGGCGAATGGTCTGAATGATCGGATGGCCGGCCGCGGGCGTCGCGAGCTTGGGTAGCACGGCGATGCCGAGCCCCGCTTCGACCAGGCCAAGCGAACCGGAGAGGTGAGCGACCTCATAGGACCAGTTCAGCTGCAGGCCGTGCCGCGCCAGCGCGTTGTCGATCAGCGCACGATTGCCGCTGTTGCGGCCGACGGTGATGACCCGGTGCGGCACGATCTCCGGCCAGCTGACCTGTTTGCGCGATGCCAGCGGATGGTCATGACGGCAGGCGAGGACGAAAGGATCCTCCACCAGCTTCTCGAACTCGATCTCGGCATGCGAGGCGCCGATGAAGTTGATGCCGAAATCGGCCTCGCCGCGCGCGACCGCTTCCAGTCCCTCGTTGGCACCGATGTCGAGGATCCGGATGCGAATGCGCGGATAGGCTTCGGCAAACCGGCCGATCGCGCGCGGAAGGAAGTAGAACACCGCGGTCGGCACCGCCGCCACCGAGACCAGGCCCGAACTTCGCGCGCCAATATCTTGGATGGCGAGCACCGAGGTCTCGAACTCGTCGATGAGGCGGCGCACCTTCGGCAGGAAGTCGCGGCCCGTCATGGTGAGATTGACGTGGCGCGTCGAGCGCTCGAGCAGTGGCGCACCGAGGCCTTCTTCCAGCTTCTGAATGCGCCGGCTGAGCGCGGGCTGGGACAGGTTCAGCGCCTTGGCGGTGCGGACGAAGCTTCCCGTCTCCGCCACCGTGATGAAGGCCTTGAGGTCGAGCAGTTCCGCGTTCATGGCCCTCTCCAATTATACCGATATACGAAATAATACCTCAGATATTTGCATTTCACAAAAGAGTTCTGCCGGGGGATGCTCTGGCCGGCGCGAAGTTGTCGCCGAACGGAACAGCTCTATGAACGATCAGATTGCCATTCCCTGTGTGGTTATGCGCGGGGGGACCTCGCGCGGGCCGTTCTTCCTGGCCCGCGATCTTCCGGCCGACGCAAGGTCGCGTGATGCGGTTCTGCTGTCGGTGATGGGAGGCGGACACGACCTCGGAATCGACGGGATCGGCGGCGGCAACGCCGTCATCAACAAAGTCGCGATCGTTGGACCGGCATCGGTGTCCGGCGCCGACGTCGACTACCTGTTCGCGCAGGTGCGTGTTCGCGAAGGGATCGTCGATACCTCGCCGAACTGCGGAAACATGCTGGCGGCGGTTGGGCCATTCGCCATCGAGGCCGGTCTGGTCGCCGCCGCCGCAGATCGCACCCATGTACGCATCCACAACGTCAACACCGGTAAGCTGATCGACGCGACGGTCGCCACGCCGGGAGGACGGGTGACCTACGACGGCGAGGCGCAAATCGACGGTGTGCCGGGAACGGCCGCGCCGATCGAGCTGTCGTTCCCCAACGCGGCCGGCGCACGCACCGGTCGTCTCCTGCCGACGGGACGAGCCTCCGACACGATCAACGGAATCGACGTGACCTGCCTTGACGCGGCGATGCCGGTCATGCTGGTCCGTGCGGCGGATCTGGGATGGAGCGGCCGCGAGGCCCCCTCCGACTTTGCCGACAGCAGTTTTCGCGCGCGTCTCGAGGACCTGCGGATCGAGGCCGGACGCCGGATGGGCTTTCCCAATCCCGCCTCGATGGTGATCCCGAAGCCGGTTCTGATCGCGCCCGCGAGCGGGGCGACGTTGAACGTCAGGTACTTCATGCCGCACGACTGCCACAGCGCGCTGGCGGTCACCGGCGCGGTCGCGATCGCGACCGCATGCGTCACGCCCGGAACGATCGCCGCAGAGATGGCCGGAAAGCTGGCGCCGCCGGTGCCGATCGCGCTGGCCCATCCCTCCGGCCAGCTCGTGGTCAGGCTCGAGCCGGGCCCGGTTGCCCGGGTGCTGCGGACGGCCCGGCGGATCTTCGAGGGCCACGTCTTCGCGCGCCGGTCACACGTGCCTCATTCGGTGCTGGCGGCCTGAGCCCCGCCGCCTATCGAAGCCATCACAAAAAATCAGAGCCATGGGAGAGATGAGAATGCACAAGGAAGCGCAGGTTGGCCACGCCAACATCGAAGCGGGAAAACCATTCTACCGGATTCTCTATGTCCAGGTGCTGATTGGCCTCGCGCTCGGTGTCCTCACCGGTCACTTCTGGCCTGAATTCGGTGCCGCGCTAAAACCCTTCGGCGACGGCTTCGTCAAGCTGGTCAAGATGATGATCGCGCCGATCGTGTTCTGCACCATCGTGAGCGGCATCACCAGCATCAGCGATTCCCGAGAGGTCGGCCGCACGCTGGTGAAGTCCATGGCGCTGTTCTACCTGCTGACCGTGCTCGCATTGCTGGCCGGGCTGGTCGCCGTTTGGCTGATCCAGCCGGGCGTCGGCATGCATGTTTCCGTCAGCACGCTGGATCCGTCGGTGGCTGCGAAATTCACCAAGCAGGCCAGCGCGACCGGATTTACGGAGTTCATGCTGCACATCATCCCGCATTCGTTCTTCGGAGCGTTCGCCGACGGTGAAGTGCTGCCGGTCCTGCTGATCTCGATCCTGATCGCCTTCGGCCTCAGCCGAGCCGGCGACGGAGGCGTGGTGGTGACCAAGGCGGTGACCTCGTTCTCTCACGTGCTGTTCGTGGCCTTCGGCTTCATCATGAAGCTCGCTCCGCTCGGCGCCTTCGGCGCCATGGCGTTCACCGTGGGCCGCTATGGCATCCGCTCGATCGGCTCACTCGGACTGCTGATCCTGACGTTCTACATCGCCTGTTCCGTGTTCGTGGTGGTCGTGCTTGGCACGCTGGCGCGACTGAACGGCTTCAGCCTGTGGAAGACCATCCGCTACTTCAAGGAAGAATTGCTGATCGTGCTAGGCACCTCGTCGTCGGAGCCGGCGCTGCCTGGCGCGCTGCGCAAGCTGGAGCAGCTCGGATGCCGCAAGGGCGTCTCGGGGCTCGTGCTGCCGATGGGCTATTCCTTCAATCTGGACGGCAGCGCCATCTATCTCACCCTGGCGTCCATCTTCATCGCGCAGGCCTGCGACATTCACCTGTCGTGGGGACAGATCGCCGCGATGCTCGGGCTGATGCTGCTGACGTCCAAAGGGGCGGCCGGCGTCACCGGCAGCGGCTTTGTCGCGCTTGTCGCGACGCTTTCGGTGATGCCGGATCTGCCCGTGACAGGCGTGGCACTGCTCGTCGGCATCGATCGCTTCATGTCGGAGGCGCGGGCGCTGACCAGCATGGTCAGCAATTGCGTGGCGTCCATCACCATTTCGCTGTGGGAGAATGCCTGTGACCGCGAGGTGTTGGCCCGTGAACTCGGCCAGGGCAGCACGCCTGCGGCCGCGGCCGCGCCGGCGATCGCTGCGGCGCCCCTGGTGCGGGAGGACAAGAGCTGGATTTCGACGACCCAATCGGCCGCGTGACGCCCGCGCCGGATCTTGCCCTAGTTGGACTTGGCGTTTTCTTTGGCGTTTTCCTTGGCATTCTCCGCCGTCGGCGATCCGTCGGGGCGCTTTCCGCCCCCCGTGATCCGCTGCTTGAGGAGATCGAGGAAGGGAGACGCCGCCGGCGACTGCCGGATCAGGCTTTCGGGATCGGGAAAGATCAGGGGATCGTCCCAGGGGCCCTGCACCATGAAGGGCAACTGAAAGCCGGACGCCGTGTTGAGGCTCGCCACGCCTTTCATGTCGTATTCGCGGGTCGGCACCGAGGCGGTGCCGGTCAGCGTGATCTTGGCCGCCGGGCCCTCGATGCGGATGTCTTCGGCGGTGGCGATGCCGTCGGAGAATTTCACCGAGATCGTGAGCTTGTCGTATGGCGTCGAGCCGTTGCGGAAATTGCCGCCGCCCGACAGTGGCCGCCGCTCCAGACGTTTCAGCAGCTGCTCGGCATTGAAGCCCGCGATCGCGCCGTTATGCCCGGTCACGGTGGCGCTGCCGTCGAGCGACTGCACGAGGCCGAACGGGCTCGAGCCCGAGGCGAAGAGCGAGACGTTGATATTGCCGCGGCCGGACAGCTTGTTGAGGCCGAACAGCTCGGTGGCGCAGGCCTGCAGATCCACGTCGGTGAACTGGAATTGCGCCTTGATGTCGGCGACCGTATCGGACCGCGCGATGCCGAACGAGCCCTTCGCGATACCGCCATAGACCTGCGCCTCGCCGACCGAGAGCGCCAGCGTGCCGTTGCGCAAATTGGCGCCGATCGCGGTGCGGCCGAGTCTCGTGGGCCCGACCGTCAGCTTGGCCGCCGACAGGCGCATGTCGAGGTCGGTGGTCGACAATCCCTGGAGATCGAACAGCTGCCTGTTCCACTCGCGCGCGCCGCTCGCGAGCAGGCGGAACGTTGAGATATAAGGTGTGAAGTCGAGCGCGTCGGCGGCGAGCGTGGCCTGCAGCGTCTGCCGCCCGTTATTGGCGTAGGTCATGACGCCCTCGGCGGCATTGCCGTCGAGCTCGACGTTGACATTGGTGAGCGCGATCGAGGCGCCGACGACGTTGGCGCGCGCCTTCAGCACGAAGCGGCCGAAGCCGCCGCTGCCGGGCTGCGGCTGCCCGGTCCAGCGCAGCGCGTTGCGCAAGGACGGGCTGTCCACCGTGAGCGTGCCCTCCATCATCGGGCTGGTGCGGTTGGCGACGCTGCCGTCGAAGGCGAGCTTGAGCGGCGCGCTGGCGATGCGCGCCTTCAGGCCGGATCGCTCGCCGGAGAGGGCAGCGACGAAATCGGAAAAGCTGATCGAGCCGTCGACACGCTCGCCGCGCCAGTCGAACTGCCCGGTCGCGGCAAAGGAGCGCGAGATCGAAGGCCAGGCCAGCGACAGGTCGATGTCCTCGAGCTTCTCGGTGGCATGCGTGGCAACGTCCTCGTAATCGAGCACGCCGTCCTGGATGCGGATTTCGGAGAACGAGACCTGGTTCTCGGCCCCGGGCTTCATGGTGCGTGCGATGGTCTGGATGAAGGGCGTCCAGTTGCTCTCGCCGTCCGGCTTCAGGCTGACGTGAATGCGCGGCCGCAGCAGCGTCAGGTCGGCGATCTCGAAACGTTGCAGCAAGAGCGGCAGCAGCCGCAAATTCGCGGTGAGCACGTCGACCTGGAGCGCGGGAGCGCTGGTGCCGCCGCCCTTGAGGCCGACGTCGCGGAAGGAGATGTAGCTCGCCGGAAGCACGGAGATGTCGATGCTGCCTGCCACATTGAGCTCGAGCCCGGTGACGTCGCGGATCTGCGCTTCGACCGCCTTGCGCAGCGCGTCGCGGTTGATGAGCCAGGAGGTCGCGATCAGGGCGATCAGCGCGATG
Source organism: Bradyrhizobium glycinis (assembly GCF_016031655.1). Classification (GTDB taxonomy): domain Bacteria; phylum Pseudomonadota; class Alphaproteobacteria; order Rhizobiales; family Xanthobacteraceae; genus Bradyrhizobium; species Bradyrhizobium glycinis. The sequence goes on from NZ_JACCHQ010000004.1 coordinate 191,242, forward strand.
CCGAGCAGCGCCGCGATCGGCGTCCCGAGGCGCTTCATTCCTTGGGCCATGGTCAATGGCATGTCCTGATCGGGTTGGTCGTTGGAGCCAGAAGGGCGGGCCGCGAAAGCTTGCGTGCGCCCAGATCCTATGGTGTTAAGTGCCGCAACTTGATGGGTTTTCTTGACGCTTTCAAGGCCGCTGCACGGTTATGCCCACGGCATGAGCAGCTTCTATCACCCAGGGGCGGAGCGGAGAACCCCGTATCATTGACGGCTTCGGACCATTTCGCCTAATAATCGCCGCCAATGAGGCACGACGCCCGCCAGCCGAAGGTTCAGTCGAGGTTTTTTGCATGAACAAGGTCTATCCCGACGCCAAGTCGGCGCTCGACGGCATTCTACGAGACAACATGATGATCATGTCGGGCGGCTTCGGCCTCTGCGGCATTGCCGAGGAGCTGTCGGACGCGATCCGGGAGTCCGGCGTCAAGGGCCTGACCGTGGTCTCCAACAATGCCGGCGTCGACGGGATCGGCCTCAGCCGCCTGCTCGAAACCCGCCAGATCAAGAAGATGATCTCGTCCTATGTCGGCGAGAACAAGCTGTTCGCCCAGCAATACCTCGCCGGCGAGCTGGAACTCGAATTCAATCCGCAGGGCACGCTGGCCGAGCGCATCCGCGCCGGCGGCGCCGGCATCCCGGCCTTCTACACCAAGACTGGCGTCGGCACGCTGATCGCCGAAGGCAAGGAAGTGAAGGAATTCGACGGCGAGAAGTACCTGATGGAGCGCGGCCTATTCGCCGACCTCGCCATCGTGCACGCCTGGAAGGGCGACACCGCCGGCAACCTGATCTACCGCAAGACCGCGCGTAACTTTAACCCGATGATGGCGACCGCCGCGAAGATCACGGTGGCCGAGGTCGAGCATCTGGTTCCGGCCGGTGAACTCAATCCCGACCACATCCACACGCCCGGCATCTTCGTGAAGCGCATCGTCGAGGTCGGCACGGCCAAGAAGCGCATCGAATTCCGCAACACCCGCCCGCGCCCCGCCGCTTAAGCGCAACAGGAGACTCATATGGCCTGGACCCGTGAACAGATGGCCGCGCGCGCCGCGAAGGAATTGCGCGACGGCTATTACGTCAACCTCGGCATCGGCATCCCGACGCTGGTCTCGAACTACATCCCCGATGGCATGGATGTCTCCTTGCAGAGCGAGAACGGCATGCTCGGCATGGGGCCGTTCCCCTATGAGGGCGAGGAAGACGCCGATCTCATCAACGCCGGCAAGCAGACGGTGAGCGAGCTGCCATCGACCTCGTATTTCTCGAGCGCGGATTCCTTCGGCATGATCCGCGGCGGCCACATGGATCTATCGATCCTCGGCGCCATGCAGGTGGCCCAGAACGGCGATCTCGCCAACTGGATGATCCCCGGCAAGATGGTCAAGGGCATGGGCGGCGCGATGGATCTCGTCGCCGGCGTCAAGCGCGTCGTCGTGGTGATGGAGCATTCGGCCAAGGACGGCCCGAAGCTGCTGAAAAAGTGCAATCTGCCGCTGACCGGCGAGCGCGTGGTCGACATGGTCGTCACCGATCTCGCCGTCTTCACCATCGACAAGCATGGCACCGGCGGCATGGCGCTGATCGAGCTCGCCGACGGCGTCTCGCTCGACGAGGTCAAGGCCAAGACCGAAGCCGAATTCCGCGTCGCGCTGAAGAATACGTAAGGTCGCCGTAAAGGGGCGCGCATGACGATACGGTCCGCGCGTCCCGAAGATGCCGAATTCATCGCACAAACCATCCTGAATTCCATGCGCGGCCACCGGCCGCGCGGCTGGTTCGACGTGGCGCTCGGCTGGCCGGAAGCGGAGTGCCTCGCTTTCGTCGCGGGCGTCGCCGTCGCACGGGCGGTGTCGATGTGGCACGTTTCGCAGTTCCTGGTCGCCGAGATCGATGGCAAGCCCGCTGCTGCACTTTGCGCCGTGCCGGCGGCCGGCACCGGATCTGCGGCATGGCGCGCGATCGAAGAGGTCAGTCTCTCAATTGGGCTCACGGCGTCAGAGCTCGACGCCATCCGCCAGCGTGGTGCTTATTCGCGAGCTTGCTGGGTCCAGGGCGGCGAGGGCGACTGGATGATCGAGCATGTCGCGACTGACCCTGCCTATCGTGGTCGCGGCTTGATGCAGGCGTTGATCGCGCATGCGCTGGACAAAGGGCGGGCAGCGGGGTTTGCCCGGACGACGATATCGTTCCTGATCGGCAACGAGCCGGCCGAGCGCGCCTACTCGAAGGCGGGCTTTGTCTTCGTCGAAGAGAAGCGCGATCCGAATTTCGAGGCAATCATCGGCGCACCCGGCTTTCGCATGTTCGCGCGGAAGATTTGAGCAGGTTGCAGGCGCCGCGAGCGCCATGAATGTGCGGACGATGTGCCCCTTCAAGCGGGGCCGCTCGGCACCTCGGAGAACCGGGTCAGCCAGGCAACCGGGCCGATGCTCGCCGCGATGATCAGGAGGGCCGCGAGTGCGCCGTCCTCGAAATTGCCGCGGCTTGCGTACTGGTAGATCGACGTGGACAATGTTTCGACGTTGAGGGGCCGCAAGAGCAGCGTTGCCGGGAGCTCCTTCAGACAATCGACGAACATGATGATGACGGCGCCAAGCATCGCCGGCCGGAGCAACGGCAGATAGATCTGCCTCAACATGACCGCCTGGCCTGCGCCGACCGCGCGCGCGCTCTCGTCATAGTCGCTCGGAATGCTGTCGAACCCGGCCTTGATCATGCCGACCGGCACGGCCAGAAAACGAATCGTGTAGGCGATCACGACGGCCATCCCGGAGCCGACCAGGACCAGCCCGGGAAGGGAACGTCCGGTCCAGGTCGCGACCGCGCTCAGCGCATTGTCGACCGCCAGGACCGGGGTGAGCAGGCCGAGAGCGATGACGAGGCCCGGCAGCGCGTATCCGGCCTGCGCGATGCTCAGCGCGACATATCGCAGAGGATCCGGCCGCAAGCGGTGCGCGATCGTCGTGGCGAGCGCAAGCATCAGCGCCATGAGCGTCGCGAGCCCCGCAAAGGCAAACGAATGGAAGGTGTGGCGCCACAGGAGCGGGTCGAAATTCGCAAGCAGGCCGCGACCGAGAGCCTGATGCGCCAGATAGAGCAGCGGTACCACGAAACCGATCAGCACCGGCAGCACGCAGACCGCGAACGCGATCGACGCTCTTGCGCCCGACAGCGGGGTTCGCTGCCTCACATGCGGGCTTTCGGCCGAGAATTCGATGTTGGCGTTGCGGCGGCCGTAGCGCTCCATCGCGATCAGGCCGGCGACGATCGCAAGCATCAGGCATGCGAGCTGCGCTGCACCGGCAAGGCTGCCGCGGTTGAGCCAGGTGGTGAAGATCGAGACGGTCAGCGTGCGGATGCCGAGATATTCGCTGGCTCCGATGTCGTTGAGCGTTTCCAGCGCGACCAGCGCCACGCCGACCGCCAGCGCCGGCCGCGCCATCGGCAGTGAAACGCGCCACAAGATGGTCCATCGGCCGGCGCCCAGCGTCGTGGCCGCTTCCGCGAATTCGGCTGACTGAATCTGGAACGTCGCGCGCGCCGAGAGATAGACGTAAGGGTAGAGCACGAGCCCGATCACGAAGATGGCGCCCGGCAGCGAGCGGAGGTTGGGCAGAAGGCCGAGGGCATCACCCAGCGGCAGCCAGATCGCCAGTGTGCGATGCACCAGGCCCAGCGGTTCGAACAGATCGGCATAGACGTACGCCGCAAGATAGGTCGGAATTGCCAGCGGCAGCGGCATCAGCCACAGCAGCAAGCCTCGGCCGGCAAAATCGTGCCGCGACATCACCCACGCAGTGCCGGCGCCGATCAAAAGTGTGACCGCGCCGACCCCGACGAGCAGAAGGGCCGTGTCGAGAAGGGCGGCCGGCAACACGTAGTTGATCAGGTCGTGCCACACATCGGACGCCGGCTGCAAAGCCAGCGAAACGATCGAGATCACGGGCGCCGCGACCAGGATCGCGGTTGCGATCGCGATGGCGGTTGCGGCGCGCCCGGCGTGCACACGGCCCCTCGCGCGAGGCCGTGTGCTCGTTGCTTCCAGCGGTTTGACAGACGTGGGCCGCCAGAGATCAGTTGTCAAAGCCGACCTTGTCCACCAGCGAGGCCGCAGCCTTGCGGTTGGCGGCGATCTTTGCGATCGGCAACGGATCCGGGCCGAGCTTGCCGTAGCCCGCGATGGTCGCGTTGACGGCGACACCGCTCCGAACCGGATATTCGTAATTCTGGTCGGCATACATCTGCTGCGCCTGCTCGCTGACGAGCCACTCGATCAGCTTGATGCCGTTTGCCTTGTTGGGCGCGTTCTTGGCGAGCAGCACGCCGGAGAGGTTGACGTGGGTGCCGCCGCCCTCGAAGGTCGGCAGGATGACGCGGGTCGCCTCCGCCCAGGGCTTCTTCTCGGGATCGTTGTTCATCATCAGCGCCCAATAATAGGTGTTGCCGATGCCGATGTCGCATTTGCCAGCGGCGACGTCACGCGCGGCTTCGCGATCGCCGCCCGACGGCTTCTGGGCGAGATTGGCCTTCACGCCGCGCAGCCATTCCTCGGCCTTGGCCTCGCCGTACTTGGCCGCGTAGGCCGCGAACAGCGCGTTGTTATAGATGTGCTGGCCCGAGCGAATGCAGATCTTGCCCTTCCACTTGGGATCGGCGAGCTCCTCATAGGTGATCTTGTCCTGCTTGACACGATCCTTCGAGGCATAGATCACGCGCGCGCGCATGGAGATGCCGGCCCAGTGTCCGTCCGGATCGCGATACTGCGCCGGCACGACCTTGTCGACCGCCTCCGACTTGATCGGCTGGGTGACGCCGGCCTGCACGGCCTCGTCGATGCGGCCGATGTCCACCGTCAGCAGCACGTCGGCGGGACTGTTGGCCCCTTCCGCCTTCATGCGCTGCTCCAGACCGGAGCTTGCGGAGACGACGTTGACCTTGATGCCCGTGTCCTTGGTGAACGCATCGAACAGCGGCTGGATCAGCTTGGTCTCGCGGTAGGTATAGACGTTGACCTCGCCATTGGCGGCTGCCTTCGACACGAAAGACGTGGTCAGGCTGAACACCGCCGCAGAAGCGGCGAGGACGCGAAGATAGATCATAAGGGCTGCTCCCAGGCGCACGATTGAATGCCGCTTGAGTAGCGCAGGCGTTGGGACAACGTTAGCGACGCGATGTCGCGACGGCATAAGCTTAGAGCAATTCCAATATCTATCTTAGACTCATTCTAATGAGACGCAGGCCAAGCGAGACGAGAGGCGCCCCTCGTCTTGCTCAGGCGCTGCGAGACGCTGGCCAGCCACGACGTCTCCTCGCGTAAAAGGCGGAAGCCGAGATTGGCCGGCGGCACGCCCTGGGCGCAGCCGCCGGCACGGGCGTCGCGGATAAAGTCGGTGACATAGGCGCGGTGCGCACCCTCGGCGACGCGCACGCCGCAATTCACGGTCGCGCGGCCGGGATTGCCGGCGTCATCGACACGCGAGCGCACGAAGCACGTCGCGGTCCACTCCCAGACGTTGCCGGCGAGGTCTTCGACGCCATGCTCGTTCGGGCCGAACTTGCCGAAGCGATGGGTCGTGGTGTCGGAGAGGTCGCGTCCGGATTCACGCTCATAGCGACTGATCCAGCGCTTCGAGGGGTCGCTTGCATCGACCGGTACCCCGTCATCCCGGAATCTGGAGCTGGCGGCAAAGGCCCATTCCTCGTCGCTCGGCAGGCGGTATTGATGGCCGGTCTTGCGCGACAGCCAGCCTGCATAGGCCTCGGCGTCGTGCCAGCTCACCTGCACTGCGGGACGATCGGGAGCGATTGCGACGTGGCGATCGAGTGCGCGGCAGGCGCCATCCTGTACGCAATGCTGATAGTCGGATGAGGCGACCTGATTTCGCATGATGCGCAGCGGTCGGTTCATCCGCACGGTGTGCAGCGGCGCTTCCGCCTGCTGTCCGCCGCGGGTGAAATCGCCTGCCTCGCGATAGGAGAAGCTGCCCGCGGCGACCTCGACCAAGGCCGGCTCGCCTCCCGCTTGGCGCGTCGTCACCTCCGAGACCAGAGGCGCAATGGCCAGCGGCCCCGCAAGCCCGGCCGCGCAGGCAAGTGCCAATTTGAGCTTGAATGCGATCAGCACAATCATTCCTCCGCAGAAGGAAAAGGGGCCGGTGTGACCGGCCCCTCGTCGCGTCTAGTTGGTGGCAGGAGGTATTTCGGCAGGCGCCTTCACTTGCATCATCAGATCGTCGTTCCACTTGCCTTCGACCTTGAAGTGCGCGGTGGCGCCGAGGTCGGCGGCCTCGATCAGGTTATGCGTGACATAGGCGTAGATGCCGGGCTGCTGGAACTTGTACAGCGCAGCTCCTGCCGAACCGCCGCGGATGAACCAGGTCTCGAGCCCGACCTCGGGCGCGTTGCCGAACTTGCCGGTCTCCCAGACATAGTCGCCGTGGCCGCCGATCAGATGCGGACGGCTGTCGCGATTGGCCTGCGAGTGCACGATCAGCACGTTCTCGCCGACCTTCGCGGTGAGCGCGTTCTTGCCGGTGAGCGCGCCGACCTTGCCGTTGAACAAGACGTGGGTCGGGATCAGCTTCTTCATCACCTCTTCGGTCTCGGTGAAGGCTTCGCCCGGCGATTCGTAGGACTTGAAATTGCCCTTCTCGTCACGCGGCACGTACATGTCCTGCTCGCCGATATAATAGACCTTGTCGTATTTGAGCGCGTGGCCCTTGCCGTCGTTCAGCCCCTCGCGCGGCAGCACCATCACGGCGCCGTTCATGCCGGAGACGACGTGCCAGGGGATCATCGGGCCGCCCGGTGCGCAGTGATAGACGAACACGCCGGTCTTGGTCGCCTTCCAGCGCAGCACGACCTGCTCGCCGGGATTGATGAGCGTGAGCTCGCCGCCACCGAGCGCGCCGGTCGCGGAATGGAAGTCGATGTTGTGCGGCATGGTGTTGGTCGCGGGATTGACCAGCGTCAGCTCGACGTAGTCACCCTCGTGCACGACCATGAGCGGGCCCGGCATCGAGCCGTTGAACGTCATCGCCTGAAAGGTGGTGCCCTTGTCGTCGATGACGACCTTCTTCTCCTCGACCGTCATCCTGAACTCGACGATCTTGGGGCCCTGCGTCGTGGCCTGCTCGTGCGCGTGCACGAAGGGCGGAGCGACCAGCTCCACCTTCTGACGCGGCAGCTTGAGATCGCTGGCGGCGAAAGCCGGGGTCGCCAACATCAGGGCGGTCGCGGCGGCGCTGATCAATGCGGCTCTGCGGGTGAACATCGGAAGCATCCTTCATCTGAAATTGGTTTTGATGACGGAGTGCAGTGTGGGCCTGTTACGGCAAGCGTGTTTGCGCTGCGACAAGCTTCCGCCGGATTCACCTCGGCAACAGGACCTGGATTTCTCGAAGGAGCGGGATCGGCGATGCCAACTCACCGCGTTCGCAGGCGCGATGCCGATCGAGGCCGAGCGTCAACTCGGCGGCAACTCGTTTGCATGTTCAAGTTGGAGGACGATCTCGATCGCCCCGCTCATGCGCGTGGATGAGATCGCAAGGCAGGCCTTGGCGAAGGCGCTGCCGGTCAGAGCAGGTTCACGGCGAGCCAGACCAATCCCCAGATCGCCAGCGCCAGCGCGGCGAAGACGGCGGTCGCGGCAGCCAGGGCGCGCACCACGCCGGCGGGGGCCGGCGTGGCCGGGGCCGGCCGGAAGTCGTCGAAACGCGGGATATGGCCGCGGACGTCGAGCAGGGAGAGAATGAGTTCGAGTGCGAAAAGCCTCATGGCAAACGCTCCGAATAGCCGCGATTTTTCTCACCATGGCCGGGAACCGGTGCCCGCGTTTTGCGCGAGCGCAAAGTCGCGTCCGCCGATCCGGGTTATTTGAGTTCATTCCGTGATTTGCCGCGAGGTCTCGCGCGCGGCGGACATTTACGAATGGGTTAACTCATGAGAGCTGATCTTGCGGCGATCTACGGCGAAGAACGCCTGCCACGCTACACCAGCTATCCGACCGCACCGCATTTCTCGCCCGCGATCGGTCCCGACGCCTATGCCCGCTGGCTGGCGGAGCTGCCGGTGGCCGCCAGCGCCTCGCTTTATCTGCACGTGCCGTTCTGCCGCGAGATGTGCTGGTACTGCGGCTGCCATACCCAGATCGTCCGCCGCGAGGAGCTCATCGCCGGCTACCAGCGGACGCTGCGCAGCGAGATCGCGCTGACCGCCGAATCCATCGGCCACCGCATCAAGGTCGAGCACATCCATTTCGGCGGCGGTACGCCGACCATCATGGCGCCGGATGCCTTTGCCGAATTGATGGCGACGATGCGTCAGGAATTCTTCGTGCTGCCTTCGGCCGAAATCGCGGTCGAGATCGATCCCCGCACATTGACCGCGGACATGGTCGAGGCGATGCGGCTCTCCGGCGTCAACCGTGCAAGCCTCGGCGTGCAGAGCTTTGATCCGGTGGTGCAGCGGGCGATCAACCGCGTGCAGAGCTTTGCGCAGACGGCGTCCGTGGTCGAGATGCTCCGCGGCGCCGGGATCGAGGGAATCAACTTCGACCTGATCTACGGGCTGCCGCACCAGATAATGGCTTCGTGCCTGGAGACGGTCCGGCGCAGCCTCGCGCTCGCGCCCAGCCGCTTCTCGGTGTTCGGCTATGCTCACGTGCCACAGTTCAAAAAGCACCAGCGCATGATCAATGAGGCGGTTTTGCCCGACGGCCTTGCGCGCCACGACCAGGCCTGCGCCATTGCCAATGCGCTGAAGGAAGCCGGTTACGTGCAGATCGGGCTCGACCATTTCGCGCGGCCTGACGATGCCATGGCCGTGGCGTTCGAGCAGGGCACGCTGCGGCGCAATTTTCAGGGCTACACCACCGATCGGAGCGAAGTCCTGCTCGGCTTCGGCGCCAGCGCGATCGGGCACCTCCCGCAGGGCTATGTCCAGAACGAGGTGCAGATCGGCGCCTATGCGCAGAGCATCGCCGCCGGCCGCCTCGCCACCGCGAAGGGCTATGGCCTTACCAATGACGACCGGCTGCGCGCCGACATCATCGAACGCATCATGTGCGAGTTCGGTGCCGATCTCGGCGACATCTGTGCGCGCCACGGCGCGGAGGCGGGCGCCATGCTGAAATCGGCTTGGCGTCTGAAGCCGCTGATCTCCGACGGCGTCGTGAGGTTGGACGGCGACCGGCTCGCCGTCGCCGGGGATTCGCGCTTCCTGGTCCGCAGCGTCGCCGCCGCGTTCGACGCGCATCTGGATCCGGGCAAGCAGCTGCACAGTCGGGCTGTGTAGCTTTCACCTCTCCCCGCCTGTGGGGAGAGGTCGGAATTTGCGTAAGCAAATCCATGCCCTTCCGATCCGACGATCTGGTCGATGACATCATGCATTCGGCTCCGCACACGATCCGCGTGTTTCTCGTCTTCAGGATGGCTTGTGTCGGCTGTCCGATCGCGACCTTCCATACGGTCGATGACGCCTGCCGCGAGCATGGCATCGACCGCGACAAGTTCCTCGCGGCGTTGAGCGAATGCGTCCCGGCGTGAAGCGATCAGGAATCGCGCAGGTGTGCGTGGATTCCCGGATGATGAGCGCGCTTTCGCCGTAAGCGGAAGCGCGCCTCATCCCTAGCTTGAACAGAGAGGTGTCTCTCACGCCGCGCCGCTGTCGGCGCTCCGCTCCGCCAGCACCACGATCTTGTGCGGCTCGCGCAGGATGATGCGCTGGCGGCCGCTCTCGACGAGGCCCTGGCTCTCCCAGCCGCTCAGGATGCGGCTGACGGTGTGCAGCGTGGTGCCCGTCATCTGGGCGATGTCCTGGCGGCTGATCGGGAAGTCGATCTCGATGCCGTGGTCGAGCTTCTTGCCGGACTGCTTGGCGAGGCGCAGCAGCGCGTGCGCGATGCGTTGCTCGACCTGCTGGGTCGACATTTCCAGGATACGGGTATGACTTTCCTGCAGCCGCGTGCCGACGGTCTGGAGCGTGTTGGCGGCAAGCGCCGGAAACCGCTCGACCAGCCGCGGCCAGGCCGAGGTCGGCCAGATCAGCACGACGCTGTCGTCGACCGCCGTCGCAGTCGCCGGATACCGTGCGGCTCCGATCGCCATCGCGAGCCCGAACGTCTCGCCGGGCGCGACATAGCGCATCACGATCTCCTCGCCGGACGGCGTGGTCTTGGCCGCGCGGACATGGCCGTGCAGCAGCAGGAAGAAGGACTGCGCGTCCGCCCCCTGCTCGAAGATCGCACTGTTCTTGGGATAGCGCGCCGAGCGGGCCTCACGCAGGATCTCGTCGAGAGCTTCCGGCGTCATCCCCGCAAACAGCGGCAAATGCGCAACCAGCGATGTGTCGACCTTGGCCATTCTGCCTCCCTGGCAACAGGGAGTGTGATGGCACCTGCAATCGTCCACTAGTTTGCGATAGCGCAAAACGAGGCGGCCGGGCGGCAGTATTTTTCCAAGTAACGATCTGAATTGATTGGAGTTGACCCATGGCTGGCGCCCGATCCCGCAACTTTGCGGGCTGGCCGCTGTTTGCGAACAGCTTTCGCCGCTTTTTCCTGCTCGCCGCAGTCCAGGCGGCGCTGTCGATCCTGGCCTGGCTGCCGATGTTCTATGGCGAATTGTCGGTGAGCTCCGCATTCGCGCCGCGCGACTGGCACATCCACGAGATGCTCTATGGCTTCCTGCCGGCTGTCATCACCGGTTTCCTGTTCACCGCCATTCCGAACTGGACGGGGCGCCTGCCGATCCAGGGCGCGCCGCTCGCGGCCTTTTTGACGGTCTGGCTTGCCGGGCGCGTCGCGGTGACGCTGTCGGCGAATACCGGTTGGGCGTTTGCCCTGGTCGTTGATGCCGCGTTCCTGGCCTTGGTCGTTGCCGCCGCGACGCGCGAGATCATCGCAGGCGGCACCTGGCGCAACCTGCCGGTGGTGGGGCTGGTGCTGGTTCTGCTCGCCAGCAACCTCGCCTTCCATATCGAGACGCATTACGAAGGCACGGCCGACGTCAGCTTCCGCGTCGGCATTGCCGTCGTCATCCTGCTGATCGGCTTGATCGGCGGCCGCATCATTCCGAGCTTCACCCGCAACTGGCTGGTCAAGTTCAATCCCGGCCGCCTGCCGGTGCCGTTCGGACGATTCGACGGCGCGGTAATCGGCTTGAGCGCGCTCGCGCTGATCGCATGGATCGCGGCACCGCTGAACATGTTCACCGGAATCGCGATGGCGGCGGCTGGCGTGCTGCACCTGGTTCGGCTTGCACGCTGGGCCGGCGATCGCACCAGGCGGGAGCGGCTGCTGCTGATCCTGCATGTCGGTTATGTCTTCCTGCCGCTCGGCTTCATCCTGAACGCTGTGGCGGCCTTCGGCGCGCTGCCGCCGAGCGCCGGCATCCACGCCTGGATGGCAGGTGCGGCGGGAACGATGACGCTCGCAGTGATGACCCGCGCCAGCCTCGGCCATACCGGACAGGCCCTGACGGCTTCGCCGGCGATTCAGGGAATCTATGCTGCAATCATCATTGCGGCTCTGGCCCGGGTCGCTGCCGTCGTATTGCCCGCGTATGGCGATGTGCTGCTGCACATCGCCGCCTGCGGCTGGATTCTCGCCTTCCTGGGATTTGCCGTCGCATTCGGTCCGCTGCTCGTCGGCAGCGGGCGGCGGGCGCTCGCCACGATGGGCGTGGCCGCTCCGGCACGCTGAAGTCAGGCGGCACTCGCCGAGGGTGCCGAGAGAGGCCGCACGCCCTTGCGCCAATCAGTGATGGTGCAGCCGAAGCGGCCGCGAAACCAGCGCGCCATAGCGCTCTGCGCGGAGAAGCCGAGCTGCACCGCGATGCCGGCCAGCGGCCGGGCGGGATCCTCGATCAGCTGGACAACGAGATCGGCGCGTTGCGCGTCCAGGATGGCCGAGAAGCTGGTGCCCGATGCAGCAAGGCGGCGGTGGATGGTGCGGCGGGTGCAGGCCAGATGCTCGGCGACGCGCTCGACCGTGCAATCGCCGCTGGCGAGCAGGGTCCGCACCACCTCGTCGACCTTCGCCTCCCAGCTTGCCGGCCTGCTCTCGATCGCCTCGATCCGCTTGCGCAGGTAATTCGCGATCAAGGGATGCGCGCTTGGGATCCGGCGCTCCATGTCGTGCGCCGACAACAGGATCGCATCGTCGTCCGCATTGAAGGTCACCCGGCAGCCGAAGAAGTCGCGGTAGCGCTTGCGATCGAGCGGCGGCGGATAGTGCAGATGCACCTCCAGCGGCCGCCAATCGCTGCCGAACAGCGACTGGATGATGCGGTGGACGCTGCCGAGCGCCATGTCGATCGACTGCCGCGGCGCGCGCGGCCGCCGGCCGCGCAAATGCAGCGTGATGGTCACCGTCCGCTCGTCAGGCGTGACGTCGAGCCGCATGCCGTCATGATGGATATGGATGAAACGCGAGAACGCCTCGATGGCTTCGCCGACGGTCGCCTGTTCGCGCACGATCAGGCCGACCGCTCCGAAATTGGTGAGGCCGCCGCGCTCGGCGAGACGCAGGCCGAAATCCTCGGCACCGGACGCCTTTGCCGACAATTCGAGCAGGCGGCGCAGACCGGCGACGGCGATGGGGATGTCCGGCTGGTCGAGGCAGGCCAGCGGCAGCCTGACTTTGCGCATCATCTGGCTGGGATCGAGCCCGACCGACCGGGCGACCTCGGGGTAATAGCTCAAGCCTGCGCTGCGAATGAGGTCGGTCATGCCAACCGTTCCTGCCAGCCATTCCCGCAGATGTCCCGAAATGTAAAGTTTCTGTCTCGATGCGTCAAATCCGGGAACCCGGTGGCGCATACATAAGAGAAACCGAAGCACTGGCGTGAATGCCGTGCGCATGACGGCGGGCGCGACGCGGCCCCCGGCCGTCTCGGGCCATTTGACCAAGACATTGCTGGATCGGGACTATGCCGGGGAACATGCTTTCCAAGGGCGAGGTATTCGTCATCGACACTGACGCCGCCTCCCGCGAACAACTTTCCGCCGCGCTCCGACAGAGCGCCTACGACGTGATCTGCTTTGCCGATGGCCCCTCTCTGCTCTCGGAAGCCAAGGCGAGGATGCCGGCCTGTGTGCTGCTGGAGATGCCGCCGGATCGCTCCGCTCTCGAGTTGCTCAGGCAGCTGCGCGAGGAGAATTGCATGGCGCCGGTGCTGGTGACGTCGGCGAACGGCAGCATCGCCATGGCGGTCGACGCCATCAAGAGCGGCGCGACCGACTTCATCGAAAAGCCGTTCCGCACCCACGACATCGTCGGCCGGATCGATGCCGCCATCGATGAATTCGCGCAACCCGGCACGATCCGGCAACGCTGGCTGCCGGGCTGCGAACCTCTGACCGCGCGCGAGGGCGACGTGCTCGAGCATCTTGCCGCCGGCCTCACCAACAAGGAAATCGCCCGGCGGATGCATCTGAGCGCGCGGACGGTCGAAGGTTACCGCGCCAGCGTCCTGAAGAAGGCCGGAGCCAAGAACGTGACTGATCTGCTCCGGCGCATCTTCGGCCAGGGCTCGCCGATCCAGGCCTGAAGCCACCCGGACCACCGAGCCTTCCACAGACATGGTGCCGCCGCGGCGGCGCCCTGCGGAAGTCTCAATCGAACCGGTTCCTCCCCTGCCGCGTCCAACCACGATGGCGAGGCATCTCATCGCGCGCGTCCGGCTGGCGGCGCGGCGATACCGGCAGGAGGGACTTCATGCGCATCACCGCAAGCTATTTGGCAACCACGGGCCTGGTCCTGGTGACCACGGCGCTGGCATCGCCGTCATGGGCGGCCAACGTGGACGCCACGTCGACGATCGACACGGTCACCGTCTATCCCGACGGTGCCACCGTCACCCGCGTCATTTCGCTGGATCTCGCCTCCGGCGATTCGACGCTCGTCGCCAAGGATTTTCCGCTCTCGCTCGATCCGTCTTCCCTCCGCGTCGAAGGCGAGGCAGGCGCCAAGCTCACCATCGGCACGATCGATGCACGCCCGCCGAAGGCCGCGCCGCCGGTCAACCTGCCCGAGCTCGACAAGCGCATCGAAGCGCTGAGGGATCAACGGGCCGATCTGCAAGGCGCGATCGATTCCGCCAATGCCCGCCGCAAGTTCGCGCAGCATTTTGCTGAAGCTTCGCCGGCCGGCCTCGGCGAGAAGGGCGAGGCGCGCCCGATCGCCGAATGGCGCGCCGCCTTTGCGGTGGTCGCCGAGGAGGTCGCGACCGCCGACAGCGCGATTCGCGATGCCACGCGAAAACAGCGCGAGCTCGACCGCCAGATCGCGGAATTGGAAGCCGAGCGCTCGGCCAAGCCGCCGAGCAAGGTGGAAGTGCGGATCGACGTCGCCTCGGCCGCTGCGACCAAGGCGACGCTGCGCGTGACCTATGCCGTGCGCAACGCGCGCTGGGTGCCGCTCTACGACGCCCGGCTCGATACCGGCGCCAAGGATCGCAAGCCGCAGCTCGAACTGGTTCGTCGCGCCGAGGTGACGCAGTCGAGCGGCGAGGACTGGTCGAATGTGACGCTCGGCGTCTCCACCGTGCGCATCAGCCGCGGCGGCAGTGCCCCGGAGCTGGGCTCGCTGCTTGCGCAATATCCGCAGGGGCCGAAGCCGCTCGCGCTCGGGACCGCCTCGGATCTGGCGCGGCCGGCCCCGATGACGCGCCAGGCGCAATCGCCGGCCATGGCCAAGATCGCAGAGGCGGCCGAGTCGCGCGAGCGCGCCGACGAGCAGCAGGCGATTGCCGAGATCGGCGACTTCCAGGCCACCTTCAAAATTCCTGGCCGCGTCAGCCTCGGCGCCGCCGACGGCGCCAAGAGCCTCCGTATCGCTTCGGTCAATGTGCCCGCCGACCTCGCGGTGCGCGCCGCGCCGGTGCTGGATCCGACCGCGTTCCTCGAAGCCAGCTTCAAGCAGACCGACGACACCACCCTGCTGCCGGGCAAGGTCGCGATCTACCGCGACGGCACCTTCGTCGGCCGCGGCAAGATTACGGCGTCCGCCAAGGACGACATCGTGCGGCTCGGCTTCGGCGCCGACGACAAGGTCAAGATCGAACGCGCGGTGCTCAAGCGCAACGAAGGCTCCGCAGGCCTGCTCGTGACGACGTCGAAGACCGACGAGCGCGCGTTCAAGACCACCATCCGTAACGGCCATGATTTCCCGATTCGCGTCGCGATCGAGGATCAGCTGCCGGTCAGCGAGAACGAGGACATCGTCGTCGAGATGCTGCCCTCGAGCACCCAGCCGACTGCAAACAACATCCGCGACAAGCGCGGCGTGCTGGAATGGTCGTTCGACGCCAAGCCCGGCGAGATCAGAGACATCAACTTCGCCTGGCGCATCCGCTGGCCGAAGGACAAGAGCATGGTGATCGTCCCGGCGGGGTAAGTGCGAGCCGCGAAGGAAGTGCGCTCCCTCTCCCGCGTGCGGGAGAGGGTTGGGGTGAGGGCTCTCTCCTCTTGGAGAGTCTTCGTTGTTGAGACACCCTCTCCCCAACCCTCCCCCGCGAGCGGGGGAGGGAGCGCACCTTCACCGTGGCGGCATCGCCGCCCGCATCGACTGCGGCAGCACATACGGCACGCCGTCTGCCTGGTGCACCACCGCGTCGATCTCGAAGACATCCCGGATCCTCTCGCGTGTGACGACCTCGGCGCGCGGGCCGTCCGCGGCGAGCCTGCCGCCGGCCAGCACGACCAGCCGGTCGGCAAAGCGGATCGCGAGATTGAGATCGTGCAGGATCGCGATGACGGCGGTGCCATTGCCAGCGCGACGGCGCGCCGCTTCGACGAGGTCGATCTGGTGACGCAGATCGAGGCTCGAGGTCGGCTCGTCCAGCAGCAGAAGTCCGGGGCCGTGCTCGGCCTCGCCGCAGGCGAGCTGCACCAGCACGCGGGCGAAATGGGCGCGCTGCTGCTCGCCGCCCGACAACGTCGGCAATTGCCGTTCGCGGAAACGCGACAGGCCCACCTCGTCCAGCGCGGCGTCGACGAGCGGGCCGGCCTCGCGCAAGCTGCGCTCGCCCGCGCCCATCAGCACGATCTCCTCGACGGTGAAGGGGAAGGTGACGTTGATGTGCTGAGACAGCATCGCACGGCGCGCGGCAAGCTCGCGCGGCGTGAAGCTGCCGATGTCGCGCTGCTTGAGCCGGACCTCGCCGGTGTTTGGGCGAAGATCGCCGGAGAGCAGCCGCAGCAGCGTCGACTTGCCGGCGCCGTTCGGGCCGATGATGGCGACCATCTCGCCGGCCGCAACCGACAGGCCGACGCCATCGAGCAATGTCGCGCGGCCGGCGCGTTTGCCTAAGTGTCGTGCTTCGAGCACCGCGGTCATAGCGCGGCGAGCCCGCGCTGCCGCAGCAGGATGAAGAGAAAGACGGGTGCGCCGACGGCCGCCGTCAGGATGCCGATCGGCATCTCCGCCGGCGCGACGATGGTGCGCGCCAGCGTGTCGGCGCCGACCATCAGGATCGCGCCCAATAGCACCGACGCTGGCAGCAGCAGGCGATGCGCCGGGCCGATCACGAGACGGAGCAGATGCGGCACGACGATGCCGACGAAGCCGATGACGCCGCTGATTGACACCGCGACGCCGGTCATCGCCGAGACCATTACGATCGAGATCCGCTTCAGACGCTCGACGTCGACGCCGCCGTGAAAGGCGTCGGCCTCGCCGAGAACCAGCAGATCGAGACCGCGGGCGATGAAGGCGCAGGCCGCTAGTCCGGCAATGAGGACCGGCGCGAGCACGGCGGCCTTGGTCCAGGTCGCCCCGCTCATCGAGCCCAGCATCCAGAATGTGATGTCGCGCAGCTGGCGGTCGTCAGCGATGAATACCAGGAGGCCGATGCCCGCATTGGCGATCGCGGTGATGGCGACGCCGGCGAGCAGGAAGATCGCGATCGAGGTGCGGCCTGCGCGGCTGGAGATGCCGTAGAGGATTGCGGTGGTCGCCAGCGAGCCCGCGAAGGCCGCCAGCGGCAACAGCTCGGTCTGGAGAAAGCGCAGCGCCTCGCCGAAGCGGGAATCGGTGAAGACGATCGCGCTCGCGGCTGCGAGCGCGCCGCCGCTGGAGACGCCGACCAGGGCGGGATCGGCGAGCGGGTTGCGGAACAGCCCCTGCATGATCGCGCCGGCCGCGGCAAGCAGACCGCCGATCATCGCGGCCGCCGCGATCCGGGGGATGCGGATCGACCATAGCACGAGCTGGTCGCGCGACGTCATGGCCGTGCTTTCGCCGGCCAAGCCCAGCGCGGCTGGCAGCCGGGAGAGCGGGATGCCGGCGGCGCCGACCGTCAGGGCGCCGATCGCGGTGACCACCAGCACCACGAGCAGAAGCGGAATCGCGAACGATGCGGCCCGCCGTCCCGCGCTGCGTCGCGCGCTTCGTGCTTCGATCCCGATGGCCACGCTCATTGCCGGCAATTCGCCGTCGACAGCGCCGACGTGAACGC
This sequence comes from Bradyrhizobium glycinis, assembly GCF_016031655.1. Taxonomy (GTDB): domain Bacteria; phylum Pseudomonadota; class Alphaproteobacteria; order Rhizobiales; family Xanthobacteraceae; genus Bradyrhizobium; species Bradyrhizobium glycinis. The sequence goes on from NZ_JACCHQ010000004.1 coordinate 208,748, forward strand.
GCCGCCCTCGGCCAAGGCCGGATAGAGTTTGACCGAGAGATCGCGCGCCGCCGCCGCCGTCCGCGGCCCGAAGCCGAGCAGATAGAGCCCGTCCATGGTGATGAAGCTCTTGTTGGCCGCGACCGGCGTCAGGGCAAAGCCGGGATGCGCGTAGACTGCATCGGCTTGCAGCGAATCCTTGCCGCGCTCGATCGACAGCACGACATCAGGCTTTGCGGCCACGACCGCCTCGTCGCTGATGATCTTGTAGCCGTCGTAATCGTCCACCGCATTGGTCGCACCCGCAAGTTGGATGATCTCATCGGCCGCGGTCTTGTGGCCGGCCACCATCGCCCGTCCGTTCTGGAGCGACATCACGAACATCACGCGCACCGACTTCGTCACCTTGGCGCGCAGTGCGCGCAGCTGCGCAAGATCGGCGGCGACCGCGGCGCTGAGACATTCGGCACGCGCATCGACGCCCATGGCGTGGCCGACCAGCTTGATCTTCTCAATCAGGCCGTCCTCGGAGAAGGTTTCGGGCACCAGCACCAGCGGCACCTTCGCCGTCTCCAGTATGTCCAAGGTTTCGCGCGGGCCCGAACCCTGGATCGCCAGGATCAGCGTCGGGTTGAGACCGAGCACGCCCTCGGCCGAGATCTGGCGCATATAGCCGACATTGGGTTTGTCGTGCAGCGCCGCCGCCGGATAAAGGCTCGTGGTGTCGACGCCGACCAGCCGGCTCTCCAGCCCGAGCGCATAGAGGATCTCGGTGATGGCGCCGCCGATCGACACCGTGCGGGCAAAGTCGGCAACAGTGACCTCGCGATTGCGCGCGTCATGCACGATGATGCTCGCGGCGTGCGCAGCGGAGGCGAATGCGAGTCCGCCGGAGAGCAGGAGACGGGTGAGGGTGCGGCAAAATGTCATTGCAATCACTTCGTCAGGATCAGCTTGTTCTGCGAGGTCAGGCGGAGACGATAACTGTCCTCGCCATGCGCAATGATGATCTCGCGCTCGGCGGCAAACAGCTCGCGGCTGTCGATGCGGCTCCCGCGCATGGTGAGCGTTCGCGTTGTTGCAGAAGGGCCCTGTGCCGGCCCTGCCGCGCTGCCGCTGCTGTCTCCTGATGTTGCTGACATAGTTGGTGTGATGCGCTTTCGAAACTTGGAGTACCGCCCGTTTGTATAGGCGGCGCCAAGCGCATTCCAACGGCCGCAGTTTACAATCGATATAAACTGCAACCTGATGTCATTGACCGTCAGAGTGTTGCCACGTAACCATTTCTGGCGGCGGGGAACTTGCCCGCCTCTTGAAACAATCAGCCAGCCAGTCGCTCGCGTTGCGAGCGCGCGCCAGCCAGACGACATCAAAAACTTAAGTGAAGTGCAGGCTGGGGCTGATATGGCTGACGGGGCTAGGTATTCGCGCGCCCTGATTTTGGGCGCGTCGATTTCAATTGCGGCAATGACGGCGGAGGGCAGTCTCGCGCAGACCGCGTCGCCGCAGAGTGAAAACGCGTCCTCCGAACGGCCGAAGCAGGCCAAGCGCAAGCCGGCGAAGCCGCAAGTTGTGCAGCAGGCCGCGCCGGAGGTGATGAACGCCCGCGCTCAGGCCGGCGGCGCAGCGCCCGTGCAAACCCTCGACGCGATTACGGTCGCGGCAACGAAGACCGAGGAGCGTGCCGTGGACGCGCTGGCACCGGTCAGCGTCGTGACCTCGGCGCAGATCGAGGGACGTCAGGCCAGCACGGTTGGCGACCTCATCTATAATGTGCCGGGCGTATGGGTTCAGAATCGCGGCGACGAGCCGTCGACCTCGATCAACATTCGCGGCCTGCAGGATTTCGGCCGCGTCGCCGTCGTCGTCGATGGCGCGCGGCAGAACTACCAGCGCACGGGCCACTTCGCCAACGGCTCCTTCTTCCTCAACCCCGAGCTGATCAGCGGCATCGACATCGTCCGCGGTCCAACTGCCAATATCTACGGTTCCGGTGCGATCGCGGGCGTGGCATCGTTCCGGACCAAGGATGTCGAGGATGTCGTCCGTGTGGGCGAGCGCTGGGGCGTCGACGTCAAGACGATTCTTGGCAGCAATTATGGTCGCGCGCTCGGCTCGGCCTTCGGCGGCGTGCACGTCAATCCGAATGTCGACGTGTTCGCAGGCGGCACCTATTCGACGCAGGAGAGCTACAAGGACGGCACCGGCTTCGAGGTCGCCAATACCGGCAATCGGCTCAGCAGCGGCATCGCCAAGCTGACGGTGCGGCCGGCGGACGGCCACGAGGTCAAGCTCGGCGCCATCTTCCAGGAAGACATCTACAGCGTCGGCCAGCCGCCGCGACGCGCGGGCGATCCCAATTCGACCAATGCGAACGGCACGAACAATCTGAACGGCACGTCGATCTACGCCTCCAACGTGAAGAATTACACCACGACGCTCGGCTGGAAATACTCGCAGCCGGATGATCAGTGGTTCGACTGGGATGCGAAGATCTACTGGAATCGCACCGAGAACGACCAGATCAAGACGAGGCACACCACCACGACACCATCGGTCTATTGCGGCGGCGTGCCCGGCAATGCCGTCTCGGGGTGCATCGGGAGCAATCGCGGATATCTGCTCGATACAATCGGTGTCGACGTGCACAATACGACGCGGTTCGACACGGGAAGCTGGCGTCACGCGGTGACATACGGCCTGGACGCCTTTCAGGACAAGGTATCTACGCAGGATAGGACAGGTACCGCGGAAGTGACGACGCCCGGCGGCCAGCGCACGGTGTCTGGCGGCTTCGTGCAGTGGAGGGCGAACTACACCTCGATGCTCGAGGTGATCGGTGCGCTCCGTTACGACAATTATCAGCTTTCCTCGGCGTCCTCGTCGTCGGGCGGCGATCGCCTCTCGCCGAAGATCACCGTTGCCCTCGTTCCGACCGCGGTCGTGACCCCCTATGTCAGCTACGCGGAAGGCTATCGGGCGCCTTCGATCACGGAGACGCTGGTGAGCGGGCCACATGCCGGCGCGACGGTCAACGATTCGTTCTTCCGCTGTCCGTCGGGCACGCCGGGACCGGGCGCGGATTCGACCTTCTGCTTCGTGCCCAATCCAAACCTGCGCCCCGAGGTCGGCAAGAACAAGGAGATCGGCTTCAACATCAAGAAGAACGATCTGTTCACGGCGGGCGACACGCTGCGCGGCAAGATCAACGTGTTCCGCAACGACATCAGCGACTTCATCGATCAGGTCGCCTACGGCAACCCGCTCGTGGTCCCGACCGGGCCGCCACCGGCACCGTCCATCACGGTGCTCCCGTTCCTGCAGTACCAGAACGTGGCATCCGCGCGCATTCAAGGCGTCGAGGCCGAGGCGATGTATGACGCCAACCTGTGGTTCTTCGGCCTCTCCGGAACCTATCAGAGCGGAAAGAATCTCCAGACCGGCTTCGGCCTCTACAGCATTCCGCCGCAGAAGATCACGACGACGGCCGGCGTGCGTCTGCTCGACCGCACCCTCATCCTTTCGATGATGTGGACGTCGGCAATCGCCAACTATGACATCCCCAGGACCTACACGCCGGCAACGTCGTACGATCTCGTCAATCTCTACGCGCAGTATCACCCGACGCCCGATCTCACGCTCAACTTCTCGGTCGAGAACCTCTTCAACCGCTACTATCGTCCGTACGCCATTCCGGTCGGCAGCACGGGCGACACGCAAAACGACGTGAAGTGGGCGAGCGCCGGTGCCGGGCTCGTGGTCAAGGGAGGTCTCAAGTACCACTTTGGCGGCACCTGAGGGAGACAACAGAGGTCCTCTGCGGGCGATGCCTTGCTGATCTCGAAAGCCACGCTGATGCGTCAGCGTGGCTTTCGATCCGTTCTGAAATATTCGATCGGCAATTGCCGATTTACAAGTCGCAGGAGAAAAGTCGAATGTTCATCGCCATGAATCGTTTCCAGGTGAAGCCCGGCTCGGAAGCCGCGTTCGAGACCGTCTGGCGGACCCGCGAGTCCTATCTCGGCAGCATGGCGGGGTTCGTCGAATTCCATCTGCTCAAGGGTGCGGTCGCCGAGGACCACACGCTGTACTCCTCGCATACCGTGTGGGTCGACAAGGCGGCTTTCGAGGCCTGGACGCGTTCGGAGGAATTCCGCCGTGCTCATGCACGCGCCGACAACAAGACCGGCGAGAGCCTCTATCTCGGCCACCCCAAGTTCGAAGGCTTCGAGGTCATCATGACCGAGCGCAAGGCGAGCGCGGCGGCCTGATCGCGGCCGATCATGAAAGGAAGCCGGACATGCTGAGCACCGATCTCGCCGATCTCAAGGCGTACATGGCCGACAATCCCGGCGCGGTGATCGAGGACGTCGCGCGCGAGCGCAAGGTCACGCCGCGCGCGGTGATCGAGGCGCTGCCGCCGTCCATGGTGCGCATGGGGGGCGGCGTGCATTTCGCCGCCGCCATGCAGGACATTTCGGAATGGGGCGAGGTGACGATGATCGTGCACACGGATGACGCGATCTTCGAGTTCACGGGCCCGATTCCCGCGGGCGAGATCGGCCGCGGCTATTTCAACCTGTTGCAGCCGAAGGGCCTGCACGGCCATCTCCGTCACGAGCGCTGCGCGGGAATTGCCTTCGTCGAGCGGCCATTCATGGGCAAGGTGTCGGCCTTCGTCGCCTTCGTGAACGCCGACGGCGGCATCATGTTCAAGGTCTTCGTCGGTCGCGACGAGACGAGGGCGCTACGGGCGGATCAGCTGGCGCGGTTCCGGCAGCTTGCGGACCGGATCGCGCCCGCGCTCTAGCTTGCTTCAACGGGTCGGGAGATCAGGATGCAGAGCAATTCCACGCTTCGGCATGTGATCCTAACAAGCGCGCTGGCGCTCGCGCCGGCGCCGGCGTTCGCGATCGACGCGGCGCTCTTGCCGCGCAATCTGTCGCCCTGGGGCATGTTCCTCGGTGCCGACATCGTCGTGAAGATCGTGATGGTCGGGCTCGCCGTCGCCTCGCTGGTGACATGGACAGTGTGGCTCGCCAAGAGCATCGAGCTGCGTCGCAAGAGCTCGCTCGCCTTGCAGCGGACGCGCAGCCTCGAGGGCAACATGACGCTGGCCGAGGCATCCGCGCGGACCGGCGAGGCGCGCGACGCAGTTGCGCAACTGATCCAGTCCTGCGCCAGGGAGGCCGAGCTCTCCGGCGGCATCCTCGACGACGGCCTGCAGGAGCGCGTCGCGTTGCGGCTGGAGCGGGTCGAGGCGGCGATGTCCAGGCAGATCGCGCGCGGCACCGGCGTGCTCGCGACCATCGGCGCCATCGCGCCGTTCGTCGGCCTGTTCGGCACCGTCTGGGGCATCATGAATTCCTTCATCGGCATCTCCGAGAGCCACACCACAAGTCTTGCGGTGGTCGCGCCCGGCATTGCGGAAGCGTTGCTTGCGACCGCGCTCGGTCTCGTCGCCGCGATTCCGGCGGTCGTGATCTACAATCATCTCGTCCGCGGCATCGCCAATTACCGCGCTTTGCTCGGCGACGCCTCGGCGCAGCTCATGCTGCTGGTGAGCCGCCAGCGCGATCACGGCCATTTCCGTCTGGCCCGAGCGGCGGAGTAGGCCATGGCCGCCAAGCTCGGGATATCGAAGCTCGGCTCGCGCGGCGGCGCGAGCGAACTCGATGTCACCCACGAGATCAACGTCACCCCGTTCATCGACGTCATGCTGGTGCTGTTGATCATCTTCATGGTGGCGGCGCCGCTTGCCACCGTCGACATCGGCGTCGATCTGCCGGCAACGGCCGCCGAGCCGGCACCGCGGCCCGACAAGCCGGTCTTCGTCACCGTCAAGCCGGACCTTTCGATCGCCGTGGGCGAGGATATCGTCGCTCGCGACGGGCTCAGCACCTCACTCGATGCGGCCACCAAGGGCCGCAAGGACGAGCGCATCTATCTTCGCGCCGACAAGGCCGTCTCCTATGGCGACCTGATGGAGGTGATGAACACCTTGCGCAACGCCGGCTATCTCAAGGTCGCCCTCGTCGGGCTCGACGGACGCAGCTGATGGCCGCGAATGCCTTTGCCTTGCACCAGCCGCTTGACGAGCGGGAGGGCGCGCGCTGGGGCGCCTCGGCGGCGATGATCGTGGCGTTGCATCTCGGCGCTGCGCTGCTTGCGATGAACTGGCTGAAGCAGGTGCCGGACGAGGGCGTCAACATGCCGGCCATCCTGATCGACATGACGCCGGAGACGTCGGCACCGCAGTCGACGCCACTGGACATCGCGCCGGGACCGATGATGCAGCAGGCGGATGTGTCACCGCCCGAGCCGGTGCAGCAGCAGGCCGTCGAGGAAATGATCCCGCCGACACCGCCGCAGGAGCAGCCGGATGTGGTAGCTCCACCGGAACAGAAGCTCGAGCCGGGCCCGCCGAAGCCCGAGCCTGCGAAAGTTACTCCCGTGGAGAAGCCCGCTCCGGCGAAGGCCAAGGTAGTACGCCTCGACGCTCGGAAGCCGTCGGATGCGCTTCCGGAGCCGCGCACCAGCGCACCGCCGCGCGCGGAGCGGCAGGCTCCGTTGGCCTCTGCCGTCAACGCCGGCGCGGTCGCGTCTGCGATGGCGACCTATTATCAGCGCGTCCGCGCGCACCTCATGCGCTTCCACCAGTATCCGACGAGTGCAAATGGCCAGCGGGGCGTGGTCAAGGTGAGCTTCACGCTCGGCCGTAACGGTCAGGTATTGTCCAGCCGTCTCGGCGGCTCCTCGGGCGTCGCAGCGCTCGATGCGCAGGCAATGGCCATGGTGCGCCAGGCCCAACCATTCCCGCCGGTGCCGGCCGAGATCACTTATGCAACGATACCCATCAACGTCCCGGTGGTCTTCGGGAAGTAAGCCATGGTCAATGACCCTCCCTCCCGCGGAAAAGCGGGAGGGAGAGAGAGCCTCGCCTCACTTCGCCTTCAGGAAATCCGCGACTTCGAGCAGCACGAACTCGTTGTCGTCGGCCTTGTTGGGATCGCGGCTGGAGGAGAACGGCAGGTTGTTGTCGTTGCCGACGATGATGTGGGTGTCATCGACGCGATCGACGTTCTCGATGGTGAAGAACGGGAAGGTATAGACGCCGTCGTTGAGCGGCTTCCGCGCCTTCTTGTCGGGATCCCTGATCTTCATCAGGTCGATATAGCCGATCTTGCGCACGGGCTTGCCGACATTGGCGTCGGTCAGCTCGATCTTGTAGACGCGCTTGAACTTGGCGAGGTCGGGGAAGCAGCTTTCGCCGCGCTGGCCTTGCGGGCAGGCCTTGTCGGCGGTGCCTTCGCCGTTGTCGCGCTCGATGACGAGGCCGGAGGCCTGATCGATCATGTTGAAGTCGCCGATGGCGTTGCCGTTCTGCTCGAACACATAGTGCCAATAGCGGCCGGTGAATTTCTCCGCGGCGACGTCGAATTCGAGGATGCGGGAGGCTTCCTTGCCGTCGACCTTCTCCCAGTCCTTCTTGTCGGCATCCCACAGCGGTCCCTCGAGCAGGCCATAGAGGAACTTGCCGTCCTTGGACGCAGCGAAGCCCTCATAGCCCTTGGAGCGGCGGAGATTGACGTTGGTGTAGGTCGCGCCCGGCGCAGCCGGCGTTCCCACCGCCCAATTGTCGGGCGAGCGCACCGGCTTGCCGTCGGCCACGGTGTCGAACACGCCGAGGATTTTGCCTGACTTGTCCGCCTTCAGGATATAGGGGCCGAATTCGTCGCCGATCCAGAAGGTGTCCCCGACGATCTGGAAACCTTCGGTGTCGAAATCGGAGCCGGTGAGATAGCGCTTCTGGGTATCCTCATGCACGATGCGGAAGGGGACCTTCTTGTCGGGGTCGTGCAGGAAGATGGTCTCCTGCCGCTCGATCTTGCCGCTGGCCCAATCCATCTTGTAGCGGTTGAGGTACAGCATCGAGTCCGGCGAGTTGGCGCGCGCGCCCATGCCGTTGTCGGTGAGGACCCAGAACGTGCCGTCGGGCATGGTCTTGATGCCGGAATGGCCCTGCAGCGGCTGGCCCTTGAACGGCAGCGACACGTCGGTCGGACGCTCGAAGGACTTGCCCATCACGGTGCCGAGCGCGTCGACCCGCTTGCCGGTGGTATATTTGCCCGCCATCTTGAGATCGGCGGGGGCATCAGCCGGCGCCTCGATGAACGTTTCGGCCGGCATCACCGCGTGGCCGGCGAGCTTGGCGGGGAATTCGCCCTCGCTCTGCGCAAGCGCTGTGCTCGCGGTGAAGATGATCGTGGCGACGGTGCAAAGAAAAGTCGCGCGCATGTGCGTCTCCTGTTGGCGGACACAACGCTTATGCGGATCGCATGTTGCAGGATTGTGAAGCCGGGCCAAAGGCCGCAGTTTCGTCTACTCCTTTACCGCACCGGTCAGCGAGGACACGTAATAGTCCACGAACAGCGAGTAGAAGATCGCGACCGGCAGCGAGCCGAGCAGCGATCCCGCCATCAGCGCGCCCCATTGATAGACGTCGCCGGTGACGAGCTCGGTCAGGATCGCGACCGGCACGGTCTTGTTGGCGCCGCTCTGGATGAAGGCGAGCGCGTAGATGAACTCGTTCCAGGACAGCGTGAAGGAGAAGATACCGGCCGAGATCAGCCCGGGCACTGCGAGCGGCAGCGTGATCCGGCGCAGGATCTGCAGCCGCGTGGCGCCGTCGACCAACGCGCATTCCTCGAGCTCGTAGGGAATCGATTTGAAATAGCCAATCAGGAGCCAGGTGCAGAACGGCACCAGGAAGGTCGGATAGACCAGGATCAGGGCCAGCGGCGAGTCGAACAGGCCGAACTGCACCACGACGGTGGCGAGCGGAATGAACAGGATCGACGGCGGCACCAGATAGGCGAGATAGATGCCGAGGCCGACATAGGGACTGCCGCGGAAGCGCAGGCGCTCGATCGCGTAGGCCGCCAGCGTGCTCGCGATCAGCGACAGCGTGGTCGAGCCGATCGCGACCATCATCGTCGTCTTCAGCCATTGCGGATAGGCGGTGTTGAATAGCAGATGCTTGATGTGCGCCAGCGTCGGCGAGGAGACCCAGAACGGGTTGTTGTCCCGGTAGTTCATGAGCTCCGCGTTCGGCTTGAACGAGGTGATCGCCATCCAATAGAACGGAAACAGCAGGATCAGCACGAAGCAGCCGAGCGGCAGGTAGATCATCATCAGCCGCCGCAGCCCGGAATCCCAGGCCATGGTGTCGGGCGGCGCTTTTGCGTCCGCGACGGTCGATTGCGCGACGGTTTCAGTCATTGGCCTCTCCCTGCTGCCATTTGCGGCGCGCCAGGCCGAAATAGGAGAACAGCGTCGCAAACACCAGGAACGGGATCATCGATACCGCGATCGCCGCGCCTTCGCCGAGTTCGCCGCCGGCGATGCCGCGCTGGAATGCCAGCGTCGCCAAGAGGTGGGTCGAGTTCACCGGACCGCCGCGGGTGATGGCGTAGACCAGCTGGAAGTCGGTGAAGGTGAAGATGATCGAGAACGTCATGACGATGGCGAGGATCGGCATCATCATCGGAAAGGTGATGTAGCGGAAGCGCTGCCAGGCGCTGGCCCCGTCCAGCATCGCGGCCTCGTAGAGCGAGGGCGAGATGGTCTGCAAGCCCGCCAGCAGCGAGATCGCGACGAACGGAATGCCGCGCCAGATGTTGGCGGCGATCAGCGAGAAGCGCGCCGGCCAGGGCGAGCCGAGGAAGTCGATATTGCTGGACCTCCAGTGCAGAACGTCGACCAGGAGGTACGAGATGATCGAGAACTGCGGATCGTAGATCCACCAGAACGCCAGCGCCGAGAGCACCGTCGGGACGATCCAGGGCAGCAGCACGATGGCGCGGAGCAGGCTCTTGAACGGGAAATGGTTGTTGAGCAGCAGGGCGAGCCAGAAGCCGAGCGCGAATTTTCCGAAGGTCGCAACCGCCGTGTAGAACACGCTGTAGAACACCGCGTTCCACCACAAGGGGTCGGTGAGCAGGTACTGGAAATTCTCGAGCCCGACGAAGATGCCGCGCCGGCCGATCGTGGTGTCGGTGAAGGCGAGCCAGAGGCCGAGGCCGAGCGGGTAGGTCAGGAACACGGTGAGCAGCCCGAGCGCGGGCGCGAGGCACATCGCGATCAGGAACGGCTTGTAGTCGAACAGGCGCACGATCCAGTTCGGCTGCCGTTGCGCCAGTGCGTCGGAGGAAAGCGTCGTCACGGACATCAGGGCGTTGTCCTGTCTAGACTATCACTACACTCGTCATTGCGAGCGAAGCGAAGCAATCCAGTCTGGTTCTGCGGTGGCAGTCTGGATTGCTTCGTCGCAAGAGCTCCTCGCAATGACGACGGCTTGATCGATTTCTACCGGCCTTGCCGCCGGAAGTAGCGCTTGCAGCGCTGCTCGGCTTCGGCGGCCGCGGCCTCCGGCGTGGCGGCACCGGTGGCTACGGACGCGAACATCTGAACCGTGACATAGTCCGCCCGCACCGCACCGGTGGCGGTCGATATCGGACCTTTATAGCCGGCGTAGTAGCCGTTGTTCATGGTGTTCTTGAAGATTGCGACCTTCGGATCACCTGACCACACTGCTGCATCGGCATAGGCTGCGAGCGGCTGCGACCAGTAGCCGCTATTGGCGTTGAGCCAGGGCTCGTACTGTTCCTTCTCCAGCATGAATTGCAGAAATGCCTTCGCTGCGTTCGGATACGGGCTGTGCTTGAACACCATTGCGTTTAGCGTCAGGCCAGACATCGGCGGGGCCGGCGCAAAGAACTTCGGCAACAACTGGTGTTCCGAATCTTCGGCGATGGCGGCGGTGGCCGGATCGTTCTTCAACGAGAAGTACAAGGACACCCCATTTGCCGTCAGCGCGATTTCCTGGGAAGAATAGGCGCGATTGTTGCTGACGTCGTTCCAGGACGGCGTGCCGGCGATGAAGGTCGGGTAAAGCTGCTTCACAAATTTCAGTGCCGCGATCGTCTCCTTGCTGTTGATGGTGACATTGCCCTCCTCGTCAAGCAACGCCGCGTTGTGCGCCCACATCATCCAGTCCGCAAAGCCGTTGCCGTCGCCCACCGCGTTGCCCAGTGCGAAGCCGGCTGGCTTGCCCGCCTGCTGAAGCTTCTTGCAGAGATCGAGGAAGCCTGCTGCATCTTCCGGAGCCTTGTCGAACCCGACTGATTTAAGAATGGACTTGCGATAGATCAGGGGGCCAGCTGTGGCGCCGAACGGCAGCCCGATCCACGTGTCGCTCTTAGCCTTCTTTCCATAGGTCTTCGCAAGAGTCTGCCAGCCGCCGTACTTCTTGCCGAGATAGTCGGCGACGTCGCTGAGCTCGATCAGCTTGTCGATGTAGATATGCGGTGCATCGGAGAAGCCGATGATAATATCGGGCCCGGCGCCGGAATTCGAGGTCACCGCAGTCTGCTGGTTGATGTCTTCCCAGCCGACGAAGTCGACCTTGACCTCGACCCCGGTGTCCTTGGTGAACTTTGCCGCATTGGCGCGGAACACGTCCTCGTCCGCCTGCACGAAGCGCACCGGGCGCAGCATGCGCAAGGACGCGCCCTTTTCGATCTCGAGCTTGGGTGCCGGGACATCGGCAGCCTTGATATTGGATGTTTGCGCTGCAGCACCGGTGGCCGCGAGCGTTGCAGCGGACAGGCCCAGCGCCAAGGCATCACGACGTGTGATGTCGTTCCTCATCAGTTCCTCCCTATGATGTCCCCCTTCCCGGCGTTGATCGCCGGTGAAGGTCCGTTTCGGTCGTAGGCGCCTTTGCGCCGGCCGCCTAGCTGTTCGGCCCGCGATCCATGCTGACGGGTTGCCAGCGGCGGAGCGTGGTGTTCTGCAGCACCGACGGATTGACGCAGCTTACCGGCCACATGCCCTGGAGCACCAGTGACAATTCGTAGCCCACCCGGCGCTTGCGCGCTTCGTCGAACCGTGCCGAGGCCGAGGCGACATGGGCGGTCAGGGTCACATTGTCCATGCCGAGCAGGGGATTGTTGTGCGAGGGCGGCTCCTTCTCCAGCACGTCGAGGGCGGCGTGCGCGATCCAGCCCTCCTGCAGCGCCTTGATCAGGCTCTCCTCGTCCACGGTGGCACCGCGCCCGGTGTTGATGAAGATCGAGCCTTTCTTCATCTGCCGGAAGTGCTTCTCGGTCAGCATGTGGTGCACCTCGGGCCGCGCCGGGGCATGCATCGAGACGAAGTCGGATTGCGACAGCACCTCGTTCAGCGTCGCCGGGATCACGCCGTGGTCGTACATCAGCGTTTCCTGGATGAAGGGATCGTAGGCCATCATGCGCAGGCCGAAGGGCGCGGCGCGTTTCGCGACCGCACGCGCAACCCGGCCGAACGAGATGAAGCCGAGCGTCTGGCCCATCAGCCTCGGGATCTTCAAGAGCGCCGGCCGGCCCTCGGCCCAGCGGCCGTCGCGCACCATGCGGTCCTGCTCGACCAGGCGGCGGAAGCCCGCGAGCAGCAGCATCATGGCGTGGTCGGCGACCTCCTCGATGAAAGTGTCGGGGATGTTGGTGACCGGAATGCCGCGCGCAGTGGCGGCCTTGACGTCGACACTGTCGACGCCGACCGAGCCGAGCGTGATGACCTTGCAGCTCTCGAGCGCGTCGATGATCGACTTGGTGATCGGGATGCCCTTGGCGTAGATCGCGTCGGCGTTTTTCGCGGCGGCGATGAACTCGGCCTCGTCGGCGGGCGCCTCGACGATCTCGGCATCGATCGGATCGAGCGCCTCGCGCTCATAGGAATAATCGCTGCCGGCTACTGTGAAGCTCGCACCCTTCGGCGTCACCACCCTGTATTTCGGCATTCTCTGCTCCCGATTTGGTTTCTTGTTGTGACCCGCCTCCACGAGCGGGCCTTTGCGTCTTTTACGCGAAATCCGGGCGAGTGCGTACAATTCACGGTTGTTGCGGGCGAGGTATATTTCCGCTTTTCCGTGCAAGCTCCGGGCTTCTACGGAGGTACGTAAGTAACTTGCTAAGGGCCCCGCCACTAAGACTTGATTCGAATTTGATCAATCTCGTCGTGCGCCGTACCCCATTATTGCCGGAGCCAGCCTGTGAAGTTGAGCAATCTGAAGATCGCCTCGAAGCTTGGCATTCTCGTCGGCGTCACGCTGTTCGGCCTCTGCATCTCCGGAGTTCTCGCCGGCTATCTGATGAAGCGCGAGATGGTGAATGCGCGCATCGACCAGGCCAAGGCGATCGTCGAGCTGGCGCGCAACTATGCCGCCGCGTTGAAGAAGCGCGTCGATGCCGGCGAGATGACGAAGGACGCCGCGATGGCCGAGCTTCGCCGCTACGGCAACGCGATGACCTACGACAAGGGTGCCGGCTACCTGTTCGGCACGTCCTATGACGGTCTCACCCAGCTTGCGCCCGATCCGAAGGTCATCGGCACCAACCGAATGGACGTCGTGACCAATGGCCGCAAGCTGTCGCTGGAATTGATGAACGGCGTCAAGGCCAACGGCGAGATCCTGCTTCACTATGAGTATATGAAGCCCGGCCAGGAAACGCCGATCCGCAAGATCGGTTACGCCGTCGCGGTCCCCGGGTTCGACATGTATCTCGGCACCGGCGCCTATCTGGATGACATCGACGCCAAGATGGGCCCGGTCTACTGGCTGCTCGGCCTGGCGGTGCTCGGCATCGTCATCGTTGCCGGCAGCGTCGCCTGGATGATCGGTCGCAGCATCAGTGCTCCGCTAGGCCTGCTCGGCACCCGGATGCGGGAGCTGGCCGACGGCAAGCTCGAGGGTGATATTCCGGGCCTCGGTCGCGGTGACGAGGTCGGCGCGATGGCTTCGACCGTCCAGATCTTCAAGGACAACGCGGTCCGCATCCGCGACCTCGAGAAGACCGAGGCGGAGGCCAAGGAACGCGCCGCGGCGGAACGCCGTAGTGCCATGGAGGAGATCGCCAACGACTTCGAGCGCAGCGTCAACGGCATCGTCCGCTCGGTCTCCTCGGCCGCAGCCGGCATGCAGACCACGGCGCAATCGATGACCGCGACCGCCAGCGATGCCTCCTCGCGCGCGGCGACCGTCGGTGCCGCTTCGCAGAAGGCGTCCGGCAATGTCGGCACCGTTGCGGCCGCCGCCGAAGAGCTGTCGAGCTCGGTTGCGGAGATCTCGCGCCAGGTGACGCGCTCGACTGAAGTTGCGAGCCGTGCCGTCAACGACGCCGAGCGCACCAACGCCACGGTGCAGGAGCTCTCCACCGGTGCCGAGAAGATCGGCGAGGTGGTCAAGCTCATTCACTCGATCGCAGCGCAGACCAACCTGCTCGCGCTCAACGCCACCATCGAGGCGGCGCGTGCCGGCGAGTCCGGCCGCGGCTTCGCCGTGGTCGCCTCCGAGGTCAAGGCGCTCGCCAACCAGACCGCGAAGGCGACCGAGGAGATCTCTGCCCAGGTCGCGGCAATGCAAACCTCGACCAGCGACGCGGTGGCGGCGATCTCCGGCATCACCCAGACGATCGCCGAGATGAGCGAGATCACCGCCGGCATTTCCGCATCGATCGAGCAGCAGGGCGAGGCGACGCGCGAGATCGCCCGCAACATTCAGTCGGTCGCGGCCGGATCCAGCGAGATCAACGCCCATATCGGCAGCGTCACCTCGGCCGCGGAAGCGACCGGCAGCGCGGCCAGCGACGTGCTCACCAATGCCCGCGAGCTGGACAACCAGTCCGGCGCGCTGCGCAATGCTGTCGATGGCTTCCTCGCCAAGGTCCGCGCGGCGTAAATCCTTGCACTGAATTCGTAGGGCGGGCAAAGACGCGAAGCGTCGTGCCCACCTTTTCTTTTGAGTTCCCGGTGACTCCTCTGTGGGCACGCTGCGCTTTGCCCACCCTACGAGAGCCTGCGTTTTGCGCCGTCATTCCGGGGCGATGCGAAGCATCGAACCCGGAATCTCGAGATTCTCAGGTGCGCAATGCGCACCATAGTTCGCGCTAACGCGCGCCCCGGAATAACGGAGTTCACTGCTTCTCGATCTTCGCGTTGGTGATCAGCTTCTCCCACAGCACCAGCTGCTCGTTCACGAAGGTGCCGAGCTGCTCCGGCGTGCCGGAGAAGGCGTCCATGCCGAGCGTCGCGAGCTTGGCCTTGATCTCCGGGTTCTCGATGATCTTGCGGATCTCGGTGTTGAGCCGCGTCACGATCTCCTTCGGCATGCCGGCCGGGCCGAAATAGCCCTGCCAGGACGTGATGTCGAAGTCCGGCACGCCGGCCTCCTGCATCGAGGGCAGGTGCGGCACCAGCGGTGAGCGGTCCTTGGTGGTGACCGCGAGCGCGCGCAGCGCGTTGCCGTTGACGTGGGGCAGGCCGGTCAGGATGTCGACGAACATCATCGAGACGCGTCCGCCCATGACGTCGTTGAGCGCCGGCGGCGAGCTCTTGTAGGGCACGTGCAGCAGGTCGATCCCGGCATTGTGCGCGAAGGTCGCGCCCGACACGATCGCCGCCGACGAGCCCGAGGCGTAGCTCAGCTTGCCCGGATTGGCCTTGCCGTAGGCCACCAGCTCTCCGACCGTCTTGGCCGGCACCTCGGGATTGATGACCAGCATGAAGGGCAGATCGCCGGTGCGGGCGATCGGGGTGAAATCCTTGACCGGGTCGTAAGTGAGACTCTTGAGCAGATAGGGATTGGCCGAATGCGTGGTGTTGGTCGTCACCAGCAGCGTGTAGCCGTCGGGGGCGGCCTTCGCGACATAGGTCGCGGCAAGCATGCCGTTGGCGCCCGCCTTGTTCTCGATCACGATCGGAACGCCGAGCGCCTGCGACAGATGCTGCGAGATCAGCCGCGTCGTGGTGTCGGTGCCGCTGCCGGCCGCGAACGGCAGCACCAGCGTGATGTTGCGGCTGGGATAGGTGTCGGCGTGAGCGGTGGATGCTGCCGTGAGGCAAAGCGCGGCCGCGGCGACGGTCCGCAAGTTTCGAATCAGCCCGGAAATCATGTCTGGTCGTTCCCTCTTTTTCGTTGGCGGGGAACCTAGCTTGTCCGAAGGGGAATCGGAAGATGGCTATAGGTCGTGAATGCGTCCGTCGCGCGGAATTACTTCACCGCCGAGCCCCGGCGCGATGCAAGCACGACCCCGGCGAGCACCAGCGCGTAACCGATCAGGTGGAACGGCTGGAGCTTCTCGCCGAGCAGCAGGATCGCCAGCGCCGAGCCGAACACCGGGACCAGATGGAAGAACGGCGCCGCCCGGTTCGGCCCGATCAGCGCCACGCCGCGGTTGAAGAAGAGATAGGCGAGGGTGGAGGGAAAGATCAGGATGTAGCCCAGCGTCGCCAGCGTGATCGCGTCGAATTGCAGCACGCGGCCGCTCGCCGCCTCCCAAATCGCCGTCGGCAGCAGCAGGGTCGCGCCGCAGCAGGTGGTGAAGGAGAGGAAGGAGAGCTGGTGGATCTTCGGCCGGCGCGGGATGAAGGCTGAGTAGAGCCCGAACGCCACCAGCGAGGAGGCGAACATGATGTCGCCCCTGTTGAAGCTGATGCTTGCCAGTGCCGCGAGGTCGCCGCGCAGGATGATGATCAGCACGCCGAGCAGCGAGATCGCGATGCCGCCGAGCTGCGCGCCGGTCAGCCGCACACCGAACAGCACCAGCGACCACAGCGCCACGAACAGCGGACCCGCCGACTGGATCAGCAGCGCATTCAGCGCCTCGGTGTATTGCAGCGCCCAGTATGAGATCGCGTTGTTGAAGGCAAAGCCGACCAGCGACAGAAACAGCATCAGCGGCAGGCTCCTGCGCAAGGCTGGCCAGTCGCGCTTCAGATGCGGCCAGGCGAACGGCAGCAGGATCAGGAACACGCCGAACCAGCGGATCGTGGTGATCGTCAGCGGCGGCACATGCGCCCCGACGTGGCGCGCGATCACGATGTTGCCGGCCCAGAACAGCGAGGTCAGGCTGAGCAGCAGATAAGGCTGGTTGTTGAGCCAGCTGGCTGGACCAGCGGCCGGTGGCGCGGGCGAAGCAATTGTCATGGGCGTTTATGCCAGCTTGCGCCGGATCGGCGTCGTGGCACAAGTCACAGCGCCGCAATGCTACAATGCAGCCGAGCCTTGAGGAGGTGCCATTGACGGTCAATATGTTGAACATCGAGGGCCTGAAGCGGCTCGATCCGAATGCGCCAGTGGTGATGCTGAACCTGATGCGCTTCCGCGCGCGCTCGCGCGATGGCAACGGGTCGGGCTGGGAGGCATATTTGCGCTACAGCGCGATCACGGTGCCGATGATCAAGGCGCGCGGCGGCACGCTGCTCTGGACCGGTGAAGCCAAGGCGGTCGCACTCGGTCCGCAGGCGGGCAACGATTGGGACTTCGTCGCGCTGGTGTATTACCCGTCCGTCTCGGCCTTTCTCGACATGATGACCTCGGAAGCCTACGAGCGCGAAGCCGATCCGCATCGCGTCAACGGCTGCGCCGAGCACGTGATCATTGCGACGAGCGAGGCGTACAGCAAGTTGAAGGTGAAGTAGCGGGTCGCTCTTGCTTACCCTCCCCTGGAGGGGGAGGGTAAGAGGCACCAGCGCGTTTGGACGAAACGGTCGCCTAAGTCGCCTGCTTCCGCGACGCCGCGAATACGCCCGCCAGCACCAATGCAAAGCCGATGAAGTGGAACGCCTGCGGGTGCTCGCCCAGGAACGCCATCGCCATGATCGAGCCGAACACCGGCACGACGTGGAAGAACGGCGCGGCGCGGTTGGCGCCGATGAGGCGCACGCCGCGATTGAAGCAGAGATAGGCGAGCGCCGAGGGGAAGACGGCGACGTAGAACAGGGTCAAGAGGTTCGGCCCGTCGAGCTTCATTACAGGGCGTGCGGACAGTTCCCAGATCTCCAGCGGAATGAGGCAGGCCGCGCCGCAGCCGAAGGTGAAGGCGAGGAACGAGAGGCCGTGCATCGGCGGCCGCTTCAGCGACAGCACCGAATAGAGCGCGAAGATCAGGAGCGCGAGGAGGAAGATCAGGTCGCCCTTGTTGAAGTCGATGCTCGACAACGTGGTGAAATCGCCGTGCAGCAGGATGGTCAGCACGCCGCACATCGACAGCAGCACGCCGAACGCCTGCGCGGCGGTGAGACGGATGCCGAGGATGACCAGCGACCACAGCGCCACCAGCAGCGGCGCGGCCGACTGCAGCAGCAGCGTGTTGAGCGCTTGGGTGTGCTCCAGGGCCCAATATTGCAGCGTGTTGAAGGCGCCGATGCCGGTGACCGAGAGCGTGACCATCAAGCCGAGCTTGCCGCGGATCGCCGGCCAGTCCTGCACGAGGTGCTTCCAGGCGAACGGCAGCACCAGCAGGAAGGCGAAGAACCAGCGCAGGAACGACAGCGTGACCGGCGGAATGTGGCCGGCCGCGAGCCGCCCGACGATGGCGTTGCCGGCCCAGCACAGTGCGGTGATGCTGAGCAGCAGGTAAGGTTGGTTGGCGATCCAGCTGTGGCCGGATGTTTCCGCGCGCGTGGTCTGGCCGGTGGCGGACATTGTGATGGTTGGGTCCCGCGTCGAATACGCCGAGCCCTCCGGCCCGGCGAGGTCCGGGCCGGCTGATCACCCGGCAGGTCCAAAGACACGTAAAACGAGGTTGCATCAACGGGGACGGGCGCATCGCGACCATGCTGGCGGCGAAGGCGGCCTCTCACGCTTTGGTCGAAGCCGCTGCGCCGGCCCTTAAGGGTTCGGGATTTTCCGCGGATATCAAGGGCTTGGACCGGACGTTGGGCCCCGAAAAAGCCCCGTTCTTGCTTGCCTAGAGGGGCTGCTTCCTTTATCCGGTTGGCTGCCTTGCGTGCGGGCGGCTCCGGCTGCCGATTGGGCTGGGCGCAGGCGTGATCCCGGAAGAGTGGGCACCGGTTTTCCGCGAGGATCATGCCTCTAGAGACAGATTGAACAGGATTACCCGCGAATGGCCAATGTTGTCGTCGTCGGCGCCCAATGGGGCGACGAAGGGAAGGGCAAGATCGTCGACTGGTTGTCGGAGCAGGCGGATATCGTCGTCCGCTTCCAGGGCGGCCACAACGCCGGCCACACGCTGGTGATCAACGGCAAGACCTACAAGCTCGCGCTCCTGCCCTCCGGCGTGCTGCGCGAGGGCAAGCTGTCGGTGATCGGCAACGGCGTCGTGTTCGACCCCGCCGCCTTCCTCGACGAGGTCGCCAGGCTCAGGTCGCAGGGTGTCGATGTCGGCCCCGACAACCTGCGTGTCGCGGAAAACGTCACGTTGATCCTGCCGCTGCACCGCGAGCTCGACGCGCACCGCGAATCCGCCAGCGCCGCCACCGCGATCGGCACCACCCGCCGCGGCATCGGCCCGGCCTATGAAGACAAGGTCGGCCGCCGCGCCATCCGCCTGATGGATCTTGCCGATCATCAGACGCTGCCGCACAAGATCGACCGCCTGCTGGCGCACCACAATGCGCTGCGCCGCGGCCTCAACCTGCCTGAATTCGACAGCGCCGTGATCCTGAAGGAGCTGATGGCGATGGCGCCGCAGCTCCTGCCCTACGCCGAGACGGTGTGGCGGCTGCTCGATATCGAGCGGCGCGCCGGCAAGCGCATGCTGTTCGAGGGCGCGCAAGGCGCGCTGCTCGACGTCGACCACGGCACCTATCCCTACGTCACCTCGTCCAACACGGTGGCGGCGCAGGCGGCGACCGGCGCCGGCCTAGGGCCGGGCGCGGTCGGCTACGTGCTCGGCCTGTGCAAGGCCTACACGACCCGCGTCGGCCAGGGCCCGTTCCCGACCGAGCAGGACAACGAGATCGGCCGCAAGATCGGCGAGCGTGGCCGCGAGTTCGGCACCAATACCGGCCGTCCGCGCCGGTGCGGTTGGTTCGACGCCGTGCTGGTCCGCCAGGCGGTCCGGACCTGCGGTATCAATGGCCTCGCGCTGACCAAGCTCGACATCCTCGACGGCTTCGATTCGATCGAGGTCTGCACCGGCTACAAGCTCGACGGCAAGGAGATCGACCATTTCCCGGCCGGCGAGGGCGCGCAGGCCCGCGTCGAGCCGATCTACGAGACCATCGAGGGCTGGAAGGAGCCGACCGCCAATGCGCGGTCCTGGGCCGACCTGCCGGCGCAGGCCATCAAATATGTCCGGCGGATCGAGGAATTGGTGGGATGTCCGGTCGCGCTGCTTTCCACCAGCCCGGAACGCGAAGATACTATCCTGGTGCAAAATCCGTTTGAGGCTTAACGATATCTTACCGGGACGCGCGTATAGTTGAGTAGAAATGGCTGATTACTATCCGCTGATCGCCCGCGCTATTGCCGCCCTGGACCCCAACGCTCCCGGCGAAAGCCGTCGCGCGCTCTATGAGCGCGCGCGCACGGCCCTGATCGCGCAGCTGCGCAGCGTGCAGCCGCCGCTCTCCGAATCCGAGATCACCCGGGAACGGCTGTCGCTCGAGGAGGCCGTCCGCAAGGTCGAATCGGAGGCCGCCCAGCGGGCCCGCGAGGCCGCCCGTCCCGGTGGCGGCGCCCGTGCCGGCTCGAGTGGCGATGCCTTCCGCCGCGCCAGCACCCGTGCCGCCGAGGCCAACCCGGCAGCAGTGCCGCCGCGCACGCGTCCGGCCCCGACGCCGCCGCGCGCCGACCGCCCGTCCTTCAACGTCGATGATCCAGGTGAGGCCCCGCGGCCGCCGCGTGCGCCCCGTTTCGACGCCCCGCGCCCGCCGGGTCCTTCCGCCCCGCCGCCGCCGGAGCCGCCGGCCGGCCGCGATCGCCAGGGTGCGCGGCGTCCGCCCGATGTCGGCCCCGCGCCGCCGCTGCCGTCTTCGCCCGGCGTGCGCGGCTTCCGCGACATCACGGCCGATGCCAACGATCTCGGCGGTGCCGCCGCGCAGGCCAGCCGCGCCGCGCGCCGCACCTACGCCAACGTGCCCTCGCCCTCGCCGGAATTCGACCGGCTGGAGCCGAGCCTGGAAAACCGTGCCGGCGAGTCCGAAGCGCCCTATTCCTACGACGAATCGATCGAGGAGGCCGAGCGCTACACGGCGCAGCCGCCGTCGCCGCGTCCGCGCATCGCTCCCGATCGCGACGTCAAGAAGCGCGCCCGCACCGGCTCCGCCTTTCCGTTCAAGAGCGCGATTGCCGTCGGCATCGTGCTCATCCTGGTCGGCGCCGGCATCCTCTGGGGCAAGCAGCTGGTCCAGATCGCCAACGGCTTTCTCAAGCCGTCCGCGACGCAAGTTGCGGATACGCCGACCCCGACGCAGCCGCAGAGCAAGCCCAAGATTCCCGATCGCGTCGGTCAGCCCTCGGCCAGCGACCAGCCGGTCGCGCCGGTGGCGCAGAAGGTCGTGCTCTACGATGAGGATCCGTCCGACCCGAAGGGCAAGCAATATGTCGGCTCGGTGGTGTGGCGGCTCGAGCCGATCAAGGCCTCGGGCAACCAGAAGGCCGACGTCGCCGTGCGCGCCGACATCGAAATCCCCGACCGCAAGTTCAAGATGACGATGTCGTTCCGCCGCAACACCGATTCGTCGCTTCCGGCGAGCCATACGGCGGAGCTGACCTTCATCCTGCCGCAGGACTTCCCCGGTGGTAGCGTCTCCAACGTGCCAGGCATCTTGATGAAGTCGAACGAGCAGGCCCGCGGCACGCCGCTCGCCGGCCTCGCGGTCAAGGTCACCGACGGCTTCTTCCTGGTCGGCCTCTCCAATGTCGACGCCGACCGCGCCCGCAACGTCCAGCTCCTGAAGGAGCGCTCCTGGTTCGACGTGCCGCTGGTCTACGCCAACCAGCGCCGCGCCATCATCGCCATCGAGAAGGGCGCTCCCGGCGAGCGCGCCTTCAACGACGCCTTCGGGCAGTGGGGCGATTGAGCTCTTCTGTCATTCCGGGGCGCGCGGAGCGCGAGCCCGGAATCCATTTCACCGCGTCACATGCCGCCCGATGGATTCCGGGCTCGTGCTTCGCACGCCCCGGAATGACGACCGAGGGACCTACTGCGCCGCCGCTTCCCGCTTGCGCGATGCCGTGGCGGCGGCGTGCTCGCGGTCCATCACGGCGCGGCAGCCGGGGCTGACCTGCGCCTTGTTGCGCACCATGCAGGCGGTGATGCGCGGGATGTCGGGGATCTCTTTGGAGCACAGCCGCATCGCATCGCCCGAGCACATCTGCTGGGCTTCTTGCGTGAAGGCGAGACTGGGCGACGTCTGGAGAGCGAAGGTGGTGGCGAGTGCGAAGAGCGAAGCGAGGGTCTGATAGCGTGTCATGAAGGATGGGTCCCCGAGGTCCTGGGCTTGAGCCGCTTGGTTTTGGGGCGCCGCACGCGGCTTGATCTGCCGCATGTCACAGCCTTCACGCCGGGAGCTTCGGTCCCACGTGTGGTCGCTCGATTTCGTGATGCTCGAATCGAAAGTGCTGCGCCGCCCGAGCGAAGTATGCGCCATTGTCACGCGCCCGCAATGGCCGGCACAAAGGAATTCGCAATTGTTGCACGCCAGTCACGTCGCGCGTCGGATCAGCCGATCGGAGACGCTTGTTCCGCATCGCTCGCGCCGAGAGCGGCGGCGTGCTCCTCGAGGGCGGTGACGCCCTTGGGCGTCAGCTCGAACAGATCGCCGTCCTTCATCACGTAGCCGTCGGCGATCAATTGCCCCATCTTGCCCTGCCGGTCGTCGGCGAAGGCAACGGACTGGCTGATGTCCCGCAGGATCGAGAGCTCTTCGTCGTGCAACATGGCTTCACTCTCCGTTCGCGGGGTTGGGCCGTCCTCACATGCCGTGGCTCTGAAACACCTTGCTGCAGGACTTCGACAGCTTCGCCCGGTTGGCTTGCAGGCAGCTCTGCACCGCGCCGTCGTTGCCGAGGTCCTTGCGGCACAAGCGCTGCGCATCGCGCGAGCAGGCCTGCTGCTCCTGCGGCGTGCCCATATGGCCTTGGGCGAGCGCGGGCGCCGTCGACAGGCCGCTCAGGGCCGCCAGCGCGATCGTCGCCAGGAGAAATTTGCGGGCCATCTGTGGCTCCAGTCTAAGGGGTTGAATTCAGGTCCAGCATGAACTCATCGCCTTGCCACTTGTTCCCCTTAAGGAGGCCGGCGCCCCGCTGTTCAAGGTTCCCGCTGCACTGCTATAACGCCCGCAACGTGTGAGGTGCTTGATGAAACGCTATCTGGTGTTTGCGCTGGTCGGCCCATTGGTTGGCGGGTTCCTGCTGCTGCTGACGACGACCTACCAGTCCGGCTATTGGACCCAGACCAATCTCGGCGAGGTCGGCAAGCTGTTCGCGGTGTTCTTCAAGACCCTGCAATACAGCTACCTGTTCGGCTTCCTGCCCTCGCTCATGATCGGTGCGGTCGACGACATCCTGCTCCACATCCGCCGGATCGGTCCCGGCTTGCGGATGCTTCTGGTCGGCCTGTTCGCCTTCGCCCTCGCCTCACTCACCTACAGCTCGCGCGGGCCGGATTCCGGCGCGGTGCAGTTCATCCTGTACGGGCTCGTCGGTTTCGTGCCGGCGGTGATTTCATCCTGGCTCGTGCATCGCTACGTCGAGGAGCCGCAAGCGGCGCCGGCGCCAACCTGACGCGCGGCGTTCGAGCGCGGCCGCAACCTCCGCCGCGCTGGCGCGTTCACTCAAGGCCATGGCCATACCCGACGACGACATCCTCGCTCCGCGCAAATCCCGTTCCGGGAGCGGCTCGCATGCGCGCTTTTCGCGCGACGAGGCGCGCGGGCCGATCATCGACCAGGAAGGCCACGAGATCAGGCCGGAAAGCCTGGAGCAGGGATTTCGCGAGTTTCGTTTCGAGTTCGGTCAAGGCGGCCCGTTCGGCAATCCGACGCGCGAGCAGCGGATCGCGCGGCTCGAGGCGATCGCCAAGCTGCTCGATGTCGCCTTCATCCTGCCCGGCACCAACATCCGCTACGGCATCGACGGGCTGATCGGATTGATCCCCGTCGTCGGCGACGTCATCACCACCGCGATTTCGCTGTGGCTGGTGCGCGAAGCCCGCGCGCTGGGCGCGCCCTGGCACATCACGGCGCGCATGCTCGGCAATGTCGCGGTCGACGGCGTGGTCGGCCTCGTCCCGTTCGCGGGCGACGCCTTCGACGTCATGTTCCGCGCCAACATGCGCAACGTCCGCCTGCTTCAGCGCTGGCTGGAAAAGCAGCCGCGGATGTAGGGCGGCTGAGAGCGCTCGCCGCGAGTCCGACCGGCCGATATGCGCCGGATCTCCCTGCGTCGTCATTGCGCGCAATGACGACCGGACAAAGCCCAAAACACAAAAGGCGCGACGACCTTTCGGCCATCGCGCCTCCTGCGCACATCGAACTTTGTTGCGAAAGCTTACGCCGCGTCGGCGTCGGTCTCCGCGGCCGGGGCCGGCTTGGGCCGGCGGGGCAGCGGGAAGGCATCGCTCTCGTACAGCGAGCGGATGCCGTTCTGGTCGAAGCGCGCTTCCTCGACCTGGAGATAGGCGCCGTTCAGCGAGTCCGTCGGCAACTGCTCCATCGCGAACTGCACGGCCTCGGCCGCAGTGCCGAACCGGCGATAGGTGAAGCCCGCGCGCTTCTTCTTACGGATGGCGGCGGGGAAGAGCTCGGCGGAGGTGTTGAAGTTGAACGGACGCATTGGACGCATGGTCAAAGACCTCGTGATCTTCTCTGGGGCTTTAAGCGCGTGGGGTTGGGGAGGGCAGGGGCCGCAATCGAGCGGGCCCGCCGCATGTCATTGTCGCCCTTTAATATAGGCCGATTTGACAAAAATGCGACCCCCGCGATGCGAGATGATGAATCCGTGCATGGCAGCCCCGCAGAGGAAAAAATCCATTATATTTCAATAGCTTGTATGGCTTAAACTTTGCCAAGAAGCAGCAGCACGATCAGGATCACCAGCACGACCCCGCCGATCCCGATGCCGGAATGACCAAGGCCATAGCCGTAGCCGCCGAACCGGCCGGACAGGCCGCCGACGAGATAGATGATCACCAGGATGATCAGGATGGTCCCAAGCGCCATGGCATCCTCCCTGGGGGCCGCCGAAATGCGGTGATCGGCCGCACCGCCAGAGCAGAAAAGCACATTGCGCCGCCGGGTTCCATGGGGGAACCCGGCGCCGCGCCGCGTTATTTCGGCTCGAGCTTCAGCGCCGCGGAATTGATGCAGTAGCGCAGGCCGGTCGGCCCGGGGCCGTCGGGGAAGACGTGGCCGAGATGGCCGCTGCATTTGGAGCAGAGCACCTCGGTGCGGATCATGCCGTGGCTGGTGTCCCGCTCCTCGTCGATGTGGCTCTCGACCGCGGGCTGGGTGAAGCTCGGCCAGCCGCAGCCGGAATCGAACTTGGCGTCCGACTCGAACAGCACATTGCCGCAACCGGCACAGACATAGGTGCCGGCACGGTGGTCGTGCTCATATTCGCCCGAGAAGGGACGCTCGGTCGCTTTCTCGCGCAGCACGGCGTATTGCATCGGCGTCAGCTCGCGCCGCCACTGCTCGTCGCTCTTGATGACCTTGTCGTCGGTCGCTTTTGTTTTGGTGTCGGGCATGGGTCTCCCGTTGCTTTGGTGATCTCAAGATCAGTTGGTGGCCTTGCCGGCATTCACCAGCGTCGGCTTCTCAATGTAATTATCCGCGAACAGCTTTTTCAGGTTCTCGACCTTCGGGATGTCGTTATAGACGATGTAGGGCTGGTTCGGGTGCAGCGTCAGATAATCCTGGTGATAGGCCTCCGCCGGATAGAACGCTTCCAGCGCGCCGATCTTGGTCACGATCGGCTTGTTGAACACCTTGGCGCCGTTGAGCTGGGCGATATAGGCCTCCGCGACCTTCTTCTGCTCGTCCGAGGTGGTGAATATGGCCGAGCGATATTGGGGGCCGACGTCGGGACCCTGGCGGTTGAGCTGGGTCGGGTCGTGCACCACCGAGAAGTAGATCTGGAGGATCTTGCCGTAGGAGATCTTCTTCGGGTCGTACTTGATCTCGACCGCCTCGGCATGGCCGGTGCGGCCGCTCGAGACGCTCTGGTAGTCGGCGGTCGCCTTGGTACCGCCGGCATAGCCGGAGACCGCGTTGACCACGCCGGCGGTGTGCTGGAAGACGCCTTGCACGCCCCAGAAGCAGCCGCCGGCGAGCACGGCGGTCTGGATGCCGCTTGCGGGGGCAGCGTCCAATGCGGGAGCTGGGATCACGACCGCCTCCTCCGCGGCCCGGGACGGCATCAAGAAAGCCAGCGTCAGGGCGGTGGTTGCAGCGAGCAGGGTGGCGAGGGCGGTTCGGCGCATGGCAATCCTCTTTCGGCAATCCTCTTTCGCGAGGGCTGACAGTCTAGGGCGGTCGGGACCGGGCGAACAGCCTGGCCGGCCGCGTTTTCGCATCATCCGAGATACGGGCCGAGCCGCAGATTGTTACGCTAGGGCGGACACGAGACCGTGAGGACGCGGTTGACGCGGCGACGGGTCGGCTTGGCGGGATGCGGAGCTCCGCTACGGATGGGACACGATTGCCCTGCCACGTACTCGGTGTCGTCCCCGCCTAGTGCGCAATTGCGCACGGGGGCGGGGACCCATAACCACAGGGAGGAGTGTGGGGCAAGGCGCCCACTCCGAGTCTTCGCCAAACATCTCCCTGTGGGTATGGGTCTCGAATCTGCGCTCCGCTGCGCTGCGCTTGTCCGGGACGACGAATGGAGGTTGACGCCGCGGCCTTGCCAAGGCAACGACGCTCACACCACCACACTCAGCCTTTTCGCCGCCCGCGTGATGCCCGTGTACAGCCATCGCGCCCGCGAATCCTGAAACGCAAAACTCTCGTCGAACAGCACGACGTCGTCCCATTGCGAGCCCTGCGATTTGTGCACGGTCAGGACATAACCGTAGTCGAACTCGTCATAGGGTTTGCGCTGCTCCCAGGCGATCTGCTCGACGCCGCCCTCGAAGCAATCGGCGCGCACGGAGACTTTCGTGACCTTGTGACCAAAATCCTCGTCCGGCGACAGCCGCATGGAGAGGATGCGCGATTTCGATCGCGCGGTGTTGCGCGACTTGACGCGCCACAGGCCGCCGTTGAACAGGCCCTTCTTGCGGTTGTTGCGCAGGCATACCAGCTTGTCGCCGGCGACCGGAAACTGATCCTCGATGTTCTGGCGCTGGCGCACCCGCATGTTGTAGGCGCGGCGGGTGTTGTTGCGGCCGACCAGGATCTGGTCGGCGCCCATGACACGATCGGGGTCGAGCTCCTTGCGCGAGACGACCTCGCTCTCGCCGTAGCGGCCGATGTCGAGCTCGCGGCCCTCGCGCACGTCCATTGACATCCGCACGATCGGATCGTCCTGGGCCTGGCGATGCACCTCGGTCAGCATCGCGTCCGGTGTGGTGTTGGTGAAGAAGCCGCCGCCCTGGATCGGCGGCAGCTGCGCAGGATCGCCCAGCACCAGGAGCGGACAGTCGAACGACATCAGGTCGCGGCCCAGCTCGGCATCGACCATCGAGCATTCGTCGATCACGATCAGCTTCGCCTTCGAGGCCGGCGCATCGTCCCACAATTCGAAGCTCGGCTGCTCCTCGCCGGATTCGCGGGCGCGGTAGATCAGCGAATGGATGGTGGAGGCGCCGTCGCAGCCGTTGTTGCGCATGACGAGGGCCGCCTTGCCGGTGAAGGCGGCGAACTTCACCTCGCCGTCGACGCCCTCGGCGATGTGCCGCGCCAGCGTGGTCTTGCCGGTGCCGGCAAAGCCGAACAGGCGGAACACCGGCGGCGTGCCGCCCCGTCCCGGCTTGGCCTTGAGCCAGTCGCCGACCGCCTTGAGCGCAGCATCCTGATGCGGTGTGAAGGTGGCCATGTCTGTCTTGAGGGAGGGGCGACGATTCGCCTCCCCCAAAACTAACCATTCGACCCAAGGGTTCAAGCGCAAGGCGATCGCATTCGAGTCCGTTTTCTGCGGTCATCCTTCGAGACGCCCGCCGTTGGCGGGCCCTAAAGCGCTCGGGGGTCAGTAATCCGCTCGTTGAGCCAGAGCGGACTAGTCTTGCGCAACCTGAGTTCTTCGGGTTCTACCCACAGCCGTCATTGCGGCGGTGCTCCAAAATGCGCGTCGAACCTGTCTGAGCGGCTTCCAAGTATCCGGTCCGGACAGTTACAGTTTGGACTTGCCCCCGATGACGCAGGCCCCGCCCAAGGCGTAAGCCGCGGCAACCAGCGTGGGACATTGGCCTTAAAGAACGCGAACTCGTCGCCAAATGAACTGTCAAGCGTGGGTTCTTCGATAACGACAACCCAAACATGGAAGAACAGCCAGAGGATCGCCGCGTAAACGAACATTCGTTCGTCGCCGAGAATGAGTGCTTCGCCGATGATAATTGCGACGAGGGCGACATAAATGGGATTGCGGACTCGGCTATAGAAACCGCAAACCACAAGCTTCGTCGGCGGTGCAACCGGCGCAGGTGTGCCAAAACCCTTCCACACGAAACGTGCGAAGGATTCGACGAGCGGAATGAGACCGAGGAAGACGAGCGCTGCACCCACAACGCGCAAGGCATCAAGTCCGAGGAAGGCGGATTTCAAATGCCAACCCGTGATCGACCAAGGGATGTAAACTGCAAGCGTCCCCGGTGCAATCACGAAGAAGAGCAAGGACCCGAGAGCTGCCCAGCACCGTCGCATGGGATTTCTCCTCACGAATCTGCGCGCGACACGGCGCGCCGACCATTGCCGGCGCTATTTATTGAAAGAGCATCTGTTGAATCGCGATGGCCTTGCCGAAGCGTCTCGACCAGGCCTACGGTCCAACACATCGGGCATCCGCGTAACGCGACGAGCGCAGCAACGCCCGCGCTCAGGGATAGCCAGGGATGCGGGGTCTGGTGGACGATGGCCCAGGCGAGTAGCCCCGCCGCAGCTGCGCCGCGCATCAGATGCGCGCTCAGGAAAGCGCTCCCGAACATGCCGACTCCACGTAAGTAATTCATGTGCGCTCTCGTCCGCCGTCCGTTGTGCCGAGCAGGTATTCGCGCACCAAGGCGCGGGCGCGGCGCAGGCGGCTCTTTGCCGCTTCGCGCGTCACGCCGAGCCGCCGCGCGATTTCCCCAATCGTCAGATCTTCGAGGTCTCGCAGCAGCAGCACTTCCCGATGCGACGGCGAAAGCGACTCGATTGCATTGACCAGGTCCATGCGTAACTCGTCCGGCGGGACCTTTGCGAGCTCGCGTGCCTCTTCCAGGCTGACGAGCTCCTCGACCCCGCGCATCAGCATCAGCGCCGGCAGCATGCAAAGGCGCGCGATGACAGTTATGAGCCAGCCTGCGAGAGCTGCTGGACTGCGGATCGTGCCAACGCGCCGGTATATGACGATGAGTGCCTCTTGCACGACATCTTCGATGACCGAGGTGCGGTGGCAAAGACGCCGGGCGTAGCGTCGAATGTTCGGCTGCAGCGCCACAAGGAGCTGCGTGAGCGCGTGCCGATCGCCCGACTGTGCCGCGAGCAAGAGATCGTCCGAAACGCGCGCCAAGGCGGTCACTCCTTCAGTGGCTCGCGCCCGGCGACGGCGCAGGCAGGACAATAGCCGAACGCGCCAGTGACCAGCGTTACCACACCAGCACCGCTGACCAGCAGCCCCAGCGGCGAGGCGTGCAGCGCAACCACGCCGCAGATCAGCATCAGGCCCCCGCCGATCAACCTGGCCGCGCGCTCCCATCCGCCAACGTTCTTTCTGTACCACATGGCTCTGTGCTCCGGTTAGCGACGCTCCGCTGTGGCGCGTTCATCCAGACAAGAGGGCGCAATCCCGGCGCCGGGGTCGCGGCCCAGAAAATAATTGACGGGGGTGGCAGGTTCAGGCCGCTGCGTGGGCGCGGTGCGGGTCTGGGCCGCTGAGGAACGCCGGCATCGAGCCGCCGGAGTGTGGACATTCGATGCGGCAAGCGCCCGCCCGCGTCAAAGCTATTGCTGCACTGCATTAGTCGCCAATTGGCCCGAATGCGAAGTCCATGTCTGCTTCGGCGCCGCTGCTCGGGGCATGACAGACATCAAACCCGCAGCGCTCGATCTTACACGCCCTAGCTCAGGCCCGCGCCAAGAGCCACCCTACTGCCACCCCGGCACGCCGCGCATGTCGGGCAGCTGGTGGGCGATGCCCTTGTGGCAGTCGATGCAGGTCTTTTCCTTGGTGAACAGGAAGCGCTGGTGCGCCACCGAGGCCCGCGGCGATTGCTTGGTGATGTCCATGGAATCGGCGCTGTGGCAGTTGCGGCATTCCAGGGAATCATTGGCCTTGAAACGTGCCCATTCATGCGCGGCGAGCTCGAGCCGGTGGTCCTGGAATTTCTCTCTCGTGTCGATCGTGCCGAAGATCTTGCCCCAGACCTCCTTGGAGGCCTGCATCTTGCGCGCGATCTTGTCGGTCCAGTTGTGCGGCACGTGGCAGTCCGGGCAGGTCGCGCGCACGCCGGAGCGGTTGGAGAAATGGATGGTCGACTTCAGCTCGGCGTAGACGTTGTCCTTCATCTCGTGGCAGCCGGTGCAGAACTTTTCGGTGTTGGTGATTTCCAGCGCGGTGTTGAAGCCGCCCCAGAAGATCACGCCGGCGACGAAACCGGCCAGGACCAGGGTGCCGAGGGCGAACACCGAGCTCGGCCGAGTCAGCACCTGCCACAGCTCGAGCAGGAACGCCCAGCTGCGCGCGATGAAGCCGCGCTTGGCATTCAGCTCCGCGTTGGGATCGTCGGCGGTCGTCGTCATCTGCGGCCACCCCGGCTTGCGCGCGACAGCAGCGTGTCGACGTCGGTGAAATCGTTGCTGACCGGGAGATTGGCGGTGTTCTGCGGCACGTGGCATTCGGTGCAGAAGAAGCGGCGCGGCGAGACGGAGGCCAGGAACTGGCCGTCGCGATCCATGAAGTGCGTGATCGAGACCATCGGCGCCTGCGACTCGGCGGTGCGCGCCCGCGCATGGCAGGACAGGCATTTGTTGCCGTTGAGGTCGACCTGATAGCCGTCGATATTGTGCGGAATGACGGGCGGCTGCTCCGGATAATTGCGCACCTCCTTCTCGGAGGTGTTGCGGTTCGGCAGCATCGGCGGCGCCGGGCCCTCGTCGTTGAGCGGGGTCGGGCCGCGCAGGCCGGAGGTCACGGTCTGCGCCGTCAGCGAGCCCGTGCCGGCGGCGATCGCGACTGCGAGCAGGATGATTGCGGATCGTTTCATCATGACATGTTCACCCGCTCGATGCGCACGGCGCACTTCTTGAAATCGGTCTGCAGCGAGATCGGGTCGGTGGCGTCGAGCGTCACCTTGTTGATCAGCTTCGATTCATCGAACCACGGCACGAACACGAGGCCGCGTGGCGGCCGGTCGCGGCCGCGCGTCTCGACGCGGGCGCGGATGAAGCCGCGGCGGGAGACCACCTTCACCTCGTCGCCGCGGCGGAGCTTCATGTCCTGCGCATCGTCCGGATGCATGAAGCAGACGGCTTCGGGAAAGGCCTTGAACAGCTCGGGCACGCGGCGCGTCATGGTGCCGGAATGCCAGTGCTCCAGCACGCGGCCGGTCGAGAGCCAGTAGGGATATTCGTTGTCGGGCGCTTCCGCCGGCGGCTCGTAAGGCAGCGCGAAGATGCGGGCCTTGCCGTCGGCATGGCCGTAGAACTGCACGCCTGCGCCCTGCTTGACGTAGGGGTCGCTGCCCTCGCGGAAGCGCCACTTCGTCTCCTGGCCGTTGACGACGGGCCAACGCAGGCCGCGCTCCCGGTGATAGGTGTCGAACGGCGCGAGGTCGTGGCCATGGCCGCGGCCGAACTGGGCATATTCCTCGAACAGGCCCTTGTGGACGTAGAAGCCGAACGCCCTGGATTCGTCGTTGGCATAGCCCGGCTCGATATCGGTGACCGGGAATTTGTCGACCTGGCCGTTCTTGTAGAGCACGTCGAACAGCGTCTTGCCGCGATGTTCCGGCTTCTTGGCGATCAGCTCCGCGGGCCAGACCTCCTCGATTTTAAAGCGCTTGGAGAACTCCATCAGCTGCCAGAGATCCGACTTCGACTCGCCCGGCGCGGGGACGAGCTGGTGCCAGAACTGGGTGCGCCGCTCGGCATTGCCGTAGGCGCCTTCCTTCTCCACCCACATCGCGGTGGGCAGGATCAGGTCGGCGGCGAGTGCCGTCACCGATGGATAGGCGTCCGAGACCACGATGAAATTGTCGGGGTTGCGGAAGCCCGGATAGGTCTCCTCGTTGACGTTGGGACCGGCCTGGAGATTGTTGTTGACCTGCACCCAATAGGCGTTGATCAGGCCGTCCTTCAGCATCCGGCTTTGCAGCACCGCGTGCGCGCCGGGCTTGTCGGGAAGGGTGCCCTCGGGCAGCTGCCAGATCTGCTCGGCGTGGTCGCGATGCGCCTTGTTGGTCACCACCATGTCGGCGGGCAGGCGGTGCGAGAAGGTGCCGACCTCGCGCGCGGTGCCGCAGGCCGAGGGCTGGCCGGTCAGCGAGAACGGGCTGTTGCCCGGCGCGGAGATCTTCCCGGTCAAAAGGTGGATGTTGTAGACGAGATTGTTGCACCAGACGCCGCGGGTGTGCTGGTTGAAGCCCATGGTCCAGAACGAGACCACTTTCGTCTTGGGATCGGCGTAGAGCTCGGCGAGCGCTTCGAGGCGGTTGAGCGGCACGCCGGACATTTCGGCGGCCTTCTCCAGCGTGTACTCGGACACGAACTTGACGAACTCGTCATAGCTCATATCGGTGGAGTCGCCCGCCTTGGCGGCGCCCGTCGCCTTCTTCTGCAGCGGGTGATCCGGCCGCAATCCGTAGCCGATGTCGGTCTGGCCGCGCTTGCACACGGTGTGCGCGGCGACGAAGTCCTTGTTGACGCGGCCGGTCTTGATGATGTGGTTGGCGATGGCGTTGAGGATGTAGAGGTCGGTCTGCGGCTTGAACACCATGCCGATATCGGCGAGGTCGAACGAGCGGTGCTCGAAGGTGGAGAGCACGGCGACGCGGACATGCGGCGCGGACAGCCGGCGGTCGGCGATGCGCGTCCACAGGATGGGATGCATCTCCGCCATATTGGAGCCCCACAGCACGAAGGCGTCGGTCGCCTCGATGTCGTCGTAGCAGCCGGCCGGCTCGTCGATGCCGAAGGTGCGCATCATGCCGGCCACCGCCGAGGCCATGCAGTGCCGCGCATTCGGGTCGATGTTGTTGGTGCGGAAGCCTGCCTTGAACAGCTTCGCGGCGGCATAGCCTTCCCAGATCGTCCACTGGCCGGAGCCGAACATGGCGACGCCGTTGGGGCCGCGCTTCCTGATCGCCTCCTTCCACTTCAGCTCCATGATGTCGAAGGCTTCGGTCCAGGACACGGGCGTGAAGTCGCCGTTCTTGTCGTACTTGGCGCCGCTCTTGCGCAGCATCGGCTGCGTCAGGCGGTCGTGGCCGTACATGATCTTGGAGAGGAAGTAGCCTTTCACGCAGTTGAGGCCGCGATTGACTTCGGCCTTGATGTCGCCGTGGGTGGCGACGACGCGGTTGTCCTTGGTCGCGACCATCACCGAGCAGCCGGTGCCGCAGAAGCGGCAGGCGGCCTTGTCCCATTTCAGTTCGCTCTCCTTCCGCTCGGCGGCGAGGTTGGCGGCGAGCGCCGGTGCCGGGAGCCCGGCGGCGACCGCGGCGATCGCGGCGGCCTCGAGCTTGAGCATCTGGCGGCGGTCGAGCTTCGGCGATGTCATGATGGCTCTCCGGCCCTTAAGTCGTTTCGATGGCGTGGAACACCAGCGCCGCGGAATAGACGTGTTGCAGCGACTGGATGGTGTTGAGCATGGTGCCGAGGCTGCCGGCATCGGGCGCCTCGGTCACGACGACGAGCTTGCCCCGTGGATCGCGGCCGCGGATCTCGCAGCCGGGCAGCGCCGCGATCTCAGCTTCCAGTTCGGCAAGGCGCTCCGGCCGCGCCTGCACGATGATGCTGGCGATCTCGGTGCCCGGCGGAGCGATGATGCGATCGGCGCCGAGCACCCGGCCGGTGATCAGGGCGCGGCGGTTGAGTGTGGCGTGGGCCATGATGCCTGTCTTTCGCTGGTTGCGGATCAATGCGGAGAGGGTGGCGGGCCCGGAGGGCCGGCGAACATCTGGTAGATCCAGACGCCGAGCCCATAGGAGCCGACCGTCCCGACCGCGAGGACGGGCATCACGATCGCGGTCAGGAACAGGAACGCGAAAAACTCCATGCGCTTACGGCGCACGCGCGACGTCGCGTCGTCAGGGGCCGACATGTTCGGTCTCTACAGGGTGAGATGGGGAATCGGGACGGCATCCGGGCCGTTGCCTTGCTGCACTTCTGATGCATCCGGGCCGTCACGGCGTTGATCTGGATCAACCTGCCCGCTTGCGCGGATGTCGCAGCGCCGGGGGCGAGACCAGCCCCGCTTCGCACGCCGGGCGGCGAAATCATTCTCCCGCACGGCGGAATTGCCACTGCGTAGACAGCTCCGCCTCACTCTTTAAGATGAGCTCAACAACAATAAGCGGGAGAGCGACGCCATGAAGTTCGGCATCTTCTACGAGCTGCAGCTGCCGCGGCCCTGGGTGGCGGGCGACGAGCTCGCCCTCTACCAGAATGCGCTCTCGCAGATGGAGCTTGCCGACAGGCTCGACTACGACCATGCCTGGGTGGTCGAGCATCACTTCCTCGAGGAGTATTCGCACTCGCCCTCGCCGGAATCGTTCCTGGCTGCCGCGAGCCAGCGCACGAAAAACATCCGGCTCGGCCACGGCATCCTCCAGCTCACCACCAACCATCCGGCGCGCGTAGCCGAGCGTGTCGCGGTGCTGGACCTGCTCTCGAACGGCCGCTGCGAGTTCGGCATGGGCGAGAGCGCCTCGATCACCGAGCTGGAGCCGTTCGGCCGCGACATGGAGACCAAGAAGGAGATCTTCGAGGAGGCGGTCGCGGCCATCTTCCCGATGTTCAGGGACGCCGGCAGCGAGCATCACGGCAAATATTTCGACATTCCCTTGCGCAACATCGTGCCGAAGCCGGTGCAGAAGCCGCACCCGCCGCTGTGGATGGCCTGCTCGCAGCTGCCGACCATCGAGCGCGCCGGCCGTCACGGTTTCGGTGCGCTCGGCTTTCAGTTCGTCAGCGCCGATGCCGCGCACGCCTGGGTGCATGCCTATTACAACGCCATGACCAAGCGCCTGCACAAGCTCGCCGACTACGAGATCAATCCCAACATGGCGCTCGTCTCGTTCTTCATGTGCGCCAAGACGGATGAAGAGGCGCGCGCCCGCGCCGACGGCGCCACCTTCTTCCAGTTCGCGCTGCGCTTCTACGGCGCTTCGCAGAGCCGCCAGCGTCCCGCGCCCTACACCGTCAACATGTGGGACGAGTACAACAAGTGGAAGCGCGACAATCCGCAGGCTCAGGAGGCGGCGCTGCGCGGCGGCCTGATCGGCTCACCCGACACGATCCGGAAGAAGCTGAAGCGCTTCCAGTCCTCGCACATCGACCAGGTCATCCTGCTCAACCAGGCCGGCAAGAACAGCCACGAGCACATCTGCGAATCGCTCGAGCTGTTCGGCCGCGAGGTGATGCCGGAGTTCCAGAACGATCCGGCGCAGGCCGAATGGAAGCGCGGCGTGATGAGCGGCGAGATCGAGCTGGAGGAGATCGACACCGAGGCCTTCACGGATCGCTACGGCAAGCTCGCGATCAACGTCGCCCCCGCGAAGGCGGCGGCGGGGTAACCTGTAAGCAACAACAGATCCTGCTTCCTGGCGCTGAAGCCGGTGCGGTGAGCCGCGCTTCAGTGCGGCGTTTTGACCCGGAGCAGACCTTTCGAACCCCTTCTGCAGCCAGCCATTGGCCAGGCGGTCGACGTCGCTCTCCCTTGCGCTACCTCACGGGTATCGTTCGTCCCAAGCCGCCCAAGCAGCGCGAGGAACGATTCAATACAGCGTGAGTTCGACCTCAAATCCAAGAAACAAAGCAAGAGGGTAACGTGATGACACGATCCGTGGAGGAGTTGAGACGCGAGTCCGAGCGTAGCCGCGCGGAGCTGGCGGCGACGGTCGGGCGGTTGAAGGAGCAGATATCGGACACTGCCGTCGACATTCGCCACAAAATCTCGCCGCAGCACATCAAATCCGAAGTTACCGAATACGTCAGCCACAAGACCCAGAGTTGGGTCGAAGGGCTCAAGCAACAGGTCATGGACAACCCGATGCGCGCAGTGGCCGCGGGCGCCGCAGTGGGCGTTCCGTTGCTGAGGTTGGCCCGGGGTATGCCGCTGCCGCTTCTCATGATCGGGGCCGGGCTGGCCCTGACCTCGAAGACGGTGCGGGATCGCGCTGCAGACGCCGCCGGTCCGGTCATGGACAAAGCGGGGAGCATGCTTGACGAGGTGACGCAGGGCGCGCGGTCCATGCAAGGCGACGCCAAGGAGACGCTATCCTCCGCCCAAAGCCGAGCCGCCGGCATGGTTGATGACGCCCAGGACAAGGCCGCTGGTCTTGCCGCTGATCTGCGGGCGAGCGCGGCGCAGGCTGCCAGTTTCGCGAGTGAAAAGCTCAAGAGCGGCATGGACGCGGCCAAGGATGCCGCCAAGGATGCCGCAGCGCGCGCGCCCGACCAGGCTCGACAGACCATCGGCGACAATGCCGCGCTGATCGCAGGCCTGGGCATTGCGATCGGGGCGATCATTGCCGCGGCTCTTCCCGAGACCAAGGCTGAAGCCAAGGTGATGGGCGGAGCAAGCGATGGAATGAAGCAGGCCGCGGCCGCCGCCATGCAATCCGGATTCGAGGCCGCGAGAGACGCGACCACATCTGCGGCCGATGCTGCGACGCAAAAGGTCGCCGAGGCAGATCTCGGCAGCCATGCCAGCCGCGTGACCCAGAACGTGGCTGACACATTGAAAGAGGCTGCCGACGACGTGGTCAAGGCCGCCTTTAGCCCCTCTCAACCCAACACTTGAAGGACACCATCATGAGCGATTCGGATCCGCACAACGTGACGCAGTTCGCAAAGAACCAGGACAAGGGCACCGCAAAAGACATCAAGGAGCAGATGAGTGATGCCGGAGCGGAGGTGAAACAGCGTGCTGGCGACGCTTTCCGCGCATCGGCCGACGTCGCGCGCGACAAGTTCGGTGAGGCCGCGGATGCAGCAAAGGGGGTCGCGGAAGGAACCGTGGACCAGATCCAGAGCCAGGCGCGCGAGCAGCAACGTTCGGGCGCAGATTTCGTCGAGCGCCTCGCAGGCAACATCCGTGAAGCCGGCCGGGCCTTCGAGACCGACGTCCCGTTCGCCGCTCGCGGCATCGGCTCCGCCGCCGACTATGTCGAGGACGCTGCGCAGAAGATCCGGGATGGAAGCTTCCGGGATCTCGTCCAAGGCGCAACCGATTTCGCCAGACGTCAGCCTGCGGCCTTTCTCGGAATATCGGTGCTGGCAGGCTTCGCGGCCGTGCGCTTCCTGAAGGCGTCAGGCGGACAGTCGTCATCCCGCGGGCAGCGCGACACGATGGACAGATGGTCGTCGGAAAGCAGCCAGAGCCCCAGCGGGACGTCGTTTTCGGCGGGACAGCAAACCGGGTCTCCGGAGTCCATGCAGCGCGGCCCTAATCGGCAACAAACCTCTTCCACACAGGGCAGCACAGTACCATGAGCATCGAGCGCGATATCAAAACCAGCCAAAGCGAGTTCAGGGCGATCTCGACGCTGCTCGGCGATGCCATGTCGCAGTTCGCCAAGCTCTTCCAGAACGAGATAGACCTGGCGAAAGCGGAGCTTGGCGAAAAGCTCCAGAAGATTGGCGGCGCGCTGGCCTTGATCGTGGGTGGCGCCGTTCTGGTGATCCCGGCGATCGTGATGGCGCTTTTTGCCCTGTCCGCCGCATTGATCTCGGCGGGATGGTCGCAGCCCGTCTCGTATCTGACCTCGGCAATCGTCGCGGCGGCGATCGCCGCCGCGCTGGTCGCAATCGGCATCAACCGGCTTGATGCGCGTCATCTGGCCCCCCGAGAAACGATCGGCCAACTCGAAAAGGACAAGGACACCGTGAAGGGAATGGTGCGATGAGCAGCACAAGAACCAGCTTTATGGACAGTTTGGTGACCGCCGCCCGGGAAAACCCGCTTGCCGCGGCGCTGATCGGAGGCGGCGCGCTCTGGTTGCTTGCCGGCGATCAGACGCTGAAGACCGCGGCGCGTTCGGCTGCGGAGGCAGTCGCACCCGTTGCCGAGGCCGGGTCGCGTGGCATGAGGTCGGCGGCGTCTGCCGTCAAGCACACCGTAGCGCCTCCGACCGCACCTGAAATGGACGACGACTCGCACGGCGTCGGAGAAACGTTTCGAGGCGCAAAAGCTGCCGCGTCCGATGCCGTCTCGGGAACTGCCGAGAGCATCCGCGATCGCTTCGATGAGGGCGTCGCCTTCGCGCAGGAGCAATTCGGCAAACTCGGCGATTCTTTTCCGGATAAGGAAGCGATCGACAGCGCGAAATCGTCGCTCACCGACATGCTTGAACGGCAACCCCTCGTGCTTGGTGTCGTGGGCCTCGCGATCGGTGCAGCCGTTGCAGGCGCGTTTCGCGCGTCCGAGCTCGAAAACAGATATATCGGCGAAGTCAGCGACGACGTGAAGGCCGACCTGAATCGGCGCGCCGGTGCGGTCTCGCAGGCCGTGCGCGAAGCCTCTGACACGGTCGTCTCAGAAATCAGCGACACCAGCGCCGAAGTTGTGGACCGGGTCAAGCAAGCCGGCATGGACGCTGCGGCAGCTGCCCGTGCCGAGGTGAAGTCTCCCTGAGACGAAGAAAGCGGGAGGGGCCGCCGTCAGTGGCGCGCCCCTTCGCTCGCCGGGATGCATCCGCTCGGGTCGGCCTGCTGCTCTTCAGATCGCGCGCCGCTGTCGTCCGGCGAAGAGACCATACACAAAGAGGACGATGATGGCGCCGACGACCGCTCCGATCAGCCCGGCACCCTCTCCCGGACGGTACCAGCCCAGGGCCTGGCCAAGGTAGGTGGCAACGAAGGCGCCGACGATGCCAAGGATGGTCGTGAGGATGAACCCGGAGGGTTCGTTGTCACCCGGCATGATGAATTTCGCGATGACGCCCGCGATAAAGCCGATGATGATCGTCCAAATAATGCTCATTCTCCGCTCCTCCTGATCAATCAATGGCGACAATTGCGAGGCCATCAGCTCGGTAAACGCCCCTCGGGCGTGTACTTGTCGACGGCCTGCGGCAGCTCACGCGACAGCCTCGCGAGAATTTCCTGTTGGGAAAGCCCGGTCTCCTTCTCGAGCTTGTCCAGCACGTCGGGCCCGATCGCTTCCCGCAATTGCGGAGGCGAGATATCTTTGTTCGGCCCCGAGCTGACCCACGACCGGGCCGCATCGCCGTGGCCGTTCTCGTTGAATCTCTCCAGCAGCTCGCCAATTCCTCCCTGCAATAGTCCTCCAACACCTGCCCCGCTCAGCATGCCCGTCAGATTTTTTAGCAGCCCCCCGAGTGGTTGTTGGCTGCTGGCCGATTCGAGGGATCCGGCCCCCGGGCCTCTGAGCAACTCCGCCAGCTTGTCCCGATTCTGATACCCCGCGATTGCGAGCAGTCCGAGAAGTGCGGTCATCGAGGGCATTCCGCGGCTCATCGTGTAACTCCATGGCAGCGCTAAACAGGTCGAACTCGGCCGGTCGGGTTCTGTTCCTGAAGCTTGCCTTTCAGGCTGCCGATTCGGCCCGGGTCATTTGGAAACGGGCGCAATGAGCAGCCAACCAAGCCGGAAGGCGCCGATCTAATCCCAGAATGGAATGGCCGGACGGGCGATCATCAGCCAGAAGATGATCAGAATGGCCGCGAAAGCCGGAAAGCCGAAGGCGAACCACCACCAGAAGAGATGGTGATAGCGGGCGGGCAGCTCGCTCTTGCTCGCGACCGCCGCGACGGCGAGATCGCGCATCTGCATCTGCATCCACACCACCGGCAGCCAGAAGGCGCCGATCACGAGATACAGTGCAATCGACGCCGCCACCCAGCCGTCGCCGAGGGAATACCCGCTCGACCAGGCGAGCCACGTGCCCGTGATTGGCTGCAGGATCACGGCACTTGCCGTGAACAGGAAGTCGGCCAGCACCACCGTCCGCGCAACGCCCGCGATCTCGCGCGGGTCGCCGCGCAGATGTGCCACCAGCATGAAGAAGGCGATCCCCGCCCCGGTGCCGAGCAGGACGGCAGCGCCGATGATGTGCGCCATCTTCACGAGGAAATAGAGCATCAGCGATCCTCCCGGATCGCCATGGCGACCAGGTTGAGCATGATCACCGGCCAGATCTTCAGCATCGGTCCCAGCGGATCGGCCCATAGCCGCGGCACCAGGACGGTGCCGATCACGGCATAGGTGAGCGAGATGATCAATGCTGCCCAGAGCCCGTAGCGGCTCAGAGGCCGCCAGATAATGGCAAGGCCGATGACGATGTCGGCGAGCGCACCGGCCGTGACGACGAGCGCCGCGACGTTCCCTTGCAGCCCGCCTTCAAGCAGCAACGACATGCCGATGTTCCACCCCGCGCTCAGCGAGATGATGCCCGTGGCGATCCAGAACGCACCGAAGACGCCGAAGATCAGCGGCTTGAGCGCATACAGCCGCGCGAACCAGCGTTCCTGCACCGAGGCGGGTTCTCGCGCGAGCGCGACGTCGAGATCGCGCGGTGGAGTGCCGGTCAACCGACGCCAGGGCTCGGGATCGCCGGTCGCACCGCGGCGCATTTCCGCCTGTGCCGTCGTGTTGATGGGCGTTCGCCATCCCAGCATCTGCGCAACGTCTCCCGCGCGGTAAGCAACCGAAGCCATCCAGGATGGCAGCTGCAGGCGGTACGCCGGCCTCCAGCGCAGCCAGGCCCGAAACAGCGCGACCGCGTCGCTGAAGGCGATCTGCCGTGGGCCGGCCAGATCGATGGCGATGCGGGAGGGCGCGCCCGGCTGCAGGAAGAACAGCACGGTCTCAACGACCTCGTCGAGATGCACCGGTTGAATCGCGGCCGTGTCGGGCATGTCCGGCAGAACCGGCAGCGCCGCCAGCCCTCGCAACAGCGCGCTGCCGCCATAGGCGGCGCGGCCGATCACGACGGAGGGTCGCAGGATGACCCAATCGAGGTCGCGCGCCATCAAGGCGGCTTCGCCCTCCCGCTTGGTACGGGAAAAATCGCTGGGGGCATCGACATTGCTGCCGATCGCCGAGAACAGGATCACGCGGCGGACGCCTGCGCTTTCGCAGGCGCTGTAGAGTGCCGCGCTTCCGGCGACATGAACGGCGTGCAGATCCCGTCCCTGGAGCGCTCCGGCCAGGTTGATCACCGCATCGACGCCCGCAAGGACGCCCTTCCATTGCGAGGGATCGGTGGTGCGGGCGACGTCGAGCGCGACGTGGCGAGGATCGTGCTCTGCGGCCGGCTGGCGTGACACCGATAGACATTCGTAGCCTTCGGCCGACAGCCTCGCGTGGATCGCCGAGCCGAGAAACCCTGTACCGCCAACCAGGAGAATTCGCATGACTGCTCCTTCGATCGGCAACCGAATGCCGACAAACGGCTGATCTCATCGGATGGACAAGGCGGGGCCAGCGCACTTGTTCCTCCAGACGGAACCGGTTAGCCCGACGAACCTGACTGGCTTTCTGCCGCGCGTGATGGGCGGCGAGATCGAGCTGGAGAGATCGACACCGAGGCTTTCACGGATCGCTACGGCAAGCTCGCAATCAATGTCGCGCCGGCCAAGGCAGGGGCGCAGTAAGCTGCTCCTCAAGTCATGTTGCTGACGCAATCTCTGTCTTAGTCGGTGACATCTAAAACACTGCGTGGGAACCGCTTTGGTTCGCACATCGGTTCCAGCCAAGGGGTTGGCGCGAATCCGCAAAAATCCGGTGCAAGCTTCATGAACGCGTCCGCGTTCGCTTGCACTGTTTGCGGGTTTCGGGAACCGGCGATCTAAAAAATCACAGGAGTCATGATGCCGTTCCGCTCGAGCGCCGCATGTTGCGGCGCCCTGCTTGCGCTTGCCGTTTCTGTCACTGTTGCTCGAAGTGAATCGCGCGAAGTTCACACCAATGTCGCCGTCGGCGCCGCCTCAGGGGATGCGGTCGTCGGCGCTGCATCCATGTACAATCCGTTCAAGCCCGGCAGGGAGGAGGGCGGTCCTAAGACAGCCTCCGGTGAGCGCTACGATCCCTCCGCCTGGACGGCTGCCATCAAGACGAGCTTGCGCCGGAAATTCGGTGGGGTCCAATTCGGTGAGCGGCCGAAGTACGCCTTGGTCGAGGCCGTCGGCAAGAAGGCCATCGTCAAGATCAACGACGTGGGACCACTCAGGCCCGGCCGCATCATCGACTTCAACGAGCGCACGATGCGCCATTTCGATCCAAGCCTGGAGCGCGGCGTCATCCACGACGTCAGAGTCATCCCGCTGTCAGGAGACAATTGGACGCTGGGGCCGGTGGGCTGAATGTTTGGTCTCGGCCGCCGTTAAAGACGCAAAAGCTGGGCAGGATTTCACTTCCGCTCGTGAGCCCAAAGCGGTCACACCGCTGTTTATCCAAAATTGAGCATCTGCGGCGCAATCGGTTGACATGCAGGGCACACGCAACCAAACGATGATGTAAGCCGCGGGTGCGGTCGCGAGGAAGTCGGAAATGGGTTTGGCGCTTCTTACCCTTGCGGTCGGGATCATCGCCCTTTTCACGGCATCGGCATTCTTGCTGCTACGAGCGCCAACAACCGCCGACAGCTCAACGAGCGAGCGAGCATTAGCTCCGGTCGAAGCAAGCTCGACCTCTGCGAGGGCGAGTGGCGCTGGTTGTACGTTAATCGCTGCTGCGGGCATTGGGATACTTTGGTTCTTTGTTTGGAAGTTGACAGCGATCGCGCTGCAGTACCTGTTTGTGAGCGGAAATTCGTCGCGTGCGTTTCCAATAGTGCCCCTGTCTTTCGGGATTTCTATAGCGGCGATGTGCGTCGTGGTTCTGCTTGCACGTCACCTCATCAAATGAGAGGAGCTAACTCATGAAAGACGGCAAAGGCTGATGCGGCGCGCGATGATGGGTATAGGCTTGGCCCTCGTCGTGCTTGTGAGCTTCTATTTCTACGGATCGCCGCAATACAGAGAACTGAAGAATGCGTGCATTGAAACCGGCATGGATCATTCGGATGCTCCATCGGACGATGATCTGCATCGTTTGTGGATGGCCTGCC
Organism: Bradyrhizobium glycinis; assembly: GCF_016031655.1. GTDB lineage: Bacteria > Pseudomonadota > Alphaproteobacteria > Rhizobiales > Xanthobacteraceae > Bradyrhizobium > Bradyrhizobium glycinis. Next base: position 251,949 of record NZ_JACCHQ010000004.1, read on the forward strand.
GCAAGATTGGCTTTGGCGCGCCGTTGTGAAAACAAGGCAAGTGGCTAAGGTCGGCTATTGACCCGCAGTCTGGGCGCTGACCGAGAGCCGTTCGCGGCGCCGAAGCGGACGTCGAGCTGAACGTCCTTGTGTTCTGCTGGAACGTGATTGCGGCCCAGCTCCGCAGACGCGGGCCCCTGTGCCTTCCCCGAAAATCACCTTGCTGCTATCCTCCCGCAAAACAAGCGGCTGACGGAGGAAACAATGCGGTCTCGGGCGGTGCCGACACATCCGTCGGCCGGCGATGTCACGCCCGCGGTGCTCGCCATCGGCCGCTCCGATTTTCCAAACGTTCTCATCGACACGCTGCGCCGGCAGGCGGACGTCGGCCATTGCATGGTGTTCGCGCTGAGCCGGGCCGGCGCGGCAAGCTGCCTCCTCGATGCCGGCAACATCCCGATCGGCGGCGATCTCGGGGCGGCCTATGCCGGCCAGTTTCACGAAACGGATCCCAACCGCGATGCGCTGTTCGAAGGCGAGGGCGGCGCGCCGATCATGCTGCCTCACTTCGCGCCGCGCATGTACGGCGCGCGCTACCGCAAGATCTTCTTCCAGGATTCCGGCATCGTCGACAAATGCGCGACCGCGGTCTGGACCGGTAACACCTGCTTCTACGTCAACTTCTATCGGATCGCCGCGCAGGGCCGCTTCAGCGCCGTCCAGCGCAGGCGGCTCGGGGCCATCGCGCCGGCGATCGCGGCCAGCGTCGCGCGCCATTTCCAGGAGAAGCCGACGTCCGATCTTGCGACCCTGTTCGCCACGCGCGCGCCGCTTTACACGCTCACCCCGCGCGAGCAGGAGGTCTGCCGCCGCATCCTCGCAGGCTTCAGCTCGGAGGCGATCTCGCAAGGACTCGGCATCAGCCTGCATTCGACCCTGACCTACCGCAAGCGCGCCTATGAGCGACTCGGCATCTCCTCGCAGGGCGAATTGTTTGCGATCGTGCTGCGGCTGCTGACGGGCAGTACAAACTAAGGCGTCGGCAACCCTGCAGCGCTCAAGGGACGCATCGACTATACGGAAAGTCGGGAGCGATAGGGCGCGGTGAGCAGCAGCATGAACAGCGCTCGTTCGGCCTGGTACTTTGCGGCCGGCCGACTAGATTCCCGGCCCTGCATCACCACCGCGCCTTGAACGGTGCAGACGCTCCAGCTCCATGTCCTGCGCCTGCGCTGCGCCAGGGTCACTTGAAAAATCGGAAATTCCGGTCCCGCCATCGCCGCCGCTTCTCGCCAGACATCCAATTTGGGGGGAGTTGAACCCGGAGCGCCGGCCTGTGTCTTCACCCATTTGGGTGAAGCGGAGCTTGCCCCTGCCGGGGCAGGGCTGTTGCATTTGAGATGTGGCTATGCGCCCCAACTGTCTCCACAGCGTCATGGCCGGGCTTGTCCCGGCCATCCACGCCTTTCCACACAATACAAAGGACGTGGATGCCCGGGACAAGCCCGGGCATGACGACCTCTGGAAAATTCAACCGCGATTATCCCGCCCTGCCGGGGGCAGCCTCAATCTCTCAGCGGCAATTTGGGGATCGCGCCGAAGAGCGCAGCTGCGCTCTTCTGGTTACGCGTTCCCGTTTTGGCGAGGACGGCCTTGACTTGCGTGCGGATCGTTTCGCGGCTGAGTCCGTGATGCGCCGCGATGTCGCCGATCGTCTGTCCTTGCGCAATTCCGCGCGCAACGCGCGCCTCGCTGGGAGTGAGATCGAACAGGCCGCGAATGAGGGCGAGGCTCGGTGCCTGGGAGGCGGCGACCGGCGTCGCGATGAGGAGGCCAACCGCCCCATCGAAGAGATCGCGGGCTTCGCCCGGCATCGAAACAAGATGAAGGACCACCCGATCGAGATCGCTGGTGCGGCGCGCGGCGAAGGAGCACACGGCCTTTTCCGGCGCATCGAGTTGAGCCAGGCCGGCGCGCAGCAGGGTGTCGGCCGTGCGGTCCTTGATGGCGATCCGGTCTTTCGGCAACCATTGCAGAACATCGGTCATGCCTTCGATCAAGGCGTTCGCGGCCAGAACCCGCCCGGAGCGCGTGATCGCGAGGGCCGGCAAGCCGACCAGGGATAACGCCTCGGTTGCCGCCCGCATCCGGGTGAGCCGCCAGCGCGTCGACAGCAAAGCTGCCCGCGCGAGATGGGGACGAAAGCGGTCGAGAAAATCGAGGTCCTGCCGCGAAAATGCGGGGCGGCCGGCCAGTCTTTCCATATGGAAGACGATGATCTCACCGGACGGGCTGCGGACCGCCGTCGCGCAAGCGTGCTCGAAGCCCCACTTCTTGTTCCATTCCACCCGATATGGATCGCGGTCCCATTCTTCCGGCGAAAACACCTCCTGCTCGCCGACGAAGCCGGGATGATCGAGCGCCAGGAGTCGCGGGGTCGTTTCGGTCCGGCTGGAGAGGTCGCTATTCAGGAACGCCGAGAAGGCCTCGCGGATCGAGGGCGACGTCACGACGCCATTCCAGACACCGGACCACTGATCGGAGTCCGTGGTGATCATGACCATGCCATGCGCGCCCGCGGCATGGGCGATTTGCTCCAGAACATCCGGCCAGAGCTCTGGAACCGTCGCTGCCTCGTGGATGCGGTCCACGATCTGCTCGAAATCGATGCCCGTCATTGTCCCCGGTAGCCCATCCGGCTCGCAGAGGCACGGTATGCACGCCCACTCGAGCCCTGTGCTTCTCGTCCAAGCCATTGATAGCAATGCCCTTCGGGGGAACTCAATTGCAACTTTGTCCCGAATTCATCGGGTGAACGCATGCCGGGCGTCGCGTTCATATTATAACTAGCTGAAAGTTCTCAGGTTTATCGTGCCGGCGGCCTTTGCTCCTGAAGGTGCCCCCCGAAACGGCCGTCCCAATCGGTGGGGACAGACGGCGGCTTGCGAAGGCGTTAGCCTTGGCATCGAGGAGACGCCAAGGGAGGGAAGCTTGAGTACCGCGCCGCGCATCGACATCGACCCGGCCGCCTTCTGGGCCGATCCCTATCCGATGCTCGCCAAGATGCGGAAAGAGGCGCCGATCGCGTTCGTGCCGCAGCTCGGCTCGACGCTGCTGACGAGCCGTGACGACATCTCGATCTCCGAGAAGCAGATCGAGGTGTTCTCCTCGCACCAGCCGGCCGGCCTGATGAACCGGCTGATGGGCCACAACATGATGCGCAAGGACGGCGAGGCGCATCTCGTCGAGCGCCGCGCGATGTTTCCGACGATCTCGCCGAAGACGGTGAAGGCGCATTGGACCGCCCAGTTCCAGGCCCATGCGGATCGCATCATCGCTTCGCTTCAACCGGGCCGGATCGATCTCATGCGCGACTTCGCGTTGCCGTTCTCCGGCGAATGCCTGAAGTCGATCACCGGCCTCACCAATATCGGCTTTCAGGACATGGATTCGTGGTCGCAAGGCATGATCGAGGGCATCGCCAATTATGCCGGCGACCCCGCGGTCGAGGCGCGCTGTCATGCGGCAACCGCGGGCATCGATGCCGCGATCGACGACATCCTGCCGGTGATGCGCAAGCAACCCGACCAGAGCATTTTGGGCGTGCTCCTCGCCTCGGGCATGCCAATGGAGAGCGTGCGCGCCAACGTCAAGCTCGCGATATCAGGCGGCCAGAATGAGCCACGCAAGGCGATCGCCGGCACGGTCTGGGCGCTGCTGACCCATCCCGACCAGCTCGATCTGGTCCGGCGCGGTGAAGTGTCGTGGTTGCAGGCCTTCGAGGAATATGCCCGCTGGATCTCGCCGATCGGCATGTCGCCGCGCCGCATCGCCAAGCCCTGGACCATTCGCGATGTGTCCTTCGAACGCGACGAACGCGTGTTCCTGATGTTCGGCTCCGCCAACCGCGACGAGAAGCATTTCGAGCGCGCCGATGAGTTCGATGTGCGTCGCGACACCTCCAAGAGCGTCGCCTTCGGTGCCGGCCCGCACTTCTGCGCCGGCGCCTTCGCCTCGCGCGCCATGATCGCCGACGTCGCGCTGCCGACATTGTTCGCGCGCGCCTCGCGCATCGAGCTCGCCGAGGACGAAGAGGTGCGGATCGGCGGCTGGGCCTTTCGCGGGCTGCAGAATCTGCCGGTGAGGTGGCTGCACTAGGCCGGTGACCGCCTCTGACCCGAACGCTGCCATCATGCCATTTTGGCCCTGTTTTGCCCGACGAGTCAAACGCACTTCGGATAATACGTAAGTCCTTGTTTTCGCACGCCCCGGCTACTGTGCATGGGGTTGTTTTGCGACTTTTTATGTTCCGCTGGTCCGGGCTCGACCACTTCGTGCATCTCTCACATTCGCGTGCAGAAAAATTCCATCCTCATTCGCCTTGCCGCTTGAAAGATTGATCGCGCGCGCAGCACGAACCGCAGTGCGCGCATCACTATTTTCCCGGATGTCTCGACACTTCCGATGATGCGCACCATCATTCCGGAACGTGAATGGAGCGTGGAATGCAGCGTCGAGACTTTCTGAAACTGTCAGTTGGAACGGCGGTCGCCGCTGCGTTCGCATCACCCGCGATCGGGCAAGGCGCGGTGAAGGAAATCCGTATCGGCTATCAGAAGACCGGCGTGCTGGTCATCACGCGCCAGCAGGCTGCGCTGGAAAAACATTTCGCAGCCTCAGGCATCGAGGTGAAGTGGATCGAGTTCTCCTCGGGCCCGCCGATGATGGAGGCGATGAATGTCGGCAGCGTCGATTTCGGCGCGGTCGGCGACTCCCCGCCGGTGTTTGCCCAGGCCGCGGGCGCGGCGATCGTCTATGCCGCCGGCCAGCCCATCACCAACGGCCAGGGCATCCTGGTGCCGAAGGATTCACCGATCCGCGACATCGCCGACCTTAAGGGCAAACGCATCGGCTTCACCAAGGGCTCCAGCGCCCATAACGTCGTGGTCCAGACCCTGGAGAAAGCCGGCCTCACCTATGCCGATATCACGCCAGTCTACCTGACGCCGCCGGACGCCGGTCCCGCCTTCGCCAATGGCAGCATCGAGGCCTGGGCGATCTGGGATCCCTATTTCGCGATCGGCGAGACCAGGCAGAACGGCCGCATCCTGATCAATGCGCGCGAGGTCACCAAGACCAATTCGTTCTACATCGCGGGCCGCGAGTTCGCGAAGAATCATGGGACGATCCTGCAGCAGATCGTCGAGGTGACGACCGCGGCCGGCCAATGGGCCGAGCAGCACCGCGACGAGGTGGCCAAATCGCTCGCCGCGATCACCGGCGTTCCCTTGGATATCCAGACCGTCGCCGCCAATCGCGCGAACTTCGTGGTCGGCCCCGTCACCGACGAGATCGTCGCGACCCAGCAGGGCGTCGCCGACCGCTTCTACAAGCTCGGCCTCATCCCGAAGCCGATTCAAATCCGCGACATCGTCTGGCGCAACCCGGCAGCCTGACCGTGCCGACCGATCTTCCCGTCCACAAAGGTCTGAACATGAAGCGCATCGTTCAACGCGTGATCGCAGCCATCGTGCTGTCGATCGGCATCGTCGCGGCCGCCGTCGGCACGACTTACGGCTAGGGGCAATCCATGAGCCAATCCAACGCCAACATCCTCTGGTTCCTGCCGACGCACGGCGACGGCCGCTATCTCGGCACCGGCATCGGCGGCCGCGAGGTCAACTTCAATTATCTGCGCCAGATCGCGCAGGCCGCCGATCAGCTCGGCTATTTCGGCGTGCTGTTGCCGACCGGACGGTCCTGCGAGGATTCCTGGATCGTCGCCTCCAGTGTAGCGCCGTTCACCGAGCGGCTGCGCTATCTCGTCGCCGTTCGCCCCGGCCTGCAATCGCCGAGCGTTGCCGCGCGCATGACGGCGACGCTCGATCGCATCTCGAACGGCCGGCTGCTCGTCAACGTCGTCACCGGCGGCGATCCCGTCGAGAACAAGGGCGACGGCGTCTTTCTCGGCCACGACGAGCGTTACGAAGTCACCCGCGAGTTCCTGAACGTCTACAGCGACCTGCTCGCCGGCAAGACGGTGAATGTCGAGGGCAAGCACATCCGCATCGACGGCGGCAAGCTGCTGTTTCCTCCCGTGCAGTCGCCGCGGCCGCCGCTCTATTTCGGCGGCTCCTCCGATGCGGGGATCGACGTCGCCGTCGACACCGTCGACAAATATCTCACCTGGGGCGAGCCGCCGGCACTCGTTGCCGAGAAGATCGCGAAAGTGAGGGAGGTCGCCAGCGCTCGTGGCCGCAAACTCTCCTTCGGCATCCGCCTTCACGTCATCGTCCGTGAGACAAATGAAGAGGCTTGGCGCGCCGCGAACGAGCTGATCAGGCATGTCAGCGACGACACCATCGCTCTGGCGCAGAAGAACTTTGCCCGCATGGATTCAGTCGGCCAGCAGCGCATGGCGCAGCTCCATGGCGGCAAGCGCGACAAGCTCGAGATCGCCCCGAACCTGTGGGCTGGTGTCGGCCTCGTGCGCGGCGGCGCCGGCACCGCGCTGGTGGGCGACGCCGAGACGGTGGCGGCCCGCATCAAGGAATATCAGGATCTCGGCATCGATACCTTCATCATGTCGGGCTACCCGCATCTGGAGGAGGCCTATCGCTTCGCCGAGCTGGTGTTCCCGCTGCTCGCGCTGGAGCAGCCTTCCAACGTGACGAAGCTGCATTTCAACGGTGGGCCGTTCGGCGAGACGGTCGGCAGCGATTTCCGTCCGCAGCATCGGGTGTCGCAGTCATGAGCCTGATCGACAGCATCTCCCTACCGCGCAGCATCAGCCTGCCGCGCATCGATGGCCTGATCCAGTGGATCGTGCCGCTCGCCATCATCGGGATCTGGCAGGTCGCGAGCGTGACCGGCTTCGTGCCGACGCGGGTGCTGCCGGCGCCGAGCGACGTCGTGCTCGCAGGCTGGAAGCTGCTGCTCTCCGGCGAGCTCGTCCGCAACATCTGGGTGTCGTTCTGGCGCGCCTCGATCGGCTTCTTGATCGGCGGCAGCATCGGCTTCGCTTTCGGCCTCGCCAACGGCCTGTCGCAGCTCTCGGCCAGGCTCACCGACACCACGCTGCAGATGGTGCGCAACGTGCCGCACCTGGCGCTGATCCCGCTCGTCATCCTCTGGTTCGGCATCGACGAGAGCGCAAAGCTGTTCCTGGTGGCGCTCGGGGTGTTCTTCCCGATCTATCTCAACACGCTGCACGGCATCCGCACCGTCGATCCGCAGCTGATCGAGATGGGCCGCATCTACGGCATGACCGATGGCGAGCTGTTCCGCCGCGTGATCTTCCCGGGCGCGCTGCCCTCGATCTTCGTCGGCATCCGCTTCGCGCTTGGTATTATGTGGCTGACGCTGATCGTCGCCGAGACCATCGCGGCCTCGTCCGGCCTCGGCTACATGGCGATGCAGGCGCGTGAGTTCATGTTGATCGACGTCGTCGTGCTCTCGATCCTGATCTACGCCCTGCTCGGCAAGCTCGCCGACAGCGCCTCGCGCGTGCTGGAGCGTCTGACGCTCTCCTGGCACCCCGCCTTCCAGAAACGTTGAGCAAGGATACTGGGAATCACATGCAGACAGCGCTTCGTACCTCCCTTCCCGAGACCGAGCTCGCCAGCCGCGCCAATTTCGCCCCTCACGCCCGCGTGGTGCGCGAGGAGCGGCAAGACGAACGCCGAATTCAGGCCAGCGGCCTGCCGCTCAGCATCCGTGGCCTGCGAAAGTCGTTCGGCGACAACGAGGTGCTGCGCGGCATCGACCTGCACATTCCCGCCGGCCAGTTCGTTGCGATCGTCGGCAAAAGCGGCTGCGGCAAGAGCACGCTGCTGCGCCTGATCGCCGGGCTGGAGAAGATCGATGCCGGCAGCATCAGCTTCGGTCAGGACATCCAGCCCGAGGATATCCGGGTGATGTTCCAGGAGCCGCGGCTGCTCCCCTGGGCCCGCGTGCTCGCCAATGTCGAGGTCGGGCTCGGCCGCGATCGTGCCTCCACCGATGCGCATGCCCGCGCCGAGAAGGCGCTGACCGAGGTTGGCCTCGCCGACAAGCGCGAGCAATGGCCCTCGGTTCTCTCAGGGGGCCAGAAGCAGCGCGTCGCGCTCGGCCGCGCGCTGGTCTCCCGCCCGCGCGTGCTCGCCTTCGACGAGCCGCTCGGCGCGCTGGATGCGCTGACCCGCATCTCGATGCAGCGGCTCCTCGAGCGGGTCTGGCGTGACCAGGGCTTTACCGCGATCCTGGTGACTCACGACGTCTCCGAAGCCGTCGCGCTTGCCGACCGCGTGCTTGTCATCGAGGAGGGCCGCATCGCCCATGACGTCACGGTCAACGCCGCCCGGCCGCGCCAGCGCGGCTCGGCCGACCTTGCCGGTCTCGAAGGCTCGATTCTGAGCCACCTTTTGTCGGCGGACGATCGTACCTAAATAAAGGGAACCCCGCTTGCGGGGAGCAATGCCATGAATGTAGTGCCCCGCGATCTCATGACCGAAATTCCCGTCTCGTCCGCCGATTTCCGCGGCGCCATGCGCCATCTCACCGGCGGCGTCAGCGTCATCACTGCTGGGCGGGGCAAGGACATCACCGGCATGACGGTGACCTCGGTGACCTCACTGTCGGTCGAGCCGCCGACGCTGCTGGTCAGCATCAACCGCGACGCCTCGTCGTTTCCGCTGATCCGCCGCATTGGCGCTTTCGGCGTGAACATCCTCAATGCCGACCAGCTTGAGGTCGCCGAACGCTTTGCCGGCAGGGGCGGGCTGAAGGGAGCGGATCGCTTTGCAGGCAGCCAATGGGTGACGGCCGTCTCGGGTGTTCCGCTGCTGGTCGGCGCGCTCTCGGCCTTCGATTGCGAAGTCGAGGAGATCGTCGAGCGGCACTCGCACGGCATCGTCATCGGCCGCGTCAGGGACATCAGGAGCTCGACGCGCAATGCCGCGCTGGCCTATTGGCACGGCCAGTACGTGGCGGTCGATCAGGACGAAGACGCGGCCCGGCTCGCCGATGTCAGCCTGCCCGCGCGCGGCCGGCGCGGCATTTGATCCGCGCCCGCAGGCTGGCCTTTTCCGCCTCATCGCTCTAGAAGCGCTCCTCGGCTGTCCCGCCGGACGCATGGAGCGGAACGATGAAGCGCGTGGCTACCTTTATCTTCTACGCCATCGGCGCGCTCGCGATTGCCTATCTCGCGCTCTACGCCTACGCGATGTTCTCTGGCGCTCCGATCGTGCCGGGCGACCCCATCCACATCTTCCGCAAGCCGGATGCGCCGAGTTATTCGTGAGGCGAATGCGTACCCACGGGTGCGCGCCGCCTCTCTCCTCGTCATGGCCGGGCTTGACCCGGCCATCCACGTGCATCGGCAATTTGGGATCGACGTGGATGCCCGGGTCAAGCCCGGGCATGACGACGGAGTGCGTGGCGGCTACCCCCGCAGGATCGCCAGCGCCAGCGCCTGTGCGCGCGGCACGATGCTGTCGAGCTCCAAATATTCCTCCGGCGTGTGCGCGAGCCCGCCGACCGGGCCGAGGCCGCAGATGGTCGGCGTGCCCACGGCGGCGGTGAAGCCGGAATCGGCGCAGCCGCCGGAGAACTCGCCCTGCAGCGTGGTAAGGCCCACCTGCCTTGCGGCCGCCTGATAACCTTCGAACAGCGCCTTGGACTCCGCGCTCTGCACCACCGGCACGAATTCGCCCTTGATCGACAGCGTCGCGCTGGTGCCCGGCACATAGGAGGTCGCAACGATCTTTTCGATCGCGCCCATGATCCGCGCGCGATCGGCCGGATCGACATAGCGCAGGTCGATCTGCCCTTCCGCGTACGGAGCCGTCGTGTTGACGGACTGACCGCCCGAGACGAGGCCGACATTGAGCGTGATGCCCTTGTCGAGATCGGTGAGCGCGTGGATCTGGACGATCTTGTGCGCGAGCTCGCCAATGGCGCTGACGCCGGCGGCGAAGTTGGCGCCGGAATGCGCGGCCTTGCCGGTGATCGCCATGTGCATGAAGATGCCGCCCTTGCGCCCGGTGACGACGTTGCCCGTGGGCCGGCCCGGCTCGGAATTGAACACCGCGCGGGCCGCGCGTCCCTCGCGCTCGATCACCGGGCGCGAGGAGGGCGAGCCGATCTCCTCATCGGAGGTGATCAGCACCTTGATCGGATGCGGTGAGCCGCCGAACTTGTGGAAGGCGGTGGCCACAAACACGTTCATGACGAGGCCCGATTTCATGTCGGCGACACCGGGTCCATAGGCGCGGCCATCCCGGATCGTGAACGGCCGCCGCGCCGCCTCGCCCTTGCCGAACACGGTGTCGCGATGCCCCATCAACAGCACCGGCTTCTCGTTGCTGCCGGGCTTTGCCACCTCGGCATGGATCGCATCGCCGAACGTGCCGTGGCTTTCTCGCCGGAACGGAATGCCGTGCTCGGCAAAATGCCGCTCGAACCGCGCACCGACCGCATCGACGCCTTCCTTGTCGTAGGAGCCGGAATCGATGTTCACGACGTCGCGGAGCAGGTCGATCATCGCCTGCCTCTGCGACGCCAGCCAATCCGTGATTTGAGCTTCAGACATGTTCACCCTCGGTGTGGTTCTCGGGCGCGTTATAGGGCCTGGCGCGCCGATGGCCTAGTCGCGTGGCGCGCTCCCGTTATGCGAGGAGCGCTCTCTCCACCGTCATTGCGAGCGCAGCGAAGCAATCCAGTCTGTCACCGCGGAGGGATTCTGGATTGCTTCGCTGCGCTCGCAATGACGAGGAATGGCGGCCTGCACTCAAACAGATGCCCGGGACTGAGCCCGGGCATCTGCATTCTCGACCGGCGTGGAGCCCTCACGCCCCCATCATCGGCATCCGCGGATATTCACCCGGCGTGCCCGCCGGCGGGATCGGGATGCCGCCGTCGGCGTATTCGTTGAGCTTGTTGCGCAGCGTGCGGATCGAGATGCCGAGGATGTTGGCGGCATGGGTGCGGTTGCCGAGGCAGTGCTTCAGCGTCTCCAGGATCAGGTCGCGTTCTACGTCGGCGACGGTGCGCCCCACCAGCGCGCGCGTCACCTGCTCGGCGGCCATGGTGGCGTGCGCCACGGCCGGGGGCGTCTTGGCGAGGTCGAGCCGGTCGCCGTCCGGCGTGATGATGGCGTCGGGTCCGATCTCGTCGCCCTGGGCCATCAGGACTGCGCGGTGCATGGTGTTCTCGAGCTCGCGGACGTTGCCCTGCCAGCGGTTGGCGGAGAGCACGCGGCGAGCCTCGGCCGAGAGCGGACGCAGCGGCACGCCGTTGGCGTCGGCATATTTCTTCACGAAATGCTGGGCGAGCTCCAGGATGTCGGCGGGACGCTCGCGCAGCGGCGGAATCTTCAAGTTCACGACGTTGAGGCGGAACAGCAAGTCCTCGCGGAACGTGCCCTCACGCACGGCTTCGGCGAGATTGCGGTTCGAGGTCGCGATGATGCGGATGTCGACCGGAACCGGCTTGGTGCCGCCGACGCGGTCGATCACGCGCTCCTGGATGGCGCGCAGGAGCTTGGATTGGAGGCGGACGTCCATCTCGGAGATTTCGTCGAGCAGGAGCGTGCCGCCGGTCGCCTCCTCGAACTTGCCGATGCGGCGGGCGACGGCGCCGGTGAATGCGCCCTTCTCGTGGCCGAACAGCTCGGATTCCAGGAGGTGCTCGGGGATCGCGGCGCAGTTGATCGAGATGAACGGACGCTTGGCACGAGCCGAGCGGGTGTGAACGTAACGGGCCAGCACTTCCTTGCCCGTGCCGGATTCGCCGGTGATCATCACCGAGGCGTCCGAGCCCGCGATCTGCTGGGCGAGTTTGATCACCTTCGCCATCGCCTCGTCACGATAGACCAGCTCGCGGGAATCGTTGGCGACGGCAGCCAGCACCGCGGCGATCAGCTCCGGATCCGGCGGCAGCGGGATGTACTCCTTGGCCCCCGCATGGATGGCGGCGACCGCGGCGCGGGCATCGTTGGTGACGCCGCAGGCGACGATAGGGGCGTGGATGTGCTCGGCTTCCAACCGCAGCACGAGGTCGCGGATGTCGAGCGCGACGTCGACCAGCAGGAGGTCGGCGCCCTTGCCCCCGCGCAGCACGCGCATCGCCTGCTCGTGATCCTCGGCATGGGTCACGGTGGCGCCGTTCTCCATCGCGATCTTGGTGGCGGTGGTGAGCTGGCCCTTCAATGTGCCAACGATGAGAAGCCGCATGTCAGTCTCCTGTCCGTCTGCTCGCGCCGTCGCGCGTCATGTCCTTGCGTGTCAGCCGCGGTCGGCCTTGATGATTTCCGTCATGGTCACGCCGAGCTTGTCCTCGACCAGGACGACCTCGCCGCGGGCGACCAGCTTGTTGTTGACGTAGATATCGATGGCCTCGCCGACGCGGCGGTCGAGCTCGAGCACGGTGCCCGGTCCGAGCTTCAGGAGCTCGCCGACGTCCATCTTGGAGCGGCCGAGCACGGCCGAGACCTGCACCGGCACGTCGAACACCGCTTCGAGGTCGGCGGCGGCGCGCGCCGCATATTCGTCCTCGTTGTAGCCGACGTCGGTGCCGGCAGGCGGCATCGGGCCGTTGAGATCGGGCAGCGGGACCTGTCCGTCGGTGTCGCTCATGGTTTAGCTCCCCCTACGGGACGCGATATAGCGTCCGACCATTTCGTCGATCTTGGCCGCGATGGCGCCGCGCTCCAGCACGACGCCGCCATCGGCCCATTCGATCCGGCAGTCGCCGGTGGCAATGTCCGGCTCGGCCAGGATCACCAGCCGGCCCTCGAAGCCGCTCTGCTTGGCGAGCCGCTCGATCTTCTCGCGCGCGCTGTCGTAGAGCGCATCGTTGATGCGGACGACGAGATGTGGTGTCGCGACCAGATGCGAGAAGCAGTCCTTGACCAGCGCGATGACCTCGCCGAGCGGCTCGGCGGCGACGAGGTCGGCGCACAGCTTGCGCGCCACCGCGACCGCAACTTCGACCGCCTCGGTCTCCATCTTGATCTCGATGTTGCCAATGCCAGCCGCGACGCCGCGGATGGCGATGTTGATCTCTTCCATCGCGAGCGCGACGCGGCGGTCGCTCTCGGCCTTGGCCTCGCGCTGGCCGGCGGCAAAGCCGTCCTGGTAGGCGCGCGCCTCGGCCTCCGCGACCTTCTGGGCGATCTCGGCCGCGGTCGCGGCCTTCTCGCGCGTCGAGCGTTCGGGCGCCGCGAAGTCGGTATCGAACAGGAATTTTGCCGGAGCGGCCATCAGTACACCAGCTCGTCGTCGGCGCGGTTCTTGGTTAGCATGATCTCGCCCTTGGCGGCGAGGTCCTTGGCGAGATTGACCAGCAGCGCCTGGGCCTCGTCGACGTCGCGCAGGCGCACGGGGCCCATCGCCGCCATGTCGTCCTGGAGCATCTTGGCCGCGCGTGAGGACATGTTGCCGAAGAAGAAGTTGCGGACGTCCTCGTTGGCGCTCTTCAGCGCGACGCCGAGCTTGTCCTTGTCGACGTTGCGCATCAAGGTCTGGGCGGAGCCGGAATCGAGCTTCACCAGGTCGTCGAAGGTGAACATCAGCGCCTTGATGCGCTCGGCGGATTCGCGGTTGTCCTCTTCCAGCGAGGTGATGAAGCGGGTTTCGGTCTGACGGTCGAAATTGTTGAAGATTTCCGCCATCACTTCGTGGGCGTCGCGGCGGCGGGTCTGTGACAGGTTGGACATGAACTCGGTGCGCAGCGTCTTCTCCACGCTCTCGATCACCTCCTTCTGCACCGCCTCCATCTTCAGCATGCGGTTGATGACGTCGAGCGCGAGCTCCTCGGGCAGGATGGCGAGCACCCGGGCGGCATGCTCCGGCTTCAGCTTCGACAGCACCACGGCAATGGTCTGCGGGTATTCGTTCTTGAGGTAGTTGGCGAGCACCTCTTCTTGCACGTTGGAGAGCTTCTCCCACATGTTGCGGCCGGCGGGACCGCGGATCTCGTCCATGATGCCGTTGACGCGTTCCGGCGGCAGGTATTGCTGGAGCAGCCGCTCGGTGGCGTCGAAATTGCCCATCAGCGCGCCCGAGGCCGACATGCGCGAGACGAATTCGAGCAGCATGTCCTCGACGGTGTCGACCTCGACGGTGCCGAGCGTCGACATCTCCAGCGAGAGCTGGCGCACCTCGTCGTCGTCGAGCAGGCCCCAGATCTTCCCGCCATATTGCTCGCCGAGCGCCAGCATCAGGATCGCGGCACGCTTCGGCCCCGCCAGGCCCTGGGTCTTGGGGCCGCCCTCACGGCTGCCGGCGCGCTGACCGAGCGTGGAGATCACGCTGGTGATGTCGTTGGAGTTGGCGTTTTGCAAGGAGGCGGCCATGTCAGATCACTTCTTGATGCACTTGGCTTTGGTTATTTCGCCGGTTCAGTCAGCCACTGGCGGATGATCGCGACGGTTTCGTTGGGGTTGCGCTCGGCGAGCTCGCCGACGCGGTGAACGGACTGGGCGTGGACTTGGCCCTGGATTGTGGCGACGTCGATGGCGCTGGCGGCGCCGCTCGGCAGCAGCGGCTGGCCGGTGGCCGGCGCCGGCTCTTCCGAGGCGGCGGGGCCACTCAGCACCCCGGAGATGGCGGCGGCGACCTCGTCGGAAGCGAGGATGCGCTTGACCAGCGGGCGGATCACCAGGAACAGCACGACCAGGCCGAGCAGCATCATCACGCCGAGCTCGACGAAGTACATGACGTCGTCCTTGGTGAACTGCAGCATGCCAAGGAGGCCGCCAGGTTCGCCGATCGGGGCGGTGGAGGGGGCGTCGGCGAAGCGCAGGTTGACGACCTCGACCTGGTCGCCGCGCTTCTGGTCGAAGCCGATTGCCGAGCGCACCAGCGTGGCGATGCGGTCGAGCTGCTCTTTGGTGCGGTCCTGGTAGGCGAGCTCGCCCTTGTCGTTCTTGGTGTAGATGCCGTCGACCAGCACCGCGACCGAGATGCGGTTGACCCGGCCGGCCTCGGTCACCTCGGTCTTGGTGGTGCGGGAGATCTCGTAATTGTTGGTCTCTTCGGTCTTCTTGCTCTGGTCCTTGGCGGCGACGCCGTTGTTCTGCTGGTTGCCCGGCAGTTCGTTGTTGACGGTGACCTGGCCGTTGTTGTCGGCGGTCATGCTCTGCTCTTCGCGGGTCTGGCTCGAGCGCAGCACGCGGCCCTCGGGATCGAACTTGTCCGAGGTCTGTGTGATCTTGTTGAAGTCGAAATCGGCGGAGAGCTGCACGCGGGCGCGGCCCGAGCCGACCACCGAGGAGACGATGTCCTCGACCTGCTTGCGCATGCGCTTTTCGAAGGCGATGCGGCGCTCCTCGCCGATGGCCTGCTCCGGATCGGTCTGGGCGCCGTCGGCGAGCAGCTGGCCGGCCTCGTCGACGATCGAGACCCGCTGCGGCTTCAGCCCGTTGACGGCGGAGGCGACGAGGTGGCGGATGGCGCGGATCTGCTGGGCTTCCAGCGAGCCGCGGACGCGCACCACGATCGAGGCCGACGGCTCCGGCGCCTCGCGCGCAAACAGCGGCCGCTCGGGCAGCACCAGATGGACGCGGGCGGCCTGGATGCGGTCGATGGCGCGGATGGTGCGGGCGAGCTCGCCCTCGAGCGCGCGCAGGTGATTGATGTTCTGAACAAAGGAGGTGGTGCCGAGCGCGTCCGACTTGTCGAACACCTCGTAGCCGACGCCGCCGCCCTTGGGCAGGCCGCCCTCGGCGAGCTTCATTCGCAGCCGCGTGACCTTGTCCTTGGGCACCATGATGATGGAGCCCTCATTGCGGATCTCGAACTGGATGCCCTGGCGTTCCAGGTCCTTGATGATGCTGGAGGAATCTTCCACGGACAGATCCGTGAACAGCGTCGTCATCTGCGGCGTCGTGACGCGCATGATGACGAAGGCGAAGAAGCCGATGAGCGCGGCGGTGACCGCGATCATCGCCCCGAACCGGGCGGCACCGATACTCTTCAGAAAGTCCGCAAGCCCTTGCAAGCAACCGCCCCACAGCTTCGGCCGCTTCACTGGAAAGGCCGACTGGGCAATTATTGCCTAGGTGATGGTTTCGATATGGTTAACGAAGGTTAAGAGGTCGGACAAAAGTGCATCATGAAAAAAATCGGCCTCGCAAAGCGAGGCCGATTTTCGTCAAAGACCGCAGATTTCCGGATCGCCTACTGGCGATATTGCTGGATGCGGGTGGTGCGAAGACCCGCCAGACCGTGCTGGTCGATGGAAAACTGCCAGGAGAGGAATTCGTCTACCGTCAGGGTATAACGGCTGCAGGCCTCCTCGAGGGAGAGAAGTCCACCACGGACAGCGGCGACGACTTCGGCCTTGCGGCGGATGACCCAGCGTTTGGTGCCGGGTGCAGGCAGATCCGCGATCGTCAGCGGACTGCCGTCCGGCCCGATGACGTATTTTACCCTCGGGCGATGGGGTTCTGTCATGGCGTACTCACAAACTCTCAACCACTGAACTCACGCCGTAACCGTAACCCCCGCGGCTTAAAAATCCGCTAAGCCTAAGGGTTCAATACAATTCTCGTTGAATCTTGGGGGAACGCGGCCGGCTCGGCGGGCGGAAGACGCAATCTCGGCCGGCTGAGCGGGGCAGAAAGTAAATACTTTACTAACAACTGGGGCCTATGAGCGACGCTGCAAAGCCCTCAACTGTCATCCCGGGGCGCACGCAGCGCGAGCCTGGGATCCATAACCCCAGGCAGGGGTTTGACGAAGACTCGGAGTGACCAGCTGCGTGCTACAACCACTCTCTGGGGTTATGGATCCCCGCTTTCGCGGGGATGACATTGAATTTGTCGTTGCAGCGAGCCTCAATTGCTGCTCGTCGCAATGATGCTCTTCACCTGGCTCAGTGTGTAGCTGGCGCCGTCGATGGTGAGCAGCGGCGGCGATTGGGTCAGGTCGACCGACGAGACCACGCCCTGCACCTGCGCGGCGATGCCGACATTGTTGTTCGCGACGTCCTTGCCTGTGGCGGAAATCGTGTACTTGCCGTCGGGCCATTGCGTGCCGTCATTGCCCATGCCGTTCCAGGTGAAGGGGATGTCGGTGCCGGCGGCGGCGGTATACTTGCCGGTGAACACGGTCTGGCCGCTGGAATTGGCGATCGAGATCTCGACGGTGGAGTCGGTCGGCACGTTGAGATGCCAGGTCGCCGACGAGTTCTTCATCGTCGCGGTCGAGCCGTCGACCAGGGCGGTCTTGCCGACGAAGCCCAGCGCCTGGGTCGCCTGCGTGGTTTGCTGCAGGGTGACGAGCTGAGCCAGCGATTCGTTGGTCTTGAGCTGCTGCTCGACGCCGGCGAACTGCACCAGTTGCTGGGTGAACTGGTTGGTATCGAGCGGATCGAGCGGGTTCTGGTTCTGCAGCTGCGTCGTCAGCAGGGTCAGGAAGGTCTGGAAATTGCCGGCGAGCGTCGACCCCGTGGTCGAGCTCATCGACGAACTCGACGAGGATTTCGGAACGTCGGTCGTTCCGGAGACGACCGCGGGCGCGGTGGCGGCATTCGTGGTGGTCATTGTCGAATACTCCTCACACTCTGATGTCGACGCCGCTGCTCGATCCGAGCATGCGGCCATAGCCGCGCCCGATGGGCGCTGCGGGAACGCTGTCGTCCTCGCTGATGATCAGGCGGCGGGCATTGCCGCCATTGTCGTTGTTTTGGCCGGAATTCTGGCCCGATGAATTCTGGTCGCGCAGGCTGAAGGACAGACCGTTGCTGCCGGTCTTGAAGCCGGCATCGTCGAGCGCGCGCTGCAATTGCGGCGCGTCCTGGCGCAGCATCTGCAGCGTCTCCGGCTTCTCGACCGTGAGATGCGAGGTGACGTTGCCGGTGCGGTCGACATTGATGCGCACGTCGATGCGGCCGAGCTCGGCCGGATCGAGGCTAATGTCGAACCGCGACTTGCCGGCGCGAATGGCGGCTGCGATCTCGATCGGGATGCCGCTGATCGGCACGGCCGCATTGTGGGTCGCCGCGGTCGCGGTGAGCGTCGCGGTCGATGCGGTGGCGGCCGAGGTCGTATTGGTCAGCGGCGCCTGCACGGCGGAAGCGGCCTGTGCGCTGGTATCCGTCGGAGCAGGGGTGGCTAGCGCGCCCGCATGCGCGGACGCGGCCGGCGCGCCCTGGGCCGGATCGGCGGCGCGGTCGGCGGCGCCAGCCTTCGCCTCGGTCGCGACGCTGTCAGCCTGCGGCTTCAAGCCTTGCGCATGGGCGGCGTTGGCGGTCGGTGCCGGAGCCTGCGCGGTGGCGAGGTTCGCCTTGCCGGTGTCTTGGCCGATATTCGAGACGTCGGTTTGTGCCTGCGCCGTCGCGGCGTCCTTGAACGCGGTTTTGGGCGTGCCCTGGCTGACCGCGGCCATCAGCCCGCCACCAGCTTTTGGTCCGGTCGAGGCGGTCTCGGTGGTGCCGGCCGCGGCCTCGCCGAGCGTCGTCGTGGTCTCGGCGTCGACCTCGGCGCCTGCGGCCTGTGCACTGGCCTTGGCGCTCTTGTCGCTCGTCGTGGCGGTATCGGTCTTGGTGCCGGCGATCTGGGCGGCAGTGGAGGCGCTGGCGGCAAGTCCTGCCGCGGCGATCGCGAGCGGCGCGGCGGCGGCATCGCCAGCCTGGTTCGCAGCTGCATTCGGGTCGACTGGCACGACCGGCGCGGCAACGATGATGCCGGGATCGGGCAGGGCGGTCTGCGCCGTGGCGGGCGGCGCGCCGGCAGCCGCGTCGGCGGCGGCGGTGAGGACCTCGGTGCCGTGCGTCGTATCGCTCTCGGTCTCGTCGGATTTGTCGGCCGATTTGGCGTCCGCCGTTTCGGTCTTGTCCTTGACCTTGCCGGCGCCCTTGGCCGGATCGCCGGGCGCCTCGCCCCTGTCATTCTCCGCCGCCGCCGACGGGTCGGCGTCGTCGCTCGCCTTGCTCTGCGAAGCCTGGTCCGTGGACGGGGTGTCGCGCGACGGCCGCTCGGCCGCCGGCGAGGACGAGGTCTGCTCGCTCCGGCGCGGTGCGCTGTCCTGCGCCGGCGCGTTGTTGCCGATGGCCTGCGTGTTGCTGTCTACCAGCGAGCCGAACGCCCCACTCGCCGGCGTGTCCTTCGGGGCTTGCGACCGGGCAGGCTTCTGCTGCGCGCTCTGGATTTGCACGCTTGCCACGACATCTGACATCCGACCGACCACAGGCAACCCCTTGCAAGCAACTTCGGACCAGGGGGAGCAAGGAGCGGGCCAGCCCCGAAGAGCGGAGATTTCTGCAATTTAATCAACGCTTTGGCGATGTGGGCCCATCGCCGGCCAGCCGGCCCCGACCCCGCCATTTCTGCCGCCCCGGCAAGAATTGCCCTAAGCGAGGGGCCCGCGCGATTGCTTCACCGGAATGCCGCCTATATTAAAGAGGCTACTCTCAGCCGCTTTCGACTTGGGCAGTCGTGCTCTTCGGGAACCAAGGTTCCGGAGGATCGCCGCCGTCCCCCGAGAAGGCACAGCAATCGCGGATCGCGCGTCGCCGCTCGTCACAACGCTTTAAGGCCCATGCTCAACAGTCTGGATCTCGAAGGCCGTCCCGAGGACACCAGGGTCGTCGTCGCCATGTCGGGCGGCGTCGATTCCTCGACGACGGCTGCGCTGCTGAAGGCTGAGGGCTACGACGTCGTCGGCATCACGCTGCAGCTCTATGACCATGGCGCGGCCACCCACCGCAAGGGCGCCTGCTGCGCCGGCCAGGACATCCACGACGCCCGCGACGTCGCGGCCAAGCTCGGCATTCCCCATTACGTGCTCGATTACGAGGACCGCTTTCGCGAGTCCGTCATCGACAATTTCGCCGATTCTTACGCGCTCGGCGAGACGCCGGTGCCCTGCATCGAGTGCAACCGCAGCGTCAAATTCCGTGACCTCTTGAAGACCGCCCGCGAGCTGGGCGCCCAGGCGCTCGCGACCGGCCATTACGTCGCCTCGCGCCGTCGGGGCGACGGCTCGCGCGCGCTGGTCTGCGCGGCCGACGCCGATCGCGACCAGAGCTATTTCCTATTCGCGACCACGCAGGAGCAGCTCGACTTTCTGCGCTTTCCGCTCGGCGACATGACCAAGCCCGAGACACGCGAGCTCGCGCGCCGCTTCGGCCTTGCGGTCGCCGACAAGCACGACAGCCAGGACATCTGCTTCGTGCCGACCGGCCGCTACACCGACATCATCACGCGCCTGCGCCCCAATGCGATGGACCCCGGCGACATCGTCGATCTCGAGGGCCGCGTGCTCGGCCGGCACAACGGCATCGCCAATTTCACCGTCGGCCAGCGCCGCGGTCTCGGCATCGCCTCCGGCTCGCCGCTGTTCGTGCTGCGGCTGGACGCAGCGACCCGCCGCGTCGTGGTCGGCCCGCGCGATGCGCTGAAGATGCACCGCATCTCCCTGCGCGACGTCAACTGGATCGGCGACGGCGACATCGACCACGCCGTCGGAAGCGGCCTCGAGATGTTCGTGCGCGTGCGCTCCACCCGCAGTCCCCAACCGGCCTGGCTGCGCGGCAGCAACGGCCGTTACGAGGTCGAGCTCGTCGCGGGCGAGGAGGGCGTCTCGCCGGGACAGGCCTGCGTGTTCTACGACGCACCCAGCGGCCAGGCCCGCGTGCTCGGCGGCGGCTTCATCCAGAGCGCCGCAGCCAAGGTCGGCACGGGCACATCGCGCCCGCTCGCGGAAGCCGTGCGCGGCTGAGCATCATGAGATCGGACCGCACTCTCGCGACACCGGAAGTGCGCCCCCTCTCCCGCGTGGGGGAGAGGGTGCTTCCGCAATGGGATACTCCCGGTGCGGAGACAACCCTCACCCGCGCCGGAGCCTGTCGTCGGGCGCGCCTTCGGCGCGACCCGGTGGGCGCGACCTCTCCCGCAAGCGGGAGAGGCTCCAGACCGCGCGCGGGGCAGGATCCGTTCTCACCAACAAACACACCTTAGAGAATCTTCGGGCAAGGGCAGGGGGCATGGCAGCAGACATCTCGCGGGCCGGGGTCGAGAAGGCCTATGGCCGCTGGGCGCCGGTCTATGATCTCGTGTTCGGCAAGGTGTTCGACGCCGGCCGGCAATCGACCATCGCGGAGGCCGACCGCATCGGCGGCCGCATCCTCGACGTCGGCGTCGGCACCGGTCTTTCGCTGTCCGACTACGCGCGCACCACCAAGGTCTGCGGCGTCGACATCTCCGAGCCGATGCTGCGCAAGGCGCAGGCGCGTGTCCGAGCGCTGCGTCTCTCCAATGTCGAAGTCCTCTCGGTGATGGATGCGAAGAACCTCGCCTTCCCCGACAATTTCTTCGACGCGGTGGTGGCGCAATATGTCATCACGGCCGTGCCCGATCCCGAAGGCACGCTCGACGAGTTCGTGCGCGTGCTCAAGCGAGGGGGCGAGCTGATCCTGGTCAACCACATCGGTGCGGAAAGCGGTCCGCGAAAGCTGTTCGAGCTCGCCTTCGCGCCGATCGCCCGCCGTCTCGGCTGGCGCCCGGAATTCCCGTGGGCCCGCCTCGAGGGGTGGGCCACAAGGCACGGCGGCGTCGCGCTCACCGAGCGCAGGCCCATGCCGCCGATGGGGCATTTCTCGCTGATCCGCTACCGCAAATCGTGATTGCGAACCGCGGGAACAGGGGACCTCGCGCGCGCGTTTCCTTCCCATGCGCACGACAAACCTCATTCTCGTGGGCCTCCTGATCGCCGCCTCAGGCAGCGCGATCGCGCAGGCCCCGCCCGCCCCGGCGACGCCGCCACAACAGACCGCGCCGCCGTCCCCGCAACATGCGGCCAATTGCACACCGCAGGACCGCCCGAATCGCTCATCGGACGGCACCACCATCGGCCAGTCCCGGGAACCGCTCGGCGACAAGCTCGCCAAATCCGACGGCGTGCTCTGCCCGCCCTCCGGCATCGACCCCGAAATGCATGCCCCGGCGCCGGACACCGGCGGCAACACCCCGGTGATCCCGCCCCCCGGCAGCCCCGGCGGCGATCCCAATGTGAGGCCGAAATAAGGGTTTCGCGCCTCTCGCGCTCTTCGCCTCTCCCCGCCTGCGGGGAGAGGCCGGAGCGCATCGCAGATGCGATCCGGGTGAGGGGGGACTCTCCCCGAGTCTGGTCCCAAGAAGGGGCAAATCCGTCGCCGAATGGCCTTTTCTTGCCGACTTGTCCCGTCGAAGCCTTGGCGAAGGCGGAGCTTTTAGCGTTGACTTACCCCCGCCCCCTTCCTTATATGCCGCGCGTTCGCGAGATCGGCCTCAAATCGCCGCCGCGATCCCTGTGGCGGGGTAGCTCAGCTGGTTAGAGCACGGGAATCATAATCCTGGGGTCGGGGGTTCGAGTCCCTCCCCCGCTACCAAACCTGCGATTTTGCACGCCAAACTAGGATTTCGTGCGATTTTTTACCCCTTATCGGTAGCGCTGGCGACCAACGCGACGATTGTGCACTCCATCGGAAGCAGCTCGTGATGGTGGCGGATGCCGGACAATTGCCCGGCACATCTCGCGCGCCTACTTCATGCCAATACTGGCGGCCGCCGTTCGAAGTTCAGCCCATGATTATGAATCGTGAGTTCGACTTGCACTCTCTCCGCCATTTGCACGAATTTGTAAGCCAATCTACGATTCGTGCGCTTGGATTCGCTAGTTGGGCCTAATGGACGCCAACGGCCGAAGCAACAACAGAACCCTCCTGAGGCTCGTCACCCGAGGCGATACACACTCATGCGCTGCATCCGCCGCCGGCGAGCACGCTTCATAGCTTCAGCTCAACGCGTGACCCGCCAATCCGTAGACCCACGGCGCGTTTTCCTTTCGGTTCAGGAATCGGCGTCCCCTGGACATGGTCGTGACTGTGTCGTTCATAGCGAGGCGGCTCTGTTGAAGAAAGTCCGCAAACAGACCCGTCTGCTCCCGTGTGTCCACGCGGGCGAATCGTCCGGCGAGATCCTTGAGATGCACGGCCGTGAGATGGATCGCGTCACAATCATTGCTGGCGATGATGGGGCCGATCACATGACCGCGCCCGAATTCGCGCTTCATGGAATAGCCGACGGTCTCTCCGCCACGGCTCAGAACGCAGATTGACGCACCTTCTGAAAGCAATGCAAGCAACTTCCGGCGATTTGTTCCGAAAGCGCGTTCATCCAGCGCTGCGATCTCTTCGATGTTCTCGGTGGACAGCGAGCTCAATTCGCCGTCGAGAGCCGGCACCGGCGGGAGCGGTGACGCCACTTCTCCTTGCCACTGATACACGGTGGCTTCCTTGGTGAAGCCCAGCGAAAGATAAAGATGATATGCGGCATCGGTTGAGTTGAGGGTCAAATTCCGGCCGCCGCACCGCTCGAACACCTGCTCCATGAGCCAGCGGCCAGTACCTTGCGCCTGGGTTCGTGGCGACGTGATCACCAGGCCAATCGTCGCGAAGTCGTGGCCATGTGGAAACCACATCGCGCTGCCGAAGACGCGTCCTATGCCGTCAACGGCTACGATGCCATGACCTGCGCGGCGCAAGAAATCCCAATCCTTGGGCCGATGCGGCCAGCCCACCCCAGTCGAGAGCGCGTGGAGCAGCGTCACATCAACGTCATTGATGTCCTTCGCGGCCAGTTCAAAGGACTTCACGCGTACCGTTCGTCCCATTTCAACTCGTCCATTCCTTGGCGGGATGCCGGTCCCCGCCCGACCGCGCCGTTTCTCTCCCGCCACTATAGGGCGTATTCGCCGCACTATCGCACGAAAACCCAGCAGGTTTCCCCTGTTTGGGCCGCCTCTTCGAAATCTTCGGCCTGTATTGCAACGCAATTCGGCAGGGAAAGCTCCGACTTGGAGCTACCTTCTCGATGTTCGGCAAACCGCGCAGGAAGATTGGGCGCCATGAATGCTCAAGAAGATCTTGCGAGGCTAATCGCTTTTCCCGGCGTCTTCGACACGCCAGGCCAGGCAGAGACGTACATCGAACACTCGGCTACTAACAGGAAAAATGCCATGTCGCTTCTGGTCACCATCGACACCAATCCGGACTTCACACCGAAGAACGCGCTGCCTGCCCCGGAGCGGCTCATTTCGGGCAATCCATCCTTCAAGACCTGGGCACAGGACGCCTCGAAAGGCGAGAAGCTGCTGACCGGCGTCTGGGAAGCCACGCCGGGCGAGACCCATTCCATCAAGGGCACCACCTTCGAGTTCTGCCACATTCTCTCGGGTCTCATCGAGATCGAGGAAAAGGGCGGTGAGGTCAGGAGGTACGGCGCCGGCGACAGCTTTGTGATGAAGCCCGGCTTCGTCGGCATCTGGCGTACGATCGAGACCGTGCGAAAGATCTACGTCTGCCATTACGACTGAGACGATGCCGAGGGCAGCACGATCAAACGGCCCTCAGAATATTCGACCTCCGGCGCTGCGTCTGACCAGATTCAACGCGGCCAAACGCGTCGCTTTCAATGAAAAATCCTGCGTGCGGTCCTGTACTGTTGGCATGAGACATCTTCGTCTCGCCACTCGCAAATCAGGCAGTGATGGTGAGGTCGAGCCCAAAGGCAAGGAGCAAGCCCATGATTGCGTTGAAGGACAAAGATCTGTTTCGCCAGCAAGCGCTGATTGGCGGCACCTGGCGGGACGCGAGCAGGAAAGCCACCGTTGATGTCATCGATCCTGCGAGCCAGAAATTGCTTGGCACGATTCCCGACATGGGGCGCGACGAGACCAGGGCAGCAATCGACGCAGCGGCGGCTGCGTTCAAGCATTGGAAGACCAAGGCCCATGCAGAGCGTGCCGCACTGCTGGAGCGCTGGTATGAGCTCATGCGGCATCATGAGCAGGATTTGGCGCTTCTGCTGACGCTTGAACAGGGCAAGCCGCTTGCTGAATCGCTCGGCGAGATCCGTTACGGGGCTTCGTTCGTCAAATGGTTTGCGGAAGAGGCGCGACGGATCAACGGATCGACGATCCCGTCACCTACTGTCGACCGCCGCATCCTGGTGCTGAAAGAGCCGGTGGGCGTCTGCGGGATCATCACGCCCTGGAATTTCCCCAACGCGATGATTACGCGCAAGGTGGCACCCGCGCTTGCCGCCGGGTGCACCGTGGTCATCAAGCCCTCCGAGTTTACGCCTTTTTCGGCTCTCGCGATCGCTGTTTTGGCCGAGCGGGCGGGGATTCCGGCGGGCGTGATCAATATCGTGACGGGCATGCCGGCAGAGATCGGTCAGGAGCTGTTAGCCAACGAAACCGTGCGCAAAATCTCCTTTACGGGGTCAACTCGCGTCGGCGCGTTGCTGATGAAAGGCGCCGCGGACAACATCAAGAGGCTGAGCCTCGAGCTCGGCGGCAACGCTCCCTTCATCGTTTTTGACGATGCCGATATTGACCGAGCGGTCGAAGGGGCGATTGCGTCAAAATTCCGCAATGGCGGGCAGACGTGCGTCTGCTGCAACCGCATTCTCGTGCAAACAGGCATTTACGACGCCTTCGCCCAGAAGCTCGCCACCCGAGTCGCGAAAATGAAGGTCGGTGCCGGTACGGAAGAGGGGGTCGCAATCGGACCGATGATCAACGGCGCGGCGATCGAAAAGATCAAGCGGCACGTCGCGGATGCCCTGGGCAAGGGTGCAAAGATCATCGCGGAGAGTGAGGCCGTGCCGGAAGGCCGGCAATATGCCCGCCCTGTCGTGCTCGGCGGCGCGACGACCGAGATGCTGCTCGCATCAGAGGAGACTTTCGGGCCGGTGGCACCTCTTTTCCGCTTCGAGACCGAGGACGAGGCAATTGCGATTGCCAACGGCACGCCGTTCGGCCTTGCTGCCTATTTCTACACTGAAAACCTCAGGCGCTCATGGCGTGTTGCCGAGGCGCTCGAGTTCGGCATGGTCGGCCTGAACACCGGCCTTATCTCGACCGAGGTTGCGCCTTTCGGCGGCGTCAAGCAGTCGGGCCTCGGACGCGAGGGATCCCAACTCGGGATAGAAGAATATCTCGAGACCAAGGCGCTCCACGTGGGCGGGCTGGACTGAAAGATCCATCGGATCAGTCGCCGAGACAGAAAAGGGGGCGGTCGAACCGCCCCCTTTTCTCCTTCACGGATCCGATTTCCAAGCTTCGTAAGAACTGACGCGCGTGGAAGAAGCCCTGATGAGAATCGCGCTTCACGCGGTTTTGCGCAACGGCTCCAAGCCGACCGCCGCGGCAAGCCCGCCGATATCAGCCACCTCTGTGTATTCATAGGACGGGTTCGCCGGCTCGTGACCGCGGTTCACCCAGACCTTGCTCTTGATACCGAGGTCGTAGGCGGTCATCAGGTCGTAGCGGAACGAGGAGGAGACGTGAGTGATATCTTCCGGGCCGCAGCCCAGCTTGTCGAACATGTATTCGAAGCCTTTCATGTGCGGCTTGTAGGCGCCAGTCTCCTCGGCCGTGATGACCATGTGGAAGGGAGCACCGAGCTTCTCCACGTTCGACATGATGAGGTTCTTCATGGAGTTCGACAAGATGACCAGCGGGATTTCCTTGGCAACCTTGGTCAGACCAGCCGGGACGTCGGGATGTGGACCCCACGTGTGGATCTCTTCATTGATGCGCTGGGCATGCTCCGGCTTGAAGACGACACCATTGCGCTTGCAGGCACGCTCCAGCGCATTGTGCACGACCTCGAAGTACGGCTTCCAGGCGCCGAGAACCTCGTCAAGGCGATAGGCTGAAAAATCCTTGATCAGCTTGGCCATGGCCGTCGACGAGAGCTCGGAGCCATAGACGCGGGTCGCGGCGCCCGCCATGTCGAAATTGGTCAGCGTGCCGTAGCAGTCGAAGGTGATGTATTTCGGTCTGAATGTCGCCATAGCTCCAATCCTTGCGATCTCGCACCGCTTGCCGGTACGACACGCATCCTAGCGAGTAGCCGACGAGATAAAGCGCCGATGTCGCGGTGGTCGGGAGCAGATTGTGTCGTATCGCATCGGAGCCGCGGCAGAGAGTTACGCGACGACGGCCCTCCTCGTTCAGCTTCAATGCCGTCGCCGCACCATACCGGCATAAGATGCCGCAGTGGTGTCCAATCAAAGTCAAAACGCCCTCCCTCCGTGTCCTGCCTGGGAGCAACTGCTGTCTTCGGAGACTTATGTTGAGCCCGGACACAACGGGCTGCTCGCACAAACATCGCGGCCGATCTGGAGGACAATATGTTGAGCAACTCGCTGATTGAACTCGATCGTGCGCATTTCATTCACCCGGTCTCATCCTATCGCAGCCACGAGGCGACGGGCGTCCGGGTGCTGAAGTCAGCGAAGGGCGCGACGCTGACTGATATTTCGGGGCGTCAATTGCTCGACGGCTTCGCGGGCCTATGGTGTGTCAATGCCGGCTACGGCCAGGACAGCATCATTGAAGCGGCCACGAGGCAGTTGCGCGAACTTCCCTATGCGACGGGCTATTTCGGATTAGGCTCCGAGCCGGCGATCCGGCTGGCCGCCAGGCTGGCTGAATTGGCGCCTGGCGATCTGAACCATGTCTACTTCACGTTAGGCGGCTCCGATGCCGTCGACAGCACGATCCGGTTCATCCGGTACTATTATCATGCCAAGGGTACGCCACAGAAGGACCAGTTCATCTCCGTCGAATCCGGCTACCATGGATCGTCGACGGCCGGGGCTGGCTTGACCGCGCTGCCCGCCTTTCATGCGGGCTTCGGGGTGCCCTACAGCTGGCAACACAAGATCCCGTCGCACTATGCCTATCGCAATCCCGCCGGTTCTAATCCCCAGGCGATCATCGCCGCGTCGGTCGCGGCGCTACGCACTAAGATTGCCGAACTCGGCGCAGATCGCGTTGCCGCTTTCTACGTCGAGCCGATACAGGGTTCGGGTGGCGTCCTCGTTCCGCCGCCGTCCTGGCTGAAGGCCATGCACGCCGTCTGCAAGGAGCACGATATTCTGTTCGTTGCCGATGAGGTCATCACCGGATTTGGCCGTGTCGGTCCGCTCTTCGCCTGTGAGGAGGACGACGTCGTGCCGGATCTCATGACCACGGCAAAAGGACTGACGTCGGGCTATGTGCCGATGGGGGCCGTGCTGATGTCCGACCGCGTCTACAACACAATTGCAGACGGCGCCGGCAAGGCGGCCGTCGGCCACGGCTACACCTACTCCGCGCATCCCGTCAGCGCAGCCGTCGGGCTTGCGTGCCTCGACCTTTATGAAAATGGGCTGCTGGAGAACGGCCGGAAGGCGGGACGCCGCCTGATGGAAGGCCTTCGGGCACTTGCAGATCATCCGCTCGTCGGCGATGTCCGCGGTCGCGGCATGCTGGCTGCAATCGAGCTTGTCACCGATAAGGAACGCAAGACGCCGCTGCCGGCCGAGGCTGACGCGGCGCGCCGCATTTTTGACCGCGCATGGGACAACGGCCTCGTCATCCGCGCCTTCGCACAGGGTGTTTTGGGTTATGCGCCGCCGCTCTGCTGCACGGCTGATGACATCGATGGCATCATCGAACGGACAAGAACGACGCTCGACCAGACTCTCGAAGACAGGGACGTCCGCGCGGCGATGAAAGGATGAATCGCTGCGCCTGCCCGTTGACGGCCGAATTGGCCTTCAGCCGTTGAAGATGCTCTCGAGCGGCAGATGGGATTTCACGATCGGGGATTTGAGCACGACAAAGCTGAAGTATTTGTCGATGCCGATATCCATCTCGACGAGGCGCTCCATGACCGCCTGGTATTCGCTGATTCCCGCCGTGATGAACTTGACGAGATAGTCGTACCCGCCGGAGACCAGGTGGCACTCAACGACTGAATCGATCTTTTCGATCGTGGTGAGAAAGCGGGCGAAATCGATCTGCCGATGATTCTTCAAAGTGATCTCGGCAAAGACGGTCAAGGTTTGTCCAAGTTTGGCAACGTCAATCTGGGCGGAGTAGCCGGTGATGAAGCCCTCCGTCTGGAGCCTCTTGACGCGCATCAGGCATGGGCTCGGGGACAGGTTGATCAGCTCTGCAAGCTCGACGTTGGAAATCCGCCCATTCTTCTGCAGTTCGCATAGAATCCTGATGTCGATCTTATCGAGCTTCATAGTGATGCCATGAGGTGGATGCCAACGGCTTCAGGGCTTTGCGGCCTCAGCGTCATGCGCATGTCATAACATCAACCGGCGTGTTTTCCCACCGGACGGTGGACATTGCCCTCTTAGAACTCGCTGACCTTGCCCCAGGCGCTCCCTTTCAGCCGCTCCGGCCTGTAGGGACGCGGGTCGACGATTGGCGGATTGCCCGTGATGATGTCGGCGATCATATGCCCCGCGCCAGGCCCAATCCCAAAACCGTGGCCGCTGAACCCCGCCGCAAGGATGAAACCTGGGATGGACTCAACCTCGCCGATTGCCGGCACGCCATCCGGCGTGCTGTCGATGTAGCCGGCCCAGACGTTCGAGATGGCGACGCGCCGAAGCTCCGGCAACAATTCACAGGCGCGCCGATGCGTCAGGCGGATCTGCCTCATGTCGGGACGGGGATCGAGCGTCCGGTTCAGCTCCATCGGCGTCACCTCGTCGAGCCCCCATCTCGCCAGCGTTTCATGGCCTTGCCGCAAGCCCTCAAAGGCGCCGGGGCTGAGACTGCGCCACCGGCGAGCGAACATGGGCAGGAATTCGCGAGCGAACCTGAATTGCTGCGGCGTGGGATCGACCCGTGCGCGGCCGCTGATGGCCAGCGTGTAGCCGCCGCTGGCGCGCCGGGTGAGCGACACCTGCGCAGTGTGCAGGGCATCAGGCAGACCGGCCGCGCCAGGAGCCACGGCAAGAATGGACTGGCGCACGGACGCCTGCGGAAAACGAATTCCAAGCTGATGACAGAACGAGGATGCCCACGCGCCTCCTGCCATGACTGCCGTCTTTGTCCGGATCGTGCCGACTTCGGTCACCACACCGCTGACTCGGCCGCCGCTGAGCTCCAAGCCGCGCGCGGCGCAATACTGGTGCACTGTGCCACCCGCTGCCATGATCGCACGCGCGGCGATGGGCACGGCCTTTGAGGTGTCTGCCGTCCCGTCGGTGGGGGAGAAGACGCCACCTTTCCACTTGCGACCCGTCGCCTTGCCTCGCTCGTTCGCTTCTTCTGCACTCAACATGTGCGTCGTGACCCCTACGGTCCTGGCGAAGTCTCGCCACTTGGCCCAGCCCGCAAGCTCATCTTCGTCATTCGACAAATACAGAAGGCCGCAACGGCGAAAGCCCGTATCTGCACCGGTCTCCAGGGCAACTCTCTCCCAGAGATCGAGGCTCTTGGTGGCAAGCGGCAGCTCGCGTGCATCGCGGTTCTGTTGGCGGCACCATCCCCAGTTGCGGCTGGACTGCTCGGCGGCGACGCGGCCCTTTTCGAGCAAGGCGACCTTGATGCCGCGGCGGGCAAGATAATAGCTCGTGAACACGCCCACCACGCCACCGCCGATGACGACGACGTCTGCCTCCTGCGGCAGTGAAGGACTGGATTCGATAGGCATGAGCGGTGCGCTCATTCGGTGGGACCTCCGGTGGTTGCCCTATCCTAGGCGCCGAATTGCGGCAGGCCTCGCCGAGTTTGGTGATTGGGACGGAATATCCTGCGGTTTGCTGCCTCCGGCACAGGCAATTCACTGCGAGAATATTTGCTTGCAGGGCATTTCGCAGGCATCGTCACCCCGCACGCTGCGCGATTGCGCTTTGCGCCGCGCCGGGCGCTCATCCTGCACACATTGACGGCCCTCGCGTGCAGACTGAAATGCCAAATCGGACTTCGTTTTTAGAAGTTCCTGCTGCTCGAATGCCGGGTTTCGGCGACTCCAGCATGATCCCATTGGTCAAGATCGGCGGAATATTCAAACTCGATCGAGAGGTCGAAACCCCGTGGAGGCGAACTGCATGAGCCTTGTCCAGGAAGTGACCTTCACGGAAGCGATCAAGCCACGACGGGGCGTGATGTGAGCTTCGCCTCGATGGAAGCGGCTGATTTGGCCGCTGCGGCACGCCGAGGAGATCTTGCTTATTGCGCCGGGAGGACTGAATCATGTCGCAGCCTCCAATGAGAGAAGGGCAGGTCGAGCGGCGGATAGTCGAGCTGTCTAAGGAGCGACGGCACGCAAAGGGCAGAGGTCGCCGGCGCCAGGAGCGCACCGCGCTGAAAGGGGAGGGTATTCTTATGGCCTCTGACGTGCAGGCTGCAGCCCCGACCGGTGTCGTGCTCTCGGTGCGCGATCTGAGCGTGAGCCTGCCTGAGGGAATGGAGCGAGCATACGCCGTCGAAAACATCTCCTTCGATCTGAAGCGCGGACAGATTCTCTGTATCATCGGGGAATCGGGATCGGGCAAGTCGGTCACCGCGAATGCGATCATGGGGCTCCTGCCGAAAGCGATCCGGGTCTCCTCGGGCGCGATCCACCTGGATGGGACGAACATCGTAGGCCTCTCGCCCGACAAGCTCCGCAGCCTGCGCGGCCGCGTCGTGTCGATGATCTTTCAAGATCCTCTCTCGGCGCTCAATCCGTTGATGACAGTGGGCGCGCAGATCGAGGAGGTAATGGCTGCGCATGATGTTGGCACGCCGGCGTCCCGGCGCAGCCGCGCCATCGATTTGCTGACCGAAGTGGGCCTGCCCGATCCGCCGCTCATGTATCACCAATATCCGTTCCGACTTTCGGGCGGGCAGCGGCAGCGGGTGATGATCGCCATGGCCCTGGCTCTCGAGCCCGCGATCCTGATCGCGGACGAGCCCACCACCGCACTCGACGTGACCACCCAGGCGCAGATCCTGCAGTTGATCCGCGACATCCAGCGCCGCAAAGGCATGAGCGTCATGTTCATCACCCACGACTTCGGCGTCGTCGCCGAAATTGCCGACTACGTCGTCGTGATGGAGAAGGGTCATTGCGTCGAGCAGGGCAGTGCCGAACAGGTGCTGAAGTCGCCCAGCCATCTCTATACGCGCCGCCTGATCGCGGCGGTGCCGCACCTGACCGGCAAGGACCGCATTCCCCGGGAAGCCTCGGACAGAGCGTCCGTGCTCAAGGCCGAGGGCCTCGTAAAGACCTATCGCAGCGGCAGCGCGTTGTTCGGTACGCAGCGCATCGTGCCCGCGGTCAATGGGGTCAGCTTCGACATCACCTCGGGGCGCACGCTTGGCGTTGTCGGAGAAAGCGGTTCGGGCAAATCGTCGCTCGGCCGGCTTCTGATCAAGCTCATGGAATGTGACAGCGGTTCGATCCTGTTCGAGGGCCGCGACATTGCTGGGCTTTCGGAAGCCGAGTTTCGGCCGCTGCGGCCAAAGATCCAGATGATCTTCCAGGATCCTTTTGCCTCGCTTAATCCGCGATCGACCGTTGGGCACATTCTGACGGTCGGCCCGGTCGCGCATGGGATGCACTACAGCGAGGCTGCCGAGCGGGCGCGGGAGCTGCTGTCACATGTCGGCCTCGATGCAGGCGCCTTCGACCGTTATCCGCACGAGTTCTCCGGCGGGCAGCGCCAGCGCATCGGAATCGCACGGGCGCTGATGTTCAAGCCGAGATTGCTGATCGCCGACGAGGCGGTCTCTGCGCTGGACGTCTCGATCCAGGCCCAGATCCTGAAACTCCTGGATCAGATTCAGCGGGAGACCGGCGTCTCGATGATCTTCATCACGCACGATCTGCGCGTCGCAAGCCAGATCTGCGATGAAATCGCCGTCATGCATCGCGGACAGATCGTCGAATGCGGGCCACCGTCGCAGATCTTCCTCGACCCGAAATCCAGCTATACGCGAGAATTGGTGGCAGCTATCCCGGGTGAGCAGCCCGCAAGCACGCCCGAACATGCAGACTTCGGCCCACATCACAATCGAGGAGAGACGTTATGACCAACCGTTCTGGGACGACATCGACCTACTCGCGGCGCGATGCTCTGCGCATGGTGGGAATCGGCGGAGCTGCCGGCCTCTTCGCGCCAAATCTTCTGGGGAAGCCCGCGCGCGCCCGCACCGCTCCGGCAAAGCCGAACGGCCGCGTGATCGTCGGGCTCGGGCAGGAGCCGACCGTCTTCAATCCGCTGATGGTCCACATCGAGGTCGATGACGGCGTGCATTTCTCGGTGTTCGACGCGCTCTTCCGCATCGATCCTCAAGGCGTCATCCAGCCCAACCTCGCCGTGGAAGTGCCGAATCAAAAGAACGGCGGCATTTCCGAGGACGGTCTCAAATGGCGCATTCGTCTGCGCGATGATGTCCGCTGGCACGACGGCACACCTTTCAGTGCCGAGGACGTGAAGTTCACACTCGAACTGATCACCAATCCCAATTTCCGCAGCTGGCGCACCGCCGGCCATTCACTGGTGCGCGACATCACGGTGATGTCGCCCACGGAGATCTCGTGGCGAATGGAGGAGGCCTTTGCGCCGTATCTGTCCTTCCTGACCGAAACGTTCATCGTGCCCAAGCACATCCTCGGGAAAGAGGCCAATCCAAACAATGCCCCGTTCAATCAGGCGCCGATCGGCACCGGCGCATTCAAGTGGGCCAAGCGAGTTCCCGGCGACCATCTCGAGCTCGTCGCCAACACCGACTATTTCGGTGAAGGCCCTCACATCGAGCGGCTGGTGTTCAAATACATTCCCGATCTCACGGTGCTCTACACCCAGTTCAAGAGCGGCGACATCGACCTCGTGGGCCAGCCCTACATCACGCCCGATCATTATGGGGAAGCCAAGACGCTGCCGAACCGCGTGGTGACGCTCGTCCCGAGGGCCTCGTTCGAGTCCTTTTACCTGAACCTCGAGCGCCCGCAGTTCAAGGAGCTCGCGGTGCGCGAGGCGCTTTATGCCGCGATCGACAAGGAATCGATCGTCCAGGGACTCTATTACGGGGTGCCGACCCCGACGGAGACCTTCATGCCGAGGCAGTCCTTCTTCTTCAATTCCAATCTGCCACTGCACCAATTCGACCTGAATCGCGCGCGCAAGATCCTCGATCAAGCCGGCTGGGCTCCCGGAGCGGGCGGCATTCGGACCAAGAACGGCGTTCGTCTGTCCTTCACCAACTCGACCACGTCGGGCGATCCCCTTCGCGAACAGGTGCAGCAATTCCTGCAGCAGACGTTTGCGCAGCTCGGCATCGAAATGAAGATATCGAACCTGCCCGCCGCGGTGATGTGGGGCGAGTTCTGGATGCAGTCCCAGTTCGATTCCGTGATCGTCGGCAGCTCGTATCTGATCGGCGCTGACCCGGACGTCAGCAATCGCCTGCACTCGCGTTCGATCGGCGCGAAGGGCGGGCGCGGGTCGAACAATGCGCAATATGCCAATCCCGAGGTCGATGCTCTGCTCGACAAGGGCGCGCGCACCTTCGATCCCGAAGCCCGGCGCGCGATCTATTATCGGGTCCAGGAGCTTGTTCGTCGGGATCTGCCCTTCCTTCCGCTGTACCAGAGCAACGCCGTCGAAGGTCTCAAGAAGGGGATCAGCGGCTTCGTGCCGAACGGCAATACGCGCACGGAATCCTGGAACGCGGTGGCCTGGTCTTGGGCGAGCTGATCTCTCGCCGCCGGACCCGCAAGCCGGCGGCGGCAGCGTCACGCTAACGGAGGACTTGCATGTCGGGATTCCTGCTCAGTCGTCT
This sequence comes from Bradyrhizobium glycinis, assembly GCF_016031655.1. Lineage (GTDB taxonomy): Bacteria > Pseudomonadota > Alphaproteobacteria > Rhizobiales > Xanthobacteraceae > Bradyrhizobium > Bradyrhizobium glycinis. Next base: position 286,526 of record NZ_JACCHQ010000004.1, read on the forward strand.
CTCGCAGAGCATCGTGCTGCTGGTGATCGTCTCGATCATCGGCTTTACGGTTCTCAACCTCATGCCGGGCGGTCCCCTCGCGCAATTCGGGCTCGATCCCGGCATGACTCAGAAGGATGTCGAGCGTCTCGCCGCGCAGCTCGGGCTCAACAGGCCGCTCTGGATTCAGTATCTCGATTGGGCCTGGCGGCTGCTTCAGGGCGATTGGGGACATTCGTTCCGCGACGGTTCTGCGGTGCTGACGGTGATCGGTCGGCATCTCTCGGCGACCCTGCTGCTGATGGGCACGTCCACCGCCCTGGCGATCGCGGCCGGCACCTGGATCGGAATCCGCGGCGCCACCCACCGCTACTCGCTGTTCGACTATTGCGCGACCGTGGGCGCCATGGTCGCCCTGTCGGTCCCGACGTTCTGGTTCGGACTCGTCGGCATCTACATCTTCACGCTGAAGCTCGGCTGGGTGCCGGCAGGCAACATGTACACGATCGGCGACGGCTCGGTGCTGGACTATCTGCACCACCTGATCCTGCCGAGTTTGGTGCTATCGCTGGTTCATGTCGCGATCTGGAGCCGCTACATGCGCACCGCGACCCTCGATGCGCTCAGCCAGGATTTCGTCAAGACGGCCCGCGCCAAGGGCGTGAGCGAGCGCCGCATCTTGCTGAAGCATGTGGTCGGCAATGCGCTGTTGCCGATGATCACGCTGGCGGGGATGCAGCTGCCCAGCATCCTGACCGGCGCGTTGGTGACCGAGACGGTCTTCACCTGGCCGGGAATGGGGCGGCTGTTTCTCGACAGCCTCGGCTACAGCGATTACCCGGTCGTGATGGGGCTGTTGATCTTCTCGGCCGTCCTGGTCGTGTTGGGCAATCTGATCGCCGACATCGTCATTGCTATCGTCGACCCACGCATTCGGCTGGCTTGAGCGCGCTCGTTCGCTGCTAACAGGAGGCAACAGACATGACCACCATCGTCGCATACGCAGCTCCGACACGCTGGTGGCACAGCCGCGCGGTGCATCGCTTCCTCCGCCATCATTTGGCGCTCGCGGGAATTGCGATGATCAGCCTGCTTGTGCTGGCGTGTATCGTCGGGCCCTATGCCTTGCCTTATGACATGCTCTACATCGACTTGCGCGCACGCTTTGCGTCGCCACTGAGCGGTCACCACTATCTCGGCACCGATCCGCTGGGGCGTGACCTGGCTGCGCGGCTGTTGATGGCCGGGCGCGTCTCGTTGCTGGTGGGATTCTCCGCGATGCTGCTGTCGACGCTGATCGGTACGCTGGTCGGCGTGACGGCGGGCTACCGTGGAGGCTGGGTCGGTGCGGCGCTGATGCGAACGGTCGACGGTTTCCTGTCCTATCCGTCGATTTTCCTCGTGTTGGCGCTGGCCGCAACGCTGCGGCCGAGCCCCGCGATGATTACCGTCATCATTGCCGTCACCAGCTGGATGGAGACGGCCAGAATAGTCGAAGCCGAGGTCCGCTCCCTGCGCGAGCGTGAATTCGTCCAGGCGGCACGCATGGTGGGGCTGAGCCGGAGCCACATCATGTTTCGCGAGGTCTTGCCCAATGCAATCGGTCCCATCATCGTCGCGGCAAGCCTCGCCGTCGCCCGCGCGATCCTCCTGGAAGCCTATATCAGCTTTCTCGGCTACGGCATCCAGCCGCCGCTGCCCAGCTGGGGCAACATGCTCAACGGTGCCCAGCAATATCTGGCGAGCGCTCCATGGCTCGCCATCGTTCCCGGCGCCGCGATCACGATCGCGGTGACGAGCTTCAATTTCATCGGCGACGGTCTGCGCGATGCCCTCGACGTCCGAGACGATCACACATGACCAATGTGAGCCAAGCCACGGCTGAACATAATAAACGTAAGAGAAGCAAACGCCATGCACGGGCCGCGAGTTGAGGAGAAGGACACGCCCTATTGGTGGGAGGCCGCTCCGCTCAAGCCTCTGCCGCAGCAGCCGCTACCGAACAAGCTCGACGTGCTCATCGTGGGCGCGGGTTATGCCGGACTTTCGGCGGGGCTGGTGCTGGCGCGCGAAGGGCGCTCGGTTGCAGCGTTCGATGCCATGGATCCGGGTGAGGGAGCGTCTACGCGCAATGGCGGCATCACCAGCGGATCCATTCGCCCCGACTACGCGACGCTCGCAAGGCGGTTCGGGGAAGACACGGCGCAAGCGATCGAGGCCGAAGGCAAGCTCGCGCGCGAATTTCTGTACGACTTCATCAGGACCGAGGGCCTCGACTGCGATTTCCAGCTGACGGGCCAGTTCAAAGGTGCCTTCGGATACGAGCAATACGAAATCATGGCCCGCAGCGCCGAGGCGCTGGCGAAGAAATTGCGGATCGAGGCTTACGCGGTCCCCTATGCCGAGCAGCGCAAATACATCGGCACCGACGTCTATCGCGGCGGCACGGTACGGATGGACATCGGCGGGCTGCACCCGGCGAAATTCCATGCCGAGCTACTGCGCGTCTCGCTCGCTGCGGGCTTGGCCGTCCACGCACGGATGCCGGTCCTCTCAATCGAGCGAGATGGTTCCGGATTCCGCGTCGTGACCGCGGCCGGCGCGGTCCAGGCGAGTCAGGTGCTGGTGTGTACCAATGGCTACACCGACGGTGCCGTGCCCTTCCTACGTCGCAGGTTGGTCCCGGTTCGCAGCCGGATCATTGCGACCGAGGAGCTCGCGCCTGACGTCATGGCGCGGCTGATGCCGAAGCGCATGACGATCACCGAGAACCGGGAGGTCGGCTTCTATTACCGGCCATCGCCCGACGGCAGGCGCATTCTGCTCGGCGGCCGCGACAGCTCGCGGGTCGGCGACCCCGTCGCTCCGAAGCTGCTGTTGCGCAAAGGCCTGGTCAATCTGTTTCCTGAACTCGAAACCGTTCGCCTCTCGCACAGGTGGTTCGGTAATGTCGCCATGAACCGCGACATGATCCCGCGCATCTTCGAGAAGGATGGTATCGTCTATGCCACTGGCTTCTGCGGCTCGGGTGTGGTCTGGGCGCCCTGGATCGGCATGCATGCGGCCCGCAAGCTGATAGGACATGAGGAGCGCGCACGGACGGCCTTTGACTTCCGGCCTCCGGCCTTCATCCCGTTCTATCGCGGCAACCCCTGGTTCATGCCGGCCTTCATTCAGGGCTATCGGATGCGGGATCGGATCGCAATGTGGCGTGCCAGCCGCTGATGGCAGATTGGTCTGCCTGCGGCATCATCAATGAAATCCTGTGCCGAACTTTGCGCGGCTCCGATTGCATCGTGCTGTCAGGTCCAAGCTAGGCTGCGAACCATGCGAGCACAGTCAGCCGGTGCTCGTCCCGACAGGTGCCGGCGATACAGCCGCCATGCCGCAAGAGACAACTCATGACGACCATCGCAGCTTGCCAGCCTGAAGATCACGACGATGGGGCGGTGGCCCTCGTTCCTTTTGCCAGATCGCATCTCGAAGGCGCTTTAAAGCTCTCGCAAGAGGTGTCCTGGCCCTACCGGTTCGAGGATTGGGATGTCGCGCTGCAGTTGGGCCAAGGCTTCGTTCTTGAGCGCGCCGGCGCCGTGATCGGGACTGCTGCCTGGTGGGCGTATGGCGAGAGTCATGCATCCGTCGGCATGATTATCGTCGCGAGCGCCGCTCAGGGCCGCGGCTATGGGGCGCGGCTCATGGATGCGCTGCTGACGTCGGCGTATCCGCGCAGTATCCTGCTGAATGCGACGGCGCAAGGCATCCCGCTTTACCGGCGCCGCGGTTTCGTTCCTGTTGGGGACATCCATCAGCATCAGGGAGTTCCAGGGGAAGCGTATACCGCGGTGCCCTCTCGTCTCGTCCGGTCGATGACGGCATCGGATTTCGAGGTGGTTGCACGGCTCGATCGCGAGGCGACCGGCTTGGAGCGGCGGCAGCTGCTGAACCGGCTGTTCGACAGCGGCGACGGCTATGTTCTGCAGCGCGACGGCATCCCGCGCGGTTACGCGATCTCCCGTCTGTTCGGCCGCGGGCACGTCATCGGGCCTGTCGGTGCCGAAAATCCGGCCGATGCACGCGCGCTGATCGAGACCGCACTCGCCGTTCTCGGGCGTCGTTTCGTCCGGATCGATACCTCCTCCACGTCCGAGCTTGGGGAGTGGCTCGACGGCATCGGCCTGCAGCAGGTCAGTGAGGTCACCACCATGATCCTCGGCAAGCAGCCAGCGGCAACCGGGCCCGCGCGCACATTCGCGCTCGCCAGTCAGTCCTTCGGCTAGGAGACATCGCATGCTACGCCAGGACACGCGCGCAACGGATATCCGGCATGGTGCGACGACTGCAACGGTCGGCACGTTGGCAACGCCGGCTCTCCTGCTCGACAAGGATCGGCTGCACCGCAATCTCGCCCGTCTGTCCTCTCGCATGGCCGCGCGCGGCGTGTTGCTGCGCCCGCATATGAAAACCGCCAAATCTATCGACGTCGCCCGGCGCGTACATCGGTCCAGGCCGGGGCCGATCACCGTCTCTACACTGGCGGAAGCGGAGTACTTCGCGCATCACGGCTTCAAGGACATGACCTATGCCGTGGGTCTGGCACCGCACACCGCCGTGAGAGCAATGCGCCTGCGGGAAGCAGGCATCGATCTCAAGGTGCTGCTCGACTCGCCTGAACAGGCGACGATGCTGGGCGCGGCCGGCCGCGCCGCCGGTGTGACGCCGTCCGCCTTCATCGAGATCGACTGCGACGGTCACCGCGGCGGACTGACTGCCAACGATCCCAGGCTCATCACCGTCGCGGCCGCTATGGCCGAGGCCGGCGTCAAGCTCGCCGGCATTCTCACCCATGCCGGCGAATCCTATGGCCTCTGCACGCCCGAGGCCCTTGCCGCAGCGGCGGAGAATGAGAGGGCCGTCGCAGTTGCAGCCGCAAAGGCCCTGCGGTCAGCGGGCCATGAATGCCTCGTCGTGAGCGTCGGCTCGACGCCAACGGCCCATTTCGCCGAAAACCTCACCGGCGTGACGGAGGTCAGGGCCGGCGTCTACATGTTCTTCGATCTCGTCATGCACGGTGTCGGTGTCTGCGCGACCGACGACATCGCCATCTCGGTACTTGCCACCGTGATCGGCACGAAGCGGGAGAAGGGCTGGATTCTGGTTGATGCAGGTTGGATGGCGCTGTCGCGTGATCGTGGCACTGCGGCGCAGCGGGTCGACCAGGGCTACGGCCTCGTTTGCGATCTGTCCGGCAAGATCTATCCCGACCTGATCGTTGCGCAGGCGAGCCAGGAGCACGGCATTCTCGCCATCAGGCCGGGGTCGGCGCAAGTTTTGCCGGATCTTGCGGTCGGCGCAAAGGTCAGGATCCTGCCCAATCACGCCTGCGCGACGGCCGCGCAACACGAGCTGTACAACGTCGTCTCCGCCGGCAGCGACGCGATTCACGCCCGATGGCACCGTATGCGCGGCTGGTAGGGCTGGCCGGTGATCCGGTTCGTTGCCGCTAATCGGCGCCTATTACCGCATCAAGGATCGTTCCAATGACCTCGCCCCTTCGGCACCTGACGGAAGCCGGCTTCGCCGAAAGATTCTACATAGACGGAGAATGGCGGAAGCCGATCGGATCAGTCACGGGAGCAGCAACCGTCATCAATCCGGCGACGGAGCAGCCGATCGCTGACGTCGCGCTCGGCGATGATGATGATGTAGACTGCGCCATCGCAGGCGCTAGACGGGCCTTCGTCGGTTGGTCCATGACACGGCCTGCTGAGAGGGCGGCGCTCCTCGACCGGGTCCATGGCTTGCTGCTCGAGCGGCTGGAGCTGTTCGCGCAAGCTCTCACCTGCGAGATGGGAGCCGCCATCACCTATGCACGCCGCGCTCAGATCCCCCTCGCCGCCGAGCATATCCGTGTCGCCCGCGACAGTCTTGCGACCTATCCCTTCGTCACGCCCCGCGGCAGCACTGCAATCATGCGCGAGGCGATCGGCGTCTGTGGCCTCATCACGCCTTGGAATTGGCCCCTCTATCAGATCACGGCGAAGGTCGGTCCGGCGCTCGCGGCGGGCTGCACCGTAGTGTTGAAGCCGAGCGAATTGTCGCCGCTGAGTGCCTTGCTGTTCGCCGAGGTGATGCACGATGCCGGCTGCCCGCCCGGTGTTTTCAACCTCGTCAATGGGACCGGTCCGATCGTGGGCGCCGCTCTCGCGTCGCATCCGCAGGTCGACATGATCTCGATCACCGGCTCGACGCGGGCAGGGGTTCTCGTCGCGCAAGCGGCGGCGCCCACCGTCAAGCGCGTCGCCCAGGAACTCGGCGGCAAGTCGCCGAACATCATTTTGCCGGATGCCGATCTCAGCCGGGCTGTTCCGCTCGGTGTCGGCGCCGCCTTCCGTAATCTGGGCCAATCCTGCAGCGCACCGACGCGTATGCTGGTGTCCCGCTCACAGGCGGAAGAGGTCGAGATGCTAGCGGCGGCCGCCGCTTCTGAATTGGTGGTCGGCGATCCCCTTGCGGAAGGCACGACCCATGGTCCGATCGCCAACCGGCCGCAGTTCGAGCGCGTGCAGACCATGATCAATGTCGGTCTGAAGGAAAGTGCCAAGCTCGTCATCGGCGGGCCGGGGCGGCCCGACGGCCTTCAGATTGGCCTCTATGCGCGACCGACCATTTTCTCGAACGTCCATCGCGATATGAAGATCGCGCAGGAGGAGATCTTCGGTCCGGTGCTGGCGATCATGCCCTACGACACCGTGGACGAGGCGGTCGAGATCGCCAACGACACCATCTACGGTCTCGGCGCTCACGTGCAAGGCACTGATATGGAGACGGTGCGGGCCGTCGCCGGGCGGATTCGGTCGGGACAAGTCCATCTCAATTATCCCGACTGGGACCCCAACGCACCGTTCGGCGGATACAAGCGCTCCGGCAACGGTCGCGAGTACGGCGTTGAGGGCATGGAGGAGTATCTCGAGACCAAGGCCGTTCTCGGATTTTACCGATGAAGACCTGCGATCTACCCGGAGCAATCCATTCAGATCGGAGAATATCAGCATGTCGCGAGAGGATCGAACGCAGCTTCGATCAATGAAGCGGTCAAAAACCCGAGCATCTTGCGGAGTCCTGGATGATTTCAGCACATTCTACCGAGCGCACGATGCGATGACGGGCTGATCGGAAGCTTTGCTTCCGCATTCTTGGCAGCCGAGGTTGGTTGGAACATGTCGCCCCACGTCGAGCGCATTCATAGCGACGAGCGTCTCCCGGCCGAGGCCGATGTCGTCGTCGTCGGTGGCGGCATCCTCGGCTCTACGGCCGCCTATTACCTGGCGAAGCGGGGCCTCTCCGTAGCGCTTCTCGAGAAGGGCCACGTCGCCTGTGAACAATCGAGCCGAAACTGGGGTTGGTGCCGCCAGCAGAACCGCGACCGGCGCGAACTGCCGCTATCCGTGCTCTCCATGCGGCTGTGGGACGAACTCACGCGCGATATCAATCGGGACCTTGGATTCCGTCGCTGCGGTCTCGTCTATGCGACCCATGACGAGGCTGTGCTCGCCGGCTGGGAAAAGTGGCGCGAGGTCGCCCGGGAGTACGGCGTCGACACTCGCGTGCTGAGCCGGGCGGAGGTGGCCGAGCGCGTCCCCGAAGCGCGCGACAAATGGGTCGGCGGGACCTATTCGGCGCGAGACGGCAAGGCCGAACCTGCGCTCGCCGCGCCGGCTATCGCCGAGGGGGCCAGAGTTCTGGGCGCCACGATCCACCAGGGATGTGCCGCGCGGGCGCTCGATCTGGCAAATGGCAAGATTGCGGGTGTGCACACGGAGAAGGGCTACATCAGAACCGGCGCCGTGCTGTGCGCCGCCGGCGCCTGGTCCTCGCGCTTCCTTCGGCCGCTCGGGGTCCGTTTCCCCCAAGCAAGCATCCGGCAGACCGCGCTGCGTTCCAACCCGACAATCAACATAGGCGAGGCGGTCTCGACACCCTACTGCACGATTACGCGCCGACTGGATGGCAGCTACACGCTTGCGATCAGCGGCAAGGCGAACCTCGAAATCACGCCCCAGGCGATCCGGTATAGCCGGGAATTCATGCCGCAGTTCTTGCGTCGCCTGAAGAACGTCAGGCTTGGCGTCGGCCAATCGTTCGTTTCAGGGCCGGATTCGATGTCGGCGCTGCTGACCAACGATGATCGGATCTTCGAACAGAATCGCGTGCTGGATCCTCCGCCATTGAAATGGCTGGTGAGCCAAGTGGTGGAGAGTGTCCGGAAAACCTTCCCCCAACTCGGCGAGATTAAGATCGACAGCGCCTGGGGCGGCTTCGTCGATTGCACGCCGGACGCAGTGCCCGTGGTGTCGCAGGTGGACGGGGTGGATGGCCTCGTGCTCGCGGCGGGCTGCTCGGGCCACGGCTTCGGTCTGGGTCCAGGGCTCGGCTATCTGGCCGCAGAGCTTGTCGTCAACGACACGCCTTGCGTTGATCCCACACCCTTCCGGCTGTCGCGTCTGACCGACGGCTCGAAGCTGGACATCGCCGCCATCTGAAGATCGAGCCGGATCCGTAGCTCGAACGGTAGGTGTTGATCCGACAAAGGCATCGAGTATTGCGCTCGCTTTCGATCTTCCACGACAGAGGTCGCTTTCGCACGCCTGGTAGCCCGAGGTCTTTCGACATTCCCCTGTATGAGCTTAAAGCTCCGTTCGCCCCAAGGCTCGCGAACTGCCTACGCGTAAGATTGAATCAAATATCGTAGGTTTGGTCGGTGTGTGGAAAGGCGGTAGCGCTCCCCCGCTGCCAATCCTCGGTTTTTTGCAAAACGCCGTGAGATTCGATGTCAGCTTTCGGCGCCGACCATTCGCTGCCTGGCGAAACGACAATGCCAAGCGTCATGCCCGCGACATGGCAGGAGCTTCGCTCCCATAAGGCGCCGTGAAGTCGAAGAGTCCGCAGCCAGCTTTTTCCGGACCGGCCGGTTACGGATTCCAGCCGCCGCTGCCGTACGGGCGCGTAATGATTTCGAGCAGATGCCCGTTCAGCTCTTCGAAGTAGAGGCCGCGTCCGCCGTCGTGGTCGTTGATCTCGGTTGGCTTCCGCTGCGCGGGATCAGCCCAGTAGGTCAGCTTCCGCTTCTGAATCCGATCAAAGATCGCATCGAACTCGGCGTCACCAACCAGGAAAGCATAGTGCTGACGCGCGAACTCTCCTTGCTGATCCATATAGTCGAGATTGGCGTCATTGTCGGTCCTGACCATATGGAACGGCCCCCAGCGCCGCGGCGCCGGCAGCCCTAGCATCTCAGCCAGGAAATCGGCCGACGCCTTGCTGTCGCGAGCTGACAGAATCGTATGATTGAAGTCGATAGCCATGTTCAGATCTCTGCAACGCAATGATCGGCACATCAAAACGGGTTAGACACAGGTGGTTCCTACTCGAATGCGCGGACACGCGAGGGACATTCAGTTCCCCAACGATAGGAACGAACGCAATTTCACGACATTCGCGGTGCGCGAAAATGACTGAGCAAATTATGGTGTCGGTCAGCTCAGCAAATCTGCACAGGAACAGGATGTGCCCCGCATCGTTTGGGAGACTAGGGACGCGGCACCCGGATGCGCGGAGCGATGTTCCCCGGCTATCAGGTAGAGCTGGCGCTCTGCGGAGTGTCACGAAATCAGGAAACTTGCCGTAGCTGACAATCGAACGAGCCCGCGCGTTAGCGAGGCTTAGAGCGCGACCAGGAGATGACCATGAAGAAGATCAGTGAAGTGATGACGCGCGATGCCAAAGTTGTAAGTCCCACCGACACGATCCAGGACGCAGCAAGGCTGATGAAGCAATGCGATTGTGTTGCCCGTCGGTGACGGCGATCGGCTCGTGGGCATGATCACCGATCGGGATATCGCGGTGCGCTGCATCGCGGACGGCAAAGGGCCGGACAGCAAGGTTCGTGACGCGATGAGCCAAGAGGTGAAATATTGTTTTGAAGACGAGGACATATCTCACGTCTGCGCGAACATGAGTGAGATACAGGTGCGGCGGTTGCCCGTCTTGGACCGGAACAAGCGCCTGGTCGGGATCGTATCGCTCAGTGATCTGGCACGCCAGTCGGCTGGGACTGCCAAGGCGCTGCATGGAATCGTTCGGCCGAGCCAGCAGCACAACCAGAGCTACGCTCTCGCCTGAGCCGCGTCGGCCTTCAGAGCGGATCGACTGATGAGAAGCAGGCGCGCGGTCTGTCCCTTGCGATCGCGGCGGTCAGGGCGATTTTACACGGTCATCCGCAGGCGGTGGCGGATGGCTGCGCGCTCGCTGGCCTGATTGACATGATCAGCAGAGGGTTGCGCAACGTCGTTGGTGCCGGCGCGGCCCCGCGTGTCAAAGCCCGAACGGATAGGTGTCGGGAGCACCAGGGCGACGATGCTCCGGTCCGAAGGGCGTGACCGCATGGGTCTCATCCAACCAGACGAAACCGTCGAACTGCTGAGGCAGCGAGGCCTCGGCGTAGTGGCTTTGCAGCTCGGTGTCAGGTCTGTAGATCACCCCAATGAAGCGTTCGAGACGAGGCTCGATCAGGCGACGCCGGAGGGCTTCATGGCGGCGGAATTCAATCATCCCGCGCTTCGCGCTCGCCTCATGAAACAGCCGCTCGTAACTGTCCGCGCGGGAGGGGCGGACACGCATCACTTCCATCTCGCCGTCCCAATCCGAGGCAGCGGCTACCGTGCCGGTGTGGGTGCCAAATCCGATGAGCGATGCCGCGTCGCCGAATTTCTGTCGGCAAAGCTGGCCGATGTTGAGCTCGTTGCGGACCGTCCCCATCTCTGTGAAGCGCGCATCGCCAATATGGGAATTGTGGGCCCAAACCACGGCTTTCGACTGGGCCCCATGGGCCTGGAGAATATGGTCCAAGGTTTCGAACATGTGGGTATCCCGCAGGTTCCAGGATTCCGCGCCGCCGTAATACATGATCCGGTAGTAGCGCTCGGCGGCCGCAATCAACCGGGCGTTCTGCGCCGCATCAAGGAAGCTGTCCGGGTCGCTTGCGCCATAAGCAAGCTGCTTGTTCAGGATGTCCTGACACTGTCGAATCACCTCAGCTTCGCATCTGCGATAGCCCTTCGTCAGCACGGCGCGCCCATAGGTCGACGGCTCGCGTTGCCATGGTGTCAAACATCCATAGCGCTCGCGGGCGACCGCCGCCGCTTCGGGATCGACGCTATCGAGATAGGCCAGAACGGCCGCGATCGAACTGCGCATGTTATAGATGTCGAGCCCGAAGAATCCGGCCCGGTTGCCTGGCGGCCTCTGCTCGTTATAGCCGCGCATCCAGTCCACGAAAGCGACAACGTCCGTGTTTCGCCACATCCAGGTCGGGAAGCGTTCGAACGGCGGCTCGTCGGGGCCGGGGCGCACGCGATCGCGAACGTAACGGTCGATTGCAGCGGCGTCGGGCCAATCCGCTTCCACAGCGACGATCGTAAAGCCGTGATCTTCAATCAGCCGGCGCGTGATCGCTGCGCGCGCCTGGTAGAACTCGGATGTACCGTGACTGGCCTCGCCCAGCAGGACCAGGCGCGAATGTTCGAACCGATCCAAGAGCGCTCCGAACGTGGGGTCGTCGAAGGCCGGCAAAGGTTCGATCGTGGTCCGGATCATGTCCGTCACCGACTGTGACCGCGCGTGGCCCGGAGTCAGGTTGCTCGCCGAACGCGTGCCATTCTCGGCCCATCCCTGCTCGCCGATCAGCGGCACGAAGCGAACAGCGCCCAAGGTCTCTTCATCGTAGTCCGTCGCCGTTCGGCGGGAGATCCGGAGCAGCGACTGTTCGTTCGCGAAATTGCCGACCGGAATGACGAGACGACCGCCGATCGTCAATTGGCGCTTGAGCGCCTCCGGAATCGAGGGGCCGCCGGCGGCAACCAGAATCGCGTCGAATGGTGCCTCATTGGCCAGACCGCGCGTACCGTCACCCGTATGAACCATGCAATTGGTATATCCGAGTAGATCCAGCCGTTCTGCGGCCACCCGTGCGAGCGAGGCATGTCGTTCGACGGTATGGACGGTGCCGGCGAGCCGGGATGCAATCGCCGCGGCATAGCCTGAGCCAGTGCCAACCTCGAGCACCTTGTCGGTTGATTTGAGCTCGGCCGCCTCGACCATCGCCGCGACGATATAAGGCTGCGAGATGGTTTGATCGTTCGCGATCGGCAGCGCGCTGTCCTCATATGCGAATTCTTCGAAGCCTGCTTCCACAAACCGTTCTCGCGGCACCCGACGCATGGCCTCCAGCACCCTGGGGTCGCGAATGCCGCGGCCGGCGAGTTGAACGTCGACCATGCGGTCGCGGAGATCAGCATATTCCGTCATCACAGCGTCCCTCCTCAGAAGCGTGAAAGCGACTGGGACGGACAAGTTCCTCCGAATGTTGAAACTGATCCGGGGCAATGGCTCGTACGCGGCGATGTCGATCAGGAAGGAAGTTCCGCTCGGGTGGAGGTCAGTATTATGGTGACGCCGAACAGGCGCGCCCCGCGGATTTGGCCTCTTTGGCCCGATATTGAGGTTCGCGGCCCTTCGAAGCTCGATCCGTTCGCGTTCGACTGGACATCCTACGTAGCTGAAATCGAACGAGCTTGCGCTGGCTGATGGGCCCGTAGAGTGGGGAGAGCTCTTGCGAAACCCATCACGCGTCACGTCGGCCGGTATCGATGGGTTTCGCCTCGCTCTACCCACCCTTGTATTAGCGCGATCGCCTATAATGAGCTGTTCCGTGAGGAATGGCCCAGCCCGGGTAGCCGCCCGAGCTGGGTCGCCGTTCGATCGGATCGGTACCCATCGAAGCCTTGAGGGCTGTCTGACGTAGCGAGATCGCGATCGGCACTTCATCGGGACCCGAATGGTTGAACGAACTTTAGGTTCGCATCACAAGGGAGGGATCGACGAAGATGACCAAGCATACCACGATCTGTGCCGGGATCGATACCGGCAAACGGAAGCTCGACGTGGCGATCGAGGGCCGCCGCGAGCAGCTGCAGGTGAAAAACACGCCGGAAGGTCATGCGACTTTGTTGGCGTGGCTACGACAACACCGCGTTAGACGCATCGGCATCGAGGCGAGCGGCGGTTACGAGCAGCCTGTCGTCGTCGAGCTGCGGCGCAAGCGGTTTGTGGTTGTGGTGTTCCAGCCGGCTCAAGTCCGGGCCTATGCCAAATTCCACTCGCGGCGGGCCAAGAACGACAAGATTGATGCCGCTCTTATTGCAGTCTGTACCGCGGCGGTGCGCAAGATCCACGCCGCACCCGATCCTCGATTGCTGTCGTTCGCCGAGCAACTGACCATGATCGATCAGATCGGCGAGGATATCGCGCGCCTGAAGAACAGGATCGAGAGCTGCCGTAACGTGGCAATCAACAAGCTCTGGCATGAGGATATCGCTCGCCTGGAGCAACGTGAGAGCGCCGAACTCAAGGCTCTGGTCGCCTCGATCCGCAAGTATCCCGATCTTGCCGAGAGGCTTGCGCTGATCAATAGCGTCG
>NZ_JACCHQ010000031.1 GCF_016031655.1 Bradyrhizobium glycinis
CAAGCCATGCTCGGCGGCTCGGAGGGATTCCCGAGCCTCCACATCCCCAAGGTCGAGTGGGTGCAGCCGACGCTGGAATTCCTGTCACCGACCTTTACCGAATTCCTGCTGTTCTTCGTCACCCTGATCCTGTTCATCGCAAGCTGGCGCGACCTGCGGCGGGCCATGATCATGACCTTCAGCGATCATGACGCGCGGCTGCGCACGCTCCGGATCCTCAACGAGATCGAGGTCCATCTCGGCAATTATCTGCTGACCGTCACCCTCATCAATGTCGGCGTCGGCATCGCCACCGGCCTGATCTGCGCCCTCACCGGAATGCCCAATCCGGCCGGGCTGGGTGCACTGGCGGCCACGCTCAACTTCATCCCGATCATCGGGCCGGTGGCGATGTTCGCGGTGCTGGTCGTGGTCGGGCTGATCGCCTTCCCGACCATCAGCGGCGGCCTGATGGCAGCGCTCGCCTTCGCTGGCCTCACCTTTCTGGAGGGGCACTTCATCACGCCGACGATCATCGGGCGGCGGCTCGCCCTGAACGCGCTCGCCGTGCTGCTCGCGCTCGCGTTCTGGACCTGGCTGTGGGGGCCGATGGGCGCGTTCCTGTCGTCCCCGCTCCTGATCGTCGCGCTGATCCTGAAGGATCATCTGTTACCGGAGAATTCGCCGCAGCTTCCGCAAGCCTGACCGGTTTCAGCGAACGGAACTTACCCGGCGACGAAACGTTCTCCGCCCATCTCAGCCGTCAACAGTTCGGAGCTCCCGATGTCCACGCCCAATGCCGAAACCGGGATGAGAGACTGGACCGACAAAGCCACCCGAGACCGCCTCGAAAAGGATGTAGCAGCCGTGAAAAGCGATATCGCCGCCCTCACCGACCAGATCACCGACGCGCTCAATACTTTCGCCAACTCCACCAGCAAGCAGGCTCGCCGCGGCTATCGCCAGGCGCGCGAGAACATGGACTCCGCCATGGACGACATGTCCGAGCGCGGCAGCGCGATGATGGAAGCTGCACAAGACGCCTACGGCTCGATCGAGGAGACGCTGGAAGAGGCGATCACGCAGCGGCCGCTCGCGACCGTCGGGCTGGCGCTCGGCATCGGCTTCCTGATCGGCGCCGCCTGGCGGCGCTAGGGATGCCGAGGCCCGTTGGATACGGCGGCGGCACGCCGCCGCTGTGGGCTCGTGACGATTCGGCTGGTGGGGATGAGGAGCAAGGCCATGTTTCAGCGCATCATCGACGGCATCAGCGCATCAACCGGCACGACTGTTCGGCTGACCTCCCTTGCCGCGGGCGCTGCCTTCGCGCTGCTCGTGACCACAGGCTTCCTCTGTGCGGCCGTCTTCATCTGGGTGCTGCAGAAATACGGCCCGGTGCAGGCTTGTCTTGCCGGCGCCGGCATCTTCTTCCTGCTGACCCTGGCCGCGGCAGGTTCCTATTGGAGCTACAAGCGCGAGGTGCAGAAGCGCGCCCAGATCGCGGCCGAGCGCGCCGCGAAATCGGCAGCGCAGAGCATGCTTGCAGATCCGATGCTCCTCGCCACCGGACTTCAGATCGTTCGCGCCATCGGCGTCAAGCGGCTGCTGCCCATCCTAGCCATTGGCGGCGTCGCTCTCGGCATCCTGGCGAGCCGCGCCGGCATGTCCGACGAGGTGTCGGCCGAACCTGCCGAGTAAAGGTCCGAGGGTCGGCAATATAATTACTACGCGCGTAACTATCTGAATTTCAGAGAGCAAGTCGGCACATTTTACGCCGTTTGGCGCGATTTTTTCCCTGCTCACGCAAACGCTACTCGGATGGGCGGGCGGTTGCCGCTAGAAGAATATCCTGATTCTCAAAGCTATTTTACTCAATGAAACCGTCCGTCAAGGCGAACCTCGCCGCATTCCAGCACGATGCCAGGCTCTATCTGACGCTCGGCATCGCCAATTGGTCCATATTCGTCGACCATATTCCCAACAACGTCGTCAACCTGCTGACGCTGCGCAATTTCGGCTTCAGCAGCGCGGCGGACCTGTTCGTGTTCGTGGTGGGCTACGGGGTTGCCATCATCCATGGCAGGATGGCGCTGGAACGCGGCTACGTGGTCGCGGCGACGCGCATCTTTCGCCGGGTCTGGCGGCTCTATGCCGCCTATGTCGTGCTGTTCGTGATCTATATCGACGCCATCGCCTATGTCGCCTCGCAATCGATGGCGCCGGAGATCATCCACGAATACAACATCTCCGGAATTCTCGAGCACCCGCTGCGCATCCTGGTCCGCGGTCTCGTGCTCCAGGAAGAGCCGCTGAACCTCGATCTGCTACAGCTGATGATCCCGCTGATGGCGTTCTTTCCGTTAGCGCTGTGGGGCCTGTTGCGAGGGCCGAACCTGACGTTGGCGGGATCGGTCGCGCTGTATCTCGCCGCACGCTGGTTCGGCTGGAATTTTCGGATCTATCCGGACGGGGAATGGACCTTCAATCCGCTGTGCTGGCAGTTGCTGATGGTGCTGGGCGGCTGGTTCGCCGTGACGGGTGCTCCCGGGCGTGTGCTGCGCGGCATGTCCTGGCTGCGGATCCTCGCAGGCGCCTATCTGCTCTTCGCGATGGCCGTCACCTTGATGCGCCATTCGCCGACGCTGTCCGCCTATCTGCCCGATCTGCTCCTCAACAGCATCGCGCCGACCGACAAGGAAAACCTCGCGCCCTATCGCGTGGTCCACTTCCTCGCCCTCGCGTTCATTGCGACCCATCTCATTCCGGCGGATCACCCCGGCCTGAGATGGAGACCGTTGCAAGCGGTGATCGCATGCGGTGAGGAATGGCTCGCGGTATTCTGTGTCGCCGTGTTCCTGTCCTTCGCCGGCCACCTCATCCTGATCACCGGGCCAAACCTGATGGTGATGCAGGTGGCGGTGAGCATCATTGGCTTCGCGGCGATGACCGGGCTCGCCTACTACATCGCCTGGTCGAAACGGCAGGATCTGCCGGCAGCCCTGCGGCAGCAGGCCCAGAGCTGATCGCTTCGGCGACAAAATCGTGCGATTCTGCTAGGCCGAAAGCCGCCCCTGCGCTATGCCGGGACTCTGCGTGAGGAGACCGGGCGTGGCGATGACGAAAGACGGGCGTGAAGAGGCGGAGAGCGCGCCCCGGCGCGGCCGGCCAAGGTCGATCGAGACCACCAATGCCATCCTGGAAAGCGCCTATGCGCTGATGGCGACCACCGGCCTTGCCGCCACCACCATCGATGCGATCGCACGCCACTCCAGCGTGTCCAAGATGACTATCTACAAATGGTGGCCGTCGCGGGAAGCGCTGCTGATCGATGCCTTCCTCCACCATGCCGTGCAGATGCTGCCGCTGCCGCCCGCGAGCGGAGGCACGCCCGCAGCGCGCGCGCGGCGCCACGCCGCCGCCTATGCCGAGGCGCTCCAGGGCGAGTTCGGCAAGGTCCAGCTCGCCGTCATCTCGGAATGCATTTCCAAGACCGGCTCGGCCGAGCTGTTCTACGCCCGGTACTTACAATTCCGCCGCGACGCGCTGGTGGACATGATCGCCGCCGGCCAGAAGGACGGCAGCATTCAGGCCGAGGGTCCCCCTGAGCATCTCTACGACGCGATCTATGGCAGCCTGTTCTACCGCTATATCTTCGGCATCGCGCCGATCACACCCGGCTACGCGCGCAGCCTCGTCGATCTGGTGTTGCGGCCAAAGGGCTAAAGCGCGATGAATTGAGGCTTGATCGCTGCAACGACGGAGGTGAGCTCCCTCTCCCGCCAGCGGGAGAGGTGAACCGCGGCATCGATTCGACCTAAAGCCATTCCGCTTTAGCTTCGCACCGGCCGGACCGGCGCCGAAATCTTGTCGGTGCGGTCGCGCTCGGTCATGTCGACCACCGTCTCCATCGGCGCGGTCAATTCATAGACGTAGGAGACGTCGGTGAAGAAGCGCTTGGCGGTCCCGCCCAGCGCCTCGGGCGCGACGCGGTCGAGCAGGATCAGGCCGAAATCGGAATCGGGCCGGCGCGTCGCCTCGCTGGTGTTGAACTCCTCCCAACGGAAATGGAAGACCTCGTCGCCCTCCTCGCCGGTCACCGTCCAGTTGGCGGTGATGTGCGGGTGCTTGCCGACCAGCGACAGGCCCTCGTCGGAATGCGAGGCGAGCTCGAAGAACAGCAGAGAAAGACTCTGTGCGGCACGCGCGCTGACCGCAATGTCGGGGCCGGTGACGGCAATGCGATCGGCATGCGGAATCGCGCGCGCCTCGAACAGGCCCTTCAACTTGACGCCCTGCCACTGGCTCTCGCTGAGCAGCGACACCACGTTGGACATGGCGTGGATGCGCCCGATCAGGAGCTCGCGCGCGATGTCGATGTCCGCGCCGTGGCGCAAGGTGCGCGTCACGATCGACTGAATCACCGCCAGGATGTTCTTGACGCGGTGATTGAGCTCGTCAATGACCGCGGTCAACCGGCGCTCGAAGCCGATCCTGACCTGGATCTCCCGGCTGAGCCGCAGATTGTTGTAGGCGACGTAACCGAACAGGCCGCACACCATTGCGGTAATGGCAAAGCCGATCGCCGCTACGATGATGGCGGTCTGCTCGGCACGGCGCACCGAATTGGTCTTCGCGTAATAGCTAAGCTGCCAATCGCGGCCAC
Organism: Bradyrhizobium glycinis; assembly: GCF_016031655.1. Lineage (GTDB taxonomy): Bacteria > Pseudomonadota > Alphaproteobacteria > Rhizobiales > Xanthobacteraceae > Bradyrhizobium > Bradyrhizobium glycinis. The sequence goes on from NZ_JACCHQ010000031.1 coordinate 4,643, forward strand.
CGAAGCTCACCGTGCGCGTCGCCGACGGCGCCAGCCCGTCCGCCGCCATCCGCGTCGAAACCACGCCCTGATCGTTGGCGATCAGCTCGCCGCCATCCTTGCGCGGATCCCTGAGCGCCACCGCGAACAGCGACATGTCGTCATTGGCCAGCATCAGCGAGGCGAGCTCGTAGGAAAATGTGACGAACCCGGCCGGCTCCGTCGCGCCCTCGGGAACGACGGGCGCGGCGACGATGATGCCGATCGGACCGTTTCCGCGGATCAACGGCACCGGGTCCGAGGCGACCGACCTCTTTTCGGCGCGCGCCCGCGTCAGCATCGCGCTGCGAACCGGATCCTGATCGTAGCTGCGGCCGGGCAACGTCTTGGTCTCGTTGCTGCGCGGCTCGAGGTCCAACAGCACGTCGATCGGCTGGGTGACATCGGCAGGACTGATCGGCCTGTCGTCAAACGAGCGGATCTGCGGATTTGGGAAGCCGGCGGCGGCGATGGCGGCCTGCGCCGCCGCAAGCTCGTTCGGCTTCAGCCGGGCGATCCAGCCGGCCACCACGAAGTCGGTCTTGAAGGCGTAGATCGCCGAGCGCAGCGGCTCCAGCGTGTTCGGCTTGATCACCGATGGCGCGCGAAACAGGCCCGAGGCGACACGCGCGAGCAGCTCCCGCTCGGTCAGGCGGTCCTGAACCAGGCTCGCATGCACGTCGATCGCACGCGCCAGCGCAATCCGGTCCAGCGCCAGCTCCTGGTCGTGGACGCGATAAGCCGCAAGCCCGGAGAGCAAGGCCCCGAGCAGAGCGATGAAGCCGATGATGAAACCCAGCCTGACCACGCGATTACTCAGGCGAAAGCAGGAGGTCGGCAATAAACACGGAGCATATGAACGCCGCTCGAACGGCCATGGGCCGAAGCAGGGTAAACCCCAGTGGCGGTGATAATGAAGGAGGAGGCATCAGTACGCAACTTGGGTCGCCTGAAAAGCTTAATCCGCCCGGCCGATGGTCTGACCGGGATGATTTTCGCCCCGGGCGCCGGAGGTAGTTAATCGCCGTGTCCGAAATTTGTTCCGCGGTTGCGGTGCGGCCCAGGCGTTACCGGCGAAAAACGCCTGCGCCACTGGTCGCGTCCGGGGTCAGCCCGCCCGTTTCAGGCCGCCTTTGGCCTCGATGAAGCCGACGATTCGGTCGAGCCCCTCGCTCTTCTTGAGGTTGGTCATGACGAAGGGCCGCTCGCCGCGCATGCGCCTGGCGTCCGTCTCCATCTTCTCCAGGGAGGCGCCGACATGGGGCGCAAGATCGGTCTTGTTGATGACCAGGAGGTCGGATCGGGTAATGCCGGGGCCACCCTTGGACGGGATCTTGTCGCCGGCGGCGACGTCGATGACATAGATGGTGAGATCAGCCAGCTCTGGGGAAAAAGTGGCAGCGAGATTGTCGCCGCCGGATTCGATCAGCACGAGATCAAGTCCGGGAAACTTGGCGCGCATGTCCGCGACCGCAGCGAGATTCATCGAGGCATCCTCGCGGATCGCCGTGTGCGGGCAACCGCCGGTCTCGACACCGGCGATGCGATCCGGCGTCAGCGATCCCGAACGCACCAGGAACTCCGCATCCCATTTGGTGTAGATGTCGTTGGTGATCGCCGCAATGTCATAGCGCTTGCGCATGGTCTTGCAGAGCAGGTCCATCAGCGCGGTCTTGCCCGATCCGACCGGACCGCCAACGCCGACACGCAAGGGACCGTGAGATTTCGCCATGTGACTTGTTCTCTCCTGATGAGTTGACGGCCGCACCGCTCACGACCGAAACAAGCGGGTATATTGCGTCTCGTGCCGCAGGCTGGCGAGATCGGCGCGGAACGTCGCGCTGCCGAGATCGTCCAAGGTCGCATTCAGCGCGCGATTGGCGGTGGCGGCAACGGCGGCTTCCAGCTTCACCAGCACACGCTGGCTATCGGTCTGGCCGAGCGGAATGAGCCGGCTGGCCGCAGAGATCCAGTTCGAGACCAGCGCATGCAGGAAGGCGTGCAGCGTCGGCGCCAACGGCACGGCGTGCATCGCGGCGACAACCCCGACCGCGATCGGATAAACCAATGGCGTGCTGCATGCCGCGACCGTGGCATCCAGTCCGTCGGCATTCCACGCGGCGCGAGCGATGTCGATGAAGGCGCGGCCCTGCGAGGTCGTCTCCAGCTGCCGCTCGCGCGACGGCACGAAGGCGCTCGCGAGCTCCGCGATCTCGTTCAAAGCGGCCGTCTCGCCCGATTCCGTGGCGCGATAGGCGTGAACCAGAAACGTTGCGTCACAGAAGCCGGAGCCGTCGCCGAGCATTGCATCGAGCCAATCCGCCAGCGTCGTCGTGTCGGTGATGTCACCCGCCTCGACCGCCCATTCGATGCCACTGGAATACGAGAAACCGCCGACCGGGAAGGCCGGCGACAGCCAGGTCATCAGCCGGTACAGCGCCGCCGCCTCGCCCTCGGCAAGATCACCGGCACCGACCGGCTCATTTGTGGTCATGAGCATGCTGGTGGCCGTGGTGATGGTCGGGATGATTGCAATGCTCGTCGTGGTGATGGTGGTGCTCGTGGCCATGGTCATGCGCGGCATGATCATGGTGGTGGCCGTGGTCATGGTGATGATGGTCGTGATCGTGATGCGCATGGTTGTGTCCATGCGCGTGGCCGGCATCGGCGTAGGCGCCGCCTTCGGGATCGAACGGCGCCTCGATCTCGATCACACGCGCGCCGAGGCCCTTCACCATCGCCTCGATGACGTGATCGCGCCGGATGCGCAGGGCCTTGGCCATGATCTGCGTCGGCAGATGACGGTTGCCGAGATGCCAAGCGATGCGGACGAGGTGGTGCGGATCGCGGCCGCGGATTTCGAGCAGCGGCTCGGGCGCCGCGACCACCTCAATCAGCCTTCCGTCCTCCAGCACCAGCGCATCGCCGCCGCGCAGCGCGACGGCATGCTCCAGGTCGAGCAGGAATTCGAGGCCCCGCGTCCCCGTCATCGCCATGCGGCGGCGGTGCCGATCGTCGAAATCGAGCACGACCGTGTCCACTGGCGTTTCCGTGAAGCGGTGCTGTCCCCTGACCTGCGTCGCCCGGATCATGCGTCTTACCTCTTTACCGTGTCTCGACCTTCTCGGGGGTGATGTATTCGATCTTCGGCGGCGCCGTGAAGCATTTCACCGCGACGCGGCCGAACGTCTTCATGTGCTCGGCGGCGCGATGCGGCCCCAGCGCCTCCATATTCTCCCACTGCTCGACGAACACCATCTTGCTGGGATCGGTGACGCTCTCATGCAGGTCGTAGGCGATGTTGCCGGGCTCCTTCCGCGTCTCCTTGATGCAGGCGGTGGCGGCTGCAATGAATTCGGCGCGCGTCTCGGGCTTGATGGTCAAGGTGGCAACGACGTAGATCACGAGAAATCCTCCCGGCTTTTCTTCTGAGGGTTACGATACCGGGCGGGACATTAGACCAGGCGAGACCGAACGCAAAACCGCAAAAAAGCCGTCCCCGGACACCGCCGGGGACATGCGTTGAGGCGCTATTTCAGTACATGAAATATCGCTGCGTCATCGGCAGCACCTCCGCCGGAGCGCAGGTCAGGAGCTCGCCATCGGCGCGCACTTCATAGGTCTCCGGATCGACCTCGATATCGGGCGTCGCGTCGTTGTGGATCATGCTCTTCTTGGAGATCTTGCCGCGGGTGTTCTGGACCGCATAGAGCTTCTTCTCGATGCCGAGCTTTCGCGCGAGGCCACCGGTGACCGCGGCCTTGGAAGTGAACACCACCGAGGATGCCGTACGTGCCTTGCCGAACGCGCCGAACATCGGCTGGTAGTGCACCGGCTGCGGCGTCGGGATCGACGCGTTGGGATCGCCCATGGGCGCCGCGACGATGGTGCCGCCCTTGACGATGCAATCCGGCTTGACGCCGAAGAAGGCGGGCGACCACAGCACGAGGTCGGCGAGCTTGCCCTTCTCCACCGAGCCGATCAGCTTCGACACGCCATGCGCGATCGCGGGATTGATCGTGTACTTGGCGATGTAACGCTTGACGCGAAAATTGTCGTTGTCCTTGCCCTTGTCCTGCGGCAGCGACCCGCGCTGCTTCTTCATCTTGTCGGCGGTCTGCCAGGTGCGGATGATGACCTCGCCGAGACGGCCCATGGCTTGCGAATCCGAGGACATCATCGAGAGCGCGCCGAGGTCGTGCAGAATGTCTTCGGCCGCGATCGTCTCCTTGCGGATGCGGCTTTCGGCGAACGCCAGATCTTCGGCGATCGAGGGATCGAGATGGTGGCACACCATCAGCATGTCCAGATGCTCGTCGATGGTGTTGCGGGTGAAGGGGCGCGTCGGGTTGGTCGACGACGGCAGCACGTTCTTCAGCCCGGCGACCTTGATGATGTCAGGGGCATGGCCGCCGCCGGCGCCTTCGGTGTGGAAGGCGTGGATGGTGCGGCCCTTGAACGCCTTGATCGTGTCCTCGACGAAGCCGGATTCGTTCAGCGTGTCGGTATGGATCATCACCTGGATGTCGTGATCGTCGGCGACCGAGAGGCAATTGTCGATCGCGGCCGGCGTGGTGCCCCAATCCTCGTGCAGCTTCAGCGCACAGGCACCGGCCTTGATCATCTCGACCAGCGCGGCGGGCCGCGAGGCGTTGCCCTTGCCGGAAATGCCGAGATTGACCGGGAAGGCGTCGAACGACTGGATCATCCGCCCGATGTGCCACGGCCCCGGTGTGCAGGTGGTGGCGAAGGTGCCGTGCGAGGGGCCGGTGCCGCCACCCAGCATCGAGGTGACGCCTGACATCAGCGCATGCTCGATCTGCTGCGGGCAGATGAAATGGATGTGGCTGTCGAAGCCGCCGGCGGTGAGGATCTTGCCCTCACCCGCGATCACGTCGGTGCCGGGGCCGATGATGATGGTGACGCCCGGCTGGATGTCGGGATTGCCGGCCTTGCCGATCGCCGAAATCATGCCGTCCTTGATGGCGACGTCGGCCTTCACGATGCCCCAGTGATCGACGATCAGCGCATTGGTGATGACAGTATCGGCCGCGCCCTGCTTGTTGGTGACTTGCGACTGCCCCATGCCGTCGCGGATCACCTTGCCGCCGCCGAACTTCACCTCCTCGCCATAGGTGGTGAAATCCTTCTCGACCTCGATGATGAGGTCGGTGTCGGCCAGCCGCACCCTGTCGCCGGTGGTCGGGCCGAACATGTCGGCATAGACGGAACGCTTCATCTTGACGGACATCACAAGCCCCGTTTGCGATTGAATGTCTGGTTGGTCACAGCAAGGCCTTTGCTGCTTTCACGGCATCGTCGAATTTTTCGTCAAGCCATGCATTGCCGCCGCGGCAGCCGTCGACGACCTGCGTGGCCCACGCGACGTAATCGGCCAGATCCTCGCGCTCCCCGGCGCTCGGATCGGTTTGAATGCGCGCACGAATATTGCTGATCTTGTCGGCAATCTTGATCAGCTTGGCGCCCGGCGATTTGTGGGGCGCGTCCTCGATCTGCTTCTGCCGCCGCTTTGCCTTCGGCAGGCTCATGTCGTCGGTGCACTCGGAAACGAGCGAGGCGATGCGCTCGGAAAATCTCTGCCCGAGCTCCTCACGCGTGGTGTCGGTGTCCTCGATGGTGTCGTGCAGCCAGCCGGCCGCGACCAGCTCGGCATCGGCGCCGTCGGTCGCAGTCGCGAGCAGGTTCGCGACCTCGGCGAGATGATTGATATAGGGCTCATTGCCGCGGCCCTTGCGCGCCATGCCGATATGGCGCTGCGCGGCGAACTCGGCAGCTTCCGAGACGAGGCGGATTGGCGAGAGCATGGGAAATACCTCCGTTTCCGCCTCAACCGTGCCGCTGCCGAATTCGTTCCTTCGCGTGCTCTCTCCGTTCCCTCCCCCCTTGCGGGCTGGCAAGGGGGGAGGGAGCGAGACAGTCGTGCTTACCTCACTGTGGATCACGATCCGCGTCCCGCACTAGTGCAAGTCACAGCTTCCCCATCACATCGCCGCGGAAGCCGTAGATCGTCTTCTTGCCGGCCATGGCGACGAGTTGCACGTCGCGGGTCTGACCGGGCTCGAAGCGGACGGCGGTGCCGGCGGCGATGTCGAGGCGCATGCCGCGCGCCTTCTTGCGGTCGAACTTCAGCGCCGGGTTGGTCTCGAAGAAGTGGTAGTGCGAGCCGACCTGGATCGGGCGGTCGCCGGTATTGGCCACGGTCAACGTCACGGTCTTACGGCCGGCATTGAGCTCGATCTCGCCGTCCTGGATGAAGAGTTCGCCGGGGATCATGTGCTACCTCGTCTTGCTCCGCTGCGTCATGGCCGGGCTTGTCCCGGTCATCCACGTGGTGCCACTTGGTTCGAAGGTCGTGGATGCCCGGGACAGGCCCGGGCATGACGATGTTGATGCAGTGTCGCGCTTCAACGGATCGGCTCGTGCACGGTGACGAGCTTGGTGCCGTCAGGAAAAGTTGCCTCGACCTGGATGTCGTGGATCATCTCGGGGATGCCCGGCATCACCTGGTCTCGCGTCAGGACCTGCGCGCCGGACTGCATCAGCTCGGCGACGGTGCGGCCGTCGCGGGCGCCCTCGAGGATGAAGTCGGAGATGATCGCGACCGCCTCGGGATGGTTGAGCTTGACGCCGCGGTCCAGCCGGCGGCGGGCGACGATCGCCGCCATCGAGATCAAAAGCTTGTCCTTTTCGCGGGGAGACAGGTTCATGCGACATCTCTTCCGTTCAGCACGTCAATTCAACCAGAGTCGCGGCAGAGCCGCACCGGTGCGTGCCAGCACCGTCATCATATCGGCGCGCAAGCGCGCCGCATCTTGGGCACAGAACCGCGCCATTGCAAAGCCATTCCAAGCCGAGATTCCGACCTCGCCGGAGAACGATTCCGACGCCTCCCGGATGCGCTCAACCAGGGCCTCATCGCCGGGCACGATCAGGGCTGTGCCGATCGCCGCGCCACCTCTGGCGACCGCGGGCCATGCAAGCTTCGCACCGATATCGCCGTCGAGCCGGACGGTTTCTGCGAATACCAGTCTGCCGCCGCGGCGCAGCCGCCAGCGGTCGACAAACTCGCCCTGCTCCATCCTCTCGCCCATGGCGGTGCGACCGAACACCACGATCTCGCAGAGCAGGAGCGAGGCCGCCTCGTCGAGGTCGATGTCGAAGCGGCGCTGCACGCGGGCACGGTCGAACAGAATCGTCTCCTGGGGCAGCCAGGCAAGGTGCGCGCCCGCGCCGACCTTCAGGGCGATGTTGAGCTGCGCTGCCGCTCCGGGCGTGCGATAGACCTTTTCGGCTGCCGCTGTGGTCAGCGTCAGCCGCGATCCATCCGCCGCCGCTATCTCGATATCGAAGCGGTCTCCGCCAGCAACTCCGCCGGCCGTGTTCACGAACACGCCGGACAGGCCCTGATCTTCCGGCGAAGGAAAGCGGACGCGGAGCGAACCGGATTCGTGCAAGACGCCGCGACGCGTCACGCCGTCGCGCGCATGCACGTCGAAACGCACCGCGCCACGGGCACGGTTGGCCTCGAACAGCGTGGACGTGGCTGACACTTCGCTGCGCATCCGTCTCCCCCAGCCGGTCGCGGCAGGTCTTTTCCGGCCTACAGCGCCATCTGGCGGCTGATCTCGCCCGGATCGAGATTGGAGCGGTCGCAGGTGAACTTCACCGCGCCTCGATCCATCACCGCGAAACTGTCGCCGAGTTCGCAGGCAAAGTCGAGATATTGTTCGACCAGCACGATGGCGATGTTGCCGAGGTTGCGCAAGTAAGAGATGGCGCGGCCGATATCCTTGATGATCGAGGGCTGGATGCCTTCGGTCGGCTCATCGAGCAGCAGCAGCTTCGGCCGCATCACCAGCGCGCGGCCGATCGCGAGCTGCTGCTGCTGGCCGCCGGAGAGGTCGCCGCCGCGCCGGCCGAGCATGGATTGCAGCACCGGAAACAGCGAGAACACGTCGTCGGGAATGTGCTTGTCCTCGCGCTTGAGCGGACCGAAGCCGGTCTTGAGATTCTCTTCGACCGTCAGCAGCGGGAAGATCTCGCGGCCTTGCGGCACGAAGCCGATGCCCTTGCGCGCCCGCTCGTACGGCTTGAGGCCGGTGATATCGCTGCCGTCGAACACGATTGCGCCCGAGGAGATCGGATATTGCCCGACCATCGCGCGCAGGAGCGAGGTTTTGCCGACACCGTTGCGTCCGAGCACGCAGGTCACCTTACCGGGCTCGGCCGAGATCGAGACGCCGCGCAGCGCCTGCGCCGCGCCGTAGAACAGGTTGATGTCCTTGACCTCAAGCATCGCTCAGCGTCCCAGATAGACTTCGATGACCCGCTCGTTGGACGAGACCTGGTCGATGGTCCCCTCCGCGAGCACCGTGCCTTCGTGCAGGCAGGTGACCTTGACGCCGAGCTCGCGCACGAAGGTCATGTCGTGCTCGACCACCATGACGGTATGGGTCTTGTTGATTTCCTTCAGCAGCTCGGCGGTGAGATGCGTCTCGACGTCGGTCATCCCCGCGACGGGCTCGTCGACCAGCAGCAGTTTGGGGTCCTGCGCCAGCAGCATGCCGATCTCCAGCCACTGCTTCTGGCCATGGCTGAGGCTGCCGGCGAGGCGGTTGCGAGCCTCGGTGAGACGGATCGTCTCCAGCACCTTGTCGATGCGTTCGGACTCCGCCCTGCTGCCGCGCCAGAACAGCGTGCCCCGGACCGAGTGGTCGACATTGAGCGCCAGCAGGAGGTTGTCCTGCACGGTCTGGCTCTCGAACACCGTCGGCTTCTGGAATTTGCGGCCGATGCCGAGCTCGGCGATGCGGGTCTCGTCGAGGCGCGTCAGATCGGTGACGCCGTCGAACAGCACCGTGCCTTCATCCGGCTTGGTCTTGCCGGTGATGATGTCCATCATCGTGGTCTTGCCGGCGCCGTTCGGGCCGATGATGGCGCGCATCTCGCCGGGCTCGAGCGTCAGAGACAGATTGTTGATGGCGTGGAAGCCGTCGAAGGAGACGTGCACGCCGTCCAGATAGAGCATCGCGGAGGTCGCGCGGGTGTCCATGACGTTCATGACCGCTTACTCCGCCATCTTAGGTTCGGTGACGCCGTCTTCAGCCGCGGCGCTCGCCATGGTCGCGGGGATGCGTTTTTCCTTCGACTGATCCCACCAGGCGTTGAAGGTGCCGACGATGCCCTTGGGCAGCAGCAGCGTCACCAGGATGAACAGGGCGCCGAGCATGAACAGCCAGTACGGCGCGAGCACGCCCGAAGTGAAGAACGTCTTGGCGTAGTTGACGACGACGGCGCCGAGCGCAGCGCCGACCAGCGTACCGCGGCCGCCGACCGCGACCCAGATCACCGCCTCGATCGAATTGCCCGGTGCGAATTCGCTCGGATTGATGATGCCGACCTGCGGCACGTAGAGCGCACCGGCGACGCCGGCCATGCAGGCCGACACCGTGAACACGAACAGCTTGTAGGATTCGACGCGGTAGCCGAGGAAGCGCGTGCGCGATTCCGCGTCACGCACCGCGATCAAGACCTTGCCGAGCTTGGAGGAGACGATGGCGCGGCAGATCAGGAAACCGATGATCAGCGCCAGGCAGCTCAGCGCGAACAGCGCCGCACGCGTCCCCTCCGCCTGCACGTTGAAGCCCAAGATGTCCTTGAAGTCGGTCAGGCCGTTATTGCCGCCAAAACCAAAGTCGTTGCGGAAGAAGGCGAGCAGCAAAGCATAGGTCATCGCCTGCGTGATGATCGACAGATAGACACCGGTGACGCGGGAGCGGAATGCGAGCCAGCCGAAGCAGAAGGCGAGCAGGCCGGGCACGACCAGCACCATCAGCGCGGCGAACCAGAACATGTCGAAGCCGTACCAGTACCAGGGCAGCTTCTGCCAGTTCAGGAACACCATGAAGTCGGGCAGGATCGGGTTGCCGTAGACGCCGCGAGTGCCGATCTGCCGCATCAGGTACATGCCCATGGCGTAGCCGCCGAGCGCGAAGAAGGCGCCGTGGCCGAGCGAGAGGATGCCGCAATAACCCCAGATCAGGTCGATCGCGAGCGCCAGGATGGCGTAGCAGACATACTTGCCCCAGAGCGCGACGAGATAGGTCGGCACCTGCAGGAATGAGCCGGCGGGCAGCAGCAGGTTGGAGAGCGGGATGAGGATGCCGCAAGCGGCGACGATGGCGAGAAAGATCGTCGCGCTGCGGTCGAGCGATCGCGTCAGCATGTGAGGGGTCATGCTTCCACCGCACGGCCCTTGAGCGCGAACAGGCCGCGCGGCCGCTTTTGAATGAACAGGATGATCAGAACCAGGATCGCGATCTTGCCGAGCACGGCGCCTGCGACCGGCTCCAGAAACTTGTTGGCGATGCCGAGCGTGAAGGCGCCGACCAGCGTGCCCCAGAGATTGCCAACCCCGCCGAACACCACGACCATGAAACTGTCGATGATGTAGCTCTGGCCGAGATTCGGGCTGACATTGTCGATCTGCGACAGCGCGACGCCGGCGATGCCGGCAATGCCCGAACCGAGGCCGAAGGTCAGCGCGTCGACGCGCGAGGTGGCGATGCCCATGGAAGCCGCCATGCGGCGGTTCTGCGTCACCGCACGCATTTCGAGGCCCAGCGCGGTGTAGCGCAGCATCGCGAGCAGGATCGCGAACACGGCGAGCGTGAAGAGAAGGATCCAGAGCCGGTTATAGGTGATGGTGATCTGGCCAAGCTCGAACGCGCCGCTCATCCAGGAGGGGTTGCCGACCTCGCGATTGGTCGGGCCGAACATGGTGCGCACCGCCTGCTGCAGCACCAGCGACAGGCCCCAGGTCGCGAGCAGCGTCTCGAGCGGGCGGCCGTAGAGGAAGCGGATGATGCTGCGCTCGATCAGCACGCCGATCGCGCCTGCGACGAGGAAGGCGAGCGGCACGGCAATCAAAAGCGAATAGTCGAATAGGCCGGGATAGCGGGTGCGGATCACTTCCTGCACCACGAAGGTGGTGTAGGCCCCGATCATCACCATCTCGCCATGCGCCATGTTGATGACGCCCATCACGCCGAAGGTGATGGCGAGTCCGATCGCGGCGAGCAGCAGCACCGAGCCGAGCGAGAGGCCGTACCAGGCATTCTGCACCATCGACCAGACCGCGAGCGAATTCTGGATCGAGCCGATCGCGCTCGCGGCTGCCTTGGTGACCGAGGCCGGCTGATCGCCCATGCCGGTGAGCAGCGCCAGCGCATCCTGGTCGCCCCGCGCCTTGAGGATCGCGACCGCTTCGAGCTTCTCGACCTCGGTGGCGTCGGACTTGAACAGCAGGATCGCCGCGCGGGCCTCACCCAGCGCCGCCTTGACGGATCTGTTGGCTTCCTTGGCAAGCGCGGCATCGACCGCCTCGAGCGCGGTCTCCTCGTGCGACTTGAAGACGGACTGCGCGGCCTGCAGGCGTGCTCCGACATCCGGAGACTGCAGCGTCAGGCTCCCAAGTGCGGCATCGACGCTGCGGCGCAGGCGGTTGTTGAGGCGAACCGCGCTCGCACTGTCGGGAACGCTGGCGACGGCTTCGCCGGTCGCAGCGTCGATCGACTTGCCGTCGGTACCGGTGACGTAGACCTTCTTGCTGTCGGGATCGGCCATGAGACGGCCGTCCTGGAGCGCATTGATGATCGGAAAAGCCAGCTTGCTGCCGCTGCTTGCGATCACACCGATCGCCTCTTCCGTGTCGGAAAAATCATCATTGGCGAATTTGGCGACCGCATCCTCGAACGGACCGGCGAAGGCCGGCAGCGCAAACGCGATCAGGAACAACGAGAGTGCAAGCGAACAGAGACGGGCGGACAAATGGGCTGGCACTGTGAATGACCCCGGCAGAAATGAGTGGAGAAGGCAGCGGGATCGCCGCCCTCTCCGGTCTTGCAATGGAGCGTCAGATCGGGATCAGGAGCCCGAGCCGAGGCACTTGTTGGTCTTGGTGTTGAAGTTGCCGCACTTCTTGCCGACCCAGTCGCCGATCAGGTCCTTGGAGCCGTCGAGCTCCTTCGACCAGGCATCGCCCGGGACGAGGCTCGGGGTCTTCCAGACCACGTCGAACTGGCCGTTGGCCTTGATCTCGCCGATGAACACCGGCTTGGTGATGTGGTGGTTGGGGAGCATCTTGGAGGTGCCGCCGGTCAGGTTCTTGGCTTCGATGCCCGGGAGAGCGTCGATCACCTTGTCAGGATCGGTCGACTTCACCTTCTCGACCGCCTTGACCCACATGTCGAAGCCGATCACGTGCGCTTCCATCGGATCGTTGGTCACGCGCTTCGGATTCTTGGTGTAGGCCTGCCACGCCTTGATGAATTTCTCGTTCTCCGGCGACTTGATCGACTGGAAGTAGTTCCAGGCGGCGAGATGGCCGACCAGCGGCTTGGTGTCGATGCCGGCGAGCTCTTCCTCACCTACCGAGAACGCCACCACCGGGATGTCCTTCGCCTTGATGCCCTGGTTGCCGAGCTCCTTGTAGAAGGGAACGTTGGCGTCGCCGTTGATGGTCGAGACCACCGCGGTCTTCTTGCCGGCCGAGCCGAACTTCTTGATGTCGGCCACGATCGTCTGCCAGTCGGAATGACCGAACGGCGTGTAGTTGATCATGATGTCTTCCTGGGCGACACCCTTCGACTTCAGATAGGCTTCCAGGATCTTGTTGGTGGTGCGCGGATAGACGTAGTCGGTGCCCGCGAGCACCCAGCGCTTCACCTTCTCTTCCTTCATCAGATAGTCGACCGCCGGGATCGCCTGCTGGTTCGGCGCAGCACCGGTGTAGAACACGTTGCGCTCGCTCTCCTCACCCTCGTACTGCACGGGATAGAACAGGATGCTGTTCAGCTCCTTGAAGACGGGGAGCACCGACTTGCGCGACACCGAGGTCCAGCAGCCGAACACGACCGAGACCTTGTCCTTGGTGATCAGCTCGCGCGCCTTTTCGGCGAACAGCGGCCAGTTCGAAGCGGGGTCGACGACGACGGCTTCCAACTTCTTGCCGAGCACGCCGCCCTTCTTGTTCTGCTCGTCGATCAGGAAGAGGATGGTGTCCTTCAGCGTGGTTTCGCTGATCGCCATGGTGCCGGACAGGGAGTGGAGCACACCGACCTTGATGGTGTCGTCCGCGGCCTTCGCGCCAGTCAATGAAGCCAGACCGAGCATCAGTCCGGCGGTCGCGGCGAGCACGCCGCGGCGGCTAAATGACGCCGCTGTATCGTGAGTGGATTTGTTAAACATGAGTGCCTCATCTCCCTGACGCAGACGTGAAAACGCTGCGAAACGGCCCCACGGCCGCCTGCGGTTAACGGAATCGCAAGAACCATGCCATGGGCTGGGCACCCGTCAACTCATTGAATCCGCTTACCTTATCGCCGGAAATCAATGTTTCGCCGCAGTCTGACAGCCTAAATCGCAGGCAATATAAATGTATGCGAAAGCGGCAAGCAGGTTACTTTTTAAGCATATTGCCTATTTTGGCTAAATTTCTGGCAGTCGTATTCTGCGCCGCGCCCGCTGTTTCTGACGAACCTGCCTTGAAAGCGCCCGCTCGATGTTCCATATGAGCGTCCGAGACCTCTTGCGAATCAAGGGGTCGTAGCAAGCCGCGTGTTCTTAAGCCCTCTACGGGCCTCTGGCTTGCCCCATCTCTCCCAAGCCATCCGACACCCCAAACACGCAGGTGTCTTCTCGACACCTTTTGCGCGCGCCGCGCCGATGCGCCGGGCGTTCGCTTTTGACATGGAAAGAACCCCTCTTTTGACTTCGTTTCAGGACTTCGGCCTCGCCGAACCCATCGCGCGCGCTCTTCGTGAAGAGAATTACGTCACCCCCACTCCGATCCAGGCCCAGACCATCCCGCTGGCACTGACCGGTCGCGACGTCGTCGGCATCGCCCAGACCGGTACCGGCAAGACCGCGTCGTTCGCGCTGCCGATCCTGCATCGTGTGCTCGAGAACCGCATCAAGCCGCAGCCCAAGACCGCCCGCGTGCTGGTGCTGTCGCCGACCCGCGAGCTGTCCGGGCAGATCCTCGACAGCTTCAACGCCTACGGCCGCCACATCCGCCTGTCCTCGACGCTTGCGATCGGGGGCGTGCCGATGGGCCGCCAGGTCCGCGCGCTGATGCCGGGCGTCGACGTGCTGGTCGCCACCCCCGGCCGCCTGCTCGACCTCGTGCAGAGCAACGGCTTGAGGCTTTCAAGCGTCGAGTTCCTCGTGCTCGACGAAGCCGACCGCATGCTCGACATGGGCTTCATCAACGACATCCGCAAAATCGTCGCCAAGTTGCCGATCAAGCGGCAGACGCTGTTCTTCTCGGCCACCATGCCGAAGGACATCGCCGAACTCGCCGATTCCATGCTGCGCGACCCCGCCCGCGTCGCCGTGACCCCGGTGTCCTCGGCCGCCGAGCGGATCAACCAGCGCATCCTGCAGGTCGATTTCGCGGCCAAGCCCGCCTTCCTGACCAAGCTGCTGCAGGACGAGGCGATCAACCGCGCGCTGGTCTTCACTCGCACCAAGCACGGCGCCGACAAGGTGGTGAAGACGCTGGCCAAGGCCGGGATCGCCGCCAACGCCATTCACGGCAACAAGTCGCAGAACCATCGCGAGCGCACGCTCGCCCAGTTCCGTTCGGGCGAGATCCGCACCCTGGTCGCCACCGACATCGCCGCCCGCGGCATCGACGTCGACGGCATCAGTCACGTCATCAACTTCGACCTGCCGAACGTGCCGGAAACCTACGTCCACCGCATCGGCCGCACCGCGCGTGCCGGCGCCGACGGCACCGCGATTTCGCTGGTCGCGGGCGGCGAGGAGCTCGGCTATCTGCGCGACATCGAGCGGCTGATTCGCGTCGCCCTGCCGCGTGAGGACCACCGCACCGACGCCGGCCGCCGCGATCCCGGTCCCGCTCCGTCGCAGCAGCGACAGGGCCGGCCGGGCGGTCGCCCTGGCCAGCGCCAACAAGGCGCACGTCACGGTGACGGACGTCGCGCCGACGAGCGGCATGCTGACGGGCGCCACCACAGTGCCGGCAAGCCAGCCGACGGAAGGCACGGTGAGGGACGCCACACGGAGGCAAGGCCGACGGAAGGAAGGCATGCCGACGGACGGCCCGGCTTTGGGCAGAATGCCTCCAAGGGTTCTCGCCGCCGCCGCTCCGGTGGTAAGATGCATTCATCGCCTGTCGACCGTCCGGAACAGCGTTCCGCGCATAGCGCCGGGACCCCTGATGGGATACAAGGCGTTGCCTTTTTGCGCCGCCAGAGTCGGCCAAACAGCCAACCGAACCGCAAACCCTATTCGCACTAGCCGTCCACGACCTGGAGACATTCATGGCTAAGGAAGAGCTGATCCAGTTCGAAGGACTGGTCACCGAAATCCTCCCCGATGCCCGCTACCGCGTGCAGCTCGACGCCGGACACGAGATCGTTGCCTATACCGCCGGCAAGATGAAGAAGAACCGCATCAAGACGCTCGCGGGCGACCGTGTGACGGTGGAGATGTCGCCCTATGACCTCGAGAAGGGCCGGCTGATTTTCCGCCACAAGGATGAACGTCCCAGCACGCCGGGCGGACCGCCCCGTCCCGGACAGCGCGGCGGCCAATTCCGCCGCCGCTAGTCGGCTGCGGCGCAGGTTCGCTTTCCGATCTGTAGGTTGATCCGCCGTGACATCACGGCGGATCAAAAAATCGTGCGCGTCCGGATTGTTTCGAACCGTTGCTTCCGATAAAATGAATTAATCGATTTTCGGCCGGACGACATTGGCATCCACCGGTACAGCCGGTTCAGACACGCTGACGACCCTTCCAGAAATTCGATCTAACCCTGCCCGCGCGAGCGGGCTCCGACATAGTGTTATCTGAGAAGGGACTACCCCCGTGAGCATGGGAACCGTGAAGTGGTTTAACGCAACCAAGGGCTATGGCTTCATTCAGCCCGACGATGGCGGCCAGGACGTGTTCGTTCACATCAGCGCCGTAGAGCGCGCCGGCCTCGGCTCGCTCCGCGAGGGCCAGAAGATCTCCTACGAGATCGTGGCCGACCGCCGTTCCGGCAAGTCGGCGGCGGACAACTTGCGCGCTGCGAGCTGAGCCCGGCCCGATCAGCGAGCCAAAGCAAAAAGGCCGTGCGTGATGCACGGCCTTTTTCATGTCACGGACGGCTGACCAATCTCAACACGTCGACGGCACGTTGTTGTAGGGCACGCAGGTGACCTGACGCGGCCGCGTGTAGGAGAGATCGCTCAGGGTTATGCTCGACTTCAACACGTAGCCGATGGTCGGCGTGTAAGTGTAGTTGGCTTCGCTCAGGATGAGATAACTCGACGGAATCAAGAGTGCCGGGGGAATCATCGTGGTGACCGTGTCGCCGGCGTTCCGAGCCGAGGTCGCAAGCGTGGCTTGCGTCGCGCCGCTCGCGATCGTGCCGGCCTTGCTCCACTGGATCTTGGCGACGCTGTTGGCGTCGATGTAGATCTGGGAGATCGTGCCCTTCACGAGCGCAGCGTCGTAAGGCATGACGACGGAGATGCTTGCCGTGAACGTATCCTTCATGCCGGCATCGTTGAGCGTCGTCGACTGCGAGGTCAAATCGGACAATGTCCGCGCGATCAACGTGATTTTGCGGTCGATCGCCACGGCGGACGAAAATTCGGCGGTGCCGAAGAACATCACCAGCATCAGCGGTACGATGACCGCGAATTCGGTCGCCGCCAGCGCGCGCTTGTCGGCGACGAAGCCGCGCACCGAGCAGCGTGCATTCCACCAGATGTTCGCGATCGCCCGCATCGGTCCGCCCAGATCCATCTGCCTCAGAAGGGTTCGTTCTTGAACGCCGCCGTCGCCACCATCAGCCGCTTGTTGTTGCATCCCATGTTGTAGCCGAGGCCGGTGACGATGAGCGGCCACTGATAAAACAGGCGCACCACGACGACTTGACCGGAGGTTCCGGCACTGTACTGCATGCCGGAAGGATTGAAGTTGCAGGAATTGCCGAAGTTGGTGAGGCTGAGCGTCCCGAAGGAGCTGGTGCTGACAACGTCGACGTAAAGCTTGCTGCAATCGAACAGCGCCGGGATCTTGCTGCAGACAAAGGCCTTGAACGTTGTCTGATCGCAGGCAGAGACCGTGTTGGGCGCGGTCTGGCAGGCCGCCACCGAGCCGCCCTGTGCCTGAGCCTGGCCGGTTAGAATCGCGCGCGCGGAGTCCTGCGCGATGGTCTCGAGCACCTGGCTCGAGAAGAACATGAGCGCCGTCTCGATGATCGCGAACAGCAGCGCGAAGAACATCGGCGCGACCAGCGCAAACTCGACGGCTGCGGAGCCGCGGCGGTTGCCGCGAAACCGGAGCAGCGCTTTCCGCAGCGTGAACCTCGTAGGTGCAGGCGATGCCATCTCGTCAAACTTCCCAGCAACCGGCGATCATTTGCCCGTTCAATAGCGGAAACTGATTGTCTAAGTGTTTCAGACGATCCGCCTTCGGCGGACCGCGCCGTTAACACCACGTTAACCAGGCGCGTCCCGAAGCGCGCGGAAACACGGCGTCCAAGGAGATGCCGCCCTCGAATCGGCGAGCGGCGTGGCGGGATCGAGGCCCGCCGGTCGGCTAGTTTGGCTTGGCAGCCGCGCCGGCGCCTCCGCTGGCGCTGCTGCTCAGCGTACCGGCCTGGCTCATTGCGTTGTTGAAGTAGGCGTCGCTGTCGCCGAGCGTCACGCGGCGCTGGCAAAGCGGCACGCAGCTGTAGGACTCCCGCTCGACCCCGCGATAGACCGTGACGAGCCGATCGCTCGGACCTTCGACCTGGATCTGGCGGTCCACCAGAATCTCGCCGCCGCGGTCGAGCGCGATGAAGTTGGTGGCCCCGTAGCCCTTTCCGGTCACGACGATCATGCCGCCGGGCTGGAGCGTGACGTCGGCGATCAGGGGATTGCCGACCACGATGGTCGCCACCTTGCCGGGCAGCCGCACCAGCTTGGCTTGGTCGACATTGACGGCGATGGTATCGGCGGCGGGCTCGGCCAGACCAGCGGCCGGCGATGCCAGCACCGCAGCGGCAACCAGAACACAGACGCGCACATGACGGCGCATTTCTTTACGCATACTCTTTACCCCCGGGACGTCACAAACCGGCAGAAGCGACGAATACAGCGGAGCCGGTGCCCGACCCGGCTAACCTGCCTTTAATTCGTGAACGTTCCGCAAACTCGCTGGTTATTGTTTGAACGGACGGACATTTGCGGGCCCGCCCCCTAATGCCGGAACGGATAGGCGAGCTGGCCCCCGATCTCCTTGGGCATGGCCGCTTCGTCCTTGCCGTAATCCTGCGGCAGCCTGCCCTCCGGCATGCGGAAGGTGCCGAACAGCACGTCCCAGATCGGGAACGTTCCGGCGAAATTGGTGTCGCCGCCCTCTTCGAGCGAGGTGTGGTGCCAGCGATGGAAGACCGGCGTCGCCAGGACGTATTTGAACGGTCCGAAGGTCCAGTTCAGGTTGGCGTGCACGAAGGCCGAGTGGAAGGTGGTGAACGGGCCGACCCAGACCATGACGTTCGGGGAGATGCCTGCCATCAGCAGCACGACGTCGACGCTGATCGTCCCGAGCAAGAGATTGACCGGATGGAAGCGCGCCGCGGAGATCCAGCCGATCTCCTCCGACGAATGATGGATGGCGTGATATTTCCAGAAGCCGCCGTCGTGGAAAAGCCGGTGCAGCCAGTACAGCATGAAATCGGACAGCACCAGGAACAGCAGGGCCTGCAGCCACAGCGGCAGTTGTGCCAGCGGACCGTGGCCATTGTCGTAGAAGGCGATGAGCTCGTCGGCGTCGTGAATGTTGAAGACGACGCCGGCGCCGACGACCAGCAGCCCGATCCGCATGGTGCGGGCGAACACCGGGACGAAGAACCAGTAGCAGATGTCGGTGACGATCTCCCGCTTGCGCCACCACGGCGCACCCGGGTTGCAAGCCCAGAAATGCTCCAGCACGGTGAACACCGCTGCGAGCATGAAGGTGACCGGGATCACCTTCACGATGGTCTCGCCGAGCATCAAGGCGACTTGCATGGGCAGGCTCGACATCGTCGCCTCTCTCCGTGAATACCGCTGCTGCTTAAGGCCTACTCCGCGAAATTTAAGGGAGCGTGAAGCACAGGCGCCGCATTGGCGGCGCATCCGGAACCGCAACGAATTTGCAGGTGCCGCTTAAGGCGAAATTCACTCTGGGCAAAAGCATTGCGCTGGACGCGGGTTTACCCGATCGAATTAACTCTCCCGAAAGAGCTCGGCTCTCATGGTCGTCGCGTCAACGACAGCGCCGAACGAGGCGGTCCCCACCCAGAACGGAGTTTTGTTCATGAAGAACTTGATTGCGCGTTTCGCGAAGGATGAATCCGGCGCCACCGCCATCGAATACGGCCTGATCGCCGCCGGCATCGCGCTGGCCATCATCACCGTCGTCAACAATCTCGGCACCACGCTGAACGCCAAGTTCAACTCGATCAGCAGCTCGCTGAAGTAAGCGGGTCCACGAACGACGGCAAAAGCCCCGGACCTCCGGGGCGTTTGTTTTTCTGAAGACGGCGAGTTCCAGTGGCGTTGCACGAGTTCAGAACCGATGCCGCGGTCGCGGCGCGCGAGGCGGAAGCGGCGCAGGCCGGCTCGCCGGTCTATTGGATCTGCCTTGCGCTGCTGGTTGCGACGGTCGCGCTCGCCGCACGCATCGCCAGCTTCTGGTGAAGGCGCGTTCGGCGGCCGAGGCTCCGCGCGCCCGTGCCGCCGTTGTCGGTTTGTTTAGCACTCGCGCGCTAGCATCGCCCGACGCCGGCTCCCGCGGCAAACCCAGGCCTCAAGACGCAGCCCATGATTCTCGACCTTGCGCGCCTTCTGCTCTTTCCGGCCCTGATGGCGTTCGCCGCCGCGAGCGATCTCTTCACGATGACGATCTCGAACCGCGTGTCGCTGGCGCTGGTGGCAGGCTTCTTCGTGCTCGCCCTCGCCGGTGGCATGGCACCTTACGAGATGCTGAGTCATGTCGGCGCCGGTGCGCTCGTACTGGTCGTGGCCTTCACCTGCTTCGCCATGGGCTGGGTGGGCGGCGGCGACGCCAAGGTCGCTGCCTCCGTCGCGCTCTGGTTCGGCTTCCCACATCTGATGAACTTCCTGCTCTACGCCTCGCTGTTCGGCGGCGCGCTGACGCTGCTCCTGCTCCAGTTCCGGCAGTGGCCGCTGCCTTACGGGCTGGCAGGACAGGCCTGGCTCGCACGGCTGCACGCCAAGGAGAGCGGCATTCCCTACGGCATCGCGCTCGCGCTGAGCGCGCTGATGGTCTACCCGGAGACCGAATGGGTGAAGGCGATCGACCTCGCTCACCTCGCACTGCGCTGAACGGCCTCGGGTAAACCCGGCGTTAAGGCGATTTAGATACGCCTCATTAACCATGCTTTGACGAATAGCTGGTCAACTGCCGATCACGGCGGCGGCAGCGTCGCGGCGTATTGTTGGAAAGTTGAAGCGTATGAATAGGGCACGCATTGTCGTCCTGACGGTCGCCATCTGCGCCGGCGGCGTCGCCGCGTACCTGGCGAGCGGCACCGACAATTCTGCGCCGCCTCCGGCTCCGGTCGCGCAGCTGCCGACGGTCGACGTCCTCGTGGCCAAGAACGACATCGGGCTTGGCCAAACCGTGAAGCCCGAAGACGTGCAATGGCAGACCTGGCCGACCGCGACCGCCAGCGCCACCTTCATCCGACGCAACGAGCGCCCCGACGGCGCGACCCAGGTGGTCGGCTCGATCGCGCGCGCGCCCTTCATTCAGGGTGAGCCGATCCGCGACCAGAAGCTGGTCAAGGCCGAAGGCTCCGGCTTCATGGCGGCGATCCTGCCCACCGGCATGCGGGCGATCTCGACCGAGATCTCGCCGGAGACCGGCGCGGGCGGCTTCATCCTGCCCAACGACCGCGTCGATGTCCTGCTCACGCGCCGGCTCAAGAACCCGGACCAGAGCAGCGGCGCTCCCGACATCGTCACCTCCGAAATCATCCTGGCCAATATCCGGGTCCTGGCCATCGACCAGGCGCCCAAGGAGAAGGACGGGCAGAACGCGGTGATCGGCAAGACCGTCACCCTCGAGCTCAATCCCGCGCAGACCGCAACGCTCTCCGCGGCGCGTCAGAGCGGCACGCTGTCGCTGGCGCTGCGCAGCATCGTCGACGTCAAGATGAGCGAGATCACGCTCGATGACTCCGCGCAGAAGCGAGAGGGTGTCTCGATCATTCGCTACGGCATTCCAAGTCAGACGGCTAAGGCACGATGAAGACAGTCGACATCAAATGCAGGGCAGATTTGGCGACGATGCGGACCTCACTGGTCCGCGCCCTGTCGTTTTCGGCCGCCCTCGCGCTGGCGCTCAACCCGGCGATCGCCCCGGCGGTCGCCGCCGATTACCGTCCCCTGGCGCCGGCCGCGGCGGACGGCCAGATCAATGCGCGTTTCCTCTCGCTCGGCATCGGCAAGTCGGTCGTGATCGACCTGCCGCGAGACATCAAGGACGTGCTGGTCGCCGATCCCAAGATCGCCAATGCGGTGGTCCGCTCCGCACAGCGCGCCTATATCATCGGCGCCGCGGTCGGCCAGACCAATATCGTGTTCTTCGATTCCGCCGGGCAGCAGATTGCGGCCTATGACATCGCGGTGAAACGCGACCTCAACGGCGTGCGGGCCGCGCTGAAGCAGGTCCTGCCCAATGCGGACATCCAGATCGACGGCCTCGGCGACGGCGTCATCCTGACCGGCACGGCTGCCAATCCGCTGGAGGCGCAGCAGGCCAACGATCTCGCCGTGCGCCTTGCCGGCGGCGTCGACAAGGTCGTGAACTCGATCGTGGTGCGCGGCCGCGACCAGATCATGCTCAAGGTGACGGTGGCCGAGGTCCAGCGCAACATCGTCAAGCAGCTCGGCATCGACCTCTCTGCCAACCTTAACTACGGCACCTCGGTGGTGAGCTTCACCAATTCGAACCCGTTCACGGCGCTCGGCAAGAACCTCGTGGACGGCAACAATCTGACCACGAAATTCGGCGCCGCCCCGTCGGTGCAGGCCACGCTGCGCGCGATGGAAACCGCCGGCGTGATCCGCACGCTGGCCGAACCAAACCTGACCGCGATCTCCGGCGAATCGGCGACGTTCATTGCGGGCGGTGAATTCCCGGTTCCGGCAGGCTATGCGTGCGATCCCACCACGCATGTCTGTACCACCCAGATCAGCTTCAAGAAGTTCGGCATCTCGCTGAACTTCACCCCCGTCGTGCTGAGCGAGGGCAAGATCAGCATGCGGGTGATGACCGAGGTCTCGGAGCTGTCGAACGAGAATGCGATCACGCTGTCGCAGGCGGTGACCTCGACCTCGGTGAACTCGCTGACGGTGCCCTCGATCAGGACCCGCCGCGCCGAGACCTCGCTGGAAATTCCCTCCGGCGGCGCAATGGCGATGGCCGGCCTGATCCAGCAGCAGACCAAGCAGGCGATCAGCGGATTGCCCGGGCTGATGCAGCTGCCGATCCTGGGCACGCTGTTCCGCAGCCGCGACTTCGTCAACAACGCGACCGAGCTGGTCGTGATCGTGACGCCTTATGTCGTCCGCGCAGTGGCGCCGAAGGACCTGTCGCGGCCGGATGACGGCTTCGCCCCGCCTGCCGATCCGCAGGCCCAGCTGATCGGCAACATCAACCGGCTCTACGGCGTGCCTGGACGGACCGAACCGGCCAAGAACTACCGCGGCACCTACGGCTTCATCACCGAGTGAGGCGGAACGGGGACTTCACGATGATCACAAGACCACCCCAGCTTCGCAAACGCGCCGTCCGCCTCGGTGGCGCGCTCGTCGGTCTGACGCTCGCGCTCGGCGGCTGCCAGCACAACGAGGTCGTTACCGGCTCCATTCCCGACGACTACAAGCAGCGCCATCCGATCGCGATCGAGGAGCAGAACCGCTCGATCGTCGTCTTCGTCGGTCATGCCCGTGGCGGATTGACGGCTGCCCAACGCGCGGACGTGATGGGCGTCGCATCGGCATGGTTGCACGAGGGCACCGGCGCCATTCGCATCGACGTGCCGTCCGGCACGCCCAATGCGCGTCCGGTCGCGGACACGATGCGCGAGATACAGGCCATGCTGGCAGGGGCAGGCGTTCCGCCGCGCGGCATCAGTCTTCGTCCCTACCAGCCCGAGGACAAGCGGTTCCTGCCGCCGATCCGGCTGACTTATTCCAAGATTGCCGCGGTTGCGGGTCCCTGCGGACTGTGGCCGGACGATATCGGCCCTTCGATGAAGAACAAGAGCTGGTTTGAGAACAAGGACTATTACAATTACGGCTGCGCCTATCAGCGCAACATGGCGGCCATGGTCGACAATCCATCTGACCTCGAGCAGCCGCGGCCCGAGACACCTTCCTACACGATACGGCGCACTGCCGCATTCGAGAAGTATCGCAAGGGAATGCCGACGGGAGTCGCCTATCCCGACGCCGACAAGGCCAAACTCAGCGACACAGGCAAATGATCAGTTACGCGCGCCAGACACACGAAGAGCAGCCGGCAGCAGCTCCTCCGCCGGTCGAGGAGCATATTGCGCCCGCGCCGCGCGTCTCGGTCCAGGCCTTCTGCGAAACCGTGGAGACGGCCGCCGCGGTACAGTCGGCCGGCGAGGATCGCCGTCTCGGCAAGGCTCATCTGAAGATCCAGATGGGCGGCATGGCGGCCGCGATCGAAGCCTACCGCTCGGCTCCCACGCCGAACGTGATCGTGCTCGAGAGCGACGGTCGCAGCGACCTGCTGGGCGGGCTCGACCAGCTCGCCACCGTCTGCGATGCCGGCACCCGCGTGGTCGTGATCGGCCGCATCAATGACGTCACGCTCTATCGCGAGCTGGTGCGCCGCGGCGTCAGCGATTACGTGCTCGCGCCGGTCGGCGCGATCGACGTCGTACGCTCGATCTGCAACCTGTTCTCGGCGCCGGAAGCCAAGGCGGTCGGCCGCATCATCGCCGTGGTCGGCGCCAAGGGCGGGGTCGGGGCTTCGACCATCTCGCACAACGTCGCCTGGGCGATCGCGCGCGACCTCGCGATGGACGCTGTCGTCGCCGATCTCGACCTCGCCTTCGGCACCGCAGGCCTCGACTACAACCAGGATCCGCCGCAGGGTATTGCCGACGCGGTGTTCTCGCCCGACCGCGTCGACACCGCCTTCATCGACCGCCTGCTGTCGAAGTGCACCGACCATCTCAGCCTGTTGGCGGCCCCTGCGACGCTCGACCGGGTCTATGATTTCGGCACCGACGCGTTCGACTCCGTGTTCGACACCCTGCGCTCCACCATGCCCTGCATCGTGCTCGACGTTCCGCATCAATGGTCGGGCTGGACCAAGCGCGCCTTGATCGGAGCGGACGACATCCTGATCGTGGCCGCGCCGGACCTCGCCAATCTGCGCAATACCAAGAACCTGTTCGATCTGTTGAAGGCCGCCCGTCCCAACGACCGGCCGCCGCTCTACTGCCTGAACCAGGTCGGCGTGCCGAAACGGCCCGAAATCGCCGCCGCGGAGTTCGCCAAGGCGATCGAGAGCCAGCCGGTCGTCTCAATCCCTTTCGAGCCGCAAATCTTCGGCTCGGCCGCCAACAACGGCCAGATGATTGCGGAGATCTCCGCCAACCACAGGTCGATCGAGATGTTCCTCCAGATCGCCCAGCGCCTGACCGGCCGCAGCGAGACCAAGAAGCAAAAGTCGTCCCTGCTTTCACCTCTGATTGAGAAGTTGCGGGGAAGATAAGCCGCCGCATGGAGTTGTTAAGTGTTCGGTAAGCGTAGCGGAACAGACACCGACTTTCGGGCGCCCAAGCCCGGCGCCGTGTCGCTCGAGCCTGCCCCGGCTCAGGCGCCGACGGTGTCGCGCGCTCCGCCTCCGCCGGCCGTCGCCTCGCCGCCGCTTGCGCCCGCCAAGGCCCCGCCGCCTCCGGCCATGGAGAGCCGGCGTTCGGACAATTATTACGAGGTCAAGGCGACCATCTTCGGGGCGCTGATCGAGGCCATCGACCTCGCCCAGCTCGCCAAGCTCGATTCGGAGTCCGCGCGCGAGGAAATCCGCGACATCGTCAACGAGATCATCGCGATCAAGAACATCGTGATGTCGATCGCCGAGCAGGAGGAGCTGCTCGACGATATCTGCAACGACGTCCTCGGCTACGGCCCGCTCGAGCCGCTGTTGTCGCGCGACGACATCGCCGACATCATGGTCAATGGCGCCAACACCGTCTACATCGAGGTCGGCGGCAAGATCCAGCGCACCGGCATCCGCTTCCGCGACAACCAACAGCTTCTCAACATCTGCCAGCGCATCGTCAGCCAGGTCGGCCGGCGCGTCGACGAATCTTCGCCGATCTGCGACGCGCGCCTCGCCGACGGCTCCCGCGTCAACGCCATCGTGCCGCCGCTGTCGATCGACGGCCCCGCGCTCACCATCCGCAAATTCAAGAAAGACAAGCTGACGCTGGATCAGCTCGTCAAGTTCGGCGCCATCACGCCGGAAGGCGCCGAGATCCTACAGATCATCGGCCGCGTCCGTTGCAACGTGCTGATTTCCGGCGGTACCGGTTCGGGCAAGACCACCCTGCTCAACTGCCTCACCAACTACATCGAGCACGACGAGCGCGTCATCACCTGCGAGGACGCCGCCGAGCTCCAGCTGCAGCAGCCCCACGTGGTGCGGCTGGAAACCCGCCCGCCCAACATCGAGGGCGAGGGCCAGGTCACGATGCGCGAATTGGTGCGCAACTGCCTGCGTATGCGTCCCGAACGCATCATCGTCGGCGAGGTCCGCGGACCCGAAGCCTTCGACCTGCTGCAAGCCATGAACACCGGCCATGACGGCTCGATGGGCACGCTGCACGCCAACAACCCGCGCGAGGCGCTGTCGCGCTGCGAATCGATGATCACGATGGGCGGCTTTTCCCTTCCGTCGCGAACAATTCGCGAGATGATCTGCGCCTCGATCGACGTCATCATCCAGGCCGCGCGCCTGCGCGACGGTTCCCGCCGCATCACCCACATCACCGAGGTGATGGGCATGGAAGGCGACACCATCATCACCCAGGACATCTTCCTCTACGACATGGTCGGCGAGGACGCCAACGGGAAGATCATCGGCCGGCACCGCTCAACCGGCATCGGCCGTCCGAAGTTCTGGGAACGCGCCCGTTATTACGGCGAGGAGAAGCGCCTCGCCGCGGCGCTCGACGCGGCGGAAGTCGCGCCGAAGACGTGAGCAGATCGGCAGCACCATGAACATGCAGGTCCTCGCCCTCGCCTTCCTCGCCACCGCAGCGGTCGGTGGCATCGCCTGGGTATTTCTCTATCCGATGCTGTCCGGGGAGCGAAAGGCGGAAAGCCGCCGCGCCTCGGTCGCGCGCGCCGAAGCGCCCACGGCCCGACAGGCCGAGAAAACCCAGCGCTCGCGCCGCGAGCAGGTCGAATCCACGCTGAAGGACCTCGAGGCGCGGCGCGCCCAGGAGAAGAGTGCTCCGCTCAGCGTCCGCCTGTCGCAGGCCGGGCTCGACTGGACGCCGCAGAAATTCTGGATCGTGTCCGCCGTCGTGGCGGGCGTATTTTTCGCGGCCGCCATGTTCGCGGGCGGCGGCCTGATCGGCGCCGCCGGTCTTGCCTTTGCCGGCGGCTTCGGCCTGCCGCGCTGGGCCCTCGGCTTTTTGAAGAAGCGCCGCGAAGCCAAGTTCCTGGCTGCACTGCCCGACGCGGTCGACGTGATCGTCCGCGGCATCAAGGCAGGCCTGCCCTTGTTCGAATCGATCAAGGTTGTGGCCGCCGATTCGCCCGAGCCGCTGCGCAGCGAGTTTCTGGCCATCATCGAGACGCAGGCGATCGGCATGCCGCTGGGCGAGGCCTGCGCGCGGCTATACGAGCGCATGCCGCTGCCGGAAGCCAATTTCTTCGGCATCGTGGTGTCGATCCAGCAGAAATCGGGCGGCAACCTCTCCGAAGCGCTCGGCAACCTGTCCAAGGTGCTGCGCGACCGCAAGAAGATGAAGGAAAAGATCCAGGCGATGTCGATGGAAGCCAAGGCTTCGGCCGGCATCATCGGCTCGCTGCCGCCGATCGTGATGTTCCTGGTCTATCTCACGACGCCGCACTACATCTCGGTGCTTTGGACTCATCCCACCGGCCAGCTGATGCTGGTCGGCTGCGTCGTTTGGATGTCGATCGGCATCCTGGTGATGAAGAAGATGATCAACTTCGATTTCTGACGGTGTCGTATGGTCGAATTCCTCGTCTCGAAACTGCACGACGTCCGTTTCATGACCATGCTGCTCGCGGCCATCGCCGCGAGCGCCACCGTCTATACGCTGGTGATGCCGCTGTTCGCCGGCGAGGGCCTCTCCAAGCGCATGAAGGCGGTGGCGAGCGAGCGTGAACGCATCCGGCAGCGCGAGCGTGAGCGTCTCAACAAGAGCGAGAAGGTTTCGCTGCGCCAGACGCCGAAGCAACTCGTTTCCAAGGTGGTCGAGGACTTCAACCTGACCAAATGGCTTGCGCAGGAAGCTGCGCGGGACAAGCTCATCATGGCGGGCTACCGCGGCCAGGCGCCCTATGTCACCTTCCTGTTTGCCCGCATGGTCGCCCCGATCGTGTTCTTGATCGGCGCGGCGCTCTACGTGTTCGTGATCGGAAATATGCAACAGGCGATGCCGATCAAGATCGGCATCTGCATCGGCGCCGCCTATCTCGGCCTCCAGGCGCCGATGCTGTTCCTCAGGAATGCGATCTCCAAGCGCCAGCTCTCGATCAAACGTGCGTTTCCCGACGCGCTCGACCTGCTTCTGATCTGCATCGAATCCGGCATGTCGGTCGAGATGGCATTCCGGAAAGTTGCGAACGAAATCGTGGGCCAGTCGATCGCGCTGTCGGAGGAGTTCACCCTGACCACGGCCGAGCTGTCCTATTTGCAGGATCGCAAGGTCGCCTACGAGAACCTGGCACGGCGCACCGGGCTCGAGGGCGTCAAGTCGGTGTGTCTGGCGCTGCAACAGGCGGAACGTTACGGCACCCCGCTCGGCCATTCCTTGCGCGTCATGGCGCAGGAGAATCGCGACATGCGCATGAACGAGGCGGAGAAGAAGGCGGCCGCTCTGCCGCCGAAGCTCACGGTGCCGATGATCCTGTTCTTCCTGCCGGTGCTGTTCGTGGTCATTCTCGGACCCACCGCCATCAAGGTCACCGAAATGCAGTGAGCCGGGCTGGACCAACCGTCCGCCACCGGGGCCAGCAAGTCAGATGATTAGTCGGGCTGGCTCAGCGAAGCGACCGGCATCCGCTTCGGCGCGCTGCGCGGGGCGTCGCTACGGCTCAGCATTTCCTTGAGATAGGCGACATTGGCCGCAGCCTGGTCCGGCGGCAGGTCCGCCTTGACGATGGTCTCCGCCTCCGCGAAGCGGCCCTGGAGGCCAACGACCAAGCCGAGATTCTGCCGCACCCGGGCACTGGCACGCGGCGAGGCATAGGCCTGCCGCAGCGCCTCTTCCGCCTTCGGCAGCTCCTTCGACAGCATGTAGGACAGGCCGAGGTTGGAGAGCACGCCGGGATCGCCCGGTGCGATCTTCAGCGCGCTCGCATAATAGGATCGCGCCTCCTCATGACGGCCCATCTGGTCCAGCGCGGTGCCCTGCACCGAGAGCAGGCGCCAGTCCGGATTGTCGGGTGAATGCGCCTTCGACAGCACGTCGAAGGCCTGCTGGAAATTGCCGTTGTCGGCGAGTGCACGGCCGTACTGGGCAAGCAGCGCCTTGTTGCCGGGGTTGGCGATGGTCGCCTGCTCGAGCACGGCGGCGGCCTGGGCGCGCTGGCCGTTGGCGCGCAAGGCCTGTCCATAAGCGAGCGCGGCGTCGGCATCCCGGGGATTGGCGCGGTAGCGCTCGCCATAGGCTTCGACCGCACGCGCCGGATCGGTGGGCGCGCGATCAGCAGACGCCGCGTCCGCCCGGGGGCCGACCGAGCCAGTTACCTCCGAGAGTTTCGACATGGCCGTGCAGCCGCCGAGGCCCATCGCCACCGTCGCGACCAGCGACGTGGAAGCAAGTAGCCGGGTAAGCCTGATCCGTTGACGCATGACGCTTTGACTCTCGAGCTGCTCGATCGAGCCGAACGCGTCAGCAATAGAATGTTAACCCTAACGGCCGGTTAACGGCTCAGACGTGCTCTCACGCCGGCGATGGTTGCGGCGGCGCTTCGCCGCCGAGGCCGAGATCGAGGCCGAGCGCCTGCACTTGCTGGTCCAGCTCCCACAGCAATTGCAGCCTCTGCCGCTCCCGCCGCTGAACGTCGACACCGTCGCAAGGCAGCCGCGGCACCTGACGCAGGAAGTCGTCACAATTGATCAGGCCTCTCCCGTAGAGCTCATCGAGCTGAGCGCGATCGATGCCGAGCACGTCGGCGGATTGCTCGATCAATCGGCCGAGCAGCGTTTTCACTGCGACGAGCGCGTCGCTGTCGAACCCCGGCCCTGATTTCGCGGCCTTGCGCTCGAGCTCCGCCCAGGCATGGGCCGAGACCATGTAGGTGTAGAGCGCATTCGGCCAGTTCGGCTCCGCCTCATCGTAAAAGCTGCCACGCATGAACAGCCGCCGGGCGATCGCCGCGACCTGGTCGCGTTTCAGTGGGCGGGACGAGGCGGCCTCTATCGCCGACTGGACGGCCGGATCACGGGAAAAGTCCCGCCCCGCCGGCAGCCTGATGACGCCGCCCGGCAGGTTGGAATCGAGCGGCCTGAAGGCCGCATCGTTGCGGAGCCTCGTATAGCGGGTTATCGCGAAGCGGTGCTCCGTGCGGCCGGCATGGGACGCGGGGCCGAAATGGACGAGGTTGAAACCGGCATCGTCGCCGGCTTGCCCGGTCGAGGACGGACAGGAGAGCACGTAGATCGTGCGCCAGAACGCCTCACCCCTCTCGCTCGACGTCGCGCGCGGATCTGGGATGGAATAGCGGGTCAGCCCCTCGACATGGCGATGACCGTGCAGAACCAGATCGACGTTGAGCGAGGTGGCGGCCTCGAGGAAGGTCGCGGGTGCGGCGAGATACATCAGCGGCTCGTCCGGCATGCCTAGAAAGCGCTTTCCTTCGCCGGTCGCCTGCGGCAGCGGATGATGGTGCAGGGCCAGCACGCGCACCAGGTTGTCCGCCGGCTCGGCATAGTCGGCACGCCCGGCCGAACCGATGCTCCCCGCGAGTTCGGCGCTCAGCCGGGCTGAATCTGCGACCATCGCCTTGTAAGCGCTCTCGTCGATCTTGCCACTCGCGAGCGCCTTCAGGCTGGCGCGATTGGAATCGAGCAGCACCAGATCGAGGCCTGACTGGCGGTAGTAGACACTTTTCGCGGTGCGCGGCAGGTGGAGGTAATCGTAGGCGTCGTGACGGCCCGCACGCTGGCTCGGCCGCTTGACGTCGTGATTGCCGGCCACGGCCTGGATGTCGGTGAACAGCCCGGTCTGCCGGAAGGAGGCGATGACGGCGAGCGCCTCGTCGAACGCGCGCGCCGTCGGGTCGTCCACCAGATCGCCCGTGATTAGCAGGATGCGATCGGGAACATTCGTGGCACCCGCCATCTTCTCGCAAATCGCGGCCTTAAGCGTCTCGATGGCGGGAAGCAGCCGGCCCGACCCGTCCAGATGCAGGTCGGAAATCTGCGCAACAACGAACGATCTATCCATTTTGCGCCGCTCATCTGCACATGCTGCGCCGCCCAAACAGTGAGAGAAATGCTTCGACGAGCAGATTCAGCCGTATCGACCCAACCTGGGCAAGCACCGTGCCGCCGCGTGTCTGCGGTCGAGTTCATGCAGAGCGAGCGACACAATCTAAAATATTCGTCAATAATGCCACAACCGTAACGCTAGTAAAGCCCTGCGGCGTGGCGTCGCGAACGGCAGCTCTCGGCGTGAAATACGAGATTTGTCCGAGGACGGTTTCGTCGCGTCCGGTCAATATTCGATGGCAAGCCGCTTGCGGACCTCGTCGACGCATCGAACCGTGTGCCCACCTTGCGGCGAGTAGCGGCTCGCTGAACGGTGACGGCAAAGCCGATTGCAGCTGCGGCCAAACTCTGCGAAGTCTCGTCCGTTCGCATGACTCGCCTGAACCGACGATCCGGACCCGCCAATGCCTTCCCTCTTCGAGACGTCATCCACCGCCACCCCGATCACCTTCGTCACCAAATCGAGCTGGGATCAGGTCGTCGAGACGCTGCCGCCGGCGCAATGCCAGTTCGCCCGTGCCAGCGCCTTCGCCGCCAAGCCGGGCAGCTATCTGGCGCTGCCCGCGCCCGACGGCACCATTGCGCAGGTGCTGTTCGGACTCGAGGAAGAGGGTGCAAGATCGCGCGACCTGTTTCGGCCCGGCGCCCTGCCCGGGCTTTTGCCGCCCGGCACCTATCGCTTTGCCAATGCACCGCACGATGCGCGGCTGGCCGCGCTCGCCTTCGCACTGGGGTGCTACCGCTTCGCCCGCTACCGCAAAGCTGATCGCCCCGAGGTCCGGCTGGTGCCGCCGGACGGCGTCGACGCGGCCGAGATCGAGCGGATTGCCGATGCGGCAATGCTCGCGCGCGACCTCATCAACACGCCGTCCAACGACATGGGCCCGGATGAGCTCGCCGCAGCCGCGCAAGCGCTCGCCGCCGAGTTCGGCGCGAGCTTTTCCTGCACCATCGGAGAAGAGCTGGCAAGGAACTTTCCGCTGATCCACGCCGTCGGCATGGCCTCCAGCCGCACGCCGCGTCTGATCGACATCGTCTGGGGCGATCCTGATCATCCCAAGGTGACGCTGGTCGGCAAGGGCGTCTGTTTCGACACCGGCGGCCTCGACCTGAAGCCGTCGAGCGGCATGCTGATCATGAAGAAGGACATGGGCGGCGCCGCCAACGTGCTGGCGCTGGCGCGCATGGTGATGGATGCGAAGCTGAAGGTGCGGCTGCGCGTGCTGATTCCGGCGGTGGAGAACGCTGTCGCGGGCAATGCCTTCCGTCCGCTCGATATCTTCACCTCGCGCAAAGGAATCACCGTCGAGATCGGCAACACCGACGCCGAAGGCCGCCTCGTGCTCGCCGACGCGCTGGCGCTGGCCGACGAGGAGACGCCCGATCTGCTGATCGACCTGGGCACGTTGACCGGCGCGGCCCGCGTCGCGCTGGGGCCGGATCTGCCGCCCTTCTACACCCATGATGAGACGCTCGCTGCCGACCTCGCGCGCTGTGCGATGCAGGAGAACGATCCGTTGTGGCGCATGCCGCTGTGGCCGCCTTACGATGCCTGGCTGGACTCCAAGACCGCCACCATCACCAATGCACCGTCGGGAGGTTTCGCCGGCTCGATCACCTGCGCCCTGTTCCTGCAACGCTTCGTCGAGCACGCCAGGAGCTGGCTGCATGTCGACATCTTCGGCTGGACGCCGTCGGCGAAGCCGGCACGGCCCGAGGGCGGCGAGTGCCAGGCCGCACGCGCCATCTACGCACTGCTGAGCGAACGCTATGCATGACCCGCGGCTGACGCCGGCGCGGGGCGACCTCGCCGCAAAGTATCTCGAAGGCAAGGTCGAGGCGGAGCGTTTCGTCACCGGCGAGGAATTCGAGGTGGTCGAGCCAATCGCCTCCGTGCGCGAGCAGCCGTCTTCGAACGCGATGCTGATGACGGAGGCCCTGCGCGGCGAACGCGTCACCATCTACGATCGCAATGGCGAGGGTTGGGCATGGGGCCAGCTCAATGGCGATGGCTATGTCGGCTGGCTGCCGGATGCGGCGCTCGCAAGGCCGTCGGCCGCCCCGACGCACTTGGTCGGCGCGCTGCGGACGTTTGCGTTCCCCGGACCCTCGATCAAGCTGCCGCCTACCGACACGCTCGTGATGGGATCGAAGCTCGCCGTGGCGCGCGAGGACGGCAGCTTCGCCGTGACACACGACGGCAGATATCTGCCGAGAACGCATCTCATCCCGCTCGATCGTCGCGAACCAGATTTCGTCGCGGTGGCCGAGCGCTTCGTCGGCACGCCCTATCTCTGGGGCGGCAAGAGCAGCCTTGGCATCGATTGCTCCGGCCTCGTCCAGGTCTCGCTGACATCCACCGGGATCGGCTGCCCGCGCGACAGCGACATGCAGCTCGCCGGTCTCGGCCGTGCGCTGGAGCCGCATGAATGGAGCAGCTTGCAGCGCGGCGATCTGATCTTCTGGAAAGGCCATGTCGCGATCGTGCGCGATGCCGCCACCATGGTTCACGCCAATGCGCATCACATGGCAACGGTGATCGAGCCGATCGAGCCGGCGATCGCGCGGATCAAAGCGGCTGGCAGCGACATCATCGCGATCAAGCGGCTCGGTTGACCTCCTGGCGCGGGCGACACCTCTCCCGGAGGGAGAGGTCGGATCGCATCGCAAGATGCGATCCGGGTGAGGGGTTAGGACCTCACCGAACGCTGCGACCCCTCACCCGATTTGCTGGCGCAAATCGACCTCTCTCCTCCGGGGAGAGGTGAAGTGCTACGTCGCCACCGCCCCGTTCCCGGCCGTCTCCAACCGGAACGCGGCCGCGAACAGCGCGCGCGTGTAATCCGTCTTCGGATTCCTGAACAGCTCGGCGGCCTGCCCCTCCTCGACCACCTTGCCACCGCGCATCACGATGAGGTGGCTGGCGAGCGAGGCGACGACGCGCAAATCGTGCGAGATGAACATGTAGGTGAGCTCGCGCTTGCGCTGGAGCTCGCGCAACAGATCGACCATCTGCGCCTGGAACAGCATGTCGAGCGCGCTGGTCGGCTCGTCCAGCACGACGAAATCCGGCTCCAGCACGATCGCGCGGGCGATCGAGATGCGCTGACGCTGGCCGCCGGAGAATTCGTGCGGATAGCGAAAGCGCGTCTCCGGATTGAGGCCGACATCCTCGAGCGCCTTGACGACGCGCGCCTCGCGTTCCTCGCGCGAGAGCGTCGGCTGATGCACGGACAGGCCCTCGGCGATGATGTCGGCGACCGACATACGCGGTGAGAGCGAGCCGAACGGATCCTGGAACACGATCTGCATGTCGCGCCGGAAAGGACGCATCTCCTTGAAGCGCAGGCCCTGGATGTCGTTTCCTAAGAACACGATGCGCCCGTTCGAGGAGATCAGCCGCAGCAGCGCCAGCCCCAGCGTGGTCTTGCCCGAGCCGGATTCGCCGACCACGCCGAGCGTCTCGCCCTTGCGTACGGCAACGCTGACACCGTCGACCGCCTTGATGTGACCGACCGTCTGGCGCATCAGGCCGCGCTTGATCGGGAACCAGACTTTGAGATCATTGGCTGACATCACCACCGGCGCATTCGGCTGCGGCGGCGCCGGATCGGGCTTGGGCTCCGCCGCGAGCAGGTCGCGCGTATAGGGATGTTTCGGGGCCTTGAAGACCTGCTCGACCGGCCCCTGCTCGACGATCACGCCGCCCTTCATGACGCAAACGGTATCGGCAATGCGGCGCACGATGCCGAGATCGTGGGTGATGAAGAGCAGGCTCATGCCGAGCCGCGCGCGGATCTCGGCGAGCAGCGCCAGGATCTGCGCCTGCACGGTGACGTCGAGGGCCGTGGTCGGCTCGTCCGCGATCAGAAGGTCCGGCTCGTTGGCGAGCGCCATCGCGATCATCACGCGCTGGCGCTGGCCGCCGGAGAGCTGGTGCGGATAGCTGTTCAGCCGCGTCTCCGGATCGGGGATGCCGACCTGGGTCAACAGCTCCAGTGTCCGTTTGCGCGCCTGCGCATTGCTGGTTGGATTGTGCAGCTGGATGATCTCGCCGATCTGCGCCTCGATCGTGTGCAGCGGATTGAGCGAGGTCATCGGCTCCTGGAAGATGATAGAGATGTCGCTGCCCCTGATCTCCCGCATCTGCTGCTCGGATTGGTCGATCAGCTCCTGCCCCTTGAAGCGGATGCTGCCCGAGGGATGGGAGGCGTTCGGATAGGGCAGCAGCTTCAAGATCGAGAGTGCGCTGACCGACTTGCCGGAGCCGGATTCGCCGACCAGCGCGACGCATTCGCCGCGCTTGATCTGGAACGAGACCTTGTCGACCGCAAGCGTGGTGGCGCCACCCTGATGGAAGGCCACCGAGAGGTCGCGAACGGCGAGCAGGGGCTGGTTGATCGCGTCCATCTGCCTTACCTGAACGTCTTGCGCGGATCGAAGGCGTCGCGCACGGCTTCGCCGATGAAGATCAGGAGCGAGAGCATGATCGCGACCGAGAAGAAGCCGGAGAAACCGAGCCACGGCGCCTGCACATTGGCCTTGGCCTGCGAGAGCAATTCGCCGAGCGAGGGCGATCCCGGTGGCAGGCCGAAGCCGAGGAAATCGAGCGCCGTCAGCGTCATCACCGAGCTCGAGACGATGAACGGCAGGAAGGTCATGGTCGCGACCATCGCGTTCGGCAGCAGGTGACGGAACATGATCACGGGGTTGGAGACGCCGAGCGCCCGCGCCGCCTGGATGTATTCGAAATTGCGCCCGCGCAGGAATTCGGCGCGCACGAGGCCGACCAGCGAGACCCAGGAGAACAGCAGCAAGATGCCAAGCAGCACGAAGAAGCCGGGCACGAGCACCGAGGACAGGATCAGGAGAAGATAGAGCGATGGAATCGCGGTCCAGATCTCGATGAACCGCTGGAAGATCAAATCGACCCACCCGCCGAAATAGCCCTGCACGGCACCCGCGGCGATGCCGATGACCGACGAGATGATAGTGAGACAAAGGCCGAACAGCACCGAGATGCGGAAGCCATAGATCAGCCGCGCCACCACGTCGCGGCCCTGATCGTCGGTGCCGAGCCAATTGTATTCGAGATCGCGGCAGCTCTTCAGTCCCTTTTTCTCCACCACCGGCTTGCACTGCTTCTCCGTCAGCATCCAGGTCGGCGGCGACGGCGCCGGCGTCGGCAGGTCGAGATTGTGGGTATCGTAGGAGTAACGGATCAGCGGCCAGACGATGCTGCCGCCCTTGTCCTTGATCAGCTTCTGCAAGTACGGGTCGCGGTAGTCGGCCGCCGTCTCGAAATCACCGCCGAAGGTCGTCTCCGAATAGGTTACGAAGGCCGGCCAATAAAGCCGCCCGTCGAACTTGATCAGGAAGGGCCGATCGTTCGCGATCAACTCGGCGAACAGCGAGATCACGAACAGGCCGATGAATATCCAGAAGGACCAGTAGCCGCGGCGGTTGGCCATGAAGTTCTGCCACCGCCGCTTGTTGAGCGGTGAAGGCACGAAGGGCTTGCGCGTGATCGGAACGGCATCGCCGAGCGGCGACTTCGCTGTTGTCTCGATCGGCGTGGGCGCGGTGATCGTCATCAGACCTCCCGTGCCTCGAAATCGATCCGGGGATCGATCCACATATAGGTCAGGTCGGAGATCAGGTTGATCACGAGGCCGACCAGCGAAAAGATGTAGAGCGTGCCGAACACCACTGGATAGTCGCGGTTGAGCACGCTCTCGAAGCTGAGCAGCCCCAGCCCGTCCAGCGAGAAGATGGTTTCGATCAGAAGCGAGCCGGAAAAGAAGGCATGGATGAATGTCCCGGGAAAACCTGCGATCACGATCAGCATGGCGTTGCGGAAGACGTGGCCGTAGAGCACCCGGCTCTCAGTGCAGCCCTTGGCACGCGCGGTCATGACGTATTGCTTGCGAATCTCGTCCAGGAACGAGTTCTTGGTCAGGAACGTCATGGTGGTGAAGGCACCTAGCCCCATGGCGATCAGCGGCAGCGTCAGGTGCCAGAAATAATCGACGATCTTCCAGTACCAGGGAAATTGCGACCAGCCGTCCGAGGTCAGCCCACGCAGTGGGAACCAGTTGAAGAACGAGCCGCCGGCAAACAGGATGATCAGCAGGATCGCGAACAGGAAGCCGGGGATGGCATAGCCGAGCACGAGCACCGTCGAGGTCCAGGTGTCGAAACGCGCCCCGTCGTTCACGGCCTTGCGAATGCCGAGCGGGATCGAGATCAGGTACGTCACAAGCGTCAGCCAAAGGCCAAGCGAGATCGAGACGGGAAGCTTCTCCTTAATGAGCTGGAGCACGCTGACGTCGCGAAAATAGCTCTTGCCGAAATCGAAGCGGGCGAAGTTCCACACCATCAGCAGGAAGCGTTCCGGCGCGGGCTTGTCGAAGCCGAACTGCACTTCCAGCTTCTTGATGAAATCAGGGTCGAGGCCCTGCGCGCCGCGATATTTCGAGTTGATGGCATCGCCGCCGACACCGACCTGTCCCGGCGCGCGCTGCGCAAAATCGCTGCCGCCGGAAATACGCGAGGTCCCGCCGGTGTCGGCGCCCGAGAGTTGCGCGATCACGCGCTCGACCGGGCCGCCCGGCGCGAACTGCACCACGACGAAGGACACGAAGAGGATCCCGAGCAGCGTCGGGATCATCAGCAGGATGCGGCGCGCGATATAGGCGCTCATGGCTATTTTGCCTGCTCGAGCTTGGCCGCCTTGGCCGGTTCATACCACCAGATCTCCGGCGCGCCGACGCCGTTGGCATAACGCGGCAATTTCGGCGGGTGGT
Organism: Bradyrhizobium glycinis; assembly: GCF_016031655.1. Taxonomy (GTDB): domain Bacteria; phylum Pseudomonadota; class Alphaproteobacteria; order Rhizobiales; family Xanthobacteraceae; genus Bradyrhizobium; species Bradyrhizobium glycinis. The sequence goes on from NZ_JACCHQ010000031.1 coordinate 42,304, forward strand.
CGAACTGATCCCAATAAGCCAGCCGGTGCGTCTTATTATACCATTGCGGCACCCAATAGCGACCGGCGCGGAACAGGCGATCGAAGGCGCGGCAGGCGACGGTCAGCTCTTCGCGGCTGTCGGCCGCCATGATCTTCTCGATCATGGCGTCGATCGCCGGACTGGCGACGCCAGCCAGATTGTACGAGCCCTTGGTGTTCGCGACCTGCGAGGAGAAGAACGCGCGCATGGCATCGCCTGGTGTCGCCGACATGCTGAAGCGCTGGATGGTCATATCGAAATCAAAATCTTCCTGCCGGGCCTTGTGCTGTACGGCATCGACGAGGCGCACGCTCGCTTCGATGCCGAGCGTCGCGAGATTCTTGATGTAAGGCGCGTGGTGCGGCTGGAACGAGGGCTCATCCAGCAGGAACTCGATCTTGAACACCTCGCCGTTCGGCAGCACCCGCTTGCCGTCCTTGATGGGCACGCCGGCCTCGGTCAGCAATTGCTGCGCCTTGCGGAGCAGGCTGCGGTCCTGTCCGGAGCCGTCGGAGGCCGGCGGCGTGAACGGCGCCGCGAACACCTCGTCGGGAATCTGGCCGCGGAACGGCTGCAGCAGCTTCAGCTCTTCCGGCGAAGGCGGCGCATTGCCAGCCATCAGGTCCGAGTTCTGGAACGGCGACACCGTACGGGCATAGGCGCCGTACATGATTGTCTTGTTGGTCCATTCAAAATCGAAAGCGTTGATCAGGGCCTCGCGCACGCGGGGGTCCTTGAATTTGTCCCGTCGCGTATTGATGAACCAGCCTTGCGCCCCGGACGGCGTATCGTCGGGCACGACCTCCATCTTGACCCGGCCGTCCTTGACCGCGGGGAAGTCATAGCGCGTCGCCCAGATACGCGAGGTAAACTCCTCGCGGTAGAGATAGCTCTTGCCGGTAAAGCCCTCGAAGGCGACGTCGCGGTCGCGATAGAATTCGTAGCGGACGACATCGAAATTGTAGCTGCCACGGCAGGGCGGCAGATCAGCGGCCCACCAGTCCTTCACCCGCTCGAACTCGATGTAGCGATTGACTTCGAACCTGCCGACCTTGTACGGGCCCGAGCCAAGCGGAATCTCCAGCGACGATTCATCGAATGGGCGGGAGGCGTAGTACACCTTCGAGAAGATCGGCAGGCTGGCGACATAGAGCGGCACGTCGCGCGCACGTCCCTTGGCGAAGGTGACGACGAGCGTCGCATCGTCGAGGGCTTCCGCACTGACCATGTCGCGCATCTGCACGATGATCAGCGGATGCCCCTTGGTCTTCAGCGTTGTCAGCGAAAAAGCTGCATCGTGGGCAGTGAGCCTGGTCCCGTCGTGGAATTTCGCTTCGGGCCGCATCGTGAAGCGGTAGACCAGCTTGTCCGGCGATATCTGCACGGATTTGGCCGCCAGCCCGTACATTGCGTCGGGCTCGTCAGCTGCCCGGACCATCAGCGGCGAAAACGTCATGTCCATACCTTGTGCGCCGTCGCCTTTCAGGATGAAGGCGTTGAGCGAGTTGAAGGTCTGGTAGGACTGATTGTAGGCGCGCACCGACGGGATCAGCGAGAACGTGCCGCCCTTCGGCGCGTCGACATTGACGTATTCGAAATGGTGGAAGTCGGCGGGATATTTGAGATCGCCGAATGCCGACATGCCGTGCGCCTCGGTCGCCGCTTCCGATGCTCGCAGCAGCGGCGCGCCGACGGACGCTCCGAGGGCGCCAACGCCCAAGGCCAGCACATGGCGGCGTGACATCTGCGTCATGCGGAGATTGTCCTTCACGATTTTCTTGCGATCCGCGCCGCCTTCTCTGTGTCGTACCACCAGATGAACGGGAAGCCGGACTGACCGTATTTGGGCAGTTCCGCCGGCCGTCCGAACCGATCCCAGCGCGCGGTGCGTATCTTGTTGTAGGTCCACTGCGGCACAACGTAGTGATTCCACAGCAACACGCGGTCGAGGGCCTTGGTTGCGGCAACCAGATCGTCGCGATCAGTGGCGTAGATTACCCGCTCGATCAGCTTGTCGACCGCCGGATTCTTGATGCCGGCAATGTTGCGCGAGCCTGCGATGTCGGCCGACTTGGAGGACCAGAACTCGCGCTGCTCGTTGCCCGGCGATTGCGACTCGCCCCAGGAATTCGTCACGATATCGAAGTCCCACTCGCGCGTCCTGTTTTCATATTGGGTCGGATCGACCGTCCGAACGCTCACGGCAATGCCGAGCCGCTCCAGCGACGGCTTATAGAACAGCGTAATTCGTTCGAAGCTGGGATCCGAGTTGAGCAATTCCAGCGAGAACTGGGCGCCGGTCTTGACGTCGATCAGCTTTCGGTCTCGCACCTCGTAGCCGGCCTCCTTGAACAGGCGCAGCGCTTCACGCAGATTGTCGCGCACCGCTTCCGGGCTGCCTCCCACCGGATTGGTGTAGGCCGTCGTGAAGACCTCGGGCGGTACCTGGGCGCGAACGGTCTCGAGAATTTCGAGCTCCTTGCCCTGCGGCAATCCGGTTGCCATCAGCTCGTCGATACCATCGAAGTAGCTGCTGATGCGCTTGTACTGACCGTAGAAGATCTGCTTGTTCATCTCCTCGAAGTCGAACGCGTAGTTGAGTGCACGGCGAACACGCGGATCGCTGAACTTGGCGCGGCGCAGGTTCGGCACGAAGGCTTGCATCACGCCCGAGCTGCGATTGGCGAATTCCTCGAGGATCACCCGCTTTTCGGTCACGGCCGGGAAATCGTAGGCAGTCGCCCAGCTCTTCGCGCTGTTCTCGGTGCGCCAATCGACCTGGTCGGCCTTGAAGGCCTCGATCGCAACGGTGCCGTCGCGAAAGTATTCGTAGCGCAGCTCGTCGAAATTGTTGCGGCCCACATTGATGGGAAGATCGCGACCCCAATAGTCCTTCACGCGCTCCAGCGCGATCGAGCGTCCTGCGACGAATTCCTTGACCTTGTAGGGGCCCGAGCCGAGCGGCACTTCCAGCGTGGTGGCGGAGACATCGCGCTTGCGGCCCTGCGCGTCCGTCCCCTCCCACCAATGTTTCGGCAGGACGATCAGCTGTCCCACGATCTGCGGCAGCTCGCGGTTGCCGGGTGCGTCGAACTCGAACTTCACGTCACGCTCGCCGACCTTCTCGGCCTTCACCACATGGCTGTAATAGGCCGAGTACATCGGATGGTTCTTCTTGAAGGAATCGAGCGAGAAGATCACGTCCTCCGGCGTGACAGGCTTGCCGTCATGCCATTTCGCCTGCGGGCGCAGGCGATAGATGACGAAGGAGAAATCGTCGGGATGGCTGACCGCCTCGGCCAGCGCGCCGTATTCGGTCGAGACCTCGTCAAGCGACTGCGTCAGGAGCGATTCATAGATGAATGCGACGGCGCCCGCGACCTGGCCCTTCACGCCCGAGACGACGATGTTGAAATTATCGAACGTGCCGACGGCGATCTGGCGCGCGACACCGCCTTTGGGAGCGTCCGGATTGACGTAGTCGAAGCGCTTGAAGTCGGCGGGATACTTGACCTTTCCGAACAGCGAGAGCGCATGGCGCCAAGGTAGCCCGCCTGAAGACAGCTCGCTTGCCGATTGCGCCTGTGCCGTGCCGACGACGGGAACGCCCGCGACGGAACCAAGGGCTGGAAGCGCTGCCGCAGCAGTGCCGGTGAGCAGGAGATCGCGTCGGGTAATGGCCAAATCAACATCCCTGTCTTGAAGGAGGCTACTCCTTTAAGTTCCCAATATAGGCGAGGTTTCGACCGAATATGTTGCTTTTTCCTCATCTTGGAAGCCCGGTCGGCCTACGGATGCGGCCAAACGCCCCGATAACGTCGTCGCGAGGTCCGGATAAGGAAACGGCCAGGCTTTTCAGCCTGGCCGCACATCCGAAAATCGGTTCTGGAAGCCTTATTTCGACGCGGTCGGCAGCGGCTGCGGATGCTCGGACAGCGAGTTCAGATAGGCAATGACGTCGGCACGTTCGGAATCCTTCTGAATGCCGGCGAAGCCCATGGCGGTGCCCGGGATGAAGCCCTTCGGGTTGGCAATGAACTTGTCAAGATCGTCGAAGGTCCAGGTACCGCCCTTGGCCTTCATGGCAGCCGAGAAGTTGAAGCCGCCACGGCCCTCACCACGCTTCTCGCCGACGACGCCATAGAGGTTCGGACCGACACGATTCGGACCGCCCTTCTCGAAGGTGTGGCAGGCGCCGCATTTCTTGGCGGCGGCAGCGCCCTTCTCGACGGAGGCAGTCTGGAGCAACTTTTCGATCGGCTCGGAGGAAGCGGCGGCGCCACCTTGCTTGCCGTGGCCGGCGTCTTCCTTCACCGCGATCTCGAAGCCCGGCTTTTCCGGCACCTTGGGGGAGAACAGCGCACTCGCGGTGAAGCTCGTCACCAGCAGGAACAGACAGGTGCCGAGCACGGCACCGAGAATCTTGTTGAGTTCGAAAGAGTCCATTTCCGGCCAGGCCCCACCGCAAGAAGGAAACAGCGGCCCAGACGGCCGCCAGGACGAGCCTCGGGAGAATCAAGCGTTCCTTATTGTTTCCCCGAGTTTTGCTATTGAGATATCGGTTTGCCCGAGGTCTGGCAACCCGTATAAGCGACCCGGCTTCGGGCTCGTCCCCATCCCATTTCCCGGTGCGGAAAACGCTCCGTTTTCAGGCTCTTGACCTCAGACCTTTGAACCCAATGATCGATCCTCGCATCCTGGTGCTGATCCCGGCTCGCATGGCCGCCACCCGCCTGCCCGGCAAGCCGCTCGCCGATATCGCGGGATTGCCGATGATCGTGCATGTGCTGCGCCGTGCCGAGGCCGCCGCAATCGGCAGGGTCGCGGTGGCGACCGACACCGACGAGATCGCCTCGGTCGTGACCGCCCATGGCGGCGAGGCCGTGATGACCCGCGCGGACCACCCCTCCGGCTCCGACCGCATCCACGAGGCCATGCAGAAGCTTGATCCCGAGGGCAAGGCCGAGATCGTGATCAATCTCCAGGGCGATTTCCCGACCATCACGCCGCAGGCCATCCGCGAGGTGCTGCCGCCCTTCGACGATCCCGCGGTCGACATCGTCACATTGGCCTCGCAGATCCACACCGAGGAGGAGGACCTCGCGCCGAGCGTGGTCAAGGCCATCGGTTCGCCGATCGGGCCGAGGCGGCTCCGGGCACTTTATTTCACCCGCGCCACCGCCCCTTACGGCAACGGACCGCGATACCACCACATCGGCCTCTATGCCTATCGGCGCGCCGCGCTGGAGCGGTTCGTATCGCTGCCGCCGTCGCCCCTGGAACGTCAGGAGAGCCTGGAACAGCTGCGGGCGGTGGAGGCCGGCATGCGCATCGACATCATGATCGTCGAGAGCGTGCCCCGCGGCGTCGACACCCCGCCCGATCTCGAAACCGCGCGCAGCATCCTTTCCAAATCCTGAGCCGCTGCTACAAGGCCGACCAGGAGCACTTCTAGACATGAGCAAGATGAAGATCGCATTCCAGGGCGAGCCCGGAGCCAATTCCCACATCGCCATCGTCGAGGCCTATCCCGACGCCGAGCCGATGCCCTGCGCCACTTTTGAAGACGCGCTGTCGGCGATCTCGTCGGGCGAGGCCGATCTCGGCATGATCCCGATCGAGAATTCGGTCGCCGGCCGCGTCGCCGACATCCATCACCTCCTGCCGGCGTCCGGCCTCTTCATCGTCGGCGAATGGTTTCTGCCGGTCCGGCATCAGCTGATGGCCGTGAAGGGCACCAAGCTCGAAGACATCAAGAGCGTCGAGAGCCACGTGCACGCGCTCGGCCAGTGCCGGCGCATCATCCGCAAGCTCGGCATCAAGCCGATCGTCCACGCCGACACCGCCGGCAGCGCCCGCGACATCTCGGAGCGCAAGGACAAGACCGTGGCCGCGATCGCCTCGCGCCTTGCCGCAAAGATCTACGGTCTCGACATCCTCGCCGAGGACATCGAGGACGAGGCCCACAACACCACGCGCTTCGTGGTGCTGGCGCGCGAGCCGAAATGGGCGCCCCAGGGCACCGGACCGCTCGTCACGACCTTTGTTTTCCGCGTGCGCAATTTGCCGGCGGCACTCTACAAGGCGCTCGGCGGCTTCGCCACCAATGGCGTCAACATGACCAAGCTCGAGAGCTACATGGTCGACGGCAATTTCTTCGCCACGCAGTTCTATGCCGATGTCGACGGCCACCCCGATGACAAGGGCCTCGCCTTCGCCATCGAGGAGCTGAAATTCTTCTCGCGCGAATTCCGCATCGTCGGCGTCTATCCGGGCCATCCGTTCCGCGCGACATTCAGCGAGGCGCAGGATTGATTTGCCACCCCTCCCCTGAGCGCCCCTCCAGGGGAAGCTACCCCGCCGCTCTGAGCCCGAACGCCTCCGCCAGCAGCGCATACGACCTCTTTCGTGCCTCGTGGTCGTACACCGCCGTGATCACCATCAGCTCGTCCGGCTTGCTCGCGTAGATCAAGGGCTGCAGCTTCTTCTGCACCGTCGCGGGGCTGCCGACGAACAGGCGCGAGCGGTTGCGCAGGATCGAGGTGCGCTCGGCATCCGTATACGGATAGGCCATCGCTTCTTCGACGCTCGGCAGGGGCAGATATTGGCCGCGGTCGCGGCGCAGGCGATTGAGGTCGAAGGACGAGGCAAGGCTTTCGGCTTCCGCGTCGGTCTCGGCCGCGATGACGGCGACCGCGAGGATGGCATGCGGGCTCGCACGCCAGGCCGAGGGCTGAAAACGGTTGCGGTAATGCACCATCGCATCGATCGCGTCGTGGGACGCGAAATGATGGGCGAAGGCGAAGCCCATGCCGACCTGGGCGGCCAATTCCGAGGAATAATCGCTGGAGCCAAGCAGCCAGATCGGCGGCAGCCCGGTGTCGTCGGGCATGGCGACGACGTTGTTGTAGGGGTGCCCTGCGGGGAATTCGCGGGTCTCCCACAGGATCAACTCGTGCAGCCGCTCCAGGAAATCGTCGCCGTCGCGCCGGTCGAGCCGGCTTCTGAGCGCATACGCCGTGGCGCCATCGGTGCCGGGGGCACGGCCGAGACCGAGATCGATCCGGCCCGGAAACAGCGCCTCCAGCATCTTGAAGCGCTCGGCGACGACCAGCGGCGCATGGTTGGGCAGCATCACCCCGCCGGAACCGACGCGGAGGTGCTTCGTCACCGCCGCGATCTGGCCGATCATGACATCGGGCGCGGGGCTCGCGACGGAGGCGAGATTGTGATGCTCGGCGAGCCAGTAGCGGACATAGCCGAGGCCATCCACGTGACGCGCCAGATCGATGCTGTTGCGCAGCGCCGCGGCGGGCTTGGTGCCTGTTGTGACGACGGAGAGGTCGAGGACGGAGAGCGGGATCATGGCGGCTTAACGTAATGGAGGCGGTCGCGGCGACAATGGGCGGGCTGCGCAGGCCTGACGTGTACGAACGGGCCGGCACGCCAGCAGCTCAAGTTGGGAAACTTACTGTCTGTTCGTAGATAAAATTGTTCTGCCCACCACAAAATCGAGTAATCAAAAGGACCGTTAATGAACAATAACATCTCAGTTTCAGTCCTTTAGGTTAAACGGGTCACCTTCCCACTAGAGGCATGAGTCACAAGAAAAATCTATCCGCTTGCACCTATATGGGCAACTTCCCATCAATGATGGGCTGTCGACTAGAGGGCCTTTGCCGTATTCTAGCTCTCCGAGGCTAGACCCCGATCGCGCCCTGACATTGGAGTGAGTGGTGCCATGACTGACCTGATCTCGCCTGCGACAGCCGACCGGCAGGACGGGCACCTGAAGCAGCCCGCGATCTCTTTCGAATTCTTTCCGCCCAAGACGGAAGAGATGGAGCGCAATCTCTGGGAGACCATCAACCGGCTGGCCCCGCTCGAGCCGAAGTTCGTCTCGGTGACTTACGGCGCCGGCGGCTCGACCCGTGAGCGCACCCATTCGACCATCACACGCATCCTGCAAGAAACCGCGCTGCTGCCGGCGGCGCATCTGACCTGCGTCGGTGCTTCGCGCGGCGAGATCGACGAGATCGTCGACCGCTATCACGAGGTCGGCGTCCGCCACATCGTGGCCTTGCGCGGCGATCCCGTCGGCGGCATCGGCACACCCTATTCCAGCCATCCTGAGGGGTATCAGAGCTCGGCCGATCTCGTCGCCGGGATCAAGAACCGGCACGGCGATATCGAGGTCTCGGTCTCGGCCTATCCCGAGAAGCACCCCGAGGCGCGCGACTTCGATGCCGATATCGACACGCTCAAGGCCAAGGTCGATGCGGGTGCGACGCGCGCGATCACCCAGGTGTTCTTCGACAACGATCTCTACTTCCGTTATCTCGACCGCGTGCGTGCGCGCGGCATCGACATCCCGATCGTGCCGGGCATCATGCCCATGCACAATTTCAAACAGGCCCGCAATTTCGTGACGCGTGCCGGCACCACGGTGCCCGACTGGTTCGCGGCGAAGTTCGAGGGCCTCGATGACGATGCCGAAACGCGCAAGCTGGTGGCCGCGACCGTTGCGGCCGGCCAGGTGCAGAAGCTCGCCAAGCACGGTGTCGACACCTTCCACTTCTACACCATGAACCGCGCCGATCTCGTGTTCGCGATCAGCCATTTGCTCGGCATTCGCGCCAAGAGCGCGCAGAAGGCGGCGTAAGAGAAAATGACCGTGACCGTCTCTCCGAAGCGAACTGCCCTGCTGAACGCCGCGCGCGAGCGCATCCTGGTGCTCGACGGCGCCATGGGCACGATGATCCAGAACCTGCAGCTCGACGAGAAAGCCTTCCGCGGCGAGCGCTTCAAGAACTTCCATCGCGACCTGCGCGGCAACAATGATTTGCTGATCCTGACGCAGCCGCAGGCGATCGAGGACATCCACGCCGCTTACTTGCGCGCCGGGGCCGACATCGTCGCGACCAACACCTTCTCCACGACCTCGATCGCGCAGGCCGATTACGACCTCACCGACATCGTCTACGACATGGCGCGCGAAGGCGCCCGCCTCGCCGGCAATGCCGCACGGCGCGTCGCGGCCGAGGACGGCAAGCCGCGATTCGTTGCGGGCGCCATCGGTCCCACCAACCGCACCGCCTCGATTTCGCCCGATGTTTCCAATCCGGGCTACCGCGCCGTCACCTTCGACGATCTGCGCAAGTCCTATGGCGAGCAGATCCGCGGCCTGATCGACGGCGGCGTCGATCTGCTGCTGGTCGAGACCATCTTCGACACGCTCAACGCCAAGGCGGCGCTCTATGCGATCGCGGAGATCACCGAAGAGCGCGGTATCGACATGCCCGTGATGGTCTCGGGCACCATCACCGACAAGTCCGGCCGCCTGCTGTCGGGCCAGATGCCGGAAGCGTTCTGGAATTCTGTGCGGCACGCAAAGCCCATCACCATCGGCTTCAACTGCGCGCTCGGCGCCGAAGATCTGCGCGCGCATATCGCCGATATCGGCCGCATTGCCGACACGCTGGTGTGCGCCTATCCCAATGCCGGCCTGCCGAACGAGTTCGGCCAGTATGACGAAACGCCCGAATACATGGCGCGGCTGATCGGCGAGTTCGCGCGCGACGGCCTCGTCAACATCGTCGGCGGCTGCTGCGGTACGACCCCGGACCACATCGCCGCGATCGCGGATGCGGTCGCCCCGCACAAGCCGCGCATCGTGCCGGAGATCACCCCGCGCCTGCGGCTCTCCGGCCTCGAGCCGTTCGTGCTGACGGACGCGATTCCCTTCGTCAATGTCGGCGAGCGCACCAACGTCACGGGATCGGCCCGCTTCCGCAAGCTGATCACGGCCGGCGACTACACCGCTGCGCTCCAGGTGGCGCGCGACCAGGTCGAGAACGGGGCCCAGATCATCGACGTCAACATGGACGAGGGCCTGCTTGATTCCGAAGCGGCCATGGTGACCTTCCTCAATCTCCTCGCCGCCGAGCCCGACATCGCGCGCGTGCCGGTCATGGTCGATTCCTCGAAATTCTCCGTGATCGAGGCCGGCCTGAAATGCGTGCAGGGCAAGCCGGTCGTCAACTCGATCTCGATGAAGGAAGGCGAGGACAAGTTCATCCTTGAGGCGAAGATCGCCCGTCGCCACGGCGCGGCAGTGGTGGTCATGGCGTTCGACGAAATCGGCCAGGCCGATACGTTCGCGCGCAAGACCGAGATCTGCAAGCGCGCCTACGACATCCTGGTGAACAAGGTCGGCTTCCCGCCGGAAGACATCATCTTCGATCCGAACATCTTCGCGATCGCGACCGGCATCGAGGAGCACAACAATTACGGCGTCGACTTCATCGAGGCGACGCGCTGGATCCGTCAGAACCTGCCGGGCGCGCATGTCTCGGGCGGCGTCTCCAATTTGTCGTTCTCGTTCCGCGGCAACGAGCCGGTGCGCGAGGCCATGCACTCGGTGTTCCTGTATCACGCCATCAAAGCCGGCATGGATATGGGCATCGTCAATGCCGGGCAGATGATCGTCTATGACGACATCGATCCCGAGCTGCGGCAGGTGTGCGAGGACGTCGTCCTCAACCGCGATCCGGGCGCGTCCGAGCGGCTGCTTGCACTCGCCGAGAAATTCCGCGGCAAGAAGAGCGAATCCAAGGAAGCCGATCTCGCCTGGCGCGAATGGCCGGTGGAGAAGCGGCTGTCGCATTCGCTGGTGCACGGCATCACCGAATTCATCGAACAGGACACGGAGGAGGCCCGCAAAAACTCCTCGCGCCCGCTCGACGTCATCGAAGGCCCGCTGATGGCCGGGATGAACGTCGTCGGCGACCTCTTCGGCGACGGCAAGATGTTCCTGCCGCAGGTGGTGAAGTCCGCCCGCGTCATGAAGCAGGCCGTCGCTTACCTGATGCCGTTCATGGAGGAGGAGAAGGCGCGCAACCTTGCCAGCGGCATCGGCACCGAGGGCTCCTCGTCCGCCGGCAAGATCGTGCTCGCGACGGTGAAGGGCGACGTCCACGACATCGGCAAGAACATCGTCGGCATCGTGCTCCAGTGCAACAATTTCGAGGTGATCGACCTCGGCGTGATGGTGCCGGCCGCGAAGATCGTCGAGACCGTGAAAGCCGAGAAGGCGGACATCGTCGGGCTGTCCGGCCTGATTACGCCCTCGCTCGATGAGATGGCGTTCTTCGCCGGCGAACTGCAGCGCGAAGGCCTCAGGCTGCCGCTCCTGATCGGCGGCGCCACCACCAGCCGCGTGCATACGGCCGTCAAGATCGACCCGAGCTATCGCGCTGGTCCCGTCGTACATGTCAACGACGCCAGCCGCGCTGTCGGTGTCGCCTCCGCACTGCTCTCGCCCGACAAGCGCGAGGCCTATGCGGCCGAGGTGCGTGCCGAATATGCCAAAATCTCGGAGGCGCATCTGCGCGCGCAGGCCGACAAGAAGCGGCTGAGGCTCGCTGACGCCCGCGCCAACCGCGTGCCGATTGATTTCGCCGCGAACAAGCCGGTGAAGCCGACCTTCCTCGGCACGAGGAGCTTCGACGATTACGACCTCGCCGAGCTCGTGCCCTATATCGACTGGACACCGTTCTTCCAGACCTGGGAGCTCGCCGGACGCTTCCCGGCCATCCTGGACGATTCCAAGGTCGGCGAGGTCGCGCGCTCGCTCTATGACGATGCCCGCAAGATGCTCGACACCATCGTCAAGGAGAAGTGGTTCCGGGCGCGCGCGACGATCGGCTTCTGGCCGGCCAATGCGCAAGGCGACGACATCGTGCTCTATGCCGACGAGAGCCGCACCAAGAGCATCGCGACGCTGCACACGCTGCGCCAGCAGCTGGAGAAGCGCGAGGGCCGCTTCAACGCGGCACTGTCCGACTTCATCGCGCCGGCCGGCGTGCCCGATTACATCGGCGGCTTCGTCGTCACGGCGGGGATCGGCGAGGACGCGGTCGCCGACCGCTTCAGAAAAGCCAACGACGATTACTCCTCGATCCTGTGCAAGGCGCTGGCCGACCGCCTCGCCGAGGCCTTCGCCGAACGCATGCATGCCCGCGTCCGCCGCGAGTTCTGGGCCTATGCGCCGAATGAGGCGCTCACCAACGAGGAGCTGATCCTGGAGAAGTACTCTGGGATCCGCCCGGCGCCCGGCTATCCCGCCCAGCCCGATCACACCGAGAAGGCAACGCTGTTCGAGCTGCTCGATGCGGAGGCGACCGCCGGCGTGAAGCTGACCGAGAGCTTTGCGATGTGGCCGGGCAGCAGCGTGTCCGGGCTCTATTTTGCCAGCCCTGAAAGCTATTATTTCGGCGTCGGCAAGATCGAGCGCGACCAGGTCGAGGACTATGCCGCGCGCAAGGGCATGAGCGTGGCGGAAGCCGAGCGCTGGCTCGCGCCGGTGCTGAACTACATCCCCTCGCAGGACAAGGCCTTCGCCGCCAGGCCGGCGAACGACGAGATACCGAAAGACCTCGCCTCGCATCCGCCAGGCTGCACCTGCGCGGTGCACCTCGTCTGGCAGAAAAAGCGCGCCGGCGCGGGCTAGGCGCGCCTGCAAAACAAAAAGTGGAGAAAACAACCCCATGCACAGTAGCGATGGGGTTGAAAGGCTTGAGGATTTTCGGTCTTGCCGAAGGCGGTTTGCGGCGTCGGGCAAAACAGGGGTATTATTGCATCATCGGCTGCTGTGCGCGGTGTCGCAAAGCCGGCGCTGCCCTGTGACTCTCCCCACACGCACGATCCCCATCCTCCCCTGGAGGGGGAGGATCGGTTCGCATGCGGCGCAGCGGCATGCGGACCGAGGTGGGGTGAAGCCACGAATGAGCTCGCTGTGAGAGCCTCAGGACTGCGGACAGAAGCAGCGAGATCACGGATGGTCTGTCACCCCACCCCGCTCGCGCTGCGCGCGATCGACCCTCCCCCTCCAGGGGAGGGTGAGCGACTCAGCCCTTCGGCGGGGCCAGCGGTTGCACGATCTCCTGGAACGGGGCCAGTGCTTCGCAGCGCTCGCTATGGGCCGCGAGCGCCGGATAGCGCGAGGCATCGAACAGGTCGGGATGCGCTTCGCGGGTGAACCGGACGACGCAGGCGACGGCGATGTCGGCGTGGCCGATGCGCGTCCCCAGCCAGTATGGCGTCGTCACCTTGGCGCGCTCGGCCTCGAGCACCTTCAGCACGTCCGCGATCTGCGCCTGGCAGCGTTCGACCCATAGCGCGAGCTGCTCCTTCCGCAGCACGCGCTCGTAGAGCAGGCTCACCGCCTTGTCGCCGAGACCGGAAGCCAGCGCGCAGATGCGCAAATGCTTGCGCCGCTCGGTGCCGCCGCGCGGCAGCATGGCCTTCTCAGGCCCGATGAGGTCGTCGAGATAATCGAGGATGATCGTGCTCTCGATCAACGCCTCGCCGTCGCCGAGCACCAGGGTCGGCACGCGGCGCAAGGGATTGTACGACGCGATCTTGTCGGCGTCGCCGAAGGTCGACCATGGCTTGTGCTCGAAGGCGAGCCCGTAAAGCCGAAGCGCAATCGCGACGCGGCGGACGAAGGGGGAATCATATTGGCCGATCAGGAACATGGTTCTCGCTCTTCTCGATCATTGAACAGGCAGGGCCGATCAGTCTCCACGACCAGATCAGTGCGACGCAACAAGAATCTTGGAAATGGAGCATTGCGCCCGCTGCAACGACCCGCGACGGCCTCACGGCGCACCACGCTCAGAGGCCGTCCTGGATCGAGCGCTTGATCGCGGCGATGGCGGTCTCGTTGCGCTTGTACATGGTCCACTGCTTGATGCGCTTGGCGCGCACCAGCTTGGCTGATGTCAGCACCCGCATGTGCTCGCTCAATGTGGGCGCACTGACGCCGAGCTTTTCGGCGATCAGCAATCCGCAGACGCCGTCCTCGACCAGGTCGCCATCTTCCTGCTCACGGAAATGCTTCCTGGGGTCCCGCAGCCATTCCAGGATCTGCAGGCGGCGTTCGTTGGCGAGCGCGCGCAAGGCGACGGCAATTTTCATTTAGCCATTTTGCTAATTACCTAATTGATGTCAACGCTCCCTTGGACTATTCTGGACGGCATCATGACAGCGACAATGGACATCACGCGGCAGCGGATTGCGGCGACCGAGCCGGTCATCCGTCCGCATATCAGGCGCACGCCGCTGCTTCAGGCCGATCTCGCCGATTTCGGCCTGCCGGCAGCGCCGGTCACGTTCAAGCTCGAGATGCTGCAGCATTCCGGATCGTTCAAGGCGCGCGGCGCCTTCGCCAATCTGTTGCTGCGGCAGGTGCCGCAGGCCGGTGTCGTCGCCGCATCCGGCGGCAATCACGGCGCGGCCGTCGCCTATGCGGCGCAGCGGCTCGGCATTCCCGCCACGATCTTCGTGCCCGACATCACCTCGCCGGCCAAGGCCGAGCGGATCAGGGCTTACGGCGCAAAGCTCATGATCGCGGGCAGCCGCTATGCCGATGCGCTCGCCGCGAGCGAGGCGCATGTCGCGCAGACCGGCGCGCTGGCCGTCCATGCCTATGATCAGGCCGAAACCCTGCTCGGCCAGGGCAGCGTCGGACTGGAATTGGAGCAGGACGCGCCCGGCATCGACACGCTGCTGGTGTCGGTCGGCGGCGGCGGGCTGATCGGCGGCATTGCGGCGTGGTACGCCGGCAGGACGCGCATCGTCGCGGTCGAGCCGGAGCAATCGCCGACCCTGCACGCCGCGCTCGCGGCCGGCGCGCCGGTCGATGCGCCGGCCGGCGGCATCGCCGCCGACAGCCTTGCGCCGCGCCGCGTCGGCGAGCTGATGTTTCCGGTCGCGCGCGCCCATGTCGAGCGCGTCGTCCTGGTCAGCGACGATGCGATCAGAGAGGCCCAGGCCGCGCTGTGGTCGCACTTGCGCCTCGTGGCCGAGCCCGGCGGCGCCGCCGCCTTTGCCGCGGTGCTCTCCGGCCGCTATCGTCCTTCACCTGCCGAGCGCGTCGCGATTCTGGTCTGCGGCGCCAACACGACGGCGGTGAATTTCGATAGCTGAGCGGGAATGACATGACGGCGCCGCGCGGACGGATCCTGACAGCGATCCTGCTGCCGATGATCGGCGCCGGCCATGCGGAGGACCGCCCGATCGGCTTCCTGACGCCGTCGAAGAACATCGCCTGCCAGTTCTTTACCGACAACGGTCAGGGCGTGCTCCGCTGCGACATCATGAACACGGATGCGCGCCCGCGCCGGCCCGCCGATTGCGAGCTCGACTGGGGCCACGCCTTCGAGATGAGTGCGAAGGGCGCTGCGAGCCGCATTTGCGCCGGCGACACCGTGATGGATCCCTCGCTGCCGGTGCTGGCCTATGGCGAGGTATGGCAGCGCGGGGGATTCACGTGCCGGTCGGAGCAGACCGGGCTGACGTGCTTCAATGCGATGCAGCGGGGGTTTTCGTTGGCGCGGGCGGAGCAGAAGGTGTTTTGAGAAGTAGGCCGCATGAGCGAAGCGACATGCGGAGACGCTTCCCGGGATATCGCTCGGCCCGGGCTACAGTGCTGTCACGCGCTAAACCGTCATCCTGAGGTGCTTCCCATACGATGCGCCGGCATCGCAAGGAGAGCCTCGAAGAATGGGCCACAGGCGCCCGCAGCCCATCCTTCGAGGCGCGCAAGAGCGCGCACCTCAGGATGACGGCGGAGTGCGCGGCAACGGGAAAATCGCCCCGGACTACGCTGCGCTCCATCGGGCGGCCGGCCCGTTACCCCATCCACGGCCGCTAATCGGAAGATTGACGGCAGCGCAGCACTCCGTCATTGCGAGCGCAGCGAAGCAATCCAGAATCTCTCCGTACAGACATTCTGGATTGCTTCGTCGCAAGGGCTCCTCGCAATGACGGTGAGGAGGCGGCCGCGTGCTACTCGATGATCGGCACATGCGGCGCCGCATCGCGCGGCGCCCTGCCGTCAAGCCGCGGGTCGTCGTCGATCTCGATCTGACGGCGGAAGGGGCGGAAGCCGGAGCGCTGATAGAAGGCCAGCGCCCCCGGATGATCGAAGGTGCAGGTGTGCAGCCAGAGGCGGCGGAGGTCGCGTGACCAGGCGATCTCCAGCGCACGATTCATCAGGAAGCGGGCGGCGCCCGCTCCGATCAGGCTGGCGGTGACGCCGAAATACACCACCTCGCACTGGCCGGGCTCGCGGAAATCCAGCTCCAGAAAGCCTTCATCACGGCCATCCTCGACGAGGGCATAGACCTCGACGCCAGGCGCGTGGATGATTGCGGCGAGCTCGGCGCCGGTCAGGTGTGGCCGCGCCAGCCACAGCCAGTTCTCGCCGACCCTGCGATAGAGATCGCGGTACCAGGCAAGCGCGGGAGCATCGACCTTGCGCAGGGACCAGTTTCCCGGCGGATCGTCGCGGCGCGCGGGAGGTGCGGTCATCTCCAGATGAGTGACGACGGCGGCGATCTTGCCGTTCGGGACGTCGGAATAGCCGTCGGGGACGATCATGCTTCTTGCTTCTTTTCTTAGAGGCTATGCCGATTTGAAGAACAGCAACAGCCCCGCACTCCGTCATTGCGAGCGCAGCGACTTGTCCGCCGAAGCCTCTTGGCGAAGGCGGAAGCAATCCAGAATCTTTCCGCGGGGGCAGTCTGGATTGCTTCGTCGCAAGGGCTCCTCGCAATGACGGTCGAGACAGTGGAATGCGCCTCGCGCCGTCGGAGCTAGAAGTCCTCGCTACCCCTCCCCCTCGTCGCTCGCCAGCACGCCCTTCACGGCCCTCGCCCAGCCCGCGAGCTTTCGCTCGCGCGTGGCCTGGCTCATGTTCGGCTTGAAGCGGTGCTCGAGGCGCCAATTGTCGGCGAATTTGGTCGGCTCGGGATAGACCCCGGCGTTGAGGCCGGCGAGATAGGCGGCGCCCAGGGCCGTGGTCTCCTGGATCACGGGGCGGTCGACCGGAGCATCGAGGAGATCGGCAAGGCGCTGCATAGTCCAGTCGGATGCGGTCATGCCGCCATCGACGCGGAGCACGACGCTTGCCGTTTCCGAGCTCGGCCAGTCCGCGCGCATCGCGGCCCAGAGGTCGAAGGTCTGGTAGCAGACGCTCTCCAGCGCGGCATGGGCGAGCTCGGCGGGGCCGGTGTTGCGGGTGAGGCCGAACAGCGCGCCGCGGACGCGCGGATTCCAGTAGGGCGCGCCCATTCCGACGAAGGCGGGGACCAGATAAACGCTCTGCATCGAGTCCGACTGATCGGCAAGAGGCCCGGTCTCGGCGGCATGCTTGATGATGCCGAGGCCGTCGCGCAGCCATTGCACGGCGCTGCCGGCGACGAAGATCGAGCCTTCGAGCGCGTAGGTGCGCTTGCCCTCGAGCTGATAGGCGACGGTGGTGAGCAGCTTGTTCTTGGAGACAACGGGCGTGGTGCCGGTGTTGAGCAAAGCGAAGCAGCCGGTGCCGTAGGTCGACTTCATCATGCCCGGGCGGAAGCAGGCCTGGCCGATGGTGGCGGCCTGCTGGTCGCCGGCGATGCCGGAGATCGCGATGGCGCCGCCGAACAGATCCGGCGTGCTCTCGCCGAAGCGGGCGGAGGAATCCTTCACCTCGGGCAGCATCGAGCGCGGCACGCCGATGATCTCCAAGAGCTCGGCGTCCCATTCGCCGGTGTGGATGTTGAACAGCAGCGTGCGCGAGGCATTGGTGGCATCGGTGGCGTGCACCTTGCCGCCGGTGAGGCGCCAGAGCAGATAGCAATCGATGGTGCCGAACATCAATTCGCCGCGCGCGGCGCGGGCCCGGGCGCCCGGGACGTGGTCAAGGATCCAGGCGACTTTGGTTCCGGAAAAATAGGGATCGATGATCAGGCCGGTCTTCTGCGAGATCACGGGCTCGCGGCCTTCTGCCTTCAATCTTGCGCAGATGTCGGCGGTGCGCCGGTCCTGCCAGACGATGGCGCGGTGCACGGCCTGGCCGGTGGCACGGTCCCACACCACCGTGGTCTCGCGCTGGTTGGTGATGCCGATCGCGGCAATGTCCTTTGCGCTGATGCCGGCGTGCTCGATCGCCTCGCGGCAGACCATCACGGTCGAGGTCCAGATGTCCTCCGGCTCGTGCTCGACCCAGCCGGAGGCCGGAAAATGCTGCGGAAATTCGGCCTGCGCCTTCGCCGCAATGGAAATATCGCCACGAAACACGATCGCGCGCGAAGAGGTGGTGCCCTGGTCGATAGCGAGGACGAAAGACATGGCGGCTTACCTTGGCGTTTCCCGGAGGGGGATCGTTGTGTCGGGCCAAAGGGAGCGGATTGGAGGCCGAAGGTCAAGATTGGAGGCGGGGCTGCTCTTTTCCTTCTCCCCTTGCGGGAGAAGGTGGCGCGCGCGAGCGCGCCGGATGAGGGGTTCTATCCGCAGCTAAGCTTGATTGTAATGAAAGAGGTTTCCCCGAGGATAGAGACCCCTCACCCGTCTCGCCGCGACGCGGCGAGCCACCCTCTCCCGCAAGGGGAGAGGGAAGAGGGCTACACCGCGGCCGTGGTCACGCCGCCATCGATGACGATGGTCTGGCCGGTCATGAAGCTCGAGGCATCGGAGGCGAGGTAGGCGACGGCGCCGGCGATTTCGTCGGGCTCGCCGATGCGGCGGAGCGGCGTGGTGGCGGTGCGGCGCTTCAGGTTGGCTTCGTCTTCCCAGAGGGCACGGGCGAAGTCGGTCTTGACGAGGCCGGGCGCGATGCAGTTGACGCGGACGCCTTTCGGGCCCCATTCGCCGGCGAGCGAGCGGCACAGCGCGAAGTCGGCGGCCTTGGAGATGCCGTAGGCGCCGATCACGGTGGAGCCGCGCAGGCCCCCGATCGAGGAGATGATGATCACCGAGCCCTTGCCGCGCTCGGCCATTTGCGGGATCGCGAGCGCGGAGAGCCAGATGTTGCTCTTGACGTTCGAGCCCATGATCTTGTCGAAGGCCTCATCGGTGATGTCGAGCAGTGGGCCGTAATAGGGATTCACGGCAGCGTTGCAGACCAGGATGTCGATCCTGCCATAATGCTTCGTGGCACCCGCGATCAGCGCCTCGACCTCGTTCTTGCGCGCGATGTTGCAGGGAATGACGATGGCATCGCCGCCAGCGGCATTGATGCCGTCGGCAACCTCCTTGCAGGCATCCGCCTTGCGCGAGGAGACCACGACCTTGGCGCCGAGCTTGGCGAGCAGCTCGGCGGAGGAGCGGCCGATGCCGCGGCTGGAGCCGGTGACCACGGCGACCCTGCCGGTGAGATCGAACGGGGTGTTTTGCATTGTGCTCCTCTTCTGGTCATTCGGGGCGCGCGAAGCGCGAACCCGGAATCCATTTCACCGCGCGTTTTGCCGTCCGATGGATCCCGGGTTCGCGCTACGCGCGCCCCGGGATGACGCCAAGGCGTCAGATCAACCCGCCCGCATCCGCGACGCGGCGCTGGTGGTAGTCGGTGTCACCGAACGTGTTCTCGATCATAGTGAGGCGCTTGAAGTAGTGACCGATCTTGGCCTCCATCGTCATGCCGATGCCGCCGTGGAGCTGGATCGACTGCTGGCCGACGAACTTCAGCGACTTGCCGATCTGCACCTTGGCCGCGGCGATCGCGTTGCTGCGCTCCTTGGCGTCCTCGAAGTCGTTCGCCATGGTCGCGAACATCGACATCGAGCGCGCCTGCTCGGTGGCGACGAACATGTCGGAGGCGCGGTGCTGCAGCGACTGGAACGAGCCGATCGCGACGCCGAACTGCTTTCGCGTCTTGATGTATTCGACTGTGGTCTTGAGCGATTCGTCCATCAGGCCGACCGCCTCGGCGCAGAGCGCGACGCGGGCTTCGTCCACCACGCGCTCGATCAGCGCGAGCGAATCCTCGGGGTTGCCGAGCACGGCGTCGGGGCCGACCTCGACACCGGTGAAGGTGATGTCGGCGGCGTGCAGGCCGTCCTGGGTCGGATAGCCCTTTCTGCTAACGCCCTTGGCGACGGCCGGGACCAGGAACACGCCGATGCCTGACTTGTCGCGGCGGTCGCCCTTGGTGCGCGCGGTGACGATGAGGGTGTCGGCGTTCTCGCCGTTCAGCACGACGAACTTCTCGCCGTCGATCACGTAGGCGTCGCCCTTCTTCTTCGCGGTCGTGGTGACGTCGAACAGATCGTAGCGCGAGTTCTTCTCGAGCTGGGCGAAAGCCAGCGTCTTGCTGCCGTCGATGATGCCGGGCACGTGCGCGGCCTTTTGCGCATCGGTGCCGGCATGGCGCAGGAAGCCGCCGCCGATCACGACTGTGGCGAGATACGGCTCCAGCACCAGCGCCTTGCCGAGCGCCTCCATCACGATCATGGTCTCGACGCCGCCGCCGCCGAAGCCGCCATCCGCTTCTGCGAAGGGCAGGCCCAAAAGCCCCTGCTCGGCGAGCTTGAGCCAGACCGTTTTGCTCCAGCCGCCCTTCTCCGCCATGTACTTCTTGCGCTGCTCGAAATCGTAGGAATCGGTCAGCAGGCCGTCGATGCTTTCCTTGAGAAGCCGCTGCTCCTCGGACAGATCAAAATCCATTTCTGTTTCCTCAAGTCAAAACTGTCTGCGTGGCGCGGGGTGCCTCTTCACCTCTCCCCGCTTGCGGGGAGAGGTCGATTTGCGCTCGGCGATGCGAAGCATCGTCCGAAGCAAATCGGGTGAGGGGGTACCGCTCTCTCGACGCTCTTTGCTCGGAGAGAGGCCCCTCACCCCGACCCTCTCCCCGTAAGAACGGGGAGAGGGAGAAGAACCTCACAATCCCAGCACCGCCTTGGCGATGATGTTGCGCTGGATCTCGTTGGAGCCGCCGTAGATCGAGACCTTGCGATTGTTGAAGTAGCTCGGCGCGATCTGGGCGGTCCAGTCCATGGCTTCGTTCGAGCCGTCGTCGCCGTGCACGTCGTAGGGCGCGGCGAACGGGCCGATCACTTCCATCAGCAGCTCGGTGGTGGTCTGCTGGATCTCGGAGCCCTTGATCTTCAGCACCGACGAGGCCGGATTGGGCTTGCCCTTGCCGTGCTTGCCTTCGTCGGCGACGACGCGCAGCTGGGTGAGCTCGAGCGCCTTCAGCTCGATCTCGCAGGCCGCCAGCTTCTCGCGGAAGGCGGGATCCTGGATGATCGGCTTGCCGGCGGATTCGACCTTCGATGCCAGATCCTTGATGCGGCGGATGCGCTCCTTGGAGACGCCGACGCGGGCGATGCCGGTGCGCTCATTGCCGAGCAGGAATTTGGCGTAATCCCAGCCCTTGTTTTCTTCGCCGATCAGGTTCTCGTAGGGCACCTCGACGTCGTCGAAGAAGACCTCGTTGACCTCGCGGCCCCCGTCAATGGTCTGGATCGGGCGCACGGTGACGCCCTTCGACTTCATCGAGAACACGATGAAGGAGATGCCCATCTGCTTCTTGGCGTTGGTGTCGGTGCGGCAGAGGCAGAAGATCATGTCGGCGTGCTGGGCGAGCGTGGTCCAGGTCTTCTGGCCGTTGATGATCCACTTGTCGCCACGGCGCTCGGCTTTCGTCTTCAGCGAGGCGAGGTCGGAGCCGGAGCCGGGCTCCGAAAAGCCCTGGCACCACCAATCGTCGACATTGGCGATGCGCGGCAGATAATATTTCTTCTGCGCCTCGTTGCCGAAGGTGTAGATGACGGGGCCGACCATGCTGACGCCGAAAGCGAGCGGCTGCGGCGCCGGATGGGCCTGCAGCTCCTCGTTGAAGATGTAGTGCTGCACGGGGGTCCAGCCGGTGCCGCCATATTCCTTCGGCCAATGGCTGACGCCCCAGCCCTTCTTGTTGAGGATGCGCCACCACGTCACCATCTCGTCCTTGGAGAGGTGGCGGCCCTCGACCAGCTTGCGCCGCGTATCCGGCGGCACGTTGTCGCGGAAGAACTGCCGCACTTCCTCGCGAAACGCCTGCTCTTCTTTCGTGAATGCGAGATCCATTGGATCCTCCTGTGAAACGTTACTTCATTTTCGTCATTGCGGGGGCATCAGCAGCGCAAATCTTGGAAGACGATTTCTGCCGCTGGCGCAGTTCGTGGCGCGACAATTTCCCGACCGGCGTGCGCGGCAGATCGTCGACGAATTCGACCGCAGCCGGCAATTCGTGCTTGCCGAGCTTGCCGGCAAGCTGCGCGCGCAGCTCGTCGAGCGTGAACGGCTTTGCCTCGGGCCTCAGCTTGATGAAGGCCTTTGCGGCTTCGCCGCGATAGGCGTCGGGAATGCCGAGCACGATCACCTCGTGCACGCCGGGAATGGTGTAGATCGCCTGCTCGATCATCTGCGGATAGACGTTGAAGCCGCCGGAGATGATCATGTCCTTCTTGCGGTCGACCAGGAAGAAGTAGCCGTCGGCATCGACATAGCCGATGTCGCCGGTGAGAAAGCGGCCGTCCACGAAGGCCTCGGTCGATCCCTCCGGCTTGTTCCAGTAGCCCTTGGTGACGTTCGGGCCCTTGATGCGGATCTCGCCGATCTCGCCCGGCGACAGCACGCGTCCGGGATCGTCGAGCGCGACGACGTCGAGCTCGATGCCCGGCAGCATCAGGCCGATCGAGCCGGGCTTGTCCGGGCCCGTGGGCGGATGGCCGGTGCCGGGCGAGCAGGTCTCGGTCATGCCCCAGCCGCTGCGCAGCTTCTTGCCGACCTTGCGCTCGAAGAAGCTCGCGATCTCCACCGGCAGCGGCGCGCCGCCGGAGCCGATGCTGACGAGCGAGGAGAAGTCGCGCTTGTCGAGATCGGGCAGCGCGGCGATCGCGATCCACATCGTCGGCACGCCGGGGAAATGAGTCGCACGCTTGACCTCGATGTCGCGCATCACCGCTTCGACGTCGAAGCGCTGATGCAGCGAGATCAGATTGCCGCGGCGGAGCGAGGACAGCAGCACCACGGTGAGCGCGTAGATGTGGAACAGCGGCAGCACACAGATCACGCGTTCGATCACGTCGCCGCGGGCGGCCCGGGCCGGCTTGCCCCAGACGTCGTAGATCGACACCGCCGAGGTGAGATTGCCGTGCGTGAGCATCGCGCCCTTGGGCAAGCCGGTGGTGCCGCCGGTATATTGCAGCAGCGCGACGTCGTCGGCCGTGACGACGGGCCATTGCGCCGGCGCGGTGGCGCCTTCGACGAAGCGATTGAAGGTGACGATGCGGGGATCGTCGGGGATCGCCGCCTGCGGCGTGCCGACCTTGCCCCAATGATCGTCCTCGCAGACGACGAGCTTGTCGATCAGGCCCTTCTCCAGGAATTTCAGCGCGGTCGGCAGCAGGGCCTGGAGGTTGGAGGTGACGAGCAGGCGCGAGCCGGAATCGGTGATCTTGTGCGTCAGCGCGATCTCGCCGTCGAGCGGCGACAGATGCGCGACGCGGCTGCCTGCCTTGAGCGCGCCGAAGAAGTTGACGGGATGATCGGGCGTGTTGCCGAGGAACAGCGCGACCGACGCGCCTTTGCCGCAGCCGGCGCGCAGGAACGCCGCAGCCGCGCGGTCGGCCTGAGCTGCGAGCTCGGTGTAGGTCATGGGTCGGTCGCGGAATTCCAGCGCGGTGCGCGGGCCGTAATCGGCGGCGGCCTTCGCGAGAAGGTCCGGCAACGTGCCCTGGACGATGGTGTCGCCCCACCGCACGCCGTCGGGATAAAACTGTTCGCCGGGATGGGTCATAGATTCCTTAAGCCGCACAAACCGTCATTCCGGGGCGATGCGAAGCATCGAACCCGGAATCTCGAGATTCCGGGTTCGCCCTGCGGGCGCCCCGGAATGACTGAGAGCTGGAGCACAAAGCTCCCATCACGCCGCTTTCGACTCCGCCGCGAGCGAGGCGAACGTCTTGCCCTCGGCGGCGAGCTTCTTCAGCAGCGGGGCGGGCTCGAGGCTGGGGTCGTTGGTCTCCTTGGCATAGAAGGCCAGACGATCGGCGATGTGCTTGAGGCCGACGCTGTCGGCCCAGTACATCGGGCCGCCGCGGTAGATCGGCCAGCCATAGCCGTAGAGCCAGACCACGTCGATGTCGCTGGGACGCGCGGCGATGCCCTCCTCCAGGATCTTCGCGCCCTCGTTGATCATCGGATACATCATGCGCTCGAGGATCTCCTCGTCGCTGACGACCCGCTTCTTGCGGCCGAGACGCAGCAAGGTCTCGTCGATCAGCTTCTCGACATCAGGGTCGGGCAGCGGCGCGCGAGAACCCTGCTCGTACTTGTAATAGCCCTTGCCGGTCTTCTGGCCGAAGCGGCCGGCTTCGCACAGCGCGTCCGCGATCTCCGATTTGATGCCGCGGTCTTTCCGCGAGCGCCAGCCGATGTCGAGGCCGGCGAGATCGCTCATCGCGAACGGGCCCATCGGCATGCCGAACTTGGTGACGACGGCATCGACCTGCTGCGGCAGCGCGCCCTCGAACAGCAGCTTCTCGGACTGCTTGCCGCGCTGGGCGAGCATACGGTTGCCGACGAAGCCGTCGCAGACGCCGACCACGGCCGGCACCTTCGCGATCTTGCGCGCGATCGTCACCGCAGTCACCAGCGCATCCGGTGCGGTCTTGTCGGCGCGGACGATCTCGCACAGCTTCATGACGTTGGCCGGCGAGAAGAAGTGCATGCCGAGCACATCCTGCGGACGCTTGGTCGCCTTCGCGATCTCGTCGATGTTGAGGTACGAGGTGTTGGAGGCGAGCACGGCGCCTTGCTTGGCGTACTGGTCGAGCTTGCCGAACACCTCCTTCTTCACCGCCATGGTCTCGAACACGGCCTCGATGACGAGGTCGGCGTCGCCGACATTCTCGATGCCGACCTTGCCGTCGATCAGCGCCATGCGCTTGGCGGGCGCATCGGCCGGGATGCCGCCGCGCGCGGCGGTCGCCTCCCAGTTCTTCTGCATCACGCCCATGCCGCGCTTGAGCTGCTCCTCGCCGGTCTCGATGAGGGTGACGGGAATGCCGGCATTGGCGAAGGACATCGCGATGCCGCCGCCCATCGTGCCCGCGCCGAGAATGGCGACACGGTTCACCGGCCGCGGCTTGGTGCCCTCAGGCACGCCAGCGATCTTGTTGGCCTCGCGCTCGGCAAAGAAGGCATAACGCTGCGCCTTGGACTGGTCGCTGGCCACGAGCTTGAGGAAGCCCTCGCGCTCCTTCTTCAGGCCTTCGTCGAACGGCAGGTCAATGGCGTAGCCGACGGCATCGGCGGCCGCGAACGGCGCTTCCAGCCCGCGCGACTTCTTGGTCATGGCGGCAACCGCATTGGTGAAGATCGAGCGGTCGGCCTTGGCGGCTGCGAGCTTGGAATCGTCGTCGCGCAAGCGGCGCAGCGGGCGCTTCTCCGCCAGCAGCTTGCGCACGAAAGCCTCGCCGCCGGAGGCCGGGCCCTCGACAATCTCCTCGATCAGGCCGTTCTTCAGGGCTTCCGCCGCCCCGATCGGGTCGCCGCCGACGATCATCTTGACCGCGAGCTCTGGGCCCACCGCGCGGGGCAGGCGCTGGGTGCCGCCGGCGCCGGGCAACAAGCCGAGCTTGACCTCGGGCAGGCCGAGCTTGGCCTCTTTCACCGCGACGCGGAAATGGCAGGCCAGCGCGACCTCGAGGCCACCGCCGAGCGCGGTGCCGTGGATCGCGGCAACGACCGGCTTGGGCGAGTTCTCGATCTCGGAGAGCACGTCGTTGAGCGCGGGCGGCTTCGGCGGCTTGCCGAACTCGGTGATGTCGGCACCGGCGATGAAGGTGCGGCCGGCGCAGGTCAGCACGATGCCCTTGATGGCGGGATCGGCGATTGCGGCCTTGATGCACTCGAGAATCCCACCGCGGACTGCGGCACTCAGCGCATTGACCGGCGGGCTGTTGACCGTGACGATCCCGACTTCGTCATGACGCTCAAGCTTGACCACTTCGCTCACGGTGTCCCTCCTTGGTGGGGATTTACTTTTGTTCAATTTCGCATTGCGGAATTTAATTCCGCATCTTGACGGCAGGGTTATTTTGAAGCACGGACGTTGTCAACGACTCCGCGCAAGAAGCAGATCAGGGATGAAGCGTACCGGAAAGAAGCCTGCGACCGATCGGAATTTCGTCGTCGCGCTTTCCCGCGGACTGGAAGTATTGCGCGCGTTCCAACCCAATGACGGCTTGCTCGGCAATCAGGAGATTGCTTCCCGCACCAATCTGCCCAAGCCCACCGTGTCGCGGCTGACCTACACGCTGACCAAGCTCGGCTATCTGACGCCGGTTCCCCGCTTCGAGAAGTACCAGCTCGCACCTGCAGCGATGTCGCTCGGCTACGCGGCGCTGGCCAATCTGGGCGTTCGGCATTTGTCCGAGCCGTTCCGCGAAGAGGTGATGCGCGCGACCGGCGGCGCCGTCGCCGTCGGTGGCCGTGACCGCCACAGCATGATCTATTTCGGGCAGAGCCGCGGCAGCGAGACCGTCGGCGTTCAACTTGACGTCGGCTCGCGCGTGCCGATTGCAACCAGCGCGATGGGCCGCGCCTATTTCTGGGCGCTCGACGACGAAGGTCGCGCTGAAGTGTCGCGCATCCTACGCGAACATTACGGCAGCCGCTGGCCGAAGATGCGCGAGGGATTGGAACGTTCCGGCGAGACGGTCGCGAAATACGGCTTTGCGATTTCGGTCGGCGACTGGCACGACGACATCGGCGCGGCCGGCGTCGCGCTCAAGCTCAACGACGGAACCGGACCTTACGCATTCAATTGCGGCGCGCCCGCATTCCGTTTCACGGAAGAGCGTTTGATCAACGACATTGGACCGCGTCTCCTAGCGATGGTAAGGAACATCGAAGCGGCGCTCGGGGGTCTGATGCCGCATTCAAAAAAAGACATCAGCAAAAAGCTGAAATCAGGAGGAAAAGTTGCGCGTGTGGCCGAGGGATTCAGATAGCCTTTGTCGTAATCGGGAGCGGATCGCATCGCCCCATCGCTCACTGAACGACGTGAGCGAGACGAGATGACGCAGGCACAGCTCGCGCAGGGTACATCGCCCCTGCTCGCGGTTCGCGACGTCAGCGTCGTGTTCGGCGGCATCATCGCGCTCAACGGCGTGTCCTTCAACATGCACAAGGGCGCCATCCTCGGATTGATCGGCCCCAACGGCGCCGGCAAGACCACGCTCTTCAACTGCCTGTCCCGGCTGTACCAGCCGTCGTCTGGCGACATCCTGATGGAGGGCGTGAGCATCCTGTCGCGACCGCCGCACCGGATCGCCGAGATCGGCATCGGCCGCACCTTCCAGAACGTGGCGCTGTTTCCGAACCTGTCGGTGATGGACAACGTCCGCGTCGGCGCGCATGCCCGCACCTCCAGCGACATCATCAGCGACTCTCTTAAGCTTGCCTGGGTCCGGCGCAGCGAGACCGCGGTCAACAAGAAGGTCCACGAGATCCTCGCCTATCTCGACCTCGAGGACGTCGCGCACACCATCGTCTCCGGCCTGCCCTTCGGCACGCAGAAGCGGGTCGAGCTGGCGCGCGCGCTGGCGGCGGACCCAAAGATCCTGCTGCTCGACGAGCCCGCCGGCGGCCTCAACCACGAGGAAGTCCACGTGCTCGGCGACTTGATCCGCCGCATCCGCGACGAGCGCCACATGACCGTGCTGCTGGTCGAGCACCATATGGGCCTCGTGATGTCGATCGCCGACCACGTCGTCGCGCTGAATTTCGGCAAGAAGCTCGCGGAAGGCACCCCCGCCCAGGTGCAGGCCAACCCTGACGTCATCAAGGCCTATCTCGGGAGCAAAGACCAATGACAACGCTGCTCAACGTCAAGGACCTGCGCGCCTATTACGGCCAGGTCCAGGCGCTCCACGGCCTGTCGTTCTCGCTGAACGAGGGATCGCTGACGACGCTGCTCGGGGCCAACGGCGCCGGCAAGACCACGACGCTGCGCGCGATCTGCAACATGGTGCGCTCGACCGGCGGAATCGAGTTCGACGGCAAGCCGCTCAACAACCGCTCCACCGAGAGCATCGTGCGGTTCGGCATCGCCCATGTGCCGCAGGGCCGCGGCACCTTCACCACCATGACGGTCGAGGAGAATCTCCAGCTCGGGGCGATCACCCGCAAGGACAGCGCCGGCATCGTCGCCGACATCGAGCGCATGTATGCGCATTTCCCGGTCTTGAAGCAGCGCCACACCCAGCAGGCCGGCACGCTCTCCGGCGGCGAACAGCAGATGCTCGCGGTCGCCCGCGCACTGATGCTGCGGCCGCGGCTGATGCTGCTGGACGAGCCCTCCTTCGGCCTCGCGCCGCTGGTGGTGCGCGATCTGTTCGGCATCCTTGGCAAGATCAACCGCGAAGACAAGGTCTCGATCCTGGTGGTCGAGCAGAACGCCCAGCTCGCGCTCGAACTCGCCGACCAGGCCTATGTGATCGAGACCGGCCGCATCGTGATGTCCGGCAAGGCCAAGGACATCGCGAACAACGAAGAAATCCGCAAATCCTATCTGGGTTACTGAGGGAGCCGGGACAATGGAGCTGTTCACCAACCAGGTCCTGGCCGGCATCGCCACGGGCGCGATCTACGCCTGCATGGCGCTCGCCGTGGTCATGATCTACCAGGCCATCGACCATCTCAACTTCGCGCAAGGCGAGATGGCGATGTTCTCGACCTTCATCTCGTGGCAGCTGATGCAGTGGGGTGTGTCCTATTGGGCCGCCTTCCTGATCACGCTGGCATTTTCCTTCGTTGCCGGCATCGCGATCGAGCGCATCCTGTTCAAGCCGCTTGCGAAAGCGCCGGTGCTGACCAACGTCGCCGGCTTCATCGCGCTGTTTGCGATCATCAACTCGTCGGCCGGCCTGATCTGGGACTTCACCATCAAGCAATATCCGACGCCGTTCGGCTCCGCACCGTTCCTGGGCAGCCAGCTGATCTCGACCCACCAGGCCGGCATGATCGGCGTCACCGTGCTGCTGCTGCTCGGGCTCTATTTCTTCTTCCAGTACACCCGCATCGGTCTCGCCATGCGCGCCGCGGCGTCGGTGCCGGAATCGGCCCGCCTCGTCGGCATCAACACCAGCTGGATGATCGCGCTCGGCTGGGGCATGGCAACCGCGATCGGCTCGATCGCCGGCATGCTGATCGCCCCCGTCGTGTTCCTCGAGCCCAACATGATGGGCGGCGTGCTGATCTACGGCTTCGCCGCGGCGGTGCTCGGCGGGCTGTCGAGCCCGTTCGGCGCCGTGGTCGGCGGCTTCCTGGTCGGCATCTTCGAGAATCTCGCCGGCACCTACATCCCGGGCGTCGGCAACGAGCTGAAGCTCCCGATCGCGCTCGCGCTGATCATCTCCGTCCTGGTCGTCAAACCCGCTGGCCTGTTCGGCCGGCACATCGTCAAGCGAGTTTGATCATGAGCGCTGCAGAAGAAGTCGTCGCCGAAGGCCACGAGGCGGTCGAGGCGGTTCCGAAGCGGGCCATGACGCTGGGCACCGGCACCTCGCTGGTGGTGCTGGCGGCGCTGTTGATCGTGCCGATGTTCGTCAAGAACTTCATCATCTTCCAGATGACGATGCTCCTGATCTACGGGCTCGCGGTGCTGGCGCTGAACATCCTGACCGGCGGAAGCGGCCAGTTCTCGCTGGGCCAGAGCGCGTTCTACGCGGTCGGCGCCTATGTGTCTGCGGTGCTGATGGAGCATGCCAATATCAACTACGCGCTGACCATTCCGATTTCCGCCGCGGTCTGCTTCGCGTTCGGTTATTTGTTCGGCAAGCCGGCGCTGCGGCTGTCCGGCGTCTATCTCGCGCTCGCGACCTTTGCGCTCGCGACCGCGATGCCGCAGCTGCTCAAGCTGAACTTCCTCGAGCACTGGACCGGCGGCGTACAGGGCCTCGTCGTCACCAAGCCGGACGCGCCGTTCGGCCTGCCGATGTCGCAGGACATGTGGCTCTACTACTTTACGCTCATCGTGACGGTCGCCATCTACATCTTCTCGGTGAACCTGCTGCGCTCCCGCTCCGGCCGCGCCTTCATGGCGATCCGCGACAACGAGATCGCGGCCTCCTCGATGGGCGTCAACGTCGCGCTGTACAAGACGCTCGCGTTCGGCGTGTCCGCCGGCATCACCGGCGTTGCCGGCTCGCTCGGCGCCATCGCGGTGCAGTTCGTCGCGCCCGACAGCTACACCATCACGCTCGCGATTTCGCTGTTCCTCGGCATGGTCGTCGGCGGCGTCGGCTGGCTGCCCGGCTCGTTCGTCGGTGCGGCCTTCATCATCTTCGTGCCGAACATGGCGGAGAGCATCTCCAAGGGCCTCTCCGGCGCGGTGTTCGGCGTGCTGCTGTTCCTCGTCATCTACCTCGTGCCGCATGGCGCAAGGCAGGTCGCGATCCTGGGCCAGCAACTCGTCGGCAAGCTCAGGAAGAACTGAAGACCCGTTGAATTAACCAAGGAGATCGAATTGTATTTTGGAAGAACACTGCGAGCCGCCGCGCTGGTCGCGGCAACGGCGGCCATCACTCTCACCTCCGGCGCTGCACTCGCCCAAAAGAAATACGACACCGGCGCGTCCGATACCGAGATCAAGATCGGCAACATCATGCCGTACAGCGGTCCGGCGTCGGCCTATGGCATCATCGGCAAGACCGAAGAAGCCTATTTCAAGATGATCAACGACAAGGGCGGCATCAACGGCCGCAAGATCAACTTCGTCACCTATGACGACGGCTATTCGCCGCCGAAGGCCGTCGAGCAGGTTCGCAAGCTGGTCGAGAGCGACGAGGTGCTGCTCGTTTTCAATCCGCTCGGCACGCCCTCGAACAGTGCGATCCAGAAGTATCTGAACTCCAAGAAGATCCCGCAGCTATTCGTCGCGACCGGCGCCACCAAGTGGAACGACCCGAAGAACTTCCCCTGGACCATGGGCTGGCAGCCCTCCTACCAGAGCGAAGCGCAGATCTACGCGAAATGGCTGATGAAGGAGAAGCCGGACGCCAAGATCGCGATCCTCTATCAGAACGACGATTTCGGCAAAGATTACCTCAAGGGCACCAAGGACGGCCTCGGCGCCAAGGCCTCCTCCATGATCATCATGGAGGAGAGCTATGAGGTCTCCGAGCCGTCGATCGACGGCCACATCGTCAAGATCAAGGCGGCCAATCCCGACGTGCTCCTGATCTACACCACGCCGAAGTTCGCGGCCCAGACCATCAAGAAGACCGCCGAGCTCAACTGGAAGCCGCTCCAGATCCTCACCAACGTGTCGATCTCGGTCGGCAGCGTGATGAAGCCGGCCGGCTTCGAGAACGCGCAGGGCGTGCTGTCGGCGGCCTATGCCAAGGACTCCACGGATCCGCAATGGGCCAACGACCCCGGCATGAAGAAGTGGAACGAGTTCGTCGACAAGTACATGCCGGGTGCCGACAAGTCGGACACCAGCATGGTCTATGGCTATGGCGCCGCCTCGACGCTCGCCAAGGTGCTGGAGATGTGCGGTGACGATCTCACCCGCGCCAACATCATGAAGCAGGCCGCCTCGTTGAAGGACTTCGCGCCGGATACGCTGCTGCCCGGCGTCAAGATCAACACCGGCGCCACCGACTTCGCTCCGATCGCGCAGCTCCAGATGATGCGCTTCAAGGGCGAGAAGTGGGAACTGTTCGGCGAGATCATCAGCGGTGACGTCGCCTCCGAGTGAGGGGTGACGCGATAATCGAGGACGAGGAGCCCCCGCGGACAGCCGCGGGGGCTTTTTGTTGACGACGGGCGTCAATCTTGTTCAATGCGATCGATCCATCCCGGGGCAGGAGAACAATGGCTGCCGTTCGTTCCCAGGTTGCGCCGCTCTGGGCCGCGCTCGTCTTGTGCACTGCAATGAGCAGCGAAGCGCTGGCGCAGAAGAAATACGACAGCGGCGCTTCCGATACCGAGATCAAGATCGGTAACATCATGCCTTATAGCGGTCCGGCCTCCGCCTATGCCGCGATCGGCAAGACCGAGGAAGCCTATTTCAACAAGGTCAACGCCGAGGGCGGCATCAACGGCCGCAAGATCAAATTCATTTCCTATGACGACGGCTATTCGCCGCCGAAGACGGTGGAACAGGCGCGCAAGCTGGTCGAGAGCGACAACGTGCTGCTGATCTTCGGCTCGCTCGGCACCTCCACCAACAGCGCCATCCGCAAGTACATGAACGAGAAGAAGGTGCCGCAATTGTTCGTGGCGAGCGGCGCCTCGAAATGGAACGACCCCAAGCAATATCCCTGGACCATGGGCTGGCAGCCAAGCTACGCCAGCGAGGCCCGCATCTACGCCAAATACATCATGAAGGAGAAGCCGGACGCGAAAATCGGCGTGCTCTACCAGAACGACGATTTCGGCAAGGACTATCTGAAGGGGCTGAAAGAGGGCCTTGGGCCCAAGATCTCGATGATCGTGCTGGAAGAAGCCTACGACAGCTCCGAGCCGACGATCGACGAGCGCGTCGTCAAGTTGAAAGCCTCCGGCGCCGACGTCTTCATCAGCATCACCAGCCAGAAATTCGCCGCGCAGGGGATCAAGAAGGCGGCGGAGATCAACTGGCATCCGATGCAGATCATCTCCAACGTCTCGGCTTCGGTCAGCGGGGTGCTGGAGCCGGCGGGCATCGAGATCTCGCAAGGCATCCTGTCGGCGACCTACACCAAGGACGGCTCCGATCCGCAGTGGAATGCCGACGACGGCATGAAGACATTCTACAATTTCCTCACGCAATACCAGCCCAAGGCCAATAAGCTCGATGCCGGCGTCGTGTTCGGCTATGCCGCCGCACAGACTATGGTGAAGGTGCTGCAGATGTGCGGCGACGATCTCACCCGCGAGAACGTCATGAAGCAGGCCGCCAGCCTGAAGGACTTCGAACCCGACACGCTGCTGCCCGGCATCAAGATCAACACCGCGCCCGATAATTTCGCCCCGATCGAGCAGCTCCAGATGATGCGCTTCAAGGGCAAGAGATGGGAGCTGTTCGGCGACATCATCTCGAGCGAGATGAGCCACTGAGCGACGCAATTCAAGATAGCGGCTTCTTCGCAGAGCAATTCCAGGGGTGAGTTTGCCGCGCAAAAAATCTCACGCGCCGGAATATTTACTATCCGAACAGATTGCCGCCGCGCGACGCCCGTACGGGCGTTCTTCTTGCTGACGGCCGTGGATAGGTATTGAATGCGCGACCGAGCGACCCGCAACGATCGCTCCCAACAAGAACAATCGACACATTCAATCCTGTCCAGGGAGATCAAAATGCCTGCAATGCATGTGCGATTGGGGGCCCTTTCGGCTGCCCTCGTGCTGGCTACCACCCTTTCCACGGCAGCGTCCGCGCAGAAGAAATACGACACCGGCGCATCCGACACCGAAATCAAGATCGGCAACATCATGCCCTATAGCGGACCGGCCTCCGCCTACGGCGTGATCGGCAAGACCGAAGAGGCCTATTTCCGCAAGATCAATGCGGAAGGCGGCATCAACGGCCGCAAGATCAACTTCATCACCTATGACGACGCCTATTCCCCGCCGAAGACCGTGGAGCAGGCGCGCAAGCTGGTCGAGAGCGACGAGGTGCTGCTGATCTTCAATTCGCTCGGCACGCCGCCGAACTCGGCGATCCAGAAATACATGAACCAGAAGAAGGTGCCGCAGCTGTTCGTCGCCACCGGCGCGACGAAGTGGAACGATCCGCAGAACTTCCCGTGGACGATGGGCTGGCAGCCCAACTACCAGAGCGAGTCGATCATCTACGCCAAGTACATCCTGAAGAACAATCCGAACGCCAAGATCGCCGTGCTCTACCAGAACGACGATTACGGCAAGGACTATCTGAAGGGTTTCAAGGACGGCCTGGGCGCGAAGGCCGCCTCGATGATCGTCATCGAGGACAGCTACGAAGTCTCCGAGCCGACCATCGACTCCCACATCGTCAAGATGAAGGCGACCAACGCCGACGTTTTCTTCAACATCACCACACCGAAATTTGCGGCGCAGGCGATCAAGAAGAACGCGGAGATCGGCTGGAAGCCGCTGCACTTCCTCAACAACGTCTCGGCCTCGATCGGCAGCGTGATCAAGCCGGCCGGCTTCGAGAACGCGCAGGACATCATCTCGTCGCAGTATTTCAAGGACCCGACCGACGCACAATGGAAGGACGACAAGGCGATGATCGCCTGGAACGAGTTCCTGGATAAGTACTATCCGGAAGCGAACCGCACCGACGCTTCGGTGATGTACGGCTATATCGTGAGCCAGGGTCTCGTTCACGTGCTCAAGGCCTGCGGCGACAATCTGACCCGCGAAAACATCATGAAGCAGGCCGCCAACATCAAGGACTTCGAGCCGGCGGGTCTGTTGCCGGGCATCAAGGTCAACACCTCGGCCACCGATTTCGCGCCGCTCTCGCAGCTGCAACTGATCCGCTTCAAGGGCGAGCATTGGGAGCGATTCGGCGACGTCTTGAGCGGCGACGTCGGCGGCTGACCATTAACCAGTCGCTAAAGACGTAAGTCCCGACCGACTAAAGAAGCAGCCCCTGCGGCCCTGCCGCAGGGGCTTTTCCTTGAAGCTTTCGGGCAAATCGTATTGAATTGCGCTCGCGTCGCCAAAAACAATCAAGTCAAGAAAAGGGACGCGCAAACCAAGAAAAAACAGGGAGATTGGAATGCCTGCTGTCAACGGCAAGCTTGCGGCCGCTTCATTGGCGCTCGCGCTCATCGCGGCCTCGGCCTCAACCGCAACGGCCCAGAAGAAATATGATACCGGCGCGACCGACACCGAGATCAAGATCGGCAACATCATGCCCTACAGCGGACCGGCCTCCGCCTACGGCATCATCGGTCGCACCGAAGCCGCCTATTTCAAGAAGATCAACGAAGAAGGCGGTATCAACGGCCGCAAGATCAATTTCGTTTCCTACGACGACGCCTACTCGCCGCCGAAGACGGTGGAGCAGGCGCGCAAGCTGGTCGAAAGCGACGAGGTGCTGCTCGTCTTCAACTCGCTCGGCACGCCGCCGAACTCCGCGATTCAGAAATACATGAACTCGAAGAAGGTGCCGCAGCTGTTCGTCGCCACCGGCGCCACCAAGTGGAACGATCCGCAGAACTTCCCGTGGACCATGGGCTGGCAGCCCAACTACCAGAGCGAGACGCAGATCTACGCGAAATACATCCTCAAGGCCATGCCGAACGCCAAGATCGGCGTCCTCTACCAGAACGACGATTACGGCAAGGATTACTTGAAGGGCCTCAAGGACGGCTTGGGGGCCAAGGCCGCGAGCATGATCGTGCTGGAGGAAAGCTACGAGACTTCGGAGCCGACCATCGACAACCACATCGTCAAGCTGAAAGCCACCGGCGCCGACGTCTTCATCAACATCACCACGCCGAAGTTCGCGGCGCAGGCGATCAAGAAGATCTCCGAGATCGGCTGGAAGCCGACCCACTTCCTCAACAACGTCTCGGCCTCGGTCGGCAGCGTGATCAAGCCCGCCGGGTTCGAGAATTCGCAGGACATCATCTCGGCCGCCTATTTGAAGGATGTCTCCGATCCGCAGTGGAAGGACGATCCCGGCATGAAGGCGTTCCTCGACTTCATGACGAAGTACTTCCCCGAGGGCGACAAGCTCGACGGCGGCACCATCGTCGGCTACGGCGTCGCGCAGACGCTGGTCGAAGTGCTGAAAAAGTGCGGTGACAATCTCACGCGCGAGAACGTCATGAAGCAGGCGGCGAGCCTGAAGGACTTCCGCACCGAAGTGCTGCTGCCCGGCATCAAGATCAATACCGGGCCGAACGACTTCGCGCCGATCAGCTCGCTGCAGCTGATGAAGTTCAAGGGCGACAAGTGGGATCTCTTCGGCGAGGTGATCAGCGCCGACGCCGGCGGCTAGAAACTGCAAAGCGCGGACGACGGGCCCCCTGCGCAGATCGCGCAGGGGGCTTTGGCTTATGCGGCAATTGCGATCACGCGATTGCACAATCGAATGACGGCGAAGGCGCTTACGCTTTGGCACACGATGCGGTAGGCAGATGGCGGCGACCGCGTCGCCGCCAGTCCAGTCTGCGCAAGGCCATTGTCCATGACCGACCGACGTTCCCTGCTCCGCGCGCTCTACGACGCCGCCGTTGCCGCCGCCCATCCCGACGTGGTGCTGGCCCCTCACCTGCGGCCTGCGCCCAGGGGGCGCGTGATCTGCCTCGCCGCCGGCAAGGGCGCCGGCGCGATGGCGGCGGCCGCGGAGCGGCATTATCTCGACGCGCTGGGATTGGCGCCGGAGCGCCTCGTCGGCATCGCCACCACGCGCCACGGCTACGGCGTGCCGACGCGCCGCATTCGCGTGGTCGAGGCCGGTCATCCCGTGCCTGACGAAGCCGGCCTGAAGGGCGCGGCCGACACCCTCGCGCTCGCGGGCGAGGCCGGGCCGGACGATCTCCTGCTGGTGCTGCTCACCGGCGGCGGCTCGGCCAACTGGATCGCGCCGGTGGACGGCATCAGCTTCGCGCAGAAGCAGGCGGTCAACAAGGCGCTGCTGCGCTCGGGCGCGCCGATCGGCGAGATGAACGTCGTACGCAAGCACCTGTCGCGGATCAAGGGCGGCCGTCTCGCCCGCGCCGGCAGGAACGCCGCGGAAGTCGTGACGCTCGCGATCTCCGACGTGCCGCATGACGATCCTTCCGCGATCGCCTCCGGTCCTACCGTGCCGGATCCGACCACGCTGGCCGATGCGCGCGCGATCGTGGCGAAATACCGGCTCGACATCGACGATGCGGTGCGCCGCGCGCTCGACGATCCCAACAACGAGAGCTGCAAGCCGGGTGACGCCGCCTTTGCACGCGCGCATTTCGAGCTGATCGCGCGGCCCAAGCAGTCGCTGGACGCCGCGGTCAAGCTCGCGCGCGAGTCCGGTTATGAGACCATCGATCTCGGCGCCGATCTCGAAGGCGAGGCGCGCGAGGTCGCCGCCAATCATGCCAAGCTGGCGCTTCAGGCGCGTAAGCAAGGCAAGCGCGTTGCGATCCTGTCCGGCGGCGAGCTCACGGTCACCGTGCGCGGCAACGGGCGCGGCGGACCGAACCAGGAATACGCACTGGCGCTGGCCTCGCTGTTGAAGGATACGGCGGGCATCTCGGCGCTGGCCGGCGACACCGACGGCGCCGACGGCGGCGCCGGCCACCCAACCGACCCCGCCGGCGCGCTAATCGATGCGGCGACCTTTACGAAGATGAAGGCGCTGGCACTCGAGCCGCAGGCGTACCTGGACAACAACGACGCGACCACGTTCTTCGAGGCGACGGGCGACTTGCTGCAGACAGGCCCGACGCTGACCAACGTGAACGATATCAGGGTGATTTTGGTGGATTGAGAGGGGGCGTCTCTCCTCGTCATTCCGGGCACGCGCAAGCGTGAACCCGGAATCTCGAGATTCCGGGTTCGACGCTTCGCATCGCCCCGGAATGACGGGATCGCTCAAAACTCGTTGGCGATCTTCGCGAGCATCTCGATCAGGGCTTCGCGGTTGGCCTGGCCGAGCAAATCGTTCAGCCGGGCCTCGTGCTTGGTGGCGACGAGCTTCTTGGCGCGCGCCAGCACGGCCTTGCCCTTGTCGGTCAAGACAAGGATGTGCGAGCGGCGATCGTTGGTGGAGCGGATCCGCGCGCAAAGGTCGCGGCTCTCCAAATTGTCGAGCATGGCCACGAAGTTCGGCCTGAGGATGCCGAGCGTGGAGGCGATCTCGGTCTGGTTACGGCCGGGGTTTTTCTCGACCAGCAGCAGCACCGAGAATTGCGCCGGCGTCAGCTGGAGCGAGGCCATGCAGCGCAAGAAATTCTCGAACACCTTGAGCTGCGCACGTTTCAGGACATAGCCCAGCTGCTCGGAAAGCTCGCCGAGCTGGAGGGCCTCCGCCTGCGGCTCGCTGGCGTCCTTGCGGCCCTTGGCCGCGTCGGCCGGCTTTTCGGCGGACTTTTCAGCGGTCTTTTCAGCGGTCTTGGAAACGGTCATCGCCTCGTGCTCGCAATCCCGCTAAATTTGGAACGGGTCGTTCCCGCCCTTGAAGTTATATTCGATAATTGTTATGGACCATACCAAATATCGCATGCGTTTTTCAATGGCTGTGAACGGACCGTCCACTGCAATCGAGGGGACCGGTCCGGATTAGGGGGAGCGTCCGGTCTTGAATACCACCATTATGCTGTTCCTGGTGCAGGACGGCATTACCAATGGCGCGATCTACGCGCTGCTCGGCCTGGCGCTGGTGCTGGTGTTCGCCGTCACCCGCGTCATCCTTATTCCCCAGGGCGAGTTCGTCACCTATGGCGCATTGACCTATGCCTCGCTGGCCGCCGGCCAGATGCCGGGCACGGCAAAGCTGGCGCTCGCGCTCGGCATCGGCGCCTTCGCCTTCGACCTGTTCGAGGCGCGCAAGGCGCTGCACGGGCGGCTGGTTGTCCGCAGCTTCATCGCCAACGTCGTGTTGCCGGCGATCGTGCTCGCACTGACCTTGTCCCTCGCCGCGCAGAAGCCGCCGGTCGCGGTCTGCATCGCGCTGTCGCTGGTGATCGTGGCGATGATCGGGCTCTATCTCTACCGCGTTGCCTTCCAGCCGCTGGCGCACACTTCGGTGCTGGTGCTGCTGATCGCCTCGGTCGGCGTCCACCTCGCGCTACAGGGCCTCGGCCTGTTGTTCTTTGGCGCCGAAGGCCAGCGCGGACCTGCCGTGCTGTCCGGCGCCTTCACCGCCGGCGCCCTGCGCTTCACCGGCCAGAGCATCACCGTCTATGCCATCACCATCGCCTTCATCGTCGCCCTCTGGCTGTTCTTCGGCCTGACGCTCTATGGCAAGGTGCTACGCGCGACCGCGGTCAACCGGCTCGGGGCGCGGCTCGCCGGCATCCGCACCACGCTGTCGGGCCAGATCGCCTTCCTGCTGGCCTCCGTGATCGGCGCGCTCTCCGGCATCCTGATCGTGCCGATCACCACCCTGTACTATGACTCCGGCTTCCTGATCGGGCTGAAGGGCTTCGTCGCCGCGATCATCGGAGGCCTCGTCAGCTATCCCCTCACCGCCGTCGCAGCGCTGGTGGTCGGCATCGTCGAGGCATTCTCGTCCTTCTACGCCTCCAACTACAAGGAGGTGATCGTCTTCATGCTGCTGATCCCCGTGCTGCTGCTGCGCTCGCTCGCCGCGCCCGCGGTCGAGGAAGAGAAGGACTGAGCCCGATGCAGAGCCGGCTTCCCATCCTCGTCTTCGCGCTCCTCATGGCAGCGATCCCGTTCATCCCGGGCGTGCCCCCGTTCTGGATCGTGCTGCTCGACAATATCGGCCTTGCGGCCCTGGTCGCGATGGGCCTCGTGCTGCTGACCGGCGTCGGCGGCCTCACCTCGTTCGGCCAGGCCGCCTTCGTCGGCTTCGGCGCCTACACCACCGCCGTGCTGACGACGGGCTATGGCCTGTCGCCCTGGCTGACGCTGCCGCTGTCGCTCGTGGTCAGTGGCTCGCTCGCGGTGCTGCTCGGGCTGATCACCGTGCGCCTCTCGGGGCATTACCTGCCGCTCGGCACGCTGGCCTGGGGGCTCGGGCTGTTCTACCTGTTCAGCAAGCTGGAGTTTCTCGGACGCAACGACGGCATCTCGGCGATCCCGCCGCTGTCGATCGGCACGTTCAAGATGCTCTCGCCGGGCTCGATCTATTACGCGATCTGGGTCGCGGTGATCCTCTCAGCCCTGCTGACGATGAACCTCTTGGACTCCCGCACCGGCCGCGCCATCCGTGCGCTACGCCGCGGGCATGTCGCGGCCGAGGCCTTCGGCGTCCACACGCCGCGGGCCAAACTGCTGGTGTTCATCCATGCCGCGGTGCTCGCCGGCCTGTCCGGGTGGCTCTATGCCCATCTGCAGCGCGCGGTGAACCCGACCCCGTTCGGCGCGCATATGGGCATCGAATATCTCTTCATCGCCGTGGTCGGCGGCGCCGGCTATGTCTGGGGCGGCGTCCTGGGCGCGGCAATCGTCGTGATCCTGAAAGAGGCGCTGCAGAGCTATCTTCCGCTGATCCTGCCCGGCTCCGGCCAGGTCGAGACCATCGTGTTCGGCATCATGCTGGTGGCGCTGCTGCAGCTTGCGCCCGGCGGCCTCTGGCCCTGGCTGATGTCGTTCCTCCCCGAGCGTACCGATGGCAAGAAGCCGGACACGTCGCTGAAGCTGGAGCATCGCGCCCGCGCGCCCGCCGAGGCCGGCGTCCTGCTTCAGGTCGAGAAGGCGCGAAAGCAGTTCGGCGGCGTGGTCGCGGTGAACAACGTGTCCTTCGAGGTCCAGGCCCGCGAGATCGTCGCGCTGATCGGCCCGAACGGCGCCGGCAAGAGCACGACCTTCAACCTGATCACCGGCGTCCTCTCGGCGACCTCGGGCTCGATCTCGGTGCTCGGCAAGAAGGTCGACAACGCGCCGCCGCAGGAGATCGTCAAGCTCGGGATCAGCAGGACCTTCCAGCACGTCAAGCTCGTCCCCGACATGACCGTGCTGGAGAACGTCGCGATCGGCGCACATTTGCGCGGCCATTCCGGACCCGTTTCCTCGATGCTGCGGCTCGACCGCACTGACGAGGCCAAGCTGCTCGCCGAAGCCGCCCGCCAAATCGAGCGCGTCGGCCTCACCGAGCAGATGCACCAGCTGGCAGGCTCGCTCTCGCTCGGCCAGCAGCGCATCGTCGAGATCGCCCGCGCGCTCTGCGTCGATCCGATGCTGCTGCTGCTCGACGAGCCGGCCGCCGGCCTGCGCCACATGGAAAAGCAGCGGCTCGCCGCGCTGCTCCGCGAGCTGCGCAACGGCGGCATGAGCGTGCTCTTGGTCGAGCACGACATGGGCTTCGTGATGAACCTTGCCGACCGCATCGTGGTGCTCGATTTCGGCACCAAGATCGCGGAAGGCACGCCGGCGACGATCAAGACCAATCCCGAAGTGATCAAGGCCTATCTCGGAGTGGCGGCATGAGCACGCTGTTGTCCGTCACCGACGCGCATGTCGCCTATGGCAAGGTCGAGGCGGTGCGTTCGGTCTCGCTCGAGGTCGGCAGCAACGAGATCGTCACCATCGTCGGCGCCAACGGCGCCGGCAAGACCACGCTGCTCTCGGCCATCATGGGCATCCTGTCGCTGAAGGGTCGCGTCGCTTTTGCCGGGCAGGATCTCGCCCGGCTCGACATCGAGGACCGCGTCGCGATGGGGCTTGGTCTCGTTCCCGAGCATCGCGAATTGTTCGTGACCATGAATGTCGAGGACAATCTGGAGCTGGGCGCCTTCCGGATCGAGCGCAGCAAGGCGAAAGCCTCGATGGAGCGAGTCTATGCGCTGTTTCCGCGGCTGAAGGAGCGGCGCAAGCAGCTCGCCGGCACGCTCTCCGGCGGCGAGCAGCAGATGCTCGCGATGGGCCGCGCGCTGATGGGCGAGCCGAAGCTCTTGATGCTGGACGAGCCGAGCCTTGGCCTTGCCCCGATCATCGTCGCCGACATCTTCCGCATCGTCACCGAGCTGCGTGCCGCCGGCGTCTCCGTGCTGCTGGTCGAGCAGAACGCGCAGGCCGCGCTGAAGATCGCGGACCATGCCTATGTCATGGAGCTCGGCGAGTTCGTGCTCAGCGGTAAGGCCAGCGACATCGCCGCCAACGAGCGGGTCGCGGCCAGCTATCTCGGCTTCCAGCACGAAGGCGCGAGTGCGATTTAGCTTTCTTATCCTCCCCTGGAGGGTAGGGGAATCGCATATGGCGTTGGTAGTGTATTGCAAAGCGATTTGAACTGGATTCTTTGGGTTTCTCTCGATTGTCGAGGGAGACCCAAATGCGCAAACTCAGGCGCCTGCTCCGACCTCTCAAGGATCCACGCGCCGATAACTCGCGGCACGCGCTGGCTGATATCGTCATCATCGCTTTGGCGGCAACGCTGGCTGGCGCCAAGAGCTGTACCGAGTTCGAATTCTTCGGGAGGGGCCGAGAGGAACTGTTGCGGGAGTTTCTGGAGCTCAAACACGGCAT
>NZ_JACCHQ010000032.1 GCF_016031655.1 Bradyrhizobium glycinis
TTTGTGCCATTTGCCCGGAAAGATGCCAGATTGACGCAGCGCCGGGGACATACGGCGCGGCGCATTTCCGGGGAATAGGCCTGACCATGAAACTCGTCGTCGCGATCATCAAACCCTTCAAGCTCGATGAGGTCCGCCAGGCCCTGACAGCGATCGGCGTGCACGGCATGACCGTGACCGAGGTGAAAGGCTATGGCCGGCAGAAGGGCCACACCGAGATCTATCGCGGCGCCGAATATGTCGTGAACTTCCTGCCCAAGCTGCGCATCGAGATCGCGGTCGCTTCCGACGTCGCCGACAAGGCGGTCGCCGTGATCACCGCGACGGCGCGCACCGGCCAGATCGGCGACGGCAAGATCTTCGTCACGCCGATCGACCACGCGCTGCGCATCCGCACCGGCGAGACCGACAGCGACGCGCTCTGAATTCTGTTTTGACGCGTTTCTTCGGGCGAACCGGTATCCACTTCGCTTGAAAACGCTTTGATCTGCTTCGATCGCACCGGGCAACGACGCCACGATGTGCGACACCAATTGATGCCGGGGGAACGATATGGCGGGATTGTTGCGCCGCGTAGCTGTTATGGCTGCGCCAATCGGATTGTTGTCCGTCATAGCTTTGCCGGCACGCGCTGCAGGCTCCGAGATCAACACCGCCGACACGGCCTGGATGATCGTCGCGACAGCGCTGGTGCTGATGATGACGATCCCCGGGCTCGCACTGTTCTATTCCGGCATGGTGCGCAAGAAGAACGTGCTCGCCACCATGGCGCAGAGCCTGGCCGCGGTGACACTGATCTCCATTCTCTGGGTGGCGTTCGGCTATTCCCTTTGCTTCGTCGGCGACGGCCCGTGGATCGGCACGCTCGATCGCTGGTTTCTCGCCGGCATGACCATGGACAGCGTCAACCCTGCGGCGAAGACGATCCCGGAATCGCTGTTCATGCTGTACCAGATGACGTTTGCCATCATCACGGTGGCGCTGGTCGCGGGCTCGGTCGCCGACCGCATGCGGTTCTCGGCCTATCTGCTGTTCTCGGTCGCCTGGTTCATCTTCGTCTACATTCCGTTGGCGCATTGGGTGTGGGGCGGCGGCTTCCTCGCCAGCATGGGCGTGCTCGATTTCGCCGGCGGTCTCGTCGTGCATCTGTCGGCCGGCACCGGCGGCCTCGTTGCGGCCAAGGTGATGGGACGCCGTCACGGCTACGGCACCGAGAATCTCTCGCCGTTCGATCTGTCGCTCGCGGTGATGGGCACCGGCCTGTTGTGGGTCGGCTGGTTCGGCTTCAACGGCGGCTCGGCGCTCGGAGCGAACTCACGCGCGGTGATGGCGATCATCGCGACCCATCTTGCCGCCTGCGCCGGCGCGCTGACCTGGGGCGCGATCGAATGGTCGACGCGGCGCAAGCCCTCGGTGCTCGGCATGATCTCGGGCGCCGTCGCGGGTCTCGGCACCATCACGCCGGCCTCGGGCTTCGTCGCACCATGGCACGGCATCGTCATCGGTATCATGGCCGGTGCGGTCTGCTATTGGGCCTGTACCTGGCTGAAGCACCGCTTCGACTACGACGATTCGCTCGACGTCTTCGGCGTCCACGGCATCGGCGGCCTGACCGGCACCCTGCTTGGCGGCGTGTTCGCCACCAGCGCCATCGGTGGCACCGCCGGCCTGCTGGAGGGCCATCCGCAGCAGCTCCTGATCCAATTCTATGGGGTCGCCGTGACCTTCGTCTGGTCGGCGGGCGTCAGCTTCATTCTGCTCAAGCTGGTCGGCCTGTTCGTGCCCTTGCGCGTATCCCGTGAGCACGAGCTTGAGGGTCTGGATATTTCGCAGCATGGAGAAGCCCTGCAATAGGCGCCGATGCTACGTAAATACCGTCCTGCTGCCCGACGCGTGAGCAACATTGTGTCGGGAGCCTGTCTTGCCCATTTTTTGAGCTGGTGCGACCACGTTTTGAGCGCGACGTAATAGCGCACCGCATTACAACACCCGCCGAAGGCGAAAACACCCGTTTTCATAATCCGTTAGGCAATCCGCCTGATCTGGCACGGCATTTGATTCTAGGGGTCCGGCTGTGCCCGCGTAGTGAAACTTCTCCCTCGTGGCGAACCAGTCGAGAACGCCCGGCCAGGACCGGGCCCAAGCGGGGATAGGACCCATGAAAATTGTTATGGCGATCATCAAGCCATTCAAGCTTGAAGAAGTCCGTGACGCCCTGACCGCCATCGGCGTTCACGGTCTCACGGTGACGGAAGTCAAGGGGTATGGCCGTCAGAAGGGCCACACGGAAATCTATCGCGGCGCCGAGTATGCCGTGAGCTTCCTGCCCAAGATCAAGATCGAGGTCGCTGTCGCCTCCGACCAGGTCGACAAGACCATCGACGCCATCACGTCCGCGGCGAAAACCGGACAGATCGGCGACGGCAAGATCTTCGTCATCAACCTCGACCACGCGGTGCGCATCCGCACCGGCGAGGCCGATGCCGCGGCCCTCTGATTTCGCGCTCAACCTTATCCAAGCAGGAGTAAACAATATGACGTTCAAGCGTCCCTATGGCGCGGGATTGGCGGCTCTCGCAGTCGGCCT
Organism: Bradyrhizobium glycinis; assembly: GCF_016031655.1. Lineage (GTDB taxonomy): Bacteria > Pseudomonadota > Alphaproteobacteria > Rhizobiales > Xanthobacteraceae > Bradyrhizobium > Bradyrhizobium glycinis. The sequence continues at coordinate 2,588 of NZ_JACCHQ010000032.1, forward strand.
GTTCGCTGCGACCGCAGCCTACGCCGAGCCAACGGTCAACAAGGGAGACAACGCCTGGATGCTGACATCGACAGTCCTGGTGCTGTTGATGACGATCCCTGGCCTCGCGCTGTTCTACGGCGGCCTGGTCCGTTCCAAGAACATGCTCTCGGTCCTGATGCAGGTGTTCTACACCGTTTGCGTCGTCACCGTGATCTGGGCCGTGTACGGCTACAGCCTCACCTTCACCGGCGGCTCCGACTTCATCGGTGGCTTCTCCAAGGCCTTCATGATGGGCGTCACCACCGATTCGAAGGCTGCGACCTTCTCGGTCGACGCCAACATCTCGGAGCTCATCTACATGTGCTTCCAGATGACCTTCGCGGCGATCACGCCCGCCCTCATCGTCGGCGCCTTCGCCGAGCGCATGAAGTTCTCGGCCATCGCGCTCTTCATTCCGCTCTGGGTCACCCTGATCTACTTCCCGATCGCGCACATGGTCTGGTATTGGCCCGGCCCGGACCTGATCCAGGACGCGGCCAAGGCGCTTGCGGCGGCGGGTGATGCGGCGGCGAAGACCGCGGCGCAGGCCAAGCTCGACGAGATCAACGCCGACGCCGGCTGGATCTTCAAGATGGGCGCCATCGACTTCGCGGGCGGCACCGTGGTGCACATCAACGCCGGCATCGCAGGCCTCGTCGGCGCTCTCCTGATCGGCAAGCGCGTCGGCTACGGCAAGGAGCTGATGGCTCCGCACTCGCTGACCATGTCGATGATCGGCGCCTCGCTGCTCTGGGTCGGCTGGTTCGGCTTCAACGCCGGCTCCAACCTCGAGGCCAGCGGCGGCGCTGCGCTCGCCATGACCAACTCCTTCGTCGCCACCGCGGCCGCCGCACTGTCGTGGATGTTCGCGGAGTGGATCATCAAGGGCCATCCCTCCGTGCTCGGCGTCATCTCCGGCGCGGTCGCGGGCCTCGTGGCCGTCACGCCTGCGGCCGGCTTTGCCGGCGTCATGGGCGCGATCGTCCTCGGCCTCGTGGTCGGCGTGGTCTGCCTGTTCTTCTGCACCGTCGTGAAGAACGCGCTCGGCTACGACGACTCGCTCGACGTGTTCGGCGTGCATTGCATCGGCGGCATCGTCGGCGCCATCGGCACTGGCATCCTGGTGAACCCCGCGCTTGGCGGCGCCGGCATCGTCGACTACACGGCGATCCCGCCGAAGGTCGCCGATTACGACTTCGCCACGCAGATTCTCGCCCAGCTCAAGGCCGTCTGCACCACGCTGGTGTGGTCGGGCGTCGGTTCGGCGATCCTCTACAAGGTCGTCGACGTGATTGTTGGTCTCCGCGCCAACGTCGAGAGCGAGCGTGAAGGCCTCGACATCACCGAGCACACCGAACGCGCCTACAACATGTAACCCTCTCCTCCCGGGCGCGGTCTCTTCGGGGACCGCGTCCACAACTACGGTTCGGGCACATACCCGGCAATGCCCTGACCGTTGAGGGGCTCCAGCGCAAGCTGGAGCCCCTTTCTTTTGGCCCGGGCTCGAAAGAAAAACATTGCCATTCCGCGCGGCCGGCGCAGAAATATCGACCATAAAGATAACAATCGGGAGGTCATCATGCGTTTGGAAGGCGGATGCTATTGCGGCGAGGTGCGCTACGTGGCCGAGGGCGATGCGATGATGCAGGCGCAATGTCACTGCCGTGAGTGCCAGTACATCTCGGGCGGCGCGCCCAACACCTTCATCGCGATGCCGGCGGCCGGCTTCACCTACATCACCGGGCAACCGAAACAGTTCACGCGCAAGGACCTCGAGCGCCCCGTCACGCGCGAATTCTGCGCCGAATGCGGCACGCACCTCGTGACCAAGGTTCCGGGCCTGCCGGCCGCGATCCTGAAGGTCGGCACACTCGACGAGCCGGCGCAGTTCCAGCCGCAGATGGCGATCTACACCTGCGACATGCAGGAATTCCACACCATCCCCGCCGGCATGAAGACCTTCGAGAAGCTGCCGGGGCGCTAGGCACCTGATTCTGCGAAGCTCGTCTCGAGCAGCCGGCATCCCGTTGTTATCCGGCCCCATTATTCCCGCTCTGGACGCGGGCGGCGGCCGATGGTTAATCGCGTCTTAACCTCGCCCTATCTATGGTGAACTGAACCGCTTCCCGCCGGCGCCTTGGTGCGACCGGCCGTTCCAAGAGTACTGGCGCCCAACGAATGGCTCTGACCGCTTCATCCCGTGCGCCGCAGGGCGGTAATGGCTCCGATTCCGAACGCTCGCCCTTCGTCCGGCTGAACGAGCTTTTGTCCTCGCATCAGCCGGGCAAGCCTTTGATTTCGCTTGCGGTCGGCGAGCCCCAGCATCCCGTGCCCGACTTCGTCGGCCCGGTGCTGGCCAAGCACATCGCCGATTTCGGCCGTTACCCCGCGAACAAGGGCACTGATCCATTCCGCAACGCCGCCGGGGCCTGGCTGTCGACGCGCTTCAAGCTGCCGCGGCCGCTCGACCCCGAGAGCGAGATTCTCGTGCTCAATGGCAGCCGCGAGGGGCTGTTCCTCGCCGCGATCGCGGCCGCGCGCTATGTCGGCCCGCGTCCGGGCAAGCCCGCGATCCTGATGCCGAACCCATTCTATCCGGTCTACGGCGCGGGCGCTCTTGCGGCGGCTTGCGAGCCGGTCCATCTGCCGACCACGGTCGAGAACGGCTTCCTGCCCGACCTCGACGCCGTCGATGAAACGACGCTGGCGCGCACGGTGGCGTTCTACCTGGCTTCGCCCGCGAATCCGCAGGGCTCGGTCGCGAGGCCCGGCTACTTCAAGCGCTTGAAGCAGCTCGCCGACCGCTATGGCTTCGTGATCCTCAGCGACGAATGTTATTCCGAGATCTACACCCGCGAGGCTCCCGGCAGCGCGCTGGAATGCGCCGGCCCCGACTTCACGCGCGTGGTCGCGTTCCAGTCGCTGTCGAAGCGCTCCAACCTGCCGGGCCTGCGCGTCGGCTTTGCAGCCGGAGACAAGAGGTTCATCGGCATGTTCCTCGAGCTGCGCAACATCGCAGCGCCCCAGGTGCCGGTGCCGCTGCAGCATGTCGCGACCGTTGCCTATGGCGACGAGGCGCATGTCGAGGAGAATCGGCGGCTGTACCGGATCAAGTTCGATCTCGCCGACCAGATCATCGGCAATCGTTACGGCTATCGCCGGCCCGATGCCGGCTTCTGCGTCTGGCTCAACACCTCAGGGATCGGCGATGACGTGTCGGTGACGCTCAAGTTGTTCAGGGAAGCAGGCGTGCGCGTGGTGCCCGGCAGCTTCCTGGCGCGACAGCAGCCTGACGGATTCAATCCCGGCGCAGGCTATATCCGCCTCGCGCTGGTGCAGGACGGCGAGACCACGGCGCAGGCGCTGCACCGGCTGGTCGAGACTCTGGGTTAGGCAGGGCCCATGAGCATGTCGGCAATCGAACGCGTCATTCCTCTGGTCGGCCATTTGCCGCCCTCGATCCGCGAGGGGCTGGCGCGGCGCATGCGCGAGCTCGCCGGCCTCGGCCTGATCGCGCTGGCGGGCGTCGCTGCGGCGGCACTGATGACGTGGTCGGTGCAGGATCCCAGTCTCAGCCACGCGACCTCGCGGCCGATCCGCAACATCCTCGGCTATGCCGGCGCGATCGGCGCCGATCTCGCCATGCAGATCCTGGGACTCGGCGCGATCATGCTGGTGCTGACCGTTGCGGTCTGGGGCTGGCGCATGATGACGCACCGCCCGTTCGACCGCGAGGCGCTGCGGCTCGGCTCCTGGATTCTCTGCACGGTGATCGCAGCAGGATTCGTCAGTTGCTTTCAGCATGGCGGGGCCTGGCCGCTGCCGACCGGCCTCGGCGGCGTGGTCGGCGATGCGCTGGTGCGCGCACCGGCGGTGATCTTCGGGCCCGCCGGCACGATCTATCGCATCGTGCTGGGCACGATCCTGTTCGCCGCGATGACCGCGACCTTCCTGATCGCCTGCGGCCTCGGCGCGCGCGAGCAAGACGACGAGCTCGCTGAGGTCGCCGATGACGACAAGCCGCTCGACGAAGACGAGGAGAGCGACCGCGGCTCGGTCTCGCTGGGCTGGCTGTTCCACGCGCTGATGAGCACCAAGGCGCGGCTGATCTGGCTGTGTGGCGCCGCCTACCGCTCGCTGGTCTCGAGCGGACCGAAGACCAAGGCCGCCCAGTTCAGCCGGCAGGAGCCTAACCTCGGCGGCGGCCGCTCAGCGCCGCCGATCTCGCCGCAGTCTCAAGACGAGGACTACGAGGACGAGCACGAAGACGAATTGGAAGACGACGAGGAGGAAGAGGAGGAGCCCGCCGCGCGCGCCCCGAAGAAGAAGGCCGCGCCTAAGCCCGCTTCCAAGAAATCCTCCGACAAGTTCGATCTTCCTTCCGTCTCCATGCTGGCCGCACCGAAGGCCGGCGATCGCCAGCCGCTCAGCAAGGCCGAGCTGGAGAACAATTCCCGTTCGCTCGAAGGCGTGCTGCAGGATTTCGGCGTGCGCGGCGAGATCGTGAAGGCCAATCCGGGTCCGGTGGTCACGCTGTACGAACTGGAGCCGGCGCCCGGCATCAAGTCCTCGCGCGTGATCGGGCTCGCCGACGACATCGCCCGCTCGATGAGCGCGCTGTCGGCGCGCGTCGCCGTCGTGCCTGGGCGCAACGCGATCGGCATCGAGCTGCCGAACGCGCATCGCGAGAAAGTCTATTTGCGCGAATTGCTGGTGGCGAAGGAGGCGACCGAGACGGTGGCAAAGCTGCCGCTCTGCCTCGGCAAGACCATCGGCGGCGAACCCGTCATCATCGACCTCGCGCGCACGCCGCACATGCTGATCGCCGGTACCACCGGCTCGGGCAAGTCGGTCGCGATCAACACCATGATCCTCAGCCTGGTCTACAGGCTGCGCCCGGACCAGTGCCGCCTGATCATGGTCGATCCGAAGATGCTCGAGCTCTCTGTCTATGACGGCATTCCCCATCTGCTCACGCCCGTCGTGACCGACCCGAAGAAGGCGGTGGTCGCGCTGAAATGGGCTGTGCGCGAGATGGAGGAGCGCTACAAGAACATGGCCAAGCTCGGTGTGCGCAACATCGACGGCTACAACACGCGCCTGCTCGAATTGAAGGCCAAGGGCGAGGAGCCGACGCGCACGGTGCATACCGGCTTCGACAAGGAGACCGGCAAGGCGATCTACGAGGAAGAGAAGCTCTCCCTCGACCCGCTGCCCTATATCGTCATCATCGTCGACGAAATGGCCGATCTGATGATGGTCGCCGGCAAGGACATCGAAGGCGCGGTGCAGCGTCTGGCGCAGATGGCGCGCGCCGCCGGCCTGCACGTGATCCTGGCGACGCAGCGTCCATCGGTCGACGTCATCACCGGCACCATCAAGGCCAACTTCCCGACCCGCATCGCCTTCCAGGTCACGTCCAAGATCGACAGCCGCACCATTCTGGGCGAGATGGGCGCCGAGCAGCTGCTCGGCCAGGGCGACATGCTCTACATGGCCGGCGGCGGTCGCATCAGCCGCGTGCACGGACCGTTCGCCTCCGACGAGGAAGTCGAGAAGGTGGTGCGTCACCTCAAGACGCAGGGACAGCCGGAATATCTCGAAGCCGTCACCGCAGAAGAGCCGACCGAGGACGAGGACGGCGCCGTGTTCGACGCCACCGGCATGGGCGGCGATGGCGGGGGCGATCTCTTCCAGCAGGCGGTTGCGATCGTCAAACGCGATCGCAAGGCCTCGACCAGCTACATCCAGCGCCGCCTGCAAATCGGCTACAACCGCGCCGCATCGCTGATGGAGCGCATGGAACTGGAGGGCATCGTCGGTCCCGCCAACCATGCTGGCAAGCGCGAGATTCTGGTCGAGGAAGAAGACAGCCATATGTGAGGCGAGGAGCCTCTGAGCAACATTTCACGCAAATTCGATATCTGCTTTTGCCCGAAATCACGGTAAAAGGGCGCCCAGCCACACAGGACGACGCGTTGATCAGACATCCGGACATTCGATTCGCTGCCACCATCGCCGCGCGAAGCGCGCGCATGGCCGGCGTGCTACTCGTCACCGCCGCGATGGTGACCGCTGCGTCTTTCGCGCAGACCGTGCCGGTGCCGAAGCCCGCGCCGAAGGGGCGCGACAGCGGCGCATCCGCCGGCGGGCCGGCCGTCACCGGCGCGACGCAGGCGCCGCCCAATCCGGTGATCCCGGATCCGCGGCGCAACGTTCCGAGCAGCATCTTCCAGACCTTCGACGCCAACCAGAAGGCGCAGGCGGCCAAGGTCAGCGCCTACCTGTCGTCGCTGCAGACGTTGGTCGGGAATTTCGTCCAGGTCGGTCCCGACGGCAGCAAGACGCAGGGCGATTTCTACATCCAGAAACCCGGCAAGGTGCGCTTCGAATATGACGCGCCGAACCCGATCGACATCGTCGCCGACGGATCCTCGCTCGTGGTACGCGACCGCAAGCTCGCGACCCAGGACGTCTACCCGCTGTCGCAGACGCCGCTGCGCTTTCTCCTGTCCGACCGCATCGACTTGATGAAGGACACCAATGTCGTTGGCGTCTCGGCCGACGACGTCTTCATCAGCGTCACCATCGAGGAGAAGCAGGCCCTGGTCGGCACCAGCCGCTTGCTGCTGATGTTCGGCGCCAAGGACGGCCAGCTCAAGCAGTGGACCGTCACCGATCCGCAGGGCTACGACACGACGATCGCGGTGTACAATTTGGACTCGAGCAAGAAGCTCGATCCCAACATGTTCAAGATCGATTTCACCAATTACAGCACGCCGTCGCCGGGTTGAGACATTGATGGCCGCTCGGATGACCGTCATGCCCGGGCTTGTCCCGGGCATCCACGTTTTGGGTCAGACAAAAAGGCGTGGATGGCCGGGCCAAGCCCGGCCATGACGAATGGAGTTTGTTAGACCGCTCCCATGCGTCTTTCCCTGACAACCTGGAACATCAATTCGGTGCGGCTGCGCATCGACTTGGTCGCGAAGTTTCTCAAGAGCGCGCGGCCGGAGGTGCTGTGCCTGCAGGAGACCAAGTGCATCGACGACGCCTTTCCGCTGAAGCGCTTCAAGCGGCTCGGCTACGAGCACGTCGCGCTGAACGGGCAGAAGGGCTATCACGGCGTCGCCATCGTCTCGAAGATCCCGTTCGAATCGAAGGACATCCGCACCTTCTGCGACAAGGTGGATTCGCGCCACATCTCGGTGTCGTTCGGCGAAAAGGCGGGCATTGCAAAACCGCTGGTGCTGCATAATTTCTACGTGCCCGCGGGCGGCGACATTCCCGATCCCGCACTGAACGAGAAATTCGACCACAAGCTCCGCTTCCTCGACGAGATGGCGGCCTGCGAGCCCCTGCATCCGCGCTCTGAGGACCGCCACATCCTGGTCGGCGATCTCAACGTCGCCCCGCACGAGAACGACGTGTGGTCGCACAAGCAACTGCTGAAGGTGGTCTCGCACACGCCTGTCGAAACCGAGAAGCTAAAGGCGGCGCTCGCCGCTGGCGAATGGGTCGACGTCGCGCGTGATCGCATTCCGATGTCGGAGAAGGTCTATACGTGGTGGAGCTACCGCTCGCCCGACTGGACCGTCGGCGATCGCGGCCGCAGACTCGACCATATCTGGGTCTCGCGCGCGCTGAAGGATGCGGTCAGCGATTTCAAGATTTTGCGCGATGCGCGCAGCTGGGAGCGTCCGTCGGACCATGTGCCCGTCACGGTGACGCTGGAGGTATGAGCTCCGGCGTCATGGAGAAAACTACGACGTCAGCTTCGCACCCGCCATCAGGATATCGCTGGCGATCTGGCTGGAGCGCACTGCGAATTCGTCGCGCAGGCGCACCGCCGCGGCGGGATCGCTTTCGAGCACGCGCTGAAACAGGCTGCGGGCGACGCGGATGACGGAGGAATGCTCCAGCGCGATCGCGCTCGACGGCCGTTTCATCGGCACCACCAGCGCGAGCTCGCCGATCAGCGCGCCGGGACCGGCGATCATTTCGGCGCCGGCGCCGTCCTCGACCCGGAAGGCGCCGCGCTGGACCACGAAACCTGCATCGGCGTCGTCGCCGAGATTGAACAGTACGTCGCCGCGGACGAAGTCACGCTGCTCGGAGCCGATCGCCAGCATGCGCAACGAGGCGTCTCCCAACAGGCGCAGTGTCGGGACACGCTCGAGAAGCGCTACATCATCGTCGATTGACATTCAGGTCCGAGGCTCGAAGGCGTGCGATCTAAAACGATTCGCACGCCGTCGAAGCGTATCACGGCACCAGCTTGTAGCCACCGGCTTCCGTCACCAGGATCTCCGGGTTGGCGGCATCCTTCTCGATCTTCTGGCGGAGGCGATAGATGTGGGTTTCCAGCGTGTGGGTGGTGACGCCGGAATTATAGCCCCAGACCTCCTGGAGCAGGGTCTCGCGCGACACCGGCATCTGGCCGGCCCGGTAGAGGAAGCGGAGAATCGCGGTTTCCTTCTCGGTGAGGCGGACCTTACGGGCATTGGCCGCGGTCAGCATCTTCGAGCCGGGGCGGAAGGAGTAGGGTCCGACCGAGAACACCGCGTCCTCGCTGGCTTCGTGCTGGCGGAGCTGGGCGCGGATGCGGGCCAGCAGCACGGCGAAGCGGAAGGGCTTTGCGACATAGTCGTTGGCGCCGGATTCCAGGCCCAGGATCGTGTCAGAATCGGTGTCGTGCCCGGTCAGCATGATGATCGGCGCCTTGAAGCCACCCTTCCGCAGCGAGCGGACAACCTCGCGGCCATCGGTGTCGGGCAGGCCGACATCCATCAGGACCAGATCGGGGGAATTGGCCTTCGCGGCGCTGGCGCCCTTGGCGCCGGTATCGACAGCAGAAGCCTCGAATTCTTCGTGTAGCGATAATTGCTCCACCAACGTATCGCGCAGATCGGTATCGTCATCCACGATCAGGATCTTGCGGGCATTGGCCATGGGGGGTCATCCTTTTAGGGTCCGGCTCGGCGGCACATCCGTGCCGCACCAGCCGCGAGGGGAAGTTTAAGGTCGCCGTTATTATTGTTGTTCGTGTTGAAGTAGTGGGCTGTTACCGATTCACAAGCCAGAAGCACTCTAACTCAGAATAGCAGGACGTTTTGATGAATGTCCTGTAATGAATTCGACATTGCACATTCACATGAAAAATAAAGCAGCTTCAGTTGGTTATACCAGGAATCGAGGCGGCGGGCCGCTCTCGGCAATCCGCGTTAAGCCTGCTGCCGGCAATCCCCGCCGGGGCTGGCTGACGGCCGGAGCGCTGACCATTCCGGTTGCGCTGGGGCGAGGCGGCATTCTCGCCAACAAGCGCGAGGGCGATGGCGGCACCCCCAGAGGCAGCTTCCGGCCAAGGCAATTGTGGTGGCGGGCCGACCGGCACAGCCGTCCCCGGACGTTCCTGCCGGCCCGGATGATCACCGGCGTGGACGCCTGGTGCGAGGATCCGCGGGACCGCCATTACAACCAGAGCATCCGGCTCGGCGAGGGGCAGGGCGGTGACCGGCTCCAGCGCGCCGACCATCTCTACGACTTCATCATCGAGATCGACCACAACACCCGACCCCGCATCGCCGGCCGCGGCAGCGCGGTGTTCTTGCACCTTGCCCGCGACAATTTCGGCCCGACCGCCGGCTGCGTCTCCATGACGAAATCCGCGATGCTGCAATTGCTGCGGCGCCTGGGCCCGCGCACAAAGATCATCATCGGATGAGGGGCACATGCTCGACAAGCGCAGCGCCCTTCGTGGTGCGCGGCCGAGCCGCGCCTGTCTCGGCACTGTACCCTGTGCCCTGGGTCCCGGCTCTGCGCCGCAACGCTTGGGCGTTCCAGCTTGTCCGGGAGACGACAGGGAGCACCGAGGGCGCACCTTGTTCCGTCATTGCGAGGAGCCCTTGCGACGAAGCAATCCAGACTCTTTGCGCGGAGGGACTCTGGATTGCTTCGCTTCGCTCGCAATGACGAAATCGAGGACCTGTATGGCTCCCCGGACCCGGCTTACGGCAACTACCGATGCCCGAAGATGGCGCTGCCGACGCGCACATGGGTGGCGCCCAGCATGATGGCGGTCGCGAAATCGGCGCTCATGCCCATCGAGAGATTCGTCAAGCCATTGCGCGCGGCAATCTTGGCGGTGAGCGCAAAGTGCGCGGCGGGCGGCTCGTCGACCGGCGGGATGCACATCAATCCGGAGATCGTCAGCCCGTAGGTGTCGCGGCAGCTTGCAATGAAGGCATCGGCCTCGCCGGGGGCAATCCCGGCCTTCTGCGGCTCCTCGCCGGTGTTGATCTGAACGAACAGCTGCGGGTGCCTGTTCTGGGATTCGATTTCCTTGGCTAACGCTTGGCAAATGCTCGGACGGTCGACCGAATGGATGGCGTCGAACAGCGCGACCGCCTCTTTCGCCTTGTTGGATTGCAGCGGCCCGATCAGATGCAGCGCGATATCCGGGTAAGCAGACGTTAACGCCGGCCACTTGGCTTTGGCCTCCTGCACCCGATTCTCGCCAAATGCGCGCTGTCCGGCGGCGATAACCGGGATAATTGCATCGGCCGCGAACGTCTTGGACACGGCGATCAGCGTGACCGAGGCGCGATCACGCTGCGCGTCCCTGCAGGCGCGTGCAATTTCGGCTTCGACCGCGGCGAGCGCGTTTGGTGAATGGCCGGTTACCGGCGCGCCGTTGGCTTCCGTCATGACGTCTCTTTGTTGTGACCCGAGCCCGAGTTAGGTCCAACTTTATCGAGTTCAAGAAACAGTTTTTGAACCCTTCGTTTTACCTTAGCCCGCGGGGTGGGTAGCGAAAATGGCAAGCGTCAGTCTCAACCGCAAGCGCGCGAAACTCAAGCAGGTTCTCGGAATCCGGGCGCGGCTTGCGTTGCTCGCGGTGATTCTCGTGACGCCCTTGATGATCGAGCGCATCCGTTCCCTCGAAGACACGCGCGCGCGGCAAGTTGCGCAGGCCGCGGCTGAATTCACCACGGTGGCAAGGCACAGCGCCGATGCGCAGCGCCAGGTCATCTCGTCGGTCGAGACCATCCTGAAATCCGAGGCCTTTATCCGCGCCTCCGCCGGCGGCATCAGCAAGAGTTGCGACGTGCTGCGCGCGAGCCTGCCGTCGAGCCTTCCCTGGATCCGCACGCTTCTGATCGCCGGCCAGGACGGCCGCATCCAATGCGCCACCAACAACATGTATGTCGGCCTCGATCTCAGTGACCGGCCGTACTTCCAGCAGGCCCAGGAAACCGGCCGCTTCGTGCTGAGCGACTTCATCATGTCGCGACCGGTACCCTCGCCGACGGTAATGGCGGTTTATCCGGTTTCCGCCTTCAGCGGCGTGGCCGATGCGGTCGTGCTCGCCACCGTCAATCTCGACTGGATGTCGAAGGTCATGAACAATCTGGGCGGTCGCGCCGGCATCACCGCGGTGCTGGTCGACAGCGCGGGCACAGTGCTGGCGGCCCCGGCCGATCAGCACAGCGCGGTCGGCCGTCCGCTCGACAACATGCCGCTGATGTCCGCAATCGCCGACAAGGCGCTGCGCTCCGATCAGGATGAGGGTTCGCTGTCCTTCCTCGCCGCCGACGGCTCCCGCCGCGCGGTCAGCTATATCCGCATCGCCGGCACCAATGCCCGCCTGATCGCCAGCATCGACGAAGACAAGGTGTCCGCAGCGGTCAGCCGCGACATCCGCACCGCCTATCTGCAGCTCGCCTTCGTCCTCATGTTCGTCCTGCTCGGCGCGCTGATCGCCGCCGAAAAGCTCGTGATCAAGCCGATCGAGATGCTCGCCGACATGGCCAAGCGGCTCGGCGAAGGCGACCTGTCGGCGCGCGCCGCGCGCAATCGCCTGCCCGCCGAGTTCGTGCCGCTGGCCCGCGCGTTCAACGCGATGGCCGCGCAGCTGAGCCAGCGCGAGCGCGAGCTGATCGCAAGCAACGACCGCCTGACGGTGATGGCTTCGATCGACATGCTGTCCGGTCTCGCCAACCGCCGCGGTTTCCAGAGCCGGCTGGATTTCGAATGGATGCGCGCGCAGCAATATGGCAGCGAGCTGGCGCTTCTGATGATCGACGTCGATCATTTCAAACTGTTCAACGACACCTACGGCCATCTCGAAGGCGATTCCTGCCTGACGCGGCTCGGCGAATCGCTGTCCGGCATCGCGGCCGACACGATGGGCTTTGCGGCGCGGTATGGCGGCGAGGAGTTCTGCCTGCTGCTGCCGAACACCGACGTGACGCGCGCCGTCGAGATCGGCGAGCAGGTGCGTTCGGCCGTGCTGAGACTCTGTCTGCCGCACATCACCTCGAACCACATGATCGTCACGGTCTCGATCGGCGTCGCCGCGACCAAGCCGAACGAGACCCTGCGCCCAGGCGACCTGATCGAAGCCGCAGACGCCGCGCTCTACGCCGCCAAGCACCGCGGCCGCAACAACGTCGTCGAGCACGGCGTGCAGGCGATCGAGACCAGCGCGGCCGGCATGATGATGGTGGCGAGCGCCTAAAGCGCTGGTTCTTCACCTCGCCCAGCTTGCGGGGAGAGGGAGCATACCGTCGCTGACCGCTACCCCGCAGCCCCGGCCCGCTCGAGCTCGATCTCCGTCACCACACGATTACGACCGCCGCCCTTGGCGAGATAGAGCGCGCGGTCGCAGCGCTCGATCAGATCCGTCATCGTCTCGCCGACCCGATATTGCGCCACGCCGATCGACACGCTGATGCTGGGCAGGGTCTCGCCGGTCGAACGACGCGTGATCGTGGCTTCGGCGATCGCGCGCCTGATGCGTTCGGCGATCTCGGCGCAAGCGGCCAGATCGGCGTCCGGCAGCACCGCGATCAGCTCCTCGCCGCCATAGCGGGCCGGCAGATCCTGCGCGCGAACCTTCTCGCGCAGCACCTTGGCCATCAGGCGCAGCACCTGGTCGCCGACGCCGTGGCCGAAATTGTCGTTGAACGACTTGAAGTGGTCGATGTCGAGCATCAGCACGCTGAGCGGCTCGCCCCATTCCGCGGTCGTCTGCGCCTTGCGCAGGAATTCGTCGAGGGCCCGCCGATTCGCCAGCCCGGTCAGCGTGTCGGTCCGGGCGCGCTGCTCGGACCGCGACAGCGAATCGCGAATCACGTCGAGCTCGCGGGTCTTTTCCGCAAAGCCCGCCTCCAGCCGCGTCGCCCGCGTGGCGGCCCGCGCCAGCTCGTTCATGAGCTGGGCAACCAGCAGCTTTGGATCGACGCCGGCCTTGCCCTGGTCGGCCACCTGGCTGATGACCTGCATCTGCGAATGATTGTCGGCGATCGCCGTCGCCAGAAACTCCTTCGCCGTCCCCATCAGGGCCTGCAGCCGCTCGGAGGTGTCGACCACGGCGGCACTCACTTTCGGCGCGACGTAGGTCTCGAACAGATCCTGATTGGTTTGGGCGTCGAAGGGACGATTGTGATCGATCAGGAGATCGATCGCATTGCGCAGATCGTCATGGCTGCCCGCGAAATACTGGAACCAGACGGCAAAATTGGCCGGAGTTGGAGCAATCCGCTGTTCGGCCATGCTCCGCATCGCCCGTCCGGCGACGGACGCGGCGTAGTCGTAATCGGGATCGTCGAAGCTGGAATCCATGTGCGGTAACGCGGGCCCTGTCGGACCGCAAATTGGCATTGACCCCTTAATCACACCCCAACGCGGGCCCTCGTAGTTATGCGGAGGCGTCGTCAAAGTTCCAGAACGCGGCAACCCATTGACCCCTTAAGGTCTTCTATGGCCTAGTCCGCCGTCTTGAGACGGCCGAACCACGAAAACCCAACGATTCCATGACCTCCGAACGCTATAACGCCCGCGACGCCGAACCGCGCTGGCAACGCCTCTGGGACGAGCAGGCGATCTTCGTCTCCAAGAACGACGATCCGCGGCCGAAATATTACGTGCTCGAGATGTTCCCCTACCCGTCCGGGCGCATCCATATCGGCCATGTCCGGAATTACACGCTCGGCGACGTGCTGGCCCGCTTCATGCGCGCCAAGGGGTTCAACGTGCTGCATCCGATGGGGTGGGACGCCTTCGGCCTGCCGGCCGAGAACGCCGCGATTGAGCGCAAGGTGGCGCCGAAAGCCTGGACCTACGACAACATCGCCGCGATGAAGAAGCAGCTCCGCTCGATCGGGCTGTCGCTGGACTGGTCCAGGGAGATCGCGACCTGCGATCCCTCCTATTACAAGCACCAGCAGAAGATGTTCCTGGACTTCCTGCGCGCAGGGCTTGCCGAGCGCGAGAAGCGCAAGGTGAACTGGGACCCCGTCGATATGACCGTGCTCGCCAACGAGCAGGTGATCGACGGCCGCGGCTGGCGTTCGGGCGCCGTGGTCGAGCAGCGCGAGATGAACCAGTGGGTCTTCAAGATCACGAAGTACTCGCAGGAGCTCTTGAGCGCATTGGACGGGCTGGACCGCTGGCCCGACAAGGTGCGGCTGATGCAGCGCAACTGGATCGGCCGCTCCGAGGGCCTGTTGATCCGCTTCGCGCTGGATGCAGCGACGACGCCGGCCGGCGAGAGCGAGCTGAAGATTTTCACGACGCGGCCGGACACGCTGTTCGGCGCGAAGTTCATGGCGATCTCGGCGGATCATCCGCTGGCACAGGCCGCCGCGTCGAAGAACCCGAAACTCGCGGAGTTCATCGCCGAGATCAAGAAGATCGGCACCGCGCAGGAGATCATCGATACCGCTGAGAAACAGGGTTTCGACACCGGCATCCGCGCGGTGCACCCGTTCGATCCCTCCTGGAAGCTGCCGGTCTATGTCGCCAATTTCGTGCTGATGGAATACGGCACCGGCGCCATCTTCGGCTGCCCGGCGCACGACCAGCGCGACCTCGACTTCGTCAACAAGTACAATCTCGGCAACACGCCCGTCGTATGCCCGGAAGGCCAGGACCCGAAGAGCTTCGTCATCACCGACACCGCCTATGACGGTGACGGCCGCATGATCAATTCGCGCTTCCTGGACGGCATGACCATCGAGCAGGCCAAGGAAGAGGTGGCGAAGCGGCTCGAGACGGAGCTGCGCGGCAATGCGCCCGTCGGCGAGCGGCAGGTGAATTTCCGTCTGCGCGACTGGGGCATTTCGCGCCAGCGCTATTGGGGCTGCCCGATTCCCGTCATTCATTGTCCAAAGTGCGACGTGGTGCCGGTGCCGGATGCCGACCTGCCTGTGAAGCTGCCCGACGATGCGACCTTCGACAGGCCGGGCAACGCGCTCGATCATCATCCGACCTGGAAGCACGTCACTTGCCCGCAATGCGGCGGCAAAGCCCAACGCGAAACCGACACCATGGACACCTTCGTGGATTCGTCCTGGTACTTCGCGCGCTTCACCGATCCCTGGAACGAGACAACGCCAACGACGCCTGTGGTCGCCAACCGCATGCTGCCGGTCGACCAATATATCGGCGGCGTCGAGCACGCGATCCTGCATCTGCTCTACAGCCGCTTCTTCACCCGCGCGATGAAAGCGACGGGGCATGTCGCGCTGGACGAGCCGTTCGCCGGCATGTTCACGCAAGGCATGGTGGTGCACGAGACCTACCAGAAGGCCGACGGCACCTATGTGCAGCCGGCCGAGGTGAAGGTCGAGGTCGGCGGCAACGGACGGCGCGCCACGCTGCTGACGACAGGCGAAGACATCTCGATCGGCCCGATCGAGAAGATGTCCAAGTCGAAGAAGAACACGGTCGACCCCGACGACATCATCGAGACCTATGGCGCCGACGTCGCCCGCTGGTTCATGCTGTCGGACTCCCCGCCCGACCGCGACGTGATCTGGAGCGACGAGCGCGTCCAGGGCGCCTCCCGCTTCGTGCAGCGGCTGTGGCGTCTGGTGAACGATTCCGTCGAGCTCGGCAAAGCCGCGCCGGCAGCCCGACCGGCCAGCTTCGGCCCGGTCGCCACGGCGTTGCGCAAGGCCGCCCATGGCGCGCTGGACAAGGTCACCACCGGCATCGAGCGGCTGCACTTCAACGTTTGCCTGGCCCATATCCGCGAATTCACCAATGTCTTCTCCGAGGTGCTCCAGCGCCCCGGCCAGCCTGCCCCGGATCTCGCCTGGGCGATCCAGGAGGCCAGCCAAATCCTGGTCCAGCTGTTCTCGCCGATGATGCCGCATCTGGCCGAGGAGTGCTGGCAGGTTCTGGGCCGAGCGGGGCTGGTGTCGGAGGCCGATTGGCCGCAAATCGAACGCGATCTGCTGGTTGAAGACAGCGTGACCCTGGTGGTCCAGGTCAACGGCAAGAAGCGGGGTGAGGTCACAGTTGCAACAGCGGCCCAAAATCCGGAAATCGAGGCTGCCGTTTTGGCCCTCGATGCGGTAAAGCTGGCCCTGGACGGCAAGCCCGTCCGCAAGGTGATCATCGTCCCCAAGAGGATCGTGAATGTTGTCGGCTAGGATCCGTATCGCAGCCCGCTTGCTGGCAGTTGCCGCGCTGGCGGCGCTGACGGCCGGCTGCTTCCAGCCGATGTATGCCGAGCGCAGCGACGGCACCCCAGGCCTGCGCGAGAAGCTGATGGGGGTCGAGCTGCCCCCGATCATCAAGCCCAATGCTTCCCGCGAGGCCCGCGTGGGCGTCGAAATCCGCAACGCGCTGGCGTTCAAGCTTTACGGGACCGCGACGGGCATGCCGCCGACCCACCGGCTCGACATCCGCTTCACCACCAGCCGCTCCTCCCTGATCGTCAGCTCCGCGACGGGACTGCCGACCAGCGAAAATCTCGGCATCGACGCCCAGTACAATCTGGTCGAGGTCGCGACCGGCCGGTCGGTGATGTCAGGCTCGACGTTCTCGCGCGTGTCCTATGACATGCCGGGGTCCTATCAGCGCTTCTCGCGCACCCGCGCCGTGCGCGATGCCGAGGATCGCGCCGCCAACGAGATTGCCGAGAACATCACCACCCGGCTCGCCTCGTTCTTCACCGCGGGGACGTAGTTCACTCCCATCATTCCGGGGCGCCCGCGGAGCGAAACGGAATCTCGATCCCAACCTCCGGATTCCGGGTTCGCGCTGCGCGCGTCCCGGAATGACAATCTGGACCATGGTCGCACTGCGCGGAAAAGAGATCGACGCCTTCCTCGCCCGCCCCGATGCGGGCCGTCCGATCATCCTGCTCTATGGTCCTGATGCCGGCCTCGTGCGCGAGCGCGCCGACGCGTTGATCGCATCCAGCGTCGATGATCCCAACGATCCGTTCTCGCTGGTCAAGCTCGATGGCGACGAGCTCTCCGCCGAGCCTTCGCGCCTCGTCGACGAAGCCATGACCGTGCCGCTGTTCGGCGGCCGCCGCGCCATCCGCGTTCGCGCCGGCTCGCGCAGCTTTGCCTCCGGCATCGAGACGCTGGCCGAGATGAACGTGAAGGATTGCCGCATCGTGATCGAGGCCGGCGAGCTTCGCCCGGAATCACCGCTGCGCAAGGCTTGCGAGAAAGCCAAGACCGCCGTGGCGATCGGCTGTTATCCCGACACCGAGCGCGATCTTGCCAAGCTGATGGACGACGAGCTGCGCATCGCGAATTTGCGCATCGCGCCGGACGCCCGCGCGGCGCTGATGTCGTTCCTCGGCGGCGACCGCCAGGCCTCGCGTAACGAGTTGCGCAAGCTGACGCTCTACGCCCACGGCAAGGGCGAGGTCACGCTGGATGACGTCATGGCCGTGGTCGCCGATGCCTCGGAGCTGAAGCTCGATCCGATCGTCGACGGCGCCTTCGCCGGGCGGCCCGACATCGTCGAGACCGAGTTCGCCAAGGCCATGATCGCCGGGACCTATCCCGGCGTGATCATCTCGGCCGCACAGCGCCAGGCGGCGTGGCTGCACAAATCGGCGCTCGCGATTGCCGACGGCACGCCTGCCTCCGCCGTGCTCGACGGCGGTTTTCCGCGCCTGCATTTCTCGCGAAAGCCCGCGGTCGAAACCGCGCTGCGCAATTTCAGCCCGGCGCGACTCGCCGCCATCATCGAGCAGCTGGCGACCGCCGCGCTCGACACGCGCAAGCATTCCACCCTCGCCGCCGCCATCGCCCAGCGTGCGCTGATGGCGATTGCCGCGAATGCAAAGCGGCGGGGCTAGGCTCTCCGCTCCGACGTCAAGCGAGCGCAACTCTCTCCACGTCATTGCGAGGAGCGCAAGCGACGAAGCAATCCAGACTCCCTCCGCGGAGAGATTCTGGATTGCTTCGCTGCGCTCGCAATGACGGTGTTGGCGCAGATGCGCATCACACTCGGTGTCGCCCCTGCGTTGGCGGGTCGACACCGAGACCGCGTCTACACCGCGCCCTTGGCCAGCCGCTTCATCACCTCATCGAGCTGATCGAGGTTGCGGTAGTTGATCTGCACGGAGCCGCCGGGGTCGCGGTGATTGACGGTGACCTTGAGGCCGAGCGCGTCGCTGACGCGCTTCTCCAGATCGATCGTGTCGGGGTCCTTTTCCTTGCCGCCGCTGGCGCGCGCCTTCTGCGGCTTGCGCTCCGGCACCCCCTCTTCATGCGCGAGCGCCTCGGCCTGGCGGACGTTGAGACCTTCCTCGACGATGCGCTTGGCGGCGGCGAGCGGATCGGGCACGCCGATCAAGGCGCGAGCGTGGCCGGCCGTTAGCTCGCCGGTCGCGATGAAGGCCTGCACCTCAGCCGGCAGCTTGGTCAGCCGCATCATGTTGGCGACGTGGCTGCGGCTCTTGCCGACGACCTTGGCAATGTCGTCCTGGCTGCGTTTGAACTCGTTGGCGAGCGCGTGATAGCCCTGCGCCTCTTCCATCGGGTTGAGATCCTCGCGCTGCACGTTCTCGACGATCGCGAATTCCAGCGCGTCGCTGTCGCTGATGTCGACCGGAACGATCGGCACCTCGTGCAGGCCGGCCATCTGCGAGGCGCGCCAGCGCCGTTCGCCGGCGATGATCTCGTAGCGATCCTGCGCGCCCTTCACCGGACGCACCACGATCGGCTGGATCACGCCATGCTGCTTGATGGAGTCGGAGAGCTCCTTCAGCTCGGTATCCGAAAAGGTACGGCGCGGGTTGCGCGGATTGGCCTTGATGAATTCGATCGGCACCTTGCGCTGTGCGCGCGGACGATCGACATGCTGAGCCTCGCCGCCGACATCACCGATCAGACTTGCAAGACCCCGGCCCAGTCGCGAACGCGCTTCGTCGGCCATCGCCAGCTCCCTTGGATTCAACTTGAACGCTCCTGCTACTCTGTTCCTGTCATTCCGGGACGCGCAAAGCGCGAACCCGGAATCTCGACGTTGTTCAATTTCAAATCTCGGGATTCCGGATCAATTCGCGTGCCGCGAATTGTCCGGAATGACATCGCCTGGAATTCAATGCGTCGTGCGCAGCTCGCGCTCGCGCTGGATCACTTCGGTGGCGAGCCGCAAATAGGCTTCGCTGCCGACGCATTTGAGATCGTAGACCAGCACCGGCTTGCCGTAGGACGGCGCTTCCGAAATGCGCACGTTGCGCGGGATCATGGTCTTGTAGACCTTCTCGCCCATGAACTGGCGAACGTCGGCGACGACCTGGTTCGACAGGTTGTTGCGCGAGTCGAACATGGTCAGCACGATGCCGTGGATCGACAGGTTCGGATTGAGCGTCGAGCGCACCTGCTCCACCGTCTGCAACAATTGCGACAGACCTTCGAGCGCGAAGAACTCGCATTGCAGCGGCACCAGGATCGCGTCCGAGGCCGCCATGGCGTTGACCGTGAGCAGGTTGAGCGAGGGCGGGCAGTCGATCAGCACATAGGTGTAGTCGGCGTCCGGGGAGACGTTGTTGTTGAGCGCGCCGATCGCATCGCGCAACTTGAAGGCGCGGCCAGGCGTGGTGCCGAGCTCAAGCTCGAGGCCGGAGAGATCCATGGTCGACGGCGCGATGTGCAGCCGCGGCACCGCAGTCGAGACCACCGCCTCGCGCAAGGCGGCTTCGCCGATCAGCACGTCATAGGTCGAGCAGGAGCGGTTGCGGCGATCGATGCCGAGGCCGGTCGAGGCGTTGCCCTGCGGATCGAGATCGACAATCAGGACGCGCTCGCCGATTGCCGCGAGCGCCGTGCCCAGATTGATCGCTGTGGTTGTTTTCCCCACGCCGCCCTTTTGATTCGCCAAGGCCAGGATGCGCGGATGACCATGGGGGACCTCATCGGTCTTTTGCGCCGTCTGTTCTTGCTGTGGTTCGTCAATCACGCTCATCGCAATTCCCCACTCACCTCTCAACGCCTCAGCTGCGCCGTTCGGCGGCATTGAGCTCCACGATCCAGCCGTCGCCCGTGCGGCTTTGATGGAGCTGCGGCCGAATATTCCAATATTTAGCGGCTTCGGTCAATTCAGCCTCTACATCTTGACCCTTGAGAAATAACGCCTTTGCGCCCTGGCGCAGCAGCGGCTCCGCGAAGCCGATAAGTTGATGTAGCGGAGCCAACGCACGTGCGGTGACGCAATCGACGGGGCCGGTGATTCTATCCACATTATCCCCGATCTCAGCGAGATGTACGACTCCCGGAGATGCGGTGACGCGGATCGCTTCGCGCAAAAAGGCGGTCTTCTTGGCGATTCGCTCGACGAGATGGACGCTCGCGGCAGGTGTGCCGGCCATGGCGCAGGCGAGCACGACGCCGGGAAAGCCGCCGCCGCTCCCAAGATCAACCCAGCGTTTTGCGGCCGGCGCGAGATCCACCAGCTGGAGCGAGTCGGCGATGTGCCGCGTCCAGAGCTGCGGCAAGGTCGAGGGCGCGATCAGATTGGTCTTGGCCTGCCACTCCCGTAGCAGCGCGATGTAGCGATCAAGCCGCTCCTCGGTTTCACGTGAAACGGGAGCGAGCTTGAGGGCGGCGATCTTGTCAGCGGCGATGATGGAATCGAGCGCCTTGTCGTTGGCCGCGGCCTTGCTGATCGTCGGGCTGGCCGTCCCAGGTTCGGTTCGCCGCCCGGCGCCCTCACCCGCCCCGGGGCGTCGCGATGGCGGGCGATCTCCGCCTGATCCGCGCTGTTTCACGTGAAACGCCTATACGATTGCCTTGGAAGTCTTTCGTGCCTCCCGGCGGAGATAGGCCGCGAGAATGCCGAGCGCCGCCGGCGTCATTCCGTCAATCCGGCCGGCCTGGCCGACGGTGAACGGTCGCGCCTTCTCCAGCTTGGCGCGCACTTCATTGGAGAGACCAGGAACGAGCTGGTAATCGACATCCGCCAGCACCATTCCCTCGTCGCGCCGGAAGGCTTCGACGTCGGCGCTCTGGCGCTCCAGATAGACGTCGTACTTGGCGTCGATCTCGAGATGGGTTGCGATGACGGGATCGATGGCCGACAGCTCGGGCCAGATCGCACGGACCTGGCGCCAGCCGATCTCCGGATAGGCCATCAGCTCGAAAGCAGAACGGCGCTGACCGTCCCGGTTCAACGACAGCCCGTGCTTGATGGCTTCGTTCGGGGTGATCGTCAGGGATTTCGACAGCGTCCGGGCGGCGTTCAGGGCGTCCATCTTGGCGCGATGATGCCTGATACGGGTGCTGCCGACGCACCCCAGCGCGATCCCCTTCTCCGTCAGACGCTGGTCGGCATTGTCGGCCCGCAGGGTCAGCCGGTACTCGGCCCTGGACGTGAACATCCGATAGGGCTCGCTGATCCCGCGGGTCACGAGGTCGTCGATCATCACACCAAGATAGCCGTCCGCGCGGTTGAACACGGTCAGTGCGGCACCGCTGGCGGAAAGGGCCGCGTTCAGGCCGGCAACGATGCCCTGCCCGGCGGCTTCCTCATATCCGGTGGTGCCGTTGATCTGCCCGGCCAGGAACAGCCCGCGCAGACGCTTGGTCTGGAGGGTCGGATCGAGCTCGCGAGGATCGATATGGTCGTATTCGATGGCGTAACCGGGGCGGACCATCTTCACCCGCTCCAAGCCGGGAATGCTGGCGAGGATCGCAAGCTGGACCTCCTCCGGCAACGAAGTCGAGATGCCGTTGGGGTAGACGGTGCTATCGTCGAGCCCTTCCGGCTCCAGGAAGATCTGGTGGCCGTCGCGGTCGCCGAAGCGGACGATCTTGTCTTCGATCGAGGGGCAATAACGCGGTCCGGAGCTCTTGATCTGGCCGGAGTACATCGGAGAGCGATGGACGTTGGCCCGGATAACCTCATGGGTCGCGGGCGTGGTCCGGGTGATCCCACACTGGATCTGTGGCGTCGTGATCCGCTCCGTCATCACCGAGAACGGCTCTGGCGGTTCGTCGCCGGGCTGCATCTCGACTGCGCACCAGTCGATGGTGGTGCCGTCGAGGCGTGGCGGAGTCCCGGTCTTGAGGCGTCCAAGAGTGAAGCCGGCGCGCTCGAAGGAGCTGGAAAGGCCCATCGCAGGGGCCTCGCCGACGCGTCCGGCGGGCCAGTTCTTCTCACCGAGATGGATCAGTCCGCGGAGAAAGGTGCCGGTGGTGACGACAACGGCCCCTGCCCGGAGCTCCCGGCCGTCCGCCAGGCGGAGCCCGGTGACCCGGCCATCGACCACGACCAGCTCGTCGGCTTCGCACTCGATGACAGAAAGGCCTTCGGTCTGGCGGATGGCCGCCTGCATCGCCGCCGCATAGAGCTTGCGGTCGGCCTGGGCCCGCGGACCGCGGACAGCAGGACCCTTCCGGCGATTAAGGACACGAAACTGGATACCGCCGGCATCGCCGACGCGGCCCATCAGGCCGTCGAGCGCATCGACCTCGCGCACCAGATGGCCCTTGCCGAGCCCGCCGATGGCGGGATTGCAGGACATCGCGCCGACCGTGGAGAAGCGGTGCGTCACCAGAGCGGTCGTCGCCCCCATGCGCGCAGCCGCAGCCGCGGCCTCACAGCCGGCGTGGCCGCCGCCGATGACGATGACGTCGAAGCTCCCTCGCTCTGTTCGCATGGACGGACTTCTAGCTCACCGGCGAAAAAGCCGGAAGTGGAAACTCGGGGTGTGTTTCACGTGAAACAAGCGCGGGCCAGGTCGGCAGCAATTTCGCGAAAACAACCCCATGCACAGTAGGAGGAGGATTATTCACATGCTGTTTCACGTGAAACAAAAGAGAGGCTCTCGCTCGACGGGGTCGAACACAAGCCGTGTCGTGTGTCTATTGTCTCTCTGCCGGAGCTGCCAGTCGAATGCAGGCGGCAACCACGTCATACTCCGTCATTGCGGGCCAATGGGTCGCACGGCGCGCGGCCCGATCGCAGGCTCCGCGAAACAATCCGGGTCTCGCGGTGGAGGCAGTCTGGATTGCTTCGTCGCATGGGCTCCTCGCAATGACGAGATCCGAAGTATGGCCGTCGCCCTGCCGCTCGCTCCCTAGATCGGAACGGCAACTGGCACTAGCTCACCCTCGGCGGTGTTTCACGTGAAACAATCAGGAACCCCCTGGGAGAAGCGGGCCACCGTTTCACGTGAAACAAAAGAAATGGAACAAAGACTAGTTCTACAATGAAGGACTAGTGCTACTTTCCGATGCAGAACTTCTGGAAGATCGCGCCAAGAACGTCCTCGACGTCCACCCGGCCCAAGAGTCGGCCTAGAGTATAGGCGGCGGCACGCAGCTCTTCGGCCGCGAGCTCCTCGCCGTCTTCTACAAGGTCCAGACTCCGGCGCAAGCTCTCTGAGGCACGGCTCAATAACTCGCGCTGGCGTGCTCGGGTCACCATGGCCCCCTCGGTCGTTCCAAAGAACTCCGAAGCGAATTTCACCAGCGCCTCGACCAGCTCAGGGATGCCGTCGCCCCGGCTCGCCGAGATCTCGAACTCAACGCCCGGCCTGACCCCTCCGACCCGTTCAAGATCAATCTTGTTGCGCACGATCCAGACCGAGCCGCCGGACGAAGCAACACCGTCCGCAGATGTCCCCCGCGAGCGGATCGTGTCCGGCTCGACGGCTTTCCCGCCCTCCACCAGCCACAGCACCAGATCGGCGTCCTCGGCGCGCGCGCGGGCGCGGCGCACGCCTTCCTGCTCGACCGGATCCTCGGTCTCGCGGATGCCGGCAGTGTCGATCACGGTGACGGGATAGCCGTCGAGATCGAGCTGCACCTCGATCACGTCGCGCGTGGTGCCGGCATGCGGCGAGACGATCGCGACCTCGCGGCGCGCGAGCTGGTTGATCAGCGTCGATTTGCCGACATTCGGCTCGCCCGCGATGGCAACCACGAGGCCGTCGCGCAGCCGTTCAGAATGTCCCTGTGCCGCAAGCACCTTTGTGATTTCGTCGTGAAGCGCTCCGATCGCTTTCACTGCCGGCGCCCTCAGCTCCGCCGGCACGTCGCCTTCATCGGAAAAATCGATGCCGGCCTCGATCAGCGCAGAGGCCTCGATGATGCGCTCGCGCCAGTCGCGCGCGCGGTCGCCGAGCAAGCCCTGTAATTGGCGCAGCGCCTGGCGGCGCTGGCGGTCGGTGTCGGCGTGGATGAGATCATCGAGGCCCTCCGCCTCGGTGAGGTCGATCTTGCCATTCTCGAAGGCGCGGCGCGTGAACTCACCGGGCTCCGCCGCGCGCGTATTCGGGATATTGGAAATCGTTGTGAAGAGCGCCGCCAGCACCGCCCGGCCGCCATGGACGTGAAATTCGGCGATGTCCTCGCCGGTGGCGCTGGCCGGTCCGGGGAACCAGAGCACGACCGCATCGTCGATCGGCTGGCCCGCGCCGTCGCGGAGCAGCCGGCGGCTCGCTTGTCGCGGCGCCGGCAGCCGGCCCGCAAGCGTCGTCAGCGCCGCGCCGGCTTGCGAGCCGGAGACGCGGATCACGGCGATCGCGCTGGGCGCCCGGCCGGATGACAGCGCGAAAATGGTCTGGTCTCGCGGATGCATAGCCTATTTGTCCGGCCGCGGCTGAAAACGCAAACGTCCGTTTTCACCTCGAGCCAATCGGATTTTGCTGCACCAGATTCCGCAGCAAATCTATTTTGCACTGCAACATAATTGCAGCATTTTGCTGCAGGTCACGCGATCGCAGGCGGGGAGGCCGACCAGAATTTCAAGAATTGGTTTTATATCAATGGTTTAAGAGAAACGAAGATCGGGCAGCGGCTGCCGCTCATGCTGCACCTTCGCTGCAGCAAAGCCGCAACAAAAAGGGCGCCCGAAGGCGCCCCGGAATCTTTGCTGCAGTGCACTCAGGTGTTCATGGAGTCGAAGAACTCCGAATTGCTCTTGGTCGAGCGCAGCTTGTCGAGCAGGAAGTCGATCGCGTCCATCGTACCCATCGGATTGAGGATGCGGCGGAGCACGTACATCTTCTTGAGCACCTGCGGATCGGTGATGAGCTCCTCCTTGCGGGTGCCGGAGCGCGAGATATCGATCGCCGGGAAGGTACGCTTGTCCGAGACCTTGCGATCCAGGATCAGCTCCGAGTTACCGGTGCCCTTGAACTCTTCGAAGATGACTTCGTCCATGCGGCTGCCGGTATCGACCAGCGCGGTCGCGATGATGGTCAGCGAGCCGCCTTCCTCGATGTTGCGGGCCGCGCCGAAGAAGCGCTTCGGACGCTGCAGCGCGTTGGCGTCGACACCGCCGGTCAGCACCTTGCCGGATGACGGCACCACGGTGTTGTAGGCGCGGCCGAGGCGCGTGATCGAATCGAGCAGGATCACGACGTCGCGACCATGCTCGACCAGGCGCTTGGCTTTTTCGATCACCATCTCGGCGACCTGAACGTGGCGCACCGCCGGCTCGTCGAAGGTCGAGGACACCACCTCGCCCTTCACCGAGCGCTGCATGTCCGTGACTTCTTCCGGACGTTCGTCGATCAAGAGCACGATCAGATAGCATTCGGGGTGATTGTGCGTGATCGAGTGCGCGATGTTCTGCATCAGCACGGTTTTACCGGTGCGCGGCGGCGCCACGATCAAGGCGCGCTGGCCCTTGCCGATGGGAGCAACGATGTCGATCACGCGTGCAGACAGATCTTTCCGAGTGGGATCGTCGATCTCCATGCGAAAACGCTGATTCGGAAACAGCGGCGTGAGGTTGTCGAAATTGACCTTGTGCTTGGCCTTTTCCGGGTCCTCGAAATTGAGCGTGTTGACCTTCAGCAGCGCGAAGTAGCGCTCGCCCTCTTTCGGGCTGCGAATATGACCTTCGATGGTGTCGCCGGTGCGCAGGCCGAAACGGCGGATCTGCGACGGCGAAACGTAGATATCGTCCGGACCAGGCAGATAATTCGCATCGGGCGAGCGGAGGAAGCCGAAGCCGTCGGAGAGCACCTCGACGACGCCCTCGCCGACGATATCGGTCTCAGCGAGCGAGAGCTGCTTGAGAATGGCGAACAGCAGCTCCTGCTTGCGCATGGTGCTGGCATTTTCGACCCCGTTCTCTTCCGCGAACGAGACCAGCTCGGCCGGGGTTTTCGACTTGAGGTCCTGAAGTTTGATTTCCCGCATTGGGGTGGTCCTGTGGGGTAGCCTGAAAAGAGGGGGGTGCGAGGAGGCTCTGAAATGCGGACGCGAGCAGGTGCAGGTAAGGTCCGCAGGTCTGGCAAGGTGAGCGCCGGTGAGGCTTCAAACCTGATGCGGTGTCCGGCCTCTGGAAGGCTCGGACACAACCACATCCGCCTGCGTTGGGTGGGATATCGATAATATAGAAAATCGCTTAGCGCTCCGCAAGCCGAAGCGCTGAGCTAATGCCGCGCACTTTGCCTAGAACGGCTTCACGATCACCATGATGACGATGAAAATCATCAGGACGGTCGGCACCTCGTTGATTATTCGATAGAATTTCTGGCTTCGCGGGCGCCGATCGGCGGCGAAATCCTTGACCCAGCGGGAAAAAAAGCCGTGGACCGCCGAGAGCACCAGGACCAGTGCCAGTTTGACGTGCAGCCAGCCGAACGCGAACCAATGGCCGGACCAGGCGAGATAGAGCCCGGCGAGCCAGGTGACCATCATCGCGGGGTTGATGATCGCCTTGAGCAGCCGGCGTTCCATCACCTTGAACGTCTCGGACTGCTTCGAGCCGATTTCGGCCTCGCAGTGATAGACGAACAGCCGCGGCAGATAGAGCATGCCGGCCATCCAGGAGATGACGGCGATGACGTGCAGCGCCTTGATCCAGAGATAGACGTCTTCGAACATTTTCGGGGGTCCGGCTTGCTGCCCAGCTCGGGAACGCTGGGGATAGTAAGAACTCGTTAAGGTCTTACACTGCACACATATCCGTCCGTAGCGCCTTCCTCAAATCTAGAATCTTAGATTCTTAAGGTTTGAGTCTATGTGAGCGTGGATTGGACTCACACAATTCCGTCCGCGCGTTCACGCGCGCTTGTTCACATCCATCCACATATTCCGGACAGCATCTGGCAACTTCCGATAAGTCCGCCGGCTTCAAAGGCTTGCGCGTTTGTATCGGCAGCTTATCAAGGGACTTGTCCGCGCAATCCCGCTTCCCTCTCGGCGAGGCGCCGGATTTGTCCTGACCGGCAGCGGTGTGAAGAAAATCACGCCTTGTCCCGCCCCTGGTGTCGCGCATCCCTTTCCAAGGGGTTAAGCTCCACAGAAATCCACAAACCACCCCAACGAAATTCAAAGGGTTTTTGTGCCGACCTCGAACAATTATTTCCATCTCCACCTGGTCTCGGACTCCACGGGTGAGACGCTCATCACCGTGGCGCGCGCGGTCGCGGCCCAATATGCCAACGTGACGCCGGTCGAGCACGTCTATCCCTTGGTGCGCAGCCAGAAGCAGCTCGACCGCGTGCTCGACGAGATCGAGGAAGCGCCGGGGATCGTGCTGTTCACGCTGCTCGAGAAGGATCTGGTCGCGAGACTCGAGGACAAGTGCAAGCAGATCAATGTTCCGAGCCTGTCGATCATCGGGCCGGTGATGCAGCTGTTCGAGGCCTATCTGGGAGCCGCGACCACCGGCCGTGTCGGCGCCCAGCACGTGCTCAATGCCGAATATTTCAAGCGTATCGACGCCTTGAACTACACGATGATCCATGACGACGGTCAGCATGTCGAAGGTCTCGACGAGGCCGACGTGGTCCTGGTCGGCGTGTCACGGACATCGAAGACACCGACATCGATCTATCTCGCCAATCGCGGCATTCGTACCGCCAACGTGCCGCTGGTGCCGGGCATTCCGGTGCCCCCGCAATTGGAGACGCTGACGCGGCCGCTGGTGGTCAGCCTGCACGCGACGCCGGAACGCCTGATTCAGATCCGGCAGAATCGCCTGCTGTCCATGGGCGCCGAGTCCGGCAGCCGCAGCGACACCTACACCGACAAGCAATCGGTCACCGAGGAGGTCGCGTTCGCGCGCAAGCTGAGCGCCAAGCATGATTGGCCGCTGCTGGACGTCACGCGCCGCTCCATCGAGGAAACCGCGGCGGCGATCATGAAGCTGTATAGCGATCGCCAGCGCAACCGGCCGTCCGAGTAAGTGTCGCCGATGAGTCTGTGGCGCGGCAAAACTCCCTTGATCCTGGCCTCGCAAAGCAGCGCGCGCAAAATACTGCTGGCCAATGCCGGGCTCGAATTCGAAGCCGTCACCGCTGACATCGACGAGCGCAGCGTCCAGGCCGCGTCAAAGCTCTCGAACCCGCGCGAGATCGCCCTGCTCCTGGCCCGCGAAAAGGCCAAGGCTGTTTCTGCCGATCGTCCCGGAAGCTATGTGATCGGCGCCGACCAGACGCTGGCGCTCGGGATGCGCCTCTTCAACAAGCCGGCAGGCCGCGCGCAGGCGCTGGCGCAATTGCGCGATCTCGCCGGTCAGACGCACGAGCTGAATTCAGGCGTAGCCGTGGCGCAGGATGGCAGGATCCTCTTCGAGGACGTTTCCGTGGCGCGCATGACCATGCGGGGAATGAGCGAAGCCGAGCTTTCGGCCTATCTCGACGCCGCCGGCAATGCCGTCACGACCAGCGTCGGCGCCTATCAGCTCGAGGGCCTCGGCATCCATCTGTTCGAGCGCATCGAGGGCGACCATTTCACCATTCTCGGCCTGCCGCTGCTGCCGCTGCTTGCGTATCTGCGCAGCGAGCAGCTAATTGCGGTGTAGATGCGACAGAAGGCTGGGCGCTGATGCGGATTCTCGGACTGACCGGCTCGATCGGGATGGGCAAATCCACCACCGCGAAATTGTTCGCGGAGGCCGGCGTCCCCGTCTACGACGCCGATGCCGCCGTGCATCAGCTCTATGAGGGCGAGGCCGCTCCCGCGATCGAGGCCGCCTTCCCCGGCACCACTGCGAACGGCAAGGTCGACCGGCAAAAACTGTCGGCGCGCGTCGTGCACGATCCCGCCGCGATCAAGCAGCTCGAGCAGATCGTTCATCCCATGCTCGGCGCTTCCCGGCAGAAATTCTTTGCCGACGCCGAGGCCGCCAAGGCGCCGGTCGTGGTGCTGGACATCCCGCTGCTGTTCGAGACCGGCGGCGAGAAACGGGTCGATGCTGTGGTCGTGGTATCGACCTCGCCGGAGCTGCAGCGCCAGCGGGTGCTGGCGCGTGGCACGATGGACGAGGCCAAGCTCGATGCTATCATCGCCAAGCAGATGCCGGATGCCGAGAAGCGCAAGCGGGCCGATTTCGTGGTGGATACCTCACACGGACTTGACCCGGTGCGCGCCCAAATCGCGCACATCCTGGCCGAGGTCGTTAAGATGCCGCAACGGCGGGCCTGATTCGCCGCTTCACACGGCTTCTTAAGACATGCGCGAAATCGTCCTCGACACCGAAACCACCGGCCTCGATCCGCTGCGCGGCGATCGACTGGTCGAGATCGGTTGCGTCGAGATCTTCAACCGTATGCCGACCGGACAGACCTATCACGTCTACATCAATCCTGAGCGGGACATGCCGGCGGAAGCGTTTGCGGTGCACGGATTGTCGTCCGAATTCCTGGCGACCAAGCCGTTGTTCCACGAGGTCGCCGACGACTTTCTCGCGTTCATCGGCGACGCCCCACTGGTGATCCACAACGCCTCGTTCGACATCGGCTTCATCAATGCCGAGCTCGACCGCATCAAGCGGGCTGCGATCCCGCGCGAGCGCCTGGTCGACACGCTGCTGCTGGCGCGTCGCAAGCATCCCGGCGTGTCCAACCGGCTCGACGATCTCTGCTCGCGCTATTCGATCGACAATTCACACCGCACCAAGCACGGTGCGCTGCTCGACGCCGAGCTGCTCGCTGAGGTCTATGTCGATCTGGTTGGAGCGCGGCAGTCGCAGCTGCTGCTGGCCTCGGACACCGAGGAGATCAGGATCAGCAGCGCCGGCGATGCGCCGCGGCGGCAACGTCCGGTGCCGCTCGCGCCGCGGATTTCCGAAGTTGAGCGCGAGGCCCATCGGGCCTTCATCGCAACGCTGGGCGACAAGGCGATCTGGAACGAGTACCTGCCCGCTCCAGCCGCGCTCGCGGTGGCTCAGGCCTGACCGGCCTGTCCGCCCTGAGCGGCCATTTGCCGCTCCATGTTCTGGCGGTAGAGACCGACGAAGTCGACCGGGTCCAGCATCAGGGGCGGGAACCCGCCGTCGCGCACCGCCGTCGCGATGATCTCGCGTGCGAACGGGAACAAGAGCCGCGGGCACTCGATCATGACCAGCGGGTGCAGGTTCTCCTTGGGCACGTTGACGATCCGGAACACGCCGGCATAGGCGAGCTCGAACGAGAACATCACTTTACCTGCGGTCTCGGCCTTGCCCTCGACCGACAACGTCACCTCGAATTCCTGTTCGCTGAGATTGTTGGCGCTGACGTTGATCTGGATGTTGATCTGCGGCGGCTGGCTCTGCTGCTGCAGCGAGCTCGGAGCGTTGGGATTTTCGAACGAGAGGTCCTTGGTGTATTGCGCCAGCACGTTGAGCTGGGGAGCCTGGGCCGCCTCGGGAGGGGTGCCGTTACCGTTGGTCATGAAAGTGTCTCCTTACCCGATTGGGGCTGAATTTCGCGGCGGTTGGCTAACATAGGGCCGGCTCGTTCCACAAGGACGAACGGTCCCGGGTCGGGAGTTCAGGCCGCACCCGCGCCTTGGACGTTCATCCTGCCTTTTCCGCGAAATTTCGCCTTAAACGTTTGAAGATGCGCCGTTTCCAGGCAGGATCGGGTTTCCCCTTAAGCATAAAACGCGCTACACTTGGCGCTGTGCCAAAAGGCGCCATTGGCCGGGCCAGATTTCGTGCCTACATCCCACGGACCTGACGTGGACCTAAAATGGTGATGTAGACTTGCCGTTTCAGTAGGGAACGGTCTACTGGCCGGATTGATTTTCCCGGCAACGAGCCCTGAAAAGACCAGAAAGCGAATACGACGTGGACATCTACACCATCATATTCCTGGCGCTGGCCGTCTTCATCTTCTTGCGGCTGCGTAGCGTGCTGGGGCAGCGCACCGGCAACGAGCGGCCGCCGTTCGATCGCACCGCCGCCCGTAACGCGCTGGGAGGTGCCCAGGACAACAACGTCGTGACCATGCCGGGCAAGGTGATCGACCAGGCGCCGCTGGCGCCGACGGCCGAGCCGACCGCACCGACCGATCGCTGGAAGGGACTGGCCGAGCCGGGCACTGCGCTGGCGCAGGGTCTCGATGCTATCGTCGAGAAGGATTCCAGCTTCGACCCGCGCCATTTCCTCTCGGGCGCGCGCGGCGCCTACGAGATGATTGTGCTGGCCTTCGCCAATGGCGATCGCCGCGCGCTGCGCGATCTGTTGTCGTCGGACGTCTATGACAGCTTCGACGCCGCGATCAAGGAGCGCGAGAAGAACGAGCAGAAGACCGAAACGCGGTTCGTGTCGATCGACAAAGCCGAGCTCGTCGGCGCCGAGTTGCGCGATCGCAGCGCGCAGCTCACCGTACGCTTCGTCTCACAGATGATCTCGGCCACCCGCGACAAGGCCGGCAACATCGTCGACGGCAGCGCCGACACGGTCGCCGACATCACCGATATCTGGACTTTCGCCCGCGACACCTCCTCTCGCGATCCGAACTGGAAGCTGGTTGGCACCGGAAGCGCGAATTAAGATCTTCCTGAAGAACGGCGCGACGGCGCTTTGCGCAGGCGCCGTCGTGCTGTCGTCGTTTTCGCTCGGTGCCGAGGCGGCGCGGCGTCACCATCGCAGCCACCATCATCATCTGCCGCGAACGCCTGCCGCTCCGTCGCGGCCCTTGCCCTATCCGCAGCTCTCCCTGCCGTTCGAAATTCCCGGTGCGCAATATCTGCCGCTCGCCTGGGCGGACGTGAAGGGGTGGGGCGACGACAATCATCTCGCCGCCTACAAGACCTTCCGCGCCAGCTGCAAACCGATCAATGCGCAGAACGGTGCGGCCGAAGCCAAGGCTGAACCCAAGGCCGAACCGAAGGCTTTGGGTGCCTCGCTGGGCGAGCCCTGCCGGGTTGCCAAGACGCTCGATCTCACCGATGACGGCAAAGCGAAGACCTTCTTCGAGGAGAATTTCACGCCGCTGCGGATCTCGCGGCTGGGCGAGCCCGATGGCTTCGTCACCGGCTATTACGAGCCGGTGCTGGAGGGGTCGCGCACGCAGACCGACGTCTACAACGTGCCGGTCTATCGCCGTCCCTCGAACCTGTTCGTGCGCGGCTACAAGCAGGATTCGGTCAGCCTGCCCAACAAGGGTCCGGTCTATCGCAAGATCGGTCGCCGCAAGCTGGTGCCCTATTACGACCGCGGCGAAATCGAGGACGGCAAGATCGCCGGCCGCGGCCTCGAGATCGCGTGGCTGAAGGATCCGACCGATCTGTTGTTCGCCCAGATCCAGGGCTCGGCGCGGATCAAGTTCGAGGACGGCAGCTCGGTCCGGCTCAATTACGACGCCTATAACGGCTATCCCTACACGGCGGTCGGTCGCATCCTGATCGAACGCGGCATCATCCCGAAAGAGGAGATGTCGATGCAGAAGATCAGGGAGTGGATGGCGCAGAATCCCGATGGCGCCAAGGAGCTGCGGCGCGCGAACCGTGCCTACGTCTTCTTCCGCGAGGTCAATCTCTCCGACAAGGACGAGGCGGTGGGCGCGCAAGGAATTCCGCTGACCGCGGGGCGCTCGATCGCGGTCGACAAATCGCTGCATGTCTACGGCACGCCGTTCTTCATCGAGGGCGAGCTGCCGATCGAATCCGAGCGCGCCAAGACGCCGTTCCATCGGCTGATGATCGCGCAGGACACCGGCTCGGCCATCATCGGTCCCGCGCGTGCCGATCTGTTTTTCGGCGCCGGCGCGGATGCCGGCCGTGTCTCTGGCCGGCTGCGCCACCCCATGCAATTCGTGATGCTGGTGCCGAAGAGCCTCGATCCTGCCCCGCGGGCCGCGAAGCTGCCGATCCCGGATCCAAGGCCGTCGGAGAAGATCGCAAAGCTGTTTCCGCAGACGGACCCGGCAAAGACCGGCACGCCTGTCGCCGCGTCGGCGCAAGGCAAGAACGAAACGATTGCCGTCGCCGGCCCGGTACCGCTGCCGGTGCCGCGTCCCGCGATCGAGCCTGCCCCTGAGCCGCGCCGTCCGGCGAAGAATCGTCCTCATCGCCCGCAATGAAACGGCCGTCCCGTCCGCCCGTGCTGGAGCCTCGCCCCTCGCGGCGCCGTCGCGCGCTGAGCGAGGAGGAGCGCGAGCTGTGGGATCTCGTCGCAAAGCATGTCAAGCCGCTGCGGAAGCATCGCGCGGCGAAGGCGCATCCTACTCCGCGCGCCGAGTCGTCGTCCGCGACCCAGGTGACGAGGACGTCGCCACCGCCAACACCGGTTGCCGCTGCACCGTCACCACGCGTCGCAAAGCCGTCGATTCCGCCGCTGGCGCCGCTCGGCAAGCGCGAGCGGACTAAGCTGTCGCGCGGCCGCCGCGAGATCGAGGCGCGGCTCGATCTGCACGGCATGACCCAGATGCGCGCCCATCGCGCGCTGGCCGGCTTCCTGCACCGCGCCCATCAGGACGGCCTCACCTTCGTGCTCGTCATCACCGGCAAGGGCCGCAGCGGCGGCGAAAGCGGCGTGCTCCGCCGCCAGGTGCCGGAATGGCTCAGCCTGCCCGAATTCCGCGCCTTCGTTGTCGGCTTCGAGAAAGCCGCGATCGGCCATGGCGGCGAGGGGGCGCTGTATGTGCGGATCAGGCGGGCGAGAGGGTAGTGATTCTACACCTCTCCAGCTTGCCGGAGAGGTCGGCGCGAAGCACCGGGTGAGGGCTCTCTCCTCTTGGGGAATCCCTATGCGGAGAAAGCCCTCTCCCCCCCTCCCCCGCGGGGGAGGGAGCGCACCGCCTAAAACGGCCGCACGATTCCGACGCGCGGGATCAAGGTGATGATCAAACCGAAGATGTTTGTCCTTTGATCCTCCGCCGGAATCAGCGGGACCTGCTGCTTGGCCGGCAGCATCTTCACCGCATGCAGGATCAGGAACAGGCAGACCGCCCAGTTGGAGATCCAGCGCGAATAGTCGAACACCATCGCGAACATCACGAGATAGGCGGCGCTGATGCCGACCAGCGCTGCGGTGATGAGCCGCTTGTGCAGATCGCTGGCGAGCGCGCTGATCAGGCTCGCGAAGAAGCGCCACAACGGCGTGTGCAGCCAGATCAGAAGCGCAAACACGGGCACGCCGAGGATGTTGTGCGGCAGGCGGCCCCAGGTGTCGGC
The DNA here is from genome assembly GCF_016031655.1 of Bradyrhizobium glycinis. GTDB lineage: Bacteria > Pseudomonadota > Alphaproteobacteria > Rhizobiales > Xanthobacteraceae > Bradyrhizobium > Bradyrhizobium glycinis. The sequence goes on from NZ_JACCHQ010000032.1 coordinate 37,222, forward strand.
AACCTCCTTCGCCAGCGGCTGGTACCAGATGTAGGCGAATTGCAGGAGGTCGGTGCGCGCAGGGTCGGTCATCCGACTCTTCAGATAGGCGACGAAGTCTGCTTCGGCGACCGGCATCGTTCCCAGAAACTGCGCGGCGAAGAACAGCGCGGAGACGGCGGCGAGAGCGATCATGCCGAAGACGACATTGCCGCGATTGTAGCCGCAAGCGAGGTAGTGCCGGATCACGACGATGGTGATGATCGTCGGCACATACATCAGGAGATGAATGTGATGGATCAGCACGAGAATGATCGAGAACAGCGCAGCCGTCGCCACGAAGCCGAGCGAGCCCGCCGGCATCAGCAAGAGGATGATGGCCAGCGCGCAGCCATAGATGTCGAAATGGCCGAGCGTGTGCATGAAGTTCTTGAGGAAGAACGGCGATCCCGCGGTGAAGACGAACAGCGGCAGCGTTCTCGCCGAGAAGCCGAACGTCTTCTGGAAGAGCCTGGCATAGAGGCCCAGGGTCGCAAGCCACGTCGCCCCGCCGAGCGCGAACACTGGCCATACCGGCACCTTGTCCGTGAACAGCGCGACGATAGCCCCGATCAGCGCGCGCTTGATGAAGCCGAAATGATAATCGACCAGAAGATGGATGTAGGGGACGTAAGGCGGCAGCTGGATCTTGTGAATGAGCACGCCAACGATGACCGCCGCGTTGATCGCGAGCAGGAGCCGCCAGGGATTTTGCAGGATGCGCACGGTCACGCCGCATCCATAGCGTGACCGCCCCGAATTACAAAATGAACCGGCTCAGATCCGCGTTCTTGGCGAGGTCGCCGATGTGCTTTTGCACGTAATCCGCATCGAGCCGGACGGTCTCGCCGTTTCGGTCCGGGGCGGTGAAGGAGATCTCGTCCAGCACCCGCTCCATCACGGTCTGAAGCCGCCGGGCGCCGATGTTCTCGACCGTTGAATTGACGGCAACCGCAATGTCGGCCAGCGCATCGATGGCGCTGTCGGTGATGTCGAGCGTCACGCCTTCGGTCTGCATCAGGGCGACATATTGCTTGATCAGCGAGGCCTCCGGTTCGGTGAGGATGCGGCGCATGTCGTCGCGGGTCAGCGCCTGCAATTCGACGCGGATCGGCAGGCGGCCCTGCAATTCCGGCAACAGGTCGGACGGCTTGGCGACGTGGAAGGCGCCGGATGCGATGAACAGGATGTGGTCGGTCTTGACGGCGCCGTGCTTGGTCGAGACGGTGGTGCCTTCGATCAGCGGCAGGAGATCGCGCTGCACGCCCTCGCGCGAGACGTCGCCGCCGACGCGGCCGTCGCGGGCGCAGATCTTGTCGATCTCGTCGAGGAACACGATGCCGTTGTTCTCGACCGCGCTGATCGCCTCCAGCGTCAGCTGCTCGGTGTCCAGCAGCTTGTCGGATTCCTCGTTGACGAGGATCTCGTGCGAGCCTTCCACCGTCAGCCGGCGCGTCTTGCTGCGGCCGCCGAGCTTGCCGAAGATGTCGCCGATCGAGATCGCGCCCATCTGGGCGCCCGGCATGCCCGGGATCTCGAACATCGGCAGGCCGCCGCCGGACGATTGCGTCTCGATCTCGATTTCCTTGTCGTTCAATTCGCCGGCGCGCAGCTTCTTGCGGAAGGATTCCCGCGTCGCCGAGCTCGCATTGGCGCCGACCAGCGCATCGAGCACGCGCTCCTCCGCGGCAAGCTGGGCGCGCGCCTGCACGTCCTTGCGCTTCCGCTCGCGCACCTGCGCGATTGCGACCTCGACGAGATCGCGGACGATCTGCTCGACGTCGCGGCCGACATAGCCGACCTCGGTGAACTTGGTCGCCTCCACCTTCAGGAACGGCGCATTCGCGAGTTTGGCGAGCCGACGCGCGATCTCCGTCTTACCGACGCCGGTGGGGCCGATCATCAGGATGTTCTTCGGCAGCACCTCCTCGCGCAAGGAGCCTTCGAGCTGCTGCCGCCGCCAGCGGTTGCGCAGCGCGATCGAGACGGCGCGCTTGGCGTCGCCCTGGCCGACGATGAAACGGTCGAGTTCGGAAACGATTTCGCGGGGGGAGAAGTCTGTCATGTCACCTTAGCTAGGGTCAGAAGCGGGCCGGGACAAGCTGCTTTTTTCCGCCGTCAGATGATCGGCGGGCCGGATTGCCATTGCTTCACGGCCTCGACCGGATGGATCAGCATCAGGATATTGAGCGTCAGATTGTCGCGAATGTGGAGCGCCAGCATGATCTCCAAGGCGAGCCCAAGCAGCGCCGTCGCGCTGACAGGCAGCGCGCGCGCGATCAGGAACCCCAGGATCATGGCGAGATTGTCCGAGACCGAATTGACGATGCTGTCGCCGTAATAATCCAGCGAGATGGTGCCGGCGCGGTAGCGTTCGATGATGAACGGCGAATTCTCGACGATCTCCCAGGTGCCTTCGATCAGCATCGCGACGATCAGCCGTGCCGGCCAGGAGAGACGCAGGAACGGCAAGCGCGCGAACAGCAGCCAGGTCAGGCCGTAGAACAGGAAGCCGTGCAGGACGTGTGAGAACGTGTACCAGTCGGCGATCTGCTGAGAATTCTCCGAGCTGTTCACCACGCCGTGCCACAGCTTGATGGTGCCGCAGGTGCAGATCGGCACGCGCCCCATCGCAAGCAGGATCACGGCCTGCAGCGCCAGCAGCAACAGCGCGATGCCGGCCCAGGCGAGCGGCGGGACAGCGACCTTGCTCTCGCGCGTCTGCACCAGCGTCACGGTTCGCGCACCATCAGCAATGCCGGACCGTCCGGCGTCTCGACCATGCGCTCGCGGACGAATCCCGCCTTCTCATAAGCGCGTATCGCGCGAGCGTTGAGCGGGTCCGGATCGGTGACCATGCGGGGCAGACCCTGCCGAAACCATTCATCGACGAATTGGCGCGTCAACGCCGAACCATGCCCGCGCGCGATCATGTCGCTTTCGCCGATGAACTGGTCGATGCCACGCGTGCCCTCCGGTTGCGGCCCGAAGCCCGTATTCCAGGCGGTCAGGCGGTAGCATTGAAGATAGCCGAACGGCCTGTCGCCGGCCAACACGATGAACTGGTCCATCGCCGGCTCGTCGAGATCGCCGCTGACCAGCGAAAACTGCTCGTCCGGATCGCCCCACCACTCCCGCACATGCGCCTCGCCGAGCCAGCGCCGGATCAGCGGCAGGTCGGCTGAGGTCATGGGATGGAAGGTGTAGGTGGGGGCCATTCTATCGGCCGCGGCGGCACTGTGCTCCCTCCCCCGCGTGCGGGGGAGGGTTGGGGAGAGGGTGCCTCCCCAATGGGACAATCCCCCAGAGGAAAGAGCCCTCACCCGGCGCTACGCGCCGACCTCTCCCGCAAGCGGGAGAGGTTAGAGCCAGTCCGGAGCTCCGCTGTTCAATCACACCCCTAACCGCTTGCCAGGCTCTCGATCGTCACATTCCGATTGGTGTAGACGCAGATGTCCGCGGCGATGTCCAGCGAGCGGCGGACGATGCTCTCGGCGTCCTTGTCGGTGTCGAGCAGGGCCCGTGCCGCCGCCAGCGCGTAATTGCCGCCGGAGCCGATCGCCATCACGCCGGCCTCGGGTTCGAGCACGTCGCCGGTGCCGGTGAGCACCAGGGAGACGTCCTTGTCGGCCACGATCATCATGGCCTCCAGCCGCCGCAAATAGCGGTCAGTGCGCCAGTCCTTGGCGAGCTCCACCGCCGCTCGGGTCAGCTGCCCCGGATATTGCTCGAGCTTGGATTCGAGCCGCTCGAACAGCGTAAACGCGTCAGCCGTGGCGCCGGCGAAGCCGCCGATCACGTCGCCCTTGCCGAGCTTGCGGACCTTCTTGGCATTGGACTTGATCACGGTCTGGCCGATCGAGACCTGGCCGTCGCCGCCGACCACCACCTTGCCGCCCTTGCGGACCGTCAGAATCGTGGTGCCGTGCCAGCCGGGCGAGCTGTTCTGGGAATCCTGCATGAATGATCCTCGTTGTCCGGCCTGATTTAGGCGGTCAGGACCGAGGGCACAACGGGCCGTTCCGGGCCGAATTCGCTCACCATAGGCAGAAGTAGAGGCCCGGCCAGCCGTTCCCGCAGTAGCGAAGGTGTCATTTGGCTGTTAAGAGACTGGCGTTTTCGGCTCCCAAGCTAGAATGGAAACCGCATTTCAATGCGCACCGCGACGATCAAGCGCAAGACCAAGGAAACCGACATCGAGGTCTCCGTGAACCTCGATGGCACCGGCGTGGCCAATATCGCGACCGGCATCGGCTTTTTCGACCATATGCTCGATCTCCTCGCCCGCCATTCCCGCATCGACCTTACGGTCAAGGCCGTGGGCGACCTGCACATTGATTATCACCATACCACCGAAGACACCGGCATCGCGCTTGGCCAGGCGGTCAAGCAGGCGCTCGGAAACATGGCGGGCATCACCCGCTATGCCGGCGTGCACATGCCCATGGACGAGACGCTCACGCGCGTGGTGATCGACATCTCGGGCCGCCCGTTCCTGGTGTTCAAGGCCGACTTCCCCCGGCACAAGATCGGCGAGTTCGACACCGAGCTGGTGCGCGAGTGGTTCCAGGCCTTTGCCATCAACGCCGGCGTGACTCTCCACGTCGAAACCCTATATGGCGATAACAGCCATCATATCGCCGAGTCCTGCTTCAAGGGTCTGGCGCGGGCGCTGCGCACGGCCGTGGCGATCGATCCGAAGGCGGCGGGCGAAATCCCGTCCACCAAGGGCTCGCTCGGCGGCTGACATCTCCGTCTTGCGGCGAACGCTTGCTGGCGGTATCACTGAATTCGAGTACGGGGCATCACCATGCCTGTCTACACAGTCCACGCTCCCTCACCCGCCGGAGCCGATCTGCGCGCGACCGACAGATTCGTGTTCGTACGCGACGGCTTCCATTTCTGGGCGATGATCTTCGGTCCGTTCTGGCTGTTGTGGAATCGGCTGTGGCTGGCGCTGATCGGCTATCTGATCTTCCTGGCCGCGTTCAACGTGGGGCTGTCGAGCCTCGGCGTCGGGCGCTCCTCGATCTTCTTCGCCGATTGCATCCTCGCGCTGCTGATGGGCCTCGAGGCCTCGAGCCTGCGCCGCTGGACCTTGTCGCGCGGCAAGTGGCGGCAGCTCGACATCGTGGTCGCCGACGACAGCGATACCGCGGAGCACCGCTTCTTCGAGCGCTGGAGCCAGAAGCAGAACGGCATTGCTGGCGATCAATGGGCGGTCGAGCGCGGCGGGCCGCCGCCCACCCGCAACGTGCCGGGCCAGCCATTTTCGAACCCGCCGCCGATTCCGGCCGGCGGCATCATTGGATTGTTTCCAGAACCGGGAGGGTCAAGATGAGCGTCGCCATCATCGATTACGGTTCCGGCAATCTGCATTCCGCCGCGAAAGCCTTCGAGCGCGCCGCGCGCAGCCTGGAGAGCCCGCAACAGGTCTTCGTCACCAGCGATCCGGACCGGGCCTACAGCGCCGATCGATTGGTGCTGCCGGGCGTCGGTGCCTTCGCCGATTGCCGGCGTGGGCTCGACGCCGTCAACGGCATGGTCGAGGCCATTACCGAAGCGGTCCGCGTCAAGGCGCGGCCGTTCTTCGGCATCTGCGTCGGCATGCAGCTGATGGCGAGCCGCGGCAAGGAGCATGTCGTCACCGAAGGCCTGAACTGGATCGGCGGCGACGTCGAGAAGATCACGCCGCGCGATGAAAGCCTGAAGATCCCGCACATGGGCTGGAATACGCTCGAGGTGCTCAGGGAGCATCCGGTGCTCGACAAGCTGCCGCTCGGCCCGAAGGGCCAGCACGCTTATTTCGTGCACTCCTATCACCTCAACCCCGCCAGCGAGGCGGACGTGCTCGCGCGCGCCGATTACGGCGGGCCCGTCACCGCGATCGTCGCGAAGGACACCGCCATCGGCACGCAGTTTCACCCCGAGAAGAGCCAGCGCTTTGGCTTGGCCCTGATCTCGAACTTCTTGCGATGGAAACCGTGATTAATTCGGCGGCTCTCACCTCGTCATTGCGAGCACAGCGAAGCAATCCAGCGTCTTTCCGCGGCGGCAGTCTGGATTGCTTCGCTGCGCTCGCAATGACGGAGCGCTTAGCTGGCAGGTGCGTTCCCATGATGGGGACGAGAGCAGGTGCGACATGATTCTCTATCCGGCGATCGACCTCAAGAACGGCCAGTGCGTGCGCCTCGAGCAAGGCGACATGGCGCGCGCGACCGTGTTCAATCTCAATCCCGCATCCCAGGCGCAGAGCTTTGCCGCGCAGGGTTTTGAATATCTCCACGTCGTCGACCTCGACGGTGCCTTCGCCGGCAAGCCGGTGAATGCCGAGGCTGTCGAAGCGATGCTGAAGACAATCAAGATTCCGGTGCAGCTCGGCGGCGGCATCCGCGATCTCGCGACCGTCGAAGCCTGGCTCGACAAGGGCATCACCCGCGTCATCATCGGCACCGCCGCGGTGCGCGATCCGGAGCTGGTGAAGTCCGCCGCGAAGACATTCCCCGGCCGGGTGGCCGTGGGCCTCGATGCCCGTGACGGCAAGGTCGCGGTCGAAGGCTGGGCCGAGACCTCGCAGGTGACGGCGCTGGAGATCGCAAAGCGGTTCGAGGATGCGGGCGTTGCCGCCATCATCTTCACCGACATCGCGCGCGACGGCCTGCTCAAGGGCTTGAACTTAGAGGCGACGATTGCGCTGGCCGACGCCATCTCGATCCCCGTGATCGCCTCCGGCGGCCTCGCCTCGATCGAGGACGTGAAAGCCATGCTGACGCCGCGCGCCAAGAAGCTCGCCGGTGCGATCGCCGGCCGCGCACTCTATGACGGCCGGCTCGATCCGGCCGCCGCCCTCACCCTGATCCGCGACGCGCGCAGGAGCTGACCCATGTTCAAGGTACGCGTCATCCCCTGCCTCGACGTCAAGGACGGCCGCGTCGTCAAGGGCGTCAACTTCGTCGATCTCAGGGATGCCGGCGATCCCGTCGAAGCCGCGATCGCTTATGACGCGGCCGGCGCCGACGAGCTCACCTTCCTCGACATCACCGCGACCCACGAGAACCGCGGCATCATGCTGGACGTGGTCCGACGCACGGCGGAAGCCTGCTTCATGCCTGTCACCGTCGGCGGCGGCGTGCGCGAGGTCAACGACATCAAGACGCTGCTGCGCGCCGGTGCCGACAAGGTCTCGATCAACAGCGCCGCAGTATCCCGCCGCGAATTCGTCAAGGAAGCGGCCGAAAAATTCGGCGAGCAATGTGTGGTGGTCGCGATCGACGCCAAGCGGGTCAAGCGTCCGGGCGGCGACCGCTGGGAGATCTTCACCCATGGCGGGCGCAACTCCACCGGCATCGACGCGATCGAATACGCGCAAGAGGTGGTTTCCCTCGGCGCCGGGGAGATCCTGCTCACATCGATGGACCGCGACGGCACGCGGCAGGGATTCGACATTCCGCTGACCCGCGCGATCGCCGACAGCGTACCCGTTCCCGTGATCGCCTCGGGCGGCGTCGGCAATCTCGACCATCTCGTCGACGGTATCCGCGACGGGCACGCCACGGCGGTGCTGGCGGCTTCGATCTTCCATTTCGGGGAATTCACCATCCGTGAGGCCAAGGAGCACATGGCGCGGCGTGGGCTGCCGATGCGCCTGGATGCCTGACGACTCCCGTTCGTAACGATGCTACATTGGCGGATGGAGATGGCCGCCGTGGCCAAATCTGTTGCCAAGCGTGTTTTTCGAGTGAGTCCGATGCCGCGTTTCACGATCCATGATCTGGCCGAGACCATCGACGCCCGCGCGGCGTCCGGCGGCGAAGCATCGTATACCCGCAAGCTGCTCGACAAAGGCCCCGAGCATTGCGCCAAGAAGTTCGGCGAGGAGGCAGTCGAAACCGTAATCGCTGCAATCGAAAACGATCGCGCGCACCTGATCGCTGAAAGTGCCGACCTGCTCTATCATTTCCTTGTGCTACTGAAGGCCCGCGGCATAAAGCTGGAAGAGGTCGAGGCCGCGCTGGACAAGCGGACCTCGATGTCGGGGCTGGAAGAGAAGGCGTCGCGCAAGGGCGGCTAGGCAAGGGCGAATAGATCGCAACGGAAAGGCGGCGTCATGGATATCCGCGCACCCGAGCAGCAGTACAATCCCTACCGCGTCTATACGCGCGAGCAATGGGCGCGGCTGCGCGACGATACGCCGATGACGCTGGAGCCGGGCGAGTTCGACCGGCTGCGCTCGCTGCACGACCGCCTCGACCTGCAGGAGGTCGAGGACATTTATCTGCCGCTGTCGCGCCTGTTGTCGATCTACGTCGACGCGACGCAGCGGCTGTATTACGCCGAGCGCCAGTTCCTCAACATCCGGGATCGCAAGGTGCCCTACATCATCGGCGTCGCCGGCTCGGTGGCGGTCGGGAAATCCACCACGGCACGTGTGCTCCAGGCGCTCCTGGCACGCTGGTCGCCGCGGCCGAAGGTCGAGCTGATCACCACGGACGGATTTCTCTATCCCAACGCGGTGCTCGAGCGTCAGGGCATCATGCAGAAGAAGGGTTTCCCGGAGAGCTACGATCTGCCGCTGCTGCTCAGCTTCCTCTCCGATATCAAGTCCGGCCGCGGCCACGTGCGCGCGCCGGTCTATTCGCATCTGACCTACGACATCGTGCCGAACCAATGGGCCGAGATCGACCAGCCCGACATCCTGATCGTCGAAGGCGTCAATGTGCTGCAGACCGGCAAGCTGCCGCGCGACGGCAAGGCGGTGCCGGTGGTTTCCGACTTCTTCGATTTCTCGGTCTATATCGACGCCGACGAAGCGGCGCTGCGGCAATGGTACATCAAGCGCTTCCTGGCGCTGCGCGACACCGCGTTCACCGATCCAAAATCCTACTTCAACCGCTATGCGCTGTTGTCGGACGAGGAAGCCACCGCCACCGCGATCGCGATCTGGGAGCGCACCAACCTCGCCAATCTCGAGGACAACATCCTGCCGACCCGGCCGCGTGCGACGCTGATCCTCAAGAAGGGCGCCGACCATACGGTGGAGAGCGTGGCGCTCAGACGGCTGTAAGCGCGCCGGACAGCCGAGCCGATTGCAATTTTCCGGCTGAGTATCTTTTGATGCAGACCGACAAAGGGTATTCCGATATGGCCTTCGAAAACGTGAGGGGCCATGGTTGATCGTCTCAGAAGCGCTGCAGAGCATCTTGAAGCGCCGACATGTCCAGACTGCCACGTCGAGATGAAGTGGTTCCGCTCGGAATTGCTCACGGACGAGCCGACCCCAGTCATCGCGCATCTCTTCGTGTGCCCGCATTGCAAGCGCGCCGCACAGGCAAATACCGTCTTCCGGAGAGGCCAGACGACGCCCGACAGGCTATCTGCACCGCGCTTTATTGCCTCTGCTGCATGACATGCTGCGATCGACCGATCGCCCGCTCCAGGCCCGGCATGACGATCATTTCGGGGACCCCTGTTGCGACTTCGAGACGACGAAGATGTGCCACGTCGTCAGAAACATCGCAGCGACGAGCGGGCCGATGACGAAGCCGTTCGCGCCGAACGTCGCAAGGCCGCCCAGGGTGGCAAGCAGCACGACATAGCTCGGCATCTGGATCGACTGGCCGACCAGGATCGGGCGGAGAAAATTGTCCGCAAGGCCGATCACGAAAGTGCCGAAAGCGAGCAGGATGAGGCCCTTAGTGACGGCGCCTGCCACGAGCAGATAGAGCGCGACCGGAACCCAGACCAGGGCGGAGCCGAGGACGGGCAGAAGTGAAAGCAGCGCCATGACGGCGCCCGCCAGCAGCGGCGCAGTCAGCCCGAGCACCCAGAAGATCAGCCCGCCAAGCGCTCCCTGGATCATTGCAACCAGGATGATGCCCTTGATCGTCCCGCGAACCGACAGGGTGAACGCATCCAGGATCTCGGCGGTATGGCTCGCACGCAGCGGCAGCGCGCTCCGGATGCGCAGGTTCAGTTCGTCACCGTCGCGCAGGAAGAAGAACAGCAGGTACAGCATCACGAGCAGGCTCGCGACAAACTCCACGGTCAACTGGCCGATATTGATCGCGTGCCCCGCCAGTTGCTGTCCGGCCGGGACCACCAGGCTCGACAGGCGTTCTTTCAGGGCCGTCAGATCGATGCCAGCCAGGCGATCCGAGATGGAAGCGGCCCAGCCCGGCAGCGCGGCTTTCAGCTGCTGCAGGGGATGCGCCAGATTGATCTCGCCACTTTGGACGCGCTGAACCAGCTCGCCTCCCTGGTCGATGAGCGAAGCGATCACGATGGCGACGGGGATCAGGACCATGACGACCACGACGACGACAGTGAAAAGTGCCGCAAGGTTGCGCCGTTTCGGAAACGTTTCCAGGCAACGCCGATAGAACGGCGCGAAGATGATCGCCAGCAGCGTGGCCCACAACACAGCGCCGGAGAACGGCCAAAGCAGCCAACCGAACGCGAGTGAGATCACGCCAAGCCAGACGAGGAATGAGCGGCTTTCCGATGTCCTCACGTGCTTGCCGGCCTCCCGTCGCTACTTGCCCGACGTGCTAGCACATGACAGCGGCGGGGCGGCAAGTTTCGCCCCGCCTCCGTCGCGCCGGCGGCGGGATCAGATGAGGCCTGTCACTTGCCGGCTTTTGCGGCCCAATCGGCCATCTTGATGCGGCCCGCAAAGGTGGCGGGACCAGGGGCGCCGGCCTTGTAGACGAAGGCCTCGCCTTCATGGACGTCGCCCGCGTCCTTGCCGAAGGCATCGGCGATGTTGGTCTTGTGGGTGACCAGGACCGTGTTGGTGCCGGCCTGCGGCGGCGCATCGACGAGCTGACGCACGGCCTGCCCGGCCTTGGCATTGGCGCCGGTCGGGTTTGCCATTCCCGATGCGCTGGCGTTGCTGCTGTCGGTCAACGCATCTACCGGCTTGACCTCGCGGCCGGAGATCAGTTTGCCGGCCTCGACCGCGCGGTTCAGGCGGCTGGTGTAGACGTCACCGATGGGGATCGCGAGGTCCTTGATCGCCGTCCCGATCAGGCGCGCCGCCTCCCTGCCCTTCTCGCTGAGCTGACGCTGGGCGCTCATGTCGTCGAACTTGAAGGGGTAGACATCCTTCTGGCTGTCGTCGGTCGCGGTGTGACGGAAAATCAGGACATAGCCGCCCTGCTTGAGCGACGAGATGAGGTCCGGTGTATCGGCGGCTGCGTGCCGAGAGATTCCAGCGAGGAGGACAATCAGGACAAGGCGGCAAAGCACGTTCATGCGCAAAATCCTTTGTTGCAAATGGCCCCTCAAGGATCGTGACGCGCAACACGCGCGATTTCAATTGCGATCGTCGGACGAGATCAGGTTCCCGTGAGATCCGGAACCGTCAGGTGTCGGGACGCGGCGAGGCCCGCCAGCGCCTCCTCGAGCTTCTCGCGGTCGAGCGGCTTGATCAGAAATCCGTTCATGCCCGCCTCGAAGCAGGCATAGCGATCCTCCACCAGCGTGTTGGCGGTGAGCGCCAGGATCGGCGTGTGCTGAGCGCCCAAGTGACCACCCAAGTGACCGCCTAAGGCGGCCTCGTGAGCGCGGATGCGCTTTGTCGCCTCGATGCCGTCGAGCTGCGGCATCTGGATGTCCATCAGCACGAGATCGTAGGGCGTGCCGGCCGATGAGGCGGCGAGCCAGGACTCCAGCGCGGCTTCGCCGTGGACGGCGATGACGACGCGATGGCCGAGCTTGGTCAGCAGCGAGCGCATCAGCAAGGCGTTGATCTCGTTGTCCTCGGCGACGAGGATCGACAGGCCTTTCGCGGGCGCGGCGCCAGCCGATGCCAGCGGCGGCTCCGGCGCGAGATCCGGCGAGGCGACCTCCGGCGTCAGGGCAAGGCGTGCGGCGAGCGAGGCCGCACGCAGCGGCTTCACCAGAAAGCCGGTGAAGGCCGGCGACAGCTTCTCGTGCCGCGAGCTCGACGTCAGCAGCACGAGGCGCTGCAAGGCATGCGCGCGGGCGGCCTCACCGAGATGATCGGCCATGGCTGGACCGATCGCACGATCGATCAGCACCGCGTGCCATGAGCGTTCCGGCAGCAACGCTTCGGCGACCGCCGCATCTGCAACCAGGCAGGTCTGGCCGCCCCAGCGTTCGAGGCGCCGCGCGATGAGCGAGGCTTCGATGCCGTCGGCGACGAGGAGCATCGACTTGCCGGTGAGGTCGGGGCTCGGAAATGCGGTTTGTCCCGCCCCGCCTTGCGACGGCGGAAGCGGCACCGCGACCTCGAAGGTCGAGCCCTTCCCCGGTTCGCTCGTGAGCGTGATGCGGCCGCCCATGCGCTTGACGATGCGCTCGCTGATGGCGAGGCCAAGTCCGGTGCCGCCATAGGTGCGGGCGACGCGCTCGTCGGCCTGCTCGAACTCGCGGAAGATGCGCTGCTGGGCCTCGGCTGCGATGCCGATGCCGGTGTCGCGAACCAGGAAGCTGATCTCGTTCGCCCAGATGCCGGGCTCGACGATCAGTGCCACGCCGCCGTTGCTCGTGAACTTGATGGCGTTGCCGGCGAGGTTGAGCAGCACCTGACGCAGCCGCGCGGCATCGCCGACCACTTCGAGCGGCAGGCGCTCGTCGACATAGGCGGCGATCTCGAGCGTCTTCGCCTGCGCGCGCGGCGCGAGCAGCTCGGTGATCTCCTCGATCAGGGTCGAGAGTGCGAAGGGACGTTGATCGAGGTCGAGCTTGCCGGCTTCGATCTTGGAATAGTCGAGCAGCTCCTCGATCAGAGCCATCAAGGCTTCGCCGGAGGTCTTCACCGCTCTGGCATAGGTCGCCTGCTCCGGCGTCAGATTGGTGTCGAGCAATAGGCCGCCCATGCCGATGATGCCGTTCAATGGCGTGCGGATTTCGTGCGAGGCCATCGCCAGGAAGCGCGACTTGGCGCGGTTGGCGGCATCGGCCTGGTCGCGCGCGTCGGACAATGCGCGCTCGGTCTCGGTGCGGTCGGTGACGTCGCGTCCCACGCTCTGCAACTCGGCGGGCTGGCCAGCATCGCGGCGGACATAGCCCTCGCGCCAGGCGATCCAGCGCGCGCCGAGCGGCGTTGCGATCTTCTGGTCGTGAATGCGCGTGCCGCTGCTCTCGCGGGCGCTGTCGCCCTGCTCCAGCACGTCGAAATCGAAGCGCGTGCCGACCAGCGCGCTGCGCGCCTGCCCTGCGAGCGCGCAATAGGCCTCGTTGGCAAAGGTGATGCGGCCATCGGTAGCGCGTAGCACGATCAGGTCGCCCTGCTGCTCGAACAGGCTGCGGGCGCGCTCTTCCGCTTCCTTCAGCTCCCAATTGCGATCGATCAAGGCCTCATTGTGTGCGGCGAGCGTCCGTAGGCGTTTGCTAACGAAGCGCAGGCGCATGCTCAGCGTCGCAAGGCCGAGGCAGGCGAGCGCGAACAGGAAGCTGGCGCCGATCGCAAAGGCGTGGGGATCGTAGCCGGAATTGTCGGACCGGCTGCCGGAGACGAAGCCATAGGCGCCGCCGAACGTCGCCGAGAAGATCATGAAGGAGCGGATCGCGAAGGCGAGCCTCGGATGCCGCCGCCTGAAGCGGCGCATGCGCACCTTGATCCGGAACGTCCGACTCATCGCAACCGACCCTTGCCTGAAACCCCCGCCGCCGCGTGCGACGATGGCCCGCCGACCTTGCGAACAGCTTGCGGCGGTGACGCCGCCTCCGAACAGGGTTGACGAGGTGTTAACCGATCAGAGCGACGCCGCCTGGAAGCGGCCGTGGCCGCCACGAGCGCCGACGATCAGCGCCGCCGCCTCGCGCGGCGAGAACGTCTTCGAGCGCACATAGATTCGGTAATCCGCCGGTCCTTCACTGGAGAGATAGACCACCTGGCCGCCATCGACCGGCTGCGCGGCGATCGAAACGAGACGCGTCGAGGGACTAGCCTGGCAGGAGTCCGGCTCGGAGCCGAGGCCGTCGTCGACCACGGCGAAATCCGCAGCGTCGGCATCCTCAGTGATCTGGACCCGCACCGTGGCCCGCGCGGGATCGTCGGTGAAGGCGACATGCACGCCGGCGGTCCAGAACAGTGAGGTGAGCGCGACCGATGTGTCGCCCAGCGCGATGCAGGGATGCGACACCGATCCGATCTCGGCGCGGGCGAACACCGCAGCCGCGAACAGGGGAACCGCCGAGGCCAGGAACTTGAAACGCAACATGACGCTCTACTCGCTAGGCCCGGGAACTCACAACCGAAACGCGTCGGGCCTTATGGTTTGCAGAGCGTAAAGGAAAGTCGTTACCGCCGGGTTGATGCGTGGAATGATCAAGCCAGCTGCCGCACATCCTCCGCGAGTGCGCGGTAGGACAGCGCTTCGGCGAGGTGCAGCCGGCCGATCTTGTCGGCATGGTCGAGATCGGCCAGCGTGCGCGCCACCCGGAGCACGCGGTGATAGCCGCGCGCCGACAGGCGCATCGTCTCCGCGGCATCGCGCAGCAGTTTGGCGCCTTGCGCGTCCGGCTTTGCGATCTCCTCCAGCACGGAAGCGGGGGCTTCGGCGTTGGTGCGGACATGGGGCAGGCCTGCATCCGCATAGCGCGCCAGCTGGATGTCGCGCGCCGCCGCCACACGGGCGGCGACCTCGGCCGATCCTTCCAACGGCGGCGGCAGGATCAGGTCGGCGGCGGTCACCGCCGGCACTTCGATGCGCAGATCGATGCGGTCCATCAGCGGACCGGAGATGCGCGCTTGGTAATCGCCGGTGCAGCGGTCGATGCGGCCGCGCTTGCAGGCATAGCCGGGCTCGAACGCGTTGCCGCAGCGGCAGGGATTCATCGCCGCGACCAGCATGAAGCGGGCAGGGTAGGTGACGCGATGATTGGCGCGCGACACCGCGACCTCGCCGTTCTCCAGCGGCTGGCGCAGCGAATCCAGCACGCGCGGATCGAACTCCGGCAATTCGTCGAGGAACAGCACGCCCTGATGCGCCAGCGAGATCTCGCCGGGCTTGGCGCGCGCGCCGCCGCCGGTGAGCGCCGCCATGCTGGCGGAATGATGTGGCGAGCGGAACGGGCGCCGCGCCGTCAGCGCGCCGCCTTCGATCTCGCCGGCAACGGAGGCGATCATCGAGACCTCGAGCAGCTCGCTTGGCGAGAGCGGCGGCAGGATCGAGGGCAGGCGCGCGGCCAGCATCGATTTGCCCGCGCCCGGCGCGCCGATCATGAGCAGATGATGCCCGCCGGCGGCCGCGATCTCCAGCGCGCGCTTGGCGCTTTCCTGGCCCTTGATGTCGCGCAGGTCGAGTGTCGAGGCGGCGGCCTCGTGCACCTTCGGTGTCGGCCGCGACAGCACCTGCGTGCCCTTGAAATGGTTGGCGATCTGGATCAGCGAGTGTGCGGCAATGATCTGGATGTCCGGGCTCGCCCACGCCGCTTCGGAGCCGCAGGACGCCGGGCAGATCAGCCCTTCCTCGCGCATATTGGCGCCGATCGCGGCGGGCAGGACGCCGGCCACGGGCGCGATCGAGCCGTCGAGGCCGAGCTCGCCGAGCACGGTGAAGCCGGTCAGCGCATCCGGCGGGATCGCGCCGATCGCCGCCATCAGCCCGAGCGCGATCGGCAGGTCGTAATGGCTGCCCTCCTTGGGCAGGTCGGCGGGCGCCAGATTGACGATGATCCGCCGCGCCGGCAGCGCCAGCCCCGAGGCGATCAGCGCCGAGCGCACCCGCTCGCGCGCCTCCGACACCGCCTTGTCCGGCAGGCCGACGATGGCGAACGCCGGCAGGCCGGGCGCGACCTGCACCTGCACGTCGACCGCGCGGGCCTCGATCCCCTCAAAGGCGACGGTTGAAACTCGCTGAACCATGCCGAACCAGCCTGCCCATTGCTGCAATTAGGGGTAGCAGAGCGCGGCCGGTTTCGCAAGAACAATACGGGAACAATCGTTTGGCGGCGGTCAAGTCCTAACAAGGCGTAAACGCGACGCGGAGACTACGTCTCGAATGCCACCGGCTCTCCTCAGCACATTCCAACGAATGTTCGCTACTCCTAGGCCTGCGGGATGGGCCGTGGTCTAACGGGTGAACAGTTCAAATGCTTGTAAATCGCCGGAGAAGCGAACGTCGGGTGTGCAGCCGTCTCGCCAAGATCCATTTTGGCGCGGGCTCGCTGCCGCGGGATTGCACGATCACGGATATTTCGGATGGCGGCGTCAAAGTGGTGGCGGAATTTCTCGAGGTGCCGCCGCAATTCACCATCATCTTCGCGCCTGATTATTCGCGCCAATGCCGCCTGCGCTGGCGCATCGGCTGCGAATTCGGCGCCGAGTTCGTCGACTGAACCTCAACAGGCGCGCCGCCTTAACGGGACTTTAGCGTTAATCGGTAAGCATCTCTGATCAGTTGCCGAGTGATCAGAGTATGTCCAAGCGTTCGTTCCCCGCCTTTGCCCCGGCGGGATATCTGTGTTCCGCCGTCCTGATCCTCGCCCTCGGCGGCTGTCAGACGGCCGGCATCGAGGACGTCACCGGTGCGCTAGGCCGCAAGCAGGAGTCCGTCGCCAAGGACGGCGACAGGACCGACAGCAAGGCCGACGCCAGGCCGGAGATGGACGCACTTCGCGAGCGTTATCGCGCCAAGCCCGGCGATCCCGCAATTGCTCTCGAATACGGCAAGGCGCTGCGTGGCAGCGGCCAGCGCGCGCAGGCGGTCGCGGTGCTCGAGCAGGCCGTGCTCGCCCATCCCGGCAACAAGGCGCTGCTCGCCGGCTATGGCCGTGCGCTCGCCGACAACGGCAATTTCCAGCAGGCCTTCGACGTGCTCGGCCGCGCGCATTCGCCTGAGGATCCCGATTGGCGCATCCTGTCGGCGCAGGGCGCGGCGCTCGATCAGCTCGGCCGCAACGAGGAAGCCCAGCAATATTACGCCGCGGCGTTGAAGATCGTGCCGAACGAGCCGACCGTGCTGTCCAATCTCGGCCTGTCTTACATGCTGCAGAACAATCTGTCGAAGGCCGAGCAGGTGCTCGGCCGCGCCTATCAGCGCAATCAGAACGATGCGCGGGTGCGTGCTAACCTCGCGCTCGTGCTGGGATTGCAGGGCCGCGAGGCCGAGGCCGAAATCCTCGTGAAGGCAGATCTGCCGCCGGACCAGGCCGCGGCCAAGGTCGCGGCGCTGAAGCAACTGCTGGCGAAGAAGCAGCAGCGGGCGGACAGGTAATCCGCCCCTCCTGCTGTACGCCAGGGCAATCGCATTGAATTTTGCAGAGGTCGTCATGCCCGGGCTTGTCCCGGGCATCCACGTTCTTTGTGCTGCGTGGAAAGGCGTGGATGGCCGGGACAAGCCCGGCCATGACGTTGTGGAGACAGCTGGTGCCCCAGCCAGATCTCATATGTGATTGCGCAGCGCTGTGGCCCTTACGACGCCTTGCGATGCGGGGCCGAGCTGCGTCCTGACTTGCCCTTCAGCTTCTTCAGCAGCGGCTCGAGCAGCGAGCGCTTCGGCTTCTTCACCTCGCCGCGGCCGGCGAGGCGGTTCGCCATATTCTGGAACAGAACGGTGGTGCGGTGGGTCCTGGAGACCTCCGCGATCATCTGGCCGTTATTGGCCGCGGTCGAGAACAGCTTCGAATCGAACGGGATCACCGCGATCGGCTGGCTCTCCATGGTCTTGGCGAAGGCCTTGACCTCGATCTCCGCGCGCTTGTGCATGCCGACCTGGTTGAGGCAGTACAGCGGCGGCCGGTCGTTCGGTCGCGCCGCCTTCAGCACGCTCAGCATGTTCTTGGTGTTGCGCAAGTTGGCGAGATCGGGCTCGGCCACGATCACGATGTCGTCGGCGTTCACCAGCGCGCGCCTTGTCCAGCCGGACCATTGATGGGGCACGTCGAGCACGATGCAGGGCGTCGTCATGCGCAGCGTGTCGAACACCGCGTCAAAAGCTTCGGCACCGAAATCGTAGACGCGGTCGAGCGTGGCGGGCGCCGCCAGGAGGCTGAGGCGATCGGTGCATTTGGCGAGCAGGCGCTCCATCAGCGCCGTGTCCGGCCGGTCCTGCGACAGCACCGCATTGGCGATGCCCTGCACCGGATCCTGATTGTAGTCGAGGCCCGCGGTGCCGAAGGCGAGGTCGAGATCGATCACCACGGAATCGAGCGAAAGGTCGCGGGCGATGGTCCAGGCCAGATTATGCGCGACGGTGGACGCGCCGACGCCGCCCTTGGCGCCGACCACGGCGATGACGCGGCCGGTGATGATGGCCTCTGAGGCCGAGAACAGGCTGCAGATCGAGCGGACCACGTCGAGGGTCTCGACCGGCCCGACCACGTAATCGTTGACGCCGCGGCGGACCAGCTCGCGATAGGGCGCGGTGTCGTTGGGGCTGCCGATCACGACCACGCGGGTGCCGGGATCGCAGACGCCGGCGAGGTCGTCCAGTCCCTCGAGGATGTCGCGCGTGCCGTCGGACTCGATGACGATCACGTTCGGCGTCGGCATCGATTCATAGGCCTCGATCGCCGCTGCGAGGCCGCCGTCCTTGGCGCTGAGATGGGCCTTGGCGAGCCGGCGGTCCTGGCCAGCCGCCGTCACGGCCTTGAGCGTCTGCTCGGTCTCGCAGAAGGCTTGCACCGAAATGCGAGGAACCGGCGCGATGTGTTCCTCGGGATGCTGCGGATCGTCGCCGTCGTCTTGAATGCCTATCATTTGGCGGTATCGCTGAGTTTGGCCTTGTCGGATTCGGGATAGGTGGTCGTCGTCGTCGTGCCCTTGCGATAGCGATCGAACGCGATGTCGCGCCGTGCGGTGTAGGCGGGCGTCTCGGCGCGCGGTTGCTCGAGGTCGGCCGGGTTGTCGATCATCGCGGCGAGATTGCGCTGGCTGGCGCAGCCCAGATTGAAATAGGGCCGGTTCTCGTTGTAGCCGGGATCGAGGATGTTGGGGCCGACGTCTTCCGGCCACAGCCCGCAGGGGCCGGCGACCGCGGTGATCTTCGAATAGCTCAGGCGGATGGTGGGCAGCAGCCCGGGATCATCAGGGCGAAAGGGCCGCTGGACGATGGCACGTGACGGCACGCCGCCGGAGGTGAGCACCGAGCGAATCTCGTGGTAGGTCGCAGCCGCCGCGCGCGAATTGGCGGTGTCGACGGGCACGTCGACGACCACGGAGCCGGTGCCTTCGCGCACCCAGTCCCGCGCGATGCCTGCAACGTCCGAATGCTGCGCAGCCGAGAGGCCGCCTCTGCTCTTGCCGACGAAGATAACGATCGACTTCTTGCCTTCCTGCACCGCGATCGGGTGGCGCTGGCGATAATCGGTCGGCACCGTCTGGGTGACGATCTCGGTGGTGTTACAGGCGCCCAGCATGACGGACAGCCCCGTCAGTGCCAGTGCGAGCCGCAAATTGCGACGTCGATCGGCTGATGTTGTCGTCATCCCCAGATCCCTCCTGCCCCGTGTCTTGCCCGGTCCCCAAACCGTTCGTCTCAGTCGATGATGAAGCCGAAATCACCCGGCGTGCCGGCGACCGGATCGACACGGCTCGCAATGCCGTAGAGGCGGTTGACCCGGCCGAGCAGCGCCCTCTGCGCGTCCGAGGCCGGTGCGAAGCCGTCGTCGGGCCGCGACAATTCCTTCTGGGCGACCGCGCGCACCACATAGGGGGTCACGATCACCATCAATTCGGTCTCGTTGTTGACGAAGTCCTGGCTGCGGAACAGCGCGCCGATGATCGGCACCTGGTCGACCCCGGGCAGTCCGTTGATCGCCTGCTTGGTCTGCTGCTGAATCAGGCCGGCCATCGCCATCGAGCCGCCCGAGGGAATTTCCAGGGTCGTTTCGGCGCGGCGGGTCTGGATCGAAGGAATGGTGATCGAGTTGGTCGTGTTCAAGGACGCCGACTGCGTCAGCGTGATCGAGTTGGTGTTCGACAGCTCCGAGACCTCGGTCATCACGCGCAGGCTGATGCGGCCTTCGCTCAGCACGACCGGCGTGAAGTTCAGGGAGATGCCGAACTTCTTGTAGGTGACTTGGGTGGTGCAGACGTGAGTGACCGGATCGCAGGCATAGCCGCCGGGAATCGGGAATTCGCCGCCAGCAACGAAAGTGGCGGATTCGCCCGAGATCGCGGTCAGGCTCGGTTCGGCCAGCGTGCGCATGACGCCAGCGCTTTCCATCGCCCGCATCGTGGCGTTGACGGTGGCGACGCCCTTGGCGAGCCCGGTGACGCCGAGCCCATTGCTGCCGACGATCGGCCCGCCGGAGACCGAGAACGGATTGGAATTGTTGAAATTCACTACCGCCGTGCCGGCATTCAGGCTGGCGCTGAGATCGACGCCGAGCTGCTTGACGATGTCGCGGCGGACTTCGCCGACCACGACCTTGAGCATGACCTGGTCGCGGCCGCGCACGACAATGTTGTTGACGACCTTATCCGCGCCGCCGACCAGCTTTGCGGCGACGTCGCCGGCCTGCTGGGCCTCGACCGGGCTCGACACCGAGCCGGTCAGCATCACGCTGTCGCCGACGCCTTCGATCTGCACGCCCGGCAGCGACTGGCGCAGCGCCGAACGCATGCCGTTGAGGTCGCGCTTCACCGCGATGTCATAGGAGGCGACCTGCTGGCCGTCCGCGGCGAAGAACACGACGTTGGTCTGGCCGACCTGGCCGCCGATGATATAGGCGCGCTGGGCCGAGCGGATCACCGCATTGGCGATCTTTGGATCGGCCACCAGCACGTCCTTGACCTCGCGCGGCAGGTCGATGACGACGGACTTGCCGATGCCGAGGGACAGAAAACGCGACCGCGCCGGTGCGATGCTTGCAACCGATGACACGCTGAGATCCGATGCCTGCATCGGCGCCTGGTCGCCGACCGGCGCCTCCGCAGCACTGGGGACGCCGGGAGCCGCCAGCAGCCCCAGCATCAACATCGTCCCCGTCAGGACCGAGCGCGCGCGCTTCCCCCGAATGCGCAGGCCCGTCCGATCACCCCCATAGTTCATGCTGTCCCCATCACTTCTGTGACGTCAGTTGCCGTGCCTGGACGCCGTAACGGATTACGTTCACGCCGCCTGGGCGCTTGATCGCCTGGTCCTCGGGCGTGCCGTCGACTGCGTTGGCATCGACGATGCTGCGCAGCGCGAGTGTCAGAGTGCCGCCCTGGCGTGCGGCCGAAAGCGTGGCGACCTGGTCGGGCCGCAGCTCGAGCGTGACGGTCTTGCCGATGACGGCGTTCTGGCCCTCCTTTTCCTTCGGGGCCTGGTCGATCGCGAGCACGCGGATGTTGGTGAGAATGACCTCCGACAGGACGAGGTCGTTGCCGCCCGTCGGGCCGTTGGCGTTGCCGCCGTCCGGATTCTTCAGCCGGCGGGTCAGGACGATGTCGACGCGGTCATTCGGCAGGATGAAGCCGCCGGCGCCGGTCTCGGCCGAAATCTCGGTGGAGACCGCGCGCATCCCGGACGGCAGGATTGCGGCCATGAAGCCGGAGCCTTCGGCCTTGACAAGCTTCTGCTCGCGGATCGGTTCGCCCTGCATCAGCGGCACGCGCGCGATCGAGCCTGCGATCTGGGTCGGTGCTTGCGGCCTGCTGTCGCGGCGGATGAAGGCGCTGCTGGCGGTTGCCGCGGGCCAGGCCTGCCATTGCAGGTCCTCGGGCTTGACGGCCTGGCCGAGCTGGATGTCGTTCTTGGCGACGAGGACCTCGACCGTCGGCAGCTTCTCGGCGACAGGCAGGACGGCCGCGGGTGGATTCTGATAGCCGCTCGCCAGATACGCTGCGACGCCGCCGGCGCCGAGAGCGATGACGAGAACGACAATGCGTGCGGTATTCATACGCTTCTACTCTTACGCGGGGCACTCGAACCGCACCTGGCGTGTTCCCCCGCGTCGATGAGTAGGGAGCAAAAGTATAAGGGGTGTTGCGAGGCCGAACGCGATGCCCGGCCGCGATGCTGGTTCTCGGCAGATGGTGAACGCGGCGTTATCGGGCTGGCCGGCGGCCCCGTAGTTTCACGTATGCGGGCGCGCACGTTCGCACGACGCGCGCGGCGTCATGGTGAATACGTCGTTAGCGCGCAGAGGTGGCCGCGAGCGTCATCCGTGGCCCCGAATGGAGCGCAAGCGTAATCCGGGGCCGGTGCGAGTGATGAGCGTCCCGGATTTCGCTAACGCTCCATCCGGCTACGCGCAGAGCTCTACTTCTTCCGCTTCGCTTCGATCACGTCCCAGATCTTCGCCGCGACATCGGGGCCGCCGAGACGCGCGATGGCGCGGATGCCAGTCGGTGAGGTCACGTTGATCTCGGTGAGGTTGCCGTTGATGACGTCGATGCCGACGAACAACAGGCCGCGCTCGCGCAGCGCAGGTCCGACGGTGGCGCAGATCTCGCGCTCGCGCGGGGTGAGCTCGGTCTCCTGCGCCGCGCCGCCGCGCACCATGTTGGAGCGGAGGTCGTCGGCCGCCGGCACGCGGTTCACCGCGCCGGCGAACTCGCCGTCGACCAGGATGATACGCTTGTCGCCGTGCTTCACCTCGGGGATGAATTGCTGGATCACCCAGGGCTCCCTGAACGTCACCGAGAACATGTCGAACAGCGAGCCGAAATTCATGTCCTGCGGCATCACGCGGAACACCGCCGCGCCGCCATGGCCGTGCAGCGGCTTCATGACCACCGCGCCGTACTTGTCGCGGAACGCGTTGATCTCATCCAGGTCGCGCGAGATCAGCGTCGGCGGCATCAGCTGCGGAAAATTCATCACGAACAGCTTTTCTGGCGCGTTGCGCACCGAGGCGGGATCGTTGACGACCAGCGTCTTCGGATGGATGCGCTCCAGGAAATGCGTCGACGTGATGTAGGCGAGGTCGAACGGCGGATCCTGGCGCAGCAGCACCACGTCGAAGCCGTTCAGCGCCTCGCGCTTGGGCTCACCGAGGGTGAAATGGTCGCCGGGCTCGTCGCGCACGGTCAGGAGCTGAACCGGCGCGACCAGCTCCTCGCCGACCATCGAGAGCTTGTCCGGGGTGTAATAGGACAGGCCATGGCCGCGCTTCTGCGCCTCCAACAGCAGCGCGAAGGTGGAATCGGCCTTGATGTTGATGCGGGCGATGGGGTCCATCTGGACGGCGACGTTCAGTTTCATGGGCTGCCTTTCAGGTCGAGGCGTCGAATGCCGCCAACACATGGCGCGGAAGCGAGCGCGGCGCAATCAGCATGGCGTCGAATCGCAATTCGAATTCGGCATGCTCGGGATGCGCTGCGAGCCAGCCTTGCGCGGCATCGATGATGCGCTGCTGCTGGCGCGGCGTCACGGCAAAGGCGGCATCGTCCAGCGTGGCGCGGGCCTTGACCTCGACGAAGGCGATCAGGTTGCGGCGCCGCGCCACGATGTCGATCTCGCCATGCGGCGTGCGGTAACGTTTGGCGAGAATGCGGTAGCCCTTGGCCATGAGATAGGCGGCGGCGCGGCTCTCCGCGGAAATGCCCGTCTGGAACGCCGCCACGCGCTCGGGCGAGGCGACCTTCGGTTCCGCAGGGATCTCAGTCTTCGCCATCGCTTCCCTTCGAATCCTTTGCGAGCGCGAGCGCCCGGGCATAGACCTCGCGGCGCGGCCGGCCCGACAATGCGACCGCATGCGCCACGGCATCCTTGACGCTGTGCGCGGCAAGCTGCTCGCGCAACAGACCATCGAGCGCGTCCGATGTCAGGACCTCGGCGTCGGCCGCCGGCGGAGCGATCACCAGCACGAATTCGCCGCGCGTCTCCAGCGTTGCAGTCTCGCGCGCCAGCTCGCTCAGCGTTGCGCGCGAAATCTCCTCGTGCAGCTTGGTCAGCTCACGGCAGATCGCGGCCTCGCGCGGTCCCATGATCTCGGCGAGATCGGCCAGCGTATCCTGCACGCGGTTGCCTGACTCGAACATCACCAGCGTCGCATCGATGCGGGCGAGCTCGGTGAGACGGCTGCGGCGCGCGGCTGATTTCGCCGGCAAGAAGCCTTCGAAGAAGAAACGGTCGGTCGGCAGCGCGGCGACCGACAGCGCGGCCAGCACCGAGGACGGGCCAGGCAGCGCATATACCGCATGGCCGGCGGCGCAGACCTCGCGCACCAGCTTGAAGCCGGGGTCGGAGATCAGCGGCGTGCCGGCGTCCGACACCAGCGCGACCGAGCCGCCCTGTCCGAGGGTTTCGAGGATTTTTGGACGCGCAGCCTCCGCATTGTGCTCGTGATATGGCTTGAGCTGCGCCGTGATCGCATAGCGTTCGGTCAGGCGGCGCGTGATGCGGGTGTCCTCACAGGCAATGATGTCGACTCCGGCGAGCGTCTGCAGTGCCCGCAGGGTGATGTCGCCGAGATTGCCGATCGGGGTCGCGACCAGATGGAGGCCTGGCGCGGCCTTCGGCGCCGCGAGCCGATGGGCATCGATGGAGAAACCGCGCGAGGCGGCGTCTTGAGCTTCAGGCGTATTTATCGGGGCCGGCTTTGCGCGCATAATGGAGCCAACTTAGGCACGATCGCTAAGGCTGGGAACCGGCTCGCCGAAAAAGATCGTGCCCAAAGATCGTATCCAGGTCAGGGGCGAGGAACGGACGGGAATGTGATCGGTCGGAGATCACGTCGCGAGGGAGTGAGGGCCTCGCGCCATATTCGCGACGGAAACGCCGCCTTGATGAGTGAATGAGTGGCGGCGAGAGCTGCCGGGACAGGATTGCGGCCGCGTTAAGCGGTTGTTATCCTTTTGTTTCGGTTAACTATTTGCCGACACACTGCCTGAATCCGCGGCCCTCGTCGCGGACGCAATGTCGTGATCGGCCGGCGAACGGCGGGTCGGAAGAGAAGCTGCCATGGTCGGCCCGCGTCATCCAAAGTCTCACCTTCCGGGGTCCCGATCGCCAGGGGCGACCCGGCGGACTGCGCTCGGCCTGATGCTGGGTGCGCCCGTGCTGTCGGCCTGTGCCGGCGTGCAGCAAAGTCTCAGCCAGTTCTCCAACCCGTTCTCGAGCTCCACACCGCCGGCCCAGCCGGCCGGCCCGCAGCAGCAGGCGACGACCGCCGGCACCGGCGGCGTGAAGGTCGGTCTGATCCTGCCACTCTCCGCGGCCGGCAACGCCGGGCTCGCTGCGCAATCGATGCGCAACGCCGCCGAGATGGCGCTGGCCGAGTTCCAGAACCCGAACATCCAGCTCCTGATCAAGGACGACAATGGCAGCCCGCAGGGCGCGCAGGCCGGCGCGCAGCAGGCAGTCGACGAGGGCGCCGAGATCATCCTCGGGCCGCTGTTCGCGCAATCGGTGCCGGCGGTGGCACAGGTCGCGCGCACGCGCGGCATCCCGGTGATCGCGTTCTCGACGGATTCCAGCATTGCCGGACGCGGCGTCTACCTGCTCTCGTTCCTGCCGGAATCCGACGTCAATCGCATCGTCGAATATTCCGCCGGCATCGGAAAGCGTTCCTTCGCCGTGCTGGTGCCCGACAACGCCTATGGCAATGTCGTCGAGGCCGCGGTGAAGGCGGCGGTGCCGCGGCGGGGCGGGCGCATAGTCGCGTTCGAGAAATACGGCGCCGATCGCGCCACGCCCGCGCGCACCGTGGCGCAGCAGCTCGGCAGTGCGGACGCGCTGTTCATGGCCGATGACGGCGATGCCGTCGTGTCAGTCGCGGATGCGATGACCGCCGCTGGCGCGAACCTGCGCAACATCCAGCTGCTCGGCACCGGCCTGTGGGATAATCCGCGCGTCTATGCCAGCTCCGCGCTGCAGGGCGGCCTCTACGCCGCGCCCGACCCGGCCGGGTTCCGCGCCTTCTCCGGCCGCTACCGTACCAAATACGGCGCCGAGCCGATCCGCACCGCGACCCTTTCCTATGACGCGGTCGCGCTCGTCGCCGCGCTGGCGCGCACGCAAGGCGGCCAGCGCTTCTCGTCCGACGTGCTCACGAACCCCTCCGGCTTTGCCGGCATCGACGGCCTGTTCCGCTTCCGCGCGGATGGCACGAATGAACGTGGGCTTGCCGTGATGAAGGTGACGCAAGGCGGCGGCGTCGCGGTTGCGGGCTCGCCGAAGAGCTTTGGGGCGTAGCTGGTTCACCTCTCTCGCTTGCGAGAGAGGTCCGCGCGTCGTTCGTCTCCGGAGGCGGCAAGCTCGATCGAGCAGTAGGCCGGCTGGTGACAAAGCCAATCCTGTGGGCCACCCAACTCGGCACTTGACTCGCAGTTAGGCAGGCGATCAACTTTGGATGCCGCAACCATATGTTGCGTCTGTTTTTAGAGTTAGCCGAGCAGAATCTTTTCAGCAGTCGCCGGTATCCCGGCATTCAAGACGTAAACCTGGCCGTTTTCGCGCATCGCCTTCAGTGACGCGGCTGCAAAATGCGTAGATCATAGAGACCATCCACGCGTGTCGATCCCGTTGAATACCGCATACGCACAGCCTGATAACCCGCAGCGAGAGACGTAAACGGCCTTCATGCGTCGCGCTTTCCATTGCAACGCAACCTCGATGAGGGATCGTCATCATGGCAAAGAGGTACGTGATCAACGTCGATCTTGCTGACGTCTGGCAGGAGAAGAACCGCAAAAGCCTCCTGAGGACGTTGGCCTGGGGTGATGAGGTCAGCGTTGTTAAGATGGGTCGGGACTATGCTGAGATCGAAACGGTCGAATTCGTGGAACGCCAGGATGGCAGCATTCTGCCGGAAAAGAGGTTTGGTTACCTCCAGCCGAAGAAGACGTCGGGTTTGAAGCTGACCGATGTTCTCATCCCGCGGAATCGCAACAAGGTCCTCAAGGTCAATTTCGTCGATGTTCAGCAGGGCGACGGCTCGGTGATCGAATCGCCGCAAGGTAAGGCGATGCTTGTCGATGGTGGCGACAATGAGCTCTTTGCCCGTTATCTCGCCTCCAGGTTTCGTGGCACGTCGCCCAATAGGCCGAAGGAAATCGAGTGCATCCTCGTCACGCATGGAGACGCCGACCATTTCGTCGGCCTGCCCGAGATCCAAATATCTGAGCAAAATGAGGCGGTTCGAAAGCGCCTCTTCATCGAGCCGAAACGGGTCTACCACAACGGGATTGTGAAGCGGCCCGAAAAGAAGGCCAACGATAAGCGACGGAACGAAACAGAGCTGCTGGGTCCAACAAGGAAGGTGGGTAAGGACCTCTATCTCGTCGGATTGGTGGATAACCTCCTCAAAGTACCCGACAAGGAGATGAACAAGCCTTTCAAGGTTTGGAAGGATACCCTGGCGAAGTACAACAAGAGGTCAAAGATCGAGTTCAGGCGACTTGAGATTGGCGATGACGATGCCTTCGACTTCTTCGCTGAGGAGGACATAAAGGTAGAGGTACTGGGGCCGTTGACGTCCAAGGTGGGGGGCAAGTCTGCCCTGAAATTTCTCGGCACTCCGCCGAAGGGGCCGAGGATCGGCCACGAGTCGCTGGAAACAGACGACCTTAAGAGCAGCGGCTTTTCGGCCTCACATACGATCAATGGCCACTCAATCGTATTCCGGCTGACCTATGGAAGAATGAGCTACCTGTTCACCGGCGATCTCAATGATGAGTCCAGCCGCTTCCTCACGCGTGAACACAATAGCGGGACAATCAACCTCAAGGCGGAAGTCTTCAAGGTCCCGCACCATGGGTCGGCGGACTTTTCAGGGGCTTTCATCCAGGCGGTGGATCCGATCGTCAGCGTGATCTCCAGCGGCGACGAGAATGCCCGCAAGGAATACATTCATCCCAGGGCGACCTTGGTCGGGGCCTTAGGCAAATGGTCGCGCGTGCCGGAGCCCCTGGTTCTGGTGACGGAGCTTGTAGCGTTCTTTAACGTCGAGGGGCCCTCCAGGGTGATCGACCCCAAGAAGGACAAGAAGCGCGGCAAGTTCTTCGGCTTCAGTCGTACGGCATTCGGCATGGTTAAGACCCGTACTGACGGCAAGAGATTGCTCGTCTACACCGACAGCGGGAATCTCAAGATGAAAGAGGCGTACGCCTACGCACTGGATAAGGCCGGATTGCTAGAACCGTCTGAAGTCGTCCGCGCTTGACTGCGCTTCGCTAAGCTTTGGGACACCGGGTGAAGGTTGGGGGATTGTCCCCTTGTGGAGACACCCTATCCCAACTCCTCTCCCGCAAGCGGGCGAGGGAGCGCACCGCCAGTTTGGCTAAGACTACGCCGCCAAATCCGCGACCACGGCATCCAATACCGGAAACCCGCTGCTGGTCACGCGCAGCCGCCCCGTCGCGTCGACCGTGATCGCGCCTTCCTCGCGCAAGAGCGCAATGCGGCGGGGGTCGAGCGGGCGGCCGGCGAGGGCCTTGTAGCGCTCGGGGTCGATGCCTTCGGCAAGACGCAAACCCATCAGCAGGAATTCGTCGGCGCGCTCCTCGCTGTTGAGGAGCTCGTCGCTGACGACACCGTCGCCGTTGGTCTCGACCCGCATCAGCCAGGCCTCGGGACGCTTCTCGGTCGCGGTGGCGTGCCTGATGCCGTCGATGTCGAGGCGGCCATGTGCGCCGGGGCCGATGCCGGCATATTCCTCGCCGCGCCAGTAAACCAGATTGTGCCGGCACTCGGCGCCGCGCCGCGCGTGATTGGAGATCTCGTAAGCGGGTAGCCCCAGCTTGTCGCAGGTCTCCTGCGTGACGTCGTAGAGCGCGCGTGCGACCGCCTCGTCCGGCGTCTTCAGCTTGCCGGCCTGGTGCAGGCCGAAGAACGGCGTGCCTTCCTCGATCGTCAATTGATAGAGCGACAAATGCTCGGCCGCTTCATCGATGGCGTGCCGCAGCTCGCCCGCCCACATTGCCGGCGTCTGGTCGGGGCGGGCGTAGATCAGGTCAAACGAATAGCGGTCGAACGCGCGGCGCGCGATAGCGACGGCATCGAGCGCTTCGCGGGCGCTGTGCATGCGGCCGAGCGCCTTCAGCGAGGCATCGTCGAGCGCCTGCACGCCGAGCGAGACGCGGTTGACGCCTGCGATGCGATAGCCGGCAAAGCGCGTGGCTTCGACACTGGTCGGGTTCGCTTCCAGCGTCACCTCGACGTCGCCTGCGACGGTCCAGTGCTTGCCGATCGCATCGAGCACCGCGCCGACGGTCGAAGGCTGCATCAAAGACGGCGTGCCACCGCCGAGGAAGATCGAGGTGACCTCGCGGCCAGGCGCGCGCTCGGCGGTCGTTGCGATCTCGCGCGCGAAGGCGGAGGCGAAGCGCGCTTCGTCGATCGCGGCGTGGCGGACGTGGCTGTTGAAGTCGCAATAGGGGCACTTCGACAGGCAGAACGGCCAATGCACATAGACGCCAAACGCATCCTTGTTAGCGCGGCTCAAGGCAGATCTCCGCCAGTTTCCGAAAAGCGCGGGCACGGTGCGACAGGCCGAGGCCGAGCGGCGGCAGGCCGTGCTTCTCGATGCTGGTCATCTCGCCGAATGTGCGGCTGTGCCCGTCCGGCAGGAACATCGGATCGTAGCCGAAGCCGGCAGTGCCGCGCGGTGGCCAGATCAGCGTGCCGTCCACGCGCGCCTCGACCTCCTCGCGATGATCGTCGGGCCAGGCCACGCAGAGCGCGGAGACGAAGTGGGCCCTGCGCTTGTCCGGCGTGGTGGCGCCGCGCTCCTGCAGCAGGCGCTCGATCTGCGCCATCGCCGCGTTGAAATCCTTGGTCGGACCGGCCCAGCGCGCGCTGTAGATTCCGGGCGCGCCGTCGAGCGCGTCGACGACGATGCCGGAATCGTCGGCGAAGGCGGGGAGCTTCGCCGCCTGCGCCGCGGCGATCGCCTTGATCGCGGCGTTGCTGCGGAAATCGCTGCCGGTTTCCTCGGGCTCGTCCAGGCCGAGCTCGCCGGCCGATATCGCCTCGATGCCATACGGCGCAAGCAGCTCCCTCATCTCGGCGAGCTTGCCGGGATTGTGGGTGGCGATGACGAGCTTGTCCGTGATTCGGCGGTGCATGGCCCTATTGACTACGCCACGGCCAGTTTCTGCAAGTCCACCAGGCGCGCGATGCCCTTCTGCGCCAGGGCGATCAGCTTCAGGAACTCGTCCTGCGTGAACGGCTCGCGTTCCGCGGTGCCCTGCACCTCGATGATCCGGCCATCGCCCGTCATGACGAAATTGGCGTCGGTCTCGGCTTCCGAATCCTCGGCATAGTCGAGGTCGAGCACCGGCGTGCCGTTGAAGATGCCGCAGGAGATCGCGGCGACGTTGTCGCGCAGCACGTTGGCCTTCAGCATGTTGCGCGCCTTCATCCAGTTGATGCAATCGGCCAGCGCGACCCAGGCGCCGGTGATCGAGGCCGTGCGGGTGCCGCCGTCGGCCTGGAGCACGTCGCAATCGACCGTGATCTGGCGCTCGCCGAGCGCTTCGAGATCGACGATGGTGCGAAGCGAGCGGCCGATCAGGCGCTGGATCTCGACGGTACGCCCGCTCTGCTTGCCGGCGGAGGCCTCGCGGCGGGTGCGTTCGGAGGTCGCGCGCGGCAGCATGCCGTATTCGGCGGTGACCCAGCCGCGGCCCTGGCCCTTCAGCCACGGCGGCAGGCGGTCTTCCAGCGTGGCGGTGACCAGCACATGGGTGTCGCCGAATTTCACCAGGCAGGAGCCTTCCGCATATTTGACCACGCCGCGCTCCAGCGTCACGGGGCGCAATTCGTCGGGCGCACGGCGGCTTGGCCGCATGGGAAATCTCCAAAACTCACGGGAATAGGCTGTTCGCGGTGCTTGTAGGTGGGGCGGGGGTGGGCGGCAAGGGCTTATTCACCCCCTGATCGTCGGCCTGCAAACGCCACGCTTGTCAGAAGCGGCCCGGATGGACAAATTATAAGTATCTGAGAGGAGTTACCGTCTGTGGCCCATCACGATCCGATCCATCTGATCGCGCCGCGCGCAGGCCTTGCCCAGCTCAACGAGCGTTCCCGCGACATCTTTCGTCAAATTGTCGAAAGCTATCTCGCGACCGGTGAGCCGGTCGGCTCGCGGAACATTTCCCGCCTGATCGCCATGCCGCTGTCGCCGGCCTCGGTCCGCAACGTCATGGCCGATCTGGAACAGCTCGGCTTGATCTATGCCCCGCACACCTCCGCCGGCCGGCTGCCGACGGAACTGGGCCTGCGCTTCTTCGTCGATGCCCTGATGCAGGTCGGCGATCTCAACGAGGCCGAGCGGCAGTCGATCCAGAGCCAGCTCTCCTCCGTCGGCGAGGCGCAATCGGTCGAGGCGGCGCTGGACCAGGCCTTGATGCGGCTCTCCGGCCTGACCCGGGCCGCCGCCGTCGTGCTGACGCCGAAATCCAATGCGCGGCTGAAGCACATCGAATTCGTCCGCCTGGAACCGGAAAAAGCGCTGGTGATCCTGGTCGGCGAGGACGGCCAGGTCGAAAACCGCGTGCTGACGCTGCCGCCCGGGGTTCCCTCCTCGGCGCTGACGGAAGCCAGCAATTTCCTCAATGCGCGGATCCGCGGCCGCACGCTCGCCGAGGCGCGGCTCGAGCTCGAGACCGCACTCGGCGAGGCTCGTGCCGAGCTCGATCAGCTGACACAGAAAGTGATCTCGGCCGGCATCGCCAGCTGGTCCGGCGGCGAGAGCGAGGACCGCCAGCTTATCGTGCGCGGCCATGCCAATCTGCTCGAAGATCTGCACGCGCTGGAGGATCTGGAGCGGGTGCGCCTGTTGTTCGACGACCTCGAGACCAAGCGCGGCGTGATCGACCTGCTCGGCCGGGCCGAGACCGCCGAAGGCGTGCGCATCTTCATCGGCAGTGAGAACAAGCTGTTCTCGCTGTCGGGATCGTCCACCATCATCTCGCCCTATCGGGATGCCGCCGGCCACATCGTCGGCGTCCTCGGCGTGATCGGCCCGACGCGGCTGAATTATGCCCGCGTGATCCCGACCGTGGACTACGCCGCCCGCATCGTCAGCCGTCTCTTGGGGGGCTGACCCGCCTTTCCGCCGATCACGGGCGCTTGATTTTCGCGGGCTTAAGCACGATATCCGGGCCAACATCCCTGAAACGAGTTCGAGATCAGAGCCGATGACCGAGCAAGACCGGCAACCCGAAGACACGACTGCAGCGACCGGCGAGCCCGTGGTGTCGAAACCCTACATCATGCCCGACGATCCCGAGCCCGGCTCGGTCGAGACCCTGCAGAAGGAAGCCGCCGAGGCGCGCGACCGCATGTTGCGGACGCTGGCCGAGATGGAGAACCTGCGCAAGCGCACTGCCAAGGAAGTCGCCGACGCCCGCCTCTACGGCATCACCGGCTTTGCCCGCGACGTGCTCGAAATCGCCGACAATCTCCAGCGTGCGCTCGACGCCGTTCCGGCCGAAGCGCGCGCCGCGGCCGATCCCGGCTTGACGGCGCTGATCGAGGGCGTCGAGCTCACCGAGCGCTCGCTGCTCAACGCGCTGGAAAAGCACGGCGTGAAGAAGCTCGATCCGCAGGGCCAGAAGTTCGATCCGAACTTCCACCAGGCGATGTTCGAAGTGCCCGATGCCTCGGTGCCGTCGGGCACCGTGGTGCAGGTCGTGCAGGCCGGCTACACAATCGGCGAGCGCGTGCTGCGCCCGGCGCTGGTCGGCGTCGCCAAGGGCGGCGCGAAGGCTGCGCCCGCGGCGAACAACAACGAGTCGAGCAGCGCGGCGAACTGAGCTTGGCGTCATTCCGGGGCGATGCGAAGCATCGAACCCGGAATCTCGAGATTCCGGGTTCGGCTCTTCGAGCCGCCCCGGAATGACAGCTCCGAAAATCCTACGCGCTCACCGCGATATCCGCAGACTGAATCCGCTTCACGCCCGCCTTGGCCATATCGGCCCAGGCCTTGGCGAGCGAGCCCTGCGTGTCGATGCCGCGGCAGGCGTCTTCCACCACATAGACCTCGAAGCCCGCCTTGCGCCCGTCGAGCGCGGTCCAGGCGACGCAGAAGTCCGTCGCGAGACCCGCGACGAAGAGGCGCTTGATCTTGCGGCCCCTCAGGTAGCCGGCGAGCCCCGTCGAGGTCTTGCCGTCGGCTTCGAGGAAGGCCGAATAGCTGTCGACGTCCTTGTGAAAACCCTTGCGGATGATGAGCTCGGCGTGCGGGATCGACAGGTCCTTCGACAGCGCCGCGCCATCGGTGCCTTGCACGCAATGGTCCGGCCACAGCACCTGCTTGCCGTAGGGAAGGTCCACCGTTTCGAACGGCTTCTTGCCGGAATGAACCGACGCAAACGAGACGTGGCCCGGCGTGTGCCAGTCCTGCGTCAGCACCACGTTCGCAAATGCCTTCGAGATCCTGTTGATGACCGGCACCACCTGCTCGCCTTCCTTCACCGCGAGGCTGCCGCCGGGCAGGAAGCAGTTCTGCACGTCGATCACGAGCAGCGCGGACGTTTCGTCCGGCTTGATCGATGCGGCCGCGAACAGCGCATCTGGCGCGAGCGTCGCCAGCGCCGTCGTTCCAAGCATTGCCAAGACTTGCCGCCGAACCAGCATGTATGCCTCCCCTGAAGGTGATCCAACGGGAGGAAGCCTAGTTCCGTTCGTGTACGAACAGAAGCCCGAAAATGCAGCCGGGTTTGGTGAGTAATCGAGCTTAAGCCGCGAACTCAGTGCACCTCTCCCGCTTGCGGGAGAGCATAGGCCGCCTTCGGCGGCCGTCCTTCAAAAGGACGCCGAGGCGTAGCCTCGGCTATCGCGCTCGCAGAGCTCGGCAGGTGAGGGCTCTCTCCTCTTGGGGGTTCTCGATTGCGGAGACACCCTCTCCCCAGCCCTCCCCCGCAGGCGGGGAGGGAGCGCATCTCGTTCGGAGATGCAGCTACCCCTTCGGCTGAATCCCGTCGCGCACGGCGCGGAAGCGGGTGAAGGCGGCTTGCCATTGGTCGCGCGGGGCGCTGGCGATGATGCGCAATGATGCGCCGCCCGTCGAGAAGCGGATCCACTGCACCACCGTCACCGGGACCTTGTCCTTGCCGCTGACGCCGTCGATCCGGGTCTCGAAGCCTTGCTGGCCGTTGATGCGGATCGGCTCGGACATGGTGATGCGCGACTCGCGCACGCCGGGAATCTGCAGCGCCGCCTCCTGGGCGAAGCGGGCGCGGTCGTCGGCGGCTTGCGGGGTGGCGCCGATCAGGCCGAGGATCATGAACGGCCTCGTTTCGTAGCCGGCGCTCTCATTGCCGTCGGCCAGGATGATGCTCGAGCCCGGTGCCAGGGTCCGGATGTCCTTGAAGTCGGCGAGATCGGTGATCTTGAACGGCAGCAGCGCGATCTGCTCTTCGGCCGAGACCTGCCTGCGGGTGGTGGCGCTCGCGAACATCTGCCGCACCGCCTCGTCCGTGTAGATCTTGGTCGCATTCTCCGGGATCTGCACCGCGACATAGCCGGAGAAGCCGGCGCCGGGCACGATCATCGAATAGCGCTTCACCGGAATATCCCCGGCCTTGCCGCTTTCAGTGGTGAAATAGGCAAGACCTGCGGGGGTCTCGACCTTGTCCTGCTTGACGCCGCCCGTTCCGCCGGGATTGGCATTGAAGGCGCTCACGACCTCGCCATAGGCGGCCGGCGGCAGCTCGGTAACCAGCACCTTGACGCTGCCGTCCTCGCTCTCGAAGCCCGGAAAGGTCTTGGCCGTGCTGAGGCCGATCAGCGGCACCATGCCGAGACGCAGGCCAGGTGGGAAAACGACGTCGGCGGCGAGGGCCGGAAGCGCTGTTGCGGCGAGGAGGGCGAGCGCGGCGAGGGGGCGGATCAGCTTCATGGCCACTCTGATTGGTTCACATTGAGGCCGTTCGATGGTCGGCCACGGGGCCGCTTTGTCGCGCGAAGCAGCTGCGCCGGCTGTGCGGTCGGTCCGCCTTTTAGCCGGTTTGGCCTCGCCGCAACAGGGCGGCCGGGCTCCCGGGTGCGGGGGCTTGCCGAAGCCGGGACCTGTTAATAATTCCTCACCCGCAAGGGCGATTGAGCCCGGATATCATCTTCCAAAACCCGATGTTTTAGCGACAGAAACGTAGCTTCGGTCCTTGCGGGCCCCTCCCCCCCTCCTATATGAGCCTCAATCATCGCAATATCGCGGATGTTTGATCTTAGGGGGTTTCGGTCGGGTGCCTCTTGGGCCCAGCCAACCTGCCGCAAAAAGAAGGATATCAGGACCATGGGAAAGGTCATTGGGATCGACCTCGGCACCACGAATTCGTGCGTCGCCGTGATGGATGGCAAGAACGCCAAAGTCATCGAGAATTCCGAAGGCATGCGCACGACGCCTTCGATCGTCGCCGTCACGGATGACGGCGAGCGCCTCGTCGGTCAGCCGGCCAAGCGCCAGGCCGTCACCAATCCCGAGCGCACTTTCTTCGCAGTGAAGCGCCTCATCGGCCGCCGCTACGACGACCCGATGGTCGAGAAGGACAAGAAGCTCGTTCCCTACAAGATCGTGAAGGCTTCCAACGGCGACGCCTGGGTCGAGGCCGACGGCCAGACCTACTCGCCCTCGCAGGTCTCGGCCTTCATCCTGCAGAAGATGAAGGAGACCGCGGAAGCCCATCTCGGCCAGAAGGTCGAGCAGGCCGTCATCACCGTTCCCGCCTACTTCAACGACGCCCAGCGCCAGGCGACCAAGGACGCCGGCAAGATCGCGGGTCTCGAAGTGCTGCGCATCATCAACGAGCCGACCGCGGCCGCGCTCGCCTATGGCCTCGACAAGACCAAGGCCGGCACCATCGCGGTGTACGACCTCGGCGGCGGCACGTTCGATATCTCCATTCTCGAAATCGGCGACGGCGTGTTCGAGGTGAAGTCGACCAACGGCGACACCTTCCTCGGCGGCGAAGACTTCGACATGCGCCTCGTGGGTTATCTCGCCGACGAGTTCCAGAAGGAGCAGGGCATCAACCTGCGCAACGACAAGCTCGCTTTGCAGCGCCTGAAGGAAGCCGCTGAAAAGGCCAAGATCGAGCTGTCGTCGACGACGCAGACCGAGATCAACCTGCCCTTCATCACCGCGGACCAGACCGGCCCGAAGCATCTGACCATGAAGCTCACCCGCGCCAAGTTCGAGGCGCTGGTCGACGACCTCGTGCAGAAGACCATCGAGCCGTGCCGCAAGGCGCTGAAGGACGCCGGCGTCACCGCCGGTGAGATCGGCGAGGTCGTTTTGGTCGGCGGCATGACCCGCATGCCGAAGGTCCAGGAAGTCGTGAAGCAGCTGTTCGGCAAGGAGCCGCACAAGGGTGTCAACCCGGACGAAGTCGTGGCGATCGGTGCCGCGATCCAGGCCGGCGTGCTCCAGGGCGACGTCAAGGACGTGCTGCTGCTCGACGTGACCCCGCTGTCGCTGGGTATCGAGACGCTGGGTGGCGTGTTCACCCGCATCATCGACCGCAACACCACGATCCCGACCAAGAAGAGCCAGGTGTTCTCGACGGCCGAAGACAATCAGAATGCCGTCACCATTCGCGTCTTCCAGGGCGAGCGTGAAATGGCCGCCGACAATAAGATGCTCGGGCAGTTTGACCTGATGGGCATTCCGCCGGCGCCGCGCGGCATGCCGCAGATCGAGGTGACCTTCGACATCGACGCCAACGGCATCGTCAACGTCTCGGCCAAGGACAAGGCCACCGGCAAGGAGCAGCAGATCCGCATCCAGGCTTCCGGTGGTCTGTCGGAAGCCGACATCGAGAAGATGGTCAAGGACGCCGAGGCCAATGCCGAGGCGGACAAGAAGCGCCGCGAGGCCGTGACCGCCAAGAACGAGGCGGATGGCCTGGTGCATTCGACCGAGAAGGCTTTGGCCGAGCATGGCTCGAAGGTCGCCGAGAGCGAGCGCCGCGCCATCGAGGATGCCGTCAGCGACCTCAAGGAAGCGCTGAAGGGCGACGATGCCGAGGCGATCAAGGCCAAGACCCAGACGCTGGCGCAGGCTTCGATGAAGCTCGGCGAGGCCATGTACAAGCAGCAGGCCGAGGCCGACGCCAAGAAGGATGCGGCCAAGGACGACGTCGTCGACGCGGAATTCACCGAGGTCGACGACGACAAGAACAACAAGAAGTCCGCTTAAGCCCCGAGAGGGTGACGATGCGGACGGCTTGGACCCCACACGCGCTACCGGCCTCCTCCCTCGCGGGGGAGGCCGTCGTGTCGGGGCGGGCGAGCACGTCGCCCGTTACGATCGATCAATTCCCAGCGGTTATTCTCAGCGCTGCCAGGCTGCCCTCTGCTGCAAGGTCGAAGGGCGCTCATACCGCCGCATGTCAGCGTTGTTCCGCGCCAACTTGAATCGCGATTGGATAGACCGAGCTCACCATGTCCACGTCCACCAAGCGCTGCTATTACGAGACCCTCGAAGTCGATCGCGACGCCGACGAATCCAAGCTGAAATCGTCGTTCCGCAAGCTCGCAATGAAATTCCATCCCGACCGCAATCCCGGGGATGAGACCAGCGAAGTCAAGTTCAAGGAAATCAACGAGGCTTACGAGGTCCTGAAGGACAAAGACAAGCGCGCCGCCTATGACCGTTACGGCCACGCCGCGTTCGAGCAGGGCGGCGGCTTCGGCGGCGGCGCCGGTTTCGGCGCGGGCTTCGCCTCCTCTTTCTCCGACATCTTCGAGGACCTGTTCGGCATGGCCGGACAGCGCGGCCGCGGCGGCCGCGAGCGCGGCGCCGATCTGCGCTACAACATGGAAATCACGCTCGAGGAAGCCTTTGGCGGCAAGACCGCGCAGATCGAGATTCCGGTCTCGGTCACCTGCGAGGCCTGCTCGGGCATCGGTGCCAAGGCCGGCACCAAGCCGAAGACCTGCTCGACCTGCGGCGGCGCCGGCCGCGTGCGGCAGTCGCAGGGCTTCTTCACGCTGGAGCGGACCTGCCCGGGTTGTCAGGGCCGCGGCCAGATGATCGAGGACGCCTGCCCGTCCTGCTCGGGACAAGGGCGGGTCACGCGGGAGCGGACGCTCTCGGTCAATATTCCGCAGGGCGTCGAGGATGGCACTCGGATCAGGCTCGCCGGCGAGGGCGAGGCTGGCGTCCGCGGCGGGCCGCCCGGCGACCTCTACATCTTCCTCTCGCTAGCACAGCACCAGTTCTTCCAGCGCGACGGCGCCGACCTGCATTGTCGCGTGCCGATCTCGATGGTCACCGCCGCGCTCGGCGGCGAATTCGAGGTGCCGACCATCGACAAAGGCAAGACCAAAGTGAAGGTGCCCGCGGGCACCCAGTCGGGCCGCCGATTCCGCATTGCATCAAAGGGCATGCCGGTGCTGCGGTCGCGCCAGATGGGCGATATGTACGTTCAGGTCATGGTCGAGACCCCGCAGAACCTGACCAAGAAGCAGCAGGAATTGCTGGCCGAGTTCGAGAAGCTCTCCTCCGGCAACACCCAGCCGGAAGCCGAGGGTTTCTTCGCCAAGGTCAAGGATTTCTTCGGCAATCGGGCGAATTGACTCGTCTTGACCGTATCGCCTCCGGCCTATACGTCTTTATGACCATTTTCTGACACGCCGCGGTCCCGCGGTTCCGTCCGGTCCCGACATGCCCTTGCCATCGTCCGCGCGTGCGTTGAAGAAGCCTCGTCTCGATGACGAGGTGCGCTTTCTCAGATCGTGGATTGAAAAGCCGCTGCACATGGGCGCGGTGATGCCGTCCGGCAAGCTGCTGGCACGGACCATGGCTCATTATGTCGATCCCGATTCCGACGCACCGGTGATCGAGCTCGGACCTGGCACCGGCGCCATCACGTCAGCGCTGATCGAGCGCGGGGTCGACCAGAAGCGTCTCGTTCTCGTCGAATACAATCCCGGCTTCTGCGCGCTGCTGCGCGACCGCTATCCGCAAGCTAAGGTGGTGCAGGGCGATGCCTACCGCCTGCGCGACACGCTTTGGAATGTGTTGAGCGCGCCCGCTGGCGCTGTCGTTTCCGGCCTGCCGCTCGTCACCAAGCCGATGCTGACGCGGCTGCGGCTGGTTCGCGATGCCTTCACCGCGCTCGCGCCCGGTGCGCCCTTCATCCAGTTCACCTATGCGGTAGTGCCGCCGATCCCGAAATCGCTGCCCGGCGTGTCCACAGAGGCATCGGAACGGATCTGGATGAACCTTCCGCCGGCCCGCGTCTGGGTGTATCGCAAGCATTAATTCCGCCGGCTCCTCTTTGCGCGGCGGTTCGTTTCGCCGAACGCATGGAAGCGGATGCCCGCACCCAAGATCCTGATCATTCCCGGCTCGCTGCGCACTGGCTCGCATAATGCGAAGCTGGCGGCGGTGGCCGCCTACGAATTCGTTCAGGCCGGCGTCGACGTCACCCGCATCTCGCTCGCCGATTTTCCGCTGCCGATCTATGACGGCGATCTCCAGGCCAAATCCGGCGTGCCCAAGCACGCGATCAATCTGAAGCGCATGATCGGCGCGCATCACGGCATCCTCATCGTCTCGCCCGAATACAACGCCTCGGTGCCGCCGCTCCTGAAGAACGCGATCGACTGGGTCAGCCGCGTGCACGAGCTGCACGAGGCGCGCGGCGAGGTGTTCCGCAACCGCGTCTTCGCGCTTGCCGGCGCGTCCCAGAGCCGGTTAGGTGCTGCCCGCGCGCTGCAGGCGCTGCGGCTGATCCTCTCCTCCTGCCACGCCAACGTGATTGCCAGCCAGCTCACGCTCGCCTTTGCCGACCAGGCCTATGACGATAGGGACAGGCTGAAGAATGAGGGCGATATCGCCGCCTTGAAGGAGCTGGTGGCGCAGTTGATCGACGTTTCCCAACGCATGATGTGAGGTGACATGACGCCAGCCGAGATCGCCCCGAAGGACCGCCTGATCATTGCGCTCGATCTGCCGAGCGTTGATGCCGCGGAGGCGATGATCGCGAAGCTCGGCGACAGCGTCACGTTCTACAAGATCGGCTACCAGCTCGCTTATGCCGGCGGCCTGCCGCTGATCGGCAAGCTCGCCGACAAGGGCAAGAAGGTGTTCGCCGATCTCAAGATGCACGACATCGGCAATACGGTGACGCGTGGCGTGGAGAGCGTCGCCAAGCTGGGCGCGACCTTCGTCACCGTGCACGCCTATCCGCAGACCATGAAGGGCGCCGTCGAAGGCCGTGGCAGCGCCAGCCTGAAGATCCTCGCCGTTACGGTGCTGACGTCCTACAACGACGAC
This sequence comes from Bradyrhizobium glycinis, assembly GCF_016031655.1. Classification (GTDB taxonomy): domain Bacteria; phylum Pseudomonadota; class Alphaproteobacteria; order Rhizobiales; family Xanthobacteraceae; genus Bradyrhizobium; species Bradyrhizobium glycinis. The sequence continues at coordinate 77,314 of NZ_JACCHQ010000032.1, forward strand.
GATTTGCATGCGGCGGGGTATCGGCTCAGCGTGTCGGAGCTGGTCGAGGCGCGTGCGCAGCAGGCGCAGGTGCTCGGTGTCGACGGCCTCGTGTCCTCGCCTGAGGAGGTCGGGGCCTTGCGCAAGATCGTCGGCCACCAGATGAGCCTCGTCACCCCCGGCATTCGTCCGGCGGGCGCCGCCAGCGGCGACCAGAAGCGCATCATGACTCCGGGCCGTGCGATCGCCGCGGGGGCGGATTATCTCGTCGTCGGGCGTCCGGTTGTGGAAGCCGCCGATCCCAAGGCCGTCGCGGACACCATCCACGCCGAGATCGCGCAAGCGCTCGGCTAACCACCAACAACAGGGAGAACAACAATGGCAAAGGGTTACTGGATCGGGCGTGTCGACGTCAGCAATGACGAGGGCTACAAGCCCTACGCGATTGCCAACGGCCCGATCTTCAAGAAATGGGGCGGCCGTTTCGTCGTCCGCGCCGGCAAGTTCACCACCGTCGAAGGCGCCAGTCGCAACCGCAACGTCGTGATCGAATTCCCTGACTACGAGACCGCGCTCGCCTGCTACAACTCGCCGGAATACCAGGCCAACATCAAGGTGCGCCAGCCGCACTCGATCGCCGACCTCATCGTCATCGAAGGCTACGACGGCCCGCAGCCGCAGGACGGCTGAGGCTCTCTTCCTTACCCTCCCCTGGATTCTTACCCTCCCCTGGAGGGGGAGGGTCGCTGAGCATGTAGCGAAGCGGAATGCGCAGCGGGGTGGGGTGATCTCTCCACACGGCACTGTTCGTCGCGGAGGGACCGTCACCCCACCCCGCTCGCGCTGCGCGCGATCGACCCTCCCCCTCCAGGGGAGGGTTGGAGCATGCCGCGTGTTCGGCGGCCTCGGTTGCCGGAACTGCCTCCCCCCGCTACAACGGCTCCGAAGAGGATCACACCATGTCCGACATGCGCTTGATTGTTGCGGGGGCCGGTGGCCGGATGGGCCGGGCGCTGGTGCGGGCGATTGCCGAAAGCAAGGGCGCGGTGCTGGCGGGCGCGCTGGAGGCGCCGGGCTCCGAGCTGCTCGGCAAGGATGCCGGCGTGCTCGCCGGCCTGCCCGCCAACGGCATCAAGCTCTCCGCCGATCTCTGGGCGATGTGCAAGGAGGCCGACGGCATCCTCGACTTTACCGTGCCTGCCGCAACCATCGCCAACGTCGCGATCGCCGCCGAGCGCGGCCTCGTGCATGTCATCGGCACGACCGGCCTGTCCGGCTCGGACAATGCCGTGATCAAGAGCGTCACCAACCGCGCGGTGGTGGTGCAGTCGGGCAATATGAGTCTCGGCGTCAATCTGCTCGCCGCCGTGGTCAAGCGCGTTGCCAAGGCGCTCGACCAGAGCTTTGATATCGAGATCGTCGAGACCCATCACCGCATGAAGGTCGATGCGCCCTCGGGCACGGCGCTGATGCTGGGCCAGGCCGCAGCGAGCGGCCGCGGCGTCACCCTCGATGACCATTCCGAACGTGGGCGTGACGGCATCACCGGCGCGCGCCGGCCGGGCAATATCGGCTTCGCCTCCTTGCGCGGCGGCACCGTGGCCGGCGACCACAGCGTGACCTTCCTCGGCCCGTTCGAGCGCCTGACGCTGTCGCATCAGGCCGAGGACCGCATGCTGTTCGCCCATGGTGCGCTCAAGGCGGCGCTGTGGGCGCACGGCAAGCCGCCGGGGCACTACACCATGGCCGACGTGCTCGGCCTCGACGATATCTGATCCAATCAAGCAACGGAAAGCAGTCAATGAGCGAACGCCTTCTCGTGCTCGTGCGCCACGGCCAGAGCGAATGGAATCTGAAGAACCTGTTCACGGGCTGGAAGGACCCCGACCTCACCGAGCTCGGCGTGAAGGAAGCCAAGGAAGCCGGCCGCAAGCTGAAGGCACAGGGCCTGGTGTTCGACATCGCCTTCACCTCGGTGCTGACGCGCGCGCAACACACGCTCGATCTCATTCTTTCCGAGCTCGGCCAGACCGGTCTTCCGACTTCGAAGAATCTCGCGCTCAACGAGCGCGACTACGGCGATCTCTCCGGTCTCAACAAGGACGACGCCCGCAAGAAATGGGGCGAGGAGCAGGTTCATGTCTGGCGCCGCTCCTACGACGTGCCGCCGCCCGGCGGCGAAAGCCTGAAGGACACGCTCGCGCGCGCGCTGCCGTACTACGTGCAGGAGATTCTGCCCGGCGTGCTCAACGGCAAGCGCACGCTGGTTGCCGCCCACGGCAACTCGCTGCGCGCGCTGATCATGGTGCTGGAAAAGCTCTCGCCCGAAGGCATTTTGAAGCGCGAGCTCGCCACCGGCGTGCCGATCATCTACCGCCTCAATGCGGATTCGACGGTGGCCTCGAAGCTGGATCTGGCGTCGTAAGACCTGATGCCGTCATTCCGGGGCGGCTCGAAGAGCCGAACCCGGAATCTCGAGATTCCGGGTTCAGTGCTGACGCACTGCCCCGGAATGACGATGGACCCTACTGCAGCCCCAGCTGACCCGCCTCCCAGCCCAGCATCGCCTGCTTGCGGGTGATGCCCCAATGATAACCGGTGAGCGTGCCGCTTTTGCCGAGCGCGCGGTGGCAGGGCACGACGAAAGAGACCGGGTTCTTGCCGACCGCAGCGCCGACGGCGCGCGAAGCCTTCGGATTCCTGATGTTGCAGGCGATATCGGAATACGACACCGCACGGCCCATCGGAATCTTCAAGAGCGTCTCCCACACCCGCACCTCGAAATCGGTGCCGATCAGCACCACGCGCAGCGGCTGGTCCGGCCGCCACAGCTTTGGATCGAAGATGCGCGCTGCGAGCGGCGCGGTGCCTTCGTGATCTTCCACATAGGTGGCGTTCGGCCACCGCCGCGTCATGTCGGCGAGCGCGATCTTCTCCTCGCCGTGATCGGCGAAGGCGAGGCCTGACAGGCCGCGATCGGTGGCGATCACGATCGCGGTGCCGAACGGCGAAGGGTGGAAGCCGTAGCGCAGGGTGAGGCCGGCACCGCCGTTCTTCCATTCGCCCGGCGACATCGCTTCATGGGTGACGAAGAGATCGTGCAGCCGGCCCGGCCCGGACAGGCCGGAGTCCAGCGCCGCGTCAAGGATGCTGGCGGAATCCCTGAGCAGATTCTTGGCGTGGTCGAGGGTGAGCGCCTGCATGAAAGCCTTCGGCGTGATCGAAGCCCAGCGGCGGAACAGATGGTGCAGCTCATCCGGCGTCACGCCGGCGGCATCCGCCATCGCCTCGATGGTTGGCTGCGCGCGCCAATTCGCCGAGATGAAGGCGATCGCCCGCCGCACCGAATCATAGTCGCGCAAGGCGGCGTTCTGGGTGCCCGGCCTGGCCAGGCGCTGGTCATGTATCGCAAGGGTCATCATGACCGGAAATGTAGGGAAGGCACTGGCGCGAAACCACCCGATTTCCGACTGTGCTCAGGTCGCAGGATTATAGGTCGGGCCACGCCGCGCGGCGTTGAGAGCCACGACCAAGGCATTGTAAAAGCTAGCCTTTTCTTCCGGCCCGAGAAAGCCGGCGATGAGCAGGCGTTGGCCGCGGGAGATCAGATAAAGGTGCTCGATGCCGTATTCCTCATCGACCTCCTGGTCGAGCCGGACCCAGAGCGGATTGAAGGTCCATTCGGCAACCTGGCCACGATGGCTGACGCGACGCACCCGCAATTCCGACGGCGTCACCACGATCTCCTCGCTGGCCCGTGCCGCGCGAAAATTGACCTTGAAGGCCCACCAGATCACGAGCACGTCGAGACCGAAGAAACCGAACACCGGCCAGGCGCCCATCATCAGGAAAGCGAGGCCCGTGACGAAGCCGACGGCGCTCAGGAACAGCATCACGGCGAGAAAGCCGGTGCGGTTCAGCGAGCGGTGCGGCGTCAGCAGCGCGGAGAAAATCTGAGGCTCGTCCTCGCTTTCAGATCGCGCTCGCGCAATTTCGTTGCCTGTGCTCATCGTCCATCAGTATATCCCGATCATGGCGAAAATCACCCGCAAGCCGGTCCCGCGCAAAGCGGCAGTTCCGAAGAAAAAGGCAAAACCGGTCGCGACCAAGCCGAAAGCGCCCGCCAAGAAATCACTCAAGGCCGCAAAACCGTGGACGCCGGCCGAGGTCCACGAGGTCTTCAGCCGCTTCCGCAAGGCCAATCCGGAGCCCAAGGGCGAGCTCGAGCACATCAATCCGTTCACGCTCCTAGTCGCCGTGGTGCTGTCGGCACAGGCGACCGATGCCGGCGTCAACAAGGCGACGCGTGCGCTGTTCGAGGTTGCCGACACCCCGCAAAAGATGCTCGATCTCGGCGAGGAGCGCTTGCGCGACTACATCAAGACGATCGGCCTCTACCGCACCAAGGCCAGGAACGTGATCGCGCTATCGGCCAAGCTGCTCAGTGAATTCGGCGGCGAGGTGCCGCGCACGCGGGCCGAGATCGAATCGTTGCCCGGCGCAGGACGCAAGACTGCCAACGTCGTGCTCAACATGGCTTTCGGCGAGCACACGATGGCGGTCGACACCCATGTCTTCCGCGTCGGCAATCGCACGGGGCTTGCGCCCGGCAAGACGCCGCTCGACGTCGAGCTTGGCCTCGAAAAGGTGGTCCCGGCCGAATTCATGCTGCACGCGCATCATTGGCTGATCCTGCACGGCCGCTATACCTGCCTCGCCCGCAAGCCGCGCTGCGAAGTCTGCCTGATCAACGACCTCTGTCGGTGGCCGGAGAAGACGGTGTGAGCAGGCCGCGCCGGGCGCCGCTATCGCACCTGCCGTGCCGGCTCGATCAGCTCGGGCCGCGGGCCTGACAGGCGCTTGTGCATGTGGACCATGAAGGCCATGCCGAAGATCGGCGTCGCCAGATTGACGATCGGGATCGAGACGAAGGCGGCGATGAACAGGCCGGCGGTGAAGATGGTCGCGGCATTGTCGCGTCGCATGGCCTTGGCTTCCTCCGGCGAGCGGAAGCGCATCGCGGCGAGCTCGAAATATTCGCGGCCGAGCAGCCAGGCGGCGGCGAGGAAGAAGATCAGGAAGCCGGCGCCGGCGAACAGCACCAGCGGCAGCGCAGCGAGATAGACCAGGATGGCCACGAGCGCGGTCTTGATGCCCTCGAGCATCGCCTGGCTGAACGGCAGTGCGGTGCCCGGCCGCTCGGCGGGATAATGCTCGCGCTCGACGATGTCGGCGACGTCATCGACGAACAGGCTCGCCACCAGCGAGGTGATCGCCGGCATCAGGAAGATGCCGCCGAACACCACGCCGAGGCCCGCCGCGATCGAGACGATCCAGGAGAGAACCTCGAGCGAGGAATGCCAGCCCGGCCCGAGCAGGCCTTCCAGCCACACCTCGCCGGAGGTCGCAAACCAGCTGAGCAGCCGCTGCAAGCCGATCGCCAGCACGGTGATCAGCACCAGCGCGAGCCCGATCGACCGCCACAGGATCGAGCGCATCGGCGGTGAGACCATTTGCGACAGCGCCTTGATGGCGGCATCCAGCATGAAAGACCCTCTGAATAAGCACCTCGCGAGAGGTAGATACCCAACGCGGCTTCGGCAAGGGCGGCTGGCCGCTGCGAAGGTGGCGCGAGCTCTTGCTTACCCTCCCCTGGAGGGGAGGGTCGGCTCACATTGAGCGCAGCGAAATGTGAGACGGGGTGGGGTGATCTCTCCCCACGGGCACTGTTCGACGCGGAGAGACCGTCACCCCACCCCGCTCGCGCTGCGCGCGATCGACCCTCCCCCTCCAGGGTAGGGCTATCGCATATGAGCGAGGGCGGAGAGAAGGAAGTCGTTATTCCATCTGGCTTCGAGCATTTTGTGGCTGGTGCGGGCAGGTCCAGGTGTTGCCTGCAGCGTATTGATAGCCAGCTTGCGGATGGCTGCGAGGTTTTCGGCAGCATGGCCTTTCCGGCTGCGGCAAGCGTCCTCGTCGAACAGAACGTCGAGAACCCAGTGCAAATTGTTTTCGATGCCCCAATGAGCGCGCACGGCTTCAAGCAGCTTCTTGGCTGGGAGCGGACGCGATGCC